>JAKIWV010000001.1 GCA_022749815.1 Thermoplasmata archaeon
CTGGTGAGCTGTTACGCACTCTTTGAAGGATGGCTGCTTCTGAGCCCACCTCCCAGTTGTCTTCGAACACGGACGCCCTTTGCATAGCACTGAACCGGCACTTGGGGCCCTTAATGCGAGGCTGGGTTGCATTCCCTTTCGCACGGCGGGCTTACCCCTGCCGCGCTCACTCCCGGTGTCTGCGCCGCCCGGCAATTCGGAGTTCGACAGCAGGCCAAGACCTTTCGGTCCTGGGTCCCACAATCGGTGCTCTACCTGCCGAGCCGGCTCGACCGAGACCTACCTGCGAGTAGTTTCGGAAGGAACCAGCGATCCCCAGTCTAGATTGGCCTTTCACCCCTAAGCGCAGGTCATCCGAGTGATTTGCACGTCAACACCGGTTCGGTCCTCCACCTACCTTTCGGCAGGCTTCAACCTACCCACGCTTAGATCGATTGGCTTCGGGTCTTCCACCGATGACTTCGGGCGAGCCCACCCCGTCCCTCACGCCTTGCGGCGCTGCGGACTGTCGGTTTCCCTTCGGCTGCGGCCGTTGAGGGCCTTAGCCTCGCCATCGATCGAAACTCCCTGGCCCGTTATTCAAAACGGACGCATGCACCCTGTGTCCATGACCTTACGGTCACTTCGTTCCTTGGGGGCGTCATGCGGCTTATCGTCAGTTGGTTTCAGGCCCTTTTCACCTCCCTTTCGAGGTACTTTTCAGCGTTCGCTCGCGCTACTAATGCACTATCGGTCTCGGGACGTATTTAGAATTGGAAGACTGTACCTCCCAGATTCCCACGCGATATCCAACGCGCGGTACTCAGGATACCTCCAATCGCCTCTCTTCGTTGCGCCTACGGGACTGTCACCCTCTAGGGTCTGCCGTTCCAGGCACGTTTGGCTTCCGAAGTTGAGGCGTACGGAGGTCCTCCACGCCACATCTCCCGACGCTCTCGCGCCGGGATTCGGTTTGTTCTACACCGTTTTCGATCGCCTTTACTTACGGTATCTCGGTTGATTTCTATTCCTCCCCCTACTAGAATGCTTTACTTCGGGGGGTTCCCCTTCCTTGCGGAATGTCCCTTGCGGGACCGGAGTTCCGATTAGGAGATCGGTGGATCAAAGGTTCCTTGCGCCTACCCACCGCTTATCGCAGCTTGGCACGTCCTTCGTCGGCGCCCGAGCCGAGCCATTCCCCAACTGACAGGAGTCAGCTACACTGTATACATCAGACAAGCGTCCAGAACGCGTGTGATCGGCGTCATCGGTCCCCGACGGCCACTCCCCCCGGAGGGGGCACAGCGGACGGGGCCCCTCGCCCTTCCCCGGGGAGGCCCCGGCCTCCACGGGTGCATAGCGTACGCCAGCAGTTCGTGGAACTGTTGACGTGCGGGCGGCCGACAAGCCCGCGCTATTTAGCCTTTTCAAAAGGTTCGTCCCATGGACCGAGGTACGCCGAGTGCGTCGACCGCTCGGCTACTAGAGGATCGGTGCGGTGTACGTCCCGTTGACCCACGCATTGATCCCGGGCAGCGTGGTCGGGTCTACGCCCTCGAGCGTGAACTCGAAGACGCCCCCGCCGGTCGTGGTGAACGTCTCGGTCAGGTTCGCGTAGTTGATCGCGCCTCCCACGGAGCCCATCTGCATGACCCCGTAGACGATCTCGACGCCCGCCGGGTTGTAGACCAGCAGGATGAACTCGACGGGCACGCCCAGGTAGTGGGAGCTGAATGACAACGAGATGTAGGCGTTCCCGGGGAGGGAGTAGTTCGTCGAGCCGGTGTGCGTGCAGTCGCACGAGTTCGTGGAGAACTTGAAGCTGAACGGCGTCGGCCCGACCGGTACGGCCACCAGCCCGTAGACCGCGAGGGCCGCGACCACGACCGCCGCGACGGCGACCCAGAACTTGCGAGAAAGGAGGAGACCGGTCAGCCGAAACCTGAGGCCTTCGGCGGCGGGCTTGGAACTCATCCGAAACCTCTCGGCATGAATACGCAAGGCGGACCCACTTTAGCATGTCGTCGGGTCCGAATGCCCTCTCCCTGACGGCTCGCGGGACCTTGGGTCATCATGGACCCCCAAGTACCTCCGAGGGGCGACGATGGCTACGCCTCGGGGCCGGAGGCCTCAAGTGGTGACGGACTCGTGAGGACCGAGGGGATGGACGCCGCGCCGTCTCGATTCACATGAACGTCGTAGGACTCGTGTGGGTCGGAGTACGGACGGGGAAATTCGAGGAGACGGTCGAATTCTTTCGCTCGGTGCTGGAACTCCCCGTCGGCCTTCGGCGCCGGCATTTCGTCCGGCTCGACCTCCCGGACGCATCGGTGGTGGAGGTGTTCGACCCCGCGAGCGGAGAGTATCCCCACTTCACGACGGGCCCGGTGCTCGGATTCCAGGTGACCGACTTCGACGCGGCTCGTACGGAACTCGCGGGCGGTGGGTGCGGACTCCTCCTTCCAGTGGGTGGCGAGCGAGGGGAGTACCGATGGCAGCACTTCCGGGCCCCCGACGGTATGGTGTACGAGATCGTGGACTATCCGAACCGCCCGAGACCTCAGGCCGCGTCCGGGGCCATCGGCGTGACCAAATTGGTTTGGTCGGGGCTCTCCACCTCCACGTTCTCAACGACCGCGGGGTTCTACAGAGACACGTTGGGGTTACGCGTCGTGGAAGAGACGCCGGATCTCATCGAATGCGTCTTACCCGACGGCGGAGGGCTGGAAGCATTCCGCCGAGGGAGCGCGATGGACCACCCCCACTTCCGGACGGGCCTGGTGCCCGGTTTCGGCGTCGCCGACATAGATCACGCGGTCCGAATTCTCGGGCAGAGGGGGGTTCCTCTGGTCGAGACCCGCCGAAGGGTGTGGGGGGGGTGGGCCCACTTCCGAGCTCCGGATGGGAACATCTACGAAGTGAAGGGTGGCTCAGCGCCGCGCGCCCGCTGAATCCAGCGACGAACCGTTGTCCCCCCTCGGACCGATCAGGCCCCCGTGGCGTGGCAACGGGCGGAGTCGGTTGCGGGGAGTTTTTCCCGAACCGTCGCTCAGGCGGAGAACGACTTGCCGCAGGAGCAGGTGTGGGTGGCGTTCGGATTGTAGATCTTGAATCCGGAGGCCTCGAGGCCGAGCAGGTAATCGACCTTGACCCCGTTGAGCAGCGGGGCGCTGGCGTGGTCGACGACGACCTTGAGGCCGCCGTCGTGGAACGCGACCTCGTCGCCGGTCTCTTCCTTGTCGAATGTCATGCCGTAGGTGAGCCCGGAGCAGCCGCCTCCCTGGACGAAGAGCCGGAGCGCGTTGCCGGCCTTGCCCTGCTTCTCCATGATCTTGAGCACCTCCGCCTTCGCGGGCGGGGTTACTTCGACTTGGACCATTTCGACACCTCGACGTGGTGGAACTCCCGCGGGCGCGCTTAAGCGTTTCCGAACGCCCGCATCATCGGCCCGGGCCCCGTAGGCCGTTCCTTGCCGACCGGAGGGGGCGGCGACGGTGCTTCCGAACGGTCCCCGCACCCTTATGTCCGAGAGGTCCCATCGTCCCTTCCCATGTGCCGCCTTCTCGGGGTCCTCTCCCCGGACGAGATTTCAGCGCGCCCCTGGCTGCTGGATTCCGAGCGGTCCCTGTTCGCGCAGGCCAACGTGACCCCCGAGACCGCCCAGCGGGACGGCTGGGGGATCGGGTGGTTCGACACCCAGGGCCGGATCCACGTCCAGAAGGGCATCCACGGTGCCTCCGAACGGCCCGAAAGGGAACACTTTCGATTGATCGCCGGTTCGGCCCGGAGCCGAAACCTGATCGGCCATCTCCGTCACGCGAGCAATCCCTTGAAGCTGTCCCGGGAGCGGCTGCTCGCGCTCGTCAACTCGCAGCCGTTTGAAGACGGCCAAACCCTCTTCGGGCACAATGGCTCGATCCCGTTCCCGACCGAAACCCGCCAGCTGCTTGGCCCCCTGGACGCGCGAGTACAAGGGGTGAACGACAGCGAGGTTCTCTACTGGCTGTTGCAGAAGCACTTCATCGACACCGGGGACGCGCTCAAGGCCTTCGTTGCGGCCCGGAAAGACCTCGTAGAGGTCTGGGCCCGGAAGGGTCACCCGGACGGAGGGCCCTGGAGCGGCCTCAATGTCCTCTACGCCCCGGCCCCCGACGAGCTGTGGGCCTTCTGCTGCTACGAAGGGGAGCACGGGACCAATCTCTGCGACGCTGGGCAGCCGTACTACCAGATGTCCTACCAGGAAACGCCGACCGGACTGGTCATCGGGAGCGAGCCGTTCGACTCCCATCGAGAGCGGTGGAACGCGCTGGCCAACGACCACTTTCTCCGCGCCCGGATCCACAACGGGCGCGTGGTGGTCGAAAAGGGAACCTTGCCCGTGCCGGTCCCGCTCGCCCAGCGTTAGGGTACGCCGTCCCCCGGTGGCGCCGGTGCCGGTGCCCCGACGGCGACCGCCGAGGTCGTCTGCGTCGTACGGGGGCGCCCGCGCGCGAGCGTGGCCTCCAGGACGGAAGAGAAATCGTCCTCCGAACGCCCCTGGGCTATCGCCTCGTCGAGCAGCTTCCGGGCCTCTCGGCTCATCTTCAAGGGGCGCCCTTCCCGGGTGCTGGCTTTCTCAGCCAATCGGAGGTCCTTCCGCGCGAGGGCCGTCGTGAACTGGGGCGGGTACTGTCCGGCCCGGAAGGCGGCGCTCTTCCGCTCGAGCATCGCGGAGCGCCCTCCCCCCGCCAGGAGAAGGTCCAAAACGCGTCCGCGTTCGAGATGGAGGCTGTCGGCCAAGGCGAGCGCCTCGGTGGCGAGGACGGTGTACCCGATCGTCAGCAGATTGTTGACAAGTTTCATCGACGTTCCGGCGCCGACGGGGCCCACATGCTCCACTGCACGGCCCATTCTCAGGAGGAGCGGGCGCGCGCGGGCGACGTCCTGCTCGTCGCCGCCGACGAAGAACGTGACCTCCCCTTGTGCGGCCATGTCGATGCTGCCGCCGACGGGGGCGTCGATGTAGTGAAGCCCCCTCTCACCGAGACGCGCGGCGAAGGTGCGACTCTCCTCGGGGTCGACCGTGCTCAGGTCGACGACGAGGGTTCCCGGCGCCGCCGCCCGGGAGAGACCTCCTCGCCCGAAGAGAACCTTCTGGACGGCCTTTCCGTCCGTCAGCATGAGGAAGATCACGCCGTTCGACACGCTCCGGGCGAGGTCCTTTGGGCTCGCGACCCATCGGGCGCCCTGAGCGACGAGCGGCTCCACCTTGGCCTGGGTCCGGTTGTAGGCGATCACGGGAACGTGAAACCGGACGAGGTTCTGCGCGAGTCGGAATCCCATCCGTCCGAGGCCGATGAATCCTACGGCGATCTCCGGCGTCAGCGGCGACCTCGGTTCGGGAGTGAGGGGGGCGGCGGACATGGCCGACCGACACCGGGGGTTCGCAATAACCCCTCGGCACCAGAGCACCCACTGGATGCGTCAGACTCGTCGGCGGGTCCGACCGTCCTGGGCTCACCCGCGGCTCCCGCCGGTCTAGGGAGGTGCGGACCAGGGCGGTCCCAACTGCCCGGCGGATATCGGCGCGGTCTGGTTCAGCCAGACTCCCTCGAACTGGACAGTTCCGGTCCAGTGCTGGACCACGAGTGCGAGGTGCATTAACGGAAGGTAGACCGGAATGTGGAGCCCGAACGACTCGAAGAAGAGACCGTTCGCCGAAGCGTTCGACCCCGTCATCGGGAAGCTCGCGAAGGGGACTGAGCCGCCGCCATAGCTGAGGAAGAGCGAGATCACATTCGTCAGGGCAAGTTGGTCCAGCTGTAGGGCCACGACGAGCGTGAAGTTTCCCGGGCTCCAGACCGAGTAGTTTCCTTGCACGGGGAGGGTCGGACCTGACACGAGCTGGGTCGGCGAGGAGACGTTCGACAGGCGTTCGCTCCCGCAGCAGCCGAACGCCGAGGGACCGAAGTATTGCATCAAGGGCCTATAGAGCGGCGGCTGGCTCGAATGATTCGTCGAGAGGAGCAAGGCGCCATCGGCTTCTCCGACCGGTGAGGCGCCCGTCGCCAGGTAGTAATTGGCCCACCGGAGCATCGAGACCGGGTCCGGGCCGTAGAAGTTCGGAGTGTAGAACGTCGAGTCGTAGGGATCGGTCAGGACGTACGAGATCGGCTGATTCAGCGTGTGGTACCCCGGGATGGTAAACTGCTGCCGGTCGAGCGGTTCGACCAGATTGTTCTGTACGAGGAGGTTTCCGGACGCCGGAGTGATACCGATCAGGGAGCGGACCGAATCGACTCCGCCCGGATACGCCGTCGTGGCCCTCGGGAAGTCGTAGGATCCCTGGGCCAGGCCGTAGACGGAAGTCAGGGCCGGGTTGGCGGGCCCCCAGGGAGCGAACACGAATCCGACGAGGATCACGCCCAGCACGGCCGCGGCTCCCCAACGAGCGGCGGGAGTCTGGACTCGCAGCCACCGAGCCCGAGGAGCGGGCTCGCCCACGAGGGCGATGCGGGAATCATGGAAATGGAGCCGCCATGGGCGGTCGAGACCGCGGATCGCGCTCGCGAACAGCGCCGGAACGACGTAGCAGAAGTACTGGTCCGTGAACGGCCAGAGGAACGCCGTGGACGACCCCAGGAACGCGGCATGCGCTACGTACGGGATCAGCATCCAGCGCTCCTCCCTGCCGAGGAGGGGGAGGCCCAGGAGAGGCGCCAGCAACAGCACCACCGTCATGACTTGTCGGCCCAACAACGCCAGGGGTCCGCCGGTCGCGGGGGGTCCCACCGACGACCCGGAGCCGTTCACTTGTAGGAGGAACTGGAGGACCCCGCCGGTCCCCTCGAACGAAGCCAGGTACGCCGCGATGGCCAGAAAGACCGCGGTGGAGGCGCCTAGCAAGTAGAGGCCGAGGAGCCTGCGGGGAGTCCGCCAAGGAGCCGGTGTAGCGGGGGATGGGCTCCGGTGCAGGCCGATGAACCGGGCGATCTGCGGCTCGAGAAGCAGACCGAGTCCGAAGAAGGCCACGAGGATCGGAGCACCGATGTTCGTGAGGATGGCCGCGGTCCAGAGGAGGCCGGCGACCCGAAACTTCTGTCGTCGATACTGCCAGTATCCGGTAAGGAACAGGACGGGAAACAAGCTCTCGAGATGGACCGGAAACCAGACAGACCCGGCCACGGCGGGAAAGGCGAGGTACGCTAGACCTAGCCCCAGCGCGAGCCAACGGCTTTCGAACCGGTCCCGAACGATCAGGTAGATGGGTACGGCGGCCAGAGCCACCGCCCCACTGTTGACGCCGAGCAGGAACAGGAAGAATTCCGACTGGGACGGGAAGAGGCCCAGGAAGGGGACGAGCAGGAAGACCATCGGGTGGACGGCTCCCGAGCCGATCAGTGTCGGACTCTGTCCGTGAGCTGTCGCCCAGATTTCCTGATAGATGAGGCCAAAATCAAGGACGAAGAGGTGGAGGGACTGGAACCGAAGCCAGCCTATCCACGTCCAGGCCGCGGCAAAGACGAAGACGCCGGCCAACAGGATCGCGGGCGGTAGCCATGGGATCCGGACGAGGGTCTGGAATGGTCCGCCGGAACTCCCGCCTCTTGCGGTGGGCGCGTCGCCCTCCCGGGCGCCGGTTTCTGACGGAGGCAACGAACTCATCGACCCGGCTCGGCGCGCCCCCGCTCGCGCCTCCGAACTTGGAGAAACCATGCGGCGGTCACGCCGGGGAGCAGGAGGGTGAAGTCGGCTACGACCCAGAGCAGGCTGTGCTGCGGGATCACGGTGGCCAAGACCATTCGATGGAATGTGAACGCGACCGTTGCTCCACTGGAGCTCAACTTTCCAAGCAGGATGTACTGGTCCGGGGCCACGACCGGGTGCGGGACTCCGTTCACGACGAGCGCGGTGCCCACGGCGGTCCGCACATAGCTGACAGTGGCGGTAGCGCCGAGTCCTGCGGGGATCACTTTCGGGTCCCCGGGACCACCGATGTAGGAGGCGACCACCGAACGGAACGAGTTGAAAGGGAGCGGGTACGGAACGGTCACGAGTCCGACGAGCCGGGAGTCGTTTACCAACGGGGGTCCATTCCAGGGGGGTGTTCCCATGGAGAAATTGGCCGACCCGACGCCGGTCCAACCGCCCGCCACCGTGAGGCGGTTCGCGTCGAGGATCGCCGTGACCGATTGGTTCACCGGGTCGACGGACACTCCGGCGAGGTGCCAGCTCCCGGACAGCGCTCCGTAAGGAACCGACACCGTCGTCCACGGACCTCCCCCGGTGGACTGGCCCAGGACGAGGAGGGACCCATTAATGTCGGCCTCCCACCGGTGGGTCCCGTCGAAGAGGGACCAGAGCCGGATCCTGCCCGTGTTCGAGCTCGTGGGGACCTCCCCGAACACAAGGTCCTTCCCCGTCAAGGCGGCCGCGGTCGTGCCGTACGCAAGGGATGTGTTGGAGGCCGAAACATACGCCGGTGTGGAGTTCCAGAAGACGGTGGAATTCACGAGAGCCGGGATCGCGTTCACCACCCGGTCTGGGGACAGTGGAAGGGCCGAGCTGGGCAACTCGATCTCGGAGGCGAAGCCGGCGACCAGTCCGGTCGTGTTGAGGAACGGAACCGGTGTCCCCACTGCGAGTGGGCCGGGGTCCGGAAGTCCGACGATGAAGTTCGTTTCGAAGTGCAGGAGGGATAGGCGTGCCCCGAGTCCGACCGGCGGGCAACCCTTGGTAAACGTCAGTCGCCCTGCAGCAGGGTCCACGATGTACGTCGTGGGCGACGGCATGAGGTAAGCTCCCCGGATCGCAAGGTCCGATGGGACGTAGATCTGGGAAGGGAACGCGTTGGCATACGAGATGGAGGTGGTCGAGACGTCGAGCGCGGCGGCGAGGAGAGGGGTCCCGCCGACGAGGAGGAACACTGCGAGGACCGCCCAAGGCACCCGTTGCCATCCCCGTTTCGGGAGCGCCGGTGAAGTTTGCGGGCGCGGTTCGGGCACCGGGTTTCCGGCGCGCGCCCGCAATCCTTCTCGAATCAGATACGCCGTCGTGGCGAGCACCGCCCCAACGTACAGGCCGAGGGCGACCAACCAAACGGGCTTCCCTCCCAAGGGCTGCAGCTCCGACACGGAGAGATGGAGCGTGGGGAAGCTCCAGTAGAACAGCCCGGCGGTGAGTTGCGGGCCGTTCCACATCTCAATCACGTAGAACATCGGGAGCAAGAAAAGCTGCAGAGCGACAATCCGGAGATAGGTCACCGGCGTCCCCGGTATGTACAGCAGCGCGAGAAACAGAAACCCCAAGAAAAGGACGAAGTTGTCGCCCTGGACATAGGTGAATGCCAGGGTGGTCGCTGCGACGAACACGACCCAGAGCGCGATGGGTTCGGCGATCCTCCACCGGCGGAACAGTACCGGGACCCCCACGGCCATCGCGGCGGCGGCGCCGAGGGCCAGCTGCTGCACCTGAGCGGAGACGGTCACCGGAGCTGAGGAGAAGAGGTTCAGGACCGAGTACACGTTGACGCCTCCGACGGTGGCTAGTTGGAGGGCTGCTCCGGAGTCCAGGTGGAACAGGAGGATGGGCGCCGCAAAGATCGCGCCGAGGGCTGCGAACCAGACCGCCGCCCGGACCTGGAGGGCCCGCGGTCCCGCGTAGAGTACGAGAGCCGGGATGATGATCGCCGGCGCAAAATACCCCAACGCCGCGACGACGATGACCAGGGTTCCCAGCGCCAGGCGAGGAACCTCCCCCGCGGCCGAGCGGGTGGAGGGTTCCCTCAGCAGGTAGTAGCCCGCGAGGATGAGGACGATGATGAGTACGTCCGTCTCGACCCAGATGTCGTTGATGAAGAGGAAGAACGGGTTGAACGCAAAGGCGTAGAACAGCTTGCGCGCCGATGGGAGCCGACGGCGGACCGCAATGCGGTAGCAGAGCAGGGCCCCGGCGTAGGTCGCTCCGACCGCGAGCGCTTTGAGGAGGAATACGGGGGCCCAAGGATTGAAACCGGAACCAACGTAGGCGTAGTACGAGAGTTGGTCGAGCGGAAGCAGCTGGTAGCCGGAGAGCACCGGCGTCGGCGCGATGTAGGGGCTCAGCCGCTCCGCGAGGTGACTCGCCGCAAGGATGTTGAAGTTCAGGTTCAGCGTGTCATAGAAAAAATAGAAGAACAGTCCGTTGAGGGCCAGGAACGGACCCAGCGAACGGCGGACCAACGCCGTGAGCGTTCCCTTGGGATCTTCGGATGGGACGGCCCCGGAGTCGCTGACATCGACCACTACGCGCTCCCGCTCCGGAGAGTCGAGGGGTCGGCGGCCCGACGATCTCTCGGAACGGCCGGAGGCTCGGCCACCTCGAGATCTGCCGCCCTAGCGCGCGACGACGCTCGCCGAACTGCCTCGAGATACTGGAGTCCGAATCGCTTGTCGGGTTCGAGATAGGCGCCTTCCGCCCACTCATTCCATGCATTGACGAAAATGAATTCGCTTCCCGCACCGTTCTCGGCACGTGACAATTGCCTCGCGAGATAATGCTCGAACTTCTGCGGAGTGGCGCCCATGAGAATGGTGCTACGATTTCCGCGGCGAGGCGTGTTGTCCCAGTCGACAAAGGCCCCAAGGTAGGACGTACCGGGCCCCGTCCGAAGGGGACGGTGCAAAATCGCCTCCCACGCCCGGTCGTAATCGATCGCGTCCAGGAAACGCCTCCCGGGGGTCCGCGCATTGCGCCGGGTGACACGGAGCAACAATGCCCGCAGATTCCGCCGCCAGCGCCAGAGATGGGCCAGGGTGTAGAGAGGCTCGAGGTCGATCGTACCATCGAACCCAGGGAGGAATTGTGATTCGAAGGTGTTGAGGGCGTGAAGAAGGTGTAGACCCTCCAGACCGTTGTCCCGAGCCAAAGACCGCCATAGGTCGAGCATGGCGGCGTACCGGGGGATGTTGGAGGGCCGGTAGATGATGAATACCGGCCGGCCCCCTACCCGGATGTATCTCGGGTCCTTGAGCGCCGGAAGCACGTCCTCGAAGTGACGGCGCCAGTCGGTGGCGCCGCCGTACTCCTGGGGCACGAGAATGTCCCGGCGCCGGCCGTCCCAGACCCGGCTCCATGGCTCGTTCGCCCAGCTGAGACAGAACGGAAAATCCGGTCGGCCAGATTGGAGGACCTGGTTTAACGGCTTCTCGAGCAACTGCTGCCCGGCGAACCAGTAGTGGTAGTAACAGAAACCGTGGATTCCGTGTGCTCGGGCGATCTCCGCCTGCCACTCGCGGGCCGTGGCGTCGAGGAGGTTGTAGTAGTTGTCTCCGAACGGTTCCCGGGGCTCATAGTGCCCCGCGAAGAGGGGCGCGGCGCGTCGTGTGTTGGTCCACTCAGTGAAGCCCTCTCCCCACCAGCGATTGTTCTCTGGTATCGGGTGGAACTGAGGGAGGTAGAACGCAATGATCTTCATCGCTGGTCAGTGCGGTCCGTCACGGCGGTTGGATGGTTTCACAGGTGGCCCACGATATATAGTGGTTTATGGGAGGTTCGATTCCCCTCGACGTCCGGACCCCCCGGCGGAGTGTGGAATCCGACATTGGGGACGAAGGAAGGGTCGGTCGATCGAAACGTGGGGAGGGACCTAGCCGCTACGTCCTCGGAGAAGTCCGGCCCCGGGGGGTCGCCCGATTCCCCGGCGGTCCTCTTGCCCGGATCGACCAGCGCCGACTCGCGGATCCCTCCGGAACAGGCCTTCGCGGTCACGGTAACCTTCAACCCCAAGCTCGAGGACGGGCGACTCAGTTCTCAGGTCGCCGCGGTGTCTCGGCGGTTTGGGCTCCATGTGATCGTCGATAACCACAGCGAGAACCTCCTGGAAATTGCCGCGATCGTTGCGCGCAGCGCGCTCGACCCGTCGCGGGTTCACCTCGTCGAATTGGACCGGAACGCCGGGATCGCGCGGGCGTTGAACGAGGGCGTCGCGAAATGCCGGAAACTGGGGAATCCTCGATGGATCCTAACCCTCGACCAGGATACCACGTTTCCGGACACTGCATTTCCGGCCCTAGAACGGGAGCTGCCCGAGGTCAAGGATCTTGAACGCACCGGGATTCTCGCCTTCAACTACTTCGAGCATCGGTTCAATTCGAGCCGACCGTACAACCACTCCACCGGCCCTGCCCCAATGCACAGCATCATCACCAGTGGCAATCTGGTGCGGACCGACATCTTCGACAAGATCCGCTTCGATGAGCGGCTGTTCCTGTACTTCGTCGACGTCGATTTCTGCCGGAGGGTCCGGGCGCTCGGGTACTCGATCGTCGTGCTACGCCAGACCTTCATCGACCACGAAGAGGGCGTGCGCGCGGTGCGCCATGGAAGGCCCCAGTATTACCTCGACCCGGCCCGCCTGTTCTACGTCAGCCGGAACGGGTGCGTCATGTTCGCTCGGTATCATACCCTCCAGGACCTCGTGATTGCCGCTTACCTGGTCGCGATGAATATGGTCACCGGAGCTCGACCCATCGCCAGCCTTCGCGAGGCGATCCGCGGAGCCTTGGCCGCTCCGTCCTTTCTGAGAGCGGAACCGTGACGGGGGAAACCGTGGTCGCGGCAATCATTCCAGTCCGGAACGGGGCGGGCGTCGTCGAGCGAGCGGTCGCTTCCGTCCTCGCCCAGAGCGCGCACCCCATGGAGGTCCTCTTGCTGGACGACGCGAGCTCCGACGGAAGTCCGCAGGTGCTTCGCCAGCTCGGGGCCAACGACCCGAGAGTGCGGATTCTCACGAATCCAGTCCGGGTCGGACTGGCGGCGACACTGAATCGAGGTCTGCGTGAATCGAAGGGCCGCTACGTGCTGGTGCTCCACCAGGACTGCCAGCTGATGGGTCGGGACTGGGTCGTCCGCGCGATGACGGCACTCGAGGCCGGAAGCTTCGCGTCGGTCGTCGGGCGACCGGTGCATCCTCCGGAGTCGATGGGATCCCATGAGAAGTGGTTCTGGATTATCCGCAATCACCTGTACGCGGTCGACCGGGACGACGTTCCGGCGTCGGACTCGCTCTTCTCGGAGAACAAGTGCGACCTGTTCCGTCGATCTGCCCTCGAGGCCGTCGGCGGGTTCGACGAGCGGACCCATGCCGGGGGGGAAGACCAAATTCTCGCCGTGCAGTTCGCCGATCGACAGCTACGTACCGGTCGGCCCCGCGACCTGCCGTACCAGCTCTCGCTCGGCCACGACACCGGAATCGGACAGAATCTCCGCAAGGACCGGGACTACGGCATCCAGATGCGACGCGTCCTGCGTAGGACGAAGCTCCGGGCGCTCCGGGCAACGGAAGAGGGGCCACTGGATCCGCGGCTGACGAATCGAGCGGCCGGAGTTGCGTGGATCCTCGCCCTCGTGGTGGGGGTCGCGCTTTGGCTGTTCACGCGAAGCCCCTGGTTCCTCCTCATCCTCGGCCTCGCGCCGCTCCTGCGTTTGCTTGAGCTCGAAGCCCGGGCAATTTCCGTCCGACGAGCGTACCACCTCCGCGCGCGGGACGTGCTGGCGGTGGGGGGAGTGGGGCTGGTGTCCGACCTCGCCTATGCCTTCGGGACGGTGTCGCCCTATCGAATGGACCGGACCTCGGAACCCTCTGCCGACGCTGGACGAAGCAACGGGGTCGGACCTTAGGCCGGATCGGGCAGGTCTCAGGAGTCTGCTGGAAACTCCTTCCGAGCGACCCGCTCGACGGCGCCCCCGGTTCGGGCACCGTTCACCGGGGGGAGCTCATCGAGTCGGTCGCCCGGGTATCGGATTGAATTTCGAACAGCTTTCCGGAATCTTCGAGGAGATTGGCAGGTAGGTGGGTCCTCCGGCGAGCCATCAGGGCGCCTTCCTCAAGTAGAGGAAATGGAGGTATCCGTGCTGGCACTATGGCGGCCAACCTCCGCGCTTGGACTTCGATTGTCCGTGCAAAAGGTGTCTGGAGATCTCTCGGACTCGCCATCGATCGAACCATTGGCAGCCGTCCTCTTCCCTGGTTCTCGAAGTACGACGGCTGCTTTCGAGGGGCTCGAGCTCTGGAAATCGGAGGCCCGTCCTGGGTCTTCAGCTCCCGAGGGTTTGCACCCGTCTACCCTCTTGTCGGGCGGCTCGATTCCGTGGACTTCTCGAAGTCAACCCTCTGGAGCCGACCCGTTTTCCCCCTCAGCAGGAAGTTCGGCTCGCCAATCCGTCAGGGAGACCACTATGTGGAGGAAGCGACGGACCTGCATTCCCTGGCGAACGAAACGTATGATTGCCTCCTGGCCTCGCATGTTCTCGAGCATGTGGCGAATCCCGTGCGGGCTTTGTTAGAATGGAAACGAATAACCCGGAGCGGCGGTGTGGCCCTGGTCATCGTGCCCGAAAAGTCAAGATCCTTCGACCATCGGCGACCATCGACCAGCGCCGCTCACATGATATCGGACCTCACCAACCAAGTGACCGAAGATGACACGACCCACCTCCCGGAGATCCTCGCTCTCCATGATCTGCGACTCGATCCGGCGGCCGGCTCTCGAGAGGATTTCGTGAGGAGATCCACGGAGAATCGGATCCACCGAGGTATGCACCATCACGTGTTTGATGTCACGTCTCTCGAATCCCTGGCCCGCTTTGCGGGTCTGAACGTATTGGAGAAAGAGACACGAGATTCCCACATTGTGATTCTACTCCGCAAGCCAACGTCCGATTCCGAGCAAGTCCCACCCCGCGCTTGACTCCCATGAGTTGGATAGGCGGAACACCGAGCGCGCCCGAGGCCCCATTCTAAGGGGGGGCGGGCGCCCGGCCTCGTCAGGTCGGTGCCGTTACACCGTCCGCGGCAGATCGGTTCTCGGCAGGGTTCTTTTGTGGTGCCCGAAGTCCGAGAGCGCCAGAATCGCTAGTCGACCCCGTTCTGACCGCTGGGGAAGGAAGAGAAGCGCCGCAATAGTGTTCAGCAGCAACGTCAACACAGTGATCCCAACCACCCGTGGAAAGCGCCTCCACCATCGGTGCGAAAAGTTCAGGGTATCCCTGAAGATTAGATAGGTCCGCTCGGGGGAGTACATCCGGAGCTCGAGCTTCTTTCCGGCGAACGACGCGTGATAGGTCTCCCCTTGACGATGACGCACTCGGGCCGCATCCGAGAGGAAGATCTTGAACCCTCGATTTCGGAGGCGAAGGGAAAACTCGTGGTCCACCGCGTCCACGAACAGGCTCTCGTCGAATCCTCCGATCTCCTCCGTCGGACGCAGCGGAAGCATTGTGCCTGAGTTTGTGAACGTCGCGATCTCCCGGGCACCAGGGAACCCGAGCTCGCCCAAATCCGCGTACTCGCGACGGTAGATGCCTGTCCGCAGAAGCTCCTTGAGAAGATTGAGCGGCCGGCTCAGTGGGACGAGTTCGAGGGTGGTGCAACACAATGCCCCCACGGGACGAGCCGCCGAGATTCCTTGGAACGTGACCAGGAGTCGCTCGACTGCCTTCGGTTCCAAGAGCGAGTCTTGGTCCAGAAGCAGAATGAACTCTGCGCCAAGTTCCCTCGCCTTTCGCATGCTCCGATTGTAGGCCCTGGCCAGCCCGATGTTCGTACCCTCGGAGAGGAGGGCAATGGTCGCCCCAGGTCGGCTCGCGGCAACGGAATCCACGAGCGCTTTCACAGCGGCTTGGGATCCAGCTTCGGAGTCGTTGTCAAAGATCACTACGCCCCCGACTTGTTGAAGGACCTGACTCAAGTTGTCCCGGAGTGCGTCCATGTCGGGCCGGTACGTCACGATGGCCGCGCACACGAGTTCGGAGCCGGAGCGGAGGCCGTGACTCGCCACATTTCCCTGGTCTTCACCAAGTTTTCCGGCCTCGTTCGACGCGGTCGACGGAATCATCCACCGGGGGGCCTCCATGACAACGACGCTACCTCCGAGGCCCTAAGGCACTGAGCCAGTCCCGCGCGGGCAGGCTGCCGTCCGGGTCGAAAGGACCGGGGTACGGGCCCCCCACTGTGGTGGTATGAGGCGACGGGGTGGGACCTTACGCCGGATCGGGCAGGGCTCGGGGCACCAACGGGAACTCGTTGCGGGCCACCCGGCCCACGAGCCGAACGTAGCCAGCCCCGTGTAAGACGACGTCCGATGCGAGTCGCCGGAAATGCGTCCGGTCGTGCCTCAGTTCCGACCATGAGACCGGAATCTCGGAGATCTGCATGCCGGCCCTCTTGGCGAGCACCATGATCTCCGTGTCCCAGAACCACGAGTCCTCCTCGCATTGGGGCAGTAGGACCTCCAGCGCGGCCCGGCTGAAGGCCTTCACGCCGCACTGGTGGTCGAAGACCCCGTCGTGGAACGTGTTTCGGACCATCCAGTTGTAGACCCGCGAGACGGAGGATCGTATGGGCGGACGGTTCAGATGAGCGCCCGCTTTGTAGCGAGAACCCGTCGCCACGTCGGCGCCGTCCCGGACCGCCTGGATCACTTGGGCGAGGGCATTCGCCCCGGCCGGGAGGTCCGCGTCGGTGAAGGCATAAATGTCGGCCTGGACGGACTTCCAGAGGTGGCGGAGAGCGTACCCGCGACCCCGCCGCTCCGCATCGCTCACGGTGAGAAGCTCAGGGTTCTCACGCTCCAACCCCCGGATAATGCCCGGGGTCCCGTCCGTAGAACCGTCTTCCGCGATGGAGAGGCGGTACGGTATGCCAAGATCCGGGAGGCTGCGCCAGAGGGAGCTCATCGTCGCGGCGATCCTCAACCGTTCGTTGTACACGGGGACCGTGACCAGCACCTGAGGAAGGTCGGGATTTGACATGAACATGTTGACTTACCTCGTTCGCAACCTGACTCGTCTGTTCCTTCGTCCAAGCTCCTGGTGGGATTTCGGCTCCCAGCAGTCCAACCCGGCCTTACCACGCAACGGCCGCCTCTCGCCTTAAATGTTCTTGGTACAAGGCGGTCCGTCGGCAGGCGGCGTGCGTGCCATCCCACGCCTCGACCTGCCCCGTACTGCGGGACGGAGCTAGGGGCCCCAGCGGGCGGTTCGGGCGGACCCACCCATCGACCAGAGGGTTGTCACACCTGGCTACCTTTCGTGGCTCGGCACCGAGGAATCGGCACCAGCCCTGTCCGGGGGTCGGGGACGGAGGCTCGGGTGGGGTCTGGAGGCGACGAACTGGGCATCCCGGCCCGTGGGGCCCGCGGCACTGATAGTCAGTCCCTCTCGCGCTGGAAACCCCCGGAAATAGACATAACCGCGCCCCTCTGTCGTTTTCGACGTGAAGGTACTGTTGACCGGCGGTGCCGGATTCATCGGGGCGAATCTCGCCCACTATTGGACCTCCCATCATCCGGGCGAGGAACTTGTCGTGTTCGATGCGCTGACGTACGCGGGACATCGCGAGTCAATCCGTCCGCTCGAAGGGCAGCCTGGTTTCCGGTTCATTCACGGGGATATCCGCGACCGCGAGGCAGTCGGTAAGGCGCTCTCGGGCGTGGATCTCGTGCTGCATCTCGCGGCGGAGAGCCACAATGACCGTGCGATCCGGGATCCGATGCTCTTCCTCCAGACGAACGTTCTCGGAACCGGAGCCCTTCTCGAAGAGTGCCGGCGCCAAGACATTCCGCGGTTTCACCACGTCTCCACCGACGAGGTGTTCGGAATGCTCCCGTTGGACACCGCCGAACGCTTCACCGAGGAATCCCCCTACCGACCTCGTGGGCCTTACCCCGCGAGCAAGGCCTCCGCGGACCATCTCGTCCGGGCCTGGGGGGAGACCTACGGGTTCCGCTACACAATCTCCAACAGCGGGAACAATCTGGGCCCGTATCAGTTCCCCGAGAAACTCATTCCGCTCTCGATCCTCCGGTTGCTCCGGGGCCAAACGGTCCAGCTCTACGGAGACGGCCGACATGTGCGTGACTGGATCTACGTCGTAGACCACTGCGAGGCCATCGACCTCATCGCCCACCGCGGGACCCTTGGCTCGACTTACCTGGTCTCTGCCGAGAACGAATTGTCCAACCGCGCCGTGGCCGAGCGTCTGCTCCGATTATTCGGCCGCGACGACCACTCGCTCGAGTTCATCGCCGACCGACCCGGGCACGACCGGCGCTACGCCCTCGACTCCCGCCGGCTACGGGAGGAACTGGGCTGGCACCCTCGTCACGATTTCGATACGGCCCTGAGCATGACCGTGGACTGGTATCGAACCCATGCTTCGTGGTGGGAACCCCTCCTCGCCGGCCACGGTGTCGGAACGTGAAGTCCACCTCCGACGCCCCTTCCACGCCGACGCCACACCCCATCCGTCGGATCCTCCCACCCCGCATACAGATCGGGGGAGTACGGACCCTGATCCGGAGCCTACACCAGGATCCCCGGGGGTTCCTAGTGGAGACTCTCCGACGCGACGATCAGACGGTCGAAGGCTCGAACTTCGTCATGTCATACTCCTCCGTCACGATCCCAGGGGAGTATCGGGACGCGGATCGTTGGCACTTGCATAAGGTCCAGACGGACCGGTTCGTGGTTCCTTTGGGGGAGATGACCCTGGCTCTGCTAGATGGACGCGACGGCTCCCCGACGCTCGACCGGCTCGAGGTGATTCTGATGCGCGGGGCGGCGCCGTCCGGAGCGGGCTGTTCCCCGAAGCGGGACCTCGAGACGTACCTCGTAACGATACCTCCGGGGGTCTTGCACTGTATCGGCAACCTGTCCACCGAGCCGTTCCTCCTGCAGAACTACCCGACCGAGTTCTACAACCCCACGGACGAAGGTCGACTCCCCTTCAGTGCACGCGTGGTGCCCACACTCGGACGACCCTTCGATTGGAAGCTCGTCGACCGCCGACCGTTGCCGTAGTCGGGGGGATCCCACGGCCGACGTCCTGGTGTTCGGGGCCGCCTCGATGGTCGGCTCGCACTACGCGATGCGGTCGGGAAAGACGATACACGCGGCCGGTCGAACCGACCCGTCCAGCCGGGGGATCTCCGTCGAAGGATTCTCCTCCGTTCAGGTAGGTGCCCCGGCGGAGATCGAGAACTTCGTCCGAAATCGCCCCGAGCCCGTCGTGGTGAACTTCGCCGCTCGGACCGATGTGGACGGAGTAGAGCGGGAACGAGCTAGCCCGGGCGAACCCCTCGCGGATGGGGAAGCGTGGCGCATCAATGCGCTGGCGCCGGAGGCGCTGGCACGGGCTGCGCGTCTCTCCGGGAAATACTTCCTACAGATCTCCACGGATTTCGTGTTCGACGGTTCGGCCGGGCCGTACGACGAGAGCGTCCCCCGATCCTCGCTCTCTTCGAGATTGAGCTGGTACGGCTGGACGAAAAGTGAGGGCGAGCGTCGGGTCGAGGAGCAGGCCCCGCGGGCCGGCATCCTCCGAATCGCCTACCCCTACCGATCCAGTTTCCCTCCGAAGCTCGACTTCGCCCGAGGGATGGTTGCGCGGCAGCGGGCGGGGACGCTGCCCTCTCTGTACGCTGACCAGTTGCTGACCCCGACGTGGGTCCCGGATGTCACCAAGGCGGTCAACCTGTTGACCGAAGCCCAGCAAGCCGGTATCTTTCACGCCGCGTCTCCCGATCCCACCACCCCCTACGACTTCGCCGAACACCTGTTCCACCGGCTTCGCGCCGAAGGACTCCGTCTCGAACGAGGATCCCTAGCGAGTGCACTCGAGCGCCCGGGCGCGACTCCGAGGCCGCTGAAGGGGGGGCTTCGGAGTCACCGCCTCCCTCAACTAGGCCTCGGGCTGACCGGCTGGCGGGAAGGCGTGGACCTGCTCGCGACAGAGGAGGGCTGGATGTGAAGGGACTCCTCTTGGCCGGGGGTCACGGTACCCGGTTGCGACCCTTGACGTTCACCGGCAACAAGCACATGATCCCCATCGCGAATCAACCCATCCTGTTCTACGGGCTGAAGCACCTCGCCCAGGCAGGCATTCAAGAGGTCGGCATCGTGCTCGGGCCCTTGCATGAAGGCATCCGGGAGGCGATCGGCACCGGCCTTGCCTTTGGTCTGCGGGTGACGTACATCCACCAGGGAGACCCGAAGGGCCTGGCCCACGCCGTGCTCTGCGCACGGGAATTCCTGGGAAACGACCCGTTCGTGATGTACCTCGGGGACAACCTCCTCCAGGAAGGTGTCACGGAGTTCGTCCGCATCTTTGAACGGGAGTCGCCCGACGCCGTCGTCGGGGTAACACCGGTCGAAGTTCCCCAACAGTACGGGATCGTGGAGCTCGACGGGGACAAGATCCGGTCCATCGAGGAGAAACCCGCGAAGCCTCGGAGCAATCTCGCTCTCATCGGAGTCTACCTCTTCACGCCGGCGATCTACCCCATCATCAGCGCCCTGACTCCCTCCGGACGAGGGGAGCTTGAGATTACCGAGGCTATCTGGCGACTCCATCAGGCGGGGGGCCGAATCGTCCCGTATGCCGTGCGGGGGTGGTGGAAGGACACCGGTCGACCGGAGGACTTGCTCCACGCGAACACCTTGGTCCTTCGCTCGCTCCCGCCGGCCTCCTTCGACCAGCTAGGGGAGGTCTCGGCCGGAGCGAAGTTGCGCGGGGGAGTCCGCATTGGCGCCGGAACGGTCGTGGACGACGGAGTGGAGATCGAAGGGCCCGTCGTGATAGGGTCCGGCGCGCGACTGCGTGCCGGAACCCGCGTCGGCCCCGAAACCTCGGTGGGTGACGGAGTCGTCCTCGACTCGGTCTCCGTGCGGCGGTCGATCATCCTCGAGGGGGCCCGCATCGAGGGGCCTCTCCGCGTGGTCGACAGCCTGATCGGAAGAAACGTGGCGATCACCTCCCGGACGCCGCTCGCCTCCGAACTCACTTTGATCCTCGGCGACGCGGCACAGATCCGGCTCTAGCGGTTTACCCGGCGGAGCGGCGGGCTCTAGAAGACCGCCGCGGAAGGGCCGAGCGGCGGAGCCCGGGACTTGTCCGGGAGAATTCCTACGCGTGGGCGGCCCGGGCCATTAGGATCTGCGGAGCAGGCGCTGGGGGCTTGGCTCGATCCTCCGCGGCGAGTTGGTGCCAGACCCACTGATAGGTCTGGTGCATCCCCTCCCGGAGAGGGGTCGTCGGTTGCCAGCCGGTGATCTTCTGGAGGAGACTATTGTCACTGTTCCTCCCACGGACCCCCTGGGGCTGGTCGAGTTCGTGATGGAGGCGAATCTTCTTCCCCGCCACCCCCGACGCCGTCGTGGCCAGCTGGTCCACGGTGACCAGCTCGTCGGTCCCCAGGTTCAGCGGCTCAGAATAGCCCGAGTCGGCTATCCGGAGGATCCCTTCGACACAGTCGTCAACATAGCAAAAGCTCCGGGTTTGGTTCCCGTCTCCCCAGACCTCGATGGTGCCCCCGTCCTCGACCTCGGCGACCTTCCGGCAGATCGCGGCCGGCGCCTTCTCCCGCCCTCCTTCGTAGCTCCCGAGGGGCCCGTAAATATTGTGGAAGCGGACGATGCGCGTGTCGAGGCCGTACGCCTCATGGAAGTAGGCCGTCAGCTGCTCCGAGAACAGCTTCTCCCAGCCGTATCCCTTCTCGGGGTCGGCCGGAATCGCGTCCTCCTCTCGGAGCGGCGCGACGGCCTCGTCCTCTTGGAGGTGGCTGGGATAGACACAGGCGGAAGAGGTGTAGAGGTAGCGTTGCACCGCGGCGAGGCGCGACGCTTCGAGCATGTGGGCATTGATCAAGGCGTTGTTCCGGGTGAGGCTGGCGTGGACCTTCGTGATGTACCCGATGCCCCCCATGTCGGCCGCGAGCTGGTACACCTCGTCCACCTCCGCGACCGCGGCTCGGCAGTTCTCGAACTCTCTGAGATCGAGGAGCTGGAAGTCGTCGGCGGGAGAAGCCTCGAACTGCGGTCGTTTGACGTCAACCCCGCGTACCCACGCGCCTTGGGCCTTCAATCGGCGAACCAGGTGGTGCCCGATGAAGCCCCCCGCACCGGTGACGACGACTCGCCGTCCGTCGGCCGCCCGCGACACGCTCAATCTCCTCGTCTCCCAGTTCCCGAGTGGGGGGGGAGGCCCCGCGGAGGCCACATTGGTTCTTCCGACCCGACTGCAATTCGGGAGCACTTATAAGATTCGGAACGTGGGTTTCCGAGCAAGCACCCCTATGCTCGCTTCGGCACTCCCCCCGGCCGTCCCCCCCGGGATGCTGACCGTTCTCTTGCCCGTACACAACGAGGCGGACAGTATCGAGAGGGTCCTGGATGAGGTCGGCCGGGTGGTGGTAGAACCGACTCATGCCAAGCTGATCGTCTGCGAGGACGGGAGCTCCGACCTCAGCCCGACGGTGCTCAAACAGGCCGCGGCGCAGCGCACCATGGAGCTCCACCTCCATCCCGAACGATTGGGGTACGGAGGGGCGGCCGCGTTCGGGATGCGTCTCGTCCAGACCCCGGTGCTCTTCTTCATGGATTCGGACGGCCAGTACGACCCGGAGGATTTCTGGAAGCTGTGGAACAGCCTGGAGGGCAACGATTTGGTCATCGGGGCCAAAGTCCGACGTTCGGAGCCATTCCATCGGACCGTCCTGGCACTGGGATTCCACGTGCTCGCGCGTCTCTTTACCGGGGTACGTCTCACCGACATGGACTGCGGTTTCCGAATCGTTCGGCGACAAGTCTGGGAAGAGTTACTCCCGGAGATCCGCCATCTCGAGTACAGCTTCTGGGCGGAATTCTCTATCCGGGCGGCCCGGCGGGGGTTTCACGTGCAGGAAGTCCCCATCCGACACCGCCATCGGCTCAGCGGGGTGACGAGTATCTACAGCCCCCGCAAGCTCCCTAGGATCATTTTCGAGCAGTTGACCGGTCTCGTCTCGTTGTCCCGGGAGTTGGGACGCGCGTCCACCCCCTAGTCGCCCCCCTCCCTGCGCTCGCCCGTACCTCAGCTGAGGTTTGGGGGGGGTGAGGGAGATGCCCAACAGACGGGGCCCGTCCTGAAGCGACGTCAACGATATTTACCGCTCCCGTTTTTCAGTCGTAGGACATGAAGGACGAAGTGCTTCGTCCTTCGTCCGGTACTCCGGACCCACCGTCCGGGCGCACGCCGAGCGTATCCGTTATCATCCCCACATTCAACGGAGAACGCACCATACTGGCCACGCTGGCCTCGCTCGCACGGCAGGACTTCCCCGCCGTCGATTGGCTGATCGTCGATGACGCTAGCTCGGATAAGACCGTCTGGACCGCCCAAGAGTTCCTACGGGAGCATCCGGGGCGTGGCCGGGTCATGGTCCATTCTTCCAACTTGGGGCTCTCCCGGACCCTGAACCATGGGTTGCGAGAGACTCAGGGGGAGCTCGTGATCGTCCTTCACCAGGATGTCGAGCTTGTGGGCATCGATTGGGTTTCACGGGCCGTGCGCAGGCTGCTCACCGACGAGGATATCGCGGTGGTCACGGGGTACTACGGGAGGCCGGCCCCCGACGATCTGAACTTCACAAAGAAGGCGTTCGGCGTCATCCGTCAGCAGTTCCATTTTGCCGAGGGCCGAATGCCGGAGTTCGTCACGTTCACCGAGTTCAAAGCGGACCTTTTCCGGCGGAGCGCGGTAGATCGCCTCGGAGGCTTCCCAGAACAGTTTCGGATCGTCGGGGAGGACATCTGGGTCTCCTTTCAGCTCCGCCGGTTGGGTTTCCGGCTGTTGAAAGACTACTCTTTGGAGGCGATCCAGCGGTTTTCGGGAGAGGCGGAGACGTTGACCGGCAATTTTGTCAAGTCCTTCCGGTTCGGACAGGCAATGGGCCTCGTGCTGACCCAGTTTGGACTCTTCCCCACTAAAGGGACCCGGCGTTCATCGTACTCACGGTCCCGCTCATGGCATCGCGCTTCCCAACCGGTGGTGGCGCTCGTTGGCCTCAGCCTCCTCATCGTCTACCTGGTCACGCGGAATCCGTGGGTCGCCGGGGGCCTCGCCGCGTGGATCGGTGGTCGCTACGTCTACTATGTTCTCCGCTTCCACCGGGACCTGAGGAGGCTTTCTACCAATGGGTATCAGGCCATCCTAGATGACCTCGCGACGGGGCTCATGGGACTCGGCTCCGATGTCACGTACTCTCTCGGACTCCTCGTGGGAACGATTCGGAGCAGAACCTCACAGGTGGTCTAGCCGGTCGGATGGATACTTCAAGTGTCGGCGGTTCCGGGAGGTGACGACGAGCTCCCCCCCGCCGTGGAACAAGTCCTCCCTTGCTCGGGAGTTCTACCGTAGACTCGTCTTTAGAAGTTCCCGCCGGCGGCCCCGGGGCGCTCCCCCAGGTTACCTTCACCCAACTCCGGGTGTACCTGGACGACCGAGGCTTGTGTCGAGAACGGAGAACGTGCTGGCTCGAGGGTTCAGTGGAGTTAACCCACCGTGAACGACCAAATCGGGCGGCTGATTCGGAGACTCAAGGAGCCACTTCCGCTGTTCATATTGGTCAACATTCCTCTCTTGTTTGCGTTCTACGACGCCTGGAACCTCAGCACCATCCTGTACGCGTCCAGCTATCTTTCCATCGGACTGAACCCCTACCACTACCACAACGAGATCCCGGGGGGCCTTCCCATTCAGGCCCTCGGACTGGTCGCGTACTACGGGTTTCAAGCCTTCCATTGGAACTACGTCGCCGCCGCCGCGTTGCTCAAGGTCGTGTTCATGGTCCTGACGTATCTCTCGGGCCTTACGCTATCCCGAGTGGCGAAGCTCGAGGGTCTCGAGTATCATCGGAAGATACTCTACGCATTCGTTCTCAATCCGTTCATTCTGTTTGTGAACGACGTCTGGGTGGAGACCGACGTCATCATCATCTTTCTCTACCTCCTCGGGTACGTATCCCTCTATTACGGCTGGCAGAAGGGAGGGGAGCTCCGGTACCTCGTCCTGGGGGCTCTTCTGCTCAGTCTGGCCTTCCTGAGCTACTACTCCGTCGTACTCCTGCTCCCTACCCTGATCCTCTATCGAGCTACGAACCGACAGAAGATCCAAACGCTGCTGGCTTTCCTCGGCATGGGAGGACTGCTCAGCATCCCGGTCATCTTGTTCAAGCTGAGTTCCGTGGGGACGCTTGCGGCCGGCCTTCAAGCCCCGGGAACCGGTGTGAGTCCGTATTCGGCATTCAACCTACTGGCACCATTCTCGGGGGACGCCCTCGGCGTGATCGAACGCGCGTCCCTGATTATCGTGCTCGTCTCGTCAGTGATCATCCCGATTGCGTTGAAGAAATATGGTGTGAAGGAGCCCGGCAGCCTACTGGTCACGTATTCGGCAGCGTTCTTGTTCTTCGTGAACACCGTCCCCAGCGACAATCTTGTTCTACTGGTCGGCCTCCTCTTGCTGGCCCTCATTTCTCTCCGAAGGGCGTCCCTTTCATATCGGCAGATCTTTGTTCTGCAGCTCTTCCTCCTCCCGCAGTTCATCATCGCGGAAATGCTCAATGGGGCCGGTGGTGCCACGGGAGTCTTCTATTGGTCGTACTCCCTGTTTCACGCTGCGCCGAACGTTTTCCGCCTCCTGGGCGACGGACCGGTCTGGAAGGCGCTGATCCTCGCGTACCTAGTGTCGTTCAGCCTTACAGTGCGCTACTTTCTCATTGCCAACCAACCCGGTCGTCCCGTATCCGTAGAAGCTCCCCCCGTCCCACTCACGCCGATCTCAGCCCGTCGACCCAGCGGTCGTCGCTCGCAAGCCGTCTCCGCAGTCCTCCTCGTGACGATTCTTCTCCTCGGAGCCTTGATTCCCTCGGCGCTCGCTGCCGACCCTCGGATCGGCGCGACATCCGCTTCCGTAGTCGGGTTCAATCCGGGTCTCTTCGTCCCGCTCGAGTACACCAACGAATGCGCGGGACTGCCAGAGTGTGCCTACCCCTTGTCCGCTCCTGGCTCGTATCAGGTCAGCACCTCCCAACCCGTTGTCTCCTTCGCCTCAACCGCCGTACCTATCGGACTCTATCGGAACCTGACCAATCAATCGTTCATGATCAACCTGACAGCCAGCGCGCAGTGGGGGGCCGGCATTCAAGCCCCGTCTCTGCTGGATGTGGTCAATGGTTCCGCGTTTTACGCGGGCCTCGGGAACGTAATGGCGGTCAATAACAGCTCCGCAGTGATCCCCTCGAATTCCAGCGTCTACACTTCAGTGGCGCTTGGCTCAACCCCCCTGTTTTCAGTTCCGAGTGAGATCTTTCAACTCAACGGCACGGGAGGGCTGTCGTACGGTCTTACTCCCGCCGCGTTGCCGGGCCACGAGCTATTGTTTGGCACCAAGCTCGACAACTCGTCCGCAAAGACGACCGCCCTCTGGGATGTCAACGTAGGAAAAGTCGCCTACGACGCATTCATCCTAGGCAACCGCTTCGTGCTGGGGAATAGTTCCAGCCCCAACGGCCCTTGGCATTTCGAAACCACGCAATTTCGCTCCCCGGCGAATCGATGGTTGGTTACCGGGTTCGAAGTGACTGCCAATGGAACGAATCTCACCGGGTTCGTGAACGGGCTGACCCTTACCGAACCCTGGAACATGACTGCGGCGTCAACCGCCCAGTTGATCGTAGGGAAGTCCGGCATTTTCTCTAATGCGTTCCCCCCCTCGCCCTCGAGTTCGATCGTCGGTAACGTAACGAATCTGTATTCTGCGCCGATCAACGGGTCACTGTTCGCTCAGACGGCCTACGTGTGGACGGCGCTGTCTGGCACGCTGTCGACCTTTGGGTCGAACGGCACGGTAGCGGTCGCCCTATCGGGGACCAGCGAGCTGGCTACGCTGCGGGTGGGCCCCCGAGTCATGCCCGTCGGCCCACTCCACGATTTGTGGATAGGGAAGCTGTCGGATGCACCAAATTCCCTGACTGTCGCCTTCGGGTCGCTAAGGATCAGCCCTCACTCGTCCGAGCCCAACCTTGAATTGATTGTCGTCGACTTTGCAGTGCTCATTCCTCTGGTCCTTTCCGTTTGGTGCCTGTACCCCCTGTTGGAAAGGAGACTCTCGAGTAAGCACACTGCGAGTCGGTGAGCGCCTCTCTGGACACTACGGAGCCTCGGGCGCGCCAAGAGCCCGTGCTACGGCGATCCTGTGCTTCAGGAACGACACTTGGGCGCCGGCCCGTGCTCCTTTCCTGAATCGGTGGGAGTTCTAGAGGGTGGCCGAACTCAATTCCCAGCTCGGCCTGTAGCCGTTCATTTCAGCCGAGGGCGTGGCACAACTCGCCCGGTTCTCCAGTGATTTTCGGTCGATTCGACGAGCGAGGGAAGTTCCATCGCGATTCGGGAGGCGTGACGGTCGAGCGGTGGCAGTTGCGGCCCGTGCGGCGCAGGAACGTTCTTTAGGTCCATTCTGCAACTGAATTGCGAATGAAGGTGGTGATCCCGGCCGCCGGGTTGGGGGCAAGGTTCCTCCCGGCGACGAAGAGCATGCCAAAGGAAATGCTGCCGGTCCTGGACCGGCCGATCATACAATACGTCGTGGAGGAGGCCGTCGCCGCCGGCGCGGATGACATCATGATCATCACCGGTCGGAACAAGCGAGCGATCGAGGACCAGTTCGATTACCATCCCGAGTTCGGCGACCACCCCGCCTTGAGGGCCCTCGACGTGCTCACCCAGCAGGCGGATCTGTTCTTCGTGCGGCAGCGGCGCCCTCGTGGACTGGGTGACGCCGTGGTCTGTGCGGCGCGTCACGTCGGCCGGGAGCCGTTTGGGGTGCTTCTGGGGGACACCATTCACCTCTGCCGCGTTCCCCTCATGCGACAACTGCACGACCGCTTCGTGGAACTGGGATCCCACTCCAGCGTCATTGCGGTTGAGCGGGTCTCCGATTCGAAGGTCTCCGACTACGGAATTGTGGCGGGGGAGGAGGTTCGGCCCGGGGTGATAGACGTTCGGAGCGCCATCGAGAAACCTACCCTGGCAGAGGCCCCGAGCCGTTTCGGGATCACGGGCGCCTATTGGCTGACCCCCACTGTGTTTGATTGCATCCGGAGGACGGCTCCCGGACGGAATGGCGAGATCCATCTGACCGATGCCCTGACACTCCTCCTCCAGCAAGAGCACGTCTACGCGGTGACCTTCGAAGGTACCCGGTACGACATCGGAGACCCGCTGCTCTGGTTGAGGGCCAACATTGAATTCGCCCTTCGAAACCCCCAGCTTCGCGATCAAGTCCTCGCATTGCTCCGCTCCGAGGCCGCATGAGCCGGAGGGCCCTCATCTCCGGCGCGGCGGGATTTCTCGGTTCCCACCTGGTCGACCGTCTCCTACAGGATGGTTGGCACGTTGTCGGAGTGGACAATCTCTCGAGTGGCCGCTTGCTGAACCTGAAGGGGGCTCGCGAGAGGCCGGAGTTCCGCTTCCTCCGGGCGGATCTACGGAGGCCGGTTCGCCTTCCGAGCGCGGATGTCATCTTCCATCTGGCTTCCCCCGCCTCGCCTCCCCAGTACCAAATGGACCCCATCGGTACATTGGAAGTCAACGGATTCGGCACGAGCCAACTCCTGGCCAACGCGCGCCGCGATTCCTCGCGGTTCGTCCTCGCGTCGACGTCCGAAGTCTATGGAGATCCCCAGGTCCATCCTCAACCGGAGGAGTACTGGGGGCATGTCAATCCGATCGGTCTCCGGTCCTGTTACGACGAGGGCAAGAGATTCGCCGAGGCGCTCGCAACGGCGTGGCACCGCCAGCGGGGGGTAGACGTCCGCATCGCTCGCATCTTCAACACGTATGGTCCTCGAATGGCGCTGGACGACGGCCGCGTAATCTCGACATTTCTCGGACAAGGGTGGAAGGGCGACCCGATCACAGTGCAAGGCCGAGGCCGGCAGACGAGGTCGTTCTGCTACGTGGATGACCTGGTGGATGGCCTCGTCCGCATCGCCGAGGTCCCTCCGATAGACGGACCCGTGAACCTGGGGGACCCACGGGGTGAGCTCTCGGTACTCCGCCTCGCTCAACTCGTCCGGGAGATGACCGGTGGCCGATCACAGATCGTATTTGTGCCGCGCCCCCCGGACGACTCCGAACAACGACGACCGAACATTCGACGTGCCCGAAGGCTCCTCCACTGGGCCCCGACGACCTCACTTCCCCAGGGTCTCCAGCGCACCGCCAACGCGGTCGCGCGAGAACTGCAGGAACGAGGCCTCGGACGCGGAAGGACGAATCCATCCAGGAAGACGCCACGACGGAAAGGGATCCGATGATCGCGCGCAGCAACGCGTCACCGCGGCTGAGGATCGGCATCGTGGGGGTGGGTCACGGCGGGCGGGCCACCGGACTCGCCTTCGCAGCGCACGGAAGGTACGTTGTCGGGTTCGATACAGATCCGGACCTGCGCGCCTCAATAACGGTTCCCTCAATAGATCAAGCGGCGAGTCAGGGGTCGGGTGCTCCGGCGTGACTCCTCGCCTTCCCCCGCCCCCCACGCAGGGCGTGACCGAGACCTCCTTATCCCACCGCTTCCTCGGGAACGAGCCGGGGGGAGAGGCCGATCGACTCGAGAAACCTGTGATTCGCGAGGGACCCGGGAATCCCCTCGAAGACGTCACCCTCGTCATTCCTAGCCGTAACGAGGCGGGCGCTATCGCGCAGGTGGTACGCGAATGGTGGGGTTCACGGCCCCCGGGGATCAAGACAGAGATTCTCGTTGTCGACGATGGGAGCACCGATGCCACCCCGGAAATCCTCCGTGAACTGCAACGGGAGATCCCGCTCCGGGTAGTGCGGAACACCCGCTCCCTGGGGTACGGCGAATCTCTCAAGATCGGCGTACGGCAGACCCGGACCCCCTGGGTAGCCTTCACAGACGGGGATGGACAGTACGACCCTAGGGATCTTCCGACGTTACTGAATCTAGTGCGAATCGGCAATGACATGGCCATCGGGATCCGCACACCGCGGCAGGACCCCTTCCTGCGGAAGGTCGTCTCACGCGTCTTCCGCTTGTTCCTCTCCGTCTTCTTCGTGCTGCGCGCCCAGGACCCGACGGTAGCCCTCCGGGTCGGTCGGACGGAGGTCGTACGATTCATCTCCGAGCAGACCCGGTACATGAACGGGGCTTTCCTGAACGAGTTCATGGTGCGCTTGGACCAGGGCGGGTATCGTTACGCCGAAGCACCGATCCGGCATCGCGCTCGTCGGTGGGGAGAGAGTAAGAACGTGCCCCACTGGCTTCTGCCGAAAGTGTCAGTGCAGCAGATCATCGCGCTCGTTCGTCTGTGGCGGGAATTCCATCGTCTCGGAGTGGACAGATCGGCCTCCGCCCCTCTCTCCACCGAGAGCCCGTAGCCCAAGCGGCTCATCTCAGAGTCTTCGCCCGGCTCCCGCCGGCCCCAGTCTCTTGGTACACCGAGTCCTAACCGCGCAGGCTGCGCTCGGGGAGCGCCTCCCGGATAAGTTGCAGGAAGCGTTCCGCCATAAGTGGGAAGCCAAACTGGGCTTCGATCCGGGCCCGGGCCGCCTGCCCCATTCGATGGGCCGTTGGCTCGTCGTTCAGCATACCAGTTACCGCTCGCTTCAGGGCTTCCTCATCTCCTCGAGCCACGAGCACGCCGGACCGGCCGTTCTCGATGAGCTCGGCGGAGCCTCCCCCGTCGTACATGACGACGGGACGACCGGAGGCCATCGCTTCCGCCGCTACGAATCCGAAGGGCTCGTCCCAGAGTCCGGGAACGACGACCAGGTACGCCGCACGGAACAGCTCCGCGAGCTCCAGGTGCGAAAGGTACGGGGTTCCCTCAATCAGTTCGTCCCCGGGGTCGTTAAGAATCCGAAATCGAACCTCGGGGAACTGAGCGTGCACCGCACGCGCCAAGCGAACGAAATGGGCGTATCCCTTCCGCTCCTGCCTCGAACGAGCCACCGGGTAGAGAACCACCTTGGGACCCCCTCCCCACGGCTCCGCCCGAAACAGACCCGTGTCCACGCCGTTGTGGATCACCCGCACGTTGGTGTAGCCCGCCGCGGTGAGGACCTGGCCCGCGAACACGCTGTTTGCCACCAGCGCGTCCGCCTGGGACAGCGCGGAGGGACGCAACAGAAGCTTCGAGTAGAGGGCGAGCGCCAGAGGAGGGGAAAGTACGGGAACGGGCAGACCCAGGTTCGGCGACATGTCGGCTCGAGAAATGTGTCGCAGGCACTTCATGAACCCCGGACTTGAACACACGCCCACTCCGTCGATGTAACGGGTCCCGATGGGGCAGGTCGGCCAGTAGATCTGCACGCACACGAACACCGGAACCCCCTCCTTCCGGGCGGCGATGACCCACGAACAATCGAAGTCGAACCCTGCGAGTACGGCGTCGGGCCTCAACTCTCGAAGTCGACGACGATACCGAGCGACGCGCCAGGGCTCGGCGTCATACGGGACGAAGGCGAGCCGTGCAAGTTCCGAAAGGGTCCGGCGGGATCCTTCCCTCAGAACTTTCACTCCCCTCTGCATGAGTCCGCGCATCAGAAGCTCCGCGAACACCGGCTCACCTCCCGTCCAATCCGGCGCCAGTACCGCGCCGGCGTAGAGGACCCGAAGATCCCTTCCGTCAGCCATGCGCTTGGTACCAGGCCGAGTACGGGGCCAGCGCCGGAAAAGCGGGATCGGGGAAGACCCCGGTGACCACTTGCTTCGCCCAATGGGCGAGGGCCGTGTCGTTGGACGGGTAGTACAGCACCTCAGGGAAGGCGGACTGGAGATCCGGCCGATGATTGTAGACGTTGAAGAGCACCGCGAGTGGCAGCAGCCCGGGTCCCACGTACCGGAGGAGGGAGGGGGCGAGCGGGACTAAGAAGTCACGGAACGGGTTTTCGGTCACGCCGGAAGTGGTCGCCCAGCCGGCCAGGACGGTCAAGTTCGTACCGAGTATTCCGACCGCTGGAGTCCGGGCCGCCAGCATTTCGATCAGGCTGGCCGGTGTCGACAGGTTCCAGCGGTACAGTGAAATAGACACGTCGGAAGCGGCGGGGATCCGGCTCATGAAGTCCGAAATGACGTAGCTCATGCCGGACGGGAACGCGGCGGGATTCGGGATTGGAACGCTGCTGATGAACCAACCGGAGCCGTTCAACAGGAGCCCCTCCAGCTGAGACGAGTTCGAGACCAGAAGGGATCCGGTCTGGAAAAACGTCGGTCCCTGGGTCGTGTAGATGATGGTCGAGGGTATTGGCCTCGCGTTGACCCAGTATTGTGCCGAGCCACAGTAGACGGCGGTAGGGCCCGGATCACTAGTCGCGACGACGTCAGACGAGTTCCGATGACCAACAACGTACTCCGCGGCCAACTGATAGTTGAGCTGGGGGGTCCGCCAGAGGGCGGAGGGATTGACCGGGTCCAGGGAAAACGCAACCCACGGCACGAGGCTATCCGCCGGTGACGCCGTCCTCGACCCGTATATCGTTACGTTGGACGGTGCCACGACGCCGGGGAGGACCAGTACCACGACAACCGCGATGCCGAAGAGGGCCGGGACGACTCCGCGCAGGTGCGGGCCCCCCTGTAAACGGGGGGAGAGAAATCGGATCGTCCGCTGGCAGAGTTCGACAATCGCCAACGAGGCGACGAGGAACAAGAAGAACAGAAGGGGAACGATGTGGCGCTCGTATGCCGCGTGTGACACGAACGGGGCCGCCCCAGATACTGGGGTCGGCCCGTTGGTCAGGGACGCAAACAGACTGACACTCAGGAAGCCGGAGATGCAGAACGCCGCGAGTGCAATTTCGATCGGATTTCGTCGGCCAGTAATGAACACGGCCCCCAAGCCCGCGAGGGCGATGACGCCGGGGTAGTACTCGAGGAGGTACGGTCCGAAGGTGTTGCTCCATGCCAGGGGATGCGGCGGGAATCCCACCAGCCGAGTGAACGCCACCGCGTAGGCCAATTCGAGGGGCTTCTGAAGGACCACAACAAGGCCCACCATCGCCCCGAGAATCGCAAGAAGAACCCATGGTCGATACCGGTACGGGATGATCCGTGCGGAGGAGGGCTCGGTCGGTGAAACGGTCGGAGCCGGCCGTCCGAACCATCGTTTTATCGGTTCCCATCCAGCGGCGAGGAAGTACACCAGCCCGGCCGCTAGGATTCCCGGGAGGTAGAGCAGGAACAGAGAAAGGCTCGCGAGCCCCGCAAAAACTGCGAGCACGACCATGCCGAGCACGCAGGCGGTTCGCAAGCGTCGACTGCTTGCGTAGTGCCAAGTCATTGCCAGGAGGAATCCGAGGGCCAGTAAGACCACCAAGAGCATGTACCACCTCGCCTGACGGGACCAAGCAATGTACTCGGAAGAGAACGCAAGCATCGCGGCGAGCGCTATCCCGACGTACCGGTCCCGAAGCCGTGCGCCAACCGAATAAGCCAGCGGGATCAGCGCGATACCGAGGAGAGCCGATGGGAGCCGAAACGCGAGGTTCGTGGCACCAAGAACCCGAATTGAGAGTGCCTCCAAGTACGGATACAATGGTTCCCAGTTGTTGATCACGTGTTGGGAGACGATGATAGGGTAACCGTGTTTCAGCACGCTGAAGGCGAGGAGCGTCGATTGGGCCTCATCGGTCCAGATGGAGACACCACCGAGGTCGTGGAGCCGGTCGTAGCCTCCGACCAGCACGAAGCCAAGTATCACCAGAAGGGTTAGCCCATTCGGATTTACCAGCCAGTGGAACGCCGAAGCGCGGGTGGACTCAGTCGGAGCAACGGAGATTGAGTCCTGATTCGCGCCATTCGTCGTGGGAGCCTCCAGTGCTGAGCCTGCACCCTGCACCCCCGTCGAGACAGCCTGCCCTTCCTCGGACCTCACTCTCGATCCTCAAAGGCGAATCCCGCCTCATCATTAGATAGTCGAGGGAAGGACATTAGCTTGAATGCGGAATGAAACCAGAAGTCGGTTTGGGTAGCTGCGGAAAGCATACGTCACTGGCTTCTGTAGCGGGTTCGATCCGTCATGCTGGAGGATCCTCTGGTCAGCATTGTCCTGCTGAATTACAACGGGAGGGCACTGAGCCAGTACTGGGAATCCGTGTTCAAGGAATCCTACGCCAACAAGGAAGTCATCTTCGTCGACAATGCCTCCGTGGACGGCAGCGCGGCGTCGTTCCTCGCGCTCGCTGCGGCCTATCCCCAGATTCGCTCCCGGTTCATCGTGCTGCCAGAGAACGTCGGGTATTCTCAGGGAAATAACGAAGGAGTCAAGTACGCACAGGGCAAGTTCATCTGTCTTCTCGGTAGCGACGTCGCGGTAGACTCTAACTGGATTCGGCCCGTTCTGGAGGCTTTCGAGAGCGATCCGGCGATCGGATGCGTCCTTCCCGCCATCTTCAGAATGGAGGATCACACCGTACCGGACCGCCCGTGGACGGAAATGGATCCGTTCGGGTTCACCCATCGGCTGGAAGCGACGGGTGCCCCCGTCCAACCGGTCTTCTTTGCCGAAGGGACCTCGATGTTCCTCCGACGAAGTTTGCTAGACCGGCTCGGTTACCTATTTCCCTCGGAATATTTCACCATGTTCGAGGACGTCGACTTCTGCTGGAGGGCCCGGCTTCAAGGGTTCTCCTCCGTCGTGGCATCGCAATCGCGTGTGTTTCACGTTCGGGGCGGCACGGAAACCGGCGTCCTGCTGAAGAAGAACCCTCGGGCGATACGTTCCGGAACCAGGAACCGACTCGCTACCATGTTTACCAATTACTCGACCTCCCACCTCGGATGGTTTCTACCCATCACTTTCCTCATGGAAATCGTGATGGCCGGGGCGTTCTGGGCACGCGGCATGCGCTTCGAGAGCCGAGCCACCCTGAACGGCGTCGCCGCCTTTCTCCGCGATATTCCAACCTTGCGGAATCGCCGGGCCGCTGTACAAGGGAGCCGCGTCGCCTCGGACAAGGAGATCTTGTCGCAAATGGCGGACCCCATCCAGGCACCGAAATACTTGTTCGGTCAGTGGGGCGAGCTCGGTCGCTTACGGATCGGCTCGTTACGGTAGACGCGGAGTGGATGGGCTCCCGAGTTACCTGCCCGACCCAGTTTCAGGGGCTCTTGGCTGACAGTCGGGTCGAAGAGGTTCTTGAGCACTCCGAATCCTGGGCAATCGGAACGGAAACCGAGGAGCCACCAGCCATCCATGAGTTCCACGCGCCTAGAGTCCCGGTTTCTCGAGACCCAGGTCGAGTATTCCTCACAATTCGAGTTGATCCCGGACTCTGACGCCTAGTATTCAAGCGCGACAGTGGGCGGAAACGCTGCGACCGGCGCGGTCGGCACCGATTCACACGTAACCCCAAGAGCGGAGCCGCTCTTGAAGGTCATCGGAGGGCCCTTGCCCATCGCTCGCCAGAGAGATCTGCCCGGCGACCTTTCGCGCGAACAATTCTGCCCGCGCCCCATCTTCTCCCGGCACGGTCCCCAGATCAGAGGCCTCTTCAGGATCTTTGTCGAGGTCGAATGTGCTTACCCTACCGGAGCGGGCTTCGAAGATGACCTTGATTCCTCCCGAGTAGGCGATGGTGTGGAGTCGAGGCGCCCGAGCTCTGACCTGCTCTCTGTTCCCAATCCGGTTCACCTCGATGAACGGATACTCGTCCGCCATTGCAAGAACGGGTGCCTGCCGCTTGAGCGGCAGACCTTCCTGCAAAGGGATTCCCGGCAGTGAGGGACTCTTGTCGAGGCCGGCGGCGCGAAGTAAGGTCGGCGCGACATCGACAAGGCTGACAGGGTCAGAATGCTTGATACCACCCCCGTTTCCATGGGGCCAGCGGATCCACAGAGGTACGTGGAGGACGGTCTGGAACGGGCTCTGTGCGTGAAACACATTTCCATGCTCGCCAAAGGCTTGACCATGATCGCTTGTGACAATCAACAGGGTATTGTCCCAACGCCCAGCCCGTTGGAAGACTCGTATGATTGAGTCTACCCGCCGATCCAGGCCTGTCAGGATCGCTTCGTAGAGCCGGCGGAGCAGGTCCAACTGCTCCTGTGTCGGTCGCTCTTTTCCTCCCGAAAAGAGTCTCGCGTTCTGGGAGATCCGGGCGAACCGAAGCCACGACCTCAGGCCGGGAAGGACCGTCCCATCGCTCAGGTACTTCTCGTGCAGGTCCAGCAGATTCACGAAGCAATGGACGGGGCGCTCGGTCGGCTGGTGTCTAAGCCAACCCTCGAGGGCCGGTTCGATCCACGAGGCCACGGGTGGTGACCCTGAATCCCCCGGGCTTCGAAGGATGTGGGCTAATCGATTCAAGGCGTCGACCAAGTTTCCAATAGCTCGGTCGGCCTGAGGCCCGGCGAATACGACCCTTGAAAGTTCGTGCCGGACAGCCTCTTGAAGGGAAGGTGTGACTCCCTCCCTTCTGAGAAGGGATTCAGGACGGAGGCGGGCGCGACGATGGTACAGACCCTGGCTCAAAACGGATAGCAGGGTCAATACACTGAACGGTCGATTCTCAGGTTCGCCCGAGAGCGCTTCGGGTGAAATCCATCGCAGACTCTTCTCCCACCATTCCGCGCAGCGAGACTCCTCGAAAGAACCTGGTGAAGAGAAAAGAGTGCCGACCAAACCGTTCGCGCTCAGCGCTAGCGTGCCATAGCCCTCCTGTCGAAGCATCCCCGCCACGGTCGGGATGGTCTCGTCGAGCTGGAGTCCGCCTTCCCCCATCACGCCGTGTTCCCACGGGTACCGTCCGGTGAACAAACTCGCGTGGGACGGAAGGGTCCAGGGGGCGACCGTCGACGCACGGGTGAAAATTGTGCACTCGGCCTTGAGACGCTCGAGCGAGGGGAACGAACCAACCGGGCCGCCCGTTTCCGGGAACGAGGACGCACGGGCGCAGTCCAAGAGGATGACAACGAGGTTTGGCCGGCCAACTATGGGTCGCTGCCCATGGTCCACCATTCCGCACCGCCTATCTTTCCTCCTGTATAAGGTCGGCAGAAGCCAAAATCGCGAATCTTGCACGATCGGGCCCGTGGGGTTCGGCGCACACAGCCTATGTCTTGGACGGTTACTCTCTCAATGGCCCAGGCTCCGTGCCGCCGCCAAGGATCAACGGGGGGCCCTCGGGACACGCCGGCTACCGTCTTCACCCGCAGGGAACAGACCGTACAGCAGGGCCGAGCTACCCGAATGGTTTTCCGCCGCGTGAGATGAGTTTCAAAAAGGTTGTATGGGTGTCGAGAAGCCCCCTCGGAGGCTTTATTCTTCGAATTTTACCGGACGCCTCAACTGACTTTGGGCTTTGATCCCAATGGAGCTGTTTCCGTCCGAGCAGCAACTCGTCAAGACCCGTCAGGCTTGGCCAGCACATGAATCTCGGCAACGGTGGAGAGGCCGGAGCCGTCGCTCCTCGGTCGGAACCCCCAAGGAATTACCTCCTCAACTAGCATGTCGCTCCGCTCCAGCCAATCATTCATGTCGGACGGTGACCATGGCGTGTAGGCCTCAGAGCCCAGACGGTCGAAGAGCGTCGTTTCGTGAGCACGCTCTGTCAATAGATGTATCAGCAAGCGTCCGCCCGGCTTCAGTTGCTCCGAGAGTTGATCCAAGTAGTTGAGAGCCAATGACCGGGGGATCCGCTCGAACACTCCGATCGCGAGTGCCACATCCACCCCTCCGGGTATGATGGGAACTCGGGCCCCATCGTACGAGACGAATCTGAGATGAAACGCACCCGCATGGAAGGCCATCTTGCGCGCGAGCCGAACGAAAAACCGATTGATGTCGACTCCAACGCCTAAGTCTACCGATCCGTCCACCGCGATAAGATGTCCTCCCAATCCGCATCCAAACTCAAGGATCGTGGCATGAGGGGGGAGGTGCTTCGCCAGTCGACTCATATCGTCTCGACAGATTCCCAGGTACTGGGATTGGGTTAGCAACCTGCCCTTTGTGGCGTAAGCCGCCGTGGGGTACGTAAGTCCACTGAGTGTCCAAACAATGCGGGTTCTCAGTAACTTGCGGACCGGAGCCGGGAGCTTCATCTCGTCCGATCAAACCCCGGTCCCGGTTCAGTGAGGACAATCCATGAAAGCCTTTCGAAAAGTGGGTGGAAGATGGACCCGCCTTTCGTTTGTTACTCCAAGTCTTGAGTAGTGATCTAAGAAGTGGTTCTGTCACGCGTCAATCGGACTCCGGTGCAACAGTGACATCGACGACCCTTTCTCCATGCGGTCACGAAAGTTGTAAGCCTGCGAATCCTAACGGATTTCATGTCTGGTGTCAGCAGTGCAAACCCGTTGCTGTCCGATTCGACCGTTACGGTCGCCACGCTTCGGAGTTGCGTCGGCGCCCTAGTCCAATTATCCGAATCTTCTGCAGTGCCGTAACGATGTCGGGCGAGATTCAAACGCCGGGTCCGTCGGCAGGTTCGAGGCGGGTTATCTATTCGGTCGTGCCGGGCGGAAACGGAAACGCGGGCCAGGGTCCCTATGGCCCAAGCACCCCCGGAACGACCACTGCCGGGATACAGGAGGCCATACGGGCGGCCGCGCGGGACGGCGGCGGTGTCGTTAGGATCGCTCAGGGGACTTACGGGCTCAACGGTGCCATCGTTCTGGCCTCGGGGGTTAACCTGTCGTTTGAAGGGGCCACCATTCGGTGTCCCACGGGTCGGCCGGCCATCAACGGCACGAATTTGGCGAATGTCATGATGACAGGGCAGGCTGCATTTGTCGCGAGTGCGCCCCAACAAGTTGGGATCGCCTTGTCCGGCTGCTCTACCATTGGAATTGTAGGCGAATTCTCCTTTTCTGGATGGACTGGGCCGACAGGTGTGCCGGCAGTCTCCTCCCAAGGGAACAGCTCCGTAGCCTTCGCGGGCTGGAGTACAACGGACTCTTCGTTGTTGGTCTCGACAGGTGATTCCCAAATCGAGGTCACCCGGTTCCAGGGGACTGTTTCCCCCACCGGCCCGGCCCCTTCGAAAGCGTTCATTCACATAGGAACCAACGCAGCACATCCCAACTTGAAAGGGGTGCGCCTCCACGACGTGTTCTTCGACGGGGGCGGCCTCCTCGACGTCTCCTTCATGCGGGTGAGACTCGACGTGGCTGCCGGACGATCTGGCACGGACGTTGTCATCGACCGGATTCACTGTCGGAACGGCTCCCCCCAGAGCGTGTGGGCGGATTGCGTCGACAGCTACGGTATCGACGGGTGTACCATTACCAACGTCGTAGCGGAGGGCTGTTACACGGGGGTGAGCGTGGCCAACTCCCACTGTACGGTGAGCGACTGTACCGCCACGAACTGCTACTCTCAGGGTCTGCAGTTAGGCGGACCCGGACAGCTTGGACCCATCTCCGACATTCTGGTGACAAACTTCGTTGCCCGCGGATGTTGCCGCGGGATCGACCCTGGGCAGAAGATTGTCAATGCGCAGATATTCATCAGCGCGGCCCACGGCACGATTCAGAACCTGCGATTGGAGGGATGTGTCGGAGACACCGAGCAGGTCCCGACCGGCGTGCACGGTCTTACCATCAACGGTCCCGGAATGGGGACGGTCGTACTGAAAGGAAGTAGATTCGTGGGGAACCCGGTGGGTAAGAACATCCTGATTGCAGGGACCGTTCCCTCAGGCGTCGTATCCATTCAATGATGGGTAGTCCCACTCGAGTGCGTGAAGGACTAATCAGCCAATTCAGAAAGGCTCAAACGGCTCCCGAAACCTGAACTGTCCCACTTTCGGCTCGGCCCGGTCGAACGAAGTAGGTGTGTTGCTCCATCGCCTGACCTGTCCGACCACCCTGTAATGGACTCTCCCTCACCGTGCTGATCACCTCACCTCCATTTCGGCGAATGAAACTCAATATCACCGAAGGGGGAATCCAATGAGATTCCCAGCCGCCTTCGTCTGGATTGGTTATTCGACGCAGCACGGTCCTGGTTCGATTAAAAGCTGGATCCAGCGCCCAGTAGGGAATCCATCGGAGCCACGGATTGGACGGCCCGCTCAACATCTGAAAGACAGCAAGCCCCCGGGCGCGAAGGACCCGGAGGAAGTCATGGATATAGCCAAGAGCGAACCGTCGAGGATTGTGTTGGAGAACGTTATTCGAAAAGACGAGGTCAAAGGAGGCGTCTCCGAACATCGAGAGGTCAGGGTGGGGGTTTAGGCGGTATTCGCACCTCTTCCCGAATTTGTTCAGCTGTCGAGCGGCTACCAACATTGGCGGGGCAATGTCGACGCCGACACAACGCGTGAAGTGTTTAGCGAACGCCTGGGTTGCGCGCCCCACACCACAGCCGAAATCTAGAACATCGTCGGTGGCGAGCTCCAATCCGAGTTCTCGAATGTGGGCAAGAACGCCCTCCACGCGGCGCTCTCCAACGAGGAAGAACTCCGTTATGTCCCATCGATTTCCCTTGGTTCCGGCTAAGGCCGCGATTGCCCACAGTGGGTCTGTTTCAGCAAGCCTACTCCATTCGTCTTGCAAACCATCGAGGCCCATTTGCATTGATGTAACCCTCCCCTCGTTGATAACAGAATCTGCCCGATCTATCCTAGCTCGGCCCCGGGCTCGAGCTGAACCCGATTTTTGCGTCACGCGCCTTCCGTCGGAGTAGGTCATCTGTGCGCTCGCCTAGACTACGAATTCCCGCTCTTCGCACCGCCAGTACAGCCATGCAGTTAGGGGTCCGCGCCCGCTTCGACTTCCTTCTACTGAGAAATAACACTAGTCCGGAAAACAGAAATAGAGGAACCGAACCATGTTTCGATTCCAGGGCCCCCAAGTCCACCCTTCCCAGGGGGTGGGTTACGAGAGGCCGTGCAGCATGCAGTTTGTCTCACCCACCGAATCGGGTCTTTCGCGCATAATTGACAGGATCCGAGCTAACTCTAAAGAGTGGCCGGTCTGGGTGGGGTGACGCGCAAGGACCCGCAATGCTGAATGAGGGGCACCCCGGTTCACCGGGAGGTCCGGGCGCGGATACAGATTCGGGGGTTTCGCGGGGGGGCCGCGAGGGATATCCCTCCACGATAAGCTCGGCGTCGCAAACTTTTGAGGGCCAATCAAATCGCTCGACCCCACACTTGGCTCCTTCGTCTGGACAAAGGCCGTGGCGTCCATGGGACAATCCATTAGCGGACCGCATTCGCGAGCTCACATGGCACCACAGATTCGCAATATTCGCAGCTGTGATTTATCTTCTTCCGGTTCTGATCATTTCTCGCCTGGAGTTCATCGCGGCAGCTGGTCAATATCCTCAGGGAACTAATGCCCTCAATGCTTTTTTGATTTACAGCCACTGGCGGAACTTTCCCCTTGAGGCATGGTTCTATCCATGGACCGATTGGGGCGAACTGATCTCGACCTACACCGGACCCAACGTGCTCTACCTCGGCGCTTTGACTCTCGATACGTCGACTCTGATTCGGATCCTTGAGCTGGGTTCATTTTGGGGTTCTGGATGCGCGATGTATGCCCTTCTTCGAGGGCTTCACGCCAGCAGACTCGGGGCTTTCACAGCTGGCTTCTACTACCTTCTGCTTGAGCAAACCCCCCAGTTCTTTGAAGGGCATGTCCCCAGCATGATTGGATTGGCCGTCGCACCCCTCTTCCTGTTGGTTCTTCATCGGTTTGGCTCCAGACCACGACTCGGATGGGGAGTCGCTGTCGCATTGCTGTTGTACCTCCTTGCGTCGATAGGCGACCTGAGCGTCCTGTACTTTCTCCTGTGCTTTGGGATCCTGCTCTTCGTTTACGATACTCTGCGGAGCGGCTGGTTTCGCCACATCGAGCGGTCGCATCTCGTTGCACTCGGGGTTACTGCCGGTTTGTTTCTCGTGCTCATGGCTCCTTGGTGGCTTCCATATGCCGTCGGGGTTAGACCGAAGTATTTTACCAACCTGCTCGGCATCATCCCTCCATTCTCACAGGCCGGCGGGGAGAACATTTCCGTGGCCTTGCAGGGAATCGTCCAAGAGAACTCGTTCAGCCGGATCGTCTATGGCAGTCCCACCTACGCCACTGAACTCGGGAGCCTCGATCTTTTGTATTACCTCGTACCAGCCGCCTCGATTATCTACCTCGTCCTTCGTCGCTCCCTCGACAAGGTTGCGCTGTTCGCCGCTGGGCTTCTCGGAATCATCGTTTCCACCGCGGGAACGCACCCCGGACTATCGACGTTCAACGGCTTTCTCTACACTTATGTCCCTTTTTTCAACTACATTCCGGATCTTAGGCTCTGGCTAGAAATCACAGTCGTCGTCTACTCAATCTTTGTGGGTTGGTTGGTTACTGACCTTTCGGCCGTGCTGGCGAATGGGATTCTCCGAGCGCCCCCTGTGGCCCTCTCCGGCCCGACCCAACCCGTACTCATCGAGGAAGAGATCGATTGGAAAAGCGAGCGTGGTGTCGTGCACCGGCGTCGTGTTTGGGCGCCTCCCTGGGCGACTTCCGTCCGAGTGGGCCGTCTCCCAATTCCCAAGTCGGTTAGGTGGATACTTCCGGTTGTCTTGTGTGGGCTCCTCTTGAGCACTGTGGTCCTCGAGAACTCGGAGGCCTTCAGTTCGCCACCGGTTCTCTTTCGCTTCCCGGACCCATACCTCGCTGGCTTCGAGTACATTGCTCATCAGCCGGACCGCGGGGGGATCCTCACGGTTCCATTTTCAGCGATTTACGAGCGCACCCCATGGGGCGGAGTCTCTGTGAGCACCCTTGTCATGTCAACCACCCTCATAGGGCGCAATGCGGTTGTGTTTGAAGGGGGCACCCCCTACTCGGCTGCGATGGATCAATTCGTGGCCGGAGGGCTCGTTAGTGGCAATACGAACAACGTATCCAAGTTCCTCGCCGGTTCAAACATACAGTGGATCACCGCCACCAACTACACGAACTGGTCGTACTCCAGTAGCGGGTACTACAGCCCCCGAGAATCCTACGAACGGCTGTCTCAGCAGGTGGGCCTCGGGGCCGCGGTCTATTCGGGTAGCATACAGTCCGTCTACGAGCTTTCGAATGTTGCCGGGAACGTGTCGTTCCACCCCTCTTACTTCGTCTACTACGGCTCCAGTTCCCTGATCAACGAACTGACCAACGAGCCGAGCTACAACGGGACGCAGGTCTTGCTTAATGGGTCCGCCCTCAGCGGTTCGACCATTGCTGCTTTCATCGAACACGCTTCTGGCTTGTGGGGCAATGCCTCAACCATTTCCGCTCTTTCGCCGGCGATGCTAAACGCTGCGGTGACTCGCCACACACCCATCAGCGTGGTCCTGGGACCTGGGGATGTCCAAACGACCCCGATTCCACGAGTTGGCTCCGCGTTCACCGCGAGCAACGCTGTCGCGGTCCGTCTTCCGGCGATGCTGGGTCAGCTCGAATACTCCTTTCCCCAGTCGAACTTGGTGAACGCGGGAGCCACAACCGTTCAAGGAAACTTGCGAGCGTCTTGCGCGCCGGGGACCTTGCTCACCCTCTCAAACAGTTTATCGGCCTACAAACTGCCCTACGACCCACCCGGAACTCGTTATCAGGCGCTCAACCTCGCCAGCCTAGGGGCTGCCGCCCTCGAACCCCCCGACACGATCAACGTTTCCAACGCGACCGGTGTCCCGTACCTAATTTGGACCGTCGTGCCGAGCGACCAATCTCCACAGTACTTCCAGTTCAAAAATGTACACAATCTGAGCGGAGTCACGGGACTGGCACTCACGCTAAACAACCGAACGGGCCTTCCCCCCACTCTTGGCGTAAACCTCGATTTCAACAATACCTGGGTCAGGGTCTTTGGAGATCCGTTAGCCGGACCCCCCGGCGGTACCGCGACAACATACTCGTTCAATCTTGCCGCGGATATCGGACCCGGGGCGGGGACGCTCGCGCAGTACCGGGGGAACTTGACGAATATTGAATTCGGAACAGAGGCGAGTGGAACCGCGACTGCTCTGAATGTGACAAACCTTTCGCTGATTAGATCCCCCGCCTCCGGCCTGTATCAGAACATTCTGACCCCCGCTATGACCCTCGTCGGATCTAGCTCCATCGGACTGAGCGCGACCTCTCAATGCCTGATCGATACGCTTACCCTCAGTACCACTGCCCCGAGGGGTGGATCGGGTTTCACACCCTACTACGGGAGTCAGCCGATTCCTACGAGCATCAAGTTGACTTCGAGGGACTCGGGTTGGGGCATTCTACAGGCAGCACAGACTTATGACAGCCTGTGGGGGCTCACGCTCGACGGATTACCCGCTGGTGCCCACGTCCCAGGCAACATCGGCCTGAATAGCTGGCTAGTCGACCTGTCGGTAGGAGCCCATATATTGATAGCGTACGGCGGACAAGATTACGTGACCATCGGGACGATTGCTGAGGGCGTTGGCCTTACGGTGTTCGTTGCGATTGCGGTGGTTGCGCGCGTGAAGAGTAAGAGATCGCGAACGCTCGTCCTCTGAAGGATACTCAGTGTTGGAAACTCTGGGGAGTACTGCATCTACCGGATTTCCCGGCGGCTCGGTACTGGTCATCTCGCGATGCTCGAGCGTGTTCGGAGAATCCCGGGGGGGCGTAGATGTACTGGCCCGGCGCCATGCCGTCGCGCTCGAACAGAGCGGGTCGAGGGTCGTGCTAGTATATGGTTCGGAGGCGGGGCAGGGAGGTGTAAGCCGGGTGGTGCATGTCCCCGCCACGCGGTTCCTCGTTGGGCGTCATCAACCACGAAGCGCGCTCCCCTTCCTGGTCCTCCTCAACGAGTTCGTGAACGTGATTCGTGGGAGCCTAGTCGCCAGTGTGTTCCTAGATCGGGAAAGTTTCGATCTCGTCGTCAGCAATCACAGCATCACAACCTTGCTAATTCGACTTCTTCACCCACGGGCTGCAGTAGTCCAGTATGTGCACGACGGTCTGCACGCCCACCGTCACGTGCGGGGTGCAATGGGCAAGACCGTTCGCTACCTTCTCAATGACGTGCTCGAATATGTCTCTGCGGGCCTGGCACAACACGTCTTTTGCGCATCCGATGGCATCCGGGATCAGCTGGTGGAGCTCGGATTGCTCCCGTCCAAACTGACGGTTGTTCCCCCCCTCCTCATGAAGGCAGGAGCCCCCACGCAGGTCGCGACGGAATCCTCCATCGATTCTCGAGAATTTCAATCGTTTACGCCGTATATCCTGTCGGTAGGACAACAGTCGGGACGCAAGCGATTCGATGTGATCATCTGCGCGATGAAAGAGGTGAGTCCCGAGACCACTCTGGTCCTCGTTGGGGATGGTCCGCTACACGATTCTTATGTCCGGTTGGTCCGCGAGGAAGGGCTCGAGAATCGAGTCGTTTTCTCGAAAGGAACCGATGAGACAACCCTACGCGCGCTCTATTCCAACGCCGCGCTGTTCGTACTTGTTTCAGAGAACGAAGGCTTCCCGGTCACCGTCGCCGAGGCGTTGTCGTTCGGCGGCCGAGCGCTCGTCGCGAGTCCTTCCGTAGCCACTTGGCCCGAGTCACCGCACTGGACCCTTGTGACCATTCCCGAGATCCCAACTCCCGGACGACTCGCCGTTCAAGTGAACGGGCTCCTTCGGAATCAGCCCAAACCGGACTACGACCCAAACGCGCCAGTCGACTCTTCCACGAATCTCGGCCGCTCCAGCGAGCGAGCAGTGCTCGCAGAGTACCTGAAACTCCTTCGAAAGGCTGTTACAAGCCGGCCGAGCGTCAACTCGGGGTTGCACTAGTAACTCCCAGAGGACGGCTTAGTGTGGACAGGAAGGCTGTCGTGGCACGGCTCGGATGGAATCCTGCGACGGAATTTCTCAGCAACTTTCGCCAAGCGGACTCAACCGAGAGCTTTGACAGCGTTACAAGAGCTGTGGAGAGCTCAGCCGAGGTTGTTCCGAACCTGACCCCTGGGTTCCCGCTGAGAACGAGGCGAGGGCCTTCCTTTGGGATTGTCGCGACCGGAGTTCCCGCGGCCAACGATTCGATGGGGATGAGGCCTAGCGCTTCATAGTCGAAAATGAACAGAGTGGCGGCGGCGGCCGCAACAAAGGAGACCAAGTCAGGGTCGGAGAGGAACCCCTCGTGCGGAATACCGGGGACAGCCAGAGGGCCATAGGTCCTAAGATTCGGGACCAACTCTGCGACCTCCTGGACCAAAGAGATACCGGACCGGTCGAGGGCCGCGGTGGGGACGGCAACATAATCACCAGGGGTAGACGCGGTGGGAATCTCGAAGAACGAGCGATCGATCATCGCAAGCGTCGGGCTTTGTCGAATGCCGTAGAAGTAGTCGAGCAGAAGCGACGTCCACGGAGAGATGGAATAGACCCGGTCGAATTCTCTCAGCCGCTCCGATTCCGCGTCGTGAATCCAAGGGTAAAGGGGGGACATCAGTCTTCGTGCGCGGGGCCAAGGTCGCTCGTAGCCCAACCAGAACGGATTCTCGACCAACTCGCGGACGCATACTGCCAACGTCGGTCGTTGGGACGGTAGATAGCGTCGCAGGTACGAGGCGATCCAATGCCCCTCGTTGGACAAAACGAGCACCACGTCGTATGGAGTTCGTCGATGGGCGTCCGCAATCGATCGGGCGAGTTTCCTGTCCAACGTCCGATTGTACTGGTAAGTGGCGTACTTTGGTATCGAGGCGTGTGTGTTGTTGATAAACCCGAGATACGTGGGATTCGCAGCGCCAAGGTGCTTGGAGACGGGCCCAACAAGTGTGCGATTCATCAGTCCAACGAGAAAGTCGACTTTGGCGCCCCGGTCCGCCAGCTCTTGGGCAAGGTTGATGGAAACTCGATGCCCCATCATCGCGTCGAGCCAGGGGACTACGATCGAGAACGAAGAAGGAACGCGGTCCATCTAAACCAGCAATATGTCTCGACGGTGGAGGTCGCCATAAAGAGTTGTAGGACGAGGGAAGGGGGAAAGATGCCCCCAATACCGCGAGAATCAGGCCGGCTCGGTCCGAACGAGGCTACCCATCTAGCCGGGGCTAAGCCCCTCCGGGTCTTCGGCCTATAGTTTATCCGCTTCCTCTTTCAGAACTCAGGTAAGCCGCCAATCCATGACGTGGAACAGAGTCTCTATGTCATTGAGCCAACAGGTGGAGCCTGTGGCGACAGAGGCCGCTCTCGAGCGTCCGAACTCTAGAGCGGCGCTCAGCGACCGAACCCCCTATCTGGTCGTCATATGCATCGGCCGAATCCTCGTGGACCGGAGTTAATCAGTGGTTGAGCGAAGACCCGACATCCTGGTCCTTGTGCTCGATGCAGTGCGCAGTTTGGACGTCTTTTCGCCGCTGAACGGGGATATTGCTCTCCCGTTTCTCCGCCGATTTGGGAAGACCTCGGTTGTATTCCCGAAGGCGGTCGCCCCGGCAGCGTGGACTGTGCCCTCCGTTGCAAGCCTAATGACCGGGCTGTACCCTTGGAATCACGGCGTCTCGGTCCTCGGTTCCAGCTTCCTCAACTCGTCGGTCCCAACATTGGCCGGAACGCTCCGAGAACACGGGTACGCTACGATCCTCCTCTCGGCCAACGGAGTCATCAGCCCCCGGACCAACCTTTCGAGCGGGTTTGAACGCGCCTACTGGGCTGCTTGGTGGGAGCAATTCCTGCGTCTTCCCCGTGCAACTCCTGCGGGACTGCCTACGAAAACTCCCTCCTCAGAGCAGAGACTAATCCGGGGTCGTAAGCACGGCTTCAGGACTCTCCTCAGGCGTGGTATGCGGCTTGGGCTGCGCTATCCTCAGATTTTACAGGCTGGGAACCTAATCGCCCAGCGGCTCAAAACCCCCGGTTCGCCGTCGAGCCTGGCCATCTGCCCCTGGATTGAACCTGTCCTCTCAAGTTTCCTGGCAGGCACCACAGTGGAAACTCCCGTGTTCGCATTTCTCCACTTGAACGATGCCCACGAACCGTACTATTCTCAGCCCGGCTCCCTGCCCGGAGGGTCCGAGGAGAAGCTCCAGATGAGCCGACAGGACTACATGCGTGTCATCGAGGGTCGGTGGAGCCCCTCCGACCGGGAATTAGAGACCCTGCATCGCCTCTATGTCAACATGCTCCGAGTCCTCGACGCCCGGATACAAGGAATAATCGAGCATTTCCTGGAAGTCAGAGGGGCGGAGAACTCCTTTGTCGTTGTCACGGCGGACCACGGGCAGGCCCTCGGGGAAGGGGGGTGGCTGTTTCATATGGCCAGCCCGGACGAGGCGGTTCTCCGAGTTCCGCTTATCGTCCGCTTCCCGAACTCTCAAATCTCTGGAGTGGCGCGTGGTTGGGCAAGCCTGGTAGATGTGTTCCCGACCATTCTCGCGACGGCGGAGGTGCCAACCGCTGGAGAGACCGACGGAGTTCCGCTGATGAAACTCCTCGACGCTGACAGGGAAACCCCGGTGTGGGCGCTCGGAGACGGACTGCCCTGGCGCCATCTGGAAGGGATTGTATTTGCCCCGGGGGAACGGCCGGGGAAAGGTCTACCGGACCGGAAATGGATTGCTTCGTACGAGGGGGCGGGCAAGTCTCTGTATGATCTTCGAAGGAGAATGTTCACATACAGTCGAGTCGACTTTCCGCCGGCCATGGCGGGAGCCTCTGACGGAAGTGAAGAGGGTCCCAGCCCCACTGTTCAAAACCAGGTGATCGTTCTAGCAAGGAAGTTTCGAGAGCAAGCCCCTTCGTCTGACGAGTCGGAAACCCTGCGACGGCTCAAATCCTGGGGATACGGTATCTGAGCGGGAGTTGGCAAGTCCCCGACGCCTCCCCCCTCACGACGCCCGTTCCGTGAGGCCCCTTGGCTCACCCCGCCCGCGCATCCCTAGTCGTCTGAAGTCTCGCAACGTCGGCTGCGACCATCATGCCCACCAGCTCAGCGAACCGGGTGCGAGGCTTCCAGCCTAGTTCTCGTTCAGCCTTCGCGGCATTACCTCGCAGGTTGTACACCTCGGATGGTCGGTTGAACTTCGGGTCCAACTTGATGTGCGCCTCCCAATCCTCTATTCCGGCGACTCGGAAGGCTTCCTGGACGAACTCCTTGACGGAATGCGACTCCCCGGTCGCCCCTACGAAGTCGTCGGGTTTGGAACTCTGGAGCATTCTCCACATCAGGTCAACGTAGTCTGGAGCGTATCCCCAGTCGCGCCGAGCGTCGAGGTTGCCCAGGACTATCTGGTTGGCTTGTCCGGTGACGATCCGGGCGACGCCATCGGAGATTTTCCGCGTGACGAACTCGATTCCCCGGATCGTACTTTCGTGGTTAAACAGAATGCCATTGCTCACGAACATCGAATATGCTTCGCGGTAGTTCACGCAGGCCCAGTAGGCGTAGACCTTGGCGACGCCGTATGGACTCCTTGGATGGAAGGGCGTCGACTCATCCTGGGGTTCCCGGTCGACGTGACCGAACATCTCGCTCGAAGCGGCTTGATAGAACCGCGCAGTGGGGGCGTGCGTTCGCGTGGCCTCGAGCAACCGGAGCGCCCCCAGGCCGGTAATCTCCCCGGTAAGAACAGGTTGGGTGAATGACGCGCCGACGAATGACTGGGCTGCGAGATTGTAAATCTCGGACGGGTCTGACTTCTTAAGGGCCTCGTTTAGAGACGACGGATCCATTAGGTCGCCGTCGATGAGTTCGATCTGGTCAAGGATAGTTGCGATGTTTGACAGGTTGGGGCTGCTGAGCCGCCGGACAAGACCGTACACCCGGTAGCCCTTCTCGAGGAGCAACCGAGCGAGGAACGAGCCATCCTGACCTGTGATTCCTGTAATCAGCGCTCGGCGATCAGGCATCAAGAGGTATGGATGACCGAAGGAATATGAGCAAACCGGTTCGACCGCCTTACTGCGGACGACGCATCGTGAGACCCCCTAGTGAGGTGGTACCTTCCAGCCCCGCCCTCGCGGAGACCATGGTCACGCTGCGAATGGATCTGAGCGACCTGTCTGAGCGACCTGAAAGACGCCGAAACGTTCCCTCCGTAGGCATCGTCGGACTCCCCTCCGCTCTCGACGACGGTCGTAACCCATCTGGCCCCTCTAGGTACCGCCGGCAAGGAAGGTGCAAATCACCTCCGGAGATGGTTCAGAGGGGCATGTATGCGCTGCTGGATGGGACCGGGCTAACAAGCTTGTTCAAGGCCGGTTGAAGCCTTGCCACGACGCACGCTGGGTTGATCTTGAGAGCCACAAGTCACAAGCGGATGATCTGGATCCTGTCGTGCACCGCAGAGAGGCTTTCCACGTTGGGGCTACGGAGCCGACGGACGTGGCCGAAAACTTGGTAGCCTTTCGAGACAATGAGTTCGGCCAAGTACGATCCCTCCTGCTCGGTAACCCCGGGGGCTAGCACCCGCTTGGAAGTCACAAGCCTCAGCCCCCGTCGGGAGGATACGAACCCGCCGGTCCCGGTGGTAGTAGAATCTACCTCCGAACGACCGGGATCTCCGCAACTTGAAACGCCACGCCGCAGGGTGTCGGAATTGGATCAAAGTGTCTGAGTGTGGCGTCTGCAGGGTAGATGGGGGAAACTTGCAAAATCCGTTTGGAATATCCTGACCTTCCTTGGGGGGAATATTGTTCCCGCACGGCGTGGGCGACATCCCCGCTCAGACGTAACCCCAAGCCGCCAATCGAGAGAGACCCGGTTCCGGAGGCGGGCCGTTCGAGGGCAGCATGTTCGAAGAACGTTTCCGCAATATCCGATTCGCCCAACTGCCGAGGCCCTGTCGGTCATCGGCCGAGGAGGGTTCCGGAAAGATGGTTGGAGGGAGCGCTCCATATGACCAACCGAACCCATGGGCTTCACCCTCAAAGGCCCGAACCAGCCGATAGGGTGTTCGGACGCGCCGGAATGGGTGGTTGCCATCAAACGCGTGCCCCTCGTAAAACGACGTTCCAGGTCCAAGGGGTTTGCATCGCTCCTCAAGTGTGGCAGGATCAATGCGAAAGCCATCCTGATGAACAGCGTCGATGAGCAGGCGGTTCGCATGCCGATGGTCAAGCCAGGGAACGTCGCCCCTTAATGGCACGGCGATTGCGTTGTCGGAATGGTCAGAGGTCCAGACGATAAAGGGAACTTTGATCAGTTCGTCAAAGAGGTGCCGCGCATGCCCGAGGAACCGATGCTCTCCAAGGCATTGCCCGTGATCGCTGACGACGATAACGCACGCGTCGTCGAGGACTTCGAATCTCCTGAGAAGCTCGAACAGGCTCTGAAGTTGTTCGTCGAGCTCCTGCACGGCCCGAATGTATAGCGACACCAGATGCGCGGCGTGTTTTACTACGGGTGGGATTCCTCGCGATGAGTAGCTCAAATTCGCAGTCGGAAGATCACAGCCGGATAGCGAACGAAGGTGGGTACCGCGATTCGGGTTGTAGGGTTCGTGCGCCTCCATGAGGTTGATGAAGAGATGAAGAGGCAACTTGGAACTACGATTCCTGAGGTAACGGCCCAAGGCCCGCCGCAACGTGCTCCCGCTGGCCAACTTCCGATACACTCGGGCGGTGAGTAACGAGGCGCCCCCTACCAGCAGATTCGCTGTGGACGAGGCTTGGGGGACGCTTCCTCCGCCGTCAATTTGATCGCAGGAGAGCATCCTGACCACATCTACTGCGCTGGATGAGAAGTGCGAAGCCTGCGCCAACGCAGACCATAATGTCGTCTGTCCGGACTCATAGCCCAAGGATGAAAGGAACCGTCCAGTTAGAATTGGATTCGCAGAAAACGCCACCACTTCCCCGCCGCGTTCAACCCACGCCTGCGCCACGGAAGAACGACGCGATGAAGCGGCGTCGCGACCCGCATCGGAAGAAGCGTCCCATGGTGAAAAGCCTGCGAGAAGTGAAAGATGGGATGGTGTGGTCCATGAGGACGAAGAGATGAACCGGTCGTAGTGCCCCCCCTCCTTCGCGAGTGCGGCGAGGAATGGCATGTACTCGAGGATTGAACTCCCCTTTGCGGCCCCGACGCCTCGGAGCGAGTCCGCGACAATCACGACTAAGTTTTTCATCGAATGAGCCCTGCCTTCGAGATAGTCAGGGTACGATGTTGACATGAAACCTCCGCAGGGTCTTTCTGGGTCTCCCAGCGAAACTAATCGCGCAGAACCGCACTCAGCTGCTTTATCTCGTCTAATCGGGGGGGCGCCGTCGGGCTTAGGGGCTCCCCGAATCCCGGTCGGCTTGTCGGTCAACGTGCCCTTTGCTCTGGAGCATGCCGACTTGCCCGGGCATAGGTGCGCCCACAATTCGACGATAAGAAGCTCTCAGCTTGGCGCAGCAACCGGGCAAACCAGGCCCTCAACTACAAGGCACATGTATGTTGTAAATTCTCCTCCTTTTTCCGCGGGGCATTCCAATCTTCACAGTCGTTCAAGTGGGCGAATTGATCCCCTAGTCAGTAAATTTGGAGTCTGGTCCCCTCACAAATATCTCGGTCTCCAAGCCCGCTAAAAAGGTCTCCCCTTGCCCCTCACGTCGCTTGACCGTGTTCCCGACGCGCGCGAATCGCTTCGAAAGAGGCGCCGAGTTTCATGCAGCGCCTTATGCGATAGAGGCCCTGACCGCCGTCCGTGACCGAAGTAAGCATTGTCGTCCCAACATTGAATGCGGCCACGAATCTCCGCCGCTGCCTGGATTCGGCAAGACAACAGACCTTCCAGGACCTGGAGATCATTGTCGTAGACGCCCTATCAAGCGATGATACCCCGAGCATCGCGAGCGCGTACGGTCGCCTGGTCCAATCAGACGTAGGAATGACCGAAGCTCGATACATCGGAACGCTCGCGGCTAAGGGACGATTCGTGGTGAACCTCGACTCAGATCAAGTACTATCTCACACCGCGATCGAGGAAGCGCTCGCCGCGAAGAAGCCGATGGTGGTGTTCGAAGAGACGGGTGTAGGTTCCGGCCTAGTGGCGCTGATCAACCGGCTCGAGAAAGCTACCGTGCAGAAGGACTGGAGACGGAACCTTGATCCAATGAGCGGGGCGGTTCGTCCCAGGTTCTACGAGAGGCAACGCCTCATTATGGCACTGGAGTCGATTCCTTCGGAAATAAGGGGTATCCGTCCATGTCCCTATGCTGAAGACACCCTAATCTACCGGGCAGCATCCCGCATGGGCGGGGAGGTTGGTTTCGTTCCTCATGGGATCGTCCATTCGGAGGAAGCTAGTCTTAGAGGATACCTCGGAAAGTGGTACTCATACGGAAGCGCTGCGAGCGCGTACCGCGGAACGGAGTTGGCCGTTCTCGCCGAGGCCAGAAGTTTCAATCGGCTAGCTCACTCGCGGAATCCGGCGGTCATGGCAGCTCTCGGCGTCCGAGCATTCCCTTTCTTTGTGGGCTATTACATCCGACCAAGAAGGACTTGCCCAGCAGTTACGTAGGTGGCGGCTCGTCAGCTGACGACAAAGGGTGCAGGCCCCTGGTGTTAGCATTACTGATGGTGTGGGGGGCAGACGGGTAGGCATCGTACAGTTCGCCCCCCCTAGGAATTACCTTGCCCTACTAGGTCAGAGTACAATCTCAGGAGGCTTCGAGCAACGACGTCGTATTCGTGATGAGAACGGACGGTATCCAGACTTGCCCTTCCAAGTCGAGTTACTTCTTCAGGTCGCTCGCTCAGACGGGTGAGCATCGAAGACAATTCCGGCACCTCGTCTGGATTCACAACCATCCCGTTTACGCCGTCAGAGACGTAGTCTGCGAACCCCCGGGAATGCGACACCAAGAGCCCCTTACCGAGCGCCATTGCTTCGAGAGAGAGATACCCTCCTTGATCGAGAATGTCTCTCAACTGAACGACCATATCTGCTTGCGCCAACTCTGAGTAGAAGTTCTCTCGCTCGAGGTAAGAAACCGTTCTGATTGTCACTCCGGTCGATCTGGCCTTCTGTATCAAGCCCTGCATTCGTGCAGACCCAGCCCCAACGAGGACTACGTCGCATCGACGAGCAGCACTTTCGGGCATCACCGCACAGGCCCGAAGGAACTCCCTAACGTGATTGCGGGGCCTTGCGAGATCGCGCTCACCGACTAGAAGCCGCAGTCTGCCACCAGGAATCATGGGGTCGATTGCGTGAAAGTTTCTCGGAACATCGACGGGACACGGGATGTAGACGGCCCGGCGGCAGGTTTGGGTCCAGGCTTGCATCCCAGCGGTCGTCGTGAAGACGCAGCTCGCCGCCTTCGAGTAGCCCTTCCTATCTTCTAGATAGTAAGCCGCGTGGCCGAACGACGCGACAACTCGCATCGACCCTGAGAAACTTCTTGCCCCGTATGCGATCATCTCGAGAAGTGTTCCGTAGGACCAACCAGTGATGACGAGGGGGATCCCGAGGGTGCTGAAGTATCCCGTGCCGTACGGTGAGTGAAAGACATCAACTTGCTTGGCCAACATCTCGACCGTTTTTGCAATTCTGCGTCTGACGAGCCCATATGCGACTTGGGGCCCGCAAATGTCGAGCCAAGCCGGGTCAGGTCCTAAATCGATGTAGTCAATGCCTCTTCCAAGTTCTCGCTGGAGAGCTTGCACACCGAATCCGAATAGCTTCACTCGAAAGCCCGAACCTGAAAGCGCGGCGGCCAAGTGCCGAGCATACGAAGCCATGCCCGACCCTGATGGGCGGTAAGGCCCCACGGCGACTGTCAAATCGGTCAACCTACACCACCGCTATTCTTCGTTCGAGCTCGGAGTTGAAGGTTTTGAGGGAAGAACATCCCCGCGAAGTGTTTCTGAGCGATGTGCACAACGCGGTTGCAATCGCCAACACCAAACCGGATTTGGCTAGCTCTACCTTCTCCGAATCGTCCGCGACCACCACATTCCCAGCTTGGAGTTCTCCAGTTGCGATCTCAGGGCGGAATCCTTCGTTGATGGCGAGATAGCCAAATAGAGAAGGAATCCCGACCAAGCGACAATTGCTGGATAAGTCAACTCTAGTGTGTGAATCGACGTGTACTGAATCGAGCCGTTTGTGGCGGCAGGAGAAGGGACCACAAAGAAGGCAGTGTCATCTATCGATTGCCGGCTCGGGTATGTTCTACCCTCCCAAGTCAACGTCAGGTCGGGGTAGTAGGGTTGAGCGAACACGACGACGGTCGGCAAGAAACTTGTGAGATTTGCATCAGGTGGGTTCAAGAGACTGGCTACGCTCAAGTTGCCCGCTAGCACCAATCCGGTAGGTGCGACGGCCGTCGACCACGAATACGTTTGACCTCTGATAGAATTGACGGGTTGACCGTTCAGCGTGCCTGAACCCTTCCAGAGGACCATGTAGATTTTGGAGGGGAGGTTCAAGCCCACCCTCTCACCAGCGAGGTCATAGGACCCCCCGAACGGGAGTGAACTATTTGCCGCGACGTAGACCCAAGAAAGGTTGACGTCCTTGAATTGGACCGACCCCGTGAGGTTGAGCGCTTGCAGGCGAGGGGTAAAGTACGTCGTTCCTTCGGGTAGTGGGAGATTGATCCGGACAGTCGCCCATTGGGGTGAAGGAGCTAGATTGCGGACCGACCCAGGCAGCTGTTGAAAGCTTCGATTGACCTCGAGGGTGTAGGCCTGAAGTTGTCCTGTGAAGTCTGGAGACGTACGGTAGCCGAAGTCTAGGACGGCAACTGGAACCTGCGAAAGACTGTTCGAGACAAACACCCCCCCATCACCCGAGGCGAGAGTCCCGTTGTAGCTGAGAGACACCACCGGCGGGGCAGCCCTGCTCGACCAGGTAAGTGTCCCTCCTCCGTAGGTGGTATTCAATGGAATTCCCCCCCAGTTGGTGCTGGTCCAACCATAGATATCGATTGAATCCCCGACTTGAGTCGTCGTGAGGTTTAGGGAACGGTTCCCCCAGGAGATACTCACGTTCTGGAACTCTGCCTGCCCCGCAAATTCTGAAACCTGAACGCGGACATCGAAGTACGCAGTCGATGTTGGTAAGAGGGTTGAAGCTGATACGACATGCCACGGGATTGAGGGCGTTAGTGGGAGATTGGAGAATCCCGTCGGGCTGAGCTTGGAGTCATCCCCGTAAGTATAGACACTAAGGTTTCCGGAAAAACTCGCCGACGTTCTGTACTTGAAGGTCGTGGTTACTTGGATCGGGCCCACTTCAGGATTGAGAACTCGGACACCTCCTGGCGCGCCTGAAAGCGTTCCGTTGTAACTCAGCGAGACCGCACTCAGGAAACTGGAACTATCCCATCTAAGATCTCCGCCCTGAAAGGTTACTTGCAGCGGCTTGGTCCCCCAGTTCGTGTTGGTCCAATTCCCCAAAGATAGTTGCCCATTGTTTTGGGTGGTGTTTATTGGGGGCCCTCCCGTCCCTAGGTTGGTCACGTTGCCCATCGGGAAAGTCTGGTGGATGGGGATGTTGGAAACAGAGGCGTTAGCGTAGTTTCTTAGGCCGCTCAACCCGATGAATCCGGGGGTATAGGCTTCAAGCGACGCGGGGTAACCATCGATCCCAAAGGTCGGCGCGCTGGAGTTATCTAAACTCAGGGCCACGTTCTGGCCGAGCGACTTGAACAGTGCGTACGATGTAGAAGCGGCCTCGGTCGCAGGCGCACCAGCGGAGATAAGTTTCGCAGGGTACACTGAACCGAGGGCTCCTGGGAGGTCATAGATTGTGAGGTCGGGACCCGAGAAGAACTGATTCAGCCCGGGAGCAGCGTTGACGACGTTCCGAATGGCTGCGTAGTCTGGGAGACCGTATTCTCGCATCAAGGCGCTCGGGAACGAGTCTTGTACCACGAGGAACCGTACGTTGTTCGCCGCAAGATACTGGACTAGGTCGACGGTGAGGTTGTGCGAGACCAGAAACGGTAGGGACGGGAGAGGGGAGAGTGGTTTTGGGGCGTCGGACCCGTGGAATAGATATTGATTCTTCATGAGTCCGGAGGTGTCGGCACCTCCACTCGGCCAGTAGATGTTGAACGCACCCGGTTGATCCCTGATGATGGAGTAGGCTTCTACGATGTCAGGCTGGAAATGCACAGGGGTGAACGGGGCGGAGTCTGGGACACCGTTTCCACTGACGTAGGTTCCCGAGGCCCGGGAAGGGTAGTACGATCCGTTTAGCCCCTGCCAGCCCGCGAACAACACGAGGCAGATCATGAGCATCGTCAATGTGGGAACAATTGCCGCGGTGAAACGGATTGTACGGCGATGAGAATAAAGCAGATTCTCGTTCGTAGCGGGCCGGAGGGGTTGTAACACGCGGCGATGGACGAAGGCACCTCGAAGAAGTCGAAGACCGCGCTCGATAGCGGACGCGACGTTGAGCAGCCCAACGGGCAGAAGCACGACGTAAGACGCCGCCACAAGCAGTAGAAAATGCTCCGGAAGGGCAAATGCAGTCCCGATTTCACCGCCGACGAGCGGGATACGTGTAAGGTCGGCAACGGCTGAAACGCCCCCGGAGTCCAGACCGAGGACGGACAGGGCAATCCCCACGAGACCGGCGAGAGCTACGGGCAGGACCGTCTGTCGGGACCGGTATGAGAGAAGCGCGGACCAGGCCACCATCGGCCCGGCGAAAATGGAAAGCAGCCAAACAGTCGTAAGAGGGCTTTGAGGAAGCAATATTTGAGTCGGACTTCCAAAAGAAGGAAGAGCGGAAATCGAAGCCCCCGCCGCCAGGATCGAGGGAGGAGCGAAGGTCACCGTGCTCCAGTAGTATCCTAGGAGTGACAACGACTGAAGAGGACCAGAGTTTACACTCCCTGCCTGGATCGCGCTCGGGTCGAATGCACGATAGTTGTAAAACGGTCCCGACGGAACAGCTGTTGAATGGATTGCGAGGAGTATGAACACGAGGGCCGGGAGTTGCAGCGCGAAACAGAGTGCCAGGTTGGCGAGACTGCGCCGTAGTCGAAAATGCAGCAACCCCCCAATCACGAAGGTAAGTACTAGGAGGACTGCGAATTCCGGATAATACACCGGATCTAGAAGGATCCCGAAAGAAGAGAATGCGGCCGCTGAATAAACCCCGCGGCGTCCCAAATTGAAGGTCAGCGCGAGTACGCAGGAAAGTACTGCAAGTTCGAGGACTAGACTATCCGAGACCGTTCCGCCGTCGGCATTCGCGTTGATGGTGAAGAAATTCGTCGCCACGAAGAGCACGACAAGGAATTTCAGGCCCTCTCGACTGAATGTTGAGAGGCGCGACCCTCGACTCCTCTCAGCAAGTCGGACGCTAAATTCAGCGATGACGTAAGCAAGGACAAGGAAGATGAGAAAACTGAAGACGATGAAAGCTTTCTCTTGTTCAGCCAGCCCGCCGAAGGTGACACGAATCAGGAGGAGTGGCCAGGTCACAAAATCTCGGGTAAACTGGAATGGTGAAGCAATCCCGTTGACAATCATTCCCGGAGAGAACACACCTGAGGGGAACGGCCCAGGCGCGACTGGCCAACTTTGGTCTGAGTATGCGTAATAACCATTCCCGAAGAGATAGCTGCGGAGGCTAAGCACGAGGACGACCGATACTGCTGAGCCTTCTACAACAGCCAGCTTCCACCTAACCAGGATCCACATCAGAAGGTCCCTGGGGATTCCTGAGATCGCTTGGAGACGCCGTCTCACACTCATGGGAGAAATGCTGGATTCACCACCTTCGTGGGATGAACAGGCCTTGCTTATGAAATCCGACCAGCAACGTGTGCGTATCCAGGAAGGGCCTTTTCAATCCTCCGCAAATGCGGTAAACAGGAAATGCTCGATAGCGAGGTTTGCATGCGCCTAAAGAGACTTGGGGGACATTCACTCCCTTGTTTGATTCTCTCGACTAGGTGCGGCGGAGGAACAATCCAGGTAGAAGGATCCGCGGCCAGGATCGGGTCGCGGCTTCATCATCCGAACGCGAACTTTCTTTCCCCTGTCTCCTGAGCTCCAAAGTCGATGTCTCCCGACCAGAATCCCTTGAGGTGGGATGATAGGTTGGCGATAACCTTCCGCTATGCAGCAACAGCGATTCGTCATCCAACATGGATCTCTACACTCTTGAGTGGAGGACGAGAAGCCCTCCTTCGAAGGGTCGTTCGAGAGTCGCTTGCCACCGTTGGCCGAAACGCAATGCCTAATTCCATTCGCGCGGTTGGGGAGTTGGTCAGGCCGTCTGCGCTCAGTGAGCTCGGGGGCACGCAGGACTATCTCTATTTTCTCGTCCGGCTGCTCAAACCGGACATCGTAGTGGAAACTGGGGTCTACCGCGGCATTAGTACTGCCTTCATTTTAGCCGGCCTTTCAGATAATCAGCGCGGAAGACTGATCAGCGTCGATCTCCCCAACGCTAGTTACGTCACTGACGAGGGGGGTATCGACTCTTCAGAGCTAGGGAAGGGCCGCGAACCGGGGTTTCTTGTTCCCGACGAGCTGAAGGTCCGTTGGCGGTTAGAGAGAGGCAATAGCAGAAATCTCCTTGGAGGGCTTCTGGACGAGTTGACACAGGTGGACATGTTCTACCATGACAGTGAACATACCTATCGCAATATGACTAGCGAATTCGAGACGGTCCTCCCTCACTTGCGGGGGGGAGGCATCCTGGCCGCAGATGACGTGACTTGGAACTCGGCGTTTGCCGATTTCGTCGCTCGACACGATTTCGAGTGGAGTCGCGTCGTCGGGAAGCGACTCGGCCTTGCGGTGGTTCGAACTCGTCGGAAGTTCGCCGAGCCGCAACCAGATGAGCCTACAAGCCCCCCCGGGCACGCCGCCAAGGTTTCGACTCGGGAGATCCTTCCCTCCACCGAACCGAATCAAGCAGAAACCCTCGGAAACAGACCCGGGGACAGACTGTGATTGAACGAGTCTGCCCGTCGTGCCAATCCGCGAGCACGAAATTGGTCTATTCTGGCATCCAGTTAAGACCGGGCTCAATCCCTGATAGTACTGCGCTCAATTTGGTCCGGTGCGCAACCTGCGACACCGTCTTCGTTAATCCTGCCCTCACCCAGGACGAGGCCCTCTCCTTCTATCCCAAAGATTACTACCTAGGAAGCGGCGGAGGAGTGGCTCGAGCGGCCAGGCTCGTCAACAGACTTCACAGTCCCCTAGAATCGTTCACTCGAGAGGCGATCTCATCTGGGAGCGCGGGACGAGGGCCACGGCGGGTGCTCGAAATTGGTTGCGCGCAGGGCCAGAACCTTACCCCCTTCTTGCAGGCGGGATGGGCTGCATATGGCATCGAGCCGCAACCTCATCTCGCCATCGAGGCATCAACGAATGGGGTTGAAATCCTGAGTTCCTTCCTCGAAGACAACGATCAATCTGGCCACCGGTATGATATCATCATTCTGCACCACGTCTTGGAGCATACGCTCGATCCTCGTACCTGCCTAGGAGCAATCAGAAGACTCATTTCCCCCGACGGGAAAATCTTCATCGAGATTCCCCTCTTCGACAGCCTTCCTGTGCGCATTTTCGGTCCGAAGGACGGAAACCTCGAGTTTCCGATTCACCTGACATTTCTATCGGTGCGTGCCCTCAAACAATTGTTAAGCCAAGAGGGGTTCACAATCACTGATTCGCGACTGAGAAACCTCCCGGGGACTGCCTACCGTACGATTGGTTATCGTCTTACTAACGCTAGTGAATCAGGCATAATTGGCCGTTCGCTAGCCGTGGTCCTCTCGGCAGCCGTTCAGACCGTGCTTTCGGGAGTGGGCCTGGTTCTGAGGAAGGGAAATGCAATTGCGATTACGGCTTCACTACCGGGAGTCCAGCCACCGACTGGGTAGAGGCCACCGGGTCTCGTCGCCAGACCCAGAGAGTGTCCGAGCCTTCTTGGTCGGGTCAGGCGGAGCCGGAATGCGGCCCGCGGGAAAGCCACCCGGGGATTCGCCCCCGGGTTGGGATCACGCACAGCAGGACTTCAGCACGAGCTCGAACGCGTCAGCAGCACTTCCCCAATCGCGTGTTTGGGAGTTTGCGGAGCACTTACGAGACCATCCCTCGGGCTCAGTCAAGATTTGCTCGCAAGCCGCCACTGCCTTCGCCACGGCGCCGTCTTCGACGAGGAGACCAGTGCGGTCGTTCTGGACGGACTCTGCCATGCTCGAGTTCAAGTAGGCCACTGTTGGGACACCCGCCGCCGCCGCCTCTAGTGCCGACAGACAAAGTCCCTCGCTAACGGAGCAATGGAGATTCAACCAGGAAGAACCCACCAGTCTTCCAAGCTCTTCATCCTCGAGTCGGCCCACCAATTCGAGGCGGTCGGCAACGTGTAACGCTTGGGCATAGGCGCGCACCTTGGGGAGGCTCGGTCCGGTTCCAACAACTACCAATTTCACCGGCCATCCACGTGCCACCAACAACTTCAGCACCAGGACGGCGTGCTCGGGCCGTTTGTAGTCCCGAAGGCCCCCAAAGTAGATAATCTGGGGTTCGGCAGCCTTCTGCCGAGGATGAAATATCCTCCGGTCGACCCCCAACGGCAAAAGTGTGACCCGGTCGGAAGGCACGCCGAGGCCTTTTAGATCGGCGACGGAGGACCGGGAAATAGTAACGAACTTCCAGGACGAGTAGATTGAGGGGTAGAACCTTTCGAAGGTTCTCAATAACGCCTCGGCGACCGGGTTAACTTGGCCACCTAGAGTTCGAGCGTGAAGATGGTAAAAGAAGGCCACGCCAGGGGTTCGAGTAAACCAAGGGCTAAGCCAAGGCGCAGCATGGCCGAGGTCATCGACAATCACGTCGAACGTCGAGCCCAGAGCGAGTCGCGCCGGAACAATCACGTGCGGAAGCCCGAAACGGCCTACTCGTAGGATTCGTACCCCAGCAACGACCTCTCGAGTTTTCCCGCCGCGAAAAGCCCCGGAGATGACTGTCACTTCGTGCCCCCGCTCGACCAATCCAGAACCTAACTCACGGACGACCCGTTCTACACCACCGCCGAGCGGATTGGACGCGTCGCGATGACAAGCCCAGAGAATCTTCATCGGCTAGGGCGATTGATGGCGAATCGGAAAGAATCGTCGATGGTTCAAGATTTGGACTGATTGCTTCCTGGTTCTGAGATGTTGTGCTACCGTAAGTGACTCGGTCTCGCCCAACTGCGCGGTAGGCTCCCTTGTACCTGCTGCGGACTCAACGAAGATACTGGGACTGGCTTGTGCATCAAGCTTGCCTATCGTTAGCCGGGACGAAGAAGACAAGATGTTAGACCGAACCGAGTTCGCAACAGACCGATCTCCAGTTCGATTTATCTCAAACGCCAATCGATTCACAATCGTCCGGCCCGCATCAAGAATGACCGAACTCCCCCACGAACCAATGGACCAGCTTCGGGGGGACCCGACGTCCGACCCGGGAGTTCATCACCCGGACTCCGAGAAGTGAGACGAGCATCACCGGGATCGCTCGCGCGATCGGCATTCGGGACTCCGGGTCGTGGGTCCAGTGCACCGGCACCTCGCGGAACGGCCGGCCGGCCTTCCGGATCTGGTAGAGGAAGGCTACGTCGAACGCCCGGTTCGTGAGGGTGACGGTCCGAAGGATTGGTCGGATGACGGAGGTCTTGAAGAACTTCGCGCCGCACTGGGTATCGTGGAGCGGCAGAAAGAGCAGCGAGCGAGTCAGGAAGTTCCACGCCCGCCCCGCCACACGATTGAACAGGGGCTCCGCTTGGACGCCCGACGCTCCCCGGACCCACCGCGAGGCGACGACGCAATCGACCTCCCGCAGGTCCCCGACCAGCCCGTACATCGCCTCCGGTGAGATGGGTCCGTCGGCGTCGACGTACCCTACGTACTCGAACCGGGCCTCGCGCATCCCCGCGATGATGGCGCCGCCCTTTCCTAGCTTAGTAGGGAAACGGAGCACCCGAACGTTTCGACCGGAGTACCGGGCGGCGACCTCCGCCGTGCCGTCGCGGACCCCGTCGATGACCACGAGGACCTCGAACGGGTCTCCCCGGGCTTCGAGCGAGGGGATGTATCGGTCCAGCGTTCGCGCGAGTCGGTCCTCCTCGTTCCAGGCTGGAATTACGATGCTTACGCCCTGAAGTGGAGCGCCCGGCGCTGTCATCACGTCATTCATGCGAGGAGGCCCTATTTCGCACTTACGCGGATAACTTGGCCCCCTCGGGGCCGCCGCCCTCTCTTCCGCTGTATAACCAGTGGGTCCATCGCCGTCGGCCCTCACGGGCAAGTTATCGGTTCGGTTCCTCCTCCCCCGGTGCCCGGGAAGACCGGCCCTCTCGGGCCCTCTTGCCGGCTCGCGGGGGCGGGTCCCGTCTCGGTCGGATGGGTTGGAGCCTCAGAGGGTCGGAGCCAGCGATCACCTTCCAACGGGGCAAAAGCCCCCTTCAATGCCGAAGTTGCTCGGCCCGCGTGAATGGGTCGAACGATCACGTAGCCCGATCGCTCGCGCTCACGGCCGAGCGGGAGTGTCTGCCAACCACGATTCGGCGGTACCGTTGGGCCGTGCGGCGGGCGCGGGCGTAAATCGCTGGATGCTGATTCTGCAACGACGACCCGCTGCCCGGCGGATCGTGGTCAAGCTCTCCATTCACGCGTTGCGCCGGTCCGGGGCGACACTCTTGGAGCGAACGCTGCTCCGGTCGCCGGAAGCCTCCCGCGACGGGGTTTATCGGACGGTCCAGGGCTTCCTGCGTCACGAAAACATCGCCACCAGGATGCGGTATCTTGAACCGGACCCCTCCTGTCAGGCCGCCGCCATGCGAGTGATCGCCGACGAGCTTCCATGGGGGGAACCTGCCGCCGGCCGGTCGGAGGCTAACGACCGCCCAGCCAATCGGAGCAGACGGACCGTCACCCGTCGGACGGCCCGCCGAGATGCCGAGGTCGCTCCGGTGCGTCTGAGTGCGTTTTGGTCGTCGCCTCTCATGCCGGAACTCACTCCCGCGAATGCCCCGAGGGTCTCGGGAGCACGGGCCGCTACGGTACGGAGGGGGACGTGACCTGCCTCCAGCGGTCCCGAAGTTTACTTAAGGGGGCTAAGGACTTAGGGGGGATAAGTGATGTCGCTCTTCGACCTGTCCCCGAAGGCTACTCGCCGCGCGCTGTACGGTCGGGATTCTCAACTGAAGACACTCATTCGCCTGGTGGATCAACGACGGTGGGCCCTCATCCTCGGGCCGCGAATGGTGGGGAAGACCAGTTTGGCGAAGTCGGCCGCGGCGCAGAGCCGGCGCCCGAGCGTCTACGTCAATCTATGGGGGGCGAACGGAACCGCGGGGATGCTCAAGGCCCTGCTCGACGGTATCAACGCGAGCAAGCCCCTCGTGAAACGCCTGCTCGACGCGTTCCGTCGGGTAGAGGGAGTGAACGTAGCCGGAACAGGAATCACGCTCACGCCACGGCCTCGACCGCTGCGCACAGTATCGGACCTCGTGAAAGTCATCGGGGAGGAGGCCGGCCGAACGGTTGTGATCCTGGACGAGGTTCAGGAGCTTGCGAGTGTGTCCGGGGCGCTTCTGAAGGTGCTCGGCAACGTGTTCAACACGCATCCCGACATCGTCTTTGTGTTCACTGGTTCCTACTTCGGCGTCCTGCGGACCCTCTTGGAGCCCCCCGCCGACTCGCCGCTATTCGGTCGTTCACCGGCCCGGATTCAGCTCGAACCGTTCGACCGGGAAACCTCCATCGGATTCCTTGAACGAGGCTTCCAGGAGTACCGCCTCCGATCGAACCGGGAGGCGATCGGTTCGTTGGTGGATCGATCTCTCGATGGGATTCCGGGGTGGTTGACATTGTACGGAAACAATGTGGCCGTCCATCGCATGACCCCGGAGGTCGCGGAGCGCGCCACCGTGCAGGAAGCGAAGACAGTGGCTCGCAGCGAGCTGGTACATTTCTTGGAACCGCGCGACGCGCTTACCTTCTGGGCCGCCCTACGAAAACTCACCACCAGCACATCCTGGACGGAGCTGCGCGAGGCTCTCAGCGCCAAGAGGGGTTCGCCCATGAACGATCACTCGGTTGGAACCGTGATCCGGGCCCTCCGGGACGCGAACCTCATCGCCGAGTGGAACCACCAGTACTCCATTCGCGACCCCATGATCCGTGCGTTTGTCCGCGAGTCGAGTCGAGCCCCCGGCTGAATAGGCCCCCCCAGAGTGGATGAGCTGCCTGTCAGAACATGCCACGAACGCTGAGCGTGAATCGAATTTGGGACCATTCTGGGGCTCGAGCAAGCCCCCCCCACTTCTTAGGAAGCAGGAGCACTCCCAAGCCCTGTTTCAGCCCGTGCTCAGGACTGGGCCCGCCAGTGGTCGAGGGTTTCTGCCAGCGTACGATCGAACGGGATCTCTGGCTTCCACCCCAACCGATGCAGCCGCCCGATGTCGGCTAGATGGACCGGGTCGTCAACCATGCGGAGCCGCGTCGTGTCTTTCTCCGCCGTGACCGGTACGCGGGCCATAGAAATCAGACGGTCGAGCGTCTCGCTGACTTTCCGAGGAACTCCGCTACCGATGTTGTACGCCTCCCCCGGCTCCCCCCGCTCCACGACCTGCACCATGGCCCGGATCGCGTCCCGCACGTCGGTGACGTCACGCGACTTGTCGAGGTTGCCGACGCGGACGACTCCCGGCACACCTCCCCGCTCGACGGCCGCGATCTGGCTTGCGAAGTCGTTGACGGAGTCGCCGCGCTTCCCAGGGCCGGTCGTTCCAAATATGCGGTAGCGGAAGACGGGGAGTTCGAAGCTGCGGAAATACTGGTAGCAGAGTAGGTCCGCCGCCGCTTTGCTGGAGGCATAAGGGCTCGTGGGTTTCAGCGGGGAAGTTTCGGGAGTTGGGATGATCTCAGCATCCCCGTACTCGGTACCGCTCCCCGCGAAGGCGAAGCGGGTGCGGGGCGAATCCCGCCGGAGGGCCTCGAGCAGATTGAGCGTTCCGAACAGGTTCGTCGTCATAGTGCCCGCCGGATCCTCCCAGGAGGGGACCAGGAAGGCCTGACCGGCGAAGTGATAGACGACGTCGGGATGGTGAATCTCGATAACCCGGTTGACCTGAGCTCGGTCCCTCACGTCTAGCGGTTCGACCTGCCCGGCGCTGGCCGGCGGCCGCCCATCTTTGCCATCAGCGAGGCCCGTGGCGATTACTTCGACTCCTTGGGACTGCAGGTAGCCGGCCATCCAGGAGCCCAGGAAACCCCCGGCTCCAGTAAGAAGTACTTTCAAACTAGGGTCCTCCAAGCGGCTATCACGGCGGCTGGGTAAAGGATTCGGGGTCCGCCTTCGTCCGGCCGGCGCAGGAATCGTTTTCGAAAGTCGACTTTGCCGGCAAACCCCGAGCGCCTGCCGACATCGTTGGCGCAGTCATGCCGTTCTCAGGGGGGTTGCGCGACCGAGAGGGAAGCTCAGTCCTTTCTGTCCTCCGGAGGGGGCCCGACTCCCTGAGGGGAAGCCCTGACTCGATGGACCACGTCAGGGACGAATGGTCCCAAGAACCGCTAAATGAGCCGCCCAGCCGTACTCTACGGGATTCGCTTCCGCTCCCGCGACTCGACGAACCCGCCCGAACGGGAAGATGGAATAGCTGGGCGAGCCGTGAAATGCTTCGGCTCGCTGGGTTGGACGCCCAAGCGGAACGCCTCCCGGAGCCCGAGGTCCCTAAGCAGATCCTGGATACCCAGATCGGTCCGAAGGTCCCGCCCCTCGGCGTCTTCGAGAAGGTCTCTCGTGCCTGGATCTCTTAGTAAGTCCTCTCGTCCCCGGTCAACATCGCGCGGTCTTGGCTGGTACACGGCCCCCCGGTCGCCAAAACCCGAGCAGCCTCCCAATTCATGGATGTTTCGGTGTTTTCAACCCGATTGTCCTGGTCGGACTAGAGGCATCACATCTTTGGCCGGAACGAGACGATTTCAGCGTGGAGGACGGAGTCACCGGTGAGATGTCGAGTTACCTCGATCTCGTGGTCTCTCAGTCGTAGTTCGTGGGGCGGAGGGTCCAGTGCCCCATCAGGAATTTTGCCTGCTCCAAGAACTGGTGAGCCGCTGCGAACCTTCCCGACCTAAGCGCCCTTCCTGCTTCGACCACTAGCGGGGCGGCCCGGCGAGCCCTCGCATCACGGTCCAGTGAAGCGAGTCGTTCCCCTAGCGCGTTCTCTAAGGCTTGCATTCGTAGCTCGAGTTCCTCTGACAGTTCCTTGCCCCCACTCATCAACTGCTGCATCTCCGACCTTCGGCCCCCGTGGGGGGACCGGCACCCTGCCATTTTGTTTTTGGACGACTCGGTCGTGAGGTTTCGATCCTTACGGGGAGCATTTCTGACTGCTGGGCGCGTGTACTTGGCGCGATCCCCTCGGCGCGATGACTAACGTATAGGTGGACTAGTCGCTCCACGTGTGGCATCTGAGAGCAGACGAGCATCCTCTCGGGGTTTGCCCGCACGCGCGGAACGATCAGGACCGCTTCAGACTCGCTCGGTGAGCGTTGACGATCCGCGCGCCACGGACCATCGGGGTCCAAGCGTCCCATCGGTACACTCGCAAGGGCGGTGGCCCGACCGGCCGCCATCTTCGTCCCCCCTATCTGCTAACTCCAAACCCGCACCTAATCTAGGCAGTTCCGTCGGATAGCATCCCCCTCGCGACTGACCGTCTCCCCGATGGGACCGCCGGCTTACAAACGTCTTTCATCGGTAATCGCCCACGGCGGGCGGAGTGACACCCGTCGGTCCCGCTTCGACGCGGGGAAGCAGATTCCTCTGGGCGCCCTTGGAGTCTTTCTCCTCGAGCTCGTGCGGGCGTTCGTTAGACCAGTGACGCAACAAGCCGAACTGCACTGGTCGCCGGCGCGGTCAGATTCTTGGGTTCTCAAATAGTGGATCGACTCCTGGCAGACGGATGTACTGAATGCCGCCTATCCGAAGCTGCCCGCCTCATCCCCGAGGACGTTCGATGGCGTTCTGGCCGCGGTCTTAGGCGCTCAGAATTCCTCCAATCTCTCCCTCGCAGACTTGCGCGTCCCTCGCCCGGGATTCTCCCCCCGATGAGATTCCGGGACACAAACTCCATCCTGAAATACGAGGACCATTATAGTGGAGTATAACCCGGCCGCCGGCCGGGCGGACGCCACAAGATGAAGAAGGCCAAGAAGGGAAAGAAGCGGTAACCTGAGCAAGGTTCCCGCTTCGGTGTGCGTCACCGGGGGGATTGCTTGCGTGAACCTCCCTCCCCGCTCCGGTGAGCGGGGGATGTTCACGGATCCCCCCAACCCTCAGAGGACCGGGCCGCCCCGCACGCGTTGGAGGCGCCGGTCTAGGGGCTCGAATCCTGCCGGAGGAGACGGCTGGCTTTGTTCAACTCGATCTGGGCGACCCCGTACCGTCCCAAATGCAACATGTCGATCGCCCGTTGCACGTGTTCCATCCCACGCTCGAGGTGCTCACTGGAGGGGGGCAGCTCTCGGAAGTCTGCCAGCAGCTCATGGATCATTTCGCGAATCCGCCGCTCGACAACGGTCGCCGAAGGTAGCTCCTCATCTGTAGTGGGCTCCGGGACCTCTGGTCCGAGGGGAGTATCAACAGTATCAGCCGGGCGTGGGGCGGGAAAGATCTGTGGTGTGACGGCGCCGGTGGCCCGTGGAGGTATCGCGGGTAGGGGGGAAGCCTCCAACGAGAGCGGGGATTCTACTGGGGGAAACAGTGCCGGCATCGCCGGTAGGGGCGCGGCATAGGCGCCCGATCGGGCCACGTTCACGGGGGCCGCCGTGAATCCGAACACGTAGCTTTGAGGGCCATCGGCCACGTAGAACAAGGTGCCCTCCTCCCCTCCCTCTCCGCCGCGCAATCGCAGGATGGGGCGTCCGAGGAGCTCCGAGGCTCGGAGCAGGTCCTCCCACCGGTTCACGTCGATCCGGCGCTGACCGGTGGGGGGCGTCGGGGTATCGAGGATAGACACCGCCCAGGGATGGATCACCTCGTCGATGGTCTTCTCTTCCCCTCGAGGGCGGTCCGAGTGGGCCAGCACGCTGACGAGGGCGAGGAAAGGCACGATTCCTAGGCGGCGCATCTTCTATCGGGCGAACGTCGATTCCCCCTCGGATTAGGCTTTGGATTCATCCGCAGGCTCGGAGAGGTTGGCGGGCACGTCCTCCTCTCGCGGGGATGGTCGTTCAGGAGCCCGAACCTCGATCCACGGAGGCCGGCCCTCGGACGACACCATCATCCCGGAGGATCTCCGGCGTTCCGCTGCGGTTCCGTACGCTCGTCGTCCGGTGCTGGCTGCGCTGCGCCCACCGGAACGCTCCGGCTGGCGGCACGGCCGGGGACGGCTCCGACTATCCTGAGCGCCCCGCTTTCTCAACGAATTCCAGCACGCGCCGGACCTGAATGCGCAAACGGTAGGCTTCCTCCTCGGACAGCTGTCGGGCTTCGTACTCCACTCGGTTTTTCACGGCCAGCGTCGCCCGAACTTGGGTGAGCAGGCCGGTTGGGACGTTGCATCGGACCAGTAGCTTCAACACTTCGGAGTGATCCTGGGCGGTCGACCGTAACCCGAGGCGGGTCACGGTCAGGGCATCGCAGGCGGAGATCACCGCATGAATGCCGGCCAATCCAGCGGCATCGAAGTTCCGGTCGGACACGGCGGCTTCCATGCTCCGCGCGAAATCGGACGCCTTCCGCAGGTACACCGCTGCCGTGCTCTTGGGAAGGGAAGAGACTCGGTCCCGGCTCATCCGACCTTCCCGAGCAGCTGAACCCCTTCTTGTTCGATCGACTTCATCAGGGCCGGATTCGGGGGCTCTCGTGCAGTTCGGGTCGAGTACAGAATCGGAGAGAGGACGACCCCGTACCGGCGGATGAACGTCACGACGAGGGGGCTCAGGGCGGCCTGGACCACCTCCTCCGTCGCCGAGTCGTTGAGTTCGAGGTACAGGTCGACGTCACTATCGCTGCTCTCGGTCCTCCGGGCGAACGAACCGAACAGGGCCGCCCGTCGAAGAGGCAAGTGCTTCAGCGCGGACCGAAGTTCGTGGAGGAAGACCTCAGGCAGCCCCGCCTCGAACGAAAAGAGCGATCGAACCGGCCCCAACAGGACATGCTCCTTGGTCAGGCGCCACACGTGCGCTCTTCCCGCGGTGACCCGCCCCACTAACCCGATGCGTTCGAGTTGTTTGAGGGCCTTCAGGGTCTGGGGGGGAGAGGAGGTGGCCGCGGCCGCTAGCTCGCGTCCCGTCCACGCCTGGTCAGGAAACGAAACAAGAATCCGGAGTACTCGAAGACCGGTGCGCGTGGAAAAGACCTCTTCAAGCGCCGCGTGGACCCTCATGACTTGTTTTCCAGATGTATGTTAGTAAATCCTAATATATAACGCGAGAGACGATACTGCCTCCGTAAAAACCGATCGCTCCGAGCGAGGTCGTGGGGGAGACTGACTCCAAAGCGGCGGCCACTGGCCGGGCCTCGGACGTCATTATAGTCCCCAGAGGGTCTCGGTCCCTCGCGATCATGCCGTGGAAATACAGCGAGGAGTACTACCGGGAATACACCCGCACCACGTGGAACGAGAGCGCCGAAGCCTACCTGGACTTCATGCGCAACCTCGATCCGTTTCGGACGGACCTGGTCGCTCGTCTCCACCCGGACCCGGGAGAGAACATTCTCGATATGGGCACCGGCCCGGGAGAACCCGCGTTGACCATCGCCGCACGGGTCGGACCGACCGGACACGTCACCGGCATCGACCTATCGGAGAAGATGATCGAGATCGCCCGGCGGATCACCACGGCCCAATCCGTTCCCAACGCCGACTTCCGGGTCATGGACTGCTCGAAGCTGGAGTTCCCTGACGGGACCTTCGACGCCATCATCAGTAGTTTCGGGTTTCAGATCTTCACCGACCCCGAAAAGGCGGCCCAGGAGGCACGGAGGGTCCTCTCCCCGAAGGGCCGAATCGCCGTCTCGGTCTGGAGCACCGGAGACCAGGTTCCGGCCCTGCACGCGATCGTGGGACCGATGCTGGTCCACGCGGAACCCGACGAGACCGGCTACCTCCCCACCCCCTACGAGACCGGAGGTCCCGGGGAAATGGTCGCTTTCCTCGAGCAGGCCGGATTCCGGGATTGCCAGGAGACCCGGGTTCGCCACTCGATGCGCTTCGAGAACGAGGACCGATACCTCCAATCGATCCTGAAGGCGACACCGATCGGACACTCCCTTTCAGAAGAGCCGCCGGAGGTGCAACGCGAAGTCCTTCTCGAGACCCGGAAGAATCTCCAAGCGTGGAAGGGACCCGAGGGCATCACGATCCCCGCCGAATGCGTTCTGGTCGTCGGCCACCGCTGAGGATCTCCTCCCGCGAAACCTGTGCGTCCATCCAGGTCTGGGCTACCGCGGCTCCGTTTCGAAACTCCTATCCCCCGAACCGTAGTCCCGGCCCCCGCCGTGGCCGATTTCGACGTGGTGATCCTCGGCGCGGGCCACAATGGTCTCACCTGCGGCGCCTACCTGGCGAAGGCGGGACTCAGGGTCTGCGTACTGGAACGCCGGGCCCTCCCTGGCGGTGCCGCGGTCACCGAAGAGCTGTGGCCCGGCATCCGAGTCTCGCGCGCCAGCTACGTTCCCGGCCTGATCGACAAGATCGTCACGGACCTGGAGTTGGTCCGCCACGGCCTCGAGCTGCACCCCGTGGACCCGCAGAATTTCGCGCCGTTCCCAAGCGGCCGCCACCTGTTCACGTTCCTCTCGGACGAACGATGTCAGAAGGAGCTGGCCCGGTTCTCCCCGAAGGATGCGGCCGCGTTCCCCAAGTTCTCCGGGTTCCTCCGCCAGTTCGCTGAGACGGTCGAACCGCTCCTCCTGAGCCCCCCGCCAGAGCTGAACGATCTCCTTGCCTACTTCGACGGCACGCAATTCGAAGAGGTGGCGCGGCAGATCCTCCTCACCAGCTGTGCCGATCTCCTCCGGGAAACGTTCGAGTCGGAGGAGGTGCAGGGCGCCTTCGCGATGAACGGGGTGCTCAACACGAGCATGGGCCCGGACACGATCGGCACGTCGTACATCCTGGCCATGGCGCTGGGCAAGCGCGGGTACCACTATGCCGTCGGCGGTACCGGGGCGGTTTCTCAGGCCCTCGCCGCGTCGTTCGGGACCCGCGGGGGCACGCTCCGCACGAACGCTGCGGTGCGACGGATCGTGGTCTCCAAGAACCACGCGACCGGCGTGGAACTTTCCGACGGCACCCAGGTCTTGGCACCCGTCGTGGTCTCGAACGCCGACCCCAAGCGAACCTTCCTGGACCTACTCGAACCGGGTACCCTCGACGGCGACTTCACGCATCGCGTCTCGAAGCTGCGCGCCTTCGGAACCTCCCTCAAGATCAACCTCGCGATGCAGGGACCCCTCGATTTCAGGGCCCTCCCGGGTCAAACGATCGGCCCGCAGCATCAAGCCCTCACGGACGTGGGGCCTTCCCTGGATTACATTCAACAGGCCTACGACGCGGCCAGATGGGGTCGGCTTCCCGAGCAACCACCCCTCAACATCTTTTGCCAGACCGCCTGGGACGCGACGATGGCGCCCAAGGGAGTTCACACGCTCAGTATCATCGCGAAGTACAATCCGTATGTCCTGGCCAGCGGGAACTGGGTCGACCTCAAGGAGAAGGCCGTCGAGAACGCGCTCAACGTGCTCGAGAGTTATGCGCCCGGTACGGGGCGCCGGATCCTCCAGATGGAGGCGCTCAGCCCCCTCGACCTGGAGAACCTCATCGGCTTCACCGAGGGAAACGTCACTCACCTCGACCAGTCCCTCAATCAGATGCTCTCGTTCCGGCCCCTCCTGGGATGGGCCCACTACCGCACGCCGGTGGACGGGCTGTACCTCTGCGGCGCCGGCACGCATCCCGGGGGCGGCGTCAAGGGCGCTCCGGGCCACAACGCAGCCCACGTCATACTCGAGGACCTGGGACACCCGAATCCCGTCGGGTAGCGACCGGCGGCTACCCCCCACGGGTCCTCCGCTGGCGCGCCGTGTCGGGGGGCGGGCCGACACCGTTCATCGCCGGCGGAAGCATTAAGTTGCATGCTTGCATGCAAACGTCTCATGGCCTCGGCGGAGACGTCGGTGCGGGTTTCGCGGGAGACGCTCGGTGAGCTCGAACGCCTTCGGGAGCTCTTTCACACCCGGAGCGCGGACGAGACGATCCGCCAGCTAGTCCGGGAACGGCGGGCCCGAGCCCTGGACTGGATGCTGGGGAGCGGGAAGGGGATTGTCTCCTCCTTCACCGAGGAGGGTCGGTTTGAGTCTCACGATTGACTCCTTCGCTTGGGTCGAGATGATCCGGGGAAGCCGCCGGGGGACGGAATCCCGACGCCTCCTGGGGCAGGCGGACGCGTGTTGGACCCCGGCCATCGTCCTCGCGGAGGTGGCGCATTGGTGCCTCCGCGAGGGCCTCGACGAGCGCAGCGTCCGGCGAGAGCTCCGCGGAATGGGCGAATCGTCGAACATCGTGCCGATCGACCCCGAGCTCGCGATCGGCGCGGCGCGCGCAACGATCGAACTCCGCGGGAGGGCCCGCGCGCAACATCTCCCGGTCCCGGGCCTGGGGGATGGTCTCGTCCTAGCCACGGCTCGGAGAACAGGATCCCGCGTTCTGACCGGGGATCCCCATTTTCGGGGCCTCCCTGACGCCCTGTGGTTGGAGTAGAGGAGGTACGCTCTCGGCCGGGCGCGAGGGACAGCCTGCGCGGGGCGACTCCCCCACGAGAAGAGGCGCCCCGACTAGCGCCCGCCGGCTTCGGGGGCAAGCCATTCGGGCGGGCGCCCCCTGCCCCATGTCCAACGGCCGGTCCCGGGCCCGGCGCGGGTCCCTCGCGAGGCAGGAGATCGCCCCGAGAAGGGGAGTGGGTTGGCGGCCGACTCGACCGAGCGAGGGTCCGGCCAGTAGGGTCCCCACAACCAGGCCGTGATCTCTGGGGTAGTTGCCCGAAGGCAGACTCGATGAGGTCTTCGCCTGCTCAGGTTTAGAATCCGACTTCGGGCGACGCGCCCGGGGCATCCTCAGTGGAGTCGACGGGTGGGCACGGCCCGCTGGGCGAAGGAGTCGGGGCGGGACGGCTGGCCCCGTCTCAGCGCAATCGCGCGGCCGACCGTGACCCCAAGGACGGAGCCCAGCGCGACCGACACGATCAGGATCAGGTTCTGGCCGGTGAGGAAAGTGAGCAACTTCGGGAAACTAAAGATAGGGCCGCCCCCTCCGCCCGAACCCGGGGTCGTCGCGGCTAGCATGGTGACGTTCTGGCTCACCGGCGCTCCGTCGATCGTCACGTGCGTGGTGAAGGTCACGAGGTAGGCGGCCCGGATGGTCAGGAGGTACGTCCCGTTCGCGAGCTGGAACGCATACATGCCGGAGACATTCGTGTCCTGCCATCCCGAGCCCGCCACACTCACGTTGCCTCCCAGCAGCGGGATGTTTTCCGGAGGAGAGAGGACGGTGCCCCCGAGCAAGTACTTGTACGAGTCGAGGGGGAAATCATGGACGAGATTGGCACCGGTCACGGTGAGGTGAGCGCTCCGCGAATGGAAGCCGGCCTTCGAGGCCTTCAGGTCATACGTCCCGCTCCGTACGGTAAAGGAGTAGGTGCCATTCTGGGCGGTGACGACCGGACTCCCGCCGTTGAGAGTCACGTGGGCGCCGAAGATCGGAGCGAGGCTGTCGCCATCCACGACCGTTCCCGAGATGGTGTAGTTGGCCGGTCCGCTGGGGAGCAGGGCAAAATTGTGGGTCACGGCCGCTCCCGCGACCTTGACTGCCGCGGACGCGGTCTGGTAGCCGGCGGCGGAGACACTGAGGGAAAACGTGCCGTTCGCTAGACTGAGAGAGTACCCCCCGCCCGTTCCTGTCGTCGCCGACGGCCCGCCGGAGACCGCCACGTGCGCTCCGGAGACCGGCGCGCCGCTGGACGAGTTGGTCACGGTGCCGGACAGCACGTACTGGAACGGGCTGAGAGAGAAGTCGCGAACGACGTTACTCCCCGCGATGGTCTCTTGAACCGACTGCGCCGCGAAGCCGGGCTTGCTTACTTTGAGCGTGTAGCTGCCATTCACCGCCGAGAAGGTATATCCCCCTCCGGCCCCCGTCGTGACCGAGGAGCCCGGGGAGAGCGTCACGAGGGCCCCCGAAATAGGTGTGCCGTTCGAAGCGGACGACACGGTCCCGGACAGAGTGTACATCCCCGGCGGGACCGGCGTGAGCGCGAAGTTGTGGCTACCTGGGCCGCCTGCGATCGTCACCGAGGCGGTCGCGGCGGTGTACCGGGGGACGGAGGCGGTAACGGAGTACGTTCCGTTGCCGAGGCTGAGTGAATATGTTCCCGAGGCGGTCGTCGTGGCCTGCGGACCGCCGGAGACAGAAACGGTCGCGCCCGAGATCGCCGCGCCGTTCGAGGCGTTCGTCACCACACCCGTCAGCGTGTACAGGAATGGACTGAGGGCGAAGTTGTGGACGACGTTCTGGCCACCGACCGTCACTCCAGTCGACTGGGCAACGTATCCGGCCTTGGTGACCTGGAGCGTGTAGCTCCCGTTCACGAGCGAGAAGGAGTACCCCCCCGTGGCCCCGGTCGTCACCGAAGACCCGGGCGTCACCGTCACCGTCGCGCCGTTCACCGCGGCGCCGCTCGAGGCGTACGTTACAGTGCCAGACACCGAGTACGTTCCCGGTGGGATCGGGGTGAGGGCGAAACTCTGGCTCGCCGAGGCGCCCGAAATCGTCACCGAGGCGGCCTTGGGCTGGTACTTGGCCGCGGAGGCAGTGACGGAGTACGTTCCGTTGGAGAGGGTCAGTGAGTAGCCTCCTGAGGAGTTGGTCGCGGTGGATGGACCCCCGGAAACGGTCACAGTAGCACCGGATACCGCCGCGCCGTTCGAGGCGTTCGTCACCGTCCCCCTCAGCGAGTAGAGGAAGGGGCTTAGCGCGAAGTTTCGTACGACACTGCCTCCTGAGATCGTCACTCCGACGGATTGGGCGACGTATCCGGCCTTGGTGACTCTGAGGGTGTAGCTTCCGTTCGTCGCCGAGAACGAGTACTTCCCGTTGGACCCCGACGAGACGGTCGACCCAGGGATGAGCGTGACCTGGGCTCCGCCGACCGCCGAGCCATTGGAAGCATACGTGACGGTTCCCGAAAGGGTGTAGGTCGTCGCTCCGAGCGGACTGAGCGCGAAGTTGAGCGTTTTCGGTTGTCCGGCGACGGTCAGGGAGGCGGAGCTCGGGTGGTATCCCGTCGCCGACGCCGTCACCGAGTACGTTCCGTTGACCAGGTTCAGCGCGTAATTCCCGCCCGAGCCCGTCGTCGTCGTGGAACCTCCCGACACCGACACCGTGGCCCCGACGATCCCCGTCCCGCTCGAGGCATTCGTCACCCGGCCGCTCACGGTGAGCAGGAAGAGGTTTAGCGCGAAGCTCTGGGTGACGCTACTTCCCGCCACCGTCACCGACGCGGAGGAGGCGACGTAGCCCGCCACGGAGGCCGTGACCGTGTACGTTCCGTTCGCCAGGTTTAGCGTATAGCCGCCGCTCGCCGACGTCGTCGTTGAGGGACCGCCCGCCACCGACACCGTCGCCCCCGAGATCGGACTTCCGGTGCTCGCCGCCGTCACCGTCCCGGTCAGCGCATACTGCGCGGTCGTCGACGTCGTGAACATCGATTTCATCGCCGGGAACTGGCTCGAGTTGTCGTTGTGCCCCGCGTTCCCCGTCCCCAGGAGCCACTCCGTCGTCGCGAGCAGATTGTAGTGCGACGTGTTCTGAGTGTATGTGTAGCCCGCCTTCACATACGGGCTGACCGCCGAGAAGTAGACGTTCCCGCCCGACGTCCCGTTGTACCCCGAACTGCTCCCCGACCCCTCGTCGTAGAGGATGAAGAACACCGAGCTCTGGTAGAACGTGTCGTTGAGCAGCGGCGACAGCCACCCCTTGAGCCAATTGTCCGCATACGAGACGTTCGTGTTGTGCCCGTCGTTGAGCACGTTCGGCGTCACGAACGCGAAGTTCGGCACCGTGTTGTTGCTCACCGCCGAGTTCCACGCCGTGAAGTCCACGACATGCGAGTTGCACAGGCTCGTGTTCGTCACGATGTCCGTGTAGTAGACCAGCGGGTTGTGCCGCACCGCGTAGTTCCCCGAGTTGCCCGTGTCGCACGGCGTCGGCATGCTCTCGTCATACGCGCCCCAGGTCAGTCCGGCCTGCTGCGTCAGGTCCCCGATGTTCGCGCTCGTATACGTGTTGTAGGCGTCCGACCCGCACTGCCACGGCTTCCCCGACGTCAGCGCCAGGTAGTTCCCCGCCGACGGGTGACAGACCGCGTAGTAGTTGGTCGCGAAGGCGTACGTCTGCGCCAGGTGCTTCTCGAACGGCCCCTGCGACAGCACCGTCCCCTTGTTCTCGTTCTCCAACAGAACCATGATCACGTGACGGATGGGCGTGGCGAACGACTGGCTCGCCACCGACACGGTCCCTTGAGGAGGACCAGCAGCATGGACCGAAAACGATCCCAACCCCGGCACGACCGTCCCTGCCAGCGACAGCACCACTGCCAGCAGGAGCACCGACCGGACCCATCGGAGCGGAGCAGAGGTCGGACGACTGCCTTTCTCCCTCGAAGGCGAGACCTGAGACATGACCTATGAACCCCCCGCCCGGCTTCGCGCGATGTTCGCGCGGGGCCGGCACAATTACGGGGTTTTACGGCGTCCAGTTGTATTTGAACCTTTGCGGATTCAGCTGGGGCTTTATCATCAGTATGTGGACCGGAGGCACGGAACCCTTCGTCCGGCACGAGGAGCCGAGAGCCCTCCATTGGAGGGGAGTGGGGGCGTCGCGAAACCCGATTCTCCGACAGAAAACCTCCGGACGGCGCGTAACCCAAGTGGGTAACGTAGCCCCGCTCCCGCTCCGAGGGTTACGGTCCCCGGGGCGCGGAGGCGCGTCACGACATCCATCTGCGGGCACGGAGGGACGTGCCGTATAGCGCCCTCGGGATAGATTCATCTCCAAGCAGGTTCCTCGGGGAAGCCCCCCGTCCGGGCCGAGGGGGACCGGGAGCCCAAGATCGTCGTGCCGTTGCAGACCCTAGGGAGGCTCCGTCGGCTGGCCGCCGATACCGGGTTGCTGAGTGTTGTTCTCGCCCTCGTCGAGCCGCCGGGTTCGCGGAGAGCGAATTCGCGACCGGCCGTCGACGAGATCATTGGCCAACGCACGGAGGCGATCCTCCTGACCCGGACCGCGCCACCGGGACCCCGCTGGATCGAGGTGAGCCGCTGGGAGGACCTCGTCAAAGCCTCCGACTTCATGGGCCGGCCGATCCTCCGACTCGACGACGGGACCCGGAGTTCCGACCAGCCACTGTTCTACATTCCCGACGGGCCCCAAAGCTTCGTGTTCGATTTCCGGACGGAGGACCGAACCACCTCGATCTCCGGGGCGTACGCTCTCCCCCCTCAGGCCGCTGAAGCTCCGCTGGAAGATCCGCCCGCGCGGTCCGCTCTTCCCGTCCCTCCGCGGTCGGCGGCGCCCCCCGCTTACTCGACCGTCCCCACCGCGACCACGAGCCGACCGAGCGCCCCGGTCCCCGCTGACCCGCCCGTCTCCAAGGCGCCGATTGACGACCTGGTGGAGCAGTACCTGGGTCCGAACGTCCCCGACCCGGAGGGACCCGTCGCGCCGCTCGCGGCGGCCCACGTCGAGCGGGAGATCCGGGGCATGATCAACGATCTCCTCAGTAAGCTTCGGGATGTACCCCCATCGAGCAATCGATTGGAGAGTGGGACGTACCACGTCGAGCGAGCCATCGACCTGCTCCGCTTCGCGCGATATGGACAGGCGCAGATCGAACTCAATCGGGCCGCCCGGTTGATCGGACAACCAAACGCTCCCTAGCGGCCCGCCCGCGCGGCCCAACACCCCCCGAGCGCGTCGGATTCGCCCCCGTACCGCGCAGAGGGCTCCTCGTGGGGTTCCTTCCTCCAAGAAGCTGGGCCCCCAATCCTCCTCGGGCCGCCTTCAGAAGTGCGCGGAGGCGCGCGGGCGGAGGACTCGAGCGCCAGCGGGCGTCGAAGGCCAGGAGGATCTGTCGGGTCTGCTCCGCGTAGCTCCGCCGCTTCTCGTCACTCCACGCGGCGTTCGCCGCGTCGCGGAGGTTGTCCCAGCGGTCGCATAGCTTGACGAGGACGGCTGGCCAGGACATGCGACCGATTTCGCGGACCAGGTGCCCGGTCTTCTTGCGATCCGGGACGGACGGACCATGGAGCTCCGCCGGGACCGTCAGCTCCCGTACAAGCTCTCCCGTGGAATTCCCGAATTTGCGCCGGAGGGCGGCCTCCGGGTACTCCGTATCCTCCAGGACATCGTGGAGCACCGCGGCGCACAAGATGTCGGGGTCCTCCACCCCGAGCTCGCTCGACAGGAGACGCAGGACGGCCACCGGGTGAACGATGTACGGTGTACGTCCGTCTTTGCGGAGAGTCCCCTCGTGCGCCGCGACGGCAACGCGGATCGCCTCGAGGAGTCTCAGATCCCGCCGGGTCCGCTCGGAGGGCATGCGGGACCGAACGGGATTCTCAGGATAGGGTTTGGGCCGAGCGAGGGCCGGTACGATGGATCATCGGTGGTGAGTCGTCGCCGGATCGGAGGCCATTACGGCGCATTCCAGACGATGTTCACGGCGGCCGAATACTGTTGGGGGTCACCCAAGGACCCGCCCCACAGGCAGAGCACGAGCGTCTGGCCGGCGTACGCCGCCAAATTCGGCGAAAGAACCGAGATCCGCTGCTCGGGTTCGCACCACGCGGAATCAGAGTGCTTGAAGCACCAAATCGGTGTCACTGCCCCTCCCGCGAGATACGCGTGCCAGCCGCTGGTCGTGAAGACCGCGGCGTACGCCAGGCAGTTCCCATAGGGGGTGCATGTGGTCACTGTAACGGACCCATTGACCCAGGCGGCGGTTAGGTTCGCGGGCAGGACGAAGGGGATCGCTGCGGCGTTTTGCGTGCCCGGGCCGATACTCCCCTTCGATGTGCTCAGCAAGCTCTTCGAGTGCGTGCTTACCCCCCGGTTCAGCGAGGAAGACGAGGACGCGGTCCCGCCTTGGGGAAAGTTCGTCGCAACCACCATCCACAGAAGGAGGACCGCCGCGCTGACTGCGAAGAGTGCGAGGTATCGCTCCGGCCCGGGCTTGTACGAAGAACGGCGCGGGGCGCCGGAGTTTACGGGGCGGACGGCAGGAGAGGGACGAGGGTTGGCCCGCGCGGGTGCAGGCAACGTAGGGCGGCGCGGGACGGGCCCGGGCTGGGTTGAACGGACTGGGGACCGCGGAACTGGGGAAGGCCCGGGGACTGAGCTCGGGCTGGATCGAGGCGGAGGGGGCGGCGCCCGTGGGGGCGGCGTCCCCGCTCGAACGGAGCGGATCTCAGAGGGAGCGCGAGGCGAAGCCCGGCTCTGGGGCGGTCCCGGCACGGCCCCGCGAGTGTCTACCGGGCCATAAAGGCGCCGACGTTCGTTTCCACCGACTCCGTTCCGGAGCGTCTGAGCGCGAGCTGAACGGTCGGCCCCGAAGGTGACCAAGCGGCCTGCCTAGTGGCCACAGTCGCTTTGCCCGTCGATTTCGACTCCAGGGGGTGAGTCCCCCTGACCTCCGCGTGGGGGGGTCCGGCCGGGGGTAGCATTCCGAGCGGAGGTTCGGGCGGCGGCTCCCTGGTGGGAGGAGCTTACCGGGTTACGGGGGGGTTGAGGCATCTCCGATTACCTCGCGGAGGCGGTCGCGGTACTTCGGGTCTGCGAGGGCGAATCGGACGTTCGCCTCCAGCCAGAGCTCCGGGGTGCCGGTATCGTAGCGCCGGCCTCGAAAGACGAGGCCGTAGATTTTCTCCCGAGCCATGAGGTGCACCAACGCGTCGGTGAGCTGGATCTCCCCGCGGTGGTCGGGGGGGGTTTCGCGGATGGCGTCGAAAACCGTCGGCGTGAGATAGTAAGCCCCCGTGATGGCCGTCCGGGCGGGCGCCTCCTCGAGTCGGGGTTTCTCCACCAGCCGTTGGACATCGATCGTCCGTTCCGCCACCTCGGGGCCGGCGGCGATCCCGTAGCTCGAGACTTTCTGGTCTGGGACCACTTCCAGAGCCAAGATGGACGACCGTCCGCCCATCTTCTCGAAGACCTCCTGGAGCTGTCGGAGCAGGGGGGGGTCGCACAGGTGGATAGAATCGCCCAGCAGAACCCCAAAGGAGTGGGATCCGATGTGTTTCTCTGCGGACAGGAGGGCGTCGGCGAGGCCGCGCGGGGACCGTTGGCGCACGAAGTGGATCTGCGCCTTCTCCGAAAGCTCGTCGAGCTGCCGCAAAGCGGGCAGTTCGGCGGACCCGGCCAGTTCGGGGTTCCGGTCGAAATGATCTTCGAGAGCCCTCTTGGAGCGGCCGGTGATGATGGTGATATCGTCCGCGCCGGCGGCCACGGCTTCCTCGACCACGTACTGGATGACCGGCCGGTTCAGCACCGGGAGCATCTCCTTGGGCATGCTCTTCGTCGCGGGGAGGAATCGAGTCCCGAGCCCCGCGGCGGGAATGACCACCTTCACGTCCGGACCCTCCCCGAAGCCCCGGACGAAGAATTTCTTGCGGCGGAGGAGGTTCTCACACTTCCTCGAACGTACCCTCGGCGAGCGCGGGCAGGAGTCCCGACTCCGAGCCCCACCCACCGTAGACCGGCTCGGCGTCGCACGGAGGGGTCGAGCGCGCGCCGGAGGTCCACCACTAGGGGGGTCCGCATTAGTCTAGACCACCTCGGGGGCCAGCGGACGTACTTGGGCCATGCCGCTTGAAGGACCGCGGCGTCCGCGCGCTGAAGGGCTTCCTCGACGGTCCGGCAGAAAGAGACGGGCAATCCCTGCCGCTGAGGGTCGGAGGTCCATGCCTTGCGGAAGTTCTCGAGTGCGACGGGGTCGTGGAGACGCACCTTGGCTCCCTCCGCGGCCAGCTCCCGGACGATGGGGAAGGCCCGCGACTCCCGGACATCATCCGTTCCCGCCTTGAAGGAGAGCCCGAGCACGGCGACGGTCTTGCCATTGAGATCCGATACGGCCTGGCGGATGAGATCGGTGGCATGTGCGGTCTGGTCGTCATTGGCCGCGAGGACCGCCCGGATCAACCGGAGGTCTACGCCCAGCTCACGGCCCCGCGCGAGGAGGGCCCGTACGTCCTTCTCGAAGCAACTCCCTCCGAACCCGGGCCCGGCCGAGAGGAACCTCCCCCCGATGCGGGAGTCGAGCCCGACGGCGTCCATCGCGTGGTCCACGTTGACCCCCAGCATCTCCGCCAGACGCGACATTTCGTTCGCGAACCCCACCTTCAGCGCGAGGAACGCATTGGCTGAGTACTTCACGAGCTCCGCCCCGCTCGGGGATAGCACTACGATCGGCGCGCCGAAATTGCGATAGATTCTTCGGAGCCATTGCTCGGCCCGGGCCGAGTTGACGCCGATCACGACCCGTTCGGGCGCGACCGCATCGCGCACCATGCTGCCTTCCGCCAGGAACTCGGGGTTGGCCGCGACGTCCAATGTCCCGGAGTCGCGGTGGGATGCCTTCTCAAGCGCGGGGCGGAGCACGTCCTCTGAGGTCCCTGGAACGACGGTGCTCTTTACGACGACGAGGCGATACCCCCGGGCTGTACGGAGAGCCCGACCGAGCTCTGACGCGCCTCGCAGCATGGGTCCGAGGTCGATCCTACCCCCGCTCCCCCGGGGAGTGGGGAGGCAGAGGAAGATCACTTGCGTTTTCGCCGCGAGCGCCTCCCAGCTGTCCACGGTCCCGAAGCGTCCGGAACGTCGCTCGCGGCGGAGCAGCCCGGCGAGCCCGCGTTCGAAGACTGGCGAGCGACCCTGCCGAAGCTGCCCCAAGAGGTCTGACCGGATATCATAACCCACCACATGGACACCCTGATGAGCGAACGCGAGGGCGGTGGTGAGCCCCATGTAACCAAGTCCGGCGACCCCGACAGTCGGCTCGCCTCCTCTTCGGAAGGCGAGATCGGAGGCGGCACTCGCCTTAGAGTTGCGCCTCGGGCCACGGCCCCATCGGCCACCAAGTCTCGGAGAACGCCGTCCGGAGTCGCGGGCCATGGAATCAGGTCCGACGTCGCCCGCAGGGAGCACCACAGAGGTCGGACGGAACGCTCCTTACGGTCCTTGGTTCTGGTACCCGTTCCACCCGAACGAGAACAAGCTCGTCATGGCAGGGAAGTTCTGAGTACCGTCCGAAGACTCTGGATTCCCGCAGTTGTCGAGGGAGAAAAGCCACTCCACGGTTGACAACAGGCTGAAGGTGGCGGAGTTCGCAGACCAAACCTGACCCAGCGAGTACGGACTCACCACGACAAGGTAGGTGTGCCCGCCGCAGACGGTGTAGTTCCGACTCGAGCTGTTTGTGCCGTTCAGCGTGCAAGCCTTGGTAGCGTACCCTGGAATGGAGTAGCCGGCCCCCGTCGTGCCCTCGTCGTACAGGACAAAGAACGCGGTGTGGTTTACCACGCTTCTTGCCTGCGGACTGCTATAGTTTCCAGTGTGGTTCTCGATGGGACTCAGGAAGTTCCGGAGCCATCCGTCACAGCTTGGTATGGGCACAAAGTTCGTTTGGTTCCCGTGGCAGTCGTCCACGTTGTTGGGGACGTAGTACGCGAAATTCGGCAGCGACCCATTCGCCAGGCTCGCGTTGAACACGGCGCTGTTCACGACGTGCGAGTTGCACCGGGAGGCGTTGAGCCCGATGTCATTGTAGTAGATGAACGGGTTGTGAGTGTTCGTATAGAGAGGGTACGCCCCGTAGTTGCCCTTGTAACAGGCGCTGGGCATCGACTCGAAGTAGGCTCCCCAGGAGAAGCTCGCGTTCTCCAGGAGGTCGCCGATGTTGTTGAGATGGGCCGCCCGCGAACTCACTGCCGTGCAGCCAACTGCCGTGCCGGCCGTCATCGCGATGTACTGGGGGAGCGAGCTGTGGCAGGCCCCGTAGAAGTTGCTCGCGAAACCGTAGGTCTTCGCGAGATATCCTTGGTATGGAGCCTTAGACCATCCGTTCCCATTCAATGTGGAGAGCTCGATGTTCTCCATGACGATCACGACGACGTGTTGAATGAACGCATTGGTTGAGTTACCGGGATTGCCGGCCCGGTACGCTTGATAGAAAGTGATGGCGACGGTAACATTGGTCCCGTTGACCTTGGCAGTCCCCGGGGATGGGCTGGCCGCATATCCAGGAGGCAGTCCGGTTACCGAGTAGTTGTAGGTCCCGTTGATCTCCGTGAAGGAGATGCTTCCGGGGGCAAGCGCGGATCGAGTTGTCCCGCCCACCGTCACCGCCCAGCGGAGGCTCGAGGGCAACGATGTCTCTGTGAAGTTAAGGAAGAAGGACGGTTGGATCTTCGTGAACGAGATGGGCCGAGTCACCGGGGAGCCATTCACGACCACCAATCCTGAAGAGCTGTTCACTAGGTACCCGGGAACGTTGGCCACTGTGAACCCGTAGCTGCCGTTCGGCCGGACGAAATTGATCGGGCCAGGCGAATTGTTCGAGAGGGTGGCCACCCCTAGCGTCACCGACCAGGTGACCCCGGAGGTAAGTCCGGTCTCATTGAAGGAGACCACATAGGTGGGGGCCTGTTTGAACGCGACCGGCTGAGAAGCCGGCCCCCCGCTTACCGGGATGCAGCCAGCGGCGGGTGTCGCATTGTACGTTGGGACGGGCGTGACGCTGAAGCAGTAGTTTCCGTTCAGCACGGAGAAGATGATCGAGTTGGGTACGGAGGCCGTGAGGGTCCGGGCACCAAGGGTAACGGTCCAGCTTCCACTAGCCAATCCGGTCTCAGTGAACGTGACGTTGTAGCTGCTCGGCAGCCGGTAGACTATGGGTACGATCACCGGCGAGCCATTGACGGGTACGTTCCCCGAGATCGGAGTCGCATTGTATCCCAGTATCGGGCTCGTCACTGAGTAGGCGAACGTTCCGTTCGGCTCCGAGAAGAGGATCGAGTTCGGCGCGGTGTTGGTGCTCTTACTTCCGTTCAGGGTCACCGACCAAGAGGTTGTTCCTGGGAGTCCCGTCTCGGTGAAAGTCACGTTATAGCTCATGGGAACCTTGGTGAAACCGATCGAAACGGTCTGCGGTTGACCGGAAACCGAGGCGGCCCCACTCGCCGGGAACACACTGTATCCCGGAACGGAGCCTACCGTGAACGAGAATGTTCCGTTCGGCTCCGCGAACACGTTCGAACCGGGCGCAGCTGTCGAATTCTGCGTTCCGTTGAGAGTGATTGACCAGGTCGTACCAGCATCCAAACCGGTTTCGATGAAGGTGACGGCAAACTTGGGCTGGCTGAACGCGATGGGTTGGGTCAAGGGTCCCCCATTCACGGTGACGTTGGCTGCTCCCGGAGTGGGGGTCCAGCCGGACGGCGTTTTGACAACGAATGCATAACTCCCGTTCATTTCAGAGAAGACGATCGAGGCCGGGGAGGTCGCGGTCTGCTGGACCCCGAGGGAGGTCAGCGTAACGTTCCATTGGAGTCCCGAGGGCAGACCCGACTCGCTGAACGTAATCGAGTACTTCGGTGGAGGGGGCAAAGGTGCCGACTTCAAACTGAGGCTGTCCGCGATCCACGCAGCGCTGCGATTGGACGTACCGTTCATCCAGACATTAGCGGTCGATGTCGACTTGAATTGGAAGTCGGCCATTGTCATGTAGGTGCCTTTGACCGGCGCCACCATGTTGTCGATCAGTGTGTCCACGCCCGCGGCGCTCCACAGGTCATAGTTCCGGGCCGCCACGGCCGATAGGACGAGGTCGGTATTGTTGGCAAGGACACGGTTGCTGAAGTTCTTCGACTGCTGGGCCGTGGACCCGCTTCCCAGTCCGGTGCTGTTCGACTGGACGGCTAGGTGGTCAAGGGGAGAGGCAGCGACGCCGCTCACATCCACAACCCCGATAGCGTTACTCTGGGGGCTCGGCCCTTGCAGCGTGGCAGTTACAGCGACCGACGCTCCGCCGCTCACGTTGTAGGCGGCCCAGATGGCAGTCCCGTCATTTCCCCAGTTGGAAGTGAATTGGAAGGTGTAGACGAGTTGGCTGAACGTGTCGCCGACCGAATCGGTGACTGTCTTGACAGTGTTTTTTCCGAAGATCGTAAAAAAGAGGAGGATCGCATCGCCCTTGTGCGACGTGAAACTTGGGGAAGCGACCGGGGTAGTGACGAGCACCGAAAATTTGACGTGAGAAAGGATCGACGGGGCGACAGGGGTTCGGTGTGGTTGGGTTTGAGGAAAGAACGGCATCGAGGCACCAAAAGTGAACACGCTCACGAGCATCGAGACGACGAGGATGGACACGGTGATCCAATTCACTCTCTTCGGGGCTGCGCTTGGTCGAAGGTTCGATTTCATGCTCTCATGGCTCCCTGCGCGAACCGTCTCGCAACGGTCCGCCGGATTCCGGCGTCAGATACGTCGATTGGACTGGTAACGGGCCAAAGAAAGGAATTCGGCAGGGCGATTTCGAGTTATACTTCGCGATTAAGTTCGGCGTGACCGCACGCAGACGGTGGAATGCCTGTCCCTCACCATGAGGGGGCCCGAAACCCCCCAAACTGCGCCCCGGACAGGCGGCGACATGTTTGGGGAATATGTATTTATCCGTTCCCTGGGGGGCCCGGAAGCGTTCCTTGGGCCCCGGAGTCAGTTACCCGGCGTAACCGTACCTTCGGAGCATTTGGGCGACCACAACAAGGTACCACGCGAGGCGCGATTCCCCCTCCGTGGCCATGCGCGTGGCCAGCCTCGGGGCGGCCCGGCTGAGCGCGACGGGGTCGACCAGGTGTTGTCCGGCGAGCAGGGTGACCGCCCCCTCGAGTCGGGGAGCTAGGGCCGAAACGAACCATTCTCTCACCGGGACTCCGAACCCCTGCTTCGCTCGTTCGGCGAGTCCAGGGGAAAAACTGCGGAGTACCTCTCGGAGTGGGCGCTTTCCCTGCCGATTGCTCACCTTGTCCGAGAGGGAGAGAGAGTTCGCATAGTTTACAACGTCCGTGTCCTCGAGCGGGACTCGCTCTTCGACACTGAACGCCGAGGAGGCTTTGTCGCCTTTCGCGTTGTATTTCTCCGGCAGAATGAACATCTGATCCAGCAGCAGGCCCGTGCCGGGCGTGCGCGTCGAAACGTGCTCCTGATCGATCTCAGCGGCGAACTCCTGGGCGGTCTCTTCGTACGGAAACCCGGGGAAGAGCTTCTTCGCTTTCGCTACCGGCATCGGCGAGTAGAGGTCCATCAGGTACAGCGGGGCGGTGTAGGCGTGGGAGAGGAGTGCGAGCGTCTTTTCGTACCGAGATTTTCGGACAACTCGTCGGACGAAATAATCGCCTACTCGGGCCCCCGCCGATAGCGGTCGACCGACGCCGGATTTCTGAAGCAGATTCAGCATCCGATAGTAGTCGTACCCACCAAACAACTCATCGCCCCCCTCGCCTGCGAGCACGACGGTGACGTCACGCTTGGCGGTCCGGGCGAGGTAGTAGCTCGGGACAAAAGCCGGCCCCGTCAGCGATAGGTCGTATGAATATGCAATCGCGTCGAAATCTCGTTCGACCTCCTCCGGGGAAATCATCACCTCATGGTGCTCGGAGCCCGTCAAGGTCGAAATGTCTCGACCGAAAGCGCGCTCATCGTCGATGCCCTCGAAGCCGGCCGTGTAGGTGTGCAGGCGACCAGCGTATTTCCGGGAGTAGAGGATCGCCACAATCGAGGAGTCGATGCCGCCCGAAACGTAGCACCCGACCGGGACGTCCGAGACAAGGTTCCGTTCGACCGCGTGCTCTAGGACCTGGCTGAGTCGGTCGTTGTCGGGGGAGCGTGCACGGGGCACCCGCCGGTCCCAGTACCGCGCCCGAGTCAACGTTCCATCCCGGAGCGAATAGCGCAGAAATTCACCGGCGCGGAGCTTCTGCACCCCGTCTAAGGCGGTCCTTCGACAGGGGTTGAAACCCAGTGCGAGGAGCTGCCGGATGCCCGTAGGGTCAATCGGCCGGCGGAGGGACGGGATCGTGAAGGTCTTGAGTTCGCTGCTGAAGACGAACAGCGGGCCCTCGGAAAGGTAGTAGAGCGGCTTGATGCCCATGCGATCCCTCGCGAGCAGAACCTCCTCTCGGGGGGCATCGTAGATGGCGAAGGCCCACATTCCCTCGAGGTGGCTCAGCGCCTCGACGCCCCAGGTCTCGTACGCCTGGAGAATCACCTCGGTGTCCGAATCGGAGATGAATCGCCGACCGACGGCCTCGAGGTCCTTGCGAACCTCGCGAAAGTTGTAGATCTCACCGTTGTAGGTGATGCTGCAAGTCCCGTCCTCGTTCACGAAAGGTTGGTGCCCCGCCGGCGTCAGATCGATGACCTTGAGCCGGCATGTCCCCAGGGAAAGGCGGTCATCAACGAAGGTCCCTTCGTCGTCCGGCCCTCGGTGCCGAATGACCGCATTCATCGCGCGGATAAGTGAGGGGTCGTCGCGATTCACCCCGTTGATCCCGCACACGGCGCTTCCCCTTCAGCAGGTTGCTCTCGGCCCCGAGGGCCGGCCCTTCGTCCTGAAGTGCACCGAAGTCGACCGGATCGGCATTTCAGGGCTCCACCTTGACGAACCGACTGAGAAAGCGGCGCACCGATTCGAAGAAGGGTCGGCTTACAATCCGCTCCAACGTCCCAACCGCCATCAGGTCGGCGGGAGCGACGCTCCGGGTCAGCAACACGGCCAGCAAGAAGACGCCGGCCCCGAAGAAGAAGAGCGGGACAACGACCCAATGTGGAGGGGAGATCAAGAGAACCAGGAGAAAGACGGGAACCGTTAACGCGAGGGTCACCCCAAGAGGAACCAGCAGGATGGGGCGGAACGGAGAGATCCGGTCGGTCCGGTAAAGAGACACGAGTCCGAGCGCCGGGTAGAGTGCTCGAGATACGCCCCAGGCCGCAGCCGCCCCGAAAACTCCGAAGGTTGGGATCAGCCCGAAACTCAGGGAGACGTTGACGATAGCCGACACGGTTGACGTCCGGACCAGGGTTTTCGTCCGGGCGAGCCCAGCGAGACAGGCGTTGACCGGGCCCAGCAACGCGGAGAAAAAGGCCGTAAAAGCAAGAATCTGCAAGGGACCGGCCGCGGAGGCGTATTTCCCCCCGAACACTTCATCAATGGAAAATTTGGGGAGGATCACAAAGAGTAGGAAGAGCGGTATGGTTAGGGGGAGGGTCCATCGGGTTGCGACCGCATGGATTGTACGGATTGTTCCCGTGGCCCCCTCGCGGGCCAGACGCGCCGTGACCGGGAGGTAGATGAACGCCATCGCGTCGCCCGCCATGAGAATCACGCGGGCCATCGTCATAGCAGTCGAATAGTAGCCCACCTGCAACACCGGGCGGAACGCTCCTAGGATCAGCGTATCGGCGTAACCGGTGACGAATGCAAAAGAAGCGACTCCCCAGTAGGCGATTGCGAGCGTCCAAAGGAAGGGATTCGGTCGCGGGGGCGTCGGGGCCGAGGAGGGGAGCAACTTGGGGGCTTTCCGAAGGTAGTACGACGCGATCCCGACGAACGCGAACGCGTCGGCGAGGACGTAGGCCAGCAGCGCCCCGAGAAGGTGAAGGTCGAATAGGAAGAAGAGGAGAACAAAGACGACGAAGAGGCTCGGGTTGATCACCTGATTAAAGAGAGCGTTGGGGAAGACGTCATGAAACCCTTGGAACACCGCGGCGAAAATCGGGGTGATCGCCCCAAATCCGACGCTGAGTGAAAGAAGCTCGAACACGCCCGTAAGTGCGGTGTTGTGGAACAGGACGGCGAGGTATGGCGCGGAGAAGAACGTGATAACCGCCGCGGCGACGGAAACCAGGCCGGTGACCCGCAACGCCCAGAGGGCAATGGCCCGCCGTTCCCCCGTGTCCTTTTCGTACGAGATCGAGCGGGCGACGGCCTGGTTGAGTCCGAGCAGAATTACAACCGACAGCAGGCTTGAGAACGAGACCCCGAGGCTGAACTCCCCCCAGACCGGAACCGATAGGAATCGAGCAACGGAGACTCGGCCCACCAAGTTGAGCAGGAAGAGCAGTACGGTGCCTGTAAATGCGATCGACGTCCCGCGTCCGACGGCACGGAACGACTCGGTAAGAAGGTCGACCTTCGGGTCCTGGATTCGCCGCTGGCGGCGAGGATCGTCCGATGATCGGGGGGACTCGCTCAACTCAACTTCTCCGGTGATGGTTTGTCGGCCCGCCGCGAGAGTATTCAGCCTTTCCGCGGAGGGGGCCCAGTGAGGAGGCGTCGAAGGTTGCGACCACTTGGTATCCGAGTCTGCCAAAGCCTTAGACGTAGGAAATGAAACCAAATGTATTGCCCCCCATTAGTTCGCGCCAAATCCTTAAGGGCGAGCTTCGTCGCTGGGCAGTTGGTTTCGGTCCGTGGCGGCGGGAGGCGGAAGGTGCCCGAGTCACGCGAAACTAGGAGCCGGTCAGACTTGCCCGTCAAGAGAGCGTTGATCTGCACCCTAGGCCCAAGTTCGCTGAACGAGCGTGTGATTTCTGGGCTGGGTGCCGCCGGCGTCACGAGTTTCCGGATCAACATGTCGCACACAGACATCGCCGACTTGCAGGGCGTGATTCATTTCATCCAACAGTGCACCAACCTGCCCGTATGTCTCGATACAGAAGGGGCGCAGATACGCACCGGCATCATGAACGACGGGGTGGCGGTTGTAGAGGGCACCAGTGTACGCTTGGTTTCCGAGGCAATTAGAGGCGACGCTTCCTCCATCCCGCTTACCCCAGGAAATGCCATTAGGAGATTGGGGCCCGGGACGCGGATGAGCATCGATTTTGATTCGGCCCTCTTCCGCGTCGACAAGGTCAGCGACGGGGTCGCAGAGGCTACGGTCACGACCGGCGGTCAGATCGGATCGCGCAAGGCCGTCACCGCCTTTCCCTCGCCGCAACTGCCGACCTTTTCCGACAAGGATCTCCTTGCGATTCGAATGGCCAAGCAGAACCGAATCCATGAGTATGCGCTTTCGTTTTGCAACGGTTCTGACGCCGTGAGTCAGCTGCGGGAGATGGTCGGGTCAGACAGCACGATCATCGCCAAGATCGAGAGCCGGGAAGGGGTGCGAAATCTAGAGGCGATAGCAAGGTCCGCGGATAGCTTGCTCATAGACCGAGGCGATCTCTCCCGTGAGGTCCGACTCGAGGCTATTCCGCTGTTGCAGAAGGCGATCATCCGGAAGGCGAATTCGTTGGGGATCCCGGTCTATGTCGCTACGAATCTGCTGGAGTCGATGGTCACGAAGCGCGCTCCGACGCGAGCGGAAGTGAACGACGTCATCAACACACTGCTGGATGGCGCGAATGGTCTAGTACTGGCCGCGGAGACAGCCATCGGCAGATATCCCGTCGAGGCGGCAAGAATGATCGGAACTCTACTGAGGGAGTATGAGGGTTCGATCGAGGGGTATGACCTCGATGACCTCTTGGGCGACCACCCCCTCACGGCCGATCCTGCGCCGCGTGGCAAAATCTCGAGATCATAAGGAAGGACTCACTCGACTGGAGAGAGTATCGCGGCAACAAAGTTGGTAGGGCCGTCGGGTTCATTGAGGGAAGAGACCTCCTAGGGGGCCAACGGCCGGGACGTACCTCGCGCTCGGGTCGGGGGTCGGCCATGGTCGACGGTCAGGAATTTCTCCGTCGAGTCCGAGTGACCGGATCGCGATGCGAGAAAGTTTCCCGGCTCCGTTCGTTGGCAGCGACGTAGGCGCTCGCCATCGCTGCGCCTGCGCCGGCGAGTCCAAGACTTATCCAGATCCAGGAGGTGGGCACAGACAGTACGCCAGTTGCTCTTGGTCCTCCCAGCGCGAAGTTGAGGGTCGTCGCCGTTCCGGTGATCGTCAATGACACCGAACTCGAGCCGTATCCACTGGCCGACGCGGTCACCGTGTATGTCCCGTTCGCCAGGTTCAGCGTGTAGCTGCCGCTCGTCGATGTCGTTGTGGAAGGTCCGCCCGGCACGGAGACCGTCGCTCCTGAGATTGGCAACCCGGTCCCTACCGCCGTCACCGTTCCCGTCACCGCATAGTTGACCGTCGTCGTCGTCGTGAACATCGTTTTCATCGGCGGGAACTGGCTCGAATTGTCGTTGTTCCCCGCGTTCCCCGTTCCCAGCAGCCACTCCGTCGTCGCCAGCAGGTTGTAGTGCGACGCGTTCGGTGTGTACGTGTAGTTCGCCTTCGCATACGGGCTCACCGCCGTCAGGTAGACGTTCCCTCCCGACGTCCCGTTGTACCCCGAACTGCTCCCCGACCCCTCGTCGTAGAGGATGAAGAACACCGAGCTCTGGTAGAACGTGTCGTTGAGCAGCGGCGACAGCCACCCCTTCAGCCAGTGGTCCGCATACGACACGTTCGTGTTGTGCCCGTCATTCAGCACGTTCGGCGTCACGAACGCGAAGTTCGGCACCGTGTTGTTGCTCACCGCCGCGTTCCACCCCGTGAAGCTCACGACATGTGAATTGCACAAGCTCGTGTTCGTCACGATGTCCTTGTAGTACACCAACGGGTTGTGCCGCACCGCGTAGTTCCCCGAGTTGCCCGTGTCGCACGCCGTCGGCATGCTCTCGTCGTAGGCGCCCCAAGTCAGCCCCGCCTTCTGCGTCAGGTCCCCGATGTTCACGCTCGAGTACGTGTTGTAGGCGTCCGACCCGCACTGCCACGTCTTCCCCGACGTCAGCGCCAGGTAGTTCGGCGCCGACGGATGGCACGCCGCGTAGTAGTGGCTCGCGAACGCATACTGCTGCGCCAGATGTTTCTCGAACGGCCCCTGCGACAGCACCGTCCCCTTGTTCTCGTTCTCCAACAGCACGAAGATTACGTGACGGATCGGCGTGGGAAATGACTGGATGGTCGCCGCCACCCTCGCGTACGGGGTACCAGCCGAGGAGACCACTGACGAGCCCAACCCCGAAGGGACCGTCCCTACCAGCGACAACACAACCACCAGGGGAACCAGTGACCGGACCCAGCGCAGCAAAGTCGAGCGCGGACACCGGACGTTGCCCGCCGAGAGTGAGATAGGAATCATCCTCCCCGATATCTCTCGGTTGATTCGCCGTTGCGGCCAGCCGCCGCCAGCCGAATCACCGGTTTTTAGGTCGAAGGGCCTACAAGTAGGCTTGCGTCGACCCGTATGGCATCCAGCACTGCGACTCGCAAATCCTCAACTCTTCGTGACGCGAACGATAAGTCTCTCCGACGCCACACAAGTGCGCATTAAATAGCGGCCCGATGTGACGGGGGCCCCTTGTCACTCGAATTTGACCTTGTGCTCGTCCTCGGAGCCGTCGTCGGAACCGCCCTGGTCGCCCGATGGACCCGTCTGCCGATCACGGCATTGGAGATAGTGGTGGGAATATTCCTCGTGGCGGTCACGGGCTTCACCCTCCCGGGCGGCACGAGTTCCCTGTTGGTTCTCGGAAGCTTGCTGATTGTCTTCCTCGCTGGACTCGAGACGAATCTGGCTTTCCTGCGGACCCACCTTCGGACTGCTTTCGCGATCGGTCTCCCGGGGTTCCTGGTTCCCCTGGTCGGTCTATTCGCCCTACTTTACTTCGGATTCCATGCGCCCCTGCTCATCAGTCTCATCGTCGCCACGGCGTTGGCGGACACCTCCATCTCCATCGTCTACACCACCCTGCATCAGTACAAGTTGGCCGACCTGCCGTTCGGGAGACTGATCCTAGCGACGACCCTCTCGGTGAATCTGTTCGAGGATTTCACCGTCACGACGACCACGTTTCTGACGGCCCCCGGCTTCCTCTTCACACTCGGCGTCCTGGGCGCGCTCGCCGTCGCGGCTCTCATGCTCCCCCGTCTCTCTCGCTTGGTCTTGTCCCGCTCCCAACCGTCGTTCAGCAACATCAACACCCGTTCTCTCCTGTTCTCTCTCGCTGTCCTCGCGGCGCTCTCATCCCTGGTGGGGGTCCCCGGGATCCTGTTCGTCTTCCTGATGGGGCTGATGTTCTCCCAATTCACCAGCCCGGAATTCATCACCGACGTCCGCAAGTTCGCTTTTGCCCTTTTCGTTCCGCTCTACTTTGTCGCGGTCGGCCTCAAGGTCAATGTCAACTTCGTCCTGGTACACTGGCCCATTCTGCTCTTGATCGTCGGAGTGGCCACCGCGCTCCGAATCGCCGGGATCTACTCCCCCACCCGGTTCTACATGGGAGCGGCGCGGGCGGGGCCCGTCACCGCCCTCATGAATACCCGGCTGACGAGCGCGACCGTCATTCTCCTCCTCACCCTGACCCTAGGACTCATCACCCCAGAGTGGTACTCCATCGCCATCTCTTCCGTCGTGATTCTGGCTCTGGGATCGGTGCTAGTGCTGCGCTCGTTCCCGGCGTTCCGCACCGCGGTCCGGGTTCAGGCACTTCTCACGGCCTCACCGGAAGCTGCAGACCAAGGCCGCTGGAGAGGGGCGGCACCTCCGAGTCCCTCCCGGCCGCTTCCGACCGAATCGCGATAGGGCAGGCAAGAAGTAGCTCTCGCCGGAGGGTCGATGAGGCCGGAGGTTCGATTGACCTCGCGTGTTTGCGTGAAAGCCGGCGGCGTATGTCCTGCGCGGGCGGGCTCGGTGGTTCGTCCGCAACGAAACGCAGGGGCGAGAGACCTTGAGCACCGGCCGGGTTCTCCGGCGCTAGCGGGTGGGAGGTTTCGCGCGCGGTTCCGCGGTAGGGGGCTTCCCTTTGGTTGCGGGCGTCGGGGCGCTGCGATCCGGACCTCGAACCGCAAAATACAGCGCTCCGACCACCACCGCCCCCGCAACGACCACCGCACTCACCCAAGCCCATGCCGGGAAGGCTGGGACCTGCGTTCCGGGACTGAGGACGAAGTCAAGTTTGGCGGCAAGACCCCGAATCGGTACCACCGAGGTTTTTGCGACGTATCCCGGGGCGGCGACCTTTACGGTGTACGTTCCGTTCGTGAGGGAGAAGACGTAGCCCCCACTCACATTCGTGATCGTCGTGGAGTGGTTGGGGATCGTGACGGTGGCGGCAGGGATCCCGGCCCCCGTACCTGCGGCGACGACCCGACCACTCAGCGAGAACGTGCTCGGCCCCCCCGGAGGCGATGACAGGTTGAACAAACCCGTCATGGGACCAAAAACGGCCGAATCGTTGTGTCCCGTACTGCCGAGTCCCAACAACCACTCGACCGTCGAGAGTAGGTTGTAATGGGTGGCGTCGGCCGAATAGGTGGAATTGAGCTTCACCAACGGGCTCACGGCAACGAAGTAGGTGTGGCCCCCGATCGTCCCGTTGAATCCGTTTCGGTCATTGGTCGCCTCGTCGTAAGCAATGAAGACGACCGAGCTGGCAAAGAACGAATCGTTGAGTAACGGCGAGAGCCAGCCCTTGAGCCAGTTGTCGCCAAAAGTGACGTTCTTGGTTCCATCGTCCGTGATGTTCGGCGAAATGAAGGCGTAGTTGGGCACGGTCCCCGCCGCCACCGCCGGAGCGAAGGCGCTCAGCGGCAGCACGTGCGTGTTGCACCGGCTGGCGTTGCCGACGATGTCCGAGTAGTAAACGAACGGATTGTGGTGCACGACATAGGCTCCTTTGTCGGTGGTGTTGCACGGGGTCGGCATGCTCTCCATGTACGCGCGCCACGAGTGGCCCGTTGACTCTAGTAGATCGGCGACGTTGAGCGTCGAGTAGACATTGTAAGCATCGGACCCACCATTAGGCCCGCACTGCCACGAATTGCCGGAGGTCATTGACAAGTAATTGGATGTGGACGGGTGGCAGACCGCGTAGTACTGACTTGCGAATGCATACTTGCCCGCCAGATAGCGTTCGAACGGTCCCAGCGAAAGTGTGGTCGAGAGGTTCGCGTTTTCCATTACGACGGTGATGACGTGTTGGATCGAGGGCGGCGTGGGCGTAGGGAGGGCCACGGCCGCTCTCGATAGGAAGTGACCCGCACCTTCTGACGGGTTCATGGGGCGCACAAAGGCAGCGCCCGCGAACGCTGCCACCAGGGTCAGGGCGGAGAGTGCGAAAGCCAACCACGGCCGCCGCTTCTCCCCCGGTGACTGCCGCGTTTGGTTGGAAGGGTCGTGTCGTCCTACGTTCATTGGTCGCCGGATACCTCAGCCGTCGAGGGCTGTGCGCGGGCGGGGGGGTTGCAGAACTGAGCAAGACTTAAGGGAACCTGTCCGGCTAAATTGGCTACCGAGACCTACCGGGCGTACGACGCGAGGTGGGGCAGTAGCTCACCATGTCTATCTCAATTCCAGCGGCCCCTCCACCGCCCAGGCCGCCCCCGGGGGGGCCGCAGCATGCCCCCACCGGAGTCCGCGTCGTGTACGTGTGCGGGACCCATCGATCGGGCGCCACCATCCTGGGAGTCCTCCTCTCAGCTCATCCGGAGGTCTTCTTCGCCGGAGAACTCTACAAGTTCCCCGTCCCCACCTGGGACCCGGGCCGGAGGTGTTCTTGCGGGTCGATGGTACGTGAGTGCCCGTTCTGGACCGAGGTCGTGCGTGACTTTGAGCGACAGAGTAGCGTCGCTGACCTGAGAAGGGGCCAGCGACGGTACGAATCCTGGGAAGCCCTTCCGAGAGGTCTCATCGCTCTACGATTACGTGGCCAAGAGCTCAGAGATCATGCCGCTCGGATGGCGACACTCGCGCAGGCCATCGCGGTGAGAAGCGGTCAGCGGATTGTCGTCGATGCGAGCCGGAGCCCGGTTCGAGGCCTCATCTACTTGCTTGCGCGGCGTCAGGGGGTGGAGGCGGCCTACATCCACTTGGTTCGTGATGGCCGAACCTACCTCCAATCCGAATTATCGCGACCGGGGCTCCCCACCGGGCCCTCTCGGCTGCTCAACAACGCGTTCATGCTCGCGGGCCGGTGGCTCACGATGAACCTCCTCGCCCTTGGACTCCTGTCCCGAGGCCGACTTCCGTACCTCCGAGTCCGGTACGAGGACCTGCTGGCACATCCCGAAGAGACGCTGGGGAGGATTGGCGAATTCTTGGGCGTCGACTTCCAGAGCGTGGTTGCGATGGTCCGCTCCCGCACTCCCATCGCCTCGCGTCATGTCATCGCGGGAAACCGAGCGCTCAAGCAATCCTCCACTCTGACGCTCTGGTCCCGGCCCGTGCCACCCAGCATGATTAACCGCCGGTCCCGGTGGACCTTTTGGATCGTCGCGGGGTGGCTGGCCGGGTTCTTCGGTTACCGTCCTCGGACCGGTGCCGAGGGATAGGTCCGCCGGACCCTGGGCGGCTCGCGGCGCTCGGCCGGCCGGTTGGTATCGACCCGCAGACCGATGCCGACTGCGACGAAAGCGAGAACAACGGCTCCGATTCCCGCGACGATCCAGTACCAGCTCAGACTCGGGGTTCCGGATTGGGGAGGGACGGTCCCGTTTCCGGGGGAGTTCGTCTCAGTCATTTGTACGGCCACCTGTAGGCTGCCGGACTTCCAGCTGAGCACGCTGAAGGAAATCACCGTGAGCCCGCTAGAGAGACTGGAAACGGAGGACAAGTTCCCGCGGAGGCTTAGGCCCGAGAGCGTGAACTGACCGGACGAGTCCGTCGTGACCGTAGTAGAGGACGGGGTGCCGTCGGGAGCGAGGAACCCGAAACGGAGCCCCACATTCATGACTGATGCACCCGAAGAGGTCGTCACTACTCCCCATAGGCTCGTGGTGATGTTCGGCCCGTTCCCCGAGCCCGTCGGAACGATCACATGGACCGCTACCTGCATGCTACCGCCTTGCCATCCGACGACGGTGAAGGAAGTCACGGTCACTCCGACCGTGATCGCGGCTACCGAGGACAAGGGTCCGGAGATGTTGAAACCCGAAACCGAAAAGGAGCCTGTAGAGTCGGTCACCGCGTCGACCGTTGCCGGGCTCTGTGATGTGACGAAACCGAACTGAAGCGTCACGCCCATCGCCGGAAGGCCGGTCGCGGTGACGACGGTCCCCCAGAGTCGAGTCGTAGCGTTCGTTCCGTTTCCGGCGCCCGACGGGACGGCGACTTGCACTGCCACTTCCAGGCTGCCGGCGTTCCATCCGACAACCGCGAAGGAGGTCACGGTCACACCGGGGGTGACCGCGGTCACGGTGGACAGATTACCGGAAATGTTCAATCCCGAGACTGCAAACAAACCCCCGGGGTCCGACGAGACATTCAACTGGATCGTCACTCCGTGCGAAGGAACGAATCCGAAGAGGAGCGACACGCCGGGGGCCGGCGCTCCGCCGGAGGTGGTGACACTCCCCCAGACGCTGGTGGTGAGGTTGGGGCCGTTACCCGAGGAGTTGGAGGGAGTCCAAGAGAGGAGAGTCACGGAGACCGTGATGCCCCCCACTCCGGTGGCGGGAAAGACGGCCGGTCCCGTGGTTGAGCTGAGGGAGAAGCTCGTAGTTCCCGCCGAACTCGAGACCGACACGTTGTAGACTGCAGTATACGGGGGCACCGGCGTGGCTACGGAAACGGTCTCAAGGAGAGAAGTGGTCGAGGGAACCACATATCGCAAGCTCGTTGGAGTCACTTGAAGCCAGGAGGCCGAGATCGTTCCGGCCCCCGCGTCGCCAAGTGAGAGGACGGAGAATCCTGGCAGGTTCCACGGGATGGACGTGATGAAATTCGCGACGTCCCCAGTGATCGGGTTCGAGGTTCGGAGGCTCTCCGAGAACAGTCCGTTCTGCTCCACGGCCCCGATGCCGGAGGCAGGCCCGATCGATTCGAGGTAGGTTCGGGGGGTGCCTGCCGGGGTGGTGTGGTTGTCGACCGCGACGATTACGTTATGGAGCGGCCCCATTCCGTCAGTGGGGGTCTCCACGATCGGCGTCTGGGTGATCCCGTAAAGCCGGTTCCCATAGACCACGTTCTCGCTCCGGTTGAATTCGCCTACGTAGATGTTGGGCACGGTCCCGTACTCGGTGAACACGAATCCATAACGTGCCCCGACGACAGTATTGTCCCGGAACAGACCGTACGAAGCGGAGGACAAGATCGCGGCGCCGTTGCCGCTGATGTGGGTGTTGACGAGATTCCAGCCGATGAACGTGTTGTTCTCTACCGTCGTGTAGTTTGCCCAGAGCCAGATCACGACCCCTTTGACCTCAAAGTGGGTCTGCTGGATGTACACCTCGTTCTCGAAGAGATTGTTCTCGATGTTGTTGTGGAACGACGGTCCTCGCTGCCATGAGGTGGCGGAGTCCAATCCCGGTACGTCCCCTTGCACGACGATCGCGTTCTGGCTGACGTTGTAGATCCGGTTGTTGCTCACCACGTTATCGTTGGCCCGAGATTCGAGGGTGATGCCGTCCGCGGCGATGGCCGGACTGTCGCGCATCTGGAGCACGTTGGAATCGATGGTGCCGTTGTTGACTCCGCGGATCACGTAGATTCCATCGACCTGGGGGCCGCCCCAGATTTCGGTCCAGTTGGGCCCGGGGGTCCGGCTCGGATACTGGATCAGGTTCCCGCGGATGGTGAAGTGCGAGGCATTGAGCTGGAGGCGGATTCCGTAGCGGGAGAAGTTGGAGACGACGTTGTCCTGGATCACGAGCCCGTTCGCCCAAAGGCCCGCTCGGGTCCCGGTGGGAACGCCTCCTCGGATACCATACGGCCGGTTCGGGCCGGTGTTATTGATCCAGTTCCCCGAAATGTTCACATTCGAAGCGACCTCCTCGACGACGCCGCTTCCCGTCACCGAGTTGTTCGCGAACAGGGTCCCGCCTGCGTTGGAGCTCCCATCCCCCGTGTAGCCCAGCAGCACGGGGTACTCATTCGTCCCGTTAGGGAAGAGATTCAGAGTATTGCCCACGACCTTCGCATTGGGGGCCGCGATAAAGAGGGCCCCGACATTCTGGGGAATGCGGAGCACCGAATTGCTGAGAGAGAAACCGGAACTGGCACCAGTGACTTCGATAGCATAGGTCTGGTCCGAAGGGGCCGTTGAATTCTCGACCAACGCCGCCGAAATCCGTACGCCTGAGGCTCCCGAGACAATGATGGCCTGGTAGTACTGGTCAAAGGTCGTCCCGGTAATCCGGGCCCCCGAGGACTCGACCGTGAGACCCTGCTTCCCGTTCACCGAACCACCCAAGTCTCGGAACGAACCTCTCTGAAGGATCAGGGTCGAGCCGGCATCCGCCCGAGCCCAGAGGTGATTGCCGGCAGTCGTACTGTCGACGGCGACGTCCGTTCCGACGAGAGCACCGCCCGATTGGACTTCGATCCCATGGACCAAGCTAGAGGGCTCGGACAGCCGTAGGAGGACATTCCGAAGTACGAGATTTCCCCCCGCGGTGACCGTGACATTTCCGTTGACGGTAATCGTCGTGTTGTTCGCGGAGACGTTCCCTCTGATGACCCAGTCTCCGTTGATCGTCTGGTCAAAGACGGTGACCTGCGAGTGCGAGTCCAGGGGCCCGGGCAGCAGGGAAATCACGCTCGAAATGACGAGCACGAAAGCGAGGGCTGCCCAAAGCACCCTGCGAGGGGTGCGGACCATTGGTTATAGGCATCTATGTGCATCGTCCGTCTATATAGAGGCAGGCGTCGTAATCGCCGTCCATGGGCGTTAGACGGGGGCCCGGTTGCCTCCGGGTCTCGGAGAAATCGAGCCGAAGGACTGCCCGACCGAGAGCCTTGGTCAGCGCGATAGGGCCCGTTGTCTTCGAAGCATTTCGACCTCCCCAGGGGATTGAAAATGCGCGAACGGGACGAAAAATACAAAACCAACTGGGGGCTCTCTGCTCGCCGGTTTCGTCATCTCCGGCGGACGGCGGCCCGTACCGTATGGCTTAGAACCCCCGCAGGGATGGGTCAGTCCATGCGCTCCAAGTGGTTGCTCATTTCATTACTCGTGGGTATCGTGCTGATTGTCGTGGGGATCGCACTCGCGGCCCTTCCACTCGTGTCCCATACAGCAAAAACGATCAGCCCCGGAACGCCTTTCACTTACCACATCTCTGAGACGATTCCCATTCTCCCATCGGTGCCGGTCGCAATCAGCTGGAGCTCGACCGCCTCGGTAGAGGTTGTGATGTGGACCTGCTCGTCCTTCAATGGCGATGCGAGCACCATCGTTACACAATGCACCCTATCTCACCCCCTCTTCCAGAATGGTACGTCAGGTAGCGCAACGATTTCGGTCCCCCTCGGAGACACTCTCGTTGTGACGGCGCGAGCACCGGGTGGTACCGGTACCCCGCCCAGCGTTACGATTTCTCCGAAATCAACCTCATCGACGATTGTGGCTGGCCTCATTGCCCTCGGGGTGCTCGTGATGATAGTTGCGATTCTCTTGTCTCGGGGGCCATCCGCCCCCGAGTCAGAGTCGCCCTCCCGTCCCTTGGAGAGACCCGTGCTCAATTCGGCGTCCACAACTGCACCGGTCGAATCCGACGACGAAGAGCCGCTCGACGCCATCGGCTAGCCTCCGCCCTCCGCGGCAACTCCACGGTTGGAGTCCGAATCGCCGACATTCGATCGAAAGCTCTGCCAGTTCGGCCTTCTTCTCGCTCGCGTGGAGAACCAACGGATCCTAGGACGGGAGCGTCGCTCATCGAAACCATTTATGTCAGTGAGCCCCTCCCTGCGGAACGATGCGTGTCGGGACGCTCGTTGTCCTTGGAATTCTGCTCGTATCAATGGGCGCCGCGACGGCCACTCCGGCATACACTCCCCCGGGCCATCTCCAGACCCCGCCTGGTTCCTCTCCAACAGTGTTTTCTCAATCAATCAACGGCACTACCGGGGCAGCGGCGACCCCACCTCCGGTGGCAGCGCGCGCCGGGGACGCTGTTTTCGTTGGCATTTTCGGCGTTTCCAAAACTAGTATCACGTCGGTCACCGACAACGACAGCAACAAGTATACGATGCAGAGCAAGCGGCTCGTCAATATCACCGGCGGGGGAACAGACAGCTACTGCGAAGTTTGGATCGCCACCAATGTCGCGGCGACGTCCTTTCTCGGCGTGACGGTGGTCCAGAGCGGACCGCAGAAACTCATTGTCGGCGTCGTAGATGTCACGGGGGTAAATGCCTCTCGACCTGTGGACGCCAATGGGTCGGGCAGCGTCGGAATTTCAGCGGTAGCCGCGGACACAGTCAAGACTCACTCGCCCCGCGACCTCGTGCTTCTCATGACAGGGTTCGTTGGCCGAGTCGCCATTTCCGCGGTGGGGGGAGACGCGATCGTCAATTCCACCTCGGTCTCTCTTGGCGGCACTCATGCGAGCGCCGCCGACCTCAACGAAACTCAAGTCGCTCCGGGGACAGTTTCATTGAAAGCAGCGTCGAACGTCTCTCACGAATGGGAAGCTATCGCCATTGCGTTTGCGAGTGGAGCTCCAAGAGCCCCCACTGGTTTGACAGTCGGCTCGGTGACGACCACGACCGTCCCCCTCAATTGGACCCAGCCCCCCGGGGTCGTGTCGAACAACACGGTCTACGTTGGGTCCGGTTCGATTTGCAACGGTACGGTCATGGGGCATACGACAGGTGGCGCCGCGTCAGCGTACACTGTCGTGGGGCTCACGCCCGGTGCAACGTACTGTTTCTACGTGACGGCTTGGAACGGAACTAACGAATCCGGCCCAAGCTCCATCGTCACTGCCACGACCGCTCACGTACCCCCGCGGCCCACTGGATTGGTTGAGACGGCCGTCACGGCTACGTCGGTCAGTCTTTCTTGGGGCAACCCATCGGGCCCGTTAGTCAATAACACCGTGTTCTACGAAACGGCCTGTGGCGCGTACTCGCATGCATATCCTACCCCCGGAGTAGCCAGCGCCGCCACGATCACCGGGTTGATTTCTGGAACTAGCTACTGCTTCGCGGTGGCGGCTTGGAATGGCACTGGAATGTCGGACTTGAGCAACACCGTCAATGCTACCCCGGGCAGTGTCCCGGCGGCTCCGACGACGTTGCACACAACGGGGATCACGACGACCACGGTGTCGTTAGCATGGACGCAACCTCCTGGATTTGTTCTGAACAATACAGTCTACACCGGGACCTCCTGCGGCGCATGGAATATCGGCGTTCTGACCACTGCAGGAGCCTCCACTACCCGCACCGTGTCTGGGCTGACGACGGGGACTTCCTACTGTTTTGCCGTGAGCGCTTGGAACGGCACCGGCCAGTCCCTGCTGAGTTCCACTATCACCGTCGTCACTGCCCACAACCCTCCCCCTCCAACGGGGATGGCGGTCGGAACCGTGACGACTGTCACGGTGTCCTTGACTTGGACGAACCCTAACGGCCCCTTGACTAACGACACAGTGTTCCAAGCTGTGTCCGCACCCAGCGCGATCTGCCCCTCGACTGGGGGCTACACTACGGCCTACAATCTGGCGACCGGTAACAGCTACACCGTAACCGGTCTGGTTTCCGGGGCGTTTTATTGCTTCGCGGTGGCGGCCTGGAACTCGACGGGGATGTCCCCACTTGACCCCATTGGGACATCGGTTGAGACTGGCCACGTTCCGCTGGCGCCGGTTGCGCTCATGGTCACTTCCCAAACCTCGACGACCGTCTCTCTAGGCTGGATGAATCCGCCCGGCCCTCTGACCAATGACACGGTATTCGTCGTATCCTCATCGTTCGGTGCGACTTGCTCTTCGACCGGAGGATACACATCGGGCTACAACGTTCCTTCCGGCGAAACTTACACCGTCGCGGGCCTAACGTCCGGGAATCACTACTGCCTCGCTGTAGCGGCGTGGAATTCCACTGGAATGTCCTCGCTCGACCCCCTGGCAACCTCGATCAAGACGTTACATGTCCCCTCCGCTCCCATGGGGCTTGCCGTCACATCCATTACGTCGACGACGGTTTCGCTTGCTTGGACAAATCCGCCCGGGCCGGTGGCCAACGACACTTTGTACCAAGCCCCCGCCGCGTTTGGCACCCAGTGTCAATCAACCGGCTATTCGTCCGGGTACAACGTAGTGACTGGAACCACCTACAATGTGAATGGCTTGATCACCGGGGACTTCTATTGTTTTGCCGTCGTCGCTTGGAATACCACCGGTGCATCTCCTTTGGACGTGCTGGCCACGTCGGTCCGGACACTCCATGTCCCCCCGGCCCCGACGGCGCTCGCCGTGACCGCATTCACGTCCACAACGGTCTCGCTGACGTGGACCAATCCCTATGGGGCGATCTCCAACGTCACGGTGTTCTGGGGCACGACGTGCGGCAACTACCCCAACACCCAGTCCGTCTCAGGACCGGCCGAGGCGTTCAGTGTGAACGCCCTCACCCCGGGTACAAAGTACTGCCTTGCGGTTACGGCATCAAATGCAACTGGGATGTCCCCCTTGAGCGGCCCGGTGGTCGCCACCACAGCCGTCTCGCCCGCGCCTACCCTCTTCGGGGTCTCGGTGGCGGAAGGGGTCGCCCTCCTCATCGCGAACGGAGTGCTTTGGGTTCTCGTCGGAGTGGAGGTCTTGATACTTTGGAGGCAGAGAACCCGACGGCAGCAGATACAGAATCTACGGTCGTACCCCCGTGAGGTCGGCGTTGCCTCGCCTCAGGCCGGAACGACTCCCCGGCGCTAGGTGCTGGCGAGGCCGTGCTTCGAGTTGCGGGTGTGCGGGGACGCCCGAGAGCTGTTCCCTGAAGGTGACGATGGAGAATTCGTTCCCGATACGCATTTATATCGGTAGCGTCCGCTGTTCCCCCGCTCGGCGAGGCCGTCCGGATTCCTCTGGCGACTCGTAGCGGATCGCACTCGGCTGAAGGTGTTGCGAGGACGTCCCCCACGATGCAGGCCCGGCTCTCCGACTCCCGTCCGACCCCCCTCCTAGTCTCTTACTACAACCGGACCTATCTCCTGGCCACGACAGTGCTGGTGGTCGCCTACACGCTCCTCGTCCTGTTCCACGGGCCGCTGCTCGCCCAAACGGTCCTCGGTCTCTTCGCATTCTTCGTGGCACCAGGGTACGCCCTGTGCGCGATCTTGTTCGGACGGGGCACGACGATCTCCCCGGCGGCGTTCTTTGCCGTCGTCATCGGGTTGAGCGTCGTCTTGAACGTCATGTTTGGCGTGGTGTTCCTGGCCTTCGGGGTTGGGATCCCGGCCCGGATTCTCGGCGCTGTGGACTCGACCATCGTCGTCTTCGGCTTCATGGTTTATGAGTTGTGGCGCCCGGATTCTGTATCTTCGCCGGCGCCCCCCGTTCCCTCCGACGGACCGCGTGCGCGGGCCCACGGCCTCCGGGAGATCCTCGTTCCGGCGGGATACTCGTCGGGCCAGCGGGCCGTTGCCTATGCCCTCGTCGTCGCGACGATCGTGGTGTTCAGCTATATCGCGTACATTTCTACGCTTCATCCGAGCGACACCACAGACGTCGAGCTTGGGGTCTTCGGGCCCGGGGGAAATTCGAACTCGCTGCCCCAATCGGCCGGTGTGGGTCAGGTCGTTGCCGTAAATCTGACCCTCGGCAACAATGCGTCGCTCCTCAACGTAGACCTGGTGGTCCAGGCCTACCTCAATAGCACCGGCCCCCCGACCACTTTCACCATGATCCCGTGGGTGGGAACCCTCGCCCTGGGGCCCGGCGTCGAGAGCGAAGATCCCCTTCAGCTCCCCGCCGATGCGACCGTCTCCCTGACCGTCCCGTTCGAGCTCCGGCAGGCCGGCGCCTATATCGTCGTGATCTCGTTGGAGCTTCCTTCGGGGACCTCCCTGAGGACCGTGCATTTCCCCATCACGGTGGTCTAAGAACAGAGGTCGAAAAACATGGTATCCCCCGCGCAGATCGTCTTCCAATTGATCCACGGAGTGCTCAGCCCACTGACCCCCGGCGTCATCGCGCTCGCCATGGTTTTGTTTCGAGAGCTCTATCCTAATTGGCGCCCCGGAGTGTTCCGGCAACGGTACGACCAGACGCTCGCGATCTTTGCCATTCTCTCCGCCGTACTGGCGGTGATCAAGATCGTGGGGCTCGCGTCGGTCTCGACCACTCAGGCATTTTCGCTGAATCTCAATCCGGCCGTGCCCGGCGCGATCGCTCTGGGGATGGTCCTCGTTCGGGAGCTCTATCCGGGGTGGCGCCCGGGCCTCGCGCGCACCCGGTACGATCAGACTCTGGCTCTCTTTGTCCTCATTGCGGTAGCCTTGGCCATTCTCAAGGTGGTCGAGATTGCCGTTGTCGCCCCATCGGCGAATGGCTAGCCCCTCTTTGTACCCGTCGTCCGATACGGTGATCAGCCACCGCCCTGACGCGGCGAGCTGTCAGGGAACCTTGACGACGAGGTAGACCGTGAAGAGCGAGTCTTGGTAGATTTGCGAGAAGTAGCCTGGGGCATTGAATTTCTGCACCTCGGCGATCGGGAGCGGCCCAGTGGGTTGCGACGTACGGGGACCCGGGAACTCCGGCGTAATGGAGTCCATGTAAACGTCCGTGATGATGTAGTCCCCGGGCACGACCCGGGTCCAATTCGTGCTCGCGAGGGTCGTCCCGTTGAAGAGCTCGTAGCAATTGTACCTCACCTCCATGGTCGCGAAGCCCCCGAACACGGAATAGGCGAGATAATCCCCCCACACGGTGGCGGAGATGTTCAGGTGGGATTCGGCCCAGAGGGCCGCCTCGTATGCGTTCCCGCTGATGTATCGGGGGGCATCGATCAGGGCAGCGGACTTGGGGGCGAAGGCATCTCGCGTGCTCAGCGACACCATGGCGCCCCCGGTAAAGATTAGGAAGGCGAGAACGACGGCGGTAACCCCGGCGAAGCGAGGCACCAGCCTTCGCAACGCCGGCGACCTCTGCGGGGTAGGTGGCTCGGTCTTCTGACCCGCTACCCTCCGGATGAGGAACCAAGCCGTGGCAGGAACCAGAATGATCCCCGCGTACTCCAGGATTCGTAGCGCGAGAATTCCAAGTCCCGTCGGCAGGAAAATGATCGCAATCATTGAGAAAAGCACCCCAATCACGACATTCATCGTGACAAACGTGAGCTTTTCCGACTTGTAGGTGTGGCGAAGCACCAGAATCGAGCAGAGGACCAAGAGTCCGACGGAGAGAAATATCCACGCCAACTGATAGGTCGGAAAGGTGGCCCCGAGAGTATTCGAGCGGGCGGTCGGGCCCGTCGGCGACGTCAACGTGGCGATACTCTTCTGGAGTACCAGAAAGTTGGAGAAGACCGCCGGGGCGCTGACCGTGACGACATAGAGGAGGAAGACGACGAGGTATCGGGTCATACCACGGATCGGTCGCAGGACCGGGTAGGCCTTCTGGGCCTTTTCGGCACCCCAGACGAGGTAGGGAAGCACTGCGATCCCGACGAGCCATGCGGCCGTGATGTAGCTCGAGAGATGGTGGTCCAGCACTACGAATGAACTGAACACGACGATCAGCGCTCGGAGGGGAAGCATGTCCTTCCCCCTTGTCTCGAGCAAGAGGGCCAGGAGGAGGATGCTTAACGCCAGGAATGGGACTGAGAAATCCTGCTGGGTCGAGATGTTTAACTCGGTCGAAGGCACCGCCAGATACAGGAAGACGGCGAGCATGGCGTAGCGGGTTCCGAAGATCCGAGCGGTGAGGGCGTAGATGATGGCCGGCAGCAGCAGTAGGCGAAGAGCCGGTTGGGCCCAATTGAATACCTGGACCAACGGGACCCCGGTGAAAATCGAGAACTCCAAGTTGAACACGCCCGCCCCGGGGAAGTAACTGTAGGTGCCGGCTTGGTTTGTCACGAAGGACCCCGGGACCCAGCTTCCCACCTGCCCCAGACTTTGGGCGAACTGGAAGACGAAGGTAGGGTCCCGGCTGGTCGGGAGCCCGAAGGGAGAGAAGATCGGATACAGCAGGGAATCGAGAATGATGGGGACAATGAGGAAGAGCACAGGGACCCGGTAAAAGATCGAGACGAGGAACGGTGCGCTGGCGGCGGCCAAGAAAAGGACGAAGACTACTCGGAGGGGGATTCCGCCCCCGTAGTAGGCGTCGTAGACCCCTCCATGAGTGAACCGGATCGCGTAGAGAAGGGCTGCAACCCCAATGGTTCCAAGGAGCCCAAGCCCAAGCGACAGAATCGTCAACCGCGGGTTGGGGGGGTACTCCCGCGGCTTGGGTGGAGAAGACGGAGCGACGGGTTTCGAGGCCGGCTGAGCGACCGGCACCCGTGGCGAAGGGGGGGGCTTCTCGGCGGGGACGACTACCCGACGGTATCGCTCGTCCGGTTCTGCGACTGCGCCCGGGGGTACGAGCGGCGGGATGATGGGCGATGAAGGTTCGGAAGTCTCCGGGGGCGACGGCGTCTGATCCTCCAACTTCCTTCCGCGCCGGGTTTTCTGGACTGGTTCCTCTATTTTACGCTTCCAGCCGCCGGTCGACCGAACTTCGGTCAAGCATTTGGTGGGTAGTGAATGTTGTATCGACCCTTAGGCTACGGACCGACACGACCGGGAGATTGACGCGCCTCGGGGCCAAAGTCCGAACGAGGACCCCGGGCTTGCGCGTCTCCCTTGTCCTCGCTTCCACGGTGCTCCTGTATCTCGGCGGGCTGACGATTGGCGCAGAGGCCATGCCTCGAACCTCCGCAGTGGCCGTTGGGTCGATCGCCGTTGGCGGTTCCCCGTCGCCGATCGGGCCCGCCTTCTGGGGGCTAAATGTGAATCCCACGATCCACTTCGGCGCAGCGGACGTTGCCAACCTGGAGAAGACCCCGGTCACCTATGTTCGCTACCCGGCGGGCCTCTACGCCGAGGAGTACAACTACACCTCTGGAGTAATGACGAAGGGCGACGGAACTTCGTTCCTGGCGCTGAACCCGATCGGCTCGTTCATCGGGTATTGTAAGCAAATGGGGTGCAAGATGATCCTCGGACTCCCGCTGGAGATCAATAGCAGCTCAACAGCAGCGTACTATGTGACGTACGTTGAGCATACGTTGGGGTACGTTCCGGCATACTGGGAACTTGGAAACTCCCCCGGGTCGTATACTCACTTCAACATCTCTTGGTCGCATTGGTCGACAACCCAGAACAGCCGGGTCCAACCGACACAGTTCGCGCTGATCCTGAAGACATTCATCGCGGCGGTTCGGGCCATTGACTCCTCGACGCCCATTCTCGGATTCGGCGGGGGTGAAGTCCGGCCGAACGGAGACGCCGCCTGGGTGATCCCGATGATGCAATCGGATGGACCCGAACTCGCCGGCGTCTCGGTCCATTCGTACGCCGCTTTGCCGTCGCCGCCCAACGCCAACCTCAGAGATTTTTTTTCCCTCATTGGGGGTCCTCTGGGACTCCCGAAACAGGTGGCGGCGCATCGCCTCTACGTCACTCAGGGGTGTGCCAATTGCTCTACTCCGGTGTTTGTCACTGAGGACGCACCAACCTACGTAAGCGGCCCGTTCTACCAATTTGACGCGGGGTTCCCCGGCGCTCTCTTCGAAGCGGCTCAGGTAACACAAGCCCTCGCCCTGGGTCTCCCGAACGTCGACTGGTTCGAGTACGAATCGAACTTCGCCGGCGATTGGATCTATCCACCCGGCGCAGCCCTTTCTTCGGTGTATACCCTGTTCTCTCAGCTCCTCCCAACTCTAGGGTCCATTTATGTCCCCACCTCAATCGATGGCCCGATCACGAACGTTTACGCGGCCGTCACGGCGGGACCGAGAGGTTCTTCGGTCTTGGTGGTCAACACCAACACGGAGGGGACTCTCACCCTTGATTTTGGTGGCATGGGGATCCGGCCGGGGGGCCAGCTCTCCGAGGTATACTGGGCCTCCGGTTCGTCCCCCCAGGCCGCGACCTTTAGTTCACCATCGAGCTTCCCAATGGGTCCGCTGTCTGTGGCGGTTTTCTCCGGACTTAGCGCCGGGGTCGAGGGCACGATCGGAATCGGGGCGTCAACCCCCCAACCCGGTTTCACAGCTCAGTACCTATCCGCGATCGGAGCGATTTCGATCTTGTTCGGAGCGGCCACAAGCGCTTTCGTTCCCGGGCTCGGCCGGTACCTCGGTGCCGGCGTATCCGGCACTGGCGCGATACTCCTCTGGCTCGCGTTGATCTCGTGACTTGGAGTCACTGACTTGTCGGTCCGACATCTCATCAACCTGACCTTCGGCGCTCCTTGCGGTCCCGATTATCTACTCCCATCGAGAGTCATTGGGTGTAGCAGCGAATCCGACTTCTTCGAATGCTGGATGGGGCCCATAGGCAGTTCTGCTCACGACGCGAGAGGCTCAGTCGACTGCCATTCCCACTGACGTCTAAGGCCCTCTGCGAGAGAAACGTTGGGCCGATAGTGTAAGCGGGTTCGCGCCCGGGTGGTGTCCGCCCATGTCGCGCGGGGCTCCCCAACGCCAGGCGGATGGGCCTCGATCTCGACGGACCGGCCCGACAGCTTCTCCAGGAGCTTCAGTACATCGAGGACCGTCGCAGGGCTCCCGCCGCCGAGGTTAAAGGTCTCCCCTGCGACCTCCTCCTCGGCCGCCGCTACGATTCCCGAAACGATATCATCCACGTAAGTGAAGTCCCGCGTCTGCCTGCCGTCGCCGAACAAAGTCAGTGGGCGATGGGTCCTGATCGCCTGAATGAACCGATTGAATGCCATGTCCGGTCGTTGCCGGGGACCGAAGACCGTGAAAAATCGAAGGGCGACAGCCGGGAGGCCGTAGCCTTTCGAGTAGGTGCGTACGAGGTGTTCTCCCGCGAGCTTGGTCATTCCGTACGGCGAGAGGGGGTTCGGGTTCGCGTTCTCCGGACAGGGACCCGGCGGCTGGTCCCCGTAGATCGAGGAGGAGCTTGCGTATACTATTCGTGACGGAGGGGAGCGAAGGCAGGCCTCGAGAATTCGTTGGGTTGCGAGGAGGTTGTTCCGAACGTATCGGTCAAACTGGGGCCCCCAGCTCCCGCGGACTCCGGGCTGGGCCGCGAGATGGAACAGTCGACAGTTGGTAATGATGAGGTGCGACAGATCCGAGGCCGCGAGGTCGGCTTCGACGAACTTGAACCTCCCATCCCGTCGCAGGGTCAGGAGATTCCGCTCCTTCGTGGCTCGAATGTAGTAGTCGTCGAAATCATCAACCCCCACGACGTGACGGCCCATCTGGATCAAGCGTTCCGCGAGGTGGCTCCCGATGAAACCGGCCACGCCGGTGACTACGTCGACCTCGGAGATGCCGCGACCACCCAGGCGCAGGTAAAAAGGTCTGGGTTAGGAGACAGTCCCCCCTGGTCCAGCTCTACCTCGTAGCGATTGGGTTCGTGGCTCTGCCCCGAGCCGGACCGCAAGGCCGAGAGGAATCAACCCGCGGTTCGATGGTATCCATAGGCGAGCGCCAGCCAACCGGCGAGACCCCAGAAGGTCCAGTCCAATCGGGCTGGCAGGCGTCGCTGCCACTCGGTATCGGGTTGGATGATGACCGCCGCGTTGAACCGGAGTCGATTGCCCCCGACGATATGCCCAGCGATCGGAACGGCACGTCCCTGGCTCAGGTCCTCAGCGATCGAGGAGAGGTCAGTCCCAAGGAAAGTCCCAATTCGCCGAAGCTCAAGCGATGGCTGGGCCACGAAGTCCTCGTAGCGAAGCCTCAGGTACTGGGTGTCTCCCCCGGCGAAGAGAATCGAAGTGAGCAAGTTAGTCGAGGCCCATTCGAGGGCGCGGACTGCCGCAGGCCGGCCCTTCTTATGCCGCTGACCCAAGCCTGCCCCGTCCGGGCGGGCGGTCACCGAAAACATGAACCCGCGGCCATCTCGGACCAGGTGGATGTACCGCACGTCGAAGGCGTCGCTCGGGAGGAGCGAGTAAAGAAAGCCGCGGACCGGATCCTTACTGGAATCGATCACCGTACCCTTACCCGAGGCTCGTGCAATGGAGCGAATCATCTCCCCGAGGCGTGCGACCTGCTCCCGGAGCGCTCGAGTTCCGGTCCGAGCGCCCCACCAAGTCCTCGGAAACGCTCGGAATCCCTCGAAACGGCGCCAGCCACGATTGAGTTCCTGCAGGGGACTAGTCCGTTCGAAATCCTGGAGGACCCCTGACCAAAAGGGGCACTCGCTCGCTCCCTTACCGCACGAGCAACGATACCCGGGAGGCTCATAGTACTTCGAGATCCGAGCGAGTTCTCCCGTCGAGTGGATGTCCGGGTGAGAGCCAAGAAGAACATCTAGGAGCGTCGACCCGCTTCGGACGCTCCCAACGATGTAGACCACTCGCAAGCGATTCTTCGCTCGCTCCTCGTTCTTACTTGAATTCGCACCGCGTCGAGTCCGGAGGGGGGCGGTGCTTCCTTCACCCGAAGCTACCAGTACGGGGGCGGTTTCGTGCATGTGTTTAAGAATAGGCGGATTACGCCCATGTAAGCTTTAGGACCCTGGCAGCCGGTCCCATAGTTCATTGCCCCCTAGTCGCTGCACGAGAGCGGGTCACTAGGTCGACATTGCGAGCGATCCTCCGCCAAGCGGCCTCTCGTCGTTGCATCACCGCGCGCCGCGCGTGGAGGAAGGGGCCCGGTGCCGTTTGATCGCGGGGAACGCCCCTCCACGTTCGTCGGCCCCTTCATCGAAGGACCGGGGAAATGAAAATGATTCTAGCCTGCGCGGGCCGGAATTCGCCCATGGATATCGGGACTTCTGCCGCCTTTGGATAGGTTAGTCAACGATCGCGCAACCCTCGTGTTCTGTCCGGCGTCGATTGGGCTCTCTTTTCGACGTAACGCAGGCTCGGGAAAGGCGAAATCGAAACCTAAACTTGGACGACCCCAAACTTCTTTCTGCGGTCCTCTAGAAACATGGGGCTTAGGCGGTACTTCTTCGCGAAATCGATGAACGCAAAGGAGAGTTCGGCGTCGTCGGTCATGATGTATCCTCCGCTCCGCAAATGCTGCCGTGCCAACTCAAATTCAAACATTTGCCAATGGTAGGTATGGTTCGAATCGTGGAGGAACATATCGGCCGGGCGCATGCCTTGAACAAACTCCCTGAGCGCGGCTTTTCGCCCGGACTTCGGTAGAATGAGCAATCGCCAGTTCGCTCTCTCTCTGGGTGAGAGCAGCGAGCCCGCGGCGGAATCGATGTCCACAGAAAACAGGCGACCCCGCCCATTTGACTCGAGTGCCCTCAGGATGAAGAACGATGAATGTCCATTCGCGACGCCCGTTTCGAGAACCTTTTCGGGCTTCAAGCGTCGCACGACAGCATAAACGAGGAGGCTCGTCCCCTCTTCAATCGCCCAATTCGAGGGGTAGGCCGGGCGGATGCTTTGATAGCGTAAGCGCAGCTCAGATCGCAATCCCGAAAATTCATCGACTATCTGAGAAACTGGCATGGGTGGCTCCCTGACACCTGGAAAAGATTCGGCCAGTTCGAGCGCGGAATCGAAGACTCGGAATTCCGAGAAATCCTCCGGCCGGGGCGAATTGATACCCTTGAAGGTTCCGTAGATGATTCGACCGACCCAGCCTCGGATGGTTGCCTCAAATCCCATTCCCTTGCGTGTCGGGGGAATGGACGAGCCCCCCCGCGTCTCACCCTCTTCCACGGTCACATCCCCTTCCGAATTCCACTGCAGCGAATATCCGCAAGTGAGAGGCTCTCCCAGCGGGTGGCGGGCCTAGGGGCCGAGCGCGCAACACATGTCGCATCCAATTCTGGACTCCGGCGGCGCCGACCCTCATACTTCAATTTCCTCCCTGTGCCACCAGCCACACAGGGGGCGGCTTTCCTAGTTCGAGCTGCTCCGACGCTGCCCGTTGGAGGCGCGTGTTCTATTTAGTGTAATGGGCCGCGCGGCCGGGTCTCAAAATTCACTCCCCCAGGCCACCGCATGTGGGCGGATCAGTAGGTTTGCGTTGCGAGCGATCCTCCGCCGCCCGGCCTCTCGTCGTTGCATCACCGCACGCCGCGCGCGGAGGAAGGGGCCTGGTGCCGTTTGAACGCGGAGAATGCGCGCTCCACGTTCGCTCAGAGTCGGTAGGTCGTGTAGAAGACTTCGGGGTACTGGCGGTAGCGCAGGACCGGTCGTCGCCAAGCGGGGTGACCCCGCAAGTGGGCTCTCCACCGGAACTTGGGGGGAAAGAAGGGTTCCCCTCCGCTGTCCGCCTGTACGTGGGGCTACGTCGGCCGGCGTAGGCCGCTTCACCGAGGACCGGACCGAGCAGAGTCTCCATCCGATCCAGCAGAGTTCGGAGCATTGGACCGTCCGCACTGGGGGGCACGGTCAGCGCCCACGCGCGGATCAGGCCGCGTTCCTCGCCTCGGGGCCCGCAGACGCTGTGGAGCTTGCCGGACTGATGGATCATGACAATCCAAAAGAGGGGGGTTGGTTGAGACGTCAGAGGGGTAGGTGACCGCCACCCCGTCCGGATTTCAACATGCGGGTCTTGTTCGTGATCGCCCACTTTGACAAAGGGGGGGGTCAGGCCGTCCAAGCGCGTCAGCTCATCCGTTCGTTACGAGAAAGGCTGGAAGGGACCGTTCTCGCGCTCTCCGCCGACGATCCGACCCCTCGATTCGATCCCGAGGACCAGATCGAGATCCTAGGGGGCCTTAATCTTCCCCGGGGACTGGCAGTCCTGCGAAAAGCAATCTCTGAACGTCGCCGAGAATTCGACCTAGTCCAAGCGTTCGACCCTTACTACGCGCTTCCGGCCGCCCGGCTCGCTCGCGCGTCGCCGCTCGTCCTTCGAATCGGAATCGATCCCATCGCGGATCTGGGCGCCCGCTTCGGGACTGCCGGCCGGATCTGGATGGAGACTCTGGGTCCGTGGCTGTACCACAACACTTCCGTCATCGTCAACGCCGGGCACCTCACCGATCGGTTTCCGGGCCAAGCGGTGACTTTCATCCCGAACGGGGTCGACCCCTCACGGTTCGAGGCGAATCCCGCGTCCCTCGCCGCTCGGAGTGAGCTCGGGTTGTCGGTCGAAGGTCCCCTGGCGGCGTTCACGGGAAAGATCGTACCGCGGAAGAATATCGAGGACCTTTGCTGGCTACTCGTGCAGGTGCCGGACCTCCACCTGCTACTCGTAGGCAATCGTGCCGAGCCGCTCTACGGGGACCGGTACTACCGCTCCCTCCTCGAGCGGTTCCCTTCGGTCGTCGACCGGATGCACTCGGTTGGGGAGATTCCGTGGCACCGGATTCCTCGGTTTCTAGAGACCGCGGATCTGTTCCTGTTTCCTTCGCGGCTGGAGGGAATGCCGAACTCGATCCTAGAAGCCATGGCAGCCTCCTTGCCTGTGGTGGCCTCCAACTTGCCAGCCCACCGCGAGATTGTTCCACCGGGAACCGGTCTCCTATACCGAGACCGGGCTGAACTGTTGAGGAGTGTGCAGCAACTCCTCAATGAGCCTCAACTTCGCCGACAGATGGGGCAACGCGGACGCGAGCACGTCGTCGCGAATTTCAGTTTCTCCGCAGCGGCCCGCTCTTACTTCGAGCTTTACGCGCGGCTTATCGCCCAGGCCGGCTGACCCCACGACGTTTCGACCCCTTCCACGCTTGTAAGCAGGGCTCAAAGGCATACCACGACGCCTTCCGCATTCCGGTCGAGGCCGCGGATCATGACCAACTCCACCGGATACGCCCTGTCTGGCTCGGGCAACGCCGAAATAGGGGTCGGTTTCTGCCCGCCCGGAGTACTCGAGTGCGTGTCCTCGCGGTGGGCAACCGGTTCTTCGCCGAGGCCCACGCGGGCGACAAGACCTTCTGGCTCGACCTGGCACGACGCCTCGCCTCCCAGGGAGAGGCCGTCCACGTTGTGAGCGTGAGTCGGACCGCCGCCCCGACCACCCGACTCGGTGAAGGATTGACGATGGAGACCCTCGCGGCCGTTCCCATCTACACCCGGGGTGGCGCTCACCGGGACCGCTACAACCCGGAGTCCGCGGACATCCGCGCGGTGACGAACTACGCCAGCCGGTCGCTCACCCTCCCGCGCTTGTTCCGTCGGCTGCGCCAGCTCGCCCGGGAGTGGCGACCGGACGTAGTCCACTTCATGGACAACATGGGACCTGTGACGGGCGCGTTCCTCCGGTCCCTACCGGTCCCGGCGTTCGTCTCAGCGATCACCTACGACCCTCGATCCATTTCCTACGACCTGCTGCTGCGACAGAGCTTCGCCGGGTTCGAGGGAGTGGCGGTCTCATCGACCTCGTTCCGGAACCGTCTGGGTTCGCTGGGAGTTCCTCGGGATCGCCTCGCGACGGTTCCCTGGGGGGTGGATCCAGTGTTGCCCCTGACCCCGCAGGAACGGTCGGAGCGCCGCGACCGGCTCGGTGTCGGCGCGGATGATCGCCTCATTTTCTGGGCCGGATTCCTCCAGCAGACCACCCAGGAGGACCTGTTCCAAGCCCTCGAGGTCGCCCGCCAGGCTCGGGGAGCAAGCCCGCGACTCCAGTTCGTGTTTTGCCTCAAACCGCAGCACTTCCGTCCGTCGTACTCCGCCCTCGAGTCCCCCGGAGTGCGCGTCTCCGGAGACCCTCAGACGTTCTTTCTCGCGCGAGAGGGAGCGGACGTTTTCCTCAACCCGGTGGGTCGGTCGCGATCGATCGTGGCCCCCCCCTTAACCTGGGTAGAGTGCATGATGCGGGGAATCCCCGTCCTCACGACTCCGTGTGGCGGTGCCGACGAGGTGCTGGGCGATGGGCAGGCGGGAGAGGCGGTGCCACCCGTTCGGCTTCCGACACGCCTGCGTGAGTTGGTTGAGGACCCGACGGCTCTGGACACCCTGCAGCGTGGGGCCAGGGCTTGGGCGACTCGTCACTACTCGCTCGACGGCTCGGCCGAGGCTTACCGGCGGCTATGGGCCGACGGAATCCGTCGGCGAGCTGCGGCGACGGCCGCTGCCACCCGTCATCCGCCGGAGGCCCGAGCATGAAGGTTTGTCTCCTGGCCCCGGAGTTCCTTCCGAATCAGGGTGGGGTCGGGAGCTACTGTGTCGAACTCGCCCGACAGCTCGCTAGCCGGGTCGACCTCACCGTGGTCACTCTCGTCCGCCGGAAGGGGGCGGAGACGTTCGACCGCGAAGCGATGGAGGCCTACTTCGACCACCGCCTGAGGGTTCAAACTCTATCGGAAGCGCACGACTCCTTCCTGTACAACGCAGGGTTCCAGTGGGCCTTGCTCCGCCGTCTTCCCGAGCTGTTCCGTTCGGAGTCGTTCGACGTGGTTCACTCGCAGCATGCCCACATGCCCGACCTGCTGTCGGGGCAGTTCTTGGACGGACCACCCACGGTCCGAACGATCCACACGACCATCCGCGGGCAGAAGGAGGCGATTCATCTGGCCTCCCGGCTGGGAGGGGCGCTCGAACCTTCCGAGAGGTGGCAGATCGCTCTGGACCCTCTGCTACGCGCCGCCGAGTGGATGACGCTTCGGCGTCGCGATCATTACATCACAGTCTCCGAGTGGATGCGAGGGGAGCTGGTCCGGGGTGGGTTCCCCCCCGAGAGGCTGGGCGTCGTTTACAATGGCGTGGACCAGGAGCGATTCCACCCCGGCGCCTCGGGTCCCGGCACGATCCCACGGAAGAACGGGGGACCCGTGGTTCTGTTCTCCGGCCGTCCAACCCGAGTCAAGGGGGCGGCGGTGCTCGCCGAGGCCATTCCGCGGGTCTTGCGCGAAGTCCCCCGCGCTGAGTTCGCGTTCACCGGGGCCGGGGGGAGCGAGATTCTCGAGCTGATGGGGAAGGGCTTCGCCCCGTCGGAAAAGCTCCACTTCCTCGGGTACGTCCCGTACGACCAACTCCCTGCGGTCTACGCTTCCGCCGACGTGGCGGTCGCCCCCACCTTCTACGACAACTTTCCGATCCGCATCGTCGAGCTCCTATCGAGCGGGGTCCCTGTCGTGGCTTCGGAGGTGGGCGGCATTCCCGAGGTCGTCATCCCCGACCGAAGCGGGATCCTAGTCCCGCCCGGCTCGGCGGAGTTGCTCGCGGAGGGCATCATACGTCTGCTCCGGGATGAGGGCCTCCGGAGGCGGCTATCCGAGGGAGGTCGCGCCTTGGTGTTGGAGCGCTTCAGCTGGAGACACGCGGCCGACCAAACGGTCGCTGTCTATCGGGCCGCTGCGGGGTCGTAGACGAGCGCCCGCTCCTCGGTGCGTTGCCGCCCGGGTCCGGACGGGGTCTCAGGAGGGGTCGGTATACCGCCCCTCGCGGGGACTTGCGGGGGCTGCCGTGGGTTCCGGCAGCGGTTCCGGGTTGAAGCTGGACTCGTCGTACGCGCCCTGGACAGCGAGGCCGTTGGCTTCCAGGAAGGTTGTCTGGCGTCCCATGGAGTCCTGGCTCAGACGGGAGGCCAGCAGGCGAATCGGGTCGAAGAGGTCGCCCGGCGTCCTCGCCTGACTCAAGTAGGCACCGCTGCGCGAGACCGGGGGGGTTGGGGGCCCCGCGGATACCTCCCCGACCCCGAACGGTCGAATGTCGGGGAGCTCAACGTAGAGCATCCGACGCCCGGCACCGAACCGGATGACCGGGCCGATGAACTGCCCATCGGGGATTGGGGGAGTGCTGAGCGGTTCAGACCGAGCGTACGGGTCGCGGGCCGAGGGCCGGCTCGTGGACCCGTTCCCGTCGGGGGCGACAGGGTTTACGGGCCCCGGGCGTAAGACCACGCGGGGCCGGACGTTGCTCCGCTCGAGGAAGAACGCCAGGGCACGGGCTTCGTTCTCCCGGGACGGGGGACAGACCAGCACCAGCTCGCCTCCGCCGACCAACGCCGTCAGCAACAGGTCCCGAACGAACGCGGGGAGCACCGAAGCGGCCGGAGGGGCGGATTGGAGAGACCTGTGTCCGAATCGGACAATGGCCAAGAGGATGCGAATGCCGTCAGAGAGGGCATGGAGCTTCGCCTCTCCCACCCGCTCCCGGTAGGGAATCGGGATCTGACGAACCGTCCAGTCGGCGCGGTGGGCCTTCAGGAAGAGCTCCGCCTCGATGCCGAAGTCGTTCGAAAGAAGGGCGAGTTCCCGGGCCCGTTGCACTTGCACCCCCCAAAAACCGCTGCAGACGTCTAGTATGGTGGCCCGGCTGAACTGTCCGGCGGCGAAGTTCAGTAGCGCGTTGCCGATCCGGTGCACGAGGTCACGGGCCCCCTTGGGCGGACCGGCGGCCGATTGGCGGACTCCTACGACGAGATGCGTGCCGGCGTCCAAGAGCTCGAGGGCCGGTAGGATGGAGGCTCCCGGATAGGTAGCGTCGGCGTCTAGCACGACCGCGTACTGTACGTTCCGCTCCCCCAGCCAATCGAGAGCTTCACGGATCGCGCCGCCCTTCCCGCGACTCACTTGCCGGAGGATTGGCAGGCCCCACGCGTTAGCGACCGCGAGGGTCCGGTCGGTGGAGCCCCCGTCGATAACGAGGGGGCGAACCCGCCACCCGGCGAGCCGGAGGCGCGCGAACGGGATGTCGGGGAGGGTCCGGGCTAGCCCCCGTTCCTCGTTCAGGGTTGGCAGGATAATCGCGGCGTTCGCCTCTTCGAACGAGGAGGTGAAAAGGGGAAGGGGGGCCCCGTCGTCGGCGCGATCCCCGGCATCCCGGAGGACCGGGTTTTCTAGGTCCCCCAGGATGTTTGGCGCCCAAGGGAAATGACGGTCGTCCCCCCGGCGTGACGGCGACGTATAACCCCCCGATGGCGTGGCCAAGCAGCTCGACCCGGAAAGGCCCGTTAAAGGGCTCCCCTTTATAGAGGTTCGGTCGACGCGTTACCGGCACAAGCGATACCGAAGCTCGCCGGGTCGCACGGGCATTGGCCGCGGGAACGCCCCCGGGCCGAGGGGGGCCCCAGCCCGACGTCCCGTTTGGCCCCACAATGCCTATCAGCGGCGGAGCTTGCGGCCGAGGGTCCGCGTAGGGGGAGAGGCCTGCCGAGAAGCGAGGAGAGCCCACGCACGGGGTGGCCCGGATTCGTCGGGTGCTCCAGAGGCTGCGCATGATTCCCGAACCCCATGGCGGCAAGCTGGTCGACCGCTGGATCTCGGGCCCCGAGGCAGAACGCAGGGCGGCCGAGCTCAGCGACCTTCCCCAGGTGGCGGCATTCGTCGACCAGCTATACGACGCGGAAAAGCTGGGCCTGGGGTCGTACAGCCCCTTGGACGGGTTCATGGATTCGACCACGCTGGAATCGGTTCTGCGTGCCGGTCGGTTACCGGACGGCACCGTGTGGCCGATACCGATCCTCTTCCCGATTACCGGGGAGCGCTTCGCGAAAACATCGGCGTCCCTGCAGGCGGGGGACGATCTCGCTATCGTGGACGGCGCGGGTCGACTGCTCGCGATTCTGCACCTCCAGGAAAAGTTTCGATTCGACAAGAAAGCCCTCGCACAGTCCGTCTACGGAACGACGGACCCCGGCCACCCGAATGTCGCCGAGCTGCTGGCCGGAGCCGATGAGGCACTGGCCGGTAAAGTAGATCTGCTCCGCCGCCTCGAACTCGCCGGCCGGCCCCCCGAGCTTTCCCCCAAAGAAGCGCGCGTAACCTTCCAACAGAAGGGCTGGAACCGCGTCGCCGCCTACCAGTGTAGGAATCCGCCGCACACGGCGCACGAATACATCCAGCGCCTCACGCTAGAGCGGGAGGACGTGGACGGGCTGTTCATCCACCCCGTCGTGGGACGGCTCAAGAAAGGCGACTACCGGCCCGAGGTCATCTTGCAGGCCTACGAAGCGCTCGTGAAGCACTACTACCCCCCCGACCGGGTCCTGATGAGCCCGCTCACGATTTCGATGCGGTATGCGGGACCCAAAGCGGCCCTGTTCCTCGCGATCGTCCGTAAGAACTACGGGTGCGGGCTCTACATCGTGGGGCGGGACCAGGCCGGGGTGGGGCGGTTCTACGACCCTTACGCGGCCCACCGGATCTTCGACGAATACGACATCGGGGTCACTCCCCTCCGGTACGACGAATCGTTCTTCTGCCGCCGATGCGGGTGGATGGCGAGCGCCAAGACCTGCGTGCATCCGACCACCGACCGGATGGACACGAGCCAGACCCGGATTCGCCAAGTGCTAGCAGAGGGCGGCGAACTCCCTCTCGAGCTCCTCCGACCCGAAGTGGCCGCCATCCTGCGCCAGCCCGATGTGATCCTGACCGAATGAACTGCATCAGTGGGTTCCTCTGCCGCCCGCTCCTCCGGGAGCACGTCGACGGCCGGATGCCGCAGTGGTCGTTGGCGGGTTTATCGCGAACCCCCCCTTTGCCGGCGGAAATCAGCCAGGCTCCCAGGTCGGATTCGGGCACATGGGGGTACCACCCGGATCGGACCGGCTGAGGGCGGCAATGCGTCATCCTACGCATAGCGCAACGGCCATAAGCGGGGCCCGCTCCCCCCTCGGGACACGGGACGGCGGCATGGAGCGAGGTATCCACGGCTTTTGCATTTGGCTGACGGGACTCCCGAGCGCCGGGAAGACGACCATTGCCCACGAGCTCTCGCCGAGGCTTCGGACCCTCGGCTTGCATGCTGAACTGCTCGACGGGGATGAAATTCGGAAGGGGTTGAGCGCAGACCTCGGGTTCGACCGAAAGTCCCGGGAGACCCACGCCGGCCGGGTGGCCTTCGTAGCCAAGCTACTGGCGCGGAACGGAGCGATACCGATCGTGGCCCTCATTTCCCCGTACCGCTCCTCGCGGGCGAAGGCTCGGGCCGAGATCGGCCGATTCGTTGAGGTTTACGTCAACACACCCATCGGGGTGTGCGAGGAACGCGATGTCAAGGGACTCTACAAGCGGGCCCGAGCCGGCGAGGTGAAGGAGATGACCGGCGTGGACGACCCCTACGAGTCCCCCGAGTTCCCTGAGATCGTAGTCGAGACGGTGCGACTCAGCCCCGCAGAGTCGGCGGACCTGATCCTGAGCGAGCTCGTACGCCAGGGCTGGCTCCCGCGAGGCTCCGAGGAAACCCGGGCGTCGAGCCGGACCGGTCCAGATTCTGCGTCGGCCCTCTCCGGCGGCTGAAGCACAAGAGTCGTGGCCGGACCCTTCGAGTTCCGGCGGTCCGACGAGCCAGATCCTTCCCGACCTTGCCCACCGAACCCAGTCGAGTCCGACAGACGGCCACGCGGCGCTCGGACTTTCTATCCTCGGGCTAGGGCGGAATTCATTGTCGCCCGACGGCGACTCAACGAGCACGGTGAGTAGTCAGCGACTCCTCACTACGTGGTCGAGGACTTCGGGCCGGTGGCGGCCCCGCTGCGCCGGCGGCTTTCCAAGGCAGCGTCCCTGCGAGCGCGAGGAGTTCGGTGGCTCCGCGCGAGCCGGCCGCGGGGGGAACCGCTGCCGCGACGGCTCCCTAGGGCACCGGCCCCTCCTGAAGCGGATTCAATTCCCGGGTCTTGCCGGTTCGTCGTCAGGAAGCGGCGAGTCGGGCCGTGAGTTTCTTCTCGAACTCGGCGGGATACTCCTTCATCGACTTCGCGACCAGGTTGTTGATTACGTATCGAAGGGCGCCTTGTCCCTCGTACCGCAGGTCGAGCGCGACCTCGGTGTGGGTCGCGTCTCGGGCCTTGAGCTGGAGCGAGCCCTCGATGCGGACCTCCTTGGCGAGGGCCACGAAAGCGACCTTCTCGGGCGGCATTGGAGCGTGGTCGACGGTGAACGTCAGCTCTCGACGAATGAGACCCTGCTTGACCTCGACCTTCCAGATCGCCTGGGTGGGCGAAAGATTCTGCATCGAGATGACGCCGGGGATTGTCGCGGCAAGGAAGTTCGGGTCCGTTAGTACTTGGAACACCTGAGCGACGGTTCCCGTCGCGTTCAGCGTGGCGGTCACGTTCGGCATCGGTTCTCTCCGTCGGCTCCGAGGGGCGCCCAGTTCGGCGCGATAGATAACGCCGCGTCAGGGAATGGCCGTCAATGCGCCGGTCTATTCTCCACGAAGCCACTTTACGCTCCCGTGCCTCTTGGCGAGCCCCGGACGGAGATGTCACGGACCTCACCCTACCGCTCCGGTCTCACCATCGAGGACCCGCGCGTGAGCCAGCGGGTGCAGGGCTTTCCCGAATCCGTGATCCGGGAGATGACCCGGATCGCCGCGCTCCATGGGGCGGTCAACCTGGCCCAAGGGTTCCCGGACTTCGACCCGCCCCCCGAGCTATTGGAAGCGGCGAAGCGGGCCGTCGACCATGGTGGAAATCAGTATTCGATCACCTGGGGCGACCCCGGTCTCCGGGCGGCCATCTCCCGCAAGGCCCGGGAGTTCAACGGCATCGAGTCCGATCCGGAACAGAACCTCGTCGTGACGTGCGGTGCCACGGAAGCGATGATGGCGAGCATGCTGTCGCTCATCGACCCGGGCGACGAGGCGGTGATCTTCGAGCCCTTCTACGAGAACTACGGACCCGACGCGCGCGTCAGCGGCGCGACGCCGCGTCATGTTCGCCTCGAATGGCCGGACTGGCACCTCGACGAGGAGGCGCTCAAGTCGGCCTTCAACGAAAAGACCAAGGTCCTGATCCTGAACACGCCGAACAACCCGACCGGAAAGGTGTTCACCCAGGCCGAACTGAAACTGCTGGCCGACCTCTGCACCGACCACGACGTCGTGGCCGTCACGGACGAGATCTACGAGCACATGGTGTACGACGGCGGCCGGCACATCTCCGTGGCCACCCTAGGGAGCATGGCCGAGCGCACCGTCACCATCAACGGCCTGTCGAAGACGTACTCCGCGACCGGCTGGCGCGTCGGCTGGGCCATCGCACCGTCGACGCTCGCCACGGCCATCCGACGGGCGCACGACTTCCTCACCGTCTGCGCCCCGCACGCATTCCAACTCGCGGGGGTCGCCGCGCTCGCCATGCCCCCGTCCTACTACGACGAGCTTCGGAGAAGCTACCAGGCCAAACGCGACCGGTTGGTGACCGCCCTTCGGGCGGCCGGGATCGATTGCCGACCGCCCGGCGGCACCTACTACGTGATGACAGACTTCTCCGCCTTCCCGTTCGCGGACGATTGGGCGTTCGCCATGCACCTCATCCAGAGCTGCCAGATCGCCACGGTGCCCGGCAGCAGCTTCTACGCCGACCCCCGGTCGGGTCGTAAGCAGGTTCGGTTCGTCTTCTGCAAGCGGGAAACTACCCTCGATGACGCGATTGCCCGCCTCGGGCGGTGGGAACAGGGACGCGACCACTCCTGGCCCACTTGAACCGGCCGCCGGCCTCCGCTAGCGATATCAACCGGGACCCTTTGGAGCGCCCGCTCACAGGTCCGGGCCCGACTCGCCCCGCCCGGTGACGGCCAGGGTAGAACCTTGAACTACACGACCGACTCGGTTCCCACCCGCGAGCGGCAGTACGGTTTCCCCCTCCGGTCCCGCTCTCGCCGTGGGACGCTGGCCATCGTCACAGTGCTCGCGCTGGTGCTGGTCGGTCTGGTTCCATCGTCGATGTCCACCCATTCGGACCGGGGGCAGGGTCGGCTCGCCTCCTCCGTGGTTCCCTTGCCCCCTCCGCCCGCACCCCGCCCGACCGTCCCGGTCCCCCCGCACCCGAATCCTGGAGGCCTCCAGTGCGACGGGATGTACTGGGCCGACTGGGTCTGGGCCAACTATTCGCCCTCGTGGTGCTATGGCCACGACGAACCCACGATGAGCTTCGTCTCGACGGCCCCGGGCTCGGGTGGGGACGCCAACTATTCCCTCACCCTCCCTGCAGACGGTACTTACACCCAAGGAGACTTCTACGCCACCATCTGGTTCGGCGGCGTTGTCTATGATCCGGGCTCCATTAGCAACCAGGCCTACCTCGAGCTACAACTGTATCCGGCCCCCCCCATGTTTACTGGGCCGGGAAGCGGGGCGAACGACTGCCTGCCCAACGGCGCCTTCAACCCGGTCTATACGCCGGGCTCCAACATCTGGTTCGCTTGCGCGATAGTGTGGCAGGTAACGTCGACGGAGAACGCCGCGTTCGCGGGCCCGTTGGACGTCCACGGCACGACGTCTATTCTCGAGTTCCGGAGCAATGACCATCTGTTTGTCAACCTCACCGGCGTCGCCCAGAGCGCCACGCAACCGTGGCAGATCACGCTCACCGACACCACTACCAACAACTACGGAACGGTCGCGCTTCAGAACGGGTCGAAGATACTGCCGCCCTACTACTCGACCGCGGCGGCAGCCAACGTTCTCGCCTGGGGGGCGAGCCAGCCCGGCGCCGTCGCCTTCTCCTATGAGATCGGCCATGCGCTGAATCCGGTCATCCCCGCCGGCGGTACCTACGGAGGTTGCTATCCCGGCGACCTCGCCTGCGATAGCTACTGGCCGGGCCGGTGGGCCCAGAGCGGACAGCTCCAACTCACACTCCCCATCATGGGGTTGGCAGCAAGCCGCACCTTTCCGACGCAGATCGGCCTCAGCTCCTCTGCCGGCGGCGAGAGCTGGATCAACAACACCGGGGCCGGCTCCACGTGCACCGGCCCGAACTGGTCGACCGCGACGAATTGCATCTACCCGTGGTACATCTATCGTGGCCAGAACTACTCACTGACCTTCGATGCCAACAACTTAACCAACGATACGCACGACTACGGGAACTGGTACCAGTTTCCCGGCGTTGCGAGCTCCCACGCCACCCATGCCGCCCCTTGGGGAACCCTGAACTCGACCGTTACGCCCGCGACCGCCACCGTCGACTTCAACCCCCTGCGGACGACGCACGTACTCACCGTGCTGCCGGGCGGCAAGTTCAGTGGACAGTTCATGGAAGGCCCGTACTGGCTCAACGTCAGCGCGCCCGGATGCGTGAGTTCGTCCACGTTCGTCTACCTCAAGACCGCGGCCCTGTACAACACTCCCGTCATCCTGTCGTGTAGAGGAGTCTACGCGGTCACGTTCAACGAAGTCGGATTGCCGCTCGGAACCCCGTGGTCGGTTACGTACAACGGGACAACGATGGGAGGGACGGGCGGCACCGGGATCGTGTTCCACGAGCCCAATGGGACCGTGCCGTACACCGTGCTCTCGCCCATTCCCGGCGCCGCGGGCATCCGGTACTTGGCCACCCCCAGCGGTGGCAACGTGGTGGTCAACGGTGCACCGGTCCCCGTCCCCGTCTCGTACGTGACCCAGTACCAGTTCACGGCGACGGCCTCACCTGCGGCGGGCGGAACGGCGACTCCTGCGTCCTCGTGGTCCGCCCCCGGCACCGTGATCCAAGCGACCGCCACGGTGAGTCCCGGATGGGCGTTCTCCTCGTGGAGCGGGGTGGGCAGCGGCAGCTACACCGGAACGGCGAATCCGGCCTCGGTCACCTTGAATGGGCCGGTCCAGGAGACCGCCCTGTTCATCCTCCTCTTCGCCGTGTCCTTCACGGAGACTGGCCTCCCGTCGGGGGCGACCTGGAACGTCACCTTGAACGGACGCGCCGAGTCCACTACGACGACTTCGATCACGTTCCAGCTTCCAAACGGCTCCATCTCCTACACCGTATCGGGCCCCGCCGGCTACTCGGTGACCCCCCGTTCCGGTTCGGATACGGTCAACGGCTCGAATCTCTCGGTACAAGTCCAATTCTCCAAGCCCGTTATCTTGGGTCTCACCTACGCCAACTTGGAGCTACTCTTCCTCCTCGTCGTGGCTGTGATCGTCGCGATCGTGGTGGCCGTAGCAGTAACGCGCCGGAAGCGTCCGCCTTCCGCTACTCCAGCCTATGCGTCGCAGCCGCCTCCATGGGTTAGCGGCCCTCCCCCCCGCTGATCGGGAACGGTCCATGGAGCGCAGGGCCGGACCTCCCGAAGGGTCTCCTCGAGGCGGCGGTTGCGCCCGTCCGCCCCGAGCTTGAGCTAAAGGGCACGGGGAGGTTGAGCCTCGCGTCCGCTGATTCATCGATGTCGAGTGGGAGAGTCCGAGTGGCGCGACCTCGACCATGAGTGGTACGTTCTCCGACTCGTGGCGACTGACGAAGATCTCGTTTCGACTGATCTGGCAGGATAGTGCGCTGCTGGTCTTCCCGCTCGTGGCGGGCCTCGCGGCGATCGGGGTGCTCCTCCTGGTCGCGGCCGGGACGTTCTTCCTGGCCCCGTGGCTCCTCATCGGAGGCAACCGGACCACCTCCTACGAGGTCGTCGGGCTGGTGCTGTTCGTCGCGGCCTACTTCGTCACGACCTTCCTTACGGTGTATGCCACGGCCGCCCTCGTCGGCGCAGCGACTCTGAAGCTACAGGGCCGACAACCGTCGGCCGCCGATGGATGGAAGATCGCGCGCGCCAATCTTTCTCGGCTCGTCGTGTGGTCGCTGATCGCGGCCAGCGTGGGCCTCCTCATCCAGCTGATCTCGTCGCGGATCCGGGGCGCGGCGGGACTGATCATCGGCACGATCGCGGGCGCGACGTGGTCGATCGCGACGTACTTCATCATCCCGGTATTGATCTATGAGCCGGCGTCCCCTTGGCGATCGCTCGGGCGGTCGGCGAAGCTGTTCCTCAACACGTTCGGCCGTACGGTGGTCACGAACCTGGTCCTCGCGCTCATCCTCGGGGCCGGGATCGTCGGCGCCGCGGCGCTGGGATTCCTCGGCCTGTACGTGCTCTTCTCGGGGGCCCTGGCGCTGGGCGTCGTCCTGATCGTCAGCGCCCTGGGAGTCGGCATCTTTGTGGTCCTCCTTGGGGCGACCGCGGAGGGAGTCCTCCGCGCGGCCCTCTATCGGTACGCCACGACGGGGAACATCGACACGAACCTGCTCCCTGCAGCGTACAAGACCTCCGCCCGCAGCCCGCTCCCGTAGGCCGCTCGGGCCCTCGGGAACCGGGAAACAGCGAATCCGCTGCTTCCGCGGAACGCGCCGCACGTCGGATTGTTGCCCACGATAGCCAGGAGGCCGGCCAGGTTGCAGAAGCTTCGCGTCAAGGCGCCGTCGTACGATTGACACAAGGCGCGTGCCCCACAGAGTCACCACGGTCCGGAGTAATCGCCGAGCTACTGTGTCCAAGGGACGGAGAAGGGGCCCGTTCGGCCCGTCCCGGGGGGTGCGCGTCCTGGCGATGCCTTTTTTCCCATCCCTGGCTGGGGTTCTTCACGATGAAGCTGTCACCGTACTCGGTCGCCGTGGTGGTGTCGAACCGGAAGAAAGCCCTCGCGTTCTACACCAAGAAGCTCGGGCTGGACGTATTGGATAAGCAGGAGCACTGGACGGTGGTCGGCCGGAAGAAGGGTGGCCTCAAGATGCATCTCTGCGAGTATGGCAAAGCGACCCCGAAGATTGAGAAGGGCAACACGGGCATCTTGCTCTTCACCGACGAATCGATGGCGAAGACCTACCAGCGGCTCAAGCGCAAGGGCGTGAAGTTCAGCGTCCCCCCCAAGAAGGAAGAGTGGGGCTGGCACTGCATGATCCGCGACCCCGACGGCAACGAACTCTGGATCATGCCGAACGATATGTGAGACCAAGGGCTCCTCCAGCCCACCGACCGGCATCTTCGGTTCGACCCCCGGACCACATATACCCGGAACGCTAGTCCGCAACCAAGGTCGGACCTCATGCCCGAATTCGGTCCCCTGATTCCGGTGCGGGCCCGGCAGGCGGGGGCCGTGCTCCTGCTCGGCTCGCTCGAGTTCATCGGGGCGATGATCGCAGTCCAGCTCGCGTATCCAGGCTACAGCGATTTCGGAAATTACATCAGCGATCTGGGTGGAAAGCACTCGCCGTGGGCCCTCACGTTCGACGGCTCGGCCATCGTCCTCGGCCTACTGGCCTTGTTGGCCACGGTTCTACTGCTCACCGCTTTCAACAAGAGACTGACCCGGACCCTGGGCCTCGGATTCTTCGGGATTGCAGGGATCGGCGCAGTAATGGTGGGCGTCTTCCCGGAGACCACCCCCGTACTGAACGGGAACATGCACGAGATCGCGTCGGACATCGCATTCCTCGGGTCGGGCCTCGCGCTCCTCTTTCTCCCGGGCGCGATGCTTCGGGACACCCGGTGGGAAGGCTACCGGGCCTTCACGTTCCTCATGGGGATCGTCACCCTCGTCGCCATAGTACTGTTCAGCACGAGCGTATGGGGGGCCCTCGGTCCGGGGGGAATGGAACGAATCATCGTCGCACCGATCCTCCTGTGGGCCATCGTGGTCGGGATCCACCTCCGGTCGCTGCCAACCTACGAACGGGTCCCGATCGCCCATTCCACGTGAATCTCCGTTGGGCCCGTCCTCAGCCTTAAACGCGGAGCGACGCTCACCGGCCTCCGAGGGGCATCGGCATGGCTTTCGTCCAGCTCTACATCTACCGGATTCCGCAGAAACGGTCGGCGGAATTTCTGCGAGTGGCCCGGGCGGCGCGGGAAGTCTACCGCCGGCACGGGGCGCCCGGGGAGGAGTTCTTCCGTCTCCATCATTCGGACCGGAAGTACCACGAGATTCCCGGGCTGTGGGAGGTCTTGCCGCCGGGTCCTGAGGAAGAGATCTGGATCGGCCTGGACCGGTACCGGTCCGCCCAGCACTGTGCCGACGTCGCCGCGGCGGTGGACCGGGACCCGGAGATCTTGGCGCTCTACGAGAAGATCGTTGACCTCGTCGGCGGGGCCGCCCGGATGGTCCACGCCGAGTTCGAAGAGGCCGCGTAGGGACGCGGGATGCCCGCGGGGGCGGGACGCTTTCCCTCGTCCCTGGAGGACGTTAAGCGACCGGGCGGCCTCTCCCCGGTTGGTACCTCCGGTCCGTGCGACGCGCTCTCGGGGCCGCCCCTGAGAACCTCGCAGGGTCGGACTTCCGGGACCGCAAATGCAGAGCACGTCCCAATCCCCGCGGATTCCGCAAGCCGTGATCCTTGGCGCGGGCTACGCCGGCCTATCGGTCGCGAAATCGATCCACCGCCGTGCCGGGTCCGGGATCGACGTCGTGCTCGTGGACCGGTCGCCCGATCATGTCCTCCGGACCGAGCTCTACCAGGTCGACGAGATCGCCGCCGCGTCGGCGGACCGGCGACGGTGGGCGGTTCCGATGGCCGAGGTGCTCGACGGCCGGAAGACTCGGTTCGTCCAGGGTCTGGTGACCGGCATCGATCTGTCGTCGAAGACGGTCCGCCTCGAGAGCGAGACCGTCCCCTTCGATTACCTCGTGATCTGCCTCGGGTCGGTTCCCAGCTACTTCGGGATTCCGGGCGCCAAGGAGCTCGGCCAGGAGGTGTACTCGCTCGGCGGCGCGGAGCGCCTCGCCGCCCGACTGCTCGAGGTCGAGCGGGCCGCAGCGAAAGCCCCCGGCACTCCGCGCCCCCGCGTGGTCGTCGTGGGAGGTGGCTCGACCGGAACCGAAGTGGCCGCCGAGATCGCCACGGCCGATTGGAAACAGATTGCCGACCCGGCGGCGCCCCTCCCGCAGGTCGTACTGTTAACGGGGCCCATGCCGTTCCTTCAGGGATTCCCGGACCCGCTGATCCGGCATTCCCGCAAGCTCTTGGAGGGTGCGGGGGTCGAGGTCCGGGAGAATACCCCCGTCGTCCGGGTCGACGCCGGGGTCCTCACTCTGAAGGACGGGTCCACGGTCGCGTTCGACCTCTGCGTCTGGTGCGCCGGCGTCGAAGCCCCACCGGTGGTCGCCCAACTGCCCGTCGAGCACGGTCACGGGAAACGCGTCAAGGTCAGCTCCAACCTGGAACTTCCCCAGTATCCGGGGGTCTTCGCGGTCGGCGATGTCATCGAGTACGCCAATCCGGGTTCGGGGGTGCTCGTTCCGAGCACCGCTCAGGCGGCCCTCGCCGGCGCTCCGGTCGCCGGTTACAACGTGGTTGCCCGGCACCTGGGCAAGCGGATGAAGCGGTTCTCCTACCACGAGAGGGGAGTGATCATCTCGCTCGGTCTTGGGAAGGGAGTCGGTCGGGCCGGCCCGGTCACGCTCTGGGGTCGCCCCGCCTACGTGCTGAAGAGCCTCGTCGAAGCGGAGTACTCTCTCGCCGTCGAGCGCGGTTAGAGGCCCTCGGACTCGCCCGGAGCACCCGAGCGCGGTCATCTCCCATCACGACGAAGGGTCTGGAGGGTTTTATTTGCCCCCGGAATCCATCCGTAGTCAGTGCTGCCCCGCTTGAGGGGCGCCCGCGGGTGGGAGCTTCCCGTCACGCTCCTAGTCCTCGTCGGAATGGTCCTGGGATCGTTCACGGGGCTGACCGCTCCGGCGCCCGCGTCACCCGCCCCGGCACCGACACCCCGCGCCCCGTCCTCCCCGGCCGTCGTCGGTCCACCGGCCCCCCTCGACGCCCCGCGTCTTACGGTGGCGCCGACCGGTCCGGGATCCGCAGTGGACGCCGCCCAGAACTTCCACCTCGCATCCGTGAATCTTCCCGGCCCCCACCCGACTGCCTGGGGCAAGGCAGGAATGCCGCCCGGATGGATCGTGCCGGCATCGCCCTTGCAGAAGGGACCCCAACCGGCGAGTGGCCCGACGGGTCCCGGCGATCCGGGGATCCAGTTCTACTCCTCCCTGCTGGGGAGCGGCGGGAACGTCACCTGGAACGTCACGCTGCCCGTGGACCGGAATGCGACCGCGAACCAATCCGACCTGTACGATGCGGTCTGGTTTGGAATGACGGTGACCGCGCCCTCGGCGTGGATGGACCAGTGCTTCCTCGAGCTCCAGCTCTACCCCGACGCCAGTTGGTTTGGGAGCGGACATCGCAACGGAAACTGGATCGGGGCGGTAGTGGCCTGGCAGATCCAGGCCACGACCGGCGCAGAAGATCCCTGCTTCTACGAGCCGCTCTACGCGAACGGGATCCCCGGCTCCAACTTCCTCAATATGTCTCAAGGGGACCGGGTCAGCGTGACCATGACCGGATGGCCCGCGAATCCGGCGGGCGAACTCCTGACGGTCCACGACACGACGAACGGAAACCAGTCGTACGCCACAGCGTTCAACGCGTCCGGTAGCTTCCCGCTCAACCCGGCCTATTCGACGAACGACTACCCGAACGCACTCGCGTGGGGATCGGGCGGGGACTACCCCATCGTATTCGGTGTTGTGACCGGCAAGGCCGGGAACCCGAGCGTCCCGTCGAACAACAGCTACGGGGGGTGCAGCCCGGGACTGCCGCCCTCCACGGCCTCGAACCCGGCCGTGCCGTGTCCGAGCTACAACCCGGGGAGCTGGGTGAACGACACCCTGCATCCGTGGCAGATCGACCCGCCGACCTTCTTCAACGCCACGAGCCGGTCCGGCCCGCCGGCGCAGGTGGCGTTCAGTCAGGCGTTCGGCGGAATCAACACGGTATCCACTCTCGCGGGCGCCGCCTGTGCGGGCCGCCTCGGTTCGGCGTACTGCAGCTATCCCTGGTTCAGCTACTCCTGCGCGCTCGGTGCCTTCGAATTCGGTGCGGTGGACTTCCCGGGAGTCTCCGAGGGGTTCGGTCAGTACCACCAATACTCTCAGGTCCGGGTGGCCAACGCAGCGGACCTCGCCTTCTACGCTCCAAAGGCATTCTCGGTCCCAACCTGCGCCGGCCCCTCGTATGCTGCGGCCGTGGGCCCAGGGACCACCGGTGGCACGGTGGAGTTCCTGAGCCGCAGCTACGCAAGCCCAGCGTCTACATCCGGACTGGCTCCGGGCGAGTACGGCGTCGAGGCACGCCCCCAACCCGGTGCGTACTTTGCAGGGTGGACCGCAACGGGTGGGATCGTCCCAACCCTTCTCCACGGCGCGTGGACGACGGTCGTGGTCTCCGGCAATGGAAGTCTGTCTGCGACGTTCTCCACTTCCGGGCCCCCCCTCTTGGTGGCCACTACTTTCCACGATTCCCCGAACGGGGAAGTGGCCGTAGCCCCGGGCTGGCTCGACTCCCCTGGAGCCAACACTACTACAGTTCCGGCCAACGGGGTGCTAGCGCTCAACCCCGGGATTTACTCGATCCTTGCGTATCCTCCGCAGGGCTTCGTGTTCAGCGGTTGGAGCACGTCCGGGCTCGGGCAAATAATCGCGGCTCCGTCCCTACCCTTCACTTGGCTGATTGTGACGGATCTGCAGGGCACCGCGTCTGTGAGCGCTGCCTATTCGGCTTCCGTACACTTCGACCGGGTCGGTCTTGCTGCATTCGACCCTGCAAATTCGACCTATTACGGCGGCACGGTTTCCCTCGGGGGGTTCCTGACTACAACGTCCCGCGCCGCGTCTGGATGGATCGCCGTCGGCACCTACAACCTTTCGGCAAAACCGGCGCCCGGTTACCTCTTCGGGGGTTGGTACTACACGTGGAGTTCGATCATGATGAACTTCAGCGCCAGGACGAACATCACCCTGGAGAACGGGACGCTGAATTCGACGACCTCCGCTGGAATCGTTCTGGCGGTATTCATCCCGATCGCCGTCAGCGTGACCTTTTCCTCTGCTCCGAGTGCCGGCGGTGTAGTAGTAACCGGTCTCGGGTACGTGGCATCTGGGCGTTCCCTATTGCTGACCCCGGGGCTGAACTACACTATCAGCGCTGCTCCGGATGGGGGAGAGAGATTCGTCTCGTGGTCCACCACCGACAGCACGGCGATTTGGAACAGGGCAAGCGGAAGCTGGACCGAACAGCTCGTAATCAACCGAACTGGGGGCGTGCTTGTACTCTACAGCACCGGCGGGCTGACAACACTTTCCTTCCAAGTCACTCCCGTAGGGGCAGGTCTGATCAACTTCAACGGCAGGAACTCCTACGCGAACGGCAGCACAAATTCCTCAGTTGTTGGTGGTGAGATCTACCTAGCGGGGGCCGCTGCATCGTCAGGATTCACGTTCTCAGGATGGAGCGCCATGGGCTCAGTGACAGTCCCCGCTGCGACGACGGCCAACTCGACGGTTGTTGTCTCCGGATTAGGGACGCTCATAGTTTCGTTCGTTCCGACGACATATCCCGTAACCTTCCTCGTGAACTTACCAGTTCCGGCTGTCATGCATCTCGACCTGTCCACTGTGACCGTCGAATCCACTGCTCTCCTATCTCCGGGTGTCCACACTGTCTCCGTCACCCCGCCGGCTGGTAGCACCTTCGACCGTTGGCAGTCGACGGGAGGGCTCAATCTGACTACTCCAGGTTCGAACGCAACGACGGTCAACATCTCCGGCGCTGGTACTTTGACCGCGCTCATCACGCCCTTCACCGTCGCCGTCTCGTCCGTAAGCCCCTCCGTCGTCGATGTTGGGATTCTTGTCACCTTCTCCTCAGCTCCGTCCAATCCCGGCACCTATACCGTTCATTGGCGCGGGTTGCCTCCGGGCTGTCCGGTGACGACGACCGTTGTTGTGGTGTGCCCCCCCAGCACTGTGGGACGGTACAACCTATCGATATCCTATGTCGATCTCTGGGGTGAGTCGGCGACATCCGTCGCAGGCACCCTCCGGGTCAATCCCCTTCCCGCAATCGCTTCCACGAATCTCTCGCTCACCACTGTCGATGTAGGAGTCGCCACGAACTTTAGTTCCGTCGAGAGGGGAGGAACCGGCCCTTTCACCTGGACCTATGCAGGGCTTCCGGGAGGATGCGCCACCGCGAATCAGGCGTACCTCATCTGCTCGCCCTCCGCGACGGGCGCATTCCTCCTGACAGTGAGCGTCACCGATGCGTTCGGAAAGACGGCGGGAGGGGCTGTAAGCCTCGAGGTGCATTCGTTGCCCTCGTTGCAGGTCTCGGTCTCGGCGACTTCTCTCCCCCTAGGCAGTCCAGTCACCATCTCAGCCGCGGTTTCAGGGGGAACCGGGCCGATCGCCTACACCTTCAGTGGCCTACCTCCGGGGTGCCCTTCGTCCACGGCCGTTTTCTTCAGTTGCACGCCCACGAAAGCTGGAACCTACCACGTGAACGTCACCGCCACGGACTTGTTTGGAAAGAGGGCAAGTCAGAGCGTGACTTTCATCATTACCCAGTCTAATCCGTCCGTTCCGGGGGTCTCGGCCGCCGAGCTCGGCCTCGGCCTCGGCGCACTGCTCGTCATCCCGCTCGTAGCGTTTCTGACCCTCCGCCGGCGCCCCCCGAAGCCCACGATCGTCGCGACCCCGAAGCCCCGCCCGTCACCGGTGGCGTCCATCCCGACGCCTCCCCCTTCTTTCCCTGAGTGGTCCGAAGGTCCGGCGCAACCTCAAGAGTGGCACGAGGGAGACTAACGCTCGCACGGGGCCACACCCTGAGCGCTGGGGCGAGAAGGCGCCCGCGACCCAAGAGGTATTATTCGTCTGCTGTAAACATCGGTTCCTTCGCTGGGAGGGGTCGACACGCCGCACGTACGCTTCGATGGCATGTTGCGCGAGTTCGTTCCTCGCCTTTCCGTGGAATCCGCGGCGGGCTCTGTGGCGGGCCTCCTCGACGACCTCGAGGGTCAATTTCCGAAGCTACGTCGTCGCCTTCGTGACGAAACGGGCACCATGCGCCCCTTCGTGCGAGTGTTCGTCAATGGCGAGGACATGAGGGGGTTGGACGGGCTACAGACCCCACTCCACTCAAAAGACCAGGTGGATATCCTCCATTCAATTCAGGGGGGCTAGAAAAGATGGCAGATCGGAAAGTTCGCCTGTTCGTTGGAACGAGGAAAGGGGCCTACGTCCTTGACGGAGATGCGGCGCGCAAGAAGTGGAAGGTACGAGGTCCGTACCATGAGGGCGGGGACGTATACATGGTCCGCGCCGACCCCCGGGAGCCGGGCACCGTTTATGCCGCCGTCAACAACCCATTCTTCGGCCCGATGATGTTCCGTTCCGCGGACTGGGGGCGCAAGTGGAAGGAGATTTCAGCCCCGCAGATGCCCCGAAAAAAGGATCGCAAGGTGAGCTTCGAGGAACCGCCTCCGAAGTGGCCTGTCGTGAACATCTGGCAGATCGTCCCGGGCCGAGAGGACGAGCCCGGCCGACTCTGGCTCGGGATCGACCCCGCCTCCCTCTGGAGGTCGAACGACCGGGGAGAGAGTTGGGAACCCATCCCCGGAATCAACGAACACGCCACCCGGCCCAAGTGGAACCCGGGCGCCGGCGGGATGTGCCTTCACACCTTCGCACAGGACCCAACGAACCCCAGACGGATGTACGTCGGAATCTCCGCCGCCGGCGTGTTCCGGAGCGACGACGGCGGCGAGCACTGGACGCCCCGTAACCAGGGGGTCCGGGTGGGTTTCCTCCCCGAGAAAGCCCCCGAGGTCGGCCAGTGCGTCCACAAGATCATTCTCGACCCGGCGAACCCGAATACGGTCTACCGTCAGGACCACGATGGGATCTACGTCAGCCGCAACGGCGGCGACCTGTGGAGCCGGGTCGGTCGTTCGCTCGATTCCGACTTCGGATTCGTCGTCGGGGCGCCCTCCGCGCGTCCCGGGGAGGCGTTCTTCGTGCCGCTGTCTTCTCAGCCCCGGCTCTCCCTGGGCAGTCAGCTCCAGGTGTACCGCTGGTCCGAGAAAGGCCGCTCGTGGAGTCCTCTAGTCGCGAAGGGACAATTCCCTGGGGGCTTTGGTAACCACCGCGATGCGCTGGCGACCGACGACCTCGACCCGCCGGGAATCTACTTCGGGACCAACAACGGATCCCTCTTCTGGAGCGGGGACGACGGCCGCCGTTGGGCTCAGCTTCCCTACCAGTTCCCCGGCATCCATTCGGTGACGGTGTCCGGCCCCGAGTCCGCTCGGTAGGGACGTCGCGTCCGGCTCCGCCTTCCCCGCGCGCACTGGCCCGCGCGCTCACGCCCCTTCAAGTGGGAAGGCGAGGTGGGGCGGCCGGCGATGCAGGCCCGGGAATATGCTCTCTTGTTCCTGCTTGGCGCGATCTGGGGCCTTTCCTACGTCTTCATCCGGATCGCCGCCCCGCTGCTCGGACCGGCGCTGCTCATGGGACTGCGGGTCGCTATCGCTTCGGGAGTGACGCTGCTTTACATTGCCGCGACGGGGCAATGGAAGACGGCCTTGCCCTCATTCCGGAAGCGGGGCCGCGAATTCCTCGTCCTGGGGCTCATCAACGCCGCGATCCCCTTCACGTTCATCGCCATCGCCGAACTGGTAATCGACGCCTCCTATGCCGCGATCCTCAACGCGACGACACCGGTCTTCTCTGCTTTGGCGGCGGCCGTCTGGTTGGCGCGGCCCCTCACCGGCCGCGTCCTGGGAGGGATCGCCATCGGGATTGCCGGAGTCGCGATTGCCGTGGGCGGTGGACCCCTCTTACTCACCCCTCTACTCGTCGTGGCGATCCTGCTCTGTGCCGGCGGGGCAGCGTCCTACGGGGTGGGTGGGACCTACGCCCACCGACACGTTTCGGACGTGGCCCCCGTCACCGCGTCGCTGGGCCAGACGCTGGCGGCAACGGCGATTCTCTTGCCCTTCGCCCTCGTAGAGGTTCCCGGCGCACGTTGGACCGTACCGGGGGGTTTCTCCCTGCTCGGGCTGGCGGTCCTTTCCACGTTCTTCGCATACTTGCTCTACTTCCACATCCTCCAACGCGTCGGCCCAACGCAGACCCTGACGGTGACCTTCCTGATCCCGATCTTCGGCGTCGGGTGGGGTCATGCCCTGCTCGGTGAACCGATTGGTTTCGGCACCGTCGTGGGATTGGCGATCGTCCTGCTAGGCATCGCCCTGGTGACGGGGTATCAACCGCGTAACCCTCTCCGCCGGACTCCGGATCCGGCGGCCCGACAGGAAACTTCCCCGGTCACGGGCACCGTAGGACGATAGCCCGGGGGCGCCCCCTTTTATGGCCGGCTCCATCCGACGGACCGCGCGTGAACGTCCAGGCCTATCACCTCGACCTGACGGTGGACTACCGGTCGCTGGCGTTTCGGGGACATCTCCGGATTGAGGGCACTCCCGACGGGGAGCAAGTCTACCTTAACGCCGTCGGGCTGACGGTCTCACGGGCGCTGGCTGGTTCGACCGAGCTCGAGATCAAGATCGACCCGGCCCACCAGCAGCTCATCGTCTCAGGACTCCCCCGCGGAACTTCAAGTCTCGAATTGGACTACGAGGGAAAGGTCCTCACCGATGGGCTCGTCGGCTTCTATCGCTCCCACTTCGGCGACGGATACCTGCTGACCACACAGTTCGCCGCGATCGAGGCACGCCGGCTGCTGCCGTGCGTCGACCGGCCGGATCGGAAGGCCGTCTTCCACGTGTCGGTCACGGTCGACAAAGGGCTCCAAGTCATCTTCAACACCCCGGCGGAGAGTTCTAGCGATTCCAACGGGAATCGGACCACTCGCTTCGGCCCGACCCCCCGCATGGCGACCTACCTGCTCTACCTAGGGATCGGCCATTTCGATGTCGTCCGGGGCCATGCCGGTTCGGTCGAGTTGGCCGCGTTCACCCCTCCGGGCCGCGGGTCGTCCGGGAGGTACGCTCTCGGCCTCGCCGAAAAGCTGCTCCCGGAGTACGAGCGCTACTATGGGATCCCCTACCCCCTTCCCAAGCTGGACCTGGTGGCCGTCCCCGAGTTCTGGGCCGGCGCGATGGAGAACTGGGGCGCCATCGCGTTCTCGGAGGTGGCCCTCCTCGCCGACGAGGGCACGAGCACCCTACGACGCCGTGCGATCGCCGAGACGACGGCCCACGAAATGGCGCACATGTGGTTCGGCAATCTCGTGACGATGTCGTGGTGGAGCGATGTCTGGCTCAACGAGTCGTTCGCGACGTTCATGAGTTACCGGATCCTCGACCGCGCCTTCCCCGACTTCGACAGCTGGAGCGATTTCCTCCCCCGCTGGAGCGCTCCCGCCTTCCGCGGAGACTCGCTCCAGAGCACCCATCCGATCTTCCAGCCCGTCGAGAACCCCGACCAGATCGCGCAGATCTTCGACGAGATCAGCTACGGGAAGGGCGCGAGCGTCCTCCGGATGATCGAGCGGTACCTCGGCGAGGAAGCGTTCCGCCAGGGGGTCAACACGTACCTCCAGAGATTCCAGTACGCGAACGCCTCCCACGAGGACCTGTGGACGGCGTTGGAGGAGGCTTCGAGCCGTCCGGTCCGTCACATCATGGATGCCTGGATCTCACGGCCCGGCGTGCCCTTGTTGGTCGCCCGAGTGATCGGGAGCCGGCTCACGATCGACCAACGGCGCTTCCTCTGCAATGGCCGGCATACCGAGGAGTTCTGGCCCGTACCCGTCGTGGCCCGGATCGACGGCGTCGAACGCCGGATGCTCGTCGAACAGCCCCACACCGAGATCGAGCTCACCAGCGACGCGGCCCCGTTCCTGAACGTCGACGCGAGCGGGTTCTATCGGGTGCTCTACGACCTAGCGACGCTCGAGCAGATTCGGGAGGCGTTCCCTCGCCTCTCGGCGTTCGACCAATGGGCCGTGGTCCATGACCTGGCCCCGTTTGTACAGGCCGGGGACCTCGACCTGGACCAGTACCTTGCCTTCCTACACGTCGGCGAGTCGTCGACCCACTACTCCGTGGTCAACCAGTTCGGCAGCAGCAGCCAGTCGCTCTACGGTCTGTTGCACGACCATCTCGGCTTCGTAACGGGCTACTCCAGCTTCCTCCGAGCCCAGACCGAACGTCTCGGTCAAGAGCCTTCACCGGGAGAACCCGCCACCAACGGAACGCTTCGCGAGGACCTGCTCGGTCAACGCGTGTGGGTCGACCCAGAGTTCGCCCGCCGACTCGCCTCGAGGTTCGACGCCTACGACCGGGCGGACCCGGACGCTCGGGACGCCATCGCTAAGTCGTTCGTCCTCACCGGAGGGGCCGCCGAATTCGAACTCGTCCTTCGACGGTTCCGCTCCGCCCCCTCGGAGGGGGAGATGATCCGACTCTTGGCCGCGTTGACCGCGGCGTCCGACCCCGTCCTCGTGGATCGGATCCTCCTGATGGCAGAGCGGAAGGAGATCCCCCTCTCGCTCGTGCCGTTCGCGGTGAGGGGCGCCTCCCGAAACATCGCCGCGGGGGGGGTAACGTGGACGTGGCTACAGCGGAATCTCGACGCCTTCGCTGCAAATTTCCGCGGCAGCGGGGAAGCCAGTCGGCTTCTCGAGGCCGTTCTCCCCAGACTGGGGCTCGACCGGGAAAACGAGGTCCAAGAATTCTTCCGGGACCGGATCGTCCCAGAGGGGAGCCAAGGCCTCTCCAAGGGGCTCGAACTCCTCGCCGCCGGCTCGGCCCTACGCAAGCGGCTGCACCTCCCGCCCGCGTCAGGGCAGGCCTAATATGCGGCATGGGCCCGCCCGAGCCGTTGTTCAGGGGGGCCTCTCGCAGAAGCATGTCTGACCTTTCCATCGAGACCACCCAGCTCACGAAGAAGTTCGGGAGCTTCACCGCGGTCAACTCCTTGACCATCAAGGTCCAGGGTACCAAGTGCGTGGGCTTCCTAGGACCGAACGGGGCGGGGAAGACCACTACGCTCAAGATCCTCACCGCGATGATCCACCCGAACGCCGGACAGGCGTTCATCAACGGGATCGACGTTCAGGCTCACAAGCGGCAGGCGCTACATCCGTGCGGCGTCCTCATCGAGACGCCGGAAATTTATCCCGCGCTGACCCCTCGGGAGGCGCTGTCGTACATTGCGGAACTCCGCGGCATTCCGGCCGGGGAACGACCCGACCGGATCCGGACGGTGCTCGAGCAGGTCCGGATGACGGATTGGATCGACAAGCGAACCGGCAAGTTCTCGAAGGGAATGAAGCAGCGGGTCAACATCGCCGCGGCCCTGCTGCCCGACCCCGACATCCTCCTCCTCGATGAGCCCACCACGGGTCTCGACCCCCGCGGCATGGCCGAAGTTCGGAGTATTGTGGTCGACCTCAAGAAACAGAAGAAACTGATTTTCATGAGCTCCCACCTGCTCGGCGAAGTGGCGGACATCTGTGACGATGTCGCCATGATCGACCAGGGCAAGCTGCTGATCTACGACACGCTCGAACGCGTCATCGAGAAGGTGGGCGGCCAAGGCGGGGGGGTGGAGATCGATCTTTCAGTCGAGGGATCGCCGGCCGTTGAGCAGAAGATTCGATCGATCCCGGGAGTCGACCATGTGGAACATGTCGACACTCGGACGTACCTTATCCGGTTCAGCGGTGGGCTTCCCACTCAGGAGAGACTCCTCTCGGACCTCGTCGCGGCTCGAATCGGTCTGGTGAGCTTCAAGGCCTCTTCTGGAATGGCCCGCCTCGAGGACGCGTATCTCAACCTGATCAAGGGGGGGCTCTGAGTTCCATGGCGAGCGCCTTGACCACGATGGGAAAGATTCGTCCGGAACTCCCCACCGACTTCGGACAGATGACCCGGGTCACGAAGTACGAGCTTCTCAACTTCGTCCGGTCGGCTCGCTTCATCGTTCTCCTGGCCATCACCTTGATCATTTCCGGCGCCCTGGCCTCGGTCGTCGCCTACTATCGGCCCCCCGCGATGATCGGCTCGGGATTCGCGTTCTACAGCATCTGGTGGGCCCCCGCGATCGCGGCGCTCATCGCCCTTTCCGGCACCCTGTTCGGCGGAGACGCGATCTCCGGCGAGTTTCAGAGCAAGACGGGCTACTTCCTGTTCGCACACCCAGTCCGGCGCTCCTCGGTGTTCCTGGGAAAGATGGCCGCAGCCTTCCTCGCCTCCACGGTCATCATCGGCGTGTTCGCGGTGATTAGCTTGGGCAATGGTTGGTACTACACTGGCCCTCCCCCGATACAGTTCTGGGAGTCCGTAGGGTTCGCTCTGGTCTATCTCCTCGGGGTGCTGGGGTTCACGTTCCTGTTCAGCTCCCTGTTCAAGAGCGCCGCGATGTCGATCATCGTGACCCTCGTCCTGCTCCTGTTCGGGTTCACGCTCATCGACGCGTTGGTCTCGAACTTGGCGCACGTCGAGCCGTGGTACAGCATCACCTACGCCGGGGGGATCATCACGAACGTACTCATTGTCCCCTATCCGCCCCACACCGTCGTGGGCGGCTTCTCGCCGTACAACGCCTCGATCCTCGAGGGGGTCGTGATCCTCCTAATCTACGCGGTCCTCGGTGCCGTCGGCGGCTACGCCCTGTTCCGCCAGCAGGATTTCACGTAAGTCATCGCCGCCAAGCCCCCGGGCCGACCCGGAACTAGGGGTATCCGACTGTGACGAAGAACAGGTAGTAGGTCGTCAATCCGGCGAGGACGATGCCCCACCAGAGGGCTAGCTCGGTCCGCATCCAGAGCTTGTACCGCCGGAATCGGAACCGCTCCGGGATCCACGTCGTTCCGGCCACGAGAATAATGTAGATGCCCAGCGCCTCGGCCGCCGCCCCGGCGATCAGCATGAGCGTCGGGACGAGAACGACCGGCTGCTCCAACTCGCCCGGGAGGTAGGGCACAATCAGCTGGAGATACGCGGGGACCATCCAGTACAGCACGATGGGGATGTTGACGAGAATGATCGAGCTCTGAAGGTACCGATGGGCTCGGACGTGCCCGAGGCGAACCAGAACCGCACCGACGACCAGCATCGCCGCCATGGCGATCTCCACGAGCGCGACGAGGTCTGCGAGGAGCGGGGCATCGGAGGGGAAGAGTCCCGCCATCGCCTATTCCGTCCGGGCCGTCGGGGAGAGTTCGGAAGGCTCCGCGAAGGCCCGCCGACACATGGTTCTCTTCCCGCTCCGCCTAGAAGTCGTTAGGCGGGATCAGGTCGACCACCATCTTCTGACTACTCTTCCGTTGCCATTCAGCCCAGAGAGCCCGCACCTCGTCCTCGGTCAGTCCCGTAAGGTAGCAGGGAGAGACGAGCGGAGCGGCGGTGATCACTTCGATGACGACGATCGCCCGGGCCCGACGGATGTCCGCCCCTTCAGCCTTGTAACGGTCGAGGATCCTCCAGTAGAGTTCGCCGGACCTCAGGATCTTGGCCACGCCGCTGAACCGGTATCCCTTCCGCACCGACGGGTCGACAACATTGACCTCGGTGTGCGGGTTCGTTTCGAGGTTGAGGATCGTGTGCGGCGACTCGATGTCGGCGAAGACCAGGTGATTGTCGTCCCAGACCGCGACCGAACCCTTGGGCGATACGTTCGGATGGCCGTCCGCCGAAACTGTGGCGACATACCCCAAGCGCTGCGCTCGTACGACGCGTTTCATCTCCTCGGTTAGGACTGCCATCTTAGGACGGAAGCAGGCCGGAGCGGTTTCATATTGATTTGGTCCAACCGGTCGCTTCGACGGGCGTCGGCAACGCCGTCGGTGCGGGGGGCTCCGAACGTCAAGTAGGGAAGAGATGGATGTGGAACCATCCCCGGGCCAGCGTGACCAGGACCACGGCCGGGATCTGGAAGGCGAGCGGAACCAGGTACCCCAACGGGTAATGGTACCATCGCGGGGTGACGGCCCCGCGATGGGTCGGCAAGGAGTAGGTGGGTAGGTAGACCATCAGCCCGTAGACGAAGAACCAGAACCCGGCGATCAGGGCGGAGGGACTGAGAGAGGCCTCGGCGGTCGTGCCGAGGAAACCGAACAGCAAGAACACCTCCAAATGTGTGAAGTCGTATCGGCGTAGCAGCACCCCCCAGCCGATGAAACCCGGGGCGATCACCGATACGCTGGCGAACCCAATCACTAGGAGATAGTTCGTCGATGCGGTGATGTACGCCACGCCGATCTGCGACCCGAATTCGGGTGCGAGATTGGACATCGTGGTCGTGATCGCTTCCTCCACGAGGATCAGGGCGGTCGCCAGGAGCACGAACTTGAGCGGCCCGCTCCCTGGTTGTCGGAGCATCCAGGCCCGGACACGGTCCCGGAAGCGCCACATGAGGAGCCCGCCGAGGACGATCCACAGGAAGACCAGCCCCATCGCCATCAGGAAGATCGCGTGCGCCTTCGAAGTGGTCGATCCGAAAATCTGAAGGACGGCGAAGAGCGTCAGGAAAACCGCCGAATAGGCCGCAAGCCCCCGGACGATCCAGTGGGGGATTCGGTCGCGCCAAGAGCCCGGAACCGCCGATGATGGACCATCGGTCGCCGTCGTCAGGGCGGAGGGGAGCCGGCTTTCTTCGGAAAGAGGGGGTAGCCGGTGGGGCATCGCCACGGGGAGTTCTAGCCTTGGGCAGGTCGATGAACCCTCGCCTCGACTCCGACCTCCGGGGGGGGAGTTCGGACGGCCGGTTGAGCCACCGGAACCCGAGCCGAGGGGCTTATCACCCCCCCAACTTCCCCAGTCCTCTAGCTCATGGTCGCGTACCAAGACGATGACATGTTTCCCGCACCTCCCGACGTGCTCTGGAAACTCCTCGACGCTCACCTAGATGACTCGGCGATCCGCCGGATTCATCCCCTCATCCTCTCCCAGAGGACCCTGAATCGGAACGGGATGGAGACGATCGTTGAACGCACGATCGACGCGCGGGGTAAGTCCCTCAAGTCGAAGTGGAAGATCACATACAACCGCCCACAGACCGCTCGGTGGGAAGTCTTCGAGAGCGAGGGACCCTGGGCGGTGGGGAGCTACGTGGTGAACCGATACTCGGCGGCTCCCGGGGGCACCCGGATCGAGAGCCGAGGGGACCTGAAGATCACGGTGCTGCCCTTCTTCCTTCCCCAGAAGCTGGTGATCCGCAGCGTCTTTGGCCGGCTGCACAACGAGGACATCGCGGCGACGAGGGCCTAGGGTTCCAAGCTCGTCGAGAGAGCCGCACCTGCCACGGGATAGACGTCGTGTACGTCGGCGATGAAATTCCGTGCCCAGACAGTGTCGATGGCGTCCAAGCTTTCGAGCGGGGTACGCGGCGGCGGTCTGAGTCGCTCAGAGAGGATGTGGAGCGACCGTCCAGGATTTCGCCCCGGGGGGTGAAGGATTTGTTGCCCGCCTGTGGCTCCGTTCTAAACCGTTGACCTGATCGCTCAAGCTGATCGCACGAATGGGCCCCAACCCATCCCCCCAGTTACAGATTGTATTCCCACGAAGGAAATCATCCTCGAAACGAAATTCGCCTCCCCTACCGACAGTTACGGGTTCGGGCGGAAGCGGATGCCTCGCAACGTCTCACGCAGAATTTCCTATTCGCGGGCTCGCTGCTTCAATTCTTGATATACGGGAGGGCTGCCTGACTCTCCTATGAGCTCCGAGGGCGGATTTCTGAGCCTCGAAGCGCAGACAACATGACGGCTGACAGCAAGCCTCCCGGCCAGTCGCGATCACCTCTGCTCCAATCTCCCGAAATCCGCCTGTTCGTGGTCTTGACCATCATCGTGCTTGGTAACTTCACTGCGTTCGTAGCGCTCCCGAAAGACGGCACCGTTGCGTTCTCACCCGTACCGGGGGAAGTCGCATATTCCTGCCCTAAGCAGGGTTGCGACACCTCGTCTTGGTGGTTTGTCGCGTATTTTGGGCTGTTCACCTTCCCCGGAAACGCGTTATCGGCGCAGATCCATTGGAAGGCCTCGGCTAACGTCGTATTCTTCGTCATCCTACCGATTCCCTGCGGGCGCGCATTTTGTACCACCGGCTATCTCAAACCACCTTCCTCCATTGAGAGCCCGGCGGTGATTTGCTTGAGCCTGGGAAACGAAGATACCTGCCAATTCTCTACGACGATGCCGGCCGATCAGACCTGGATGTTCGAGGCCCTTTCTCCCGTTTCCTTGGACAGCGGGTTCAACTTCAGTTTCGAGGGATTCTACAGCATCCCAGGTCCCAACCTTCCTTGGTGAGCTAGAGGTTGAAACTGAGGCGTTCCCGCGCTGGGAACGAAGGGGCATCTGAAGGCGGTTTGTGTCGCATCTTGAATTCGGTGAGTCTTTCTCGGAGGAAGGAAGTTGGTGGAGAGGGGACGCCCCCCGTTTCGAATGGGCCCGGACGTATTCTAGCCGTGTAGGGCTTAGATTCGATGGGTCCGGGAGGACTCAGATCCCGAGTGGGGGATTTGGCGAACGACGGGTCAAACTTCCTCACTCGAATTTGAGTGGCATACTGTCTCCAAAGGTCTAAGCACCGCCGAGTCGTTCGGCCAATTGGATTTACGGCACGAGTTTGGAACGACGCGTACAATTACGTCGGGGAAGGCGTTGCAATCTAAGAGGTCAGCCGCAGAAGTTGGGTTCTGGCGAACCTTCCCGACCCTCGGCGCAGTCTCGGTGGGACTACTCATGATCTTGTCTGTCGCCCCAGAAATCCAAGGAAGTAGCTCCGGCCCCCTCCAGGTCCTCCAAATCGGTCACTCAGGGCCGCAATCAATCGATCGAGCCAACAATCTGCTGGCCGAGGCGGCCAGTTCTCTATACACCGGGGCGGGTCCGGCACTTGGCCAGCAAGTGCAATGCTCTAGCTCAACGGCTACCACCGCCAAGTGCTACGGCACTAACGCCTACCGGGTGGCCGACGGATCCCCCACGGTGCCCGTCACCCCTTCCTTCTTCAGCTACACCACCCCATCGCCCCGGTTCGGGTCCCCGTGGGATTTCAGAACAACGACGCAGAGCCATTTCATTCTCCTCTTCGGTGGAGCGAATTCCTCGGGCACTGTGTTTGGCGATACTTGGACCCTCACCCCCCCTACTACGTGGACGAACGTCAGCTACAGCTCCTGCACTCAAGAAATGACTCCTTGCCCATCGCCCCGGCACGACGCTGCGCTCAGTTACGATATCGCAGACGGGTACTTTGTACTGTTTGGTGGGTGCAGTACGATCACACCGAACTGGGTTCAAAGTACGCCGGGATGTTCCAGTGGTTCGATTCTAGGAGACACCTGGAAGTGGACACCCGGGACCGGTGCGACCGGGTTGTGGACTCAGCTCATGATCTCGGGTCCTCCCGCGCGATTCGCGGCCTCGATGGCCTATGACAGCACCGACGGCAAGCTCGTCCTGTTCGGCGGATGTGGAATGGCATGCCCTCTGGGAGACACTTGGTACTTCACCGGCGGGGTGTGGAGTCAGCTTCACCCCACATCCAATCCGAGCGCGCGCTATGGGGCCAGCTTGTTTTGGGACGGAAGTGACTCCTATGCCGTCCTGTTTGGTGGGTGCGGTTCGTTGGCAACAGGTTGCCCTAATTTCGCTTTGGATGGTGACACTTGGGATTTCGCGAGCGGTGCGTGGAGCCATCTTTCGCCCTCGGGGGCGCCCAGCGCACGGTACTTCGCCGATTCGTTCGGGCTTGCCAGTGGTAGCGACACTTTGCTCTGCGGTGGGACAGCGGGGGCGGTTTTCGGAATTGACAGCGATTGCTGGTCATTTGCCCACGGAGCCTGGACTGCCATTCCTGGTCCCGATCCAAGTTGTATTTCCAGCATCATTGGCGCTCTCGCCATTCCGACGCCGGTCCGGCCTCGATTTGACGGAAATGTGTTCAACGACATTTGCGGAATGGACTTCTGGGAACAGTTCGGGGGAACGAGTCTGTCCGGCTCCTCACTCGGAGATACTGCTTACCAGACAATCCCGACCCCAAGATTCGAAAGTACGATTTGGCCCCCACCCTCGCCTTCCCCGCGGTACGGGGCTGCTCTCACGTACGACTCCGGCGCAAATGCCGTCGTCGAATTTGGAGGATGCGCCAGCCAATGTCTGTCGAACGAGACGTGGGTATATGCGACGTGCGGATCAAGGCCAATCCTAGGGGCGTTTTGCTCCCCCGTGCTGGGGAGCCAGCCAGTCTGGCTGCAGATCAACCCGAGTTGCTCGCCGACGTGTCCGTCGGCCCGCTCTTACGCGGGATTGGCGTACGACGGCGCCGCCAGCGACAGGTACGATCTCCTCTTCGGGGGGATGGACGGCAACGGAGTTCCGTCGAACGATACCTGGACTCTCACCTACAATTCGGTCAGCAATGGTTGGACTTGGAACGCAAAAGCATGCTTGCGGACTTGTCCGAGCGTCAGGTATGGGGCCAGTTTGAGCTACGATCCTGCCGATAGCTACGTTATCCTTTTCGCAGGGTATTCCACCAGCGGCTCTAGCCAAGACACTTGGAAGTACCTTGGCGGGAGCTGGACTCAGCTCCCCATTACGTCGCCTCCCCCCGCGCGTGAATTCGCGAGCATCACCTATGACGCCGCAGACTCCTATGTCGTTTTATTCGGTGGGATCGCAACGTCCGGAAGTCTCCAGGACACTTGGAAGTACGTCGGAGGGTCCAACCCGACTTGGGTCTCCCTCACTCCTAGCCCCTGCACAAGTCTCAACTGCCCCCCCAAGTCCTTCGGGAACGGAATGGATTACGATGCGAATGACGGCTACGTCGTCCTGCTCTTCGGCGGGAATAGCATTGCACTTGTCGCGACGTGGAAATTCTCCGCTGGAAGTTGGGCTCAACTATTCCCAGCATCGAACCCTCCGGCCCGCCAGTTCTACTCCCTCGTCTTCGACGCCCAAACCAACTATGTCTTGATCTTCGGCGGATCGAGATTGACCCCCGAGTCGAGCTCATTGGATACGCTGTGGGCATACGGGAACCAGAACTGGGTCGTCGACGCAGTCGCGAATCCACTCCCCGCACAGCTTGCCCCGCCGGCGCGAGCCGGCGCAGCAATGGCCTACGACCCCGACCTGAATGCGGTTGTGCTCGTGGCGGGATGCTCGGCGCAGTGCCTTACGCTAACTGGAGGTACCTGGATTTACCAAAACGGTCATTGGACCGGCCTTCAATCCTCGGGGTTTCCGTATCCCACCCTCTTTGATCCGAGCCTCGCGTACGACCCGGCCGGGCCGTACCTGTTGCTGTTCGGGGGCTTCGTCCCGCCTACCAGCCTTCTGGATCAAACGTGGATATTCCAAAACCAGCACTGGCGGTTTCTGACCAGTTCGGGTCCGTCGAATCGCTTCAACGCCGCGATGGCGTACAACACCCACGACAGCGAGATTCTCCTCTTCGGGGGTTGTAATGCCCCATCGCCAAACTACATGGATCGTTGCACGCAGCCGCTCAGCGACACGTGGGTCTTCAATGCTCAAGGCTGGCGACAAGTGGCCGCGGCCGGACCGGTGGCCCGGGCGGGCGCGGGGATGGTGTACGACCCGTCGCAAAGCGGAATCCTCCTCATTGGGGGGTTTGGTGGCTCAGCCCCCAATCTTGGACCCTTGGGCGACGAGTGGCTGTTTGTAGGCGGCGCCTGGTACATAGTTCCCGGTTCGTTGCCATTTGCTCCCCGTTGGGACATGGGTGTGGCGTACGACAGCTGGGACCAGAAGGTAGTCCTGCTCGGCGGTTTCGGTCTCGTCAATGGGAATTGGGTGACGTTCAACGACACCTGGACCGAGACGCAAAGCACGAAGTGGGCTCTGGGAACCGGGACGGCGTTCGGGGGAGCAGGGCGAGGGGACGTCGCCTTCGCGTTTGATCCGAACGCCGGTGCAGTTGGCTACGTCCTCCTCTTCGGCGGTGCAACAACCGTACCTGGGCCGTTCTTCGCGCCAGGACAGGGAGAGACGTGGAACTACATCGGGGCTACTGGGTGGGTCGCGCTCTCATTCGTCGCCTAGCGAAGAGGACGTGGATCAGATATCATGTTTCACGAGGCGCATCACCCGGGATTGCTCAGGATGGCGCGCGCTTTGGCGCAATGTTTTCCAGCGATTGTGGCAGTCGCCATTGCGGTTCAGTTCCCCCCGATTCTCCCCCTTCACGAGGAAATCCCTTCGGCTCAGGCTAACCGGACAATGGTATCACTGAACGGCCCTGAAGGGGTTCGACCGGCTCCCACCTGTGGCGATCCTTCGGCCCTGATTAAGCAAAATTGCCTATTGACGAGCCATGCCTCGTCCTTCGGTCCCATTTCCCCACAGGTCGAAAACTGGGTCCAGTTGACCCCACCCGTCTCCCCACCAGGAAGGCTGGCTGAGCTGGGATTAGCGTACGATGGCGCAGATCGAGAAACTGTTCTGTTTGTTCCAAGCAATTTGTCCGGACCGACCAATGAGACTTGGACATTCGCACGCGATAACTGGACGCAGATTCATCCTGCTTCTTCTCCTCCCTCACTCGTGGCCCCTGCGATGATTTATGATTCGGCTGAAAATCGCGTGGTCCTCTTCGGAGGGACTGGTGGAGGAATTTGCCACAACTCCACGTGGGAATTCACCAATGGAAACTGGTCGAACGTCAGTGCCACTGTCGCGCCATCCCCTCGGGATCGTGCCTCGATGACGTACGACGCGTCGGATGGCTATGTGCTACTATTCGGTGGAGAAACTTGCAACTCTTTGTATCCTCCTGTCGGAACCTGGGCATTTCAGAACAAAGTTTGGACTCGACTGAATGTTACGGTTGAACCTTCGCTTCGCGTCCTTCCGTCGATAGTGTACGACCCAGCGATTCAATCGGTCGTCTTGTACGGAGGTTGCGTCTACAACGACACGTGGCTCTACCACGCCGGCATCTGGAGGAATGTGACCCCGGCCGTTTCACCACCTTACTGGTGTGGTACGTCCATGACGTATGACTCGCTCACTCAGCAAGTCATTCTCTTTGGCGGTGGGACCAGGGCCAACGCCCAGATCCTCAATCAGACGTGGGCCTTCAACGGAACGGCTTGGGAACAGCTGCACCCTTCGTCCGCACCATCCCCCCGAAGCTACGCGATGATGACTTACGACGGTGCCGATGGCTGGAACGTGCTTGTCGGAGGAGGCGACAATGAGACCTGGATCTTCGGAGCCGGTAACGTTTCCTTTTCGGTCTCTCCCCCCGCGAGCGGCTCTGTGCTGTGGGGTTGCCCCGGGTGTTCCCCTCCTCCTACCGCCTATCCGAACGGGTCCACCCGGCTTGCGGGATATGGACACTACTCGATCTATGGCAACCCGAATCCCGGCTACCACCTCGGGCATTGGAACATTTCCGGTAATCTCAGCTACGTCCCTTCTTCCCACCAGTTGACGGTCTTCGGCAACGGGACTGTCTCGGCGACGTTCCTTGCTTGGCCGACGGTGGTCCTCCGCTCCGACGCTCCCGCCTGTTCTATCTCCTTCAATGGCACCACGTATCCTAGTGACTCTTCCGCTCCATTCGTCCCCAATAGGACGTTCAATCTCTCCGCTCCGTCGTGCTCCGGCCTCGCGTTTTCCCATTGGAATGCCACCCGTAACGCCACCATTGTGAACGCGGCCCTGCCCTCGACGCGAGTGAATCTTACCGGACCCGCAATGATAACGGCCCACTTCCTCGCCGCCGTCTCTTTCACCGTCTCTCCCGCTTGGGCCGGCACGCTCCGGTTCAACGGTATACTTCAGTCCACAGGGACGTCGACGCAGGTTTCCCCAGGCGTCTATTCGTTCCAGGTGGTCACCTCCCCGGGAGCGTATCTTTCCAGCTTGGCGACGACTCCGGGCCTCACGCTCTCCGTCGCGGCCGGATCCGGGACCGCCACCGTCAATGTGTCGGGGTCGATTTCCGCCAACTTCGTGGCTTTTCCCCTCCTCACGTTCTCGGTCTCGCCGTCGACCTGCGGGCCCATCGAATTCAACGGCATGGCGGAGTCGAACGGAACCACACGCGGATTCTTTGTCGGAACTTATTCCGCAGGGGCGCCCGCGTGCCCGGGGTACCTCTTCCACCGTTGGGTCGGGAGTGCGAACGTCACCGTCGCGGGCGTAAGTTCCTCGATCACGACCGTCCGGTTGGTCGGCAACGGCTCGCTTCGGGCGGTCTACCTTCCCTCGACCTCGCTGACGCTCGGACTCTCACCGCCGTCGGGAGGGGTCCTGACATGGAACGGAACGATAGTGACCGCGAATGAGACGTTTCAGGTCTTGCCCGGGAATTACTCCGTGAACGCGAGCCCCTATTCGGGCTGGAAATTCGTGGGGTGGAATGCGCAGGGCAATGTCAAGATCCAGGACGGCATTGCGACCGTGAGCGGAAGTGGCAATCTAACCGCCGAGTTCTCGGAACAGGGGAACTCTACCGTTTTCATTCCTCCTTCGTCGGAAATCCCGACGTGGGTCTGGCCCGTTGCCGCCGTTGCGGCGGCGGCGCTCGCGGCCGGGGTTTTCATTCTTGTCTGGCGAAGAAGGCGAGGTGGGACCGCGCCCGCAACAGTCCTGAACAGCGCCTCCAACGTTGCGGAAGAACTCCTGAACTGAAGCTGAAGTTACTCGGAATGCTCGACCACGTACCAACTATCCGGATTGGGCCCGGGCGGATTTGAACCGCCGACCGACCGGTTATGAGCCGGTCGCTCTGAGCCGGGCTAAGCTACGGGCCCACGAACGCGAGGAGGCGCCGCCGAGCGGAATTTCAGTCCGGGCGCGAGGCGCCCGTACCTTTGAACCGCTGACCTTTCGGTTAACAGCCGATCGCTCTGCCGCTGAGCTACGGCGGCACCGGCGGCGCGGACCGAAGAACCGTCTAATAGCCTTTCGGACCGGGAGACGGTTTCCCCTGATGCGCGCTCGCCTTCTGCTTGAGTTGCAGGACCAACGCAGACATCCGGTCGAGTGCTTCGTCGAGCTGGATCCAGAACTGGCGGGCCTTGTCGGTTAGCAGCGCTCCCTCGGCCGACGGTTGTATCACCCCCTCCCGCTCCAGCAGATGCAGCGAATAGCGCACCTTGTGGATAGGGAGGCGCAGAGCCTCGCTAAGGCGAATAATCCCGAGTGGGTTCTTGTCCCCGAGGCGCTCTAGAATCTCGACGTTGCGGGCCAAGAGGTCGAGCTCGCTCGCGATCCGGTCGACGAGCTGGGTGCCCTCGGCGAAGGTGGAGCCGTCGAACTCCGCCACCCGAGGGGCGGCCTTACCGAATGGCATGCGACACCGACTCATGGACAGGGTCGGGCTTACTTGAACCTTAGCAACCGCAGATTCGGCCCTCCGCCTTTTCTCTCGGGTGCGCTGCCGCGGCGATGGCCGAACTGAACCGGGGATACTTCGCCCTGTTTCGGAACCGACGCTTCGCTCTCGGGCTTTCCTCCTCAGGTCTCGCGTGGGGCGGGTACGCGGTTTACGAGATCTCTATCCTTTTGCTGTCGTACCAGATTTCCCACAGCCTGGCAATCGCCGGCGTAGTCCTCCTCGTCGAATTCGGGGCGTACTCGATCACCTTCATTGCCGGACCCACGGTGGACCGGGCGCGCAACCTTCGGACGGTTCTTCTTTTCGGCTACGGGCTCCAGGCCCTGTTCGCCTTCATCATCGGGCTCACGCTGCAGAGTGGGCATCTGAGCGTCCCCGTCCTCCTCGTCCTCGTCGCCGGGATCTCCCTAGTCTGGGATTTCACGTGGACAGCCGACAATGCGCTGATCCCGCGTCTCGTTTCGGAGGGAGAGCTGTTCCGGGCGAACGCACTCTTCAACACGGTGTCGGGAGGCAACACGGTCGTCGGCTTCGGGGTGGGGGGTGCGCTGCTGCTCTTCGTCGGGCCGGGAGGCGGGATGTTCGTCTACGCCGCTCTCAACCTCGCTTCGGCCGCCATTGTGATTCCACTCTCGCTTCCCTCGGTCCGAACGGCGACGACCGGACTCCTCCAAGACTTCTGGGACGGATGGAGAGAGCTCGGCCGGGGGAAAGGACACCCCCTGCTCCAACTGGCGGTCTTCTCGAGTGCCCAAGGGTTCTTCACCGGGGCGGGGCCGCTCTTGATCACGCTCTTGACCCAGCAGCAGTTCGTCAACCCAACGTTCAGCTACGCGCTACTCTTCACTGCCTTCACCGTCGGCGGCGTCGCGGGGGGGTTGATCCTCGGATACGTGAATCCGAGAACCCGAATCTCCTGGGTGATGTTCGGGAGTACCGCCGCCGAAGGGCTCCTGATTCTCGCGGCCGTGCACGCGGCGCCTTTGATCGTTCCTAGCCTGATCCTGTGGTTTTTCACCGGAGTCATGGCCGCCGGTTTCTACCAGGCGTACCTGACCTACCTGCAGGCGAGAGTGCCCACCGACCGGTTCGGCCGGGTCCTGACAAACCTCTACTTGTTTCGCGGAATCCCGACCGCACTTGGCGCGCTGACGGTGGGAGCCTTGGCGGCCCTCTGGGGAGCGCCGATGCTCGGTTGGGTCATCGCCTTGACCTACCTCCTGTGCGCTGTCGTGGGACCCGCGCTTCTCCCGGGCGTCCGTCGGTTGACGTTCTAACACAACGAACGTAGTATCAGACGGTGATTACCCGTCGGCTCCGAACGGCGGCCCAGTGCCAGCACGGAAACCCGTACGGAGCCATTATCAGGTGTGAAAGCCCTAGTTTGTCTCCCCTATGGCCGACCGCTTGGGCCGTTATGGAATCCTCTCGGTACTGCTGCTCAGCCGGTCCCGCGCGTTGGTCTCCGGCCGGAGGTTCCGGGTCCTCGTCGCCGTCATCGCGTCGGTGTACGCGTTCATCGCGCTCCTCGCCGGTTCCATGCTGGTTCTGAGCTTCTCCCCTCAGCACGTGACCCCGTACGTTGCCATCCTGCCCTGGGGGTACGGGCCACTGTGGTGGAATTACCCCGGCCTCCTCGCGGTGTTCCCCAATTTCATCTTGGCCCTACCCTTCCTGCCCACCATCTTCATGCTGCTGACCTCCGCGGGGGTTGGACTTGGAATGTCCGTGGCGGTGGTCGTCGGGGCCGGTCTTCTCCGACAACGACGGGCAGCCGCCGGTGGCCCGGCCGCCATGAGCGGCGTCGTGGGGCTGACGCCGGCAATGATCGCGCTCGTCACCTTGGGGGCCTGCTGCTCAACGACGGCCGCCGCGACCGCGGGCATCGGCATCGCCGCCGGTGCCACGGGCACCGACGGAATCACCCTACTGTACAACACTTGGTACCTTGGCCTCTTCCAGCTGGTGGTGATGTATGTCGCGTTGTTGGCCCAGGAACAGTTGGTTCGGGTCTATTCTTCCCTGTTTCCGCGGGTCCGTTCGGAGTTGGACCCAACATACATGCCCCCTCCCATCAGCCGTCGGTTCCTCGCCGGCGCGGCGCTGCGAGTCGTGCTCCTGGTCTCCGGCCTCACGTGGTCACTCACCATGTTGGGCGAATGGGTGACCCTGGGCCCGGTAGCCGCCACGACCGGGATGTGGTTCGCCTGGCTCCTCCAGAACTTGCTCATCGGTCTGCTCGCTGTGCTGGCCGCCCTCGCTCCCGCGGGCCTCCTACGTGCGGCAAAGCAGGACCTCTTTTCTCAGGCAGGGCTGGGTCTCCGAATATTGCTCGCCGTAGCGGGCCTCTCGCTGGCCGTGGGCGTTCCCCCTCCCATTGCAACGACCGGCTGGCACGGTCTCGTGAACGAGCTGTTGGGCTCCGCCGGCGTGTCCAGCGCCTGGGGAGGTGTTGCCCCCAGCCTCCCCGTCGGTCTCGGGCTCGGGCTGCGATGGGGGTTCCAATACCTTTTCCTGGGGTCATTCGCCCTCGCGGTGGCGGTCCGGCCCGAGCCGGCTTTCCGCCCGCTCTTGTGGGCGGTCAGCCGCGTTAGCACGCCCCCCCGCACTCCGGTTTCTGTGCCCCCTGGAGACGTGATCCCCATCTCTGAGGGTCGACTGCCGGTCTCTTCGGGAGCCGACCGGTAGACTCGTCGAGCAGCCGAGGAGGTCGGACGGAATGTTTGGGTCCGTCGAACTAGTCCTCTCCGCTTTTGCGATCCTTATGGCGGTGGTGACCGCAGTGGTGATCAAATGGTCCACCGAGGCGGTAACGGCGTTGCAGGGGGCCATCGTCGTCTTCCTTCTGCTCATGATGGCCGCGATGTTCGGTGGCGTCGTCGTCTACTACCTTACTCCCGGCACCGCCGGCCTCGTGGAAGGCCTCTGGCTGGCGGCGGCCATCATGTCCGTGAGCGCCTTCGTGCCGTTCGCCGCCTTTCTTCGAGAGACGAAGAGTCGACTGGCAACCCCCGATGGCTCCGGCCCACTCCAGCTCCGGAAAGGACCGCTCTTCAGCCTATTGATCGGGAGCCTTGTCCTCGCCAACGAATTCCTCATGGGCTGGGCCTTCAGCCTTGCATCCGGCGTTGTGTTACCCAGCGCGACGGGCGGAGCGGCGGGACTCCTCGCGTATGCCTCAGCGGTGGTGACCTCGCCCTGGTTCCTTTTCACGATGGCCGGAGAGATGGGCCTCACGCTCTTCCTGCTGCGTGCTCGTGTGGAACGCGCGCTCGGTATCGTGGTGGCGTTCCAGGCCGCGATCATGTTCCTGTCGCCGCCAGCCCTCGCGAATGCGGACTGGGTGTGGCTCTCGGTGATCTTCGGTAGCGGAGGAATGATCGCGCTCTTCGTGTACGTGATGGAGCACATCTACCGGCACAAGGAACTCAATCGACCATATTCGTCCTACCTGGTCCGAGTGCTGGCCGTCTACTCCACTATGATGGCCGGCCTCTTTCTCTGGCTCGACTACGGAACGTCGGTCCTCTTCGCCGGGTCGATCGTGCTCGAGATGTTCCTCTACTTCGACGCGGTCGTGCGTCTCGACCGGTTCCGAAGCGACGAGCGGGTGGCGTGGCAGCTCAACGCGAATTGGGCGTTCCAGCTCCTCAGCTTCATCTTCATCGCCGAGCTGTTCATGGGTGCCTACCTGGACCTCCAGCTCTCCCCAGGCACCTTTCGGGGAATACTTCCCACCCTCACCTTGAGCGGCGCACCCGGGGCCATCCTCTCCAACGCCCTCTCGAACGGATTTTGGTTCTTTGCAATCGTCGCCGGCTCGACCTGGTTCCTCGCGATGATGGGCGCGGAAATGGGCGCGCTCGTGGCATTCAAGTTCCGTGAGGTACGGAATCGGGAGACCAAGGCTCGGCTCCTGCTGATGATGGGCTGCTACGGTCTCTTCGCGGTGTTCTTCCCGAGCATCTATTACTCGTCCATCTTCCCGAACTGGCCCTCCGGCGCCACCGTGCCCGTTCTAGGATGGTCGATGGGCCTCGGCGCCGCGGGGATCGCCCCGAGCCTGTTCCTCGTCATCCTCGCCACCTACGCCATCACGGGCGGGCTCTCGGTGATGTTCGGTCGCCGGGTGATCTGTTCGACGTTCTGCACGGCACCCCTGATGTACCAGGGTACAGCGATCGACTCGATGAAGAGCTTCAACCGCACTTCACCGATCGCCCGAAAGTACCTGGGAAGTCGTTTCTCGACTCTCTACTCCGTGACCAATGGAGTCGTCATGACGGGGCTCGTTGGCACGGCATTCTTGTCCTACTTCGACACCACCGGACGACTGAACCTCACCGTCGGGGGCACCGATCCGAGCGTGTTCCTCTTCCTGCTTTCGTTCAACGTACTGTGGTACGTGATGTTCGTCACGATCCCCTACACCGGAAACTACAACTGCGTCACCATGGGGTGGTGCTACACCGGTACGATCGCTCAGGCGTTCCAGAAGATCGGTTTCTACAAGCTCAAGGTGCGGGACCGCCAGGTGTGCAAGGACTGCACGACGGTGGACTGTGCCAAGGCATGCCCCGTCGGCCTCGTGGACATGCCCGGGTTCTTCCGCACCACGGGAGAGTACCGGAGCTCCAAATGCTGCGGCGTGGGGAACTGCGTCGGCGCCTGCCCGTACGGAAACCTGTACATCCACGACATCCGCCATTGGCTCCGGAGGGCGTTCCACCGTCCCGAGGTTCCGGAGATCGGTCTACCGATGGTCCGGCCGAGCGCGCGGCTCCGCGGAACGACCAGCGGATCGCCACCGGGCGCGATGCCTGTGTCCTCCGTCGGGGAGGCGGGCCTCTCGTGAACCGTCGGGCCGAGGGGGTGGCGCGCGACCGTTGATCCCTCCTCTTCCGACGTCCAGTCTCTGGCTCCCCCTGTTCATGCTTCTCGCCGGATTGATGGTGGGAGGCAATCTCTACTTCGTCGTCCGCCTCTTTCCCCGAAACCGTTCGACTCCGACCCTCGCGACGGCGATCCTGGTCCTCGGCCTTCTCCTGATGTCGATGGGCCTCTGGTTCTCCGGCATCTACGCCGTTGTGCGCCCCGGCGACGCCTCGACCGTCTCGGTCTTCATCGCCGTCAACAGCATGATGGCGGTTGTCGGAATCTGGGCGATCAGCCTGCTCTTCCACGCCGGCCAAAAGCATCTCCCACCCCGTGGCTTCCTCTGGCCCCTGACCTTCGCGCTCCTGATCGTGGGCAACGAGCTCCTCATGGGAGTCACGTTCGTGCTGGCCCAGGTTCGACCGGCGGCCTATGCGGTCCACGGGTGGACCGGCCTGGCCGCCGTCGTGGGGGACGCTGTCTCGTCCGTCTGGTTCTTCTGGGCGATGCTCGCGACGATGACGTTCCTCGTCACGTGGCTCCCCCTGACCCACGTCGAACGGATGCTGCTCTATGGCTTCGCCGCGGCCTCCGCGGTCGGTCCCTGGGTCGTTTCCGATCCGGTCGTGGGGGCGGTGGGGATGGCGGTCGTCATGACCGTCACATTCGCATTCTTGGCCCGACAGCTCTGGACCGGTTCCTTCGCGACCTCTCGGTATCTTTGGACAGGGTTCGGTGTGGCCGCGGGCTTCCTCGCGATGGTAGGCGGTGAAGCGCTGACGTACGGGATTCGGGGGTCGGTCGGGGCAGCGGCCCCGTTCGGACTCTCCTCGTTCGTCGTCATGACCGCCGAAGTCCTCCTCCTTGCTCGATGGGCGTGGACCGCTGGAGCGTCGGGGCCGCCCAACCTCGTGCGCGCGATCGCTCCGTCAAGCGGGACCCCCTCGTCGACGTTGCCTCCCTAGGCAGGCACGGGGGTGCCCGGAACGCCCCGATCAATTGGCGGCAGCGGATACGGGGAACGGAAATCCTCCGGCCCCAGAAGGAGGTCAGTGTGGGGGAGGGCCGCGACGAGTCCGGCCGTCTTCGGTTCAAAGCCCGGTCGGCGGGCGTACGGGCTGACCCAGACCACGAGGTGGCTCCGACGCCGAATCCGGTGGAGCTCCTCCCCGAGGACCGTCGATTCCGCGCGGTCCCACCCATCGCTGATCACCACGACGGTCGTACGGTCCCCGATCGTGGACGGATACATCTCCAAAAACTGATGAAGGCAGGAGCCAATCTGGGTACCGCCACCGGCCCCGACGATCCGGGAAGCGACGGCGGTCGTGGCCCGCTCGTACCCGTGCCGACGGATCTCCTCAGTGATCTCTTCGATGCGCGTGCTGAAGGCGAAGACCCGGGCGCTCCGGGAGAGCCGCACGAGCGCGTAGACGAGCGCGAAAAGCAGGGCGTCGTGCTCGCGCATCGAACCGCTCACGTCCCACAGAATCACGAGCTCCGCCCGTCGGTTCCGGAGCCCGTGCCGGGACAGTTCAATCCACTCTCCACCCTTGGCCAGGCTTCGTCGAAGTGTCTCGGGGAAGTCCACGGGACCCCGGCGCGCCCGGGCGAACCGCCGGCCCGGGAGCGTCGCGGCCCGGCGACGGAATCGCCGCGCTCCCCGCCGGAGCGAGAGCCGCTCACGGGAACCCACAGGGCTGAGGACGTGTCCCGCGGCGGGCGCCTGAGGGCTGTAGACCCCGAAGCTGGTGACCCCCGCCGGCGGTTCGGAGTCGGTCTCAACAGGGGTGGGGTCGGGTCGCCGCTTCTCGGTGGACATTCGGATGGGCCCCGCAACGGTAGACCGGCCCGGCGTGGGGATCCCACGCTGGGTTTCGCCGGGAGAAAAGAAGAGCTCGAAGGCCCGGCGTACCTCCGCGACTTCGGCCGGGGATTTTGCGAGGATCGTCTCAGAAGCGTGGCGGTAATCCGCTCGACTCAATCCGGGCAGGATTTCGAGCGCGCGACCTAGTTCGACCTCCGCGCCGATGCCGACCGGCACCCCCCTTTCGCGCAGAAAAACGATGAACTCGACGAGGCGGCGGTGGAGGTGGTCTCCCGGCAACGGACGCGTCGACATCGCGGTCGAGCGTCTCAGGAACCGAGGAGGTTTCCGAGGCCGCGGTCGTGGGCGAGCTGAACATCCTGGGCGTCCTTGAGCAGGCACCCGAGCGTATCTTCCACCACGGCCGGGTCGAGAGCGTCGCGGTGGAGGGCGAGCAACGCGGCCGCCCAATCGATGGTCTCGGCGACTCCCGGCCGCTTTACAAGCTCCTTCTCCGCGCGGACTCGCTGCACAAAGGAGACGACCTCCCGGGCGAGATGCTCTCCGAGGGTCGGGACTCGTTTCCGTAGGATCTCGATCTCGCGCTCGAAGCTCGGGTAATCAACGAACGCATACAGGCATCGACGTTTGAGCGCGTCGCTCAGGTCCCGGGTACGATTCGACGTGATAATGACGAGAGGGGTCCGTCGAGCCTTGATGGTGCCCAGTTCTGGAATCGTGACTTGGAAATCCGACAACACCTCGAGGAGAAGTCCCTCGAACTCCTCGTCGGCCCTATCCACTTCATCGATCAGGAGGACCGGCCGGTGGGAACCGTTGTCTTCGAGCGCGCGCAACAAAGGCCTACGAAGCAAGAATCGTTCAGTGAAAATCTCTTTCTCCACGACAGCCGGCGACTCGGCCCGTTCGTGAAGGCGGATCGTCAGCATCTGCTTCGGATAGTTCCAATCGTAGAGCGCGGAGCGGGCATCGAGTCCCTCGAAGCACTGGAGCCGGATCAGCTCCGTTTCCGTCGCCGCCGCCAGCGCCTTCGCCAGCTCGGTCTTCCCGCATCCGGGCTCTCCCTCTAAGAGCAGTGGCTTGCCGAGGCGGGCGCTGAGATACGTCGACATAGCCAGGGAGCGGTCGGCGATGTAATTCTGACGGGCCAGTAGCTCGATAACCTCGGTCGGAGACGACCACGAATCCATGTCTGGCATCGAACGGGGCGGCCACTCGCCGCGCTCGCGCACGACATCGCCTCGCCTCCATCAGCCTTTCCCCGTCCTGCGCACCTCTCGTCCGCAGGGGATTGTGCCGGGACGCCGGGGTCGTGCTGGCTCTGTCACGTAGTCCTCCGGCAGCCCCTTCCACGGCAGGGCCGTCACGGTTCGGTTAGCGGTGGTCCGTGAATTACTATCCCTTTAGGATACTATTAATAGATACGACGGCCTCGATGTGTCCCGATGATCCCCGAACTCGACCCCGGCCTCGTCGCGCTCTTCGGTAGCGAGACCCGGGTCTCGGTGCTCGCGGTACTGGCCGGGGCTTCGAGACCCTCCACGGGCTACAGGGTAGCGAAAATCGCCAGAATCCAACCTATCAAGGTGTACGCTGAGCTACGGAGACTTCGCAAGGCGGGGATCGTCCGGGAGGTTCTCGCAGAAGGTGGACGGTCGGGGTGGGAGCTCTCGGCTCCCGACGTCCGGCGGCTCGTCGGGGACCGCGTACGAGTCTCGTGGTCGGATGATTGGTTCGCCGGGGAGAGCGAGCGGGCACGCCGGGCCCAGGCGATCGTCAGCCAGTCGATTTCGTGGTTCGATCCTTCCCGCTACACTCCGAATCCATCGGTCGCTGCCCGCTACGCGAAGCAGATCGAGCGGCCACTGGAGAAGGACGATTGGCCCGCCGGCTTCCCGGTATCACGGAAGAGAAAGTAGAATGGTCGTCACACGCGAGGCGGTGGAACGTGCGGTGGCCTCGTCACGATCCAAACCGGAGCGCACGTTGTTCCTCGGAGCCCTGATCGCGCAGGCGACGGGGGACGAGGTTATCGTGGTCGCGGGCGCTGCGATAGAGGTCTATACGTCCGGCCGTACCTCGACGTTGGATATCGACCTCGTCACGCCCCGCAAGAGAGCCATCGTGGTCATCGAGTCGTGGGGGTTCGTTCGACGGAGTGGACGGGTCTGGCGACGAAGGGACTGGGGAATCGACATCGATCTCCTCGGGCCCCATCTCACCGGAAGTCGTCTCAAGCTCCGGACCTATGACACGCCGTTCGGGCCGGTGCGCGTCGCTGCCGTCGAAGATCTCTTGGCCAGGCGCCTCGCCGAACTCAAGCATTGGCCCACGACGCCGGAGTGGCGCAGGGACATCGTGAAACAAATCGAAATCCTCGTCGCCGAATATGGCGACAGTATGGATGAAGAGTATCTGGCCTTCATCGCCCGCCGGGACGACATCGTCGATATCCTCGCCGACTTTCGGAACAGGGCTCGTCCGACAGAGCTTCGTAGCGAGTAGTTTCCCCCTCAGACCCGTTCTTGCTGCGGCCGGTCTTGTTTCGACCCAACCGTTCCTAGTCGATTCGTGACCGCCCTCCGAGGCGCCGCTTCACGGGCCCAAACGGGGCACTACCGAAGGGGCGAAGGACTTTAGTGAGTCGGCCCATGGAGCCCCAACCAATGCTCGTCGACACCTTCGGGCGTGAAGTCACCGACATCCGTATCAGCGTCACGAAGCGCTGCAACTTCGGCTGCGTGTACTGCCACGACGAGGGGCTGGGCCCCGTACAACAGCCGGGGACCGCGCACCCCGACGAGATGTCCGTTGAGGAGGTCGAGCGGATTGTCCGCATCGCCCGGGAGTTCGGAATCCGCTCCGTCAAGTATACCGGTGGCGAACCTCTCGTGCGCGGGGACTTCGAGGAGATCGTCGCCCGGACCGTTCACCATCTGCCCGATGTCTCCGTGACGACCAACGGCTCTCTCCTGGCGAAGCGCGCCGAGGGTCTTCGGAACGCTGGTCTTAAGCGAATCAACGTTTCCGTTGACTCGCTCGACCCCGCCGCCTTTCGGGAGATCCGCCATGGCGAGCTCGCCCCCGTTCTTCGTGGGATCGATGCGGCACTTCGGGTGGGCCTGACACCGGTCAAGCTCAACCTCGTCGTTTTCCGGCGGACGCTGCCCTACATACCCGACCTGATCGAGTTCGTCCGAGGACGGGAGGGACTTCGGTTGCAACTGATTCAGTTCATGCCGGAGCTCGTGGGACCCCACGACTGGAACGTCAACATCGATAGCGTCAAACGGTGGCTCGATAGCCGAGCCGACCAGGTACTGACCCGTGAAATGCACCACCGTCGAGTCTACCTGTTTGACGGCGCCGAGGTCGAGGTCGTCGACCCCGTGGCGAATCCTGAATTCTGCATGAACTGCCATCGGATCCGGGTCACTCACAAGGGCGAGCTCAAGGGCTGCCTCAACCGGAATGACGACCTCATCCCCACGCGTGGCCTGGACGAGGGCGACCTCCGAATCGCTTTCCGAACCGTCGTGGCTCGCCGGGTCCCCTTCTACGGGGCCTATGTCACTGAATACCCTCGCCGGAATCCGGCAGAAGCGCCGCTCATCGAGCTCCTGCCCCCTCCTCGTTGACTTGCCCGGGATCATCCGGTCGGCGCCGGGTGATCCGCATGCTTGCCGTACCTGGTCGAGATTACATCCGAGAGGATGGCCAGGGCGAGTTCTTGCGGCGTTCGCGCGCCAATATCGAGACCGATAGGGGCATGCAATGAACGGAGGAACGCCGGGTCCACGCCCCGCCGTTCCAGTTCAGTAAGGTTCTGTCGCAGCCGCTGCCGGCTCGCGAGTAGACCCGCGAACTTCACCCCGCCTTTGGAGACCGCCTCGAGGACGGCGACGTCCCGTTCCCCCTTCGTCAGGACTACTACGTAGTCGTGCGGCCCAAGCTCGGCAGGGTCGACCAGCGATGACTCGATCACCTTTGAGGGCGCTTCAGGTAGTACCGGTAGCGGGTCGATCACGACCACCTCGAATGCGAGGAGTTTCCCGAGGTGGACCAAGGCCGCTTCGATCTCGTCCTTTCCGCCCTGGCCCACCAGCACAAGCCGCTGCGACGGAAGCATCGGTTCGACGTAGACCTCTAAGATCCCACCGCAATTGGTCTGGACCCAGATCTCGTCCGGGTTGGTCTCGCGAACGAGGCCCGCGACCGATTTTTCCGTGTCCACGAGATGGATTCTCACGACCCTCGGCTCCCCGGTCTTCATCGTCTCCTGGGCGACGGCTACGATCGGCCCCTCGGGGCATCCTCCTCCCAATGTCCCGCCGGCCACGGTGCCGTCGTGGGCGATCAGGAGCTTGAAACCGGGTTTCGCTAACGTCGAGCCCTCGGTCCGGGTCACCGTCGCCACGGCAAACGGCTCCCGTTGGGCGGTGAGCTCGGAGAGACGTTTGGAGAAGTGCGCGACTTGCACGGACGATGAAGCCCCACTGAGGATTTCAGTGTTCGCGAGGAGGGCTTGGCAGTATCGCCGAGAAAAGCTTAGAGGGGCCCTCGGCTCCAACACCACGCCATGGGAGCTGGGGGCAAGCGTCGGGCCAGAGCCTCTTCCTCCCCGGCGAAGGTCACCGCGTTGGTCCTCGCCGCAGGCTCCTCTTCCCGCATGGGTCGACCGAAGGCGCTGGTTCCCGTCCTCGGGCAACCGCTCTTGGCCCGGGTGCTGGACACGGTCAGGCGCCTTCGTCCCGCCGAGACCGTGGTGGTTCTCGGGTCGGAGTCGGACCGGATTCGGAAAGGAATCGACCTGCGGGACACGACCGTGGTGGTGAATCCCGATTTCGAGGAGGGAATGAGCAGCTCACTCCGCATCGGGGCGGCCGCCGCAGCACCCTCGTCGCGCCCGATGCTCATCGTCCTAGGCGATCAGCCTTTCGTGGCTCCGGCGACCCTCGAAGCACTGATCGAGCGACATGCCTCGGGTTCCGCCAAGATTCTCATCCCGACGTTCGAAGGAGTGCGCGGGAATCCGATCCTGCTCGACCGGGTGATCCTCCCGGAGCTCGACTCGCTGCGAGGAGATATCGGCTGTCGGGGAATCTTTCCGGGGCACACCTCTGACTTGGTCGAAGTTCCCGTGAGGGACCCCGGGATCCTTATCGATGTTGATACGCCGGCCGAGGTGGCCCAGCTCGAGCGAGCGCTGGAGGGGCATCCGGAGCCGACCGCCGGAGCACTGCGCCCTCTGGTGGCGGAGCGGGTCGCTGTCCATCGTAAGGGTCCGGTGCGGAGTCTCTCCCACGTCCGGATCCTCCCCAACGTTCTCGCCCTCGCAATTCAACTCGAGAACGCGCGCGAACCGTTCGCCCTCGCCACTGTCGTCAGCGTCCGTCCTCCTACTTCCGGGAAACCTGGGTTCAAAGCGATCGTCCGTCCCACCGGCGAGGTGACCGGATGGGTCGGGGGAAGCTGCACCGGACGGGTCCTCGTCGCCGAGGCCCTCCAGTCGATGGAAGACGGATTGCCGCGATTGGTCCGTCTCTCGCCCGACGTCGAGGACGGAGCGACGGCCCCCGCCGGCATTGTCACACGTCGCCTCGAATGTGAAAGTGGAGGAACGATGGAGATCTACGTGGAACCGCACCTGCCCGAACCCGAACTGTTGGTCGTCGGCGAGGCCCCGGTCGCCAAGGCGCTGGCCGCCCTAGGCGGCTTCCTGGGCTACCGGGTGACCATCGTCGCGCCGGGCGCGCGGCCTTCCGACTTTCCCGACGGGGTCCGCTGGGCGCCCGAGCTCGAGCGGCTCCCCGAAGTCGTGACGCCCGGCACCTTCGCCGTGATCGCCTCTACCGGAATGTACGACGAGAGCGCCCTCAAGATGATCCTCCCGAAAATGCCCCGGTACGTCGCTCTCGTCTCGAGTCGCCGGCGAGGAAAAGCGGTCGTCGATTCGCTCAGGTCCGAAGGACTCGCCGACGCATGGCTGAAGCAGATCCGCAACCCCGCCGGCCTCGATATCGCGGCCCGGGACCCCGAGGAGATCGCCCTCAGCATCTTCTCGGAGATCACGAAGGTCCGCCGGTCCGAGCCGACCCCCCTCGCCTCCAAGGGCCCGGCCCGCCCGGTGTCGACCGCCCCTCCTTCGATCGACCCGATCTGCGGCATGGAGGTCGAGGCGGCCAGCCCTCTTCGGACCACGTACAAGGGCGTCGTCTACCGGTTCTGCTCCGACGGCTGCCTCGCGAAGTTCCGGCGGTCGCCGGCGAAGTTCACCGCGGCCTAGGGAGGGGGAGCCGCTTCGAGCCGCTCTCGTGCCTTCTCGAAGAGCGCCGCCGTCTTTTTGTCGATCGTCGAACGGACCAATCGCTCGCCGATCGAGGCCACCGGTCCCGTGAGCACGATGTCGGCTCTCCACCCCACGACGGTCCCCGGGTCCGCCGCGGTCAGGTCCGCGAGCAGCACGGCGTCGACGCCGCTCCCAAGTCCCGACCCGTGGATCCGGGCCTGGACGGGCTGCCCGGGGATTCGTTCCTCGTACCGACCAGTGAAGCGGAACGTTCCGCGGATGAAGGCCACTCCGGTCGTGATTGTTCCTGTGAATCGGTCCGCTTCGACGGAATCGACGGTGTGCGGGTCGTCGAGGCAGTCGAGCAATTGCCGGGGGTCCGAAAAGAACGCGAAGACTACTTCGGGCGCGGCACGCACCTGGAATCGGCCGTCGGCCTGCATCGTCCCCTGGACGGCGTCGGAGTTCTAATTTTGTCCCTTGTCGTGGAGGATCTGCCAGACCTTCCACGGATAGATCGGGATATCGATGTTCGTGACCCCGAGCGGCGAGAGCGCGTCCACAACGGCGTTCACGATCGCGGCTGGAGCGCCGACGGTCGGGGATTCCCCGACCCCCTTCGCGCCGATCGGGTGGTGCGGCGAGGGCGTCGTCGTCTTGCCCGTCTCCCAGTGGGGAGACTCCACCGCGGTGGGAACGAGGTAGTCCAGGAACGAATTGCCCCGCATGTTCCCGTTCTCGTCGTAGGTGATCTGTTCGTACAGCGCGGGGGCGAGTCCCATGTTGAGTCCGCCGTGGATCTGCCCTTCGACGATCATCGGGTTGATGATCGTCCCGCAGTCGTCGACGGCGACGAACCGGCGGATGTTGACCTGTCCAGTGCCCTTGTCGATGTCGACGACGCAGACGTAGCTTCCGAACGGATAGGTCATGTTCGGCGGGTCGTAATAGTCGACGGCCTCGAGTCCCGCTTCGGTGCCTGGCGCCGGGTTTGTGTAGGCCGCGAACGCCACGTCGGCCATCGTCTTCGACTTCTCGGGGACCCCCTTCACCTGGAACTTGTAGTCCTTCCACTCCAGGTCGTCCGGACTCACCTCGAGCAGATGGGCCGCGATCTTCTGCGCTTTCTCCCGGATCTTCCGGGCCGCGATCACGGCCGCCGCGCCCGCGGTGGGAGTGCTGCGGCTCGCGTAGGTCCCGAGACCGTAGGGAGCCGTGTCGGTGTCCCCTTCCTCGATCGCGATGTTCTCCGCGGGGATGCCGAGCTCCTCGGCGAGGATCTGGGAGTACGTGGTCTCGTGCCCCTGGCCCTGGGACTTGGTCCCGAACCGGGCCATCACCTTGCCCGTCGGATGGATCCGGATCTCGCATCCCTCGAACATCTTGATGCCCAGGATGTCGAATTGGGCCGACGGCCCCGCCCCCACGATCTCGGTGAAGCTCGAGATGCCGATCCCCATGAGCTCGCCGCGCTTGCGCTTCTCGACCTGCTCCTTGCGGAGCGCCGGGTAGTCGATCATCTTCATTGCGAGATTGAGCGCGCCGGCGTAGTTTCCGCTGTCGTAGGTCCACCCGAGGGCGGACTTGTATGGGAACGATTCCGGCGGGATGAAGTTCTTCAGCCGGAACTCGGCCGGATCCATCCCCAGCTTGTGCGCGATCCCGTCGACCAGACGCTCGATGGTGAACGCCGCCTCGGTCACCCGGAACGAACACCGGTAGGCGATCCCTCCGGGGGGCTTGTTCGTGTAGACTCCGTCGACCTCGACGAACGCCTTGTCGAAGGGATAGGAACCCGTGATGATGTGGAACAGCCCCGCGGGGAACTTCGAGGGGTTGGCGGCGGCATCGGCGTACCCGTGGTCCGCGACGGTCTTCACCCGGAGCCCGGTGAGCTTTCCGTCCTTGGTCGCGCCGATATCGGCCGAGATATGGTAGTCCCGGGCGAACGAACTCGACATGAGATTGTCCATCCGGTCCTCGACCCACTTCACCGCGTGGCCCGTCTTGAGCGCGGCCACGACGGCGACGACGTAGCCCGGATAGACCGGCACCTTGCCTCCGAATCCGCCGCCCAGGTCCGGCGAGATGATTCGGATGTTCTGTTCCGGAAGGCCGGCCACGAGCGCGAAGACAGTACGGATGGCGTGCGGGGCTTGGGTGGTCATCCAGACGGTCAGCCGGCCCATCGTGTCGAACTGGGCCACGCAGCCGCAGGTCTCCATCGACGAGACGTTGAGCCTCGGCAGGTAGAGGTCCTGGTGCACGACGACATCGGACTTGGCGAGCGCCGCGTCCGTGCCGGCCTTGTCACCGGTTTCCCAGTGCCAGATGTGGTTGGATTTCTTCGTCTTGTCCGGGCGCACGAGGGGCGCGTCCGGAAGGAGGGCCTTGACCGGGTCGGTGACGACCGGCAGCGGCTCGTAGTCGATCTCGACGGCGGCCGCGCCGTCGGCGGCGGAATAGCGGCTGTCGGCGACGATCCCCACGACTTCCTGTCCCTGGAACTTCACCGTATCGATGGGGAGCACCATCTGGGTGTCCGACATCAGGGTCGGCATCCACGCCAGTTTCGCCGCGTCGAGGTCCTTGCCCGTAATGACCGCGAGGACGCCGGGGATCTTCAGGGCCTTCTCGGGGTGGATGGCCGTGATCTTCGCATGGGCGTAGGGACTTCGGGTGAAGTCCAGGAACAACATCCCGGGGAGCTGGATGTCGTCGACGTAATTGCCCTTGCCCCGGATGAAGCGGGCATCCTCCTTCCGCGCGAGGCTCTGTCCGATGCCGCCGTGGATCGTCGTCGTCATTTCGCACCTCCCGAGGCCTTCGCGGCGTGTTGGATCGCTTTCACGATGTTCATGTAACCGGTGCACCGGCAGAGGTTTCCCGAGATCGCATGGCGGATCTCATCCTCCGTCGGGTTGGGGTTCTTCGCGAGAAGCGCGACGGAGGTCATCATCATCCCCGGGGTGCAGAACCCGCACTGGAGGCCGTGTTCGGCCGTGAAGCCCTCCTGGACGGGGTGCAGCTTGCCCCCGCTCTCCAGGCCCTCGACGGTCCGTACCTTCCGGCCGTCGGCTTGGACCGCGAGGACGGTGCACGACTTGACCGGGCGGTCATCGAGCAGCACGGTGCAGGCCCCACAATGCGTGGTATCGCATCCGATGTGAGTTCCCGTCATCCCGAGGGTGTCTCGCAGGAAGTGGACCAGGAGGGTCCGGTCCTGCACCTCGATCGCGAAGGGAACGTCGTTGACGGTGATGTGGACCATCCGGGTCGGCCCGCCCATCGGGGCGCCCGCAGTGAGCCGGGGGATCGCCGTGCTCGCCATCAGCTCTTCCCCCCGGCGCGGCCCCAGGCCAGATGCAACGCCCGCCGTGTGAGGGTCTGCACGATTCCTTTCTTGAATTCTGCCGGGCCGCGCATGTCGGAGGCCGGCTGGGCGGCCTCCGCGGCGAGCTTCCCGGCCGCCAGGAAGTCAGCGTCCGTCGGCTTGTGCCCCACGAGGGACGAGGCGGCCTTGCCGGCCATGAGGACGGTCGGGCCCACGTTCGTGAGCGCAATCCCAGCGGATGTGACGGTTCCCTTCGAGTCCAGTCGGAGGTGTACGGCGACGGCGGCGATGGCGAAGTCCCCGACCTTCCGTTCCATTTTCATGTACGCCCCGCCATCCCCGTTTTGGGCCTTCGGAATCTGGACCTCGGTGAGGATCTCGGCGGGATCGAGGGCGGTCACGAAGGTGTCGCGGTAAAACTCCTTGGCGGCGATGGTCCGGTCGCCCTTTGGACCGCGGACCACGTAGCGCGCCCCGATCGCGAGCATGCACGCCGGCAGGTCGTTACCGGGGTCTCCATGGCATACATTGCCTCCAACCGTGCCCATGTTCCGGACCAGAGGGTCCGCGATGTGCGCGCCGGCGTCGGCCAGCATCGGGTAACGCGAGCGGATGACCTGGGAATCGTTGAGGTCGTTGATCTTCGTCGCAGCGCCGACGCGAAGCAGCTCGGGATCTTCCTGGATGTAGGAGAGCTTGGCGATGCGACTGATGTCGATGAGCATCTTCGGCTCTGCAAGTCGGAGCTTCATCAGTGGGAGGAGGCTCTGACCACCGGCGAGCACCTTCGCGTCGCCGGCGTTCTTCTGCAGCAGCCCGATGGCCTCATCGACAGTTCCTGGCGCGTGATAATCGAACTTCGGTGGAATCATGTAGCTCACTTCCGACCCTGCTAGGCCGTGGCCGTGCGAGGGGGGAGCGACCTATCAATGTTGTGCAAAGGGCCGACGGCAGACCGGGCGGGAGGCTTCCAGAATCCCGCACCGATTCTCTCGATTCGAGCCGTTCGTGCGGGTCGGAGAAGGCGCATGGGACTTCGACAATGATGTTCGCCCCGACTGCTCTCCACCGTCTGCCGGTCGAGAAAGCGTTAAGTCAATGTATTGATATCAACACACCGATGAGCGCTCGCACCGTGACGCTTGCCGAGGATGCGTACGCCGCCCTCGCCGCCCAGAAGCGGGAAGGGGAGAGCTTCAGCATGGTCGTCCGTCGGTTGACCAAGTCCGATCGCTCCGTTCGAGAGTTCGCGGGCGCTTGGAAGGACGTACCCGACCGGACGATGCGAGAGTTCGATCGGTGGATGGCCTGGAGCGACCGGGAGTCCCGCACCGAGATGATGCGTCCCTTCGGTCGTACGCGCAGGTGATTCTGTGGTCAGCCTGGATTCGAGCTTCATCGTCGACTACCTCCGGGGCTCTCCGTCGGCTCGGAGCCGACTCGAGGGGCTCGAGGAAGCGAAGGAACTCAAGTGGGTGAGCCCTCCCGCCGCGGCGGAAGTGATGGTTGGCGCCCAACGGATCGGGGGCCGCCCGCTCGCCATCGCGGAGGAGCTGCTCTCCTCCTTTCATTGGCTCGCATTCGACTGGGAATCCTGCCGTCTCGCCGGACAGCTCGGCGCGGAGCTCGTTGCCCAGGGCACTCCGCTCGGCGCGGCCGATCTGTTCATCGCAGCGATCTCCGTTCGCCACGGGCAGCGGCTGTTGACCCGCGACCGAGGGTTCGCCCGGGTTCGAGGTTTGCAGCTCGAAACCTACTGAACGATTCCGAACGTCTTCGACCCCCGAGCTTGGGGTAGCGGGGCGTCCAGTCTGGACCGGTCCCTGAGAGCGCCGGCACGGGCCCGCCGGGATTCGAACCCGGGTTCGAGGCTCCGGAGGCCTCTGTGATGTCCAAGCTATACTACGGGCCCGCTATGGATATCACCGGGGCACCGGCAGACGGGTATTGACTTTTCGGCCGTTGAGGGGGGACCCGCGAAACTGCACGGACCCCTCCCCCCCGAACGGCGGTCATTGGCGCCTGTCGGAATCGGGAGCGAGGGCTGCGCAAGAAGCGGTTCCGAGGCACCCGGATGCGCACGTAGGCATTCCACCAAGGACCTATCCGGCGGCGGCACCAGGGCGCTGGCGAACGCGGAGCCCGACACGTCCGCTGGGGGCTACTCGGCAATGGGGACGAGCCGCGAGAGGCGACGATCGAGGGTGGCTAGTCGCTCGATTCGGAGCTCTCTCATGGTCACGATGAGCCCGGCATCGGTGAAACTCAACCCTTGATCCCGATACTGACGGAAGGCCTCCCAGGCCGGGGCGATGAGGCCTGTCCCGAGGGAGACCATCGATAACCCACGCAACAGAGGGGTCGGAAGGGGGAGAAACTTGCGCGCGGCCTCCTCGAGCCGCGAGGACCGTGTCCGCGCTCGCACCAATACGAAGAGCTCGTTCACCGCGTGGTCGTTGATCAAGGGCGCCCCGAACTCCCGGCGCGCGATGCGCGTCATCAGCTGCACGGCTTCGCCGTGACGAGCGTCGTCGGCGTTTAGGAATGCGAAGACGACCCCGGTGTCGAGCAGGACGGTCACTTGGCGTTCCGCGCGACGGTCGCGTCGATGTCCTCTTCACGGGTGCGTGAGCCCGTGCGAACGGCGAGATGCCGGAGGGCCGTGATCTCTTGGGAGGTCATGGGTCGCAACGCGTCGCGCGAATACCGAGCCTTCTCGGCCTCTCCGAGATCGAGGAGCCAAGACATTAGATCCTGCTGGGCGACCTTTCGTCCGTGACGGGCCGTGAGTTCGCCTTGCAACCGGTCCAACCGCTGCTTGTCGTGTTCTGCCAGCTTGACGGAAGTCGCCACGTGGAGAAGTAAACTATTCTACCGAATAGAGTTTTCTACCCGCTCCATAACCCCCGCGGCCTGTGTCGAGCGCCCGGGCCGCTATTCGGCCGAATCTCAGTACTGGCGCCGGGGTTGGAGCTGCCGAAACATCGAACTTCGGCCGTGAGTAGACAGCCTCTACTAGGCTATGGGCCCACGCGTCGCATTTGAGCCGCGACGGTACTTAGGATTGCTCGGGCGAGGGCGTGGGGTCTCCGCGCACGCGGGATGCAATTGAAGTAGGTGCGACCGGCTCGAGGAGCGCGTGCTCGCCCTGCTCCCGTTGTCCTTACTGGTGCTCGCGACGTTCGGGATCGGAGTCGTCGGGAGTCTCGCCGGCCTCGTTCTCGGTAATCTACGTCTCCCGTTGCTGCTCGCGCTCCTTCCCCCGGCGTTGGCGGGTGGCACGAACGTAACGATCTCGGGGGCCGGGGCTGGCGCGGGGGTCCTCACCCACCTCCGGGAAGGAAGATTCGACCGCCAAGCGTTCTTGATCATGGCCCCCCCGTCCATCGCCGGAGCCCTTCTTGGGGGCTATCTGGCGGGCTTAGTTCCTGGACTCTTCCTTGTTCTATTCGTCGCGGTCATTGTCCTCGAACAAGGCGTCGAACTGCTCTGGCGGACCTCGGGGCAGCGACAGTCTCACCCGGTCATCGCGCCCCCGCGGAATGCCCGGTGGGTTGGCATCCTCGGGGCGGTGGGGCTCCTCGTGGGAATCCTGGGCGGGCTGGTCGGTCTCATCCTAGGGACCATTCGGTTACCGGCCCTGCTCCGGGCCGGTGTCCCTGTCAAGGACGCTGTGGCAACCAACTTGGCCGTCGGCCTATGCGTCGGCATCGCGGGATTCCTCGGCCATTTTGCCGGTGGAACCGTCGATTCATTTCTGGTCCTGATTCTCATTCCCCCGGCCGTCGCGGGCGGTGTGCTCGGTGCCCGAATCTCCGGGAGCTTCTCAGAGAGCGGACTGAAGCGGGCGATCGGCACCATCCTAGTCGGCGTGGGGGTACTGCTCGTCGCGTTTCTGATCCTCCGCATTCCACCCGGTTGAGGTCGACCCTCGACCTCCCGCTGAGACGTGGCCGATCTGTTCGACGCTGGGAGACTCTCGGAATCGAGCGGTGTTCGCACCAAGGATTCCGACCCACGCACCAAAATCGGGTTACCCCCAGACTCCTCGCGAACGCAGGAGGTCAGACACGATGCGGATCAAGGGATTGCATCTGGTCCTGGCCATCGCCGCGATTCTGGGCGCTGCGTCCGGTGCGTCGGCTCTCGCCGTGTCGGCGTCTCACGGGACAACCGTTACGGCGTCGACATGTGGCGGGACGAGCCCCAACGCTCCCCATACCCACATTGCAACGATGGACGGGTCCGGGGACGATAATGAGACGGGGACGAACGACAGTCACGATGGAGACAACGGGACCGGAGACAACGGGACCGGAGACAATGAAACCGGCGATCAAAACGACACCGGAGACAATGAAACCGGTGATCAGAACGACACCGGGGACAATGAAACCGGCGATCAAAACGACACCGGGGGAAACGAGACGGGCGGTCAGAATGAGACCGGCGCCAACGACACGGGCAGCCCGGACTCCGGCGTACGTTGCGGATCGGGCCCTTCGAGCCCTGACACCAAGGGAAGGCTGACCACCGGAAGGGTGGGGTGAGATCGAGGTAAGCGCTAGGCCCCGGAACCGCGGGAGCGGCTCCTACAGTCTGGATTCGCTCCCATTCTTTCCCCCATATGTTGGACCAGTCACCAAATCAGGGCCCGGCGCTTAGACGAGCGGTGGCTGACGTGCCAAAGTTCCGTCAAGCAGCAGAGCTGGGATTGCTTCTCGGAGTCGCGATCCTGCTCATCGCTGTGGCCCTGCTCCCACTTTAGCGGGGCGGAGTCTGGGATTCCGGGTCCGCCCCCTCGGCCGTCGGCGGGTCGAGTTTCTATTCCCGGCACCCACGCCGGGGAGGCCTATTTGGCCTTGGGCTTCGGCACGAGCTTGGGCGCGGCCTTGGTCGCCGACGCGGCCTTCGACTCGCTGTAGCCGCATCGGCCGCAGGAGCGGCGGTCCGCGTGCTCCGCCAGGAAGACGCCCGCGCCGCACTTCGGACAGGACTTGTGGGTACGCGTCAATGTCTCCCCCTGGACCTCGTAGAGGCCGACCCGCGCCTTGCTCATGGATCAGCTCTCTTTCTTGGGCGGGTGGGCCGGCTTCGCCTTGCCCTCGTGCTTCTCGCTCTTCTCGCCCTTGTCGACTTTTTCTGACTTCTCGGCCTTGTCGGCCTTGTCGGCCTTGTCGGCCTTGTGACCTTCGCCCTTCTGGACTTCCTTCGGGGCCTCCGCCTTGTGCGCCTCGGGCTTGTGCGGCTCGGCCTTTGAGTGCTCCGGCTTCGGGTGTTCCGCCTTCGGATGCTCCGGCTTGGGATGCTCCTTGGGAGCCTCCTCCTTGGCCGGCTCGGCCTTGGGAGGCGCCGCCTTAGGTTGCTCCTTTGGCGCCTCGGGGGCCGGGACCTCGCCGCCGGCGGCCGGTGCGGCGGGGACGGCCTTCTCCCGGAGCCCGTTTCGAATCAGGATGTGCTCGCGGACGGTCACGTCGACGGCCTCCTTCGTGGCGTAGGCCATCGCCTCGCCGCGGGTCTTGGCGGTGCCGAATCGGGCGTTCATCCGCTCGATCACCAAGCGGTCCGCGGGTACTTTCACGAGCTTCGCGAGCTCCTTCCGTACCTCCCCGCGAGGCGGCGTGGCGGCGCCGGCGTGGTCCACCTCAAAGGTGTATTCTTTCCGGTGCATGAGCGGGTTGGCCCGCTCGTCAAGGATCTTAACGTCCAAGGGGCACCTTCTGGTATTCCATCTGCGCGATGAGCGCGCGTGCGTGATCCTTCGTCCGGGCGTTGACCGGAACGAAAGAGACCCCCGCACCCGGGATACCGTATATAACGGTCGCTCCCGAGGGAAGCGCTTCTACGAGGGCGAGGGAACCCAGGTCCTCTTCGCCATCGACAACGACGAGTCCGCCGCCCTCGAACACGAGGTCGTGGATCGCCGTGCGTAGGGCCTCCGTCAACATTCCCGGTGGGTTGTGCACTTTGCGAACCCGGAGCTGGGCCAGCGACGAGAAGGCCGTGGGGTCGACCGGCTCGTTCCGCTTCGTCTTGTAGTCGACGACCGCCACCACGGGGGTCTTGCCGAGTCGAAGGGCCTGTGCCGTGACCATGTCGCCGCAGGCGCCGAAGACCTTCAGGTCCCGAATACGTCGATCCGCTTCTACGCCGGAATAGACCGGCCCGTATCGTTCAGCCAATCGAGGCCGGAGCGCCGCGGGGACGACCCAGACCCCTTCCTCGTCACTTGACACGGAGCGCGTACCGTCCGCCGGCGTGGATGCCCATCTTGCGGGCGATCTCGGACTTCTCGGGGTCGACGACGAGGAGGTACCCTTGCCATTCCCGGCTCGTCTCTCCCCCGCATCGGGGACATTTCGTCCCCTCGGAGATGAAGGAGCAGTTCTTGCATGCCTTGAGTTGGAGCATAGTATCACGTCTTCGAGGCCGGAGCAGTTACGGGGGTGGCTACCTTCTTGGCAGCGGGAGCGGATTCCTTCGTTACGGCAGCGCCAGGAGTAGCCGCCTTCTTGACGAACGCCTTACCCGCGGGTTCCTTCCTACCGCCCTTCTTTCCGCCCTTGTCCTCGGTCTTCTTGTGCGCGTCAGTGACCCACTCGAGACGCCCGAGACCCGGCTGGCGCATCGTGAGGCCGATCCGGCTGTCCCGCGGGGAGATCTCGGACAGGGAAAGGGAAACGATCCGGGACCGGGTCTTGTAGCCGACCTTGAGGTCCTTCTTGGTCTCGACCCCGACGAGCCGCTGGTTGTGCTCATCGACGTTGACCCGGTCGTCCATGATCTGGGACACGTGGAGGAGGCCGTCCAGTGGCCCGAACCGCACGAAGGCGCCGAACTTCCGGATCTCCACGACCGCGCCCTCGACGACCTCCTGGATTTCCGGCTTGAAGAGCAGTGCCTGATACTCGACTTCCTGGTAGACGCCGCCGTCGCCGTGGATGATGTGGCCCTCTCCGACCGGTTTGACGTCCTTCACGATGACCGCGAGACTCTGGCCGTCAACCAACTTGCCTTCGAACTGCTGCTGCGCAAGTTCGGTGAGCACGGTCTCCAGCTTCGGCCCCAGACGATGGGGCGGAACTCGGACGACATCGTGCCTGAAGTCCAGGTAATACATGCGAGGGCGCGCGAGCCGGGTAACCTATTAGATGGTTTCTGCGACGCCGCCCGTCCGAGAGAGAAGAGCCGCTCCGGAGGGCCAAGCTATTTCGGCAGTCACCGGGTCGTCGCGGCATGCATCTGCGGTACTCTGGAGTGCGCGTGACCGATCTCGAGCGTTCGCTGCGATTCTACACCAAGGCCCTGGGCCTCCAGGAGGTCGCGAGGGGAGATCTGAGCCAGTACGGGCGTGGCACCTGGATCCTCCTCCAGGACCCCGCGTCCCATCAGCGTCTCGAGCTCAACTGGTATCCGAAGGGCTCGCAGTTCGATGTGCCGTTCGTGGTGGGCGAAGGATTGGACCATGTCGGATTCTTCCTGGGCTCGGTCCCCGCCGCCACCTTGACCCGAATCTACCGCCGGCTTCTGCGCCAGGGGGCCGGTCCGACCAATGTCAGTCCCGCCTCGACGGGCGGGTGGGTGGGCTACGTGACGGACCCCGATGGGAACTGGATCGAGATCTTCCGCGACCAAACCCTCGCCGAGAAGCGACGGGAGAAAGCCGAGGCCGCGGCCGAGAAGCCCCGGAAGCGTCGGTCCTGAGCTAGGCCCGGAGGCCCAGCGTCAGGTCCGTTACGGCGATCGACGCGGACGCGTCGGCGGCCAAGTCGAACATCGCCCGGATCGCATCGATGTTTTCGGGCACCACGATCGATTCCTGATGGATCGCCTGGAAGAAATGCAGGTCCGCGCCGTTGAGGTGCACGCCGTCCTCCCAGAGGACGTTCTTCATCATGTCACTTCGGGGCGCGGCGTGGTCTCGGGCGTACTCGAGTACCTGAGGGGTTCCCTCGATCCGCTCCCAGCTGTGGAACACGTGGAAGCGCGGCGTTTCCCGGAAGGCGGCAATGACGTCCGCGGCGCTGGCCGGTGGTCGGCGCAACCGGACGTGGTTGACGTGGACGTGCATGAGCGTGGTGGGGACCACGACGGCCGTCGTGGCGATGGGAAGGTCGGGGAAGATCGTTTGGGCGTCCGGCGTGTGGTGCGACGGGAACTGGAAGGTCGGTAGGATTCCATTGACCGGGCCCTTCCGAGTCTCCGTGGGGTCGGCGGCCCGCCGGATCAAGGTGGCATCCCAACGGTCCACGCCATATCGCGCCCGGAGGACCGCAGCGGCACGGACGATACCGGTCGTGTTGCAGGAGACGACCCGGACGCGACTCTTCCCTCGCGCGGCGTCGTAGTTCGCCAGCGCGCTGAACGAGACCTCCGCGACGTCCGGCTTCTCCCCCCCCTGGAAGATGGCCTTCAGGTGCGCCGACTGGTACTTGGCGAGATACTCACGCCCCACCTTGTCCGGCGTCGCGTCGACGATCACGTCTGCGTTCTGGAACATCTCGTCCGCTGTGCCGGCTACCGATAGACCCGCGGCCCGGAACTCCTCGAGCTTACCGGCCCCGCCGACGAAGAGCGGATAGCCTCGATCCGTGGCGAGCCGCGCCTCGAAACTGGGCCGGGTCTTGGCCACGCCGACGAGCTTCATGTCGGGTTGTTTCGCGACGGCATCCGCCACTCGCTTCCCGATCGTTCCGAACCCGTTAACGGCCACGCGAACCGTCATGCAGCGCTCGTGCGAGCGAGTCGGCCGGCGCATAAAGGATTGAGGGACCGCCGGGCGCGACGCGAGACTCCGGCCGGGCCGGGCAACACCGGAACGCTTTAGCGGGCGACCGCCGTGACGCGACCGGTTGACTATGGATTTCGCCCTCAGCGAGGAGGAATCGGCCTTCCAGAATGCCGTACGAAAATTCGGAGACAAGGTCCTGCGGCCTCACGAGCGGCAGATCGATTCGGAGGGCAGGATTCCCGATACCGTGCTCCAGGAGATGGCTCGTCTCGGCCTGCTCTCGCCGCTCGTGTCCCCAGAGTACGGGGGACTCGGCGCCTCCGCAGTCCTCACCGAACTCGCGGCCGAGGAGATCGGCCGGGGGGACTTCTCGATGGCAACGGCGGTCTTCTTCTTACTCGAGGCCGGCTGGGGATGGACCCTCGCGAAGCATGGCACTGAAGAGGCGAAGCGCGAGATTCTGCCGGCGGTGACCTCCGGCAAGGCGTTCCTCGGCATCGCTACGACGGAGCCGGGAGGAGGCAGCGACCTCGAGAACATGACGACGGAATCCCGGCACGAGGGAGACGGCTACGTCCTCCGCGGCGAGAAGGCGTTCCTGTCGGGAGTCGAAGAGGCGAAACGACTGGGGGGGGGCCACCTGACCCTCAGCCACAATCGGGGAGGCTCCGGGTTCAATTTCATCTACGTACCGACCAACAGCCCTGGAATCTCATCACAGAAATTCGAGAACATGGGCCGTATGGGAATCTCCACCGGCGGGCTCACCTACGCCGACGTGCACCTTCCCGCCCGCTACCGGATCGGCGAGGAGGGGAAGGGATTCCAATACGCCATGGAGGGTTTCCAAGTCGCCCGTACGTTCGTCTCGGCCGCGTGCGTGGGCGCCGCGGAACGAGCCCTCGAAACCGGCATCGGCTGGATCAAGGAGCGGAAGGCCTTCGGACAGGCGTTGGGGAAGTTCGAAGGAATCCAGTTCGAGATGGCCGACCTCTACACCCAAATCGAGTCCGTCAAGTGGCAATGCCGGCGCGCGGCTTGGCTGATCGACCGCTACGTGATGCGTGGCGACGCGTCGCACCGGTCCGAGATCGACAAGGTCGTCGCGAGCGTGAAGCTCACCGCTCCGCAAGTTGCGTTCGATACCGTTCGGCGGGTCATGATGTGGTTCGGCGCCGCCGGCTACACGAAGGATGTCGGTCTCGAACTCGGGTTCCGGGGCATCATGTCGTACATGGTGGGGGCCGAGGGCGGCCTCAACATCATGCGGATCATCCTCGGTCGCGAGCTTTTGGGCAAGGAATTCCTGCCGTACTAGTAGAGGCATGCCGACGACGCGAGGCCGGCCCCGCTCCGTCGAGCTGAATGAGCGCGCCTTCCACCGGTGGGCACGAACCCACCTACCGGCCGGCCGGGCCGGCCTGCTCCCCCTGGGCGATGACGCCGCCGCGCTCAGCGTGGGAAGGCACCGCGTCGTCCTTCTGTCCTCGGATGCGCTCATCGAAGGGGTTCATTTCGCTCGAGGCTCCCCCCCACTGCGGATCGGGGAAGCGGCGGCCGCAGTGAACCTCAGCGACATCGCGGCCAAGGGGGGTGTTCCCGCGGCGCTTCTCATGGACCTCCTCGCTCCCCCGGGCACTCCGGAGGTGTGGGCCCGATCGGTCCTTCGGGGGGCCGAACGGATGGCGGCCCAGTTCGGCTGCCACGTCGTCGGCGGCGACACCAAGCCCAGCCCGACGCGTGCCGTGGTCGGGTGCTCGGTGGGATGGGCCGGGAAGGAATCGCTCCCGACCCGGGGTGGGGCGCAGGCCGGTGACCAGGTCGTCACGACTGGGGTCGTTGGGTACGGCGGAGCCTTTCGGTCGGACATCACCGCTGCGCTCCGAGTCCGCCCTCGGATCCCCGAGGGGCGGGTCCTCGGGCCGGTCGCCCATTCCATGACGGATACTTCCGACGGGATCGCGGACGCGGCGCACCTCCTCGCGGAGGCGAGTCGCCGGAGGATTGTCCTCGTGGCGGAACAACTCCCGCTCCATCCTCGGCTGCGGAGGTCGATCCGGTCGGTCCCCGGGAGACTCCGCGCGGCGTTCTACGGCGGGGACTACGAGCTCCTCGCTACGATGACGGCCGGCCGCGTGGCGTCGGTCCGCGCCGCGTTGCGTCGCCTGGGATGCCCGCTGACTTTAGTAGGACGCGTCGAGCACGGCAGCGGTGCCTGGCTCGAGCGGGACGGAATCATCCGCCCACTCCCCGGGGCCGGCTGGCGTCACTTCGACCGCCGCTGAGCGATTTTCGGAGACTTTATCCTCCGCGCCCCTTCGGCCGCCCGCCATGGAGGCCCTCGTTTCTCGTGCGCTGTCCAAGACGTACCGCGGCTCTCGCGGGACCGTCCGGGCGCTCGATGCCGTGGACATGTCCATCGCGAAGGGCCGCCTCTTCGCTTTCCTCGGCCGGAACGGGGCCGGCAAGACCACGTTCATCAAGATCGCCACGGCCCTCCTCCTCCCCACCTCAGGTACTGTGGAGCTGTTCGGCGTGGACGTGGTCGACCATGCGCGCGAGGTCCGGGAACAAATAGCGATCGTACCGCAGGAAGGAAAACCGTTCTACCATCTGACCCCGCGCGAGCACATCGTGGAGTACCTCCGCGTGCGGGGGGCAACAGGGGAGTCGGCCAAGAATCGTGCCCAGGAGGTGCTGCAAGGGATGGGACTCGTCCAGTACCAGGATATTCCGGCGATGGTGCTCTCCGGCGGCCTCCAGCAGCGCACCCTCGTCGCCATGGTGCTCGCCACCGAAGCGCCGTTTCTCTTCCTCGATGAGCCGACGCTCGGCATGGACCCCTTCGCACGACGTCAGGTGTGGGAAGTGATCCGTCGAGCGGCGCGGAAGGGTTCCACGGTGCTCCTCACCACCCATTATCTCGACGAGGCGGAACAACTCTCCGAGGAACTCTCCGTCATCGAGGGGGGGCACGTACTTTACCAGGGGACGGCCGAGGCCCTGAAGTCGAAGGTCCACCTGGAGATCCGGCTGCAGTTCGAGGGTGGCTTCACCACGCAGGAGCTGGCCAGCTACGGCCAGGTCTTCACGGAACACGGTCGGGTGACTCTCTTGACGACGCGGGGCCGGGTGCCCGAGCTCACGCAGCGGGCGCTCGAACGCAAGACCGCGATCAACGTCGGCCCGGTCACGCTGGAGGAAGCCTTCCTGACCCTCGTCGGTCGCACCATCGAGGATGAAGACGCGGAGGCGGCACCGTGAGCTGGAAAACGCAGGCCAACGCTATCTGGCGAATTTGCTACTTTTACGGGTTCCTCGCGCTGCGCCGGGCCCCGCTGCTGTTCATCGCGATATTTCTGACGCCGCTCAGCTTCCTGTTCTTCCTCTACGTCGTCGCTCCTCACTCTGCGCTCCCATTCGGCGTCGTCGGCGGGATCCTCTTCTCCGCCCTGTTCACCGGAAACGGGATGATGAACGACTGCGCGTATCTGCGCCTCGAACGACAGCTACAGCAGGTGTTCATCACGAGCCCGCTCCGTCCGATGTCGTGGGTGCTCGGAATGGCACTCGGCGAACTCGCCTGGACCATCCCGGCGTTGGCGTTGTTCATCTTCGTGCTTTCGTTGATCGTTTCGCTCAGTCCCATCGCGGTCCTCGGCCTAATCGGGGTGGTCCTGCTGACCTGGCTGTTGGCGACGAGCCTCGGGTTCCTGATCTCGACCTTCTTCCGACAACTTCGCGAGATCTGGCCCATCGGCACTGTGGTCTTCACGAGCCTCTCCGTCCTTCCGCCGATCTTCTATTCGCTGGCCGCGGTTCCCGAGAGGGTCCGGTGGGCCGCGTTCCTCGCGCCGTCGACGTTCGCCTCCCAACTGGCCGACCGCGTGGCGGGGTTGCCCGTGACCGCCGTACCGGCCATCCCCGCGCTCTCCTCGGTCCCGTTCGAGGTGATCGGGATGGTTGCCCTGACGATTCTGTTCACACTGATGGCGATGCGCCTGGCCCGCTGGCGCGAGCCGTAGCCCCTTCGCTGGCCGCCGGCGTGTGCCGCTGTCGCAGGCAAAGGTGGTCTCAAATAGACCGCCTATCTCGTTCGGCGCACAGGTGTCCAAGGATGCCCCCAGATGGTGCTGCCATCAACCCGTTCGAGACCGCGAAGCGCCAGATCGATATCGTCGCCGACCTCCTCGACCTCGACGAGGGAGTGCGGGACGTGCTGAAGCACCCGAAGCGCGAGCTCACGGTCAACTTTCCCGTGCGGATGGACAACGGATCGTACCGCGTCTTCACGGGGTACCGGGTCCAATACAGCATGGCCCGGGGCCCGAGCAAGGGCGGCATCCGGTATCACCCCCAGGTCTCCCTGGACGAGGTCCGGGCCCTCGCCGCATGGATGACATGGAAATGCGCCGTGGTCAACCTCCCGTACGGGGGGGCCAAAGGCGGCATCATCTGCGACCCGAAGCACATGAGCCAGGGCGAGCTCGAACGACTGACGCGCCGGTTCGCAACCGAACTCGTACCGATCATCGGCCCGGAGATGGACATCCCCGCGCCGGACGTCTACACCGACTCCCAGACGATGGCCTGGATCATGGACACCTACTCTCAGATGAAGGGCTACTCGGTCCCCGGCGTCGTGACCGGTAAGCCGATCGCTATCGGCGGGAGTGAGGGCCGGGGCGAGGCCACGGGACGCGGCTGCGCCTACATCATCCGCGAAGCGGCCCCGCAGATCGGCCTGAAGCTCAAGGGATCGTCCATCGCGGTCCAGGGATTCGGGAACGCCGGCAGCGTCGCCGCGAACATCCTCCACGACGAGTTCGGGGCGAACATCATCGGCGTCAGCGATTCCAAAGGCGGCGTGTACAAGGCGGATGGGTTGAACCTGCACGCCGTCGAGCAGCACAAGCACAAGACCGGCTCGGTCGTCGGGTTCCCGGGGTCGAAGGCCGTATCCAACGAAGAGCTGCTCGAGGTCAAGACCGATGTCCTGATCCCCGCGGCGCTCGAGAATCAGCTCACGAGCAAGAACGCCAACAAGGTGCAGGCCCGGATCGTCGCCGAAGCCGCGAACGGCCCGACCGTGCCCGAGGCTGACAAGGTGTTCTTCGAGAAGAAGATCACCGTCCTGCCGGACATCCTGGCCAATGCCGGGGGTGTCACGGTGAGCTACTTCGAGTGGGCGCAGAACATCCAGGGCTATTCCTGGTCGCTCTCCGAGGTCAACGAACGGCTCAACAAGGTCATGACCGAGTCGTACGCCCGGGTCCATCAGGTCGCCGAGGAACGGAAGGTCAACAACCGGACGGCGGCGTACGTCGTCGCGATCCAGCGGGTCGTCGACGCCCTGCACATCCGCGGGTTCTTCCCGTAGACGCTCCCCGGGCGGCTCGACCATCCGTGAGCGACCTCCCGAAGTGCCGGCTCTCGACCTGGAGCGACGTCGACGCCTGGGCGCGCTCGCTGGCCGCGCAAGTCCGCGCCGCCGGCCGGACCCCGGAGGTCCTCCTCGGGCTCACCCGCGGAGGTTGGGTACCGGCCCGACTCGTGGCCGACCTCCTGGGAGTGAAGCGGCTGCTGGCGCTCCAGACGGCGCACTGGGGCGTGACGGCCACGAAGGACGGACACGCCGCTCTCACGGAACGGCTCACCGCGTCCGTGGAAGGCAGCACCGTGCTTCTCGTGGACGACATCACGGACACCGGGGAGAGCCTCGCACTGGCCGCCGACCACGTCCGGACCGAGGGCCGCCCGGCCCGCCTCGAGACGGCCACGTGCCTCCACGTCGCCCACTCGAAATTCGCCCCGACCTACTTCGCCGAGGAGATACCCGCCGACCGCTGGGTGTGGGTGGTCTTTCCGTGGACGTACTGGGAAGACTTGCGGGCCCTCTCGGCCCGCGCCCTCCCCGAGGGAAAGGATGCCGCCGGCGTGGCGCAGCTGCTCCGCGAGGGATGCCACCTGACCGTCCCGCCGGCGGACGTCGAGCGGGCGCTCCGGGAGAGCGCGGCCTCTTCGGCCCAGTAAGCGGCGCTAGCTCTCGGCGGCGGATGCCGCCGCGCTGGCCGTGCGGTTCTTGAGGTACTGCGTCAGGAACCCGGCGAAGACGAGCATCGCGAGGCCCCCGCCGATCGAAGCGAGAACGAACGGCACGATCGCGGCCTGCTGGAGGCCCTCCACGTACTCTACGAGGTAGATGATCCCGTAGGCGACGAATCCGAGGGAGATGATCGAGAGCGTCGCGATGGGGTAGGATCGCGGGATGTGCCCCTTCGCCACGTACCGACGGATCGCCCGGCCGGTCTCCCAGATCATGCCGCCGACCAGCCACCAGATCATCCCGGCGATGAAGAACTGGAGCAGGCGGGCGAGTTCGTTGGCGGTCAGTGGTAGGTAGGCGTTGTAGCCCACCAGGAACCCGGCGCCGATGATGCCGATGGCGAACAGACCGAAGCCGAACGCGATCGCCCCCTGACGGATGTCCGACGAGGCGGACCGGAGCGACTCGATGATCGCTTCGTCGATGTCGAACGTCCAGAAGATCAGATAGATGCCGATCAGCAGGAGCAACCCGATGATGCCCCAGACCACCTGGCCCGCCGCGGCGGCGAATCCGAGGGCGATGAGCACGAGAGCGAAGGGCAGAACCGTCTTGGCGCGCAGCTTGGGGTCCTTGAGCGCCCGAACGAGCGTGTAGTACGTCGACTCGAGGCCGGGGCTCTGACGGACGATGACCCGGCGGACGCCGTCGATACGCACCCGCGACGAAAGGATCGGCAGCAGGAATTCGTCCTCAGCGCCGTCGGAGACGAAATACGCGGCTTCGGCGGGGTGCTCCTTGAGCACCTGGTCCAGCTGCTCCGCGATGAACCGATCCGAGAGGAGACCCACCTTCGCGGAGCCGGTCAGCGCGACGACCTCGACCTCCTCCTCCGCCTCCCGGAGCTCATCGTGGAGCCGAAGTCCCCCGAACAACGCGTTCGTGTCGGTGTCTTCCGGATCGGCGGTCCCCAGCTTGGATGCCGCCTCCAATACGGCGGCCCGGCCGATGATCGGACCGTGGAGGCCGGTCTTGCGACCGATATCATCGTCCCGGTCGACGCAGACTACGAGACGCATGGTGTCCTTAGCACGCCCGCAGGGCACTATTAGCCCTGTGGTTCACTGGCTGCTACTCCCACAGAAAGATGGGCCCGGATCCCTCTCGTTCGCCCTCGGTTCGGGGCAGCCTTAAAGGCGGGCGGACCTCCCCCGTCAGCGGTTCCCGATGGCCGAGCTTCCGGACAAGGCTGAGCGGTTCATCGACTGGTATCTCGAGGCCGTCGAAGTCGCCGGGCTCACCGACAAGCGGTACCCCGTGAAGGGGATGAACGTCTGGACACCGTACGGATTCCAGGCCCGTCGATTGTTGGATGGCGTATTGATCCGGGGCATCGAAGCGACGGGCTCCCAGGCCGTTGAGTTCCCGACGCTGATCCCTCGGACGGAGTTCCAGAAGGAGAAGCAGCATGTCAAGGGGTTCGACGAGCAGGTCTACTGGGTCACGCGGGGCGGCGCGACGGAACTCGATGTCCCGCTGGTGTTGCGGCCGACGAGCGAGACGGCCATGTATCCGATCTTCGCGATCTGGATCCGTTCCCACCGGGACCTGCCGCTCAACGTCTATCAGATCGTCAACGTTTTCCGGTACGAGACGAAGACGACGCGCCCGTTCCTCCGGATCCGGGAAATTCACTTCTTCGAGGAGCATACCTGTCAGCTGACCGACGACGCGGCGGCGGCCCGATGCCGATCGAACCTCGATACCTTCCACGACATCGCCGAGGCATTGGCGCTCCCCTACGTCGCCAGCCGGCGACCGGAGTGGGACAAGTTCCCGGGCGCGTTCTACTCGATCGCGCTCGACCTGCCCGTCGGAGGGGCCCGCACGCTCCAGGTCGGCACGATCCACCACTACCGCGAGAACTTCTCTCGGCCGTACGAGATCCGCTACGAGGACCTGTCGGGGGCCCTCCAGTACGTCCACCAAACCACCTTCGGTCTCTCCGAACGCCTCTTGGGTGCTACCGTGGCGGTCCACGGCGACCGTCGCGGAGTCGTGTTCCCGTCCTCGATCGCGCCCTACCAGGTCGTGATCGTGCCGATCGTCTCCCAGAACAGCGGCCCGATCGCCCTGGACGCGGCCCGGGCGCTCGCCACCCGGCTTCGCGCCCGGGATCTCCGCGTCCACGTCGACGACTCACCGGACCGCCCGGGCGCGAAGTACTACCTCTGGGAGTCCCGGGGCGTTCCGCTGCGGATCGAGATCGGGCCCCGGGAAGCCGCCGCCGGGACGGTGACCGCTGTTAACCGGCTGGGGGAGAAGAAGAGCCTGGGACCCGGACCCCTCGAAGAACCGATCATCCAGGCCCTGGCGGACTTTGACACCGCGTTGTCGGCCCGGGCCCGCGCGACCTTTCAACAGTCCTTCTCCGTGGCGCATCGACTCGAGGAACTCGCGAACTCCACGACCGTGCGCCTCGTGGCGTGGTGCGGTGCAGAGGCCTGTGGCCATCAGATCGAACAGGCGATCGAGGGCGCGGTCTTGGGCGTTCCCGAAGGGCCTCTGCCGATCGACCCCGGTCCCCCGCCGGGATGCATCGCCTGTGGCAAGACCGTGGACTCGAAGTGGGCCTTGGCCGGACGGCCGCTCTGACCGGCCCGCGTCGATTGCCTACGCCGACGGGGGCGTGCCCACCGGGGTCTCCGGCCAGAACAGCCAGAGTCCCGCGAGGCCGAAGAGCAGCAAGGTGATCACCACGGCGTACTCCCCGTTGTCGAGCCAGGTCCCGTAGGAGAGGCCCCACCAGAGGTAGAACGCCACGGCCGCGACGACCAGCGCGCCGAACCCTCCCAGGCCGATCTGCTGGGCGGTGGGCCACCGGGAGCCGAGAGGCGTCGACGTGGAGCCGGACACGGAATCGGTCGCCGACCCCCGGTGCTCCGCATAAGCGTTTTGGGGTCCGCACATGGTCCGCGGCTTCCGGCCGACTCCCAGGCCACCGTTCCGGGCGCCCGCTTATAGCAGAGGACTTGGATAGACTACCCGAGGTCCGGCATGGCCACTCAATCGACGGTGTCCGGTCGGGCCAAACCGCTCTTTGGGCGCGCCGAGATCCGGGAAGGAATCCACCGGCACCTCGAGGCGGCGAAGAGTGGCTCGGGCAGCTGCGTGCTCCTGGTGGGGGAAGGCGGCGTGGGAAAGACCACGATCCTCCGGACGATCGTCGGCGACGCCCGGGACCGCGGGTTCCAGGTACTCGAGGGCTCGGCGCAGCCGGCCGACCCGCCGCAACCGTTCGCCGTGATCCAGGAACTCGTACGGTCGCTGCGGAAGAGCCCCCCGACGCCCGAGACCCCCAACCCGGCGACGGCGAGCCTTCCCCTGTTGCTCGCCCCGGTCGAGCAGGACCCCGCCGTGACGGGCCGGCCGGTGGGATTCTTCGACCCGAGGAGCGACCCCGAACCCGAAGACCAATTGCTCGCGCTGCTGGCCGGGCCGGACGTGCGGATCGGCGAAAGTCGCATCGAGCTCCACGACCGCGTCTCCACGTTCCTCAGCGACCTCGCCGTCCGAGCGCCCCTCCTCCTGGCGATCGACGACCTCCAGTTCGTCGACGAGTCCAGCTTCCAGTTCCTTCGGGAATTTGTCCGGACGCTCCCCGATCGACGGATCGTCGTGCTCGCGACCAGCGTGCCCGAGAGCGAGGCCCCGACGCGGACGGCGGCGCTGTTGAGCGCCCTCGCCGAGGCCCCCGGAGTCGGACGGATCCCCGTCCGGGCCCTCGCCGAGAACGAGCTTCCAGAGTACGTCCGCTGGCTCATGGGGGGTCACGAGCCGAGCCGCGACGCCGTCGTCCGCTGGTTCACTCAGACCGAAGGGAACCCCCTCTTCGTGGAACAGCTCGTCCGAGGCTCGATGGGCTTCGGGCCCGCTCCCGCGACGCCTCGGGCGGAAGCGGGCATCCGCGACCTCGAGGAGGTTCTTCGGGAACGAGTTCGGACCCTCAGCGAGAGCGACCGGCGCGTGCTCGTTTACAGCGCGGTGTTGGGGAAGGAATTTGATTTCGCGACGCTCCTGGCCGCCGCCGGCGTCGACGAGGAACAGCTCGCCGAGGCGCTCGACCGGCTCGTGCGCGGCGGGCTGCTACGAGAAAAGGGAGGCGAGGTCTATGAATTCGTCCGGGAGGCCGTCCGGGCCGAGGCCTACGCTGGTCTGACCGAGACGCGCCGACGGATCCTTCACCGGAAGGCGGCCACGGCCATCGAGCAGGGAGCCCGGGATCCCGGAACGGTCGTCTTCGAGCTCGCTCGCCAGTTCTACCTCGCCCACGACGAGTCGAAAGCGCTGGACTACAACCGCCGGGCCGCCCAGTTGGCGACTTCGGGGTATGCCTACGATGCGGCGATCGTGCATCTCCAACGCGCGCTCGAGTGCGCCCGCCGCCTTCCGCACCGGGACCCCGCGACCGAGCTCCGCCTCATGATCGAGCTCGGTCGGATCCTGGACGAGTTTGGCGACTTCCACCGGTCCGAGGAGATCCTTCGCGACGCCGTGAACCGGGCCCGGACCGACCCGGCCCGAGAGCCGGACCTGGGCCTTGCCTTGCTCTGGCTCGCCCACAACCTCCAGAACCAGGGGTTCAACGCCGACGCACGTACGGTGGCGCAGGAAGCCTTCTCGATCTTCGAGCGACGCGGCAACCAACGGGGGATCCTAGTCTCGCATCGGGTGCTCGGTGCCGCGAGCATGCGCCTCGGAGATTTCGCCGACGCCGAACGGCATAGCCGCGAGGAGCTCCTGCTCGCCGAGAAAGAAGGGGACAGCAAGGAGCGGGGCCACGCCCTCATCGACCTCGCGAACACTCTCATCACCCAAGCGTCGGACCGGACCGACGAGGCTCTCCGGCTCTACGACGCCGCGGGGGAGGTCTTCCTCCAGACGAAGGACTATGCGGCCGTGGCCCGGGTCTACATGAACCGGGCCCTGGTGTTCCACAATGTCCAGCGCATGGACGATGCGATCCATGACATCACCCTCGCCGGCGAAGCCGCCGAACGGTCCGGGTCCCGGGTCTGGATGGGCTACTGCGCCCTCAATGAAGCCCAGCTCCGGGCCGAGGTGGGCCAGGTCGACCGGGGGAAGGCCGCGATCGACCGGGCCCGTCACCTCCTGGGACCGCTCGGCGACCATTTGGCGGAGGAACAGATCACGATGATCGAGGGAATCATCGCGCACACGGCCCGTCGGTACGGAGAGGCCGAGGAGCGGTACGAGGCGGCGCTCCAGATCGCCGCCGAGCTCAAGCTGAAGCCCGACACGGCGGAAATGAAGCTGCGGCTCGCCACGCTGGCCCTCGAACGAGGGAACCGGGAGGAGGCGCGGCGCCTCCTCCAAGCCTCCCTCGACGATGATATCAAGACCCTCCGGACCGACCTGTCGCCGATCCTCGAACGACTGGAACAGGCGCTCGCTCCCTAAGCCGGTCGAGGTCCGGCCACACCGTGAGCGGGACCGAACCACGGGGCCCTCCACCGGCCCCAAGGGTCGCGGCGGACGGATCCCCGCTCCCGGATCGGGCCTCCCCCACGTTCGAACGCGATGTTCAGGCGATGTTCACGCACATCGTCCGACGGTACGATTGGTTCGACCACGCCGCGTCGCTCGGCAACGACTACCTCTGGCGCCCGCGGGCGCTGTGGGACCTCTCTCGCTTCCGCGCCCGGCAAGCACCGGTGCGCCGCGTGCTCGATATCGGCTGCGGCACGGGGGACCTGACGAGACTCGCGGCTCGATATTTCCCGTCCGCACGGATCGTCGGAGCGGACTTCACCTCCGCGATGCTTCAGATAGCCGACCGCAGAACCCGGCCCGAGTCGACGGCCCCCCGCGTGGGGTACCTCCGGGCCAATGCCCGCCGGTTGCCGGTGCCCCCGGCATCCTTCGACGTGATCATGTCGGCTTTCGTGGTACGGAACCTCGTCGACCTTCCTGGCGTGTTCCGGGAGTTCCGGCGCGTCGTCCGGTCCCCGGGCACGATCCTGACCCTCGAGATCACCGAGCCGGCGGCCCCCCTGATCGCGGGGCTTTTCCACGCGTATTTCGACCACGTCGTTCCGTGGCTGGGAGCGGCGGTGCATAGCGCGGGACCGTACCGATATCTTCCCGATTCGCTGCGGGGACTCCCGAGACGCTCCGAGATGGTCCGTCTGCTCCACGAGGCCGGCTTTCCGCGCGTCGAAGCTCATGCGCAGTCGATGGGGATCGTCACCGCGTATCTTGCCGGCACGGAGTGAACCGGTCGGGGACGACGCCGGTCCGCAGAGATTATGGAGAGGACGGACTCGGGGCACGCGGTGGGCTCCGTGGCTGAGACGGCATTCGACCCGTTCCGCTACGCGCATGAGCATCGGAGCGAGGTCGCGTGGCTCAGTCAGAACACGAACCATCTGGTCCCGCCGGAGGTCGTCCGACCGGCGCTGATCGCGGCGATCCGGGACCGACTCTACGAAGGGTATCCCCTAGGCTCAGGCCAAATCGGCCTCAAAGAGCTCGTGCTTGCCGACCTGGGCCTCCCGGCCGAGACGCCCACGATCATCTCCGCGGGGGCTACGGAGGCGCTCTACATGAGCCTCCGCGCGCTCCTCCATCCCGGCGACGTCGTCCTCGCGTCGGACCCGAGCTACCTCATCATTCACAAGTTCATCCAGCTCTCCGGCGCGTCGACCCGCGACCTCGACATCTACGCCCCGCCGTACCGGCTCACCGCGGACCGCCTCCAGGAGGCCGTGACGCCCCAGACGCGGATGATCCTCCTCATCGACCCGCTGAACCCCCTCGGCTCCGGGTACTCCAAGGAAGAGGTCCGGGCGATCGCCGAAGTGGCCCACGACCATCGGCTGTACCTCCTCCACGACGTAACGTATCGGGACTTCGCCGGGCACCACACGCTGGCCCAGGGCTTCTATCCCGACGGTACGTTGACGGCCTGGTCGGTCTCGAAGAACTGCGGCCTCGCCGGGATGCGACTCGGCGGCATGGTGGGCCCGGGCGACCTGATCAAGGAAGCCCTTCGCTACAACACCAACGACCTCGGGGTGAATGTCCTGGCCCAGGTGGCCGCCGCAGCCGGACTGTCGACGAAGCCCCGATGGTTCCCTGCAGTCCTCGCCACGACGCGCGCCAACCAGGAACGGATCCGATCCCTCGTCACGCAACTGCCGGAGGTCGTGCTTCCGGTCTTCCCCTCCCAGGCCAACATGTTCGTGATCGATGTGGCGGCGACCGGGGTCACTCCAGTGGCCCTGCAGCGCGAGCTCCTTCTCCACTACGGCGTCTTCGTGCGCGCCGGCAACTATCTGTCCCCGATGCACGGCGGCCGGTTCATTCGCGTCTCGTTCTCGAACCCTCCTTCCGACATCGACCGATTCCTCGAGGCCTTCCCGGTGGCGCTCGAGACACTCCGAAAGGAGGCTCGCGGCGCCCCATCGTCTCTGCCCACCCCTGCCGGTCGGACCTAGTTCCGGCGGGCCGGCGGCGGCGTCGCCCTCAGATCCACTACGACATGCACTCGACCCGGGCCGTACGGCTTGACGACCCTCGAACGGGCGCCGACCACCGACGCGCCCACCCGCTCGGCCGCCTGCACCACTTCGGCCTCGGCCGCGGCCGGTCCCTCGCGGCTCCCCGTCACGAGATGCACGTGTACCGTGCCCCCCTCGGGCCGGAGCAGGTCCAGCGCACGAGGCAGCCACGGCACCGCGCTCGGTAGGTACCCCAAGAATAGCCGGTCGAACGACCGGGCGGGAAGCTCCACCTCCCGGTTGTCCCCCCGACGGCATTCGACTCGATCGGCCACTCGATTCAGCGCGACGTTCTCGAGGAGAAATCGGAACGCGATGGGGTTCTTCTCTACGGCCCAGACGCGCGCCGCCTGTCCGGCCACGGCGGCGGGAAGGGCGAAGTAGCCGATCCCCGCGAAGAGGTCCGCCACGACCTCGCCCGGCCGGGTGACCGTGCCGGCGCGATGGCGTTCGGTGCGGTTCCCCCTCGCAAACATGACCTGCCTCGCATCCAGCCGGTATCGGATCCCGTACTCCACGACCTCCGTGACCGACTCTTCGCCCGCGATCAGTTCGAGACGCGGGATCCGAAGCTCGCCCTCGGTCTGACCGGTCCGCCGGAGCACCGCCGTGACGCCGAGCTCGGTGCACCAGGCCTCTCCGATCCCCTGGAAGTGCGGACGAAGCGCCTCCGGCAGTCGAAGGACGAGTACGCGACCCAGGCGCTGGTACCTCGCAGGGAGGTGGCGAGATGCCCGGTCGCCGAGTGCCGTCGCCAGGCGCCGGCGGACGCGTTCCGCCGGTGGCAGCTCGGAGCGCCCCATCGGCGACGGTGCCGGGCGCCTACGGCTTGGTCTCGGGGCCCCGGTCGAGAATGATCTCCAGGAACTGCTGGAGATGCGCGGTCAGGATCGGGTTGTCGGTGAAACCCGCCGCCTCGAGGTTCGGCGCGGCGAGGAGGGCGTGCTGGCTGTCGGCCAGAACCTCCGTCGCGAGGAGGTTCGCCCGGGCGATCAGCCGGACCCCCTCGGGAATCTTCTGCAGGGGCGCGCTGACGAAGATGACCTCGACCCCGCGCTTGACCGCGTGGGAGAACTTCTTGCCCAGCTGGTCGCGCAGGTCGGCGACCTGGGGGGTCGTGAGGATGAACGACTTGGTGGACTGGTCGAGCAGCTCAGCGATCTTGCCGATGACCTTCTCGCGGCCGTTGAGGAGGTAGACGAGCTGGGGCTCCCCGTGCTCGGCGGCGATGTCGTGGAGCGCTTCGAGCTTCTCGAAGACCTCCTGGATCGAGCTCTTCAGGGACTCAGCGACCTCGATCGGCCGCCGAGGCTTGAACAAGAGCGGCTTGCCCCCGGCGGGTTGGGCGTAGTTCTTCTGGGCGAGGGACTCGAGCACCTTGTACGCCGACGTGCGCGGGATCCCCGCCGCCTGGGCGATCGCCGCCGCGTCCCCGATGCCCCGCGCGACGAGCGCGATGTAGGCCCGGGCCTCGTAGTCCGTCAGGCCCACCTGGCCCAGCACCGAGATCGCCCGGCGGTATTCCTGGCTGAACTCCGCACCGAGAGAGACCGCCATCTCCTCGACCGTTGCCATGAGAAGCCGGCCACGGGAATCGGGACTCTTTAACCTTCGCGGACGGAATGAGGACTACTCGACCGGCTTCGCGAGCTTGGCCAACGCCTCGGGGTTCAGCAAGGCGTCGGCCTCGGTCGTCGTGGCGAGCCCATGGGCGACGAGGAGCTCCTTCAATGACCGTCCGGTCCGGTCCGACTCGTGGACCAATTCGGCCACCTTGAGATAGCCGAACCTCGGCGTCAGGATCGTAAGCAGCGCGGAGGAGGTGGTCAGGTACCGCTGAAGGATCTCCGGATTCTCCGTGATCCCATCGACGCAGGAGCGCGTAAAAACCGGGAGATAGCGCGCCAGGATGCCGGCCGAGAAGAGCACCTCGAAGGCCGCCAGCGGCATCATGACGTTGATCTCGAGCTGACCGGCCTGGACGGCGAGCGACGTGGCGAGCTCGGAGCCCACGACATGGAAGGCGATCTGGTTCAGGCACTCGGCGGCGGAGGGGTTTGCCTTCCCCGGCATGATCGAGGATCCGGGCAGGATCTCAGGTAACCGGATCTCATCGAGGCCGGTGGCGGGGCCGCTCGATAGCAGCCGGAGGTCGTTGGCGATGCGGATGAGTTCAAGGGACAGCGCTTTGAGCCAGCCGGCCGCGGCGCCCAGCGCCCACCGACTCTGCATCGTCTCGAACGCGTCGCGTGCCACTCGGAGCGGGAATCCGCACTGCTCCCCATACCGCTTCACCACCTGCGTCCGAAAACCGCGATGAGTGTTCACGCCCGTGCCCACCGCGTTGCCGCCGAGCGGGACCTCCGCCAGCGCCCCTTCCACGGTCGGCAGGGTCTCCAGGACCCGGTCCAAGGCCGTGGCGTAAGCTCGGAGTTCCGCGCCGAGAGTGACGGGCATGGCATCCCGCAAATGCGTTCGACCCGACTTGGCTCTGGAACTGAATTCGTCCCCCTTCCGGCGCAGACCGGTGCTCAAGCCGTGGACGGCGGCCCGCACCTCTGCGAGAGCGAACAGGATGGCGACCTGCGCGGCGGTGGGGAAGGTGTCGTTGGTGGACTGGCCGAAGTTGACATGATCGTTCGGACTGAGCGCGGCGTAGTCCCCGCGGGGCTTGCCCAGTATCTCGAGGGCTCGGTTGGCGAGCACCTCGTTGACGTTCATGTGAAATGACGTGCCGGCCCCGGCTTGGAAAACGTCCACGACGAACTGGTCGCGAAATTTCCCCTCGGAGACCTCGCGCGCAGCCTGCTCGATGGCCCGGCCGCGTTCGGCGTCGAGCGCGCCCAGAGCCACATTGACCTCGGCGCAGGCTCCCTTGAGGAGCGCGTAGGCCCGGACCAGATGGGGGGAGGCATGCAGCCCACTCACCGGGAAGTTCTCGACCGCACGGAGGGTCTGGATCCCGTAGTACGCCTCCGCGGGGACCTCCTTCTTTCCCAGCGAATCCTCCTCCGTGCGGGTCCCGCTCATCGAGGCGGGGACGGGAGTCTCGGACAAAACCCTTATCCCGGCCCGGGCGTGGACCGGCGCCGACCACGGGACCCGGCGGGTCGGCTCACAGAGGACGGAGGGATTTGGTCGACCTCGCGGTCTTGGTCGGCGACGTCATCTCGCAGATTGGGGCGTCGATCCCCACCCCCCTGCTCTGGATCGGCCTCTTTCTGTGGGCGTGGAGCCGACCGGCTCAGGCGCTCGCGAGCGGCTTCGGGCGGATGACGTTCTGGCTCCTGTTGCCCGGGGCATTTCTGGCCTCGTTGGCCGACGCCCCGTTCCTCCCGTGGGCGGGGGATGTCCTGGCCATCAACATCGGCGGCGCGCTGATACCCGTCCTCCTCTCCATCGTCCTGCTGCGGCGGGAACTGACGCTGCCGCGCTGGGTCCTCACCAGCCGGGTGCTGCTCGTCGTTGCAGCAGAGGCTGCGATTCAGTTCGCAATTGTGCTCGTGGTGCCGTCGCGGGGGATGGAGCTCTTGGTCACGGTGACTGCGGCCGGTGCCGTAGTGTTCGCGATCCTTGTGTTTCAGCAGTGGGCTCCTCGCCCGCTCCGGCCCCGGGCGACCACGCTACTGGGGCGCGCGTCCTCTGCGTTGGCCCGCCTGCCCGGGCTGGGGCGCGTGTTCTCTGCGTTGGCCCGCCTGCCCGGGCTGGGGCGCGTGTTCTCGGTGCTGGCGCGCGTGTTTTTGGCCCTGGGCCGGCTGCCCATTCCTACCTGGACTTTCCGGCCGCCCCCGCTCCGGGCGATCACCGTTGTCGGCCTCGTATCCGCAGCGATCACGATCACCTTCGCTACGTCCTCCGCCGTTCCGGGGGTCGGCATCGTGTCGGCGTTTCCCCTCTACATGATCGGCCCGGCCGTCGTCGGCGCCTTCAGCGTAGTGCTCGCGGTCACGCTCTGGCGCGTCTCGCCGTTCCAAGGGTTGGGCGCCGGATACGCGAGCGCCACGCTGGGCACGCTCATCGGGGCCGACGTGCTCCGTGAGCCTCCCCTCTATGCGGGCGGAAGCGGCGGGCTCCTCGCGATCGGCGGGGCGGGCATCCAGGACCTGGTCTACTTCTCCGGGCTCCTCGCCGTTGGGGCGGGCCTTCTCGTCATATTAGTGCAGTATCGGGAGTCTCTGGCGAGTTCGGCTGCGACCGCTCCCTCGGTGCCGTCCCCTGACCAAGCGCTCCATACGGCCGCGCAGCGATTGGCTTCGGGGGACCCGGCGGGGGCGGTCCGGAACGCCCTCACGGCGAGCCAGGGAGCCGCCGAGCGGGCGCGCTCCGCCTGGCAGCTTCCGGCCCCTTCCCAACCAGCGGCAGCCTGGGATGGACTGCCGGTCGCTTCCTACGTGCTCAGCGACTATCGCAATTTTGTTGCGGCCACCGACCAACCGACGCCCACTCCAGGCGAGGCATTCCGAGAGGTGGCCATGGCGGCACAGTTCGTCCGGCTGGGACGCGACCTGAGCCGGCTGCGGTTTGCCCCTCTCGGCCGGCGGGCGTGGGCGGTGATGGTGGACCTGGCCGTAGTCACGGCACCGGCGGTCGTTCTTTGGAGCTTCTTGGCCCTGACGTTGCGGGGATCGCCCACCACGATCCTTGCCGGCCTGCCCTTCAACCTCGCCGTGTACGCCTTCATTGCCTACGCCTTGCTCTATTTCGTCGTCTGCGATGCGCTCTTCGGCGCGACACCGGGGAAACACCTGTGGGGGCTCCGGGTCACGGACCGGAACCGGGCGCGGCCGACGTTCCTTCAATCGCTCCTTCGGGAGTCCCCGAAAGCGGTATCGCTCTTCGTGATCGGCCAGATCGGTGCGCCGGCGATCCTGTTCGTGGTGCGGGCCGGCGTCTCGCCGATCAGCACCCTGGGGGTCAGCCTCACCCTCCTCAACGGGGTCGTGCTTCTCGGGATCGTCGGGGCGGTCGTGCTCGGGGCCTTGTCCGTCGGGGCGGTGCAGATCGCCCGGAATTCGGAGCGGCAACGGCTCGGGGATCGGTGGGCTGCGACGTGGGTGGTGGACCGCCGAGTCGTCACTCCGGCATGGGGAGCGAGGCTGGCGCCGCCGCCCGTTCCGTCGGGACCGGCCCCACCCGGCTGAGCGGGATCGATATCGCGGACACGTTGGCTTCCCGGCCGTCCCGATTGGTGAGCCGTTCGGTGCCGGTGGCAATGCGACCAATCTCGACCTGGCCCTCCAGGAACCGGTGCCGGACCACCTCGACCACATCAACGGCCTTGGCGATCGCGTTGCCCCGGGCGCGGACCACGACGGGATTCGCGCCCGAGTTCAGCTGGGCGACGACCTGGAACACATAGGTCATCGTGGGCTTGAGCCCGATGTAGACCGTAGCCGACCCGGGTCCCATCGATGCCTCCGCCGGCCGTTGGGCGGACATCGAGGACGGCGAGCGGGCGGCACTACAAGTCTTTTCCCAAGGAGAATCTCTCTCTACGGCGGGGGTACGAGGGCCACCCCGTTTCCGGGCACAAAGGCTATGGCAATTCAGCCGTACGCGCCGCGGGGTCCGCAGGGGTGGCCCAGCTTGGTCAAAGGCGCCAGGTTGAGGTCCTGGTCTCGTAGGAGTTCGTGAGTTCAAATCTCACCCCCTGCATCTCCATCTCGAGGTGGGCACGTGGCTGACGAGGACGTCCGCTGCCCGAACTGCCACGAACGGGTCTCCCTGGACGACGAACGCTGCCCCCACTGCGGTGCGGCGCTTGACGTGATCCCCCAGCCTCCTCCGCCGGCGGCCGTTCGCGTCGAGATCGTCGGGAGCCCCCGTCTCCCGGCACCCAGCAGCGGAGGCAAGGAGCTGGCCGTGGCACCGGACCTCGCCCGACGTTTCTCGAAACTGCAGCAGTGGGCCGAGATGGTCGAGCCGCTCGGGCTCACCTTGCCCGTGCTTCCCCGATGGGCGGAGGAGGCCGCGCGGCGCGCCTCCGACCACGATCGCTGGGCCGAGGTCCTGCAGGGCGTTGAGCGGCTCGCCCAGAACCAGATCCTCACGTCCCTCGAGGAGTGGCAACGCGACGTCCGGACCCGGCTCACGCGCCTCGAGGCCTACGCCGTCGATAGCCGGCTCGAGCGCGACCAGATGGACGACGCGGTGCACTTCGCCAAGGCCGGCGACATCAGCCGGGCGCTGACGGCCTACCAGCAGGTCGACCGGGTCATCACGCTCAAGGAGCGGCATCTCGACACGGCCCGCGAGGACCTCGAGTCGGTGATCTCTCTCCTCCGGGACATGGCCGGTCTCGGATTGACGGTCCCGCAGGAGCCCGACGAGCTGAACCAGGAGCTGGAGCGGGAACTGCGGAGCGGCCGACTCGCCTCACTGAAGCAGCAGCTCCGGCTCCTTCGTTCGCACGCGATGGAGGATGTCCAGCGAGAGCTCCCCGCGTTCATCTCCCAATATGGGGGGTATCTCAAGGACGAACGGATGCGCGGGACCCCGGTCGAGACCGAGATCGCGGAGCTCGGCCGCGGCGCTCGCCTCTTCGCGCAAGGCCACAGCGAGGACGCGCTCCATCGGATGCGCCGGTTGCTGCAGATGCACGGCTCCGGCACGTTCCGGACCTCGCGCCCGCCGACGGCGGGGGGACCGTACTAGCGGTCCCCGAGCGTCGTCTCGAAGAACTGGACGTCCTCGTTCCACCGATACCGGTGGAGCAGGCCCGCCGGGGCGAACCCCAGATGATGGAACAGGCCCTTCGCCTCGGAGAACCGGTCGAGCGCGTCAACCCATACCGCGTTGGCGTGGTTCCTCCGGGCCCAGTCCACCGCCGTGAGGACGAGCGAGGTCGCGACGCCTTTGCGCCGGGAATCCACGTCCACCGCCAGGTCGACGAGCCGGCAGTTGCCCTCGGAGAAGGCACACCCGACGATCCCTCGCAGCGGTTTCCCCTCGCGGGCGACGAAGTAGGTCACGCCTTCCATCCGGCTCGTGAACTCGAGGTGCGAAGGAACGGCGGACTTCAGGAACTCGGCGGGCACACCGACCGGCGGCGAGTCCCACACCCGTTTGTAGAGCGCGCAGATCTCGGGGATGTCCTCGTGCGAGACCCGGTCGATGACCATGCCGGGAGGAGCCGCTATCGCGTGGGCCTCCCCGGAGGCGTCGAGCGACGCGAGGCCATTCTCTCGGCGGACGGACGGCTTATCGGCGGTACTGGAGTGATTCACGGGGAGCGCCTCGGAGCGATTGCGACAACAACTCTAGGGGCTGCCATCTCATAGGATTACCTGCGGGGTCGGCCCGGCTCAGGGCGTGTGGCGCGCAGGGGTCCGGGGAAACGGCGTCGTATCTCGGATGTGCTCGCGGCGGGTCACCCAGCGCATGATCCGCTCGATCCCGGTGCCGAATCCCGCGTGCGGGACGCTGCCGTGGCGGCGGAGATCCAGGTACCACTCGTAGTCGGCCAGGTTCGCCCCGACGGCCCGGATGCGCTCGGTCAGCCGGTCGATGTCCACCTCGCGGCAGCTCGCCCCCACGATCTCGCCGTATCCCTCCGGAGCGAGCAGGTCCGCGGCCTCGACCGTTTTGGGGTTATCGGGCGTCCGCAGCATGTAGAACGCCTTGAGCTCCACCGGGAAGTTCACCACGAAGAGCGGCGACGTTCGTTCGAGGGTGAGGGCCCGTTCCTCGGCGGTGCCGAGGTCGCTCCCCCATTCGACGGGGAACCCCTGTCGTTTCAACTGCTCGATGGCCGCCTCGTAGGAGATCCGGTCGAACGGGGCGGTGAGACGCGTGAGCTCGGCGGGGTCTCGACCGACGGCGCGGAGATCCTCGGGACACCGCTCGGCGAGCGCATGGAGAACACTCACGAACATCCGCTCCGTGAACCCGAGGAGCTCCTCGAGGTCGAACCACGCGAGCTCCACTTCGAGGTGCGTGTACTCCGTCAAGTGACGGGGGGTCCGGGATTTCTCCGCGCGAAACGACGGCGTGACGGCGTAGACCCGTTCGTGGGGGAAGAGCATCGCCTCGAGGTAGAGCTGCGCCGTTTGGGCGAGGAACCCGGGGCGGCCAAAGTAGTCGAACTCGAAGGCCTCCGCGCCCCCCTCGGCCGCGGTGCCGGTGATGATCGGGGGCGTGACCTCGAGCACGTGCTCCTGCGCGAGGAACTCCCGGCTGGCCGCGAGCAGGGCCGCTTTCGCCCGAAAGATGTGGACAAATTCCTGGCTCCGGATGGCGAGGTGCCGCTTGTCGAGCAGAAATTCCTCGGTCTGGCCCTTGAAGATGGGAAATGGTTCGCCGGCATGCACGACCTCGAACTGATCGGCGCGCACCTCCCGGCCCCCGGGGGCCCGAGGGTCTTCGGCGACTACACCGCTCAAGGTAACCGCGCCTTCGAGTTGGACGTGCTCGGCCTCTTGGAATCGCTCCGACCCGATGGCGTCTTTGCGGATCGTCACGGGCACGGTGCCGGTCCGGTCCCGCAACGTCAGGAAAAGGATCCCGCCAGAGGAGCGGGACCGGTGGACCCACCCCCGAAGATGGACGCGCTGGCCGACAGCGTCGGCGGCCCGCACGCGTTCGATCGAGTCGAACGCTACTGGTACTCCCGCCACTTGTGTCCGCACTTCGTGCACTCAAAGATCCGCGTCTCGGGTTCGTCCGCGCCCCGGGTCTGACGCAGCACATAGTAGGCCCTCGTGTTGCCGCATTTCGGGCAGAGCTCGTCCGCCGACGGCAAGGTCCCGCCGGCCCTCTCCTCCACGACGGACATCGGCCGGGCCTGGGGAGCCGACCGGCCCACCTCGGCGCCCTTGCCGAGCGGTACCTTGGTACCGCACGCCGGACATTGCCATACCCCCGCGGGCTTGTTAGGCCGCATGAGGCGTTTACACTTAGGGCAGAACACGGGAGCGGCCCGAGCCCGCGACGCTATTATACGGTTGGGAAGGGCATTCCGCGAGGCCGATTTCTCGCCGTGGGAACGCTCCCGATCCCGTCCTATTCTGTGAGTACCTGGGTCGCGTCTCCGTGGCTCTTGGGCGCGGCATCGGCGGCCGCGACGGACAGCGGCAACGGCGACGACTTCGCTCCCGGCGCGATCAACTGTCGCATATGCTCGACCCGCGCCGCGACGTCCTCCGGGCTTCCGATGTCGTGCCGGACGTAGTAGGACCCCTTCACGAAAACAATCGCCGACTCGACCCGTCGATGGGCCTCATGAATCGCGCTCGCCTCCCCGACCAGCGCCACGCCCCGCGACGACGTGAGCTTCACTCGACCCGCCCCGGCGGCTTCCACCGCCCCGAAGTAGAGGCGGACCCCCAGCTCCTCTATCGAGGTCTCGTCGAGCTCGAGGGTCGCCCCCGGTTGGGGCTGGCTACCGTACCCGACCGGGACCAGGTACTTGACCACCGTTGCACGCTGCCGGAAACCCACTAGGTTCGGGTCGACTCGGCCGGTAGCGACACCGAGCATCAGCTCCGCAAAGTCGCCGGGCTCGTACAGCGAGAGCACGTTCAGCGCCTCGGGGTCGCCGAACCGAGCGTTGAATTCGATCAGCTTAGGGCCGTCCGGCGCGAGCATGAACCCCCCGTAGAGGACGCCTCGGTACGCGAGCCCCTCGGCGCGCAACGCAGCCACGGACAACCGGAGAATGTCGAGCGCACGGTCCCGTTGATCGCTCGAGAGGAAGGGGAGCAACTCGTCGCGCTGGGAATACGACCCCATGCCTCCGGTGTTGCCCCCCAGGTTCCCCTCGAGGGCCCGCTTGTAGTCCTGGACCGCGGGCATGGGATAGATACCCGAGTCCGTGACGAAGGCCATCTGGCTGAACTCCTCCCCCACGAGCTTTTCTTCCAGAAGGAGGCCGTCCCGTCCCGCGGGGAGTGCGAGCAAGGCCCGCGCGTACACCGCGCCCTCGTCCGGTGTCTGGAAGTCGGACCCCTGCACCCAGACGCCCTTGCCGGAGGTCAGTCCAGACGGCTTCACGACGAACGGTCCGGGAAGGTTTGCCACGGCGGAGGTGAGCTCGGACAGGTCCGTGACCGACTGGAATTTTGGGAGCCCGGGGACCCCGTGCCTTGCCATCAGCTCCCGGCAGAACCGCTTCGACCATTCGATCCGGGCGGCGGCCCGATCGGGACCGACCACCGGAATCTCCGCCGCCCGCAGTGCATCCGCCAGGCCGGCGGCCAGGGGGGCTTCCGGGCCTACGACCGCGAGTTCGACTCTCTCGCGCCGTGCGAAATCGACGACCGGCCCCGGGTCCACCAGGTCGGACCGGAGCATGGCGCGGGCGAGTCGCTCGATGCCGGGGTTCGCATTCGGGGACGCCGCGACGACTTCCGCTTCCGCCCGGTGGAGTTCCATCGCGAGCGCGTGCTCCCGGCCGCCTCCTCCGACGACCAGGGCTCGCACCGGGGATGCCTCGCTCGGCCGGGGACCGAATCCGGCATATACGGTTACCCCCGGACCGCCGTGCGAGGGGCCCCGGCGTCTCGCCGGCGCGGCCTGCTCACCACCACGCTTAAGAACCGGACCCCTGTGGCCGCGTCCGGTTCTGTCGATGGAGATCAAGGTCGTCGAGAAGGAGCACGATTCGCTCCGGATCGAGCTTCCCAAGGGGGAAGAGACCCTCCTGATCCCGCTCGTCGAGGCGCTCCAGGCGGAGGAAAAGGTCGTCGAGGCCCGGTACTTCCTGGGTCATCCGATCCTGGACCGTCCCACCCTGTATCTCAAGACCAAGGGCGAGAAGCCCCAACAGGTTCTCAAGCGCGTCCTCAAGGAACTCGCCGACGGCTATGGCGACACCCTCGCGACCTTCGAGAAGAAGGCCGACAAGATCAAGGCCTGACCTCTTCCCTCTCACCCATGCTTAAGGAGTGCGACCAGCACGGCTACTTCCGGGGCGATAGCTGCCCCGTCTGCGGCCAGTCCGGCAAATTCCTCATGGACGACCGCGAGCTCGACCATCTCGGCCGGGTCGTCACGGGGATCCTGCGTCACTTCCCCGAGAAGTACGGACTCACGATGGACCCGCACGGGTGGATCTCCCTCCCCCAGATGGTCCGGAACGTCTCGAACCAGCACCGGGGCTACCGGTGGCTTCGGGTCCATCACGTCGTGGCAATCGCCGAGACCGATGCCAAGGGTCGGTACGAAGTCAAAGACGACCGGATCCGTGCGACCTACGGTCACACGCTCGACGTCGACCTCGACCTTCCCACCGACCATATTCCCGAGCAGCTGTTCTTTCCGGTGACGACCGACGAGGCGGCGATCGTGCTCGAGGTCGGTCTCAAGCCGTCGGACCGGAAGAAGGTACATCTCTCGAGGACCGCGGAAGACGCGCGGTCCGCCGGGTCGGTCCGCACGCCGAACCCCGTCCTGCTCGCCGTCGACACGAGGAAGGCCCAGGACGGCGGCGTGGTCATCAAGCGCGCCGGAAAGACGGTCTTCCTCGTCGACGCGATGCCGGCCGAGTTCCTGACCCGGTTGCCGGATGTTCCTCCGACCCTCCCTCCGACGGAGTAGGGCCGGCCGCGGGGCCTATCCCAGCACTACGTTCGTCTCGTAGGTTGTCGAGACGAAGACCCGCTCGGTGAGGTCCGAGCCGGGGGGGAACGGGTTCCCGAACACAAAATAGAATTCATCGGTGTACGGCGCGGCGAAGACGATCCGCGCCGCGCTGACGTTCGTGTACGGCGGGGCGGCCGGTCGCGCCGTCTGGTGGGAGAAGAACGCCGCGAATTCGCTGGCGTTGTAGACCCAGACCGTGACGTTCCCTCCAGGGGGCGTCACGACCGAGAAGTTGCCGGTAATGTAGTCCTCGCCGGTGATGTTCCCGGCAAAAAACGCCCATCCACCCGGAGTCACGGTGAGCGTTCTCACGCCGGTCAGGGGGTCCGGAAAAGTGGTGGGACCGGACAGCTCGGCGGAGATGATCGCCCACCCGATGCTGGCGATGACCGCCACGACGACGAAGACCCTCAGGGACTGGAGCAGGAGGAGTCGCCGGCGGACGGGCCGGCTCCGGGCCGGCTCCAAACCGAGCGGCGCGGTCGACACCTTGCCGCAGGTTGGGCAGCTATTCCCGTCCGGCGGGACGGCATCGCCGCAGAAGGTGCACGTGCCCCACGGTGCTTCCGCCGGCGAGGTTGGCATGTCGTGTCCGGTGGAGCCGGGCCTCGGCTCCTTTTCCGCACTTCGTACGACCCTTGGGGGCCGTCTCGGTCGCGCCTATTTCTTGGGTTTCGCGGCGCCGACGTTCACGATGACGTTCTTCCGCCGGGTGTAGGCCAGCGGGGCGTCTCGGCCTTGCTCGGAACCGAGTCCGCTCTCCTTGTACCCTCCGAACGGCGTTTGGGGAAACGTCATTGGTGGTTCGTTGATCGTCACCATGCCTGCCTCCAGCTGGCGGGCCACTCCGTGGGCCGTTGCCAGGTCGCGGGTCCATAGAGAGGCGAACAGGCCGAACCGGGTCCGGTTGGCGAGCCGGAGCGCCTCGTCGGCCGACTCGAACCGATGGACGGCGAGTACCGGACCGAAGACCTCCTCCCGTACCAGGCGAGCGTCCGGGTCCACATCGGTCACCACCGTCGGCTCGACGAAGTTTCCCTCCTGAAGTTCAGGCGCGGCCGGCCGACCGCCGCCCAGGAAGATCCTCGCGCCCGCCTCCCGGGCCTCGTCCACGAACCCCAGGACGCGGGTCATCTGGTCCTTCGAGACCAGGGGACCCATGGTCACGCCGGCCTCGATGCCAGGCCCTAGCTTGAGCCCTTGGGCGGCGGCGCGCAGTTTCTCGAGGAGGGCGGCCTCCACTCCAGCTTCGACGACCAGGCGGGAGCCGGCCCAGCACATCTGCCCCGAGTTCTGGAAGATCCCGGTCGCGATCGCCCGAGCGGCCCGTTCCAGGTCCGCGTCCGGGAAGACGATCACGGGGCTCTTCCCCCCGAGCTCGAGGACCGTCGGGATCAGGCGCGCCGCTGCGAGCTCGGCGATCCGGCGACCGACTTCGCCGCTCCCGGTGAACGAGACGGAGGCACAGCGGGCGTCGGTGATGAGCGCCTCTCCGACTTCGCGTCCGCTTCCGACGACGACGTTGAGGATTCCGTCCGGGATTCCCGCGTCGTGGGCCAGCTGAGCGAACCGGAGCGCCGTGAGGGGCGTCAGGCTCGCGGGCTTGAGCACGACCGCGTTGCCGGCGGCCAGCGCCGGGGCCACCGACCGGACGGCGAGCAATAGCGGATAGTTCCACGGCGCGATGTGGACGGTTACCCCGAGGGGCTCGCGGATCGTGTAGTCGAACCGGGCTCCCGGGATCGGGATCGTCTCCCCCTCGATCTTGTCGGCCAGCCCGGCCATGTACTCGAGGGTGCGGACGACGAAGTCGATATCGCCCTTCGATTCGCGCAGAGGCTTGCCCATGTTCAGGCTCTCGAGCTCCGCGAAGGCGGCCGCCTGTTCCTCGAGGAGCCGGGAGAGTCGGTAGAGCGCCTTCGTACGTTGGGCGCCGTCGCCGCCCGCCCAACCGGACTCGCGGAAGGCACGGTCCGCGACCTCCAGAGCGTGGTGAGCGTCCGCGACGCGCCCGACGGCGGCTTCCGCCAATGGGCGGTTCGTCGCGGGATTCAAGAGGGTGATCTGTTGGCCGTCGCTCGAGGGAATCTCTCGCCCGCCGATGAACAGCCCGAATGGAGTGCCGATGGCCGCCGACATGTGGAAGGAATTCAGAGACAGGTCCCCCGCTTAATCGTTGCTCGCCGGCCTCGCCGTCATTCCCCAATGCGGTAGGACCGGCCTTTCCAACGCACCGGTCTCCCGAGGAGCCCTCGACCCAACGCGACCAGAACCAGCACGAGATAGTATCCTGCCGCGACCGGAAACAGGAGTCCGTACGCCGCCGACCCCTTGGCCGCCCAAGTGAATGCCACATGCTTGCCGAAGAGCGCCACCCAGAGGAACGCCCCAACGGCCGTTAGCCACAGGGACCCGGCCCACACCCCGAGGGGGAGCAAGGTCAATGGCGCCCAGAAGAAAGCAACCAGAGCGATCGCGAATCCGACCTGCCGGGGCGCGGAGAACCTCACCCCGGAGACCGTCTTCAGGATCCCGTCGTACATATCCTGACGCGTCCGGTACATCCGCGTGGTCACGAGTTCCGGCGTCCAACCGACCCGGAGCACCTTCCCCGCAGTCCGGAAACGCTGGGCGAGGGCGACGTCCTCGAGCACCCGGCTTCGAATGGCCTCGTGTCCCCCGGTCTCGAGGTAGGCGCTCTTCCGGACCATCAGGAACTGGCCGTTCGCCATCGCGGTCTTGGAGTCGGGCCGATTCACTCGAGGGGTCCGGAAGTAGGTCAGGACCATCTGCACGTAGAAGGGAAGCACCACGTTCTCCCAAAACCCCGCCATCTCGATCCGGCTCGCGAAAGTGACCAGGTCGGCCTGGTCGCGCCGGGCCCAGTCGACGGCCGTCCAGATCGCTTGGGGACTCGGCCGGACGTCGGCGTCAACGAAGAGCAGGAATTCGCCCCGGGCCTGTAGAGCTCCGGTCCAGCACGCCCAGTTCTTGCCAACCCACCCCTCGGGAAGCGGGGGTTCTTCGATCACCGTAACCCGGGTTCCCCGGGCCCGCGCCACCTCGCGTGTCTCGTCCGTCGAGCCTCCATCTACGACGAGCAGCTCCACCGAGGGGTAGGACTGACTGAGGAGGCCGCCGAGGCACGGACCGAGGTCCTCACCCTCGTTCCGTGCTGGAACGATCACGGAAACGAGCGGTGCGGGAACGGGCGGAGTCGGCGTCGCCGGTCCCCTCGGATGGGGCATCTGAACGGCTAGGTAGAGCGGGACGCCTTGGACGACGAGCACGAGAATCGCGTACGCGACGAGCAGCACCGTCCAGAGTACCGAGAGCATCCTCTCGGCGAAGCCGGCCCCTAATTAAGCCGAGGCCGCTCGACCGACGGTCTATGTCCCAGGCGATAACGACGGTCTCGCATCCCCGAATTCGGCCCGACGTTTTGGAGGAGCGGGCGTATCAGGCCACCATCGCCGACGCGGCCGTTCGGGCGAACACCCTGGTCGTACTTCCCACCGGACTCGGAAAGACTGCGATCGCGCTTCGAGTGGCCGCAGAGTACCTGCTGAAGCAGCCCACGCGGTCCATTTTGTTGATGGCTCCTACTCGGCCCCTCGTCGCGCAGCACGCCCGCAGCGTGGCCCAGACTCTGTTCTGCCCTCCCCCCCTCGTCCTCACCGGCGAAATCTCCCCGGAGCGCCGGCAAACGCTGCTCTCGCCCCCGCAAGTGGTGGTGGCAACCCCCCAGGTCATCGCCAACGACCTCGCGCAAGGCAACTTCCCGCTTTCCACATTCTCGCTCGTGATCTTCGATGAGGCCCACCGGGCCGTGGGGGACTACCCCTACGTCGCCGTCGGTCAAGCGGTACGCTCGACCAGCGGCCGCGTGCTCGCGATGACGGCTTCTCCCGGTTCCAAATTGGACCGCATCGAAGCGGTCTGGGCGAACCTGGGAATAGAACACTTCGAGCTTCGAGGCCCGGCCGATGCCGACGTCGCTCCCTACACGCACGGGACCCATCTGGAAACAGTCGAGGTTCCTCTCCCGCCCGAGGTCCGTAACCTGGGGGTCTACCTCCGCACCGTCGTGCAGCGCCAGACCGAGGTGCTCCACCGGCTCGGTTACTTTCCGACCGTCGAGGCCGGGCGCCGAGAATTGCTGGGACTCGGGATCACGCTTCGACGTCAGATCGACGGCGCCAAACGACGAGGAGAGACTCAGGACGGCCGATTCTGGCAAGCGGTCTCGGCCCAAGCCCTGGCGATGAAGGCGCTCCACGGACTTGTCCTCGTGGAAACGCAAGGCGTCGAGGCCCTCCGAAAGTACCTTTCCGGTCGGGGAACGAAGAAGGACGGACGCCTTCGGCCGTCGGACCGCGCCTTCCTCGCGGACCCGGACATCGTGGAGCTCCTGCGCCAACTCGAGACGGTCGACCTCGAGCATCCCAAGCTCGCAATGGCCGTCGAGATCGTGACGCAGGAGATCGAACGCTCCCCCACGGCCCGCGTGATCCTCTTCGCGCACTACCGGCAGACCGCCGATGCCCTCGTGGAGCGTTTCGCCAAAGTTCCGAATACACCCGTTCGGGCGGCCCGCTTCGTCGGCCAGGCATCTCACGGGTCGGACACGGGCTTGTCGCAGAAGGAACAGGTCGACCTCTTGGACCGGTTTCGCCGCGGGGAACTGAACTGTCTCGTGGCGACCTCCGTCGGCGAGGAAGGGTTGGACATACCCTCGACCGACCTGGTCGTGTTCTACGAGCCGGTGCCCGACGAGGTGCGGACGATACAGCGCCGCGGCCGTACCGGTCGCTTTCGGGCCGGCCGGGTGGTGGTTCTCATCACCGCCGGGACGCGGGACGTCGGGACCTTCGTCTCGGCGCGCCGAAAGGAGCAGCGGATGCACGAGCTGCTCGAGAAGGTCGAGGCCCAGGCCCGGAAGGGCCCGCTGGCGCCTCCGGCGCCTCCTCAAATTCAGCGAATGCTGGACGATTTCCGGTGAGCGTGGCCCCGACCGCTGCTACCCCTCCGGCGCCCGGGAGGTTCACCGGCCCGTGCTTCCGAACCCGCCCTTTCGGCCGTCGCTCGGCCGCACCGTCCCTTTGGCGAAACGGGTCGGGTACTCCTTCGCTACGCGGACCTGCCCGATCCGGTCGCCGCTCTGGATCTGGTACTCCCCCGGGAAGAGGAACGTCAATGGGACCTTCACTTCCCCCGAGTAATCGCGGTCGATCGTGCCGGGCGCGTTGACCATCAACACCCCGCGGCTGCTCAGACCGCTGCGCGGACGTACCTCGAGAAACGTCCCCGGGGGGGCGCGCAGGCGAAGGCCGGTTCGTACGAGCGTGACCATTCCCGACTTTAATGTCGCTGCCTCCGCGGCGTGAAGGTCGAAGCACGCCGATCCAGCGGTCGCCTTGGCCGGAAGGCGCGTCGCCCCGGACCCATCGACGACTTCTGCCAATACGACGCGAGGTCGGCGCCGGAGACCCGGCGGCCAAGCGGTTCGATCCGCCGTCCCAGGAGAGAGGCGCCTCGCCATGGCCGGGCCGAGCAGACCGGCAACATAAGTGCGACGGGGGGCCAGCCATCGAGCACTCTCGGAGGCCATGGAGTAGTCGCCCGGGCCGTCAGGGGAGCTCAAGTCGACACTCGATTCAATAGCTCGATACCGGCGTTGAAGCGAGCCGAGCGCACATCGCAGTATAGCGAACAAAAACTGTCACTACCGATACGTGCGTTAACTCCAAATACAAGTATTGAAATTCCGATATCGGAAAACCGAGCCATGTGGGGTCGTAAGAAACGGGGGCTCCGAACCTGGGTGTTGATGATCATTCGGCGACAGCCACGGAACGGAGCGGAGATCATCGACGACATGGAGGTCATGACCCGAGGTTGGTGGCGCCCGTCCCCCGGTTCTGTCTACCCAATGCTCGAGGAGATGGTCAGCGAAGGGGCGATTCGAAAACGTCCGGACGGGCGCTATGAGCTCGTGGGCGACGTCGACCCGCTGTGGGGGTGGCACATGGGGAGCGGTCCCCGGACTCCCCAAGATGTCTTGCAGGAGATCTCCGGACTCACCGCGTACCTTGAAGACCTGCGGCGCTCGCAACCGAGCGCGACCCAACCGATTCAGACCGAGCTCGACGCGGTGGCCGAACGTCTCCGGAAACTGAGGAACTGAGGGAAGCACGATGCAGACGGTCCAAGCGATCCATGCCGAGAACTTGGTCAAGGTCTACAATGGGAAGGTCCGCGCCGTCGACGGGGTCTCCTTCGACGTGCGCCCGGGGGAGGTCTTTGGGTTCCTAGGACCCAACGGCGCGGGCAAGACCACGACCGTTTCGATGCTCTCCGCGGGCCTTCGCCCCACCGAAGGGCGTGCAGTGATCGACGGTCTCGAGGTCAATGTGGATCCTGAGGCCGTCAAGCGACGGATCGGCGTGATCTTTCAGGAGGCCACCGCCGACGGCGACCTCACCGGCCGTGAGAACATCGAGGTCGCCGCCGGGTGCTACGGCATCTCGGCCGCCGAAGGACGCCGACGCGCTACGGCCCTCATGGAGCAGATGCAGATCACCGAGGCCGCCGACCGGTTAGCCAAGACTTACTCGGGCGGCATGCGCCGGCGACTCGAACTGGCCGTCGGGTTGGTCCATCGACCAAAGATTCTCTTTCTCGACGAGCCGACCCTGGGTTTGGACCCCCAAGGCCGGGCCGGCTTCTGGGGATTCATCCAGAAGCTTCGGAGTGAGGAGGGCCTCACGGTGTTCGTCACAACCCACTATCTAGATGAGGCCGACACGATGTGCAACCGCATCGCCATCATCGACCATGGAAAGATCGTCGCGACCGGCTCGCCGGGCGAATTGAAGGACAAGCTGGGCGGCGACATCGTCACTCTCAAGACCGCCCCGGGGGCCCCCGACATGACCGGAGTGCTGCGTCCGTTGGCGGGGGTGTACAGTGTGCAGAGCCAGGACGGGACCTACCGTGTCAAGTGCCGGAGCGGGGAACCGTTCGTTCCGTTGGCCGTTGAGGCCTGCACGCGGGCCGGGGCCGGCGTCACGGGAGTGACGGTCAAGCGGCCCAGCCTGGACGAGGTCTTTCTCGAGTTCACGGGCCGCGAGTTCCGTGAAGAGGAAGGGCCCACAGCGACGGACAGGGCCGTGTTGATGCAGAGCGTGCAGAGCGGCCTGCGGGGGCGGCGCTGATGCTCCGCGAACTCGGGGCCCTCACCCGGCGGGAGTTCCTGAAACTCGCTCGCAACCCGCAGGCGATCTTCACGTCGCTCCTCTTCCCCCTCCTCTACCTCCTCCTGTTCGGCCAGGGGTTCAACATCAATCCAGTGGCTCAGGTACATCCCCCGCCGAGCCCCTCCGAAGTGGCGGCCCTTCTCGTATTCTACTTCCGCGGGGCGCCCAACTACTACTCGTACTTCGTCGCCGGAATGGTCGGGTTCGTGGCCGTGACCGCGACGCTGTTCATCGGCGCGAACGTCATTTTCGACAAGCTCTTCGGCGTCTTCAAACGGACCCGGGGCACGCCGGCCCCTTCGGCGGCGGTCTTCGGCTCCCGGCTCATCGCTGGGTCGGCTCAACCGATCGCGCTCTCCTTCTTCGTCCTCGGCCTGGCGCTCCTCTTCGGTCACGTGTCCGGGCTGAGCGGTCTCGACGTGACCTCATCTGTCGGCCTGATCGGCGGCGGGGAGGTCGTGGCGGCCATCGTCCTCCTCTCTCTCATGTTCGCCACCCTGTTCCTCACGTTCGGGATACTGCTCGATGTGCCGCAGACCTACTTCGCCGCGGTCAACCTCCTCAACCTGCCGGTCCTTCTGACCTCGGATGCGCTCTACCCGTGGGGCACGATGCCGACCTGGCTTCAGAACGTCTCGCAGTACAACCCGGTCTCCCTCGCGGTAAACGTCCTCCGTGAGACGCTCTTCGGGGGCGCGGCCTACCCGTATCCGGCGGGGATCTACCTGTTCGGGCTCCTGGCCTGGACGACGGTCCTCGTGGGGATCGCAATCGCCCTGGTCCGCCGGGCCCTGCGACCCCTCACGTAGACCGCGGGGCGGCCCCGCTTAGGCGCTCGAGCTCGGGACCGGCTCCTCGCTCCGGGGGGCCTCGGTGGATGCGAGAAAGCGGGCGACGAGCCGACCCTCGGCGCGCCGGAGCATCTTGCTCAGGGCCGGGGGGCTCTGTCCAGTGAGCCGGGCAAGTCGGGTCAGGGAGAGGCGGCGGGGGACGGCGTAGTAGCCGAGCGCCCACGCCCGGGAAACGATGCTCCGCTGCCGGTCCGTGAGCTCCTCCGACCCGGCGGGACCCCAGTAGGCCCGGCCGGAGGCGCGAAGCACTCGGAAGGGCAAACCATCCCGCGTGAGCCGCGCAACGACCCGGCGCAGCGCGAGGTCCGCTCCGTAGAACGACGCGACGGTGTGCGTCGGGTCGGCGCGAAACGGGGCGACGGGAGTGATCTCACCGCCGGCGACGGTGAACAGTCGGGCGATCGCGGGAGGGTTCCGCTGACGCACGAGGAGGATGTAGTCCCGGGTACGTGGACGACGTTCCACGAGCTCGAAGCTCTCGAGGCCGTACAATCGACGAATGCGTCGAGATTCCCGGGCGAGCTCGGCGGCCGACCGCAGGGGTCCCCTCCTCCGGATCCGGAGCAGTTGGAGGCGCCACCCCCGTTCGAGGCGGAGGGTCTCGAGAAGCTCGACCTCCTCGTACCGCGTGAAGAATCCGGGCGGGATCAGGCCGATCGCTTCCAGATGCTCGGTCTGGAACTCGAGCGATATCGTCTTCATGGGGCTCGGGAAAACTAAGAAGGTTCTCCTGTAAACCCTGTTCGCTCGGCACTCCCCGACCGTCCCTTAATTAATGGACGGGGCTCAGAGGGAGCCGATGGCCTTCCGCTCGCTCGGCGAATTCCTTACTGACCTCGAATCGCGCGGGGACCTGCTCCGCCTCCGCGACCCGGTGAGCCGGGACCTCGAGATCACCGAGATCACTCAACGAGTGATCCGAAAGGACGGGCCGGCGTTGCTGTTCGAGAACGTCACGGGCAGTTCGGTGCCCGTCGCGATGAACGTGCTCGGTTCTCCTCGCCGGATCGCCCGGGCGCTGGGGGGAGAGACCCTGGACGCGCCGATGGATCGGATCGCCCGCCTGGTTCGTCTCCGACCTCCCGCGGGGGTGATGGGAGCCTTGAAAGACCTCGGCGGCACGCTCCAGACGCTCGAAACTCTCCGTTCCCTCGCCCCCAAGCGCGTCAGCAGCGCGCCCTGCCAGGAGACCGAGACCGACCAAGTGAACCTCGACTCGTTCCCAATCCTCCGGTGCTGGCCCGGGGACGGGGGACGGACGATCACGTTCCCCGTCGTGGTCACGAAGGATCCCGAAACGGGCGAGAGCCACACCGGGATCTACCGGCTCCAGCAGTACGGTCCGGACACGTTGGGGATGCACTTCCAGATCCACCGGGTCGGGGCCAACAACTACCGGAAATGGTGCGCGCGCGGGGAGCGGATGCCGGTCGCGGCGGTGATCGGGGCCGATCCCGCCACGGTGCTCGCGGGGCTCGCCCCGGTGCCGGAGGGCATCTCGAACTTCGTCTTCGCCGGGTTCCTCCGCGAAGAACCTCTCGAGCTCGTGGCGTGCCGGACCGTCCCCCTCGAAGTGCCCGCGCGGGCCGAGATCGTGCTCGAAGGCTACGTCGACCCCTCGGAGCGCCACCTCGAAGGACCCTTCGGCGATCACACCGGGTATTACTCGGCCGCCGAACCGTTCCCCGTCTTCCACGTAACGCACGTCACCCAGCGTCGGCGCCCGACCTACCTCGGCACGGTCACGGGGAAACCTCCCACCGAGGATTCGGTCCTCGGCAAGGCGGTGGAGAGACTGTTCCTACCGATCGTGCGGCTCGTCCTGCCCGAGATCGTGGACATGAACCTCCCGCCCGAGGGCCTGTTCATCAACGTCGCCATCGTGTCGATCCGGAAGGCCTACCCGTACCACGCCCGGAAGGTGATGCACGCCCTCTGGGGTCTGGGCCAGATGATGTTCACCCGATACGTGATCGTCGTCGACGAGGAGGTCAACGTCCGCGACCTGTCGGAGGTGCTCTACCGCGTCGGCCTCCAGGCCGACCCCGAGCGGGACCTAGAACTCGTGCACGGACCGGTCGACCAACTGTCGATCTCGAACCCGGTCCCCAACCTCGGGGGCAAGGTCGGTATCGACGCGACCCGCAAGCGACCCGACGAGAATTTCCCGCGTCCGTGGCCGGACGAGATCCGGATGGACCCCGCGGTGATCTCCCGGATCGACCAGCTCGTGGCTCGGGCGCCCGCGCTCTCGTTCCTCCGGGACGCTCGGACCCCGTGAGCGGACCGGCGACCTCGCCCTCCGGCTGGGCGCGCGAGCTCGGGCGTTTCCTCGAGATCCAGAACGTGGGGCTCAACCTCCCATTCGGCCTCGCGTTCCTGTTTGCCGCCGCCCACGGACTCCCCCCCTGGCAGACGTTCCTTCTGGTGGTGATCGCCCTGCTCGCCGCCCGAAACGCCGGCCATGCGTTCAACCGGTGGACGGACCGGCGGCTGGACGCGTTGAATCCTCGTACGCAGGACCGCGCGCTCGTCACCGGGCGACTCTCTCCAGGGTTCGCGCTCGCGGTGACGGCCCTGAGCGCGGCGGTCCTGGTCGCAGCGGCGGCCTTGTTGAATCCCCTTTCCCTGGCGCTTTCCCCCGTGGCCCTCGTCCTGGTCTTCGGCTACAGCTACACGAAGCGATACACGTCGTTCACCACCGTGTTCTTGGGGCTGGTCGAGGCGCTCGTCCCCGCGGGGGTATTCATCGCGGTCACCGGTGGGCTGCCGGCCGTCGCGCTCGTCGCGGTGGCGGCCATGCTCGCGTGGGGGACCTCCTTCGAAACGATCCATAGTCTCGGGGATCTATCCACCGACCGGAACCTCGGACTCTACTCGCTCCCGCGACGGCTAGGGGTCCGTACGAGCCTCGCCCTGATCGGGGTGCTTCACGCGGGAGCCCTCGTGCTCTTCGGACTCTTCGGCGCACTGATGCGCTTCGGCCTACCGTTCTGGGTGGCATGGGCCGGCATGGTCACGCTCGTCGCGTACTCGGATGTCGCCCTGTCGCGACACCCGGAGCAGGTCCGGATCCCGTTCGAGCGCCACTTCCTGCTCGCGCTGTTATTCCTCGCCGGCGTTCTTCTGGCACTGGCATTCCCGGGGGTCCAGCTCTAGCGATTCCTATGCGGAGTACCCCGTTTGGATGCCTGAATGCAGTAGTTGATGGAACGTCGTGCCACCGCCGAGAACAATCGACTTAAACCGGCTCGAGCTAGGGCCCGAACATGCCGCAAGTGATGATCGGCCTCTCGGCCCGGGACTACAAGACGACGAACGAGGTCTGGCGCCTCGCCAAGCGGCACCTGAACCCGATCGTTCGTCGACGGATTGGTTGGCGTGGACGCTCGAGTTTCCTCCGGCAATTGATCCTGTACGGATTCGAGAAGGCGAGCGAGAGCCCCTCGGCTTTCCTGCACGACGTCCGGGAAACGCACGACCCCCTGATCGGCAAGCGGGGTCGCTCGGAGGCCGGCGCGGAACGACGCGAGGCGCTGATCAGCACGTGGAGCGCCTTTTTCCCATCGGACGCGACCCCCGGCCGGCGGACTCGGAAACTGGTACCAGGACGCGGCGGCGGCTGAACCGCTCCGCTGCGGCGTGCCGTTTTCTGCTGGGCCCCCTCCGCCTGCCGAGTACCCATGACCCGAACCGTCGTCTCTTCGGCCGGCGCGCTTCTGGCCGGCTCGGTACAAGTCGGTCCGCTCCGTCTCGATTCCCCGGAAATCCTCTGGAGCCGACCAGACCCGTTGCCCCCCGACGGCCCCGCCACCGGGTCCCGGGTCGAGCTACGGGTCGGAGTGGAACTTCCCGTCGGTGAGAGGGAGCTGGTGCTCCGCCGCGACCCCGCAGAGTTGAGGCTGCGGTTCCCCGTTCCGACCCCGGAGATCTCGGGTACCCCCGGAATGTGGCAGACCGTGGGGCCCGGAGTGGCCTACGTGCACTGGCCGCTCCCGGAGCCCGAATGGACGGCCCTGCGCGCCTCTCGCCCGGAGCTCGTCGTGCTCGGCAATGCGCGGGCGCTGTGGCAGGACGGGGAACCGTTCATCCGCGCGCTGATGGAGATACGCACCCAACTGGGGGGATATCCCGGGTTGTGGGCGCCCCGAGTGGCCCTTCCGCATCGATTGAGCCTCCTCGCGTGGCTGGGAGTGGACGTCGTCGACACGACGGAGGGACTGTGGGGTGCGGCCCACGGGTCCTACTTCTACACGACCTTGGGTTCGGTGGCGGCGGACTCGGCGCGCATCGAACGGGTCTGCGACTGCGCGAGCTGCCGGTCGGATCCCCCGGGGTCGCTTGAGATTCACACCCAGGCAACCTACGCGAGAGAGATGGCCGAGGTGCGGATGGCCCTGCGCGACGGGCGGCTCCGGGAGCTCGTCGAGGCGAGGCTGACGGCGGAGCCGGCGCTGGCCGAGATGCTGCGCTTCGCGGACCGACTGATGGCTCCGTTGGTGGAAGGGAGAGTCCCGGTCGTCTCCCGGGCGAAACGTACGTACATCTTACGGGAATCCCGCCGCCGTCCGGAGGTCCAGCGATTCCTCTCCCGCGTCCTCGAGCGGTACCGGCCTCCACCCTCGAAGCGCGTGCTTCTGCTGCTGCCCTGCTCTCGGACCAAGCCGTACCGAAACTCGCGAAGTCATCGCCGCTTCGCACGGGCGTGGGAGGGTTGGCCCCCTGGCCCGCTCCTGCACGTCGTGTCGGTCTCGTCCCCGCTGGGACTGGTTCCCCGGGAACTCGAGGACGTCTACCCCGCGCGCCACTACGATATCCCGGTCACCGGACAGTGGGAGGAGGACGAACGGACCGCGGTCCTGCGCGCGTTGGACGTTTTCCTCGCACGGGGAGCGTACACGCAGGCGATCGCTCACCTCGACCCGGACGAGTACAAGTTCCTGGCCGAGGCGTTGCCCGAACGGCTCCACCCCCTCTGGACTCTCTCGGACGAGCACACGACGAGTGCGACGGCCCTACGGGCTCTTCGGTCGGCCCTGGACGAGGCGGATCTCGGCCCCGCGCCGCCGTCCATCGGTCCGTTGGTGGGCGTCAAAGAGGGACTCGAGGCGCTCGCACGAGTCCAATTTGGACCACCGGCCGCCGAACTGCTGTTCGCTCCTCCGACCCGGTTGGAAGGGCGGCCCTGGAGCCAACGACTGACCGACGGGCGGGGAAAGGACCTGGCGACCTGGTCGGAGGAACGGGGCTTGTTTCAGTTGACCGCTGCGGGCGGGGCGCGCATCGTTCCTGCCGGCGCTTTGTGGGTCGAGGTCGACCCGGGCGTCACCCTGACCGGCGACCTCTTCGCTCCCGGGGTCCGGTCCGCGGACCCGACGATCGCGCCAGGGGACGCTGTGGTATTGGTCCGCTCGGGCGCGCTCCTCGGAGTCGGAGAGGCGGCGCTCGCGGGCGCGCTCATGACCGAGCTGCCGCGGGGGTTGGCGGTAAAGGTCCGGCACCGGGTCCACGCTCCCCTGTTGGCGGCTGAACCGAGCGCACCGACACTTCCATAGTTAGGGCATCGTCTGCTCGTCGTGGGCCGGTCGTCTAGCGGTGAGGATGCCGCGCTTACAACGCGGAGATCGGCGGTTCGAATCCGTCCCGGCCCATAGATTCGAGGGGGGCATCCCCCTCACCAAGACCCGGACGTTCGGCAGGAATCGACCTAGTTCAATGAGCTAGCCCTCCATTGCCGGAAAAGTCTTAACTAGCCAATCATTCGAGGATTCGCTACCGATGGAAGCAAACCAACTCGCGTTCACGGTGGGGTACGAGGGGAAGGTTCTCTCTGGGCTGATTCGAGAGCTGTCGGCCGCGAAAGTGCAAACGGTAGTCGATGTCCGTGAGCGAGCGCAAAGCCGAAAGCCGGGATTCTCGAAGGCAGGGCTTGGTGCCGCTCTCGCCGGGAGCGGAATAGACTACGTCCATCTGCCTCAACTCGGCTCTCCCACGGGGATTCGGCGGGAGTACCGTAGAACTCGTGACCTTCGTACGTTTCGCGCGCGGTACTCGGCGTACGCGTCGACCCAGAGCACGGCATTAGCAGCGTTGGCCGGACTGCTGCGGGTCCGACGGGCGGCGCTCCTGTGCTTTGAAGACGACTGGGACAGCTGCCACCGGCAGGTCCTTTGCTCCCGATTGCAGCGTAGGGGTTTTTCGTTCAGACACTTGTAGGTTTGCCGTGCCCAATGGCGCCTGAACGAAGGCAAATCGACGACCTCATAATGCTGGGGCGAGCCGCTCCTGATACTCTGAAGGACGGAAGGACGACAATATGCGCTGCCGGCTATTCACCGACGCATGGGTTCATTCGGGTCTATCCCACGCGGCTCAGCTCCCCGCTGAAACAGTGGAGCTGCGTGTCCGTTCCGTTGGAAAGGAACCCCCAAGACACCCGGGATGAGAGTTGGAAGATAGAAGGCTCGAAAGGGGAGTGGGCGACCCTTGATTCGAAGATCGAAGTCCGGGGGCTCCTGTCCCGACCCGAAAGAATTCGGCTCATCCCTCAGTTGGCCTCGCCATGCGTCTCGACGCTAAACGAGTCCCATGTTAGCCTCGGGATCGTGAGACCTGCCGCACTCAAGGGCTACCTATCCGATCGAAGCGACGTGGATTCGACGATTCAGCTCACGCTCTTCGGCGGTCCCACTCTCAAGACGAAGGCGGATTATCGCATGCAACCTCGCCTGGAATACAGGTGCGACCGTTGCGTGAGTGTCGGACCACACGACCAACAAGTCCTCGAAATCGGTTGTTACGAGTGGTTCCGGAAGCATCCCGGGCAAGAGGCCAAGGTTTTCGAGAATCTGCACCTCGATGACCCGGCGTACGAGAAGTTCCTTCTTGTCGGGAACCAGGCCTTCCACCGGGCATCATACTTGGTTATCGGGATCATTAGGTGGAAGCGGGCTGCCTCCTAGACAGGCCCGCCCATCGTGACCTCCAGGTCTGCATTCATGGCGGCAACTAGCCGAGCGAGGTGCTCTTTCACATCCTCTTCGAACTGGTCCACCATGTCGCTCGTCACCTCGCCCTGGGACCCCGCGCTAGGCGATTTCTTCATGATTTGTTCCATCAAGGAATCGACTCGTGCAGTGAGGTTTTTCGGACATCCAAGGAGTTTCAAGTCCGTCACGGCAGCTTCCAACTCGTGCTGTGCGATTAGCGCAAGCTCAATGAATTCTAGAAAACTCCGCACTTCCGGCTCCCTTGCTACCTCTGAACTGAAGGCCTTGAATCCCGGTAGGGACATCACTCCCGGCTTCCATCCGGTACGCTTCAAGATCCCTTGGAATTGCATGTCTCGAAAGAGCGTCAACATAGTTACGAGACCCTTCGTGACCTCCTCCCGCTTCTCGGGTGCGACATTGGTCAGCTGCGCTCCGACGGTCTTCTCTGGGTCATGCCACCGCATTATCCAGGCAAAGAGTTCTGCAACGGATCGCGCGGTGGAAAGTATCGCGCGATAGGCGGCGAGCTTGCGCTCGTAAAGGGCATTACGCCGGAACTCCTGTCGCTTTGCCTTGTCCGAGTAAAAATAGTGGAGGTAGACCCCGACGATGCTGGCTACGAGGGCCGGGATCGCTAGGGCGTTGAGGATTACTACGAGTTCATCCCACCACACTTCGGCTCACTCGTCGGCGCATCCACGTTTCGGGTATCAACGCAGCGGGTAGGGAGGTCACCAGAGCACCTTGCACTACGCCCCCTTCCGGGGCCTTGCCAAGTACTCCAAGCTCTCCCCCTCCTCCGCCGTCTTCAGGTCCGGGTCCTCGAACTTCGGCGTCCAACGGGACGGACTCCTAGCCCTCAACGAGTTGACGCGGCTCGATGTTGGGAATGGGCCGGTTTCGACCCCGGCGATGGGGGGTGTTTAGCCTCTCGTGTTTGGAGAGCGAAAGTTCTGCAACCTTGTTTGAAGTTCTGGATGACGACCGATCCCTCGGCGAAGAACTTCGATTCATCCCCCCTCGACTGAGGCAGAATCTAGAGCCTGCCGCCTAGTAGGGTTCCACCACCAGACCCGTGGCCTCTCCGATCGCTCGAAAATCGGTGTCCCGAGTGACCAAGGAATGGCCACCCGCCAGGGCGATGCCCGCGGTGAGGATGTCCCCCGTCCCCTTGACCTTCCCGAGGTGCGACAACTCGACGCGAAGGGAGGCCGCCCGCTCGGCGCCGGGCAGGTCAAGCCCGGCGACGTGAAACCTCGATATCCATCCACGGAACAACGCCGCCTGGGTCCGAGATTTCGTCTGAAGGATTCCGCACAGTACCTCGTAGGCGACCGGGGTTGGAATGACCTTGAGCTCCCGTCGTGCATCGAGCTCCTCGATCTTGCGCAGGGCCGACGGTCGCCGCCGAGCGAGATCGACGAACAGCGTCGAATCAAGCGCGATGCCCATTCCTCGGGCGACCTCGAAGCGCCCTCATTCGTTCCTCGTTGAAATCCTGGGCTCGAATCGTCTCAATCGCGTCGGCAATCGCTGGGCCGTCCTCGGGGGGGACGATGTCGAGGAATCCCTTCAGTTCGGGACTCGCACTACCGAGCAGCCGATGGAGTTCCTCGGAGAAGCTTTCGTCAGGTTTCTTCCGCGCCCGCAGCAGCTCGTAGGCAGAACGCTCGAGGCTGATCGTCGTCGTTGTCATGCAGAAATGTCCATGCGTGCATGTATATTTCTACGTTGCGGGTGTGCTGGAGTGGGTCTCCCCTCGATCGCGAGCGGGTGGAGTGCGCAGCCCACTCGGGGCATCCATGGGTTCCGGATAGGGCACGGACGACCCGACCGGATACCGTTGCAGCCGCTCTCACCGAAGATCCGCATCGTCGCTTCGCTTCCGCGTCCCAGTGAAAACTGGGGAACGAGCGACTCACCGCTCACCTCGGCGAGAGGGCGTTTCCCGTTGGACTTGGACAGTACAGATTTCAAACCCCTGCACTTGATACCCGAATCGCCGGGCGTCCTGAATCCGTCCCGGCCCACTTCAACACGGGGGGGGCATCCCCGCCATCCGGCATCCCAGGGAAGAGCCGAGCACTCAACTCATCCCAAGGGGAGTAGAACTACGGGCTCCTGGCACACGAGCCTCGCCCCGGAGTGACACCTCCCTTAGACGACACCCCGGATAGGGCCGTAAACCCTATTTTCCCAACGTTGCGTCTCGCCTGCGTGCCCTCACCCGGCAAGAAGGCCGCCCGTCCCGCGCCGCGCGCGGACCCAGCGGTCGGCGAGGCCGCGGTGCTGGCCAAGATCGCCGCCATGCCGGGACCATACCGCGCGATGGGCGAGCGCCTCCATGCTGTCATCATGAAGAGCGCGCCGAGCCTCACGCCGAGAGTGCGCTATGGAATGCCCTGGTACTTCAAGGACGACAAGAGCATCTGCTTCTTCCGGGTGGCCAAGAACTACCTGACGTTCGGTTTCGACGACGACGCGAACCTTTCGCTCGATGAGGGCCCGCCCCACCAGTTGCTCGGCGTCGCGTTCGGCATCAAGCAGCTCGACGCGGCCCCCGAAGCGAAGCTCGCCACGCTCATCACCAAAGCCGCGAGCTGAGGTCAAGCGTCGGAGCCGCGAGTTCCCGTCACCGCAGTGGGGGGCACTCCCCCCCACCCGAACCCACCTCCTCCATCTCACGGACACCGAACTCCTAGGCCACCTAGCTGGAGGGTACCCCGGCGAAATTGAGTCGTCTATCTACTGCACCGCCATTCAGAACCAGATGACCACTTCCGCACCGCTCGCGGGCGAGCCGCCCGCCACGTGCCACGTGACTGCTTCCGTGGGATCCGCGGTGATTGTGTGCGAAGAATGCTTCGCCAAGAATTCGATTGACTCGACCAACCCACGTCTCAACTGACGATTCAGAAACCCCCCTGCAGAGGCCGTGCGCTCCACCGACAAAGTGGCCTGCCCGTACCGGAATCAGCTACTGGGCCATCTCGCCCGAATCCCCGCTCGGGTGTGAAGCCCGAGGCCAAGTCGGGCCCAGATCGTTGCACGGAGTTCGAGGTGCCGGCCGCCGGCAGTCAGAGCGAAACGAAGGTTGATGTACGGGTCCCGAAGTCAATTCATCATGGCCGCCGCGTTCTGCATGAGTTGTGGCAAGTCGTTGTCGCCAGGATCGGGATTCTGCGTGGCCTGTGGCGCTCCCGTGCCCGGCGGAGGTGCCCCCGGCGCGACCGTGGCGATGGCGGGAACTTCGACCCCACCCCCGGCTCCCCTGCCCGGGAACATGCCGCTCCCCCCGCAGTCGATGGCGCCGCCCGGCGCTCCCCCGGCGAGTCCCAGCCTCACCGCGCGTCTCGGGCTCCAAGGTAGGAAGCAGTTCATTGTCCAGCACCAGATCCTCGCGATGGGTCACAGCTACCGGGTGATGGACCACGAAAAACGCCACCTCTTTGCGGTGAAGGGCGACGTTGTCCAGAACATGCAGGCCAACATGATGGGCAGTTTCATCAGCCAGGCGACGGGCAGCTCGTACGCCGGGCGACTGGCCGGGCGAAGCACGGACATGACCTATACGCTCGTCGACGCGCAAGGTACCCTCATCGGTACGTTCACCAAGACCGGAGGGGCCAATGACTCGATCTTCACCCTCACCGATCTCATGGGTCGTCCCTGGGTCATGGTGACGCTCAACCGCGGGGGATTCGGCGGCATCACCGCGACCGCGGTCTACCCGGACGGCCGTCCCATGATGCAGACCCATGGGAACCTGATGCGCCACGACTTCCGGATCCGTGATCCGTCGGGGGCGGAACTGGCCAAGGTTCACGAGGCGTGGGCCGCGGTCCGGGACACGTACAACATCGACATCGAGGGAAACATCGACCCGCTGTACCCGCTCGTCTTCGCGGTCCTGATCGACTACGAGAAAGTCAAGTAGCGGACGCCCCGGGGCCTCGGACCCGAGACGTCCGATGAGGAGCGGAGGATGTGTTCGCCTGGGTGATGGATGCCCCACAAGGGGCCGCCTTGTCGCGGGACCGATTCGGAGACACCTTAGGTGGGTCACGCATCTCTCGCGCGGTCGAAATTATGGATCAGCGAAAGTTGGATCGGATTTCCCAACAGCTCTTCGAAGATGTGAACGCGGGCATGAGCGTTCTCACTCTTTACCTCGGCTACCGCCTCGACCTTTTCCGGAAGATTCAAGCCCGGGGGTCCGTGACCCCCTCCGAGCTGGCAAAAGACGCAGGATGTTCCGAGCGGTACGTCCGGGAATGGCTGGAAGGTCTGTCCGCAAATGGCTATCTAGAATACGATCCGCGAACCCGCCGTTTTGGGCTCTCGCCGGAACACGCCGCCGTGCTGACCGACCACGACAGCCGAACGTTCTCGATTCCGTGGGTTTGCTTCATTCCCAGCTTCTCCTCGGTCCTGCCCCTCCTGTTGAAGGCGTTCCGAACCGGGGACGGCGTTTCCTACGACCAGTATGGGGTGGACCTGCTGGAAGCCATCGGGGGCGGGAACCGGCCGATGTATCTGAGCGACTACGTGTCGCGATGGATTCCCGCCATGCCCGACGTCCATCGTAAGCTCCTGCAGGGTGGACGCGTGGCCGAGGTGGGGTGTGGCGGCGGGTGGTCCAGCATCGCGCTCGCCCGGGGGTTCTCGCAGGTCCACATTGATGCGGTCGATGTCGACCCTGCGAGCATCGCGGAGGCGCGCCGAAACGCGGCCCAAGCGGGCCTCTCGGACCGGATTAGCTTCACGTGCGCGCCGATCGAGAAGGCGCCGCTGAACGGCCCGTACGATCTGATAACGGCGTTCGAATGCATCCACGATTTGCCCCGCCCAGTCGAAGCGCTGCGTAGGATGCGAGAAATGGCGGGAACCGACGGGGCCGTCCTGGTTTCGGACGAAGCCGTCGGCGAAACGTTGGAAGAGAATCGCACCCTCGTGGGTCGACTCAACTACAACTTCAGCGTCCTTCACTGCCTCCCCCAAGCCATGGGCTTTACCGGCTCCGCCGCGACCGGGGCGATCATGCCATCCTCGACCATGCGAAAGTTCGCCAGCGAGGCGGGCTTCCGCGGAATCGAGATCTTGGAGATCGAGAATCCGGTCTGGCGGTTCTACCGACTTAACCCCTGAGGAATTTGAGACCCGACCGGGCCGAGACAGCGGATCCCGCCTACAGCGCGCGCATCCGGTTGTTTTTTGGCTGGTGCTCGACCTCCGCTCGGCCGAGCGCTTCCATCACCGGAGGCACGTAATTGCCGAACCGTCCTCGGAGCCCTTTCTTCAGCCCGTACCAACCCCCGACCGGGTTGGAGGAGGAGCGGGCCCACGCTTCGACCGTACCGGCCGCCGCGGGCTTCTGCTCGTCGGCGCTACCGAGCGGCATCCAGTCGCCGTGCTTCTTGAGCATCGCCTGGAGATCGTCCAGGCACCGGAGTTGGTAGCTCAGTGTCGTGCTGCCGACCTTCACCACGAGCACCGGCGGGTTGGCCGCTGGATCCTGGTAGGCTTGGTAGGCCGAGAGTCCGCTCGGAGTCTTCAGTTCCCAGGGCTTGTCCTTCGTTCCGGCTCCCTTTGCCGCCAGCTTTGCCACCCGTCCTCTGGGAGGACCCGCCGACCTTAAAGATAGGTGTTAACGGTTTGACTTCGCGCGGCGGCTCGGCGACGGAGTCGGTGCGCCGGGGCGCCCAGCTGCGAGCCGAAGGGCGTGGGCGGGTGAACGGCGAGGGGTCGCTTCAGCGCTGAGCGAACAGTACCCGGTTTTCTATGATCTGCCACACCACGCCCACGGTCCGGAATCCGGACCGACGGAGCGCGCGGACGTGGGCGGCGAGCGGAAGAATTTGCTCCTTCGGATGCTGAGCCCGTCGGCGCTCGTGCTCGGCAAAGCTGACGGCCAGTGCCGGAACCCGCGCCGCGTCTCTCCACCAGCGCTCCCACGCACCCCACCCGGCCCGTCGCTTCACACCGTGACGATGGACCCGGCGGACCCGCTGCGCGAGGCGGACGAGCCGGGGATCCTCCGCCCCCCACGCCAGTTGGTCCCCGTTGAGGAAAATCCCCTCGGGCCGGAGAAGACCCCCCAGGTCTCTGTACACTTGTCTCAGGCTCGCCGGAGTTAGCCAGTGGAGGGCGGTGGTGCTGACCGCTGCGTCGTACCTCCCGCCGGGCAATCGATCGGTCCAGCCGGGAGCTCCCAGCTTGGCGTCCACCCAGGAGAGTCGGCCTCGGAACGACCCGAGCGCGCCGAGTCCAATGCGGAGCACCACCGGATCGTAGTCCACGGCGACGCACCGCGCGCGCGGGAAGCGCTGGAGGATACGGAGGCTCAGTGACCCCGGTCCGGACCCCAGGTCGAGCACCCGCGGCGAGCGACCGACGGTCGCTTCCAGCACGTCGAGCATGACGTGGAATCGAACCTCCCGACTCGGGAGGAGCGACGCTTGCTGCTCGTCCCACCGACGCAGCCACGCCTTCCAGTTGGTCGCCGGCCTTGCGGAGGTCATCCGAACGGCGAAGGCCCGGCGGGCGGATGAAAGGTGGCCCGGCGCCGGGGGTTGGTCGTCTCAACCTCGAATTCGTTTCGCAAGGGCGACCAGGTCGGACTGGGGCGGAGTGAATACCTTGGTGGCCCACCAGTCGTTCCAACGGAGGTCGTCGCCCGTCGTTCGCGGGATAATGTGAACGTGCAGATGGAAGACGCTCTGCTCGGAGCCGGGCCCGCTCGCGGCGAACAGGTTCTCGCCGCGGGTTCCCAACGCCTCGCGGAGCAGCCTCGCCACCCGGGTCGTCAGCTCACCCACCGCCACCCAGTCCTCGGGAGCCACGTCGAAGAGTTCGATGGAATGCGCCTTCGGAATCACCAGCGTGTGGCCCACCCGGATCGGGTGGATGTCGAGGAAGGCGAGCGCCCGGTCAGATTCTGCCAGCCACTGAGGAGCCATCGACCGATCTTCTACGATCTTGCAGAAGATGCATTGCCCGGCCATCAGTCTCGGAAAGAGACCGGTCCCCTAAATCTTGCCGGGGGATCGGCTCCACTGGCCCTTACACAACCGCTTCTGGGAGTACAGTCGTTCTCGTGGCCGCGCCGCTGAAGAAACCTCCAACGCCCAGGTCCCCGATCCTGGTCGGCGGTCTCCTCGGAGGGATCTTGGGGACTTCGGGCATGATCCTCGTTGGGATCGTAGCGGAGTGGGGGGCCGGCGTGCCGCTGAGCCGACTCACGCCGGAGCTGGAGCTCGGGTTTGGTGGCCCTTTCGCCGGCGCGGGCGTACTCGGCTCCGGGCTCTCGTTGCCCGTCCACTATCTCCACGGGATGCTCTTGGGGCTCGTCTTTGCATGGGTCGTTTGGCTCGGGGAGCGGCTCGGGCTAGCTCCCCGGATTCCGCTCTCGGCGAGCGGCCTCCTCTTCGGCGGGATCGTTTCGACGTTCGTCGTCGCCTTGCTCGCTGCAACGGCCGGCGGCCCGCTCAGCCCGGGCGTCGTAGGACTGGTTGGCCTGTTGCATCTCACCTTCGGAGGGCTCACCGGGGCTACCCTCGAGCGCGTCCGCGGCGGGCACCTGCCGGACACCGGGAACGGGCCCCCGAGGTAGCGGAGTTCCAAGGGGCCTTACGACCCGGACATCTTCTTCAGCACGAACGGCAGAATGCCACCGACCCGATAGTACTCCATCTCCGGCTCGGCGTCGATCCGCGAGCGGACCTGGAAACGACGTTCGGCCCCGCCGTCGTCGGCGGCGATGACCTCGATCTCTGCGCGGGGGCGGAACGTCTCTCCTTCCGGGACGCGTAGGGCGAATCGCTCCCGACCCGTGAGACGGAGCGACTTCACACTCTCCCCGGGCCGGAACTCCAGCGGGAGCACGCCCATCCCGACGAGGTTGCTCCGGTGGATCCGCTCGTAGCTCTGGGCGAGGACCGCGCGGACGCCCAGCAAACGGGGTCCCTTCGCGGCCCAGTCCCGGGAGCTCCCCTGCCCATAGCTCGCGCCCGCGAGGACCACGAGCGGGACCTTTTCGGTGCGGTACCGCTCCGCGGCTTCGAAGACGGTGAGGAGGTCTCCCGAGGGCAAGTGGCGAGTCCAGCCCCCCTCTTTCGGGGCGGCCAGGGCATTCTGGACCCGCACGTTGGCAAAGGTTCCCCGGATCATTACCTCGTGATTCCCCCGCCGCGTCCCGAAGGTGTTGAAATCCGCGGGCGCTACGCCGTGGTCCTGGAGATAGCGCCCGGCGGGACCGTCGGTGGGGATCTCCCCCGCGGGAGAAATGTGGTCCGTGGAGATGCGGTCGCCGAGGACGGCCAGGGCTCGTGCCCCCTCCAGCAACCGGTCCCCGGACGGTAGGAGGGGGGGTGGCAGGTCGAAGTACGGAGGGTCTCGAAGGTAGGTGGATGCGGCGTCCCACGGGTAGACTTCGCCCTCGATCTTCGGCAGCCCTTCCCAATGGGGGTCGCCGACGGTGATCTTTCGATACTCGTCCACGTACAGCCCGGCGTTCAGGCTCTTCTCGACCAAGGCTCGGATCTCCTCGGGGCGGGGCCAGAGATCCCGCAGGAAGACCGGCCGGCCCTGGGCGTCCTGGCCGAGCGCTTCCGTGGTCAGGTCGATATCCATGCGACCGGCGAGCGCGTATGCGACGACGAGCATCGGCGACATGAGGTAGTTCGCTCGCACCAAGTTGTGGATCCGGGCCTCGAAATTCCGGTTCCCGCTCAGGACGGCCGCCACGTACAGGTCCCCGGCCCGTACGGCGGTCTCGACCGCGGGTGGGAGCGGCCCCGCGTTGCCGATGCACGTCGTACAGCCGTACCCGACGAGATTGAATCCGAGGGCGTTGAGCGACGGGACCAGGCCCGCTCGCTCCAGATAGTCCGTCACGACCTTGGAGCCGGGCGCGAGAGAGGTTTTCACGTACGGCGGCGGGTGGAGCCCCTTGGCGTGGGCCTTCTGGGCGATCAGGCCCGCCCCCACCATGACCGACGGGTTCGATGTATTAGTGCAGCTCGTGATGGCCGCGATGACCACGGTTCCGTCATGGACGCGACCGTTCGCCGGCGCCGTGGACGGGCTGCTTCCCGCCGAGGAACCTCCCTGGAGCGGGTCGTCGGCCGGGTAGGTCGCAGAGGTCTCGGTGGCGGCGGGGTGGGCGGACCGATAGCCCCCGAGAGCGGCCCGGAACGACGCCGACGCTTCGGAGAGGGGAACGCTCTCTTCCGGATTGCGGGGACCCGCAACTGTAGGAACGATCGACCCCAGGTCCAACTCGAGTCGCTCGTCGAACTCCGGATCGGAATCTTTCTCACCGTGCCAGAGTCCCTGCCGCCGGGCGTAGGCCTCGACCCGGGCGACGAGCGTCGCCGGTCGGCCGGTGCCGCGGAGGTACGACAGCGTCGCCTCGTCGACGGGGAAGAGGGCCGATGTGGCGCCGTATTCAGGACACATGTTCGAGATCGTGGCCCGGTCGGGGACCGTGAGGTGCCGGAGGCCGGGGCCGCAAAACTCGACGAACTTGTCGACGACGCCGTGCTCCCGCAACTTGCGCGCGATGGTCAACACGAGGTCCGTCGCGGTCGCGCCCGAAGGAAGCTCACCGGAAAGTCGGACGCCGACGACGGTCGGGAGAGAGAGGAAGTACGGCTCTCCCAGCATCGCGGCCTCGGCCTCGATCCCCCCGACGCCCCAGCCCAAGACGCCGAGGCCGTTGACCATCGTCGTATGGGAATCGGTACCAACCAGGGTATCGGGAAACACCTCCGTCCGGCCGTTCCGTTCCCGCCGGTCCACGACGGAGGCGATGTATTCGAGGTTGACCTGGTGCACGATGCCGTTTCCCGGTGGCACGACACGAAACTCCCGGAACGCGGTCCGCGCCCAACGGAGGAGCATGTATCGCTCGGAATTCCTCTGATACTCGTGGTCGAGGTTGATCTTCAGCGACCCCGGAGTTCCGTAACTGTCGACCTGGACAGAATGATCGACCACGAGGTCGACCGGCACGGTCGGGTTCACTCGAGCGGGATCGATGCCCTGACGGAGCGCAGCCGAACGAAGGCCCGTGAGATCGACGAGTACCGGCACCCCGGTGAAGTCTTGGAGCAGGATCCGCTCCGGCCGGAACGGAATCTCTGACGGCAAGGCGGTTTTATCGCCGTGCGCCAAGTTCCGGATCGCCGTCGCGTCGTCCGTCGACCCCGATGAATGCCGAAGCATGTTCTCGAGCAGCACCTTGACCGTCTTCGGTCGACGCGCCAGCTTTGACGGATCGACTCCGGGCACTTTCTCGAGGGCATACAGCACGGAGGCTTCGCCGTCGACCCGGAACGCTTCGGTGACCCCCCACGGGTCCGTCGATGTCGGCATCGATACTCTTCCCTACCGGGGAGGTCCGGTCAGACGTCGCGCTCTTATCCGTTCTTTCCGGGCCCGAATTGCGGTACGTTGGCATGCGGCAACTTGCGGGTTCTATCGATGGATAGGATTGGGCTCTCGCCGAGTCGACCGAGTTTTGGTTCGCTCCGTCCCTAGGGACCAGACCCCCGGAGTACCTTCCACGAGTAGTACGGAGGTGGAACATTCTGGGCTCGACTACCGATCCCATCAGCCCCGAGCGCTGAGCCTGGGTCGTTGTCCCCGACTGGAGAGGTCGGCCTCGATCGGCCAACCCGGGGAGGCTCCTTCCACCTCCTAATAGCCCGTCGAGAACTCGCGCCTCCCGAGACCGCGATGGTGAAAATCGCCCGGAGGCGCCAAACGGAGCAAGGCTGGTGGGTCCGTCACGCCCCGTGGCTCAAGAGCGTCTTTCGGATGCTCTTCGGTATCGTCTGGTTGATCGATGGGGCGCTGAAGTTCACTTCCGGGTTCGTAAATTCGTTTCCGACCGCGGTCGCGACCGCCCAGTCCAACTCGCCCGGATGGCTTTCCGGCTGGTACTCTTTCTGGCTCTCCCAGGCCACCGGGAACGCCCCTCTAATCGTGTATTCGGTCGGGGCCCTCGAGCTTCTTCTAGGGATCGTGCTGGTGATCGGATTCATGCGGAAAGTGGCCTACCTCGGCGGGGCGGTGCTCAGTCTTCTCATCTGGGCGGTCCCGGAAGGTTTCGGCGGCCCGTACGCCGGTGGCACCGGAGGAACGGACGTCGGGGCCGGCGTCGTCTACGCGATCCTGTTCCTCGCACTGATCACATTGAACGCGAGCTTCGGCCCCAGCGAGTGGAGCCTCGACTACTACATCGAGAAACGCTGGCCCCGGTGGGCGGTGCTGGCCGAGTTCCAGCGACTCGTTCCACAGGAAGACTAGCAGTCCTTTCGCGGGATGGTGCCCCACTCCGGTTCGTCGTAGGGCTACCCTTCGTCACCATTCTTCGGGCGGGCTAGTTGCCCACGCCGCCTACTTCCACCGTGGGGGCTCCGATCGGCCGACGGGCGTAGGGTCGGTTCGCGTGCAGCCCCGCACCAGGGGCCGGGCGCACCCCCCGCACCCCCTCCCTACGGCTGTCTCAGACTAGCCCGACCACCCGACCATCGGACGTCAGGTCAATCTGCTCCGCGAGGGGGCGCCGCGGCAGCCCCGGCATCGTCTGAATCTCTCCAAGATAGGCTACGGTGAACCCCGCCCCGGCCGATCGTGTGAACCGCTGCACCGTGGGGAGGAATCCCGTCGGCCGACCCCGGACCACCGGGTTGTCCGAGAGGGACAGAGGGGTCTTGGCCACGCACACGGGGCCATCCGTCTCGTCGATGCGATGCAGGCTCTCGAGCGTTTCGCGGGCGGGCGCGGACAGTGCAACCCCCGCGCCCCCGTACAGCCGGCGGACGATCCGGTCCAGCGCCTCTTCGATCGGGGTTCCAGGGGGGTACAGCGGCTGGCTGCGGCCGCCCCGGGCGCAGATCTCCACGACCCGCGCCGCTAGGCTTTCCGCGCCCGGAGCCCCGTCGGCATAGGCCGTCGATTCGGCCAACGCAAGATCGCGTTCGTCGCAGAAGCGCTTCAGGAGACCGAGCTCCTCTTCCGTGTCTCCCGGAAACCGGTTGGCAGCAACGACCGGCTCGATACCCAGCGTCCGAAGGTTCTGGACATGCTGCTCCAGGTTGGCCAGTCCTCGGAGGACGGCCTCCGGGTTCGCCGACCCTAACTGGTCATCCGGCACGCCGCCATGATACCGAAGACCTCGGAGGGTTGCCACGAGGACGGCTCCATCCACCCCCAGGCCCGTCAGCGGGCCCACGATGTCCACGAACTTCTCGGCACCGAGCTCGGTGGCGAAGCCCGCCTCCACCACGCAATAGTCCGCGGTGGCTTGGGCCAGCTCGATCGACAACCGACTGCACGTGCCGTGGGCGATGTTGGCGAACGGGCCTCCGTGGATCAGCGCGGGGGTGCCATCTTTGGCTTGAAGGAGGTTCGGCTCGAGAGCAAAACGGAGGAGCGCGCACGCGGAGCCGGTCGCCTTGAGGTCCCGTACTCGAACCGGGTCGCCGGTGGTCCGGAACCCGAGCAAGATCCGGCCGACCCGTTCCTTTAGGTCGTCGTAATCCTTTGCGAGCCCGACGACGGCCATGATCTCGGACGCGGCTGCGATGACGAAGCTCCCCGGCTGCGGGGGGGTCTTCGCGCCCCCCTGAGCGTTTGTCACGATCTGTCGGAGCGCCCGATCCTCGACATCGAGCGTCCGGGGCCACAACCGGATCGACCCGTCGATCCCGAGCGGGTTCCCGTGGAAGAGGTGATTCTCGAACACGGCGGCGATGAGGTTGTGGGCGGCCGCGACTGCGTCGAGGTCCCCGGTCAGGCCCAGATTGATCGTGTCCGCGGGCTCGACGGTCGCCCGCCCCCCACCGGCGGCGCCGCCCTTGACACCGAACACCGGGCCGAGAGACGGTTGCCGCAGGCAGACGACCGCCCGGTGTCCCGCCCGGCGGAGAGCCATCGTCACGCCGATCGACGTGACGGTCTTTCCCTCCCCGTGTTTCGTTGGGGTCATCGCGGTGACGAGCACGATCTTGCCACGGCGCGGCCCTCGCGCTAGCGATCGGACCAGCGCCACCGGTACCTTCAGCGCCTCGCCCCGGTACGGTCGAAGGTCCTGCGGGGAGAGGCCCAGCTCGCCCGCGACCTGATGGATCGGCTGCAGCCGGTTCAGCTCCCCTCGTGTACGACGGGTGGGCCGCGACCGCTCGTGGGGCTCACCCAGAGGTCGCTGAGAGGACCGCGACCGACGCCGCCGTGGCCTCGTCCTCGATCCACGACTGGAAGATGAAGTACCAGCCGGTCACCAAGAGCGCGAGGAGGTCCGGACAACTCCTACCCGCCGGGCTCACCACGATGAGGCCGCCTTCCAGATGCGCCACCGCTCGGACCGGTTCAAAGTTCACAAGCTCGGCGCCCGTGGCATCCTGGAAGTGCCACGAGGGGAGCCAGAAACCGGTCCGCGACCATCGATAGGTCGCTCCGCCCGGGAACTGGAGAGGACTGTTGTTCAGATGAACGTGGAGCACCGCCAGATCCTTGCCGCTCGTGGCGTCACGCACCGTTACCACGGGGGTGAGAAAGCCGCTCCGTTTCAGGGTCCAACGCGCCCCCTCGCTCTCGGCCGTGGCGAGGGTTCCGTACGCCTTGGCCCAGTGTAATGTGGCGATGGGATTGGAACCGGAGCTCAGCTGGTAGGAGTGGGTCCCGCCGCTCCGGGTCCATCGGAGGGTGCCCAGGTCCGCGTCGGCGAGTTTCTGCATCTTGGTCGGGCGAGCACGGCCCCCGCAGAGAAAAAGCCCACGGTGGTCGCTCGCCCGCCGACCCGATAGAAGTTGAATGCTCGTCCTAGGGCTCCAGTCCCCCCGCCGGAGGCTCATAGCCTCTCAATAGACTATTCGTGAGAATACTTGTCAAACGAATTGCAATATATTCGACTATATTCTATGCTCGTCATCTACATATATACCGGACACCTCCCTTCAATCAGATGGATTACACGAGGAGTGCGCGGGGCGGTCGAAACTCGCTCTGGACCCCCGCCCCGCTCATTGAGGAAGCGGACCGGACGAACCTCGTTCGCCGGCTGCAACGCATGGGCACCGTGACGATCGGCGTCTCTCTGCCTCGCGAATGGGTAGGCACCCGGAACCTCGCGGTCGGGAGCACGGTCTTCCTACGGGCACTCGCCGATGGCTCGCTGCTCATCCAGGACCGAGACCCTGCGTTCGCCCAGGCCTCGGTCGAGGTCCAAGTGCAACCGGATCGTTCCCGGGAGCACACGTTCCGAGATCTCGTCGCGGCGTACCTGGCCGGTGCCCGGGAGTTCGTCATCCGCGAGAAGGGGGGGATCAGCCCGGAAACGGTCGCAATCGCGAAGACGTTCGCCCGGCGAACCCTACAGCCCGAGATCGTCTCGGAAGACCGGGATGTACTGATCTTGCGAGATGTGTCCCGCGGGGCGGAGCTCGGAGTCGGGCCCCTTCTGCGCCGAATGTTCCAGATCGTTCTCTCCCTTCAGCAGGATGCCGCCCGGACGTGGCGCGAACCCGACCGCTGGCGGGGCGTCCGGTGGGAGCAGCGGGATGACGAAGTGGACCGGCACGCGTGGCTCATCGAGCGCATCTTGGCCCTCCGGCTGGCCGGCACGGTCGGCGGGGGCGAATCGGACCCCCCCGTTGAACGACCCCTCCAGACGCTCGTGCTCGTTCGCTCACTGGAACGGGTCGGCGACCATGCGGTGCAGATCGCAGACCAGGGCCTGCGGTGGGCGGAAACCTCTCCGACCGATCGACTCGTACGTCCTCTCTCGGAGTTCCACGCCCAGGTCCTCGAACAGCTTCGAGCCGCGTTCCACGTCGCGTCCGAGGCACGAGACAGCTTGCGGGCCAACGACGTCATCGACGTGGGGGAGGCCCTCCACGCCACCTACACCACCTTGACCGAGAGCTTCTTCGCTCGAGGGGCAGGGAGCGGCCTCTCCCCCCTCGCGGCGGTGCCGCTCGGCTTGATACTCCAATCGATCGACCGGACCGTCTCGTACGCCCAGGACATCGCGGAGGTGGGACTCGACCGGAGCACGGTTGTGTCCCGCGCGGAAGCTCGAGTAGTCGTTCCCGCGGACGGAGGAACGTCGGGAGGAAATCACGCCGACCCCCCGGTCTCGAGAGCGACCACGCGGGGAATAGGGCGGGCGGACAGCCCCCTTGACTCGACACGGATTCCAAGGAGAAAACAGGAGAAGGAAAAAGCATGAACGAACCGAACCAACCGACTGAGACGATTCAAAGGAAGGGGCCCAGCCGGACCGGGCTCTACGCCGGAGTGGCCGTGGTGGTCGTCGTGATCCTGGCGGTGGCCGGGCTCTGGGCGACTGGGTACCTCTTCAAGAGCACACCCCCAGGACCGGGTACGTGTCCCGCCGTGACGATCCTGGGGGCCGGCTCCACGTTCGTGAACCCCCTAGTGTCCAATTGGGGGTCGCTCTACCAAAGCCACAACATGATCAACTACGCTTCCGTTGGCAGCAGCGCAGGGATTTCCCAAATCACCGCAAAGACCGTGATGTTTGGCGCGACGGACGCGCCACTCAACACATCGCAGCGGACCGCGGCGCCTGGAGTCTTGACGATGCCCGAGACGGCGGGCGCGGTGGCGATCATCATCAACCTGCCGGCCGCGGTGTTCAAGGGGAGCTACTCGCTCAACCTGACCGGAGCGGTCCTCGCGCAGATCTACCTGGGGCAGATCCTGAACTGGAACGTTTCAGCGATCACGTCGCTGAACCCCGGGGCCAAAATCCCGACGCAGAACATCACGTCGTTCCACCGCTCGGACGGTAGTGGAACCAGCTACGCGTTCACGGACTTCCTGTCCCAGGATAGCGCCTCGTGGATGACCCAGGTTGGCAAGAGCACCAACCCCACCTGGCCAAAATTCACCGGCGCGGTCGGCGCTAAGGGGAGTTCCACACTCGCGGGCGATGTGAAGGGTCAGCCGTACTCTATCGGATATGTGGACCTGAACTACGCGCTCAACAACGGCATATCGACGGCGGCGGTCAAGGAAGCGAACGCGGCGGGCAAGTACATCCTCCCGAGCGTGAACGACTCCGCCTCGGCCATCAAGGACTCGCCGGTCGCCGGGAACCTTCCCGCCGGCGGAGGGGACTGGTCGTCCGTATCCTTGATCAACGCGCCGGGGGCCGGGGACTATCCCATCGTCACGTTCTCGTACTTTTTGTTCTACCAGGCCGCTGACGCAAACTCGCTGATCCTGAACAAGGGCGACGCCGAGAGCTTCGTGAATTGGCTCACGTGGACGATTACGATGGGGCAGGGCATCGCGGTGGGGCTGTACTACGTCCAATTGCCGGCCAGCGTGGTAACGGCGGACCAGGCAACCCTCGCGTCGATGACCTACGGAGGCTCGAGCATCCCCGCCTGCACGTAAGGGATTAGGCTCCCGCTGTGTAGGGAATCCGGCCGCCGATGTCTGTCGGACCCTCTGCAGCCGGCCCGGACCCCCCCGACGCTCCCCCCTCGGAGCCCGCCAACCCCTTCCGCCTTATTTTCCGACATCGGGTTCGCATCCTCGACTTTCTCTTCCGCAACAGCACGCTGTTCTTCGCCGTCGGGATCCTCGCGATCCTGGGCACGTTCGTGCTCGTGCTCGTCGAGGGATCGAAGGAGCCCATCCTACGGTACGGCCTGAACTTCGTCGCCGGCAGCACGTGGTCCCCGAATCAAGCGATCTTCGGCGCGCTCCCGTTCATTTTTGGGACCGTGATGACCTCGGCCCTCGCTCTCGTATTCGCGGTCCCGCTGAGCCTGGGGATCGCGATCTTCCTTTCCGAGCTGGCGCCCAAGTGGATCGCTGAACCCCTTGGATACATCGTCGAGCTGTTGGCGGCGGTGCCCTCCGTCGTCTTCGGCCTATGGGGCCTGGCGGTGCTCGTACCGTTCATGCGCGACACCGTAGACCCTCCCCTTCGGTCCGTGAACGCAGCCGCCTCCCACGCGATCCACTACCCGATCCCGCTGTTCGCGGGTTCGGTCATCGGCCAGGATGTGTTCACGGCGAGCGTCATCCTCGCCATCATGATCATCCCGACGATCTCCGCCATTTCCCGAGAGGCGCTGAGAGCGGTACCGGCCGCCCAGCGGGAAGCGGCGCTCAGCCTCGGGGCGACAAGCTGGGAGGCCACCCGGATATCCGTTTTGAACTACGCCCGGGTCGGCATCGTCGGAGCGATAATCCTCGGCCTCGGACGCGCCGTCGGGGAGACGATGGCGGTCACGATGACCATCGGGAACTCGGATTCCATCCCGAACTCGTTGTTCGGCCAGGGTCAGACGATCGCGAGCCTGATCGCGAACGAGTTCTTCAACGACACCCCGGGCAGCCTCTACGTCAGCGCGATCATCGAAGCCGCCCTGGTGCTGTTGATCATCACCCTCGTGATCAACATTGGAGCCCGTCTCCTGGTGTGGCGACTCGTGAAGGGCGCCGGGGGGCCGGTCGAATGAGGTTCGACCGAAATGCCCGCCGGCGCTGGATGAACTGGATCATGAGCGCGCTAGCGCTCCTCTGCGTGGTGGTGGCGTTGGTCCCTCTCGGCAGCATCATCTATACGGCGGTGACCTTCGGCGGCCACGTTCTGAGCTTCTCCTTCCTCACCTCGGGCTACCCTCTGGCCTGTTCCCCGACCCCCAGTCAGCCGACGTGTCCCGTCGGGGGCATCGGCCCTGCGATCGAGGGGACCGGGGTCCTCCTCGCGCTCTCCTCGCTCTTCTCGGTGCCCCCCGGAATCCTCGCCGGTGTCTACCTCTCCGAGTTCGGGCGGGGCCGGCTCGGGAGGTCGGTGAGTTTCTTCACCGATGTCATGACGGGCTCCCCCTCGATCGTGGTCGGCATATTCGTCTACACCCTGTTCTTCCTCTTCTTCGGCCCGCGGGGCGTGTTCAGTGCCCTCTCCGGGGCCGTCGCGCTCGCGATCCTGATGATCCCCATCGTCACCCGCACGACGGAAGAGGCGCTGCGGTTGGTGCCGAATTCCGTTCGAGAAGCGGCGTACGCGCTGGGCATCCCGCGGTACCGGGCCGTCCTTCACGTGGTGCTCAGTGCGGCCCGCGGCGCGATCCTCACCGGCGTGGTACTGGCCGTGATGCGGGCCGGTGGCGAGGCGGCTCCCCTGTTGTTGACCGCGCTGGGGAATCCGTTCGGGTTCCAGGGGCTCACCCAACCGTCTGCGTCACTCCCCCCGATCATCTTCAACTTCGGGACCAGCGCATACTCCAACCAGGTCGCCGTCGCCTGGGGGGCTGCGCTCGTCCTTATCATCATCATGCTCTGCATCAGCCTCACGGTCCGTTTCGCCCTACGATCCAAGCTCTCGTAGGAAGGAGGAGGAAGCGATGGTCGAGGGCGCTTTGTCCCACGAGGACCCACGGCCGACGAAGCTCCGAGTGGACGGCCTCTCCGCGTTCTACGGGCCCAAGAAGGCGATCTCCAACGTCTCCCTGGATTTTCCCGAGCGCACGGTCACCGCGATCATCGGACCTTCCGGCTGCGGGAAATCGACCCTCATCCGGTGCCTCAACCGGATGCACGAGGTGTTGCCGGGGACCCGCATTGAGGGGCGCGTCCTGCTCGACGGCGAGGACATCTACGATGGGGACCCGGTCTCGGTGCGCCGCCGCATCGGCATGGTTTTCCAGAAACCGAACCCGTTCCCGACGATGTCGGTCTACGACAACGTCGCGGCGGGACTGAAGCTCAATGGCATCCGAGACCGGGCCAGGGTCGACGCGGCGGTCATCCGCAGTCTCAAGCAGGCCGCCCTGTGGGACGAGGTCAAAGACGCCATCGACGGTCCCGGGACCCGGCTCTCCGGCGGGCAGCAGCAACGTCTGTGCATCGCCCGCGCCCTCGCGATAGAGCCGGAAGTCCTCCTCATGGACGAGCCCTGCTCGGCGCTCGACCCCATCGCAACGGCAAAGATCGAGGACCTGATCTTCGACCTGCGGAAGACCTACACCCTCGTCATCGTGACGCACAATATGCAGCAGGCGGCGCGCGTCGCGGAGTTTACCGCGTTCATGTACCTCGGCGAGCTCGTCGAGTTCGACCGTACCCAGACGTTGTTCGAGCAGCCGAAACAGAAGCTGACCGAGAACTACATCACAGGAAGGTTTGGATAATGCCCACAGCCGTCGAACGCAAGGCGCTCTCCGAAGCCCTCGAACGACTGAACGAGAACATGCGGACGATGTCCGAGCTCAGCGTGCTCGCGATCCGCAAGGCGGTCCAAGCCCTCGAAAAGGGACGGAGTCGCGAAGCCGACGAGGTGTTCACCCTCGACGAGGAGATCTACGGCCTCAAACAGAAGATAGAACACTCCTGCATCGAGCTGATCGCCCTCTACGCTCCCGTCGCGAGCGACCTGCGGACGGTCACCGCATCGCTCGAGATCACAACGGACTTGGACCGGATCGGCCGCTACTCGAAGGACATTGCCGAGGCGGCGGAGAAGCTGCGGGGGATGAGCCGCGAGAGTCTCGGCAAGATAGGGAACCTGACGCGCATGGCCGACATGACGATCCAGATGATCGAAACCTCGGTCCACGCCTTCGCCCAACGGCAGCTCGATCCGGTCCGCGACATCGTACGCACCGATGATGCGATCGATGCGCTGCATGACGAGGTCTTCACGGAGCTCGTCGAGAAGATGACCGACCAATCGGTGTCGCCGCGGGTCGGCGCGCAGTACATCCTCATCAACCGGTACTTCGAGCGACTGGCCGACCACGCCGTGAACATCGGGCTCGACGTGATCTACATGATCACGGCCCAACGACCGATCAAGGTGAAACGGCAGAACGGGGACAGTCGTCCGGCTCCGGCTCCCGCGGCGCCGGTGCCGTAACCCCCGGCCCGCACGGAGAGGTCGGATGGGTGACTCGGGCCCCGTCCCGGTCCCCCCGTCCCTTCGCCGGGCTCTCGCCGAAACCGGACCCATCGGGTCCACCACTCGCCAGCTTTCCTCGCGCCTGTCCCAGCCGGAGCCCGAGCTCGCGACGCTCCTCGAACGCCTCGCGGAGCACCGGCAAGTGATCCGGATCGGACGGGGTCTCTGGCTGCTCGCTGATTACGCGGAGCTCGACCTGCGGCGGGATTTCAGAGATCCCGAGGAGTATGTCGAGCGGTTCGCCCGGGAGCATGGGGTCTCGCTCGGGCGCTCCCGCGGCCCCATCACATTCTCCGATAACACCGAGATGCCGGTCCATCGGTGGTGGCCGTATGTTCAGGGCTACTCCGCGGAGTTCGTCGCCGACGTCCTCGCAGGCTCGGAGTTGCCCCGAAGAGCCACGATCCTGGATCCCTTCGCGGGCAGCGGCACCACCCTCGTCGAGGCCCGCCGGGCCGGCCACCGGGCATGGGGCTTCGAGCTCCTGCCGCCCGCCGCGCTTGCCGCCGGTGTCAAGTTACGCTTCGAGCTGGAACCGGCCCGTCTCGTCCAATCTGGTGCCGGAGCGATACGAGCCGCGCAGCGCCGACGACCGGGCCCGCCCCCATTTCTCCGAGAGACCGCGCGCCAGTTCATTCCAGCGGTGCTCGGGCGTCTGACCCGGCTTCGGGACGCCCTACCGGCCGGTGGAACGCCGAGCGACGAGGCGCTCCGGTTGGCCTTCGGCCGGACCTTGATCCCCGTCAGTCGGCTTCGACGATCGCCGTGTCTCGGCTACGGTCGTCGGGACGCGGACGAGTTCCGGGACCCCTGGACCGAGTTCTTGCGGGCCATCGCGGACATGGCGGAGGACCTCCGCACGTTGCAGAGCGCCCGGTCCGCGTGGGGCCCCCCGGGGCAGGTATGGCAACGGGATGCCCGAAGCATCGCACTGCCCCCCGCGTCGGTGGACCTGGCGATCACGAGTCCACCGTACGTGAACGGCATGGATTACGTGAACAACTACAAGCTCGACCTCGCGTGGCTCGGGTACGCGCAAAGTTACGCGGACCTGCGTCGCCTTCGAGAGTCGATGGTCGCGTGCGATAATTTGGGGCGGGACGCCATTCGTCCCCATCTCGCGACCGAGGACGTGGAGGATGTGTGGCTCCGCGAGATTCTAGACCAGATCCGGAGCAACGTCGACCGGAAAGGAACCTACCGTCGGGACGACGTCCACGGCGTCGTGAAGCGATACTTCTTGGACCTGCGCCCGGTGCTCGCGGCGGTCTATCAGGCGCTGCGCCCCGGCGGCCGATTCCGACTGGTCGTCGGAGATTCCTTGCTGGCGGGTACGTACGTTCCGGGGGACCTGCTCACCGCGCGTCTCGGTGCCTCGGTGGGGTTCCGGATCGCCTCCGTCGATGTGGCCCGACGGCGATGGTCGGGGCAGCGCCGAAGTTTCCCGCTTCGGGAGACCATCGTGACCCTGGAACGTCCGCGGTCCGCCGCGTGAGGGACGGGTCTACGCATGCCGCTCCCCCAGCCGACCGCCCGCGACGCGACCGCGCTGCGGGCTGAGATCGTTCGTTCGGCCCGACGCGCCGAAAGTGGACTCCGGTCGTGCGCGTATCGCACCACCCCGGATCCTGAGACGCTGCACCGGCTTCACCGGGACCTGCGAGAGCTCCGGGTGACCCATCGCCTCCTCGTGCCTGTTCCCGGGAGTCCGGAAGGAGAGGACGTCACCGACCGGCGCCTGAGCGGGCTGGGGAGACTCGTCGGAGAAGTACGGGACCGAGACGTGGCGATCGATCTGGTGCTACGCTCGCGGGGCTCGGGGGAGGTCCATCTGCTCCGCGGTCTCCAGACGCGGCTCCGGCATGAGGGGCAGATTGGACGGGAGCTGCTCCGGGCCCAGGCTCGCACCGAGCTGGAACGCCATCTACTCCAAACGGTGATCCGGGATGTCTCGGGCGCTCAGGTTCCCGCCCCCGCGCGGCTTCGCCGGGAAATGGAAACGACGCTGGCCCGACATCATGCCGCCGTGCTGCGCGCCTTCCGACGGGCGCTGCGCCAGCCTTCCACTCGTCGCCTCCACCGTCTGCGAATCGCGTTGCGGAACGCACACGCGCTCCGGACGCTCGTCGGTCGGGTGACCAACCATCCCGTGAACAGGGTCCCGGCCGAACTCGAGAAGCTTCAGAGGGCCTTGGGCCGCTTGCACGATCTCGACATGGTCACGGACCGGATCGCATCGCTCGCGGCCGGCGCGCCGTTGGAAGAATGGGAGCGGCGGTGGCGGAAGGCACGAAAGGTCGAACGGATCCGAGTCCTCGCCGGGATGCAGCGGAAGCGAACTCGGAAGTCGCTCCGGTGGCTGGCCCTCGGGGTTCCCTCCACGGTGCGGACGTGAGCGATGCGGGGTCTGCCCCCTCGGCCGAAAAGGCGATCGCGGTCCTCGGAACGGAGCGCGGGACACTACGCGCAGTACTTAGGTAACGGAGGCGTGCGCACGGCGATTCCCCGAATGTCCGCGGTCACCGCCGTCCCCACGCCCGAGCTCCGGGGGGGAGAGGTCAGCCAGCTCGCCGTCATCGACCTAGGATCCAATACCGCCCGTCTCTCGATCTTCGAGGCGACCGGAGAGGGTGGGCTCCGTACGGTCTACGAAGTGAAGGAACTCCCCCGCCTCGGAAAGGGCGTCCGCAAGGATCTCTCCCTCTCTCCCGCGGCGATCGAGCGCGGCTTGGCCACGCTCGTGCGCTTCTCCCGGCACCTTACCGTCATGGGGAACCCGCCAACCATCGCCGTCGCCACCAGCGCGGTCCGCGACGCGCCGAACGGCCCGGCGTTCGTCGAACGGATCGCACGACGCACGGGGATCCTGATGCGGGTCATCAGCGGCGAGGAAGAAGCCCGCTTGGGGTACCTCGGAGTCGCCTCGAGCTGGGAACTGGACCGCGATCTGACGGCGGACCTGGGGGGCGGGTCGATCCAGTTGGCCTCGACACGGGGCGGCCGTCTCGAACGCTCGACGAGCCTGCCCCTCGGGGCGCTCCGTCTCACCCAGGACTTTCTGGACCACGACCCTCCCAAACGGCGAGAGTTGGAGACCCTGCAAGAGTACGTCCAGGAACGGCTCGCCGCGACCTCGCTCCCTCGCCCCGCGGAAAAACTGCGCGTCTTCGGTGTCGGGGGCACGATCCGCTGCCTCGCCCGAGTCGCCATGGAGTTGCGGGAGTACCCGGTACAGCGGATCCACGGCTATCCGTTGAACCGGCGGGACCTCGAAGCGCTCCAGGCGATCCTCTTCGAAATGTCGGCGCCCCAACGCCGGGAAGTTCCGGGCATTAGCGCGGCCCGCGCGGATGTGATCGTAGCGGGGCTCATCGTCGTCCAGGAGCTGCTTCGGCGCATGGGCAAGGAGCAGCTCCTCGTGACCGGCCACGGCATCCGAGAGGGAGCCGCCGTCGAGCGACTCGCCATACCGGTTCCGGCCTCCCAGGAGGTGCTCGCGTTCCGCTCGGTCACGGCCGCCGCTCGGGCCATGGGTTTCTCCCTGGTCCACGGCGAGCAGGTACGCCGGTTGGCCCTCACCCTCTTCGACCGATTGCGCCCAAGGTACGGATGGTCCGACGACGACCGACTCGTCCTCTCCGTCGCCTCGTGGATGCACGACGTGGGGACGGTCGTCGACGCTTGGCACCATCCCCAACACTCCGCCTACATCATCCGAAACATGGCCAATCTCTCGTTGACGGTCCGCGACGCGGTCCTCGCCTCCTTGGTGGCGTATCTTCATGAGGGCGACGAGTTGCCCGAAGGATGGGCGAAGACGTGGCGCACCGTCCTCACGCCGGACGACCTGCAGGTGGCCCGGCAACTCGGGACGATGGTGTACTTCTCCGAAACCCTCGAGGGCGCCCGGCTCAACCTGTCCCTCCCCCGGGGCTCCCAGCGACTCCGGCTGGAACCCCACCGCCACCTCGGCACGACCGTCCCTCCCCGGGCGGTCGAACGCCTCCGCAAACCGATCGAGCGAGTCTTCGAGCTCGAGCTGGTGGCCCCGAATGAGTGACAAGGCCCCGCTCCCGCTCAGCCCCACCGGCTTCGGGTCGCGGGGCCGCCTTCTGGTCGTCGAGGGACTCGACGGCAGCGGCAAATCCACTCAAGCCCGTCTCCTCGTGAAGTGGCTCCAGTCCCGGGGGTACCGGGTCTTCTTCACGGAGTGGAATTCGTCCGAACTCGTCTCCGATGTGATCCGCCGCGGGAAGAAGAAAGGCCTGCTGACCCCCACGACCTTCGCCCTGCTCCATGCCACCGACTTCGCCGATCGCCTCGAACGGCAGATCCTGCCCCCGCTGCGCGCGGGGTACTTCGTCGTATGCGACCGGTATGCCTTCACCGCCTTTGTGCGCGACGCGGCCCGAGGATGCGACCCCGCCTGGGTCCGGACGATGTACTCCTTCGCGCCGATCCCCGACAAGACGCTCTATTTCCGGGTGCCGGTGCAGATCTCGCTCGACCGGAAACTCGCCTCCCGGGAGCCGATCTCGTACTACGAGGCCGGCATGGATCTCCACCTCTCCGACGACGTCGTCGAGAGCTACCAGCGGTTCCAGGCGGCCCTCCGGCGCGGCTACGAGAAGCTGGTCACGACCGACCACCTGGTACCGATCGACGCGGCGAAGCCGGTCGAGCAGGTCCTGGCCCGGGTCCGCACGGAGGTCAAGCCTCTACTCGCCGGTTTCCCTAAGATGGAGATGCTCGTCCATGGTTAGCACGTACGGTACCCGGATCCCGAATCTCCCCAAGCGGGAACTTCCCGGCCACCTGATCGTCGTCGAGGGCGCGGACGGGTCGGGCCGGACGACCGAGGTCGAGCTCCTGCGCGAGTGGCTCGAGATCCAGGGGCATCCCGTGGTGGACACCGGCCTCCGGCGGTCGACGCTCGTGAGCAAGCCGATCGACCGGGCGAAGCGGGGCCATACGCTCGGCGCGACGACGATGGCGCTGTTCTATGCCGCGGACTTCGCCGACCAGCTCGAGAACAAGATTCTACCGGCGCTCGCGGCGGGGAGCACGGTGCTCGCCGACCGATACACGTACACGCTCATGGCCCGGGCGATTGTCCGGGGCGCCTCGCGGGAGTACGCGCAGCAGCTCTACTCGTTCGCCTTCGAACCCGACCTGATCGTCTTTCTCGACGCCCGCCCCGATATCCTCCTCCATCGGGCGATCGCGAAGTACGGTTCCCTCGACTACTGGGAGAGCGGAATGGACCTCTCCCTCTCGCGCGACCGATTCGAGAGCTTCTCGGCCTATCAGGCCCTCCTCAAGAAGGAATTCGACTGGATGGCCCGCACGTATGGATTCCAACGGGTCGACGCGAACCGGACGCCGTTCCAGGTCCATCGCGACGTGAAAGCGCTCGTGGCCGCGCTCTTCGGGAAGCGGGTCCGGGTCGAGATCGCGGGGGAGATCCCTCCCCACCCGACTCCCGAGGCCGAGGTCTCGGGCCTTGGCGCCGTGACGACCGGCAACAGTTAGCCGAGCCGCTCGAGCTGTTTCCGGGTGAGCACCCAGTCGATTTCGGCCGCCCCGGGGCGGGGTTCCTTCGGAAACGTGATCTGAGCCGCCCCTGCCTTCGAGAACCGGGTGACCGGGACCGACTCGCCGGTCACGGAAAGGCCCACCAGCTCACCCAGGGTCGGTTCGTGCCCGACGAGCACCAGTCCCCGTTTCCGGGACAGCCGTTGCAATCGCTCGAGCACCGGACCCGGGGCGGCCTCGGGTTCGAGCTCGTCCCACGTCTCCAACGCCGAGGTCACCCCCAGCGCCTCCCGGACGATCTCGGCCGTCGTGAGGGCCCGGGTCGCCGGGCTGGTGATAATCTTGTCCACGGTAGGGCGCAGCGTCGCTAGTCCCTTGGCCGCCCTTCGAGTGGCGCGCATCCCCTCCGGAGACAGCGGGCGCTGCCGGTCGTCCGGCCACCGGGAGGGGTCCCGGCCGGCGGCGGGTCCGTGGCGGACGATCACGAGTTCCATCGCAGGTCGCTCCGCCCCGTCGGCGACTCCCGACTCCCTATAACGCCCCCGTCCTCGGGCGGTGCCTCCGCATTCGCATGCACCCAAATCCTTAGGCCGAGAAGCGCCGGCTTCCGTCGCAGGAATACCTCCATGGCTGCTTCCAGCGCGCCACCCCCATTCATCGAGCCCGCCCTCGGCGTCGTATTCGACCTCGACGGAACCCTGGTCGACAGTCAACACGACTTCCCTCGGCTCCGCAAGACCGTCGTACAGCTGGCCGAACGGCACGGGGTCCCCCCCGGTCGACTCTCGATCACCGAAACGGTGGCACGACTCCTCCGAGACGCCACGGCGATCCTCGAGCGCGAGGGGCTGCCCGAGGGGCAAGTCTTCCGGTTCGAGAAGGAGGTCAACCAGGCGATCGACACCATCGAGATGGAGGCGCTGCCGCGGACCCGGGCCACGCCCAACGCCGGACCCGTGCTCCAGGCGCTGAACGACCAGGGCTTCCGTCTGGGCCTCCTGACTCGGAGCTCGGAGCACTTCGCCCGCTCGGCGCTCCTCAAGACCGGGCTCTCTCCGTACTTCCCCTTCCTTCGAAGCCGCAGCTCCCCCGGGCCGGTCAAACCCTCCCCCGAAGCGCTCCGTCTCCTGCTGGATACGATGGGCGTGCCCCCGGACCGAGCCGTGCTCGTGGGCGACCAACTGCTCGACTGCGAGTGCGCGGTGGCGGCCCGGGTCCGGTTTTACGGGGTGCTCCTTCCCCCCCACGACCCGCTCTTCGTCGACACCGACCGTTTCAAGGCACATGGGGCCAGCGCCGTCGCGCAGGACCTGACCGAGCTCGCCGGGTTCTTCGGCGTAAGGGTCCCCCGGCCGCCGGCGGGCCACGGTAGGTCAGCTCCGCCGATGCCGGCGAGCGGTCCGCGCTAGGCAAGCCGCGCGAACACGTCGATGACGGCGCGCTCCGCCGTCGCCCAGGCCTCGGGGATCTGGTTCCACCCGGACCGCAGGTCCCCCACGCAGTAGAGCCCCGGGATCGGGGATCCGGTCTCCGCCGACAGCACCCGGGCGTCCTCGTCGGTCTGGACGTACCCGTCGGGGTCGAACGCGGCACCGAGCTGATGGGGCAGGTCGCCGTGCATGTCATACCAACCCAACCCGGAGAACCCTAGATCGAATGTCCGAGTCGTACCATCCGCGAACTTCACGGTGAAGTTCTTCTCCCGAATTCCCTCGAACTTGACGATCTCCGATTCAAGCCAGGGAATCCCGGCCGTCCGGAGCTGTCGCTCCAGTTCCGCTCGTTCTGCCGCCGGCTCGCCCCCGAGGAAGAGTTCCCCGTGCGTCAGGATCTCCATCGATGCCGGCCCGAAATGCTGCAGTTCCAGGGCGAGGTTTACGGTGAAGCGGGTGGCGCCCAAGATCGCCACGGTCTTCCCGGGCAGGTCGTGACCGTCGCAGAGCTCGCAGAAGAGGACCAGGCCCTGATTCGCCCACGGGAAGATCGGTTCGATCTTCCCCTCGACCGCCGGGATGCGGTCCACGACCCCCGGGGCCAGGATCAATGTCTTTCCGCGGACCTTCCGGGGTTGCTTGAGCCACTCGAAGTCGACCTCGAAGCCGCTCTCGGTCCGACGGGCCGCCGACGCGCGCGCCGGGGTGACATAGGTCACCCGGTCCTCGTGCTGCCGTAGCGCGGTGATCTGGCGGTCGAGGAGTTCGTGGCCGGAGATCCCTTCCGGGAACCCGGGGATATTGTCCATCCGAGGGGAGTAGTACGACCGGCTGTACTTCGGTCCCCGGTCGATTACTACCGCGGAGAAGTGGAGCAACGCTGCCTTCAGGCCGGCCTGGAGCCCGGCGTGACCCCCCCCGACGATGACGAAGTCGTAGGCCTCCTGGAGCCGAGGGAAACCGGGCATCTTTGCCTTCGAGAGCCCGGGGGGGATTTGACGGGCGAGGGTCGTCGGGGCAAGCCCCTCCGGAGTTCCCGACGGGCCGACGGGGGAGGGACGGACCGCGAACGGGAGTTCCCGCCCAGCAAGGGTTATCACGCCAACGTTTCTGGTTCGACTTTGGGTTACCACGCGCGGAAGGTCGGCGTCCAAATCGCCGCGCCGGCGGGGGACCTTGTTTCTCGAGGACGGTACTCGATTCGACGGCGTCGGCTTCGGGGCGTCGACCTCCGTGGTCGGCGAGGTCGTGTTCACGACCGGAATGGTGGGATACCCCGAATCGCTCACGGATCCGTCGTTCCGGGGCCAGATCCTGACCTTCACCTACCCGCTGATCGGGAACTACGGCGTGCCCTCCACTTCCGCCCGAGATGAATGGGGGCTCCCGCGTTTCCTCGAATCGACGGAGCTCCAGATCCGGGGCCTCGTCGTCCGTGGCCTCACGACCCCGAGCCACTGGCAATCCCGCCGACGCGTCGAAGAGTGGCTCGAGGAATCGAACGTTCCCGGCATCGCCGGCGTCGACACCCGACGGTTGACCGAGCATCTCCGCGCCGAGGGCGTCGTTCGGGGGGCCCTGCACGTCGGGGAAACCGCGCCCTCGGACGAGGAGCTGGCCCGACGCATCCGCCAGGCACCCGCCTACGCCGACGAGGACTACATGGCCCACGTCTCGGTGAGGCGTCCCGCGGTGTATGGAGAGCCCTCCGCCCCGCTCATCGCCGTGCAGGACTGTGGGGTAAAAGCGAGCATCTTGCGCGCGGTGCTCGACCGGGGCTTCCGCGTCCTTCGACTTCCCTACGACGCACCGGTGCCGGAACGGTGGGACGGCCGTCGCGTGGAGGGCCTGGTCGTGGGCAACGGACCGGGGGACCCGGAACGCCTCACCGGAGCGATCGCCGAGATCGAGCGGGTCTCCAAGTCCGAGCTGCCGGTCCTAGGAATCTGTCTCGGGGCGCAGCTGCTGGCCCTCGCCCGCGGGGGACGGACGTTCAAGCTCAAGTACGGACACCGGGGCCAGAACAAGACCGTCTGCTTTCCCGATGGCCGGGCGATGATCGTCAGCGAGAACCACGGGTATGCCGTGTCGCCCGATTCCCTACGTGGTTCGGGATTGCTCCCTTGGGCCACGAACCCGGACGACGGCACTTTGGAGGGATTGCGGGACCGCAAGGGCCGGATCCTCGCGTTGCAGGGGCACCCGGAAGGGCACCCAGGACCCCAGGAAGCGGGGTTCGTGTTCGACCGGTTCGCGGACCGGGTCCGGCGGAAGAGTCGATGAAACGCCGTCGATTCGAGAAGGTCATCGTCCTCGGTTCGGGGGCCCTCAAGATCGGCGAAGCCGGCGAGTTCGACTACTCGGGCAGTCAATGCCTCCGCGCCCTCGAGGAAGAGGGCGTCTATGCGATAGTGGTCAACCCCAACATCGCCACGCTCCAGACCGATCCTCCCAAGCTCGGAACGGTCTACCTGCAACCGGTGCGCCCCGAGTTCGTGGAACCCATCCTCGAGGCCGAGCGACCCGATGGGGTGATGCTCAGCTTCGGAGGTCAGACGGCCCTCGACTGTGGGATCCGGCTCGCCGACCGGGGCGCGTATCGACGGGCGGGGGTCCGGATTCTCGGCACACCGCTCAAGGGGATCCGGGATACGGAGGATCGGGCCCGGTTCGTCGAGGCGATGCGCCGGGCGAAGGTACCGGTGCTGCCCAGCCGCGCCGTCTACTCCGTCGAGGAGGCCGTGGCCGCGGCGGAGACGCTCGGGCTCCCGGTCATGATCCGGGTCGCGTACACCTTGGGCGGCAAGGGCAGCGGGGTGGCGCTCGACCGGGCCGGAGTACGCGAGATCGCCGAGCGGGGTCTGCGGCTGTCCCCCGTGGGCCAGATCCTCCTCGAGCGCTACGTCGGGGACTTCAAACAGATCGAGTACGAGATCGTCCGCGACCGGAAAAGGAACGCCCTGACGGTGTGCAACATGGAGAACGTGCTCGCGATGCGCGTACACACTGGCGACAACATCGTCGTCGCTCCTTCCCAGACCCTCAACGACTCCGAGTACCAGCTCCTCCGCCAGGCCGCCCTCCGGGCGGCGGAAGAGGTCGGCATCATCGGGGAGTGCAACATCCAGTTCGCACTCCATCCGGCCGGCGAGGAGTATTACGCGATCGAGATCAACGCGCGCCTCTCGCGCTCGAGCGCGCTCGCGAGCAAGGCGACCGGATACCCGCTGGCCTACGTGGCGGCCAAACTCGCCCTGGGCTACACTCTCCCGGAGCTCAAGAACCGGGTCACCGGGGTCACGACCGCCTGCTTCGAGCCCTCGCTCGACTACATCGTGGTGAAGCTCCCTCGCTGGGACCTCGACAAGTTCGCCCGGGCCGACCGCCGGCTCGGCCCGTCGATGAAATCCGTCGGCGAGGTCATGGGCATCGGGGCGTCGTTTCCCGAAGCGGTCCAGAAGGCGGTCCGGATGACCGACCCGACGATGGACCTCGTTCCTCCGGAGGCCGCGCGCCCGCTGGCCGAGATCGAGCCCGAGCTTCGGCAGGCGGGACCGGAGATACTTTTCCGCGTGCTCGAGGCGCTCCAGGCGGGGGCGTCGGTCGACCGCATCTCTCGACTCTCCGCCATCGACCCCTGGTTCGTGGAACAGCTCGACGACATCGTCCGCACGAGTGCCGACCTCCGGCGCGGTCGGAGCCGGACCCTCGCCCGTCCTCTGATGCGCCAGGCGAAGGAGCAGGGCTTCTCGGATCGGGCGATCGGCCGTATCACCGGTCACGCCGAAGCGGCCGTGCGGGCCCGACGCACGAAGCTCGGCATCCGACCCCGGGCCCGGATGATCGATACGCTCGCCGGGGAATGGCCGGCCCGGACGAACTATCTCTACCTGACCTACCGGGCCGATTCCGACGATGTGACCCCGTCGCCCCCCGGGAGCGTGCTCGTCCTCGGAGCCGGCCCCTATCGCATCGGTTCAAGCGTCGAGTTCGATTGGTCGACGACGAACCTCGTCGCTGGCCTCAAGACGGAGGGGATCCCCTCGGTCTCGATCCTGAACTCGAATCCCGAGACCGTCTCGACGGACTACGACCGGTCGGACCGGCTCTACTTCGAGGAGATCACCCTCGAACGGGTCCAGGACCTCTTCGACTTGGAGCGGTTCCGGGGAGTTGTTACCTGCGTCGGAAGCCAGCTCGCCCAGAACCTGACCCCCAGCCTGAAACGAGCCGGACTACCGGTGCTCGGAACCTCTCCCGAGGCGATCGAGACGGCCGAGGACCGCTCCCAGTTCGCCCGGCTCCTCGAGCGGCTGGGGATCCCGCAACCGGCCTGGAGGGCCTTTACGACCCTGGAGGAGGCTTCCGCTTTCGCGGACGAGGTGGGGTATCCGGTGCTGGTGCGGCCGTCGTTCGTGCTCAGCGGCCAAGCGATGCGGGTCATCTGGGGCCGTCCGGACCTCTCCCGGTTCCTGGATGAAGCCGTCCGGATCTCCCCCGAACATCCGGTCGTGGTCACGAAATTCGTGCAAGGGGCGGACGAGCTCGAGCTGGACGCGATCTCCGACGGCGAGCGCGTGCTCGTGGCCGGGGTCCTGGAACACGTCGAGCGGGCCGGGGTTCACTCCGGCGACGCGATCTTTTCGATCCCTCCGAGACGCACCCCCGTCGCGGTGCAGGAAGAGCTCGTCCGCGCGGCGGAGCAGATCGCCCGTTCTCTGAAGATCCGCGGCCCCTTCAACATCCAGTACCTCGTGAAGGATGGCGAGTTCCAGATCATCGAGCTCAACCTTCGCGCCAGCCGCTCCCTTCCGTTTCTGTCGAAGTTCACGGGCCTTCCCCTTATCGCCGAGGCGGCGCGGGCCCTCCTCGGGGGCCAACTTCACCAGACCGGGTGGTCCCCCCCTCCCCCCGACCGGTGGGGGGTCAAGGTGCCTCAGTTCTCCTTCCTGCAGCTCGTCGGCGCGGACCCGCTGCTCGGGGTCGAGATGCAATCGACCGGGGAGGTCGCGTGCTTTGGCTCGACGTTCCCGGATGCGCTGATGCGGGGACTGTTCGCCGCCGGCTGGGTCCCCCCCCGCGCCGGGGGTCGCGCCTTCGTGTCGGTCGGCGGCCCGGTCCTCAAGGCGGAGATGCTCCCCGCCGTGGAGCGGCTCGCCGGTCTCGGCTTCGGACTCGCGGCCACGGAGGACACTTGGGCGTATCTCTCGCAGGCCGGCTTCGCGGATGTGAAAGTGCTCTACAAGGTCAGCGAACCCGACCGGCACCCGAACATCCTCGAAGCGCTCGCCGACGACCAGGTCTCGATCGTGCTCAACGTGCCCTTGTCGCTCTCCCAGGAGAAACTCGAACGGATGCTCGAGGACGAGTACGTCCTCCGCCGGCGGGCGGTCGAGCTCGGCGTGCCGCTCTTCACGAGCCTCGAGGTCTTCCAGGCGTACGTCGAGGGACTGGCGTGGATGCAAGGGCATGCGCTCGCCGTCGAGCCGGCGTACGGGATGCACGGGGCTCCTCCGGTCGCCTCCCCCACGGCGAGCGTCGGCGTCCGACTGCGGATCACGACGCCGGCGCGGCCGGGGTAGTCCGTCGCTTCAGCCGGCGGGGGAGCCGGGCCCGGAGCGGGCCGGCTGCATCGGGAATTTCGATACGGAGTACTCCGGCACCAGGGTGCTGGTGTCGACGACCTCCGGAAGGCCCCGGATCTTCTCCGTGACGAACTGAAGCACCTGGCGCTTCCGGGTGTGCGCCTCCTTGAACTCCAACACGATGAACACGTCCCAATCCCCGGTGAGCAGGTGGAGCTCCCGGACCTCGGGGTAGGCGAGGACGATGTCGCGGATCCGGTCGAGGTCGCCGCCGCGCACCTTGACGTAGGTGAAGGCCCGGAGACGGAACATCTCGGTCGGCATCAGGTCGCAGAGGCGCTCCTCCGAGAACGACTCCGTGCCTTCCAACCGCTGGCCCGTCGCTCCGATCAGCACCGGGAACCGCTCGACTCCGCGCAGGTGCTCCGCGACGAGCTTCGTGAATATGCCGGCCTTGCCGACGTCGACGACCCGGATCCGGTACCCCCGGCGGGCGGCCGTCTCCTCGGCCATCGCGAGGGCGTGCGCCTGGTCGTCCGACAGGAAGTAGGCCTCCTCCGCGGAGCCGGCCCCCTCGTCGCCCCCCACCTTCGAGGACGTGTCGCTGGCTTCGGGGGTGGTCATCATCCGGGCCGCGGACGGACGATAGAAACTGGTGACGACCTTCTTGCTCTGGACGAACAGCGTGAGCTGTCGGCTTTTCTCGTCGACCATGGAAACCGAGGGGGGAACCGAGGGGCGCTATTTAAGGGCGTGTCGAGAAAAAGAGCCGAAAAGGGTTCGGGTCTGCCGTGAAGCAGACCCGGGGTGAATCCGGCAGACCGCCGGCTCAGTACCGCTTGTAGCTCTCGGAGCGTTCGCGGCCGCCACCGCCGCCGCCACCGCCACCGCTCTCGCCGCCGCCCCCGTATCGGGAGCTGCCGCCGTAGCTGCCGCCTCCGCCACCGGAGCCCCGGTCACGGAAGCCGCCGCCGTAGGATCGCCGCTCGGTCTCGAATTCCTGCTGGCTCATGTCGAGCTGCTGGTTGACCGTCGCGATGTCCTCGTTGGACTTGGAGAGCGCGCCATACCGGCCCACGTTGAGGCGCATGTGGCCTCGGACGAGGGAAACGTACCCGTTATCGATCAGGATGTTCTCATCCTTCGCGATCGAGCCGATCTGTTCGTTCCACAGGGACAACGTGATGACCGCCGTGTCATCGCCGATGACCGCTTCGGCCACCTTTCGAGGGTCGCCGTACTTTCCCATTACCTGCTTCGCTTCGCCAACGTTGACCACTTTCGCGTGGACGTTGACTTGCTTCGAGCTCGGTGTCAGGTCTCGCACTTTTGTCAGGGGTTTGTCTGCCATTTCTCTGTCGCCTTCTTTTCGCGTTTCGCGTTTTCTTTGTCGGGAAGCCAATCCCCGCGACTCACGCAGCTGTCGGGCGTCAACGTCCCACGAAAAGTAGGCTTCTGACGGCGACGGCTCAATGGGCTGAGGGTACCGACTTCTTCGAGTCGATGGACCCAGCCGGTGTATTTAAGGAGCCGGACGCCGCGAGAGGCTGTCACATGCCGCTCGAACGACGGGCCCGTTGAGCGATTCCCCTCGAACACTAGGTTTTTCCCCCCCCGAGGGAGAGTCGCGGCCGGATGGATTCTTGACGCGCGAGTTCGATGTCGGCCTCGAGCTCTTCGCCCGCAAAGAGTACCCCCGGGCGGCGAAGGTGTTCGAGGAGGTTCTCCTCGGCGACCCCCATCACGCCCGCGCCTGGTCCTACCTGGGGATCTCCCTCGCCCACATCGGACGCGCGCCCGAAGCCGAGCAGGCCCTGCGACGCGCCCTCGATATCGCCCCGACGAACGGGGAATGCTGGTTCCATCTCGGCATCGCCCAGAGCCTCGAAGCGGATTGGCCCCGGGCCGCCGAAACGCTGCGCCACGCCGCGGCGCTGATGCCCGGCGACCTCTCCGCCTGGCACCGCCTCGGAGTTGCGTTGGCGGAGGCCGGCGATCTGGAGGGAAGCGCCGCCGCCTTCGAACGGGCCCTCATTCTCTCGCGGGACATCGCGGGCGCTGGACGCCCCGTCCGGGCCTCGCGCGGACACGGAGACGACCATCTGTCGGAGCCCGGAGAGAGGGAAGGGCCGAAGGAGGCCGAGAGCTGGCTCTCGCTGGCCTTGTCGCTCTTGACCCTCGGTGAAGTGGAAGAGGCCGTCGCCGCCTACGAACGTGGCTACGAAGTGGATCCGGAGAGGGCGCGCCACTCGATGTTCCGCCCGATGCTCCAGCTCCTGACCTCGACCGCGGGCGGGCCCGAAGAGGAACTTCCCGGCGCCCGGACTTTTGAAATTTCGCCCGACTCACCGATCCGACCCCCCCAACGGCCCACTCCCACGGGCCCGGACGACCCCCTCACAGGCGTCGGCTGAGACCGGGGCGACCCGCGCGCGGGTCGGGCCTCACGGGAGCGGTATTTCGCCGCGAACGACCGGACCGGAACCGTCCGAGCGTTCGCCGCCTTCAATGATCAGGGACTCGGCGGTCGCCCGGACCGCCTCTTTCCGCTTGGCGTGTTCCGATAGGAAGTCCTGTACCCGGACCAGCACGCGCGACTTGCAGTCCCCGCAGAGCAACTCGCCCGACCGGCAGCCTCGGGTGACCTCGTCGAACTCCGCGTCGTCGCGGGCGAATTTCGCCCGCCACAGCGCCCACACCGAGCAGATCTCGGGCACGGCCCCCAAGCGCCGTTGCTCCTCCACCGTGGCTCGCCCTCCGGTGAGCGCGTTCTTGATCTTGCGTTCCACTTCCTTCGGCCGGTCGTCGAGAAAGATCGCATTGTCCTTCGAGTCGCCGGTGGTGGACATGACCCGCTCTCCGAGGAGGCCGGGCAACATGACCGAGTGGAGGAGGGCGGGTTTCGGATAGCCGAGGCTCTCGGCGAGGTCCCGGGTCACTCGGAAGTGGGGGTCCTGGTCGATGCCGCACGGGATCAGGCAGGGGATGGCGCGGCCGGCGTACCACGAGGGCCAGAAGCAGGGCACGCTCTGGAGGGCGGTGTAGAAGATCGCTCCGATGTTCTGGCTCGCCGAGAAGCCGAAGACCGATTTGACGGTGGAGAAGTTGACCTTCTTGGCCACGTCCACGGCGAGGGGGTACATCGCGCCGATCGACCGGGTGTCGAAGAACACGCGGGTCCGCTTCGGGTCGAATCCGAGCGCCAGAAGGTCGGCGAGGTTGTCGAGACCCCAGCGGTACGTCTCCTCGCGGGTCAATCCGGCCCGGACCCAGAACTTCTCGTCGTCGGTGATCTGGATATACATCGGCGCGTCGAACTTCTGCTGCAGCCATCGGCACAGGTCGAACGGAAGGAGATGGGACGTGTGGAGCGGCCCCGACGGCCCGCGTCCCGAGTAGAGAAAGAACCGTTGCCCGCGAGCCGCCCGGTCGAGCGTCTCCCCCAGGTCCCGATGCGAGAAATAGATCCCACGCGCCAGGAGCGGATGCAGCTCGCCGCCGGCGCGGACGCGGATCTGGTCGAGCAGCGCCGGCGTGAGGTCCTGAGTCCCGAACAGCTCCTTCAGACGCTGGTAATCGATGTGTCCTTTGACCTCATACGGAGTGACGACGAACTCCTCCTTCGTCGGCACGGTCCCGCCTTCCTGTCCGGTGTTACCCTTCCGGGAAGGAGATCTTGCCCAAAATGACTTCTCGCTCGTGCATCGGCACCCCCATCGTGGCGAGGGCGGAACCGACACAGGTCCGTTCGTGGGTGTGGTGCATCGTGGTCGCGCATGTCGGGCAGGTGCACGAACCCTGGATCAATCGGCGCAGTCCTTCCCGGCCCTCGGAGGAATCTCGACGGGCGAACCGGTCGATGAGGACCGATGCGCCGGTGGAATTCTCTAGCTCCGAGAGGGGAACCCGGATCGGGGTATTGCATACCAAGCAGCGGGGTATCCGCCGGCAAGTGCACGCCATTGGAGTAGAGTGCTAGGAACGCCCTCGCATAAGATGTATCCGTTCCTCGGGGTGGCCCCGGAAAAAACTTGGGCAGCTCTGCCCCGAACCCCGGAACGGTAGAGGAGTTCAAGTAGGGGGACTCGGGCTATTTTGGGACACGCAAGCGCCGGACGGCCGCCAAGACCCGATTCGGGCCGCGCTCCTCGCCGTACTCCGCCAGCTAAACCAGACCGAGGCGAACCACGAGGGTCGAGAGGAGGAGCAGGCGATGGAGCTCGCCGAACTCGAGCAGCGCCTCCAGGAGTTCTGGGCCGTCAAACAAGGCCGGGTCAAGATCCCCCTCGCCGTCGGTCTGCTCCTGCGGAACAAGATGGTCGAGACACGGTCCGACCCGAAGGCGTCGTGGCAGCGCCAGCGCAGCGTGACGCAACGGTATCAGATCACGACCGAAGGGAAGCGGTTCCTCACCGAGGCTGTGGCCTCCGATTCGCGCATCCAGTGAGCTCTCCGGACCCTCGCCGACAGCGCCTCGCGCCAAGCTCTAATATGCATCCCTTTCTCGGGCGAATGTGTCGCGCATTCACTCGGGCCGGAAGGGTCGTTCCGGCTCCGACCGGCCGTATCCGGCGCTCCCTCCCACGTGGCCCGTTCCGGAGCCGGCCGAGGTGGCCGACCAGGCCCTCCAGCTATCCAAAGGAGGGCTGTCCGCCGCCCAGGTGGGGGCCGTTCTACGCGACACGTATGGGGTCCCCTCCGTCCGACTGGCGACCGGAGAGCGACTCGTCCCGCTCCTCGCGAAGCGCGGGGTGCGCCCCGAGTTGCCCGAAGACCTGGCCGCCCTGTTGCGCCGGGTCGTGACGCTCCAGCGCCACCTCAAGGAACATCCCAAGGACCGCTCGAACCACCGGGGCCTTGCGCTCATCGAGTCTCGCATCCGGCGACTTGCCCGGTATTACCGGGACCGGAAGCTGCTGCCCGAGACCTGGCGGTACACGGCCTCTGAGGCCGTCCTCCAGGTGGAGTGATGCCCTCGGGACCCGAGGGCTTCGTAGCCCACCCGCTCTACGCCCAGGAGTTCACCCGGGCGCGCGAGCTCCTGCTCGCCACTCCCGGACGCTGGCGCGTTATCTACCACTACGACGGCGACGGCATCGGGGCGGCTTCGGCGTTGGTCCGCGGCCTCCGGCGACTGGGATACGGGTTCCAGACCACCGCCCTGAAGGGCGTCGAACGGGCCCGGATCGAGGAACTGCTCCACGCAACTCCTGGGCCGGTGATCGTGACGGACACGGGCGCGAGCTGGCCCGAGTCGTACGCCGCGCATCGCTTCCCGGTGATCGTCCTCGACCACCACACGTATCCCGGCTCTCCCACGCCGCCCTCTTGCCCACCCCACGTCGCGTTCGTCAACCCGCTCGACTGGGGCGTCGATGGCATGACCGAGATGTGCGCCTCTACGCTCTCCTGGCTGTTCACGATTTTCCTCGACCCCAAGAACTGGGACAACGTTCCCTGGGCGCTCTCGGGGGCGATCCACGACCGGCAGCACGTGGGCGGCTTCCGGGGTCTCAACGGCACCCTGGTTCGGGAAGCGCTCCATCGACAGCTGTTGACCGAGCGCACAGAGCTCGTTCTTCGCGGAGCTACGGTGGCGGCCGGCCTCGAGGCTAGCATCGACCCGTATTTCGTCGGTCTATCGGGGCGCCCGGAGGCCGCGAGCGAATTCGTCGGTCGGCTCGGCATCTCGGCCGACCGGACCCTGGACGCGTTGGAGACGGGCGACCGGGACCGATTGACTGCGGCGCTGGCCGGCCAATTGGCCCAGCAAGGCGCCCGTCCCGAGTTCTGCGAACGGGTGATGACCGAGCGTTGGAACTTCCCCGGAGAAACCGTGGACGCGGAGGAGCTCTCCCAGCTCCAGAACGCCGCGGGCCGGGCCGGACAGCCGGGGGTCGGCGTGGCGCTCGCCTTCGGCGATCCGGACGCGGGCCACAAATGCCGCGACTTCTGGGAGAGCTGGCAGAGCGGCGTCCTCCGGGGCCTGCGGCGGCTGGAGGACGAACGCCCCTGCCAGCTCGCGTCGATCCAATGGTTCCAGAGCCCCGAGCTGACCCTCGCCGGCACCCAGGCGGGCCTGGCGATCACCTACTTCCTCGACCCGTATCGGCCCGTCTTCGTGCTTTCGCGCAGTGACGGCTCGACGAAGGTGTCGTCCCGCGGGACGACCTGGTTGGTCGGTCGCGGGCTGGACCTCGCAACGGCCTGCCGGGAGGCGGCGGCCAAGGTGGGCGGCGAGGGCGGCGGCCATCGCGTCGCCAGCGGGGCGACGATTCCCGTGGATCGAGAGGAAGAATTCCTTCAAGAGGCCGATCGAATCATCGCTACGCAACTCCCCGCGCCGGAGGAGAACCATCGATGAGCGCCCCGGCCCACAAGCTCCCTCCCGCCGATCCGTCGACGGTCGTCGACCACATCACGGACCACTCGGTGGAGAAGGAGCTGCACAAGTCGTACCTCGACTACGCGATGAGCGTCATCGTCGGTCGCGCCCTCCCGGACGGCCGGGACGGGCTCAAGCCGGTGCACCGTCGCATCCTCTGGTCGATGTGGGACGGCGGCGTCACGCACGACAAGGCCTACCGGAAGTCCGCGCGCATGGTGGGCGACGTCCTCGGCAAGTACCATCCCCACGGCGACATGGCGGTCTACGACGCCCTGGTCCGGATGGCCCAGACCTTCTCGCTCCGCTACCTGCTCATCGACGGACAGGGAAACTTCGGCTCCGTCGACGGAGACATGCCGGCGGCGATGCGGTACACCGAGGCCCGGCTCTCCGCCCTCGCCGAGGAGCTCCTGCTCGACATCGAGAAGGAGACCGTCGAGTGGGGGGACAACTTCGACGGTTCGCTCCAGGAACCCCTGGTCCTCCCCTCCAAGATCCCGAATCTCCTCGTCAACGGGTCGGCCGGGATCGCCGTCGGCATGGCGACCAACATGCCGCCCCACAACCTCTCCGAGATCACCGACGCGCTCCTTCTCCTCCTCCGCGACCCCGACGCCTCGCTCGACGACCTGTTGCGCGTCGTGCCCGGACCCGATTTTCCGACCGGCGGCCTGCTCGCCGCCAACTCCGGTATCCGGGACGCCTACGCGACCGGTCGGGGGCTCCTGCGCACCCGGGGCAAAGCCGAGGTCCGCGAGCGCGACGGCCGGGACGAGATCGTCATCACCGAGATCCCGTACGAGGTGAACAAATCCCAGCTGCTCCAGTTGATGGCCGACCTCGTGCGCGACAAGCGCATCGACGGCGTCTCCGACCTGCGCGACGAGTCCGACCGGAACGGCATGTCGATCGTCGTGGAGCTGAAGCGCGACGTGCCGGCCGAGATCGTCCTCAACCGGATCTACGAGCACACCCCGCTCGAGACGACCTTTGGCGTGATCAATCTCTGCCTGGTCGGTGGCCGCCCGAAGGTCCTGGGACTCAAGGAGCTGCTCGAGATCCACCTCGCCCACCGGCGCAATATCCTCAGCCGGCGGACCACGTTCGACCTCTCCAAGACCCTCGAACGGCTCCACCTGCTCGAGGGATTCCTTATCGCAATCGACCACATCGACGAGGTGATACGGATCATCCGTCGGTCGAAGGACGCCGAGGCCGCCTCGACCTCCCTCATGGGAAAATTCCTGCTCTCCACGGAGCAGGCCAAGGCGATCCTCGACATGCGCCTCGCCCGGCTCACGCAGCTCGAGCGCGAGTCCGTCGAAAAAGAGACGAAGGAGAAGGAGGCGCTCGTCACCCGCCTGAAGGCGATCCTCGCCTCCCCCCACGAGCTCGATGGGCTCATCGTCGAGGAACTCCACGACATCAAGCGCCGGTTCGGGGACGCGCGCCGCACGACGATCGTTCCCGGCTTCACCGAACGCACGCTCGAGGACCTGATCCCCGACACCGACGTCGTCGTCCTCGTCACCCATGACGGCTACATCAAGCGCCTGCCGCTCGACAGCTACCGGCGACAGCGGCGGGGTGGGAAGGGCCTCATCCAGATGGAGACCAAGGAGGAGGACTTCGTCACGCGCACGTTCGTGGGCCGCACGCACGACAACATCCTGTTCTTCACGACGCTCGGCCGCGTCTACCGGCTCAAAACGTACGAGATGCCCGAGGGCAGCCGACATTCCAAGGGGAAGGCGATCATCAACCTCCTGCCGAAGCTCAAGGACGGCGAGAAGATCCAGACCCTGCTCCTGGCCCGGGACCTCGGGCAGACCGGCGACCTCGTCTTCGCGACGCGCGCCGGCCTCGTGAAGCGGACCGGCCTCGAGCAGTTCCAGAACATCCGGACCAACGGCATCCAGGCCGTCCTCCTCGAGGAGACCGACGCCCTCGTGGACGTGCAGCTGATCGCCGACGAGACCGTGGAGATCCTCCTGGCCACCCGCTCGGGCCAGCTCGTCCGGTTCCCCGTGGGCGAGATCCGTCGGATGGGCCGGGCCACCTACGGGGTCATCGGCGCCCGGCTCTCCGGCGAAACGGACGACCAGGTCGTCTCGATGACCGTCGCGAGCCCGGCGTTCCCGTACCTGCTCTCCCTCACGTCCACGGGCTTCGGAAAGCGGAGCGAGACGGAGGAGTACCGCCGCACGCACCGGGGGGCCAAGGGCGTCCGGACGATCCGCACCGGGGGCCGGAACGGCCAGGTCGTTGCCGTCCTTCCGACGAGGGACGATCAGGAGCTGCTCGTCACCACCCAACGCGGCGTGACGATCCGCGCGCCGATCGAAGGGATCCGTGCTCAGGGCCGGAACACCCTCGGGGTCCGGGTCATTCGGCTCGAGGAGGGGGACACCGTGCGGGACGCGGTCGCCCTCGTGCCGCCCGGGGAGACCGCCGACGCCCCCGCGCCGGGCGGCTCGCCACCGGATGCCGGCTCCCCCCGAACGGCGAATGCGACGACAACCCCCGAGGGCCCCGACGAGGACGGAGCGGAGGACGGCGACGAAGCGACGACGGCCCCGGGGTAAGATCATCCGACGCTGTCCCCAGTGTCGTTCGACCCACCTCGTGTTCGAGGGCGGTCTGATCCTGGGCCAGTTGTATCACTGCCTCGACTGCGACTACGTGGGGCCCTTGGTGATCGAGGAGGAGGAGCCGACCGTTTCGTCCTCCCCGTCGGCCTGACCGCTGAGGAATCGGCCGAGCCGGACCGCATCGGCGACCGCGAGCGCCCGCACCGTCGGAGCCACATCGTGGGCTCGCACCACGGACGCGCCCCCGAGGGCCGCGAGGACGGCGGCGGCGAGACTTGCCTCGACCCGGGCTTCCACCCCCTTCTCCCCTGTGGCCCGGCCAAGGAACGCCTTCCGAGAGGCGCCGACGACGACGGGTGGGCCGAGGCTCCGGAACTCCCCGAGGTGATGCAACAGCTCGAGGTTCTGTTCCGCCGACTTTCCAAACCCGAGGCCGGGGTCGACGAGCAGCTGGCCGGAGGCGATCCCGTCCGCGACGGCGTCCGCAATGGACCGGGCGAGCGCGCCGTACACCTCCGTGCGGAGCTCCCCGTACCCCAGGTTCTCCTGCATCGTCGCGGGGGTCCCCCGCATGTGCACGATCACAGCGGGCGCGCCGGAACGGGCGATGACCCGGCGCATGTCGGGGTCCCGGAGCCCCGACACGTCGTTGATCAGGTCGGCGCCGAGGTCGAGAGCGACCCGGGCGACCTCCGCCTTCTGGGTATCGACGGAGATCGGGATCGTGAGCCGGTCGTGGAGGGCCGGGAGCACGGTCCGGAGACGCTCGAGCTCCTGCTCCGCCGAGATCGGTCGAGCGCCGGGGCGGCTCGATTCCGCGCCGAGGTCGAGGAGGTGGGCCCCCTCGTGCTCGATCTCGAGACCCCGGGCGATCGCGGTCTCCGGCCGGTCGAAACGTCCGCCGTCGCTGAACGAGTCGGGCGTAACATTCAACACCCCCATCACCGAGGTCGTATTCCCGAGCGTGATCGACCGATGAAGTCCCCGCAGAGGACGCGGGGCCGCTCGGGCATGATTCTCCAAGACGGCCTGGAGCGCCTCCGCGACCGCCTTGAGTTGGAACGGCTGCCGGCGCAGTTTCGGGAGGAGGTGGGCGTACTGGCCGGGGGTCCCCAGCAGGACGACGGCGCTCTGCTCCACCGATAGGTCGGCGACGCCCTTCGCGTGGGCCGAATCGGCGCCGAGGGCGAGCATCTCTTGCTTCAGTAGCGGAGCGGCCTTGAGGGAAATTCCGTTGAGACGGACCAAGACCGTCTGACCCTTCCGAGTCATGATCCCGACGCCTTCGGGGTCCGAGTCGGTCTGCTCGACCTCGCGGGCGATCTCGGCAGGGGTCGTCGCGTCGAGGACCCGGACGCCATAACGAGCGATGAGCGCCGCGACGGACCGGGGCGACGCGCGCGGCACGGCCGGTCGGGACGCCGGCAGGCCCCAAAAAGGCTGGCCGCCGCGCCGGACCTTCGAGGTTCCGAGTTTCCCCGGCGCTCCTCTCTACGGGATCGGGCGCCGAACGGCCCCGGCCAATGTTAAGAGCGGTCCCCCGCCTTCGACCGCTCTCCCGATGAAGCCGCTAGACCTGCTCCAGGAGAGCCTTCACAAACCGGTGCTCGTCGAGCTCCGGGGGGGCCGCCGGATCCGGGGAACGCTGGAGTCGTTCGACCAGCACCTGAACCTCCTCCTCTCGTCGGCGGAGGAGCACGATGCCGAGGGGCAGAATCCGACCCCCCGGCCCGGCGTCACGTTCGTCCGGGGCGATAGCGTCATCTTCATCTCCCCGTAAGCTCCGCCCCACGACCCGGAGGGACCCATGTCCAAGGGCACACCGTCCAGTGCGGGCGGCAAGATCGTTCATTTCCGCTGCCGTCGGTGCGGCCGCCATTCGTTCCATCGACAGCGGCGGGTCTGCTCCTCCTGTGGCTTCGGTCGGACCGCCCACCTCCGGCGATACGATTGGGCGAAGCTCCGTTGAGTGGACCGGCCTTCACCCGGACCACCCGGGGGGCCGCGGAGACGAGACCCAGCGATTCCGAGCGAGGGCGAACCGCCACCGTCGACTTCGGGCCCAGCGGATTCCCAGCCTCGCACCCGTGACGACCGGACCACGGGCCGACGGACCGGGCACCACGCGGAACCGGGCGCCGGTGACCGCGCTGTCGCCGTCGTCGTCGATTGTGATACCAAACGCCCGGCACAGGCGTCCCGGCCCCCGCGGGTCGGTGAGCCCCTCGGTGGCGGGCTCGGCGGCCCGAAGGAGCACCGCCTGTCCCGGTCGGGTCGTCAGATTCGCGCAACGGACCTGGTGGATCCGGTAGACGTAGAGCGTTCCCGGGTCGCCGAACATCGAGCGATTCCGGGCCGTCACTCCCCGGAAGGCGTGACTCGCGGGATCCCTCGCGCCGTACGCCTCCGTCTCGACTATCCGGCCGGCCCGCCAGCCCTCCGACGTCCGGCCCACGAGCCAATCTCCCAGGAGCGCCCGGGCCACGACCGGCGCCGGTCGGTCGTACCAGGACATCGGCCGCGGACGGTCGAAGGCCCGCCTCCAATCCACGGGAAGGGAGCGGTCCGCGGGTCCGCCCATTGCCGGCGGCCCGGGGCTAGAGAAGCTTTCCCCGGTCGACGAGGGGCTTCCCGTCCAGCGCGACCGTTGCTTCGCCGATGATGAGCCAGGCCAGGAACGGGTTCTGGTTGCTGCCCCCGTACCCGGCGTTCCCTCCGATGCCCACCGCTACGGCGCCGGCCTCCTGGTCCTCCACTTGCGGCGTCCCGGGGTCGAGGGCCGGGTTGACTCCGACGGAAAAGAATCCGGCCCGGTTCCACCCCGGGGTCGCCTCCTGGCTGCTCTTCTCGAAGGTGTCTCCCCCATCGGTGAACGTGGCACTGACCATCTGGCCGTGCTCGAACTCCCATTGCCCTCCGTCGATCCGGCCGCTCCCGAGGAAGCTCGGACGATTCGCCACGGCAATCCCCGAGGCGGTCTTCTCATCGATGGCAACGGCCACGAAGCCGGGCGGCTGGACGGCCATGTTATTCCCGGCCTTCACATCGGTGGCGTCGGTGATCCCATCGTCGCTGATCGGGGGCCGGCCCCGGAGCTGGAGCGTAAAGTCCGTGCCATTCGGCGCCATGATCCGAAGTTCGCGGCCCTTGCGCAGCTTCGGCGTGAGGCGGGCGACGTCGCGCTTGATCGCCGAGGCGTCCGACTGGGTCGAGCCCCGCACCAGCTGCTCCCGCCACGCCGGCCCATCCACATGCCAATGGGCGGCCGTTTCATCCGACGCATACCCGAGGATCGAACGAACGCCCCGGAGATGCCCCGCCTTCGCCCGGCGGTACCACTCCCGGTTGTACGCGACCGTCTGACGGGAATCCTTGCCCGGAAGGGCTCGCCACCGGGGCCGGTTGGCCGGCCCCGGGAAGAAGACGTACGCCTGGGCCTTTGCCAAGGCCGCCCACTCGTGGCTGCCGACCCGACCCATCTGCGCCTTGGGAACTACCTCCAAGCTTCGCCAGTACGCCGCCTCGTCCTCGAGGAAGAGGAGCGGATTAGCCCCCCGGCGGCGCGCCTCGGTCACGCAGGCCGTGGCGTAGGGGAGACTGTGGCTCCAGGTTTCGATGATGACGTTCTCGCCGCGCTTCACTCCGAGGGAGGAACCGAGGAGCACCCGGGCCAGCGCCTCGGTGCCGGATCCGCTGGTCGCCATGGGAGCCGGAAAGCGGAAGGGCCGCTTAAAGGCGTGACCGACGGGGTCGCGCCAGGTTCCGAAGGCGACGAACAAAGTCCGCCGCCGGCTCCTCGCTGACGGACCACTCGCTGGCCCAACGGTCGAGGAGCGTTCCCGCGTCGTTCCAGGGCACCGAGAATTCGACCGCCGCGGCCCGGCCCGGGAAGCGGGCCGACCAGGCGGGCTGCTCTGTCGCTCTTCGGACGATCGCCGCCACCCCGCGCAGCCGGGAGAACCCTGCGAGATCGGTCCGGAGCTCCTTCGAAACCCCGCGATGACGCCAAACCTCGAGCAGGCTCTCGATCTTCTCGGGGCGGTGCCGGCGCGTCCGGGAACCGCGGTTCATGACTCCATTGAAGTAGAGGAAGGGGCCGCCGACGGCGATCGCTTCGAGCAGGGTCCGACTACCGGTCACGAGCCGGAGTTCCGCGCTCTGGAATCGTCGGGACCAGACCCTCGGAGACGCCGGACCGGTCCACCGCCACCGGAGACCGGGTCCGGGGGGCAGTGTGAAGCGTCGCGGTCCTCGAACCTCGATGCGGATCGGGGGCGATTCGGGGGCCGGGGGAGGCATCGCCTCGGCCAGCGTCGCGGCGAGACGGTCCGAGGTCGAGGGACTCGCGTACCAGATCCACCGACGAGGGAGCTCCCTCTGCCGAGGGGAGGCGACGGCCTCCGGCCACAGCGGGCCCGTCTGGATCGCCTCTGGAAACTCACGACCGAAGGAACGGGACGGTCGGAAGCCGGTGAACAGATGCACCACATTGGGCCGGTCGAACGCACGCCACTTCCGGTACGCGTCGTGGAACGCGCGGACCTCCCGTCCCGCCGCCGGGCCCCGTAGCCGGCCGGGAATCTGCCGCGCGGCGACCCCGCCTTCCCGCCACCGTTCCCGGGTCTGCTGCCGGCTCGTGAGCGTTCGCGCGAACTCCTCGAGGCTCAGGTGAACGACCCGGTCCTTCCCGTAGACGCGCTCGATATCGGCGGTCTCGAGGCTCCAAGGTCCCGGCCGTCCCGTCCGTACCGCGCCAGGGTCGGCGGAGACGCCCCACCACGGAGTCACCGTCAGCGCGTGGGGAGCCGCGGGGGCTAGCCGACCCACCCGGCGAAGGGAGGGCCAGTCCCATGGACCATCGACCGTAGGGGGCAGGGGTCGGCTCCCCCGGCGGTAGAGCAGGGGCTTCCATCCAGAGCGCGCGAGCCGTCGTCCGACCGCGAGCACCTCTTCGATATCGCCGAGACCCCCGCCGACGACGGCCGGTTGGAGGTAGACTTCGAGGGGCGTCCGAGCGCGACCTAGTGCGGTCATGCCGCGAGTCGGTGAACCAGCGTGTGCACGCCGAACTGCTCGACAAACCCGAGCGAATCGAGGACAGGGCGCGCCTGCACCTGGTGGGCCAGAACCTCCGTCACCACGCGGGGGGCATTCTGCGCCTCGACCCACCGCAGCGCGGTGACGAGCAGGTCCTGCATGACCGATGCCGCGACGCCGCGGCGGAACACGGGGGAGGTGAGGTTCGCCGCATCCATCAGGTGGCTCCGGGTCGCCCGAAGAAATCCCACAGGGCCCCCATCGGCTTCGGCGACCCAGGCCTCCGTGTCGGACTCCAGGATGCCGCGGGCGATCGCGGGCATCCGGAAATCCCCCGGATGTCGCGGGACCACGGCTCGGACCTCGGGGGGCATGAGCGCGTTGTCCGCCTCGGCGAGGGCGGACCCGTCCCTGCGGCGAAACGGACGCACTCGTGTCGTGCCGGTCAGCGGAGGAAGGGGAGCCGTCCCCCGGCCGAAGGCGCGGTACATCCAGTGCTGGTCCCGAAGCGGCCGGTACCCCCATCGGTCATACAGTCGCAGGGCGGCGTCGTTGTTCGACAGCACGTCGAGGACGACGTAGCGGCGTCGATAGCGCCGGCAGGTCTCGTCGCAGGCGCGGAGCATCGCCTGGGCGAGTCCCCGACGACGGACGGTCGAATCCACGACGACGCCGCTCACGTATCCCGCCTCGCGGGTGAAGTTGAGCAACGTGGTCCCCATCACCCGGCCGTCTAGATCGACGACGAACATCGCGAAGAGCGGCCGGCCGAACAGGCGGGCCAGACGGAGGATGAACTGGATGCCCGGGCGTTCGGTCTTTCGGAGGATCTCCCCGACGACATCGGGGTTCAACCCCAAGAGCGGAAACTCCCTCGAGGGATTTCGTCGCCAAAGGTCGGCCACGCCCACCGACTCGCCCGTCCGATACCCGCGGACGCTCACCGCGGGACCCTCCGAGCGGCGCGGGAGCGCGTCGGGAACAATGCCCCGAGAGTGGGAGGCGTCCTTCCGCGACCAACCTCGGGGGCCGCCAGTCGGGCCGGCCGGCGCAACTCGGTCGCGGAAAGCTGTCGGCGAGCGGAGTTCAACGCCCGCCGGGTCTTCTGGTCGGGATAGCGCTGGTTCAGTCGGGCGAGCGCCTGGACCACGGCGTCGAAGATTCGGTCCTGCGCGTCGCTCTGGAGCATGACCGCCCCATCGCCTTGAGCAAACGTCGAAGGGCCGCCGAGCGGAGCGGTGGGGTCGCGCAGCAACGTGAGGAGCGCGTCGCGACTCTCGCGATCTCCCAAGTGGCCGACCGCCCACACCGCGGCCAATCGGACTTCGGGGTCCGGGTCCCCCAGACGGTCCCGGATCTGCGGCGTCGCCTCGACGGAGCCGAGACGCCCCAGGGCGTAGACGGCCGCTCGACGCGGCCACATCTGGGGATCCTGCAACAGGGGAAGCAACCGGTCGCGGTCCTCCGGTGCCCCCACCTCGCCGAGGCACTCGGCCGCGGCGCCCCGCACCGACCAAATCGGATCTTGCAAATGCTTGCGAGCCGGTGCGGCCACTTCCGGCGCCGAGAGTTCCCCCAGCGCGTGGAATGCGCAGACCCGGGCCCAGCTCGTCGGGTGGGAAACGTATCCGAGCAGGGCGGGCACGGCGGTCCGGTCGCCGATCCGGCCCAAGGCCACCAGAGTGGCGGGCAGTACCCGGACGTCCTTCTCCACCCGGAGTCGTTCGAGGAGCAGCGGCACCGCCGCAGCGTCCTTCCGCTCGCCGAGCCCCACGGCGGCCGCGATGCGTACCCGCGTGGACGGGTCGGCCAGGAACGGGCGGAGCAGCTCCCCCACGTTCGGTGGATGAAGATGGGCGAGTCCGAGGAGGGCCTCCCGTCGGACCCGGTCGTTCGGGTCCCCCCGAGCGAGCATCAGGGCCGGGACGGCGGCGGGTCCGCCGACCCGACCCAGCGCGACGGCGCTGCTCCATCGCACCCCTGGCTCGTCGTCGTCCAATCGCTCGACGAGCGCCGGCGCCGACCGCGCATCGGCGAGGGCCCACAGGGCCCAGGCCGTCTGCTCGCGGACCCGTGCCTCCGGGTCATTGAGAGTTCGTTCGAGCACACGGCGGCTCCGTGAATCCCCCAAGGCCCCGAGAGCGCTGGCCGCGAGCCCCCGGACGGCGGGTTCCGAGTCCTGGAGCGCCCGCTCGAGCGCCCGCCGGCTGCGGTGCACCTTGAGGTGTCCCAGGCCCCAGGCCGCGGCCTGGCGGAGCACCGATTCCGTATCGTCGAGCCGCTCGGCCAACGCTGCGGGGTCCGTATCCCCGCCCCGGTCGATCCACTCGCGGATCTCCCGAAGCCGCTCCGCCACCGGTCGATCCGCTCCGATCCCCGGCCCGGCCGGTCGATTCCGGTTCGAGGCCTTCCGCCGGGCACGGGTCATCGCTTCCTGTACCCGGTCGTCGCTCAAGACGTCACTCTGCTGCCAGGCCGGCCGGTGCGTCTCCCCGGACCCAGTGACCCTCCCGGCGTCCCTCGGGCGGCGGAACCTGTTCGAACCCCAGGTCTCGATACAGCCGGTACGGAGCTCCCCCCCGAATCGCCACGAGGGCGACCGGGCCGGGGTTGATTGTCTCCAGCGTCTGAAGGGCGTGGATCATCAATCGTCGTCCGATACCTTGGCGCTGGTGCCGAGGGTCGACCATTAGATTCGCCACGCCCGGCCCTCGACCTCGGTTGGCGTCCACGAGGACACACCCGACCACTTCCCTGTCCAATCTCCACAGGGCGGACGACTCCGGGTCGAACTCGCCCGTCCACGTCCCATCCGGACGGAAGAACTGCAACAGATAATCTCGGCCGTCGGCCGCAGGGTCCGGTGACGACCAGACCCAGAACTCTCCCGGCCGCTCGGTGTACGTTCGCGCGTACAGGCCCACCAGGGCGTCCAAATCCGTCGGTTGGATTCGGCGCAGCTGGCCGACGGGGGGATCGGCGGCAACGAGCGTTCCGAGCCCCGGGCCCCGGCGCATCAGTACCTTCGCCCGATGCCAGAAGCCCAACGGTTCCAGCAAGCGCGGCTGATCCTCGGGGTCGATGCCCGGCAGAACATCCGTGAGCGCATGCAGCGGGCCCTCGCCTTCCCCTGCCACGTCAGAAAGGAACGCCGTGAGCTCGTCTGCGCCGGACGGATCGAGGTAGAGTCCGTGGACCTGCAGGCCCTTGGAGGCCCGGTTGATGAAGGCGATACCCCGGCTTGGACGGGAAGGGGGGTGCCATACGAGCAGACGCAGCCACCCTTGCTTCCATTGATGGACCAGCGCGTTGGCCTGGTCCGCTCCCCACCCCGGAAAGCCCTCGACGAGAAACTCGCGGTAGCGATTCACCAGGTCGGCCGTGAGCGACGGTTCGGCGGAAGGGTCGATGAACGCGCCCATGGTGCTCGCCCCCTCGCCCGGCGCTCCTACGAAGCGACCGGTGGCTTATCGGCGCGTACGCTCGCGAGAACCGTGCCCCGCGGCGCTTCACGCGGGTCCTGCGCGGTCATCGCGCCTGCGTCATCGGCCGCGCGCGTCCACCGGCTCGGGCAGCTATCCGGCCCGGAAGTATGAGTAAGCCCGCTCGATGTGGAAATCGTACCTCCGGTAGAGCGATACTGCGGGTCCGTTCGTGGCCCAATAATCGGCCACGACTCGCCGGGCACCGCGACGACGAAGCGAGCCAACCCCCACCGCGAGCAAGGCTGGCCCAAGTCCCCGGCCTCGATGCTCGGTCGCCACGGCGAGATTGAAGTCACCTAGCTCGCCTCCTCGGCGCAGTTCGGCGATCATCAAGCCAACGACCTCACCGTTCCGGGTGGCGGAGAAGGTCTCGCAATTCGGCTGCTGCGCCCATCGATGGTAAGCCCCGGCGGGCACTATCTGCTGGAACGCGTCCCTGTGGATCTGGGCGAATGCTCGCGCGTCCCCCAGCTCATAGCGACGGAGGCGGTATCCGGCGGGAGGTGAAACGGGAGGAAAGCCGCGCGTGGGGCGGGTCGCTAGGAGCAACACCGTCGCCAGCGACCACCCGAATCGATTCGCCAGCAGAGTGCCGAAGGGATTGTCCGACTCCACACGGACGATGACGGGACGAGCCGCCCGGGCGCGGACATCACGGATCCATGTCCGCGTGGTGTTGAGCAGCCGCTCGTCGCGCGGAAGCGAAGACCGAACCGTCCGGTCCGCGAGGCCAGTGCAACGGCACCATAATTCGAGCAGGCACAGCTCGGTGCGCGTAGTCAAGCCGACGGCATAGCCGTCCGCATGAGAATGAGAGCCATGCACCCAGGTGTGGGCTGATCGGCGACCGAGGTCAGCGAGCCGAAGATGGGAGTACTGGCCGAGTAGCTCGTAAAGTCCTGGGTTTCTTTCGCGGTGGAGTTGAAGGATTAGCGTCCGGTCACGGGAAATCCTCCAGACATCATTCATGACCACCTACCGAGGGCTGCGAACGCCGGATGGACCAAGGATTGCCGTGCCATAAAGGAGTCCGTTGGCCTTCGCAGAGATGGATCGCCCTGAGCTAGGCGTTCCCTTCCCCCTAGTCCCCCAACCGCCGCTGGTTCAACGACTCGGGGGACCGGTAGCGACCCAGTGCCTTCTCCGTCGAGACGCCCCATCGCGCCAGGAGCGCCTCCCGGCGCACCCCCATCGGCGCGAGGAGCGTCTCCGCCATCCGGGCCAGGAGCTCCAGGTACGTTACCGGATCGTACGGCTCGTCGCCCCGAAGCGCCTCAGCGACGACCACCCGGTCCCGCCACGACCGGGCCGACCGGTCCACCACGAGGTACCGGACCGTCTCGCCCGGCGCCCGCGCGATCCCGTGGGAGGCCAACTGCCGGAGCGCCGCCACCGAATCGCTGAACGTCACGTAGGCACCGAGCTCCTGGACGATCCGGCGGGCGATCAGCAGCTCCTCTCGCGGCCACGCGCCCTCGCGGATCTGCTCGGCGAAGGTGTCGGCCCGGGCCAACGCGCGCGGGACCGCCGCGGTGAACTCCGCCGCCGTCCGGGCGCGGCCGAACAGCTGGAGGAGTTCCCCCTCGAACCGGCGGAGCAGGACCGGCGTGTCGTGGCGTCGGGAGCCGATGCCCCGGAGCTTGAACTCACCGGTGTCGTAGAGACCGTAGTACCGATTCGGTACGCCGAGCCCATGACTCACCGCCGGCAAGAAGACGATCCACCGGTACCGTCCCTCGTAGCCCAGGGGAAGGTCGAACTCTCGGCTCATCGTCTCGGCGAACCGCTCGGGGTCCGGCGGATGGGCCGGGTCGATCGGCTGCACCCAGAGCGAGTCGACGATCCCGTGGATGACCCGATACCCGCTCTTCTCCGCCCGGTGCAGGAGACGGGCCAACAGTTCGCGGGCATAGGCGTTGATCGCCTCGTGGCACTCGATCCGGCCGAACCGGGCGTTCCGGTATCCCTGGTACCCGAAGGCGGTGACCAAGATCCACTTGAGCATCTTCACCCGCCGTTCGAGCGTCTCCCGTTCGATGGCGGAGAGCCCCGGTTGCCGGAGACGTGCCTTGTACGCGAGGCGGCGGACCAGGAGCGGTTCCAGGGTTCGGGGAATCAGGCCCACCCGACGGTCGCACGAACGGTATCCAAGCCCCGGCGCGCGGCGCCGAGGCGAGAGACAGCACCGGCAATCGAGCGTCTCGGCCGAGAGGTTTTGACGGACCATGATGTGCGGATAGAGGCTCGCGAAGTCGAACTCGTCGACGTGGTCGTGCACGCCAACGGGGGGCTGGAAGATCACGCCGCCCCGGTCCCCCTCGAGGAGCATCCGGCCGGATTTCCACGCCTCGGGCCGGTTCTTCTTCCAGGGGATGTGCACCCCCTCCTCCCGGGCATGTGCCATCTCCATCGCCGTGAAGGAGGTCCCCGGGGATTGGCGTGCCACGGTCTGCAGCGAGAGCCGGGAGAGCCGGGCCGCTTCGATCAACCCCGGCAGCTCCGCGTCGCCCCAGAGGAACGAGTTGTCGGTGTCGAGGTGGAATCGGCCGGGCAGCACGAACGCTGCCTCCCGGTGCTCGATCTTTCCGTAGGTCTGATACGAGAAGGCGGCCCGGGACGGCTGGAACCGGGCCGGCTCCCGGCCGAGAAAGAACGTCGTCTCGTTGAAGCCGACGGCCTGGGCCCGCCGGTACAACCAGGGAATGTCGCCGCCGTCTCCCCCATCGGTGAGGAGCACGTCCGGGTCCTGTCGGACCACCTCGTCGCGGAGCGCCCCCAAGAGCGCCTCCTCCGGCCCCTCGAGGGTGACGTCCCCCAGCCGGACCGCCGAGATCGGTTCCGTGCCGCGGACGAACCCGTCCCGGCGACATCCTCGGAGCTCGACTTCAAGTCCGGCGCCCCTCATGGGCGGAAGGGCGTAGTCGATCGTTTCCGCTGGCTCGAGCGCCGAGACGCGGTCGGCGTCCCATCGCACCGGTGCGAACGGGTAGAGCTGGTGCTCGAGATGGTAGAGGTGCGGCGGGGTGAGGTCCACGTCGTAGAGCTGGAACCGGGTGTAGCCGCCCCGGGCATCGATCGTCGTGGCGACCCGCCGACGGTCGGGGTTCCGGCGCGTCGTGACCGACAGGATCCGGCGCGGCCGCCGGTCGTAGAGGGAGGGCCGGATCACCTGGAACTCGGCGGTCGCGACCTGAGGATTCTGCCCCAGCTCGCGGGCGAGCGCGGTGAGGTCGGCCCGGGCGCCGTCGACCCAGAACGGTGGGAGGAACGGCTCGACGCGCCGGGTGACCGTTCCCTTCGCGCAGTCCTTCAGCCAGAGGACGACCGAGGTTCCGTCCCGTGTTTCGGTGACGTCAAGTAACCAACCTTCCGCCATCGGTGCTTCCTCCGGGTTGCTCGACCGTTCGGCTCGACCGGGCGACGACCGGGAACCGCCGACGACGCGTCGGCGTCCTGCCGCGTGCGGAGGTCGAGGAGAATCGATAGGAAGATCGTCTCGGTGAGGTCCGGCGAGCCGCCGTACGTCGACTGGGGGATGTACCGCCGCACGGAGGTGCGGAGCGACTCGAGGGCGGTGCGCTCCTCGGGCGTGGGAAGGAGCGCGGCGAAGCGATCCCACCGCTTCAGTCGTTCCTCGAGTGCCTGACGGTAGGTAGGGGCGGTGCGGCCCATGGATTCACCTCCTGCGTCGCGTCGGGGGGAGCGAATTCCTCGAGACCCAGTTGACCGGGCGACCGATGGACCATCAGGAGACGGCGACCTTCCCGGACCGAGGCGAGCTCGACGCCCGCAGGACGAGGAATCAGTCGCACCAGGTCGCAGAACCGGGGACCCTTCTCGGCCAATCCGGGAAACGTGGCGACGCCTTCCGACACGGTGAGGAGGAGGGGAAGCCCGGTCCCTTCGACCAGGTCGGCGAGCCGTTCCGCGACGTAGCGGAGCAACGGCTCGCGTTCCTCGGGTGGAAGTTCTTCCGGATTTCCGAACAGCGCTGGCAGCTCGTGTCCGATGAGGAGCGTCGGCCGGCGTCGCCGGGCCTCGGCCGACCAGCCATCGACCAACGCGACCAATTGGTACGCCGTGAAGGCCCGGGCGAGCCGGATCCCGGCGAGGACCGGGTCGGGCTCGAGCCCGAGCGCCTGACCCTGCTCGGCGATGCGATAGGGATTGAACCGGTTGGCGCCCTCGAGCAGCGAGATCCGGCCGTCAGCGAGCGTGCTGCCGGCGTAGAGCAGCTCGAGCAGCCGGTCAATCGCGGAGGAAGCGCCGGTCCAGATCGTCGCTTCGCCAGGAGCGAAGCGATTCCCGAGCCAGCCGAAGAGCGCCGGAGCGTCGGGAAGCACCCGCCGGGCCGGCAACCGACGACGGATCCGAACCGGGATCCGCGGCCCCGGTCCGGCGGGTCCGGTCGGAATCGATACCGGGCCCGACGCCGGTACCAGGTCGGGTATGGCCCACGCCGGGTCCGATGAGACGAGCGCGGCCGCCACTCCTCGAGACACGATGAAACCTCGAACGAGTACGAGCGGTCCGGTCGCATCTTAAGTCGCTGCATGGGGTACCTGAAACGGTCCGAGACACCGGCGTTTCAACCGGCCCGCTGACGTCACACGCTCCTCGCGATCCCGTCATGACTCGCACGGCCCGGAAAGTATGATGCGCCTGTGGGCACACCGGCTTGTGAGCTGAAAGATGAGGGTCCAACTGCGGGTGGGGCGTTCCAGCCGATGAACTGGATGGAAGTCGGAGACCCACCTCTCGAGATAGCGACGTGGCGGGCCGCGTGAATGAAGAAATTCATCCCGGTTGGAAGCGTTCTTGGTGGGTTCCTGAGCGGCGGTTTCGCCGGATTCGCCGCCGTCAACGTTTGGCCTGGCGCGTCATCGTGGCCGTTCACGGTCAAAATGGAACTGTTCCTGGGGATCGCTATTCCCGTCGGCGTTGCGGAGTTCTTCATCAACAGATGTATAATCCCGCTACTGGCCAGGGCTAGTCTCCTCCGCGTTCGGCGGGTGGCGATATTCGACGGGAAGCTCTACCTCGACCAGTTTTCGGGGGCTTCCACGGAGCGCCCCTTGAAGCAGGTGAGCGTGTCCAAGGAAGCAATTGCCGGTGGTTGGTACTAGGTCTCGCTCCCGGCGGGACGAGCCGCCCTGACCTTCTATGTCCCGCCCTTGGTGGCGTCGACGATTACCAGCGCGATGGGTCGATAGTTGGAAGCTTGAACTTGGCTCTCGAACTTAGCTCGAGCTCCCTGGGCCCCCCTTGATCGAGCGATCCCATGGTGCAGTCGGAAGCGCACGTTGCCGATCTTCGAGACACCGAATCGATTTACGTGGCGCAACGGGCACCCACCGACGCAATCCTAGCTTTCCGCTTCCCCGTCGCCCCACAAACCCGAATGTCGAGGAAGGGTTGATGACAGCTCGGCGATAGTCCGTGCAAGGTTCCAGAAGGTCGACCGCGTGTGCCTCCCGGTTCCGGATCTGGACGAGGGGCCCCAATTCTACGGGGACAAGCTGGGTCACGAGCTCCTGTCGCGACGTGGGATGGTCGCGGCGGGACTTTGCAGAGCGAAATCCGATACCTAGCTCGATCTGTTCACGGAACCTCCGGGCGACATTGGCGGAGCCCCCGAGGTTGACCTGCTCGTGACTGCCACCGATCCGGCCGCAACGAGGTTCCAGGAGCTCGGCGGGCGGCCGATTGAGGGACCGTTCGACATTCCCGTCGGTCGATGCGCCGTCGTCGTCGACCTGTTCGGCAACGAACTCGTCCTCCTCGATCTGTCGAAGGGCCTGCTGAGGACGGACGCCGATCGAAACGTGATCGAGTGATCTCGATTCTTGCTCCCCCGCAGAGCCCACCCATGAGGACGGTTCTATCAACACCCGTTCAGTTTCGGCGCTCTTGCCCGGGCGGGTGGCCCTGAGTTACCGCGAATCGGGTCGAGCCAACACCTTCTCGGTTTGAATCCCGGCGTATACTTTTCGGAAACCCAACCGCTCGTTCAGCGCCCACATCGGGACGTTCGAGGAGTCGTTGTGGGTACGGATCCAGCGGTATCCATGTCGCTTCCCGTAGTCGATGATCCGGAGCTTCAACGCTAGCGCCAGCCCCTGGCGTCGGTACTCCCGTTGCGTGCAGGTGAACATCTGCTCCAGCGTGTCCGGCGCGGCGGACTCTCGCTGCGCGTAACTGAAGGCGACGTACTGACCTCTATCCTTCGCGATGAACCACGCCTCGGGAAGTGCGTTGGGCCCTCCGAAGTTGAAGGTCCGGTAGTTGGCAAATGACGGAGGGACGTACGGCTCCAATCGGGGCTCGTCGACGGACGCCTCGGCGTCCAGTCGATACAGCTGTTCCAACACCCGGGGATCGTGCACCCCCTCGCGAGCGAGCGTCGAGATCTCGATCCGACTCGTGTTTGGCTCTCGGCTCCGCGTCGGTAGGCGCTCCAGGTCGACCGACGCCAGGTCCAGGAGGGAGGTCCAATTCCGGCGTCGCTCCACAAACCCGCGTTTCACTAGGAAAGCGCGCCCGGCCCGTTCCTCCTCCCGGACGAACGCTCGAAGAAGTTGGGCGCCCTTCTCCTCTGCGCGGGCAAGAAGAGTTTCGTAGAGACGGGCACCGATTCCTTGCCGTTGCACTTCGGGGTGGACCGCGACGTCCAGCCAGAAATTCCCTCGGGCCGCTTCGGGCGCTTGACCAACGCCGCCTACGGCGACAGCCCGTGTGAGTTGTCGTGCGTCCACATTGTAGAGCTCGTGATAGTTCGATGGCCCGAAGGCCTCCTCTTGATGGCGTAAAGTTTCGGCCGAGACCGGTTGATCTGGGCGAATCGCCTGCTCAATCGCCGCCCACGACCCGTAGTCGCCTTCGGTGAGCGGGCGCACCGAGAAGCGCGATTCATCCATTACGAGCCCCGCAATCGAGTCCGGAACATCGATAAAAGCGGTCGGGCCCTCCCGAGTCTCTTCCCGAAAGTCCCATCTCTATGGCTCTGATTCCGCTCGTGATGGCCACCGCAACCAGCGGGCGAGACCCAGCGGTGCGTACCGTCGCGGGACTCGAGTTTCCCCGCGCTGAGCAACTGGAAGCGGGTGTTGAACCGGCGAAAGCCTGTCCCGTTTGCGGTCACCAGGGGAGGAGGGTGATCGCCCTGACGGTCACTGCCCACCTACGTCCGGAGTATTGGAACGCGCTCGGCGACGGCTTCTGGTTCTGCTGGACTCGTGAGTGTCCCATTTTCTATTACGACAACGCCCGTCGGGTCTACGTCTCCAAGGACCTTCTCGAAGTGAGGAGCCGGTTCGGTCTGAAAGAGAGCGAGGTGCCCCGGCCGATCTGCTACTGTCTCGGCGTCAACGCGGAGCGGATCTTCGACGAGGTCGAGAACAAGGGGTGCTGCGATTCTCTCGAGGACGTGGAACAGTATACTCGGGCCGGCACCGGGAAGTGGTGTGTCACTACAAACCCCTCTGGCGTCTGCTGCAGGGCCTACCTCAAGGAGTTGGTCGCGGAATCCCTGGCTCGTTCCTCGGTCGAGTCCCGGCCGCCGGTCGAGGAAGTGGCCGAAAGGCTGAGTGCCGACGAGGCTCCGCGGAGCCCCGTCGGGCTGAAGGTCGGAGGGATGGACTGCGAGGCGTGCGGTGTGGCCGTCACTGCGCTCATCGAGCATGCCGGGGGGCGCAACGTTCGAGTCTGGGTCCCGGATGGACGAGCCACCTTGGAGGCGGCAGCAGGGTTGAACCTCCCGCAGCTTCTGCGTGAGTTGACCGATGCGGGCTACTCCTCAGAGGTTACGTCCGACTAAGATGCGGGATCAAATCCGGTCCTGGACAAACCCAACGAGGCGGAGCAACCTAGGCCCATGCTCAAAGAAGCGCATTTAGGCTCGGGGCACTCCCGCCGGACCACGGACAGAAGATGTCGACCCTCCGACCTCCTCCACTCACCGCTCCACGCGCGGCCCAGCGCGCCTTTCTAGACGAGATAGAACGTCGGGTCGAACCTCTCCTCCGAGGCCGGATGCTGGCCGACTGGCGGCTATACACGGGACGTTCCACGGTGGGACCCCTGCAGTGGCAGTTGCGCCGACATCGGTTGCTTTCCGCGGAGGGCTTGGTCCAGTGGGCGGAGGAATGTCGCCGCAACGAACCCGACCAGTCCTCCGCCCGGAGACTCGAACTCCTGCAGCGCTTGGCTACCGACGCCATCCTCGAAGAGCACCCTTCCGTCAGCCGGCCGAGAGCGGTCCTCCAGAGGAGGATCGCCCGGTTCCGACCGACTTGGAAAGGGAAGAGGGTCGACCGGTCGGTGGTCCGGAAGCAGCTTCGAACCAGCCCCGACCGGGACCAACGTCGCGCCGCATGGTACTCTACCGAACCGCTGTATCGGAGCGTGGAGGAGCCGCTACGGAGATTGGTCCGAACCCGGAATGCCCGGGCCCGGGAACTCGGATTCCGCTCCTATCCCGAGTATCGGCTGGGGTTCGAGGGATTCAACCTGTCGCGGCTGAAAGACCTCCTCGACGAGGTCACTCGACCCGTGCGCGCCGCGGCCGTCGAGAAACGCGCTGCCTTCGAGGACGAGACCGGATTGCGCGGCTGGTGCCCATGGGACGCGGGGTACGCCGACGAGCTCGCCGTACGATTGCCCGAGAGGGCTTTCGGGACCGCCTCTCTGCTGCGATCCGTTCTGGCTGGGGTGCGTCAGTGGGGATTCTCGGAGCGGCGGCTGCGATTCAACATCGATCACCACGACGGAGCCTTCGGCGGTATCGCGATACCGGTGGACCCACCGCGGGACGTCCGCGTGGTGGTGGGCTCCGGAACGGGGTGGACCAACTACATGATTCTCTTCCACGAGGTTGGTCATGCCGTACAGGACCGTTCAACCGCAGTCCATCCCCCGCTGCTGCGGTGGTACAGCTACCTCCCCGGCTTTCCCGGATTCCTCGAAGGGATCGGAACCCTGTTCGAAGAGATTCCCAAATCCCCCGAGTGGCTGGTCACCCGGCCCGGGATTGACCGCCGGCTAGCCGCTCGATTCGCGAGCATGAAACAACTGACCCAGCTCGCCGAGATGAGCTGGCTTCTCGCCTGGATCCGCGCCGAGCTCGAGCTCTATCGCAACCCCGAAGGCGATATCGGGGAGGTTCGGGGCCGGTGGCTCCGACGCTTGGGCGGGTACGACGCATTCGATCCGCCCTCGTTCGCGGACTTCTTCTATGTGGAAGCTCCCGTGTATTCTCAGAACTACCTGTTCGCCATGCTGTTCGCCCGGCAGCTACTTTCGACGCTGCGGAAGGAACTGGGGGGCCCCCTCTGGCCGAACCGTCGATTCGGCCCCTGGCTCACGAGAAACTGGTTCCGGTCCAGCGGGGAGTTCGACTGGGTCCCCCGATTGGAGGCTCAGACGGGTCGGCCGTTCGGCGCGGAGGCTTTCAATCGCTCGGCCCGGGCCACCCTGGTCGAGGCCCGGAAGGGCTGATGATAGGTCGACCATACTAGGTGCCATGTTCCAAAAGATCGATTGCGTGCGGCTCCGAGTTCCGGATCTGGACGAAGGCCTGCGGTTCTACTGCGATCGGCTGGGCCACCAGCTCGCTTGGCGGCGGGGCACCTCGGAGGCGGGACTTGTCATGCCGCAGTCCGACACCGAGCTGGTTCTGTTCGCGGAGCCCCCGGGTTCTACCGATGCAGCCCCCGAGGTTGACCTTCTAGTGACCGCGACCGATCAGGCCGCGACGAATTTCAAGGAACTCGGGGGGCGAGTGATCGAAGGACCGTTCGACATTCCCGTGGGCCGATGCGCCGTCGTCCTCGACCCCTTTGGCAACAAACTCGTCCTCCTCGATCTGTCGAAAGGGCTGTTGAAGACCGACGCCGACCGAAACGTGATCGAGTGACCGAGGCACTCTCATCGCCGAGGAACGGGTCGAGTGCGACGGGACGATCGACCTCAGCTCCAGCCCCCAGGATCACCGTTCTCGGCGCATCCCGTCGACACTAGTCCTCGCGAGAGAGCCCCTTCTCGGTTTGGATGATGGTGGAGACGCGGTGGAATCCCAATCGCTCGTTCAGCGCCCACATCGGGGCATTCAAGGAGTCGTTGTGCGTGCGAATCCACCGATAGCGGTTCCGTTTCCCGTACTCGATGACGCGGAGCTTGAGCGCCAACGCAAGCCCCCGGCGTCGGTAGTCCCGTTGCGTGCAGGTGTACGCCTGCTCGAGCGTATCCGGCGCGGCGGCCTCTCGCTGGGCAAAGCTCATCGCGACGTAACGACCCCGGTGTTTCGCAATGAACCACGCCTCCGGAAGCGCATTCGGGCCTTCCATGTAGAAGCGTCGGAATGCGGCGAGCGGGATGGGGACATAGGGATACATACGGGGCACATCGACCGACGTCTCGCAGTCCAGCCGATAGAGCTGTTCGGCGACTTCCGCGTCGGTGACTCCCTCGCGAGCCAGAGTCGAGATCTCGATCCCGGCCGCGGCCAGATCCGGGCTCAGGGACAAAAGACGATCCGTGGCGGCGGCCTCCAAGTCCAGGACGGATGTCCAGTTCCGGCGTCGTTCCACAAACCCCCGTCGCAGCAGAAACGCCTGCCCGGCGAGTTCGTCCTCGAGCACAGCCGACCATAGACTCACCCCGTCGTGCTCCCTCGCTGAGGCCAGCAGGGTCTCGTACAATCCCCCACCTATACCCCGCCCTTGAAAGCCGGGTAGGACCAAGGCAAAGACCCAAAACTTCCCCCGCTCCGCCGCCGGGTCTTGCTCGAGGCCGCCGATGGCGACCACCTGACCGGTAGTTCGCACTTCCACGACGTATCTCTGGTGGAAGGGGCCGGGTCCGAACGCCTCCTCTTCGTGCCGAAGTGTTTCGGCTGACACCGGATAATCGGGACGAACTTGCTTCAGAATGGTGGCGAACGACTCGTAATCGTCGGGCATGAAACGTCGTGCAGAAAAGAGCGAATCGTCCATCTTGGGCTCTTCATTCGGACCCTGGACAATATTAAGGAGGGGTCGGCACCCATCCGCCGATCCACTTCAACTGGTTCTAGATTGGACTTGGCCGTCGTGGTGGTTCGACCCCCGAATGCACCCCGCGGGTCTGGGCTATCATCGTCTACACCCTCCTACTCAGCATGACGGGCTTCCTCTTGTCCCCCGGAATCACCCCGGCCCTTGTCGGCGCGTGCTCGGTGGAAATCCCCCTGGCTTTCGGCCTGGCGTACGTCTTCTTTCGAGGTCGGGGCCTCGAGGTTGCGATCGGTCTGAACACCGTAGGTCTCGCCGCGATCAAGATCTACACTGACTATGCTGACCTGTATGACCTGCTCCTTGCTGTGGTCATTCTCGCCGCTGGCCTCGTGTGGCTCGTGCTCAGCTTCTCGTGGCACCGTTCTCCTGCCCGGTTGATTCGCGGAGGATCCATGGCCCTCGCGACCCTCGTGGTCCCCCTGGGGGCCATCAAGGTCATCTCAGACTTCTACGACCCGTTCGACATCTTCCTCGCCTGCCTGGGCATCCTCGCGGGCGCGTTCCTCCTACGGTGGTCGCTGTCGGGGCCGTCGTGGCTCCGCTACAGCCCTCGCCGGACCGGCTTGATCATTGGAGGGTCGGTCGTCGCGATGCTGGCACTCCTCCTCGCCGAATGGGCGCGAGTGTTGCCAACATGGATGCTGCTGGTGTTCGTGCTCCCGTTTCCGATCCTGACGGTCGTCTACTCGAGATGATTCCCGTTCTCGTCGATGCCGGGCTCGACCCGGGGGCCGGATCTGCGAGAGGTATGTTGACCGCGGTCCCGGTCTGCCACAGTGGGCGCTCCTCACGCCCCGACATCGCCCGCGCCCTGCCGTCTCTGAGGTCGTTAGGTGGCTCGAGCCGCCTGGCGGAGTAGCGACCAGTTGATACCGGAGAAAATTGCTCCGACCAGGATCAGGGTCGACCCAATCCCGCCCATGAGTGCATCCAGGAGGCTGGCCGACGCGTACTGTGCATACTATCCCGAGGAGTTGGCCCAGATGGAGAAAGCGACGAACGCGATCGTCACCGCGATGCCGGCAAAGAGGAGGGCGAGGCTGACCTGGAAATCGCGACGGGTCCGGAGGACGCTGAGGCGGATTTCTCCCTCGATTGCCTGACTCGGCGCGCCCATCGACCGGTTCCCGGAACACAACCGGGAACGAAAACCGTTTCGCTAACAGGGGTCCGTCATCGTGTCCCGCCGTTGGTGATCGGGGCGCATTCAGATATCGCGCACCGCACGCGCGCGATTCCGCTCTTCGCTTGCGCGGGAGTCAAGGAACGAGCTTCCCGGCGGCCGCCCACGGAGGAGGTGGTAGGGCGAGGAGCTCGGAGATCGTCCGGGCATTCACCGCGGCGTCTCCGCGGAAATGGTTGTTGAAGAACCCGTAGACGACCTCGGTCCGCCCGCGCAGTTGGGCGACGCGAGGCGTCCAGGCCTGGAGTTCCTCGCGGGTGTAGGTGTAATCGTACCAGATCTCCTTCCCGTGGCCGTGCCATCGCACGTAGCTGAACGGAGCCGTTACCGTGAGGTCGATCGGGAGCAACGGTTCGTCGACCACTACGTAGGCGAGTCGGAACTCCTTGAGCAGTTCCTTGGATTCCGGCTGCAGCCAGGACCGTTCCCGGGGCTCCACGGCGATCGGAATCCCCGCAGGGAGGCTCTCGTAGAACCGCCGTACCGTGGCCGGCTCGAAGCGAATCGAGGGCGGAAGTTGCACGAGAGCGGCGGCGAGTTTCCCGGCCTCTTGGATCGGTTTCAGAAACCGGGCGAACTCGGCAATTTCGGTTTCCGCTCCGACGAGGAGCTTGTCGTGCGTGATCGTCTGAGGGAATTTGAGCGCGAGACGAAACTCCCGGGGCGTTCTTCGGACCCACGACTCGGCGACGGAGACCGGGGGGAGGCGGTAGAAAGTGGAGTTGACCTCGACGATGGGGAAGAATCCCGTGTAGAACCGAAGCCGGTCGCTGGCTCCCCGTTTGGGATAGAACCGGCCCACCCACTCGGGATAATCCCAACCGCTCGTGCCGATGTAAACCGCACCCACGGGCCTTCGCACGCGGCTAGCCCGCGCTCATGGAAATAGGGGCGGGACAGGCTGTGAAACGGTCGTGCACTCGGGTCCCTTGCTCGGGTGCGGCAAAGGCCAAATAGCCCTCTCAGGGTGTATGACTCGGCGCGACCCAAGGTACTGACGATGGTTGCAGTGGATGTCCAGCTCAGCAAGTGCACGGGCTGCTCCCATTGTCGGGACGTCTGCCCGGTCAATGTCTTCGAGATGAAGCCCCGGGACCAGTTCCCGGAGGTGGTCGATGACCCCGGCATCGCCGCGAAATTCCAGTTCCGCGGTGAAAAGTCGGCCGTGATCAATGGGCCGGAGTGCATCGTGTGCGAGGCCTGCCTCTTCGAATGCGAAGGGGAATGCATCACGATCACCGACGACGAGGGCAACCTCCACAACTCGACCTACAAGTGATTGGCCCGGCCTCGCGGCCCCTCGAGGCCGGCGGAGTCCCGTGCGTTTCTGGCCCACGCGGCGCCCGCGCTCGGGCAGTAGTTAAATATGGTGTTTCCCCGCCGGTGACGCCGTGGACGAAGCGGGGACGGGTATCGGCCAAACGGCGGTCATTGGCGAGCGCGAGCTCGCCATCGGCTTTCGATTGATTGGACTCAAGGACGTCTTCGAGGTAACCCCGGCGACGGCGGCTGCGGAGTTTCAGCGCGTGATGAGTCGCGACGACATCAATCTCGTGATCGCGAGCGAGGGGGTGCGTCGGCGGCTCTCCGAGAACCAACGCGTACACGCGGAAGGCTCCCTGCAGCCACTAGTGGTCTTCGTCCCCTCCCCGACCGGCGAATACGAGGTGGAGAGCCTCGCTGCACTCGCAAAGCGCGTGCTCGGCATCTCTCTCCAGGTCTAGGCTCATCCGGGGGAGAGGATGGGAGCGGTCGCGCGGGTTTCCGGTCCGGTGGTCATCGCCGATGGCCTTCCCGGAGCCAAGATGTTCGACGTCGTCCGCGTCGGCGACCTCGGATTGATTGGCGAGATCATTCGTCTCGTAGGTGAAACCGCCTCGATCCAGTGTTACGAGGATACCACGGGGATTCGGCCGGGGGATAAGGTAGAGAACACCGGCAAGGCGCTCTCTGTCGAGCTCGGTCCAGGCCTCCTCACCTCAATCTACGACGGGATTCAGCGGCCCTTGGATGTATTGAAGCAGAACCTCGGGGACTTCATTACGCGCGGTTCCGTAGCGGCTCCGCTCGACGAGAAGAAGCGGTGGGAATTCACCGCGACGGCCACCGTGGGACAAGAAGTCGAACCGGGAACGATCCTTGGGACCGTCCCCGAGACGCCGCTCATCCTCCACAAGGTGATGGTACCGAACGGAGTCACCGGCACGCTCGTTCGACTCTTGAGCGGAACATACACGATACGGGACCAGATTGGCGAAGTCAAGACGCGCGGCGGTGCGGTGCCACTCGGGCTCAGCCAGAAGTGGGTCGTGCGGATTCCCCGCCCGGTTCGGGAGAAGCTACCCCCAGACATCCCGCTCCTGACGGGACAGCGCGTCATCGATACGTTCTATCCTGTGGCCAAAGGCGGCGCCGCTTGTATTCCGGGACCCTTCGGGTCCGGCAAGTGTCTAGGTGGAGAAACACCCGTACTGCTGGGAGATGGCCGGGTTGCCAGCATCGACGAGCTTTACGCGACCGCCCGCAAGGACGGGGAGGTAACAATCGATGGGTCTGATGAGTGGATAAAACTGAATGCCGGGCTCGACCTCTTCTCGTTAGTCGACAACAAGATGGTCCATAGCCGTTCGAAGACACTCTACAAGGGACGCAGTGATTCACTGGTTCGAGTAAAGACCCGGAGCGGACGGAGCGTGCGGGTCACTCCGGTGCATCGACTATTCACCATACGCCCCAGCGGCATCCTTCAGGAAACCGCGGCACGCGATCTCAAGCCCGGAGACTACATCGCATCGATTCGCCAACTGCCGGCTCCTCAGGCGGACCGGAAAGTCTCCGTCCGCCTCCCTAAGCTCCAACGGCCGGGGAAGACCATCCGAATCCCGCCATTCATGACACCAGATTTCGCGGAATTTCTGGGACTCTTCGTCGCCGAGGGGTGCGTCCGCCGCGGAAGAGTTGTTGTATTCACTAACTCCGAGGACCGACTTCTTCAGAGGTTCCTGCAACTGACAAAAGAGCTCTTCGGCATCCAGGGACAGATCGAGCGACGGGGGAGGAAGATCCCGAACGCGGTCGTTTTCAGCAAGTCTCTCGTCGACCTCATGGACCTTCTCGGCACCGGGCGGGAGTGTTTTTCTAAGCACATCCCACCGCTCGTGCTCTCCTCGAGCAATAAGACTCTGGGGGCCTTCCTTCTCGGATACTACCTCGGGGATGGTCGCGTTTACCGGTACCAGATCGAGTTCTCCACTGCGAGCCGACCCCTCCAGACCGAATTGTCCTACGCGCTTTCACGCTTCGGGATTACCTATTCCCTCGCTAGCAGGGTTGTCGAGGGAACCGACTATTTCCGAGTTTTCGTACGAGGCGTCGCCAATTTCTCGAAGGTCCGGGACCTCCTCGCCTCGGATCATCCGAAGGTGGTCCCAATCGGACGGTACGTCGACGCCCATCGAGTCCCGCGCGCACAGACCGACGTAGTGCCGCTGTCTCCCTCGGTCATCGAGCGAATCTACCGTGGACACCTCACCCACACCGGATTGAAGGCTGACGGGATCGAAGTCTGCAACTACGTCGGCAACCGTGAAAGGATGAGTGCCGCTACTTTCCAGGGTTTCATGGGATCTTCCGGCTGGGACGACGCGGGGATTCTCCCCGAGTGGGATGCCACACGACTGGCGGAGCTACCGGACTGGGTCTTCTGCGATGAGGTGGTGGAGGTCCACGAGGACAAGGAGGGACCTTTCGACGTGTACGACGTCTGTCTCCCCGAGTACGGGAGCAACTTCGTCGGTGGTTACGGCGGGCTGCTCCTCCACAACACCGTGGCCCAGCAACAGCTCGCGAAGTGGTCCGATGCCGACGTCGTCGTCTACGTCGGATGCGGCGAGCGGGGCAATGAGATGACCGAGGTACTGGCCACATTCCCCAAGCTGATCGACCCCAAGTCGAAGCGTCCGCTGATGGAACGGACGATCCTGATTGCGAACACCTCCAACATGCCGGTCGCCGCCCGGGAGGCGAGCGTCTACACGGGCATCACCCTCGCGGAGTACTACCGGGACATGGGCTACGACGTGGCCCTCATGGCTGACTCGACCTCCCGATGGGCGGAGGCGATGCGGGAAATCTCCGGTCGGCTCGAAGAGATGCCCGGCGAGGAGGGATACCCGGCGTACCTGGGTCGCCGGGTGGCCGAGTTCTACGAACGATCCGGCCGCGTCACCACGGTGTCGCCTGAGGGTCGCCAGGGATCTGTCTCGGTCGTGGGTGCAGTGTCTCCCCCAGGCGGGGACACCTCCGAGCCGGTCTCCCAGAACACGCTCCGGGTCGTCCGAGTCTTCTGGGCGCTGGACGCGGGGCTCGCCAATCGACGACACTTCCCCTCCATCAACTGGCTTCAGAGCTACTCGCTCTATGCCGGTGAGCTCGAGCCGTGGTATCGGACTCACATCGCTCCGGATTGGGGAGCGCTGCGGCAGCGGGCCATCCAGACCCTGCAACAGGAAGCCGAACTCCAGGAGCTCGTGCAGCTCGTCGGGGTCGACGCGCTCCCCGAACGAGAGAAGGTCACCCTGGACATCGCACGGATGATCCGGGAAGATTTCCTCCAGCAGAGTGCCTACGACGATATCGACACCTACACCTCGATCAAGAAGCAGTACCGGATGCTTCGGACAATCCTGCGGTTCGGCGACCAGGAACAGGAGGCGGTCCTGAAGGGGGCCACCCTCGCCCAGATTGCCAAACTCCCCGTACGTGGTCGCGTCTCCCGTATGAAGTGGACCAAGGAGGCTGATGTTGACACCACATTCAACCAACTCGAACTCGACATCACCGCGGCGGTCGCCGGGGTCATTCAGTCCGCCGGAGCGCCGGGTGCTCTGGATGTAGCGGTCACGGCGGGGGCGAGCTAAATGGCCCAGGCAAAGGCCAAAGCCATGGCCGCGGACGCTTCCCCCCGCGTCCCGATCGAATACCGGACCATCGACCGCATCGCGGGGCCTCTCCTCTTCGTTCAGGAGGTGGCCAACGCCGCCTACGGCGAGCTGGTCGAGATCGGACTGCCGGACGGCACCCGACGCCAAGGTCAGGTGCTCGATGCCCGAAGGGGCCTGGCGATCGTGCAGGCCTTCGGCCCGACGATGGGCATGAACCTGCGCGACACGTCGGTCAAGTTTCTCGGCGAAACGGCCCGGCTGCCGGTCTCCGAGGAGATGTTGGGCCGCGTCTTCGATGGTCTCGGGCAACCCCGCGACGGGGGTCCGCGGATTGTCTCGAAAAACCCGCTCGAAATCGTGGGCAACGCGATCAACCCATACTCTCGGGAGGAACCCTCCGAGTTCATCCAGACGGGGATTTCCGCCATCGACGGCATGAACACGCTCGTTCGGGGGCAGAAGCTCCCGATCTTTTCCGCGGCGGGGCTGCCGCACAATCAGATCGCCGCCCAGATCGTGCGCCAATCGAAACTGCGGGAATCCTCGGAAGGATTCGCCGTCGTCTTCTGCGCGATGGGAATCACCAGCGAAGAGGCGAACTTCTTCCTGCGCGAGTTCGAGAGCACCGGGGCGTTGGAGCGGGCGGTCGTCTTCCTCAACCTGTCGAGCGACCCGTCGATGGAACGCATCGTGACGCCCCGGATGGCGCTCACGACCGCGGAGTACCTTGCCTATGAGAAGGACCTCCACATCCTAGTGGTGCTCACCGACATGACGAACTACTGTGAGGCGCTCCGAGAGGTCGCCGCCGCTCGGGACGAAGTGCCTGGCCGCCGGGGTTACCCGGGGTACATGTACACGGACCTCGCGACGATCTACGAGCGGGCCGGGAAGATCCACGGCCGGAAGGGCTCGATCACGCAGATCCCTATCCTGACGATGCCCGCCGATGACATCACGCACCCCATCGCCGACCTGACCGGCTACATCACGGAAGGTCAGACAGTCGCGAGCCGCGACCTCCAACGGCGGGGCGTCTTCCCACCGATCGATGTCGCGCTCTCGCTATCGCGGCTAATGAACCAAGGCATCGGTCCGGGCCACACCCGCGAGGACCATCGGGGCTTGTCCGACCAGTTGTTCGCCTCCTACGCCATCGGCCGGGACCAGCGGGCCCTCTCGGCGATCGTCGGCGAGGAATCCCTCTCCGTCACCGACCGGCTCTACCTCAAGTTCGCCGAACGGTTCGAGCAGGAGTTCGTGAACCAGCGACCCGATGAGGACCGCACGATCGACGAGACGCTCGACCTCGGCTGGAAGATCTTGTCGGGATTCCCGGACAGCGAGCTCAAAAGGATCAAGCCGGAATTCATCGCGAAGTACCGCAAGAGCGTTCCCGCGGCCTAGTCCCGAGGGATCGGGTCCGGTGAACAGATGGCGCTCGAGAACGTGCGACCGACCCGCCTCGAGCTGCTGCGAACCCGACGCCGGATTCAAGTCGCCAAGCGGGGACTCAACCTGCTGAAGCTGAAGCGGACGGCCCTGATCCAGGAGTTCTTCGCCCTCTCGAGGGCGGCACGGGAACTGCGAGGCGATCTCCAGCGCAAGGTCGCTCGCGGCTACGGGTCGATCCGGATGGCCGAGATGCTCGAGGGACCGATACGGCTCGAGAACGTAGCGATGCTGATCCCCCAGATCATTCCGGTTCGGGTGGCCACCAAGAACGTGATGGGAGTGCGGACACCCCGCCTCTACGGGGCAGCCTACGTACCCCTCGAGGCCCCCCAGCTCCTCGACCTGCCGACCTCGGTCGACGAATCGATCCGGCACTTTCAGGGCATCTACCAGGTGGTGCTGAACATCGCGGAGAAGGAGAACGCGATGCGCCGGCTTCTCAAGGAGATCGAGCGGACCAAGCGCCGGGCGAACGCCATCGAGAACGTATTGGTCCCCCGGCTGGAGTCGACGGTACGCTACATCAAGTTCCGTTTCGACGAACTCGAGCGGGACTCCTTCAGCATGCTCAAGACCGTCAAGCGCAAGATCGAACGCGCGGCCGAAGCGGCCGAGGGAGTAGCCGTTGAAGGCTAGCGCCAACCGATTCGCCTGGGCGACGGTGGCCATCGTCGCGGTCCGCGTGGTCGCGGTGGTCGTGGCGCTGGTCGTACTGAAGTGGACCGGAGTGATCTGAATCGATGGCCGCCACGGTGGAGAGCGGGACCGGGAGCCCGGAGAGCCTCGCGTCGCTCGAACGACTGAAGCAGGTAGAGACGGATGCTGACGAGCAGCTCCGCAGGGTTCGGGAGAAGATAGAACGGACCCTGTCCCACCTCCGGGACGCCAGCGAAGCGCTGGTCCAGGCCGCGCGGGACGAGGCCGAGAAGGGAGCCACGGCGACGATCGATCGCGCCCGAGTGGAGGCCGAAACCGAAGCCGCACGCATCGTGGCGGGGGCGAAGGCCGCGCTCGCGCAACGAGCCACCGAGGGCACCTCGGACCTGACCCCGGTATGGGATCGCCTCCGGCAAGCCCTCTTCGAAGAGTTCGGCTGACACGTACGCATCCACCACGGAGAAACGATGGGGTTCCTGCGACCGGTCGCGATGGAGAAGGTCGGTCTGGTCGGTCTCAAGTCCGACCGCGAGACGATCCTCTCGATCCTGCACGACCAGGGCGTCGTCCAAGTGGAACCGCTGCGAAAGGAAGCCCTCGCTATCTTCCCCATGGAGGGCACCCCGGAACTCCAACGAGCCGTCGCCGACCAACTACTCCGCGTCCGGGGGATCAAGAGCGCCCTTCCACCCGCCGGCGGGGTCGTGGCCCGCGCGTTCCCCACCCGGGACGGGCTGCTCGAGGCGGCCCGGGCGATCCCGATCGAAGGTACGGTTACCGCATTGAAACGGGAGGAGGAACGGCTCCAGACCGAGCGAAAGAGCGTCGTCGACCAGCTCGACCTGCTGGCTCGTTTCTCGTTCTATTCCGGCCGCCTCGAATACCTCCACATGGAGCACCTGTTCGGCTTCTTCGGAGAGGCGCGGAGCGACAGTTATGCACCGCTCCGGTCCCAGATCACCGCGATCGCGGACGTGATCTTCATCGAATCTCCCGGTCCCGAGACCGTCCGCTTCGTCCTCGCGGTAAACTCCAGTCAGGCGGAGGCCGTCAGCCGGCTGGCCCAGCAACGCGGCGTGCTTCTGACCTCGGCGCCGGCCCTGAGCGGGACCATCGCCGAGCGCCGGCCCGAACTCGAACGGCGCCGCACCGCCCTCGACACTCGTCTCGGCGAGATCCGGCAGCAGCTCGCCGACCTGGCGAAGGAATGGTACGCGCCCGTGGCGTCGATCGAGGAGGCCCTCACGATCGAGGCCCGGAAGCTCGACGTCCTCGGACGGCTCGGGGCCGGCGAGACGGTCTTCGCCCTCGAAGGGTGGGTCCCAAAACGGGCCCGACCGGCGCTTGAATCGGCGCTGGCATCGGCGACCCAGAACCGGACCGGGTTCTACCCCGTGCCCACGACCGAGGAGCCGCCGACGCTCCTCGACAACCCCGGCTGGGTCCGACGGTTCGAGTTCTTTGTCCGATTCTACGCGCTCCCCCAGTCGAGCGAGTGGGACCCCACGTGGATCTTTGCCCTGGCGTTCCCGCTCTTTTTCGGCTTCATGCTCTCCGACATCGGCTACGGCCTGGTGATCCTGGGCTTCTCCCTCTGGATGGTCGCGGGGTTCCCGGGTCGCCGGTACGTCCCCGGCCCCCTCAAGCGATTCCTCAAGCGGATCATGTCGCCCGGCGCGATGCAATCGCTCGCCTGGACGCTGATTCCCGCGTCGATCCTCGCGGTCGCCTTCGGGTGGTTCTCGAACGAGTTTTTCGGCCCCTGGGTCAGCCTTCCCGGACCGCACTGGGATGTTCGGACCAATCTGGGCGACCTGTTCCTCGTGGCCGGTTTCATTGGGCTCGCGATGGTCGTCTTCGGCTTCGTCCTCGGCGCGCTCAAGGCGTACTATCACCACCGCCGGAAGGAGATGATCGCGCGACTCGCCGGCATCGCGATCGCCTTCGGCCTGACCCTCCTGGGCCTCCAGCTCGTCAGCAAGACCTTCCAGGCACTGCTCGGGCCCATCGGCTTCACGGCCGCCCATCCCGCCAGTCTCGTCGAGATCGCCGTCCTCCTCCTCGGCATCGGGGCGATCCTGTATGCCGAAGGGTTCCAAGGCATCCTGGCGATCACCGAGATCTTGAGCCACATCCTCTCCCACCTCCGGCTCGTCGGAATCCTGCTCTCGTCGGTCGTGATCGCGTACCTGGTGACGCATATCGCGCAGGGAATGTTCCATTCGGGCCTCTTCGGGAGCCTGGTGCTCGGGGCCCTCTTCGGGGGGCTCATTCTCGTCGGGGGCCAGATCTTCAACCTCGTGGTCGCCGTCTTCGAACCCGGTATTCAAGGGGCCCGGCTGCTCTTCGTCGAGTACTTCTCGAAGTTCTACACCGGTAACGGCAAGGAGTTCCGGCCGTTCGGCAGCCGCCGCACGCACACGCTGCCCGCGGCGGCACCCCGCGAAGCCCCGGCCCCTTCGCCGTCGACGTAGGCCGGCGGCCGCCGCGCTTTCACAGCGACGGCGAGATGAGAAGCGGCTCGAACTGCTCCTGGGTCACCCCGTAGGCTTTCGCGAAGACGATCCTCTGGAGGTCGTTGCGCTCGAGCTCGGCGAGCAGAAGGAAACCGAAGATGACCGCGAGCGAGAGCGGGTAGGACCGGAGTTGCTTCAGCTGGTCGATGGCCCGCTGGCGGGTCATCGCGGCCTCGAAGCCGACCAGACTGCGGTCGGTGCGATACTGTTCGAGCCCGTCGGGGAGCCGAGGGGCCCGACCTTCGAGCGCGTGGACGAGGTCCGGCACGTCGCGTCCCGTCGAGTACAGGTCCTGGGCCGCCGCCCGGCCGAGCTCGCCGCCCTCGAGGAACCGGGCAAAGACGGTCTCGGGCGTGAACCCCCCGTCGCGGCCCTTGAGGAGCAGGAGGAGGTTCCGAAGGTCGATCTCCGTCTGGATGAATCGGCGCACGGTCCACTCGTCCCCCTGGAAAAACTTGGCCGACTCCAGAAGCTGGGCGTAATAGAACCGGTCCAGGGCGGAGAGGAGCGGGAAGATGTCCTTCGTCCGTTGGAACGGCTCGACGAGGGGCAGGAGGACCGCTCCATATCCGAACTTGACGAGGCCTTGCACGACGGCCTCGACGCTCGGCGCCTGCATCAAGAGGCGGAAGTCGTCGAGGACCATCGGACCGGCGAGCAGCCCGGCCGGGAGCTCGCGGGGCGAGACCAGGAACGTCTCCGCTTCGGTCAGGGCCCGGCCCTGGACCTTGGCGGCCAGGATTGCGCCGAGGTTCTGGATATCCCACCGCCGCAGGTAGGCCTGGACGATCGCCCGGCCGGAGAAGGGGGCGACCTCGAGGCCCATCCGGTTCCGCTGGACGAAGAAGCGGTTCACCGCCACCTCGATCAACTCGGCGCCGCGGTAGGTCGCGGCCGCCTGCCCCAGGTAGGGGCCGTACGGCGTCGGTTCGAGAAGCTTCGAGATCTCGCCCACATCGGGCGCGTTCGCGAGGGTCGCGTACGTGTCCTTGGGGAGGAACTGGGGCATCTGGGCCTTGATCCGACCCAAGGGGCTCGCGTACGGGGAACTCGACACCCGGTCTGGCCTCCGTTACGCCGGGAGGAGCGCCCGGAGTTGGTCCTCGCGGAGGCGGAGGAGCTCGTCGAACGTGAGGTTCAGGCGCCGAGTTCCATCCGCGGTCTCGGCCACAAAGCCCCCGACCACGGACAAGGGAGTGTCATCGAAGCCGCTCCCGGCGACCGACCGAAGGAGGCGCGCGTCCTCGGCGCGGCCGCGGAGCTTGAGGTCCTTTCCGAGCCGGGACGCAGCGGCCGCGTACATCCGCTTGAGCAGCCGCGGATAGTCCGGGCTCCCGGCGTACTCTGCGAGCCGGGTCTTCACCGTCTCCAGGAGCTCCTTCGTTCGAGCTTCCTGGTACTCGTATCCGAGCTTCTTCGCCTCGAGCCGGGCCCCGGCGATTCGCCGGGTCCGTTCCCGGGCGGCGGTCTGGGCGGCCCCACGCTGGGCGTCGGCTCGGATCGCCTCCATCCGGCGAGTCCGGTCCGCCAGGATCTTCGCCTGCTCCGCCTCGAAGCGGGCCTGTTCGCGCGCGATCTCTTGCTCGGCGCGGTGCTCGATTTCCGCGACGAGGCGCTCGAGGCTCATCGACGGGCGGGGCCCCTAGTGAATGACGTTGAGGATGAGCAGGATCCCGAGCGCCAGGCCGATGATCCACAGGGTCTCTGGAATCACGAAGAAGAAGATGACCTGACCGAACTTCTCTGGCTTCTCGGCGATGATGCCCATCCCGGCGGCCCCAATCCCGGACTGGGCCAACCCGGTACCGATGAGTCCGCCCGCGATCGCGATGCCGGCCGCCAGCGCCAACGTGTCGCTCATGGATGAATACCGGGTCGGCGAGTTGGGTGCACTATTTAACGCGAAGGGCGGGTCGAGCGACGGCATATCCTCGCCGGTGAAACGACGCCACCGGAGCATCCGCCGGCGAGCCGCGCCGGGTATCCGGATTCCTATAAGCCGGGCCTACTTGGAGCCCGGGAGCGACCATGAACGACCATCTTAAGGAAATCGCGGCCCAACTGACCCGGGACCTGAACCTTGACCTGCCGCCGGTGCAGGTTTCCTATCTCGATGCGCCCCCCGCCGGCGTGCCGGAGCACCCCGGGGGTGTTCCTTCGGTGTGCACATTCTTCGCCCAGGGAACCGAGAAGGCGTTCTACGCCGGCCTACCGAAACACGAGGATTGCGAGATCGGCGCCTTCGTCCTGGGGATCCCGCCCGAGGGGGCGGGCGGTCAGCGCCTCATGGGCACGATCGGCACGATGCAGAAAGAGGGATACCTGAACCCCGGCGAGGAGGCCCACGTACCGCACAACGCCACCCCACCGAACTTTGTCGCCTACGGTCCGCTCGGCTCCTTGCCGATGCCCCCGACGAGCGTACTCCTCTTCGCGCACCCGGACTCCGTCATGCTGGCCGTGGAGACCGCGGGGGCGGGTCCCGGCGCGCAGGCGGTGCCGATGAATGGACGGCCGATGTGCGCGATCATGCCGATCATGAACCACGGAGCCCCGGTCGCGATCTCCCTCGGCTGCACCGGCTCGCGGATCTACACCGAGATGGGGAACGACCGGATGGTCGTCGGCATCCGCGGCGACCACCTCGACCAATTCGCGAAGAAGCTCTCGGGGATCGTCCACGCCAACGAGTGGGTCCGCACCGAGGACCTCCGCCGGAAGCAGGAGTCCTCCCACCCGTTTCACCGGTCGGGACCCTGAGCCGGGTCGCCTACTTGTCTGCGGCGGCCGGTCGCCCGGTCGCCGACCGACCGGAGCCGCTCGATGGCCGACGGAGCCAGAAGGCCGCGAGGAACGTGACCGCGTTCGACAGGTAGGCGCCTAGGCAGACCAGACAGAAAGCGCCGATCACGCCGAGCTCGAGCCACGCCAAGTACGCGGCGAACGCCAGACCCGCCGCGGAGACCAGCGTGAGGGCGTCGAGCCACCGCCCCCGCCCTTGCCGATAGACCTGCACGTCGAGGGCGAAGAGGACGACGAATCCCGCGATGCCCCACAGATAATCCTGGATCCCGAGCGTCGTGGTGTAGGCGCTCTGGTCGACCTTATGGCACGAAAAGAAAGGGGAGACCGAGCAGATCCCTTGGAGTGCCGGGTCGAGCGACTCGACCGCCGCGAACAGGGAGAAGGCCAGGCCGGCGACGATCGAGAGCGGCAGGATAGCGTGGAGCGTCTCCGACCGCATGGGTGGCCGCAACTAGCCGATTTGCGCGAGGTCCGTCGCGACGTTCGGGTATTGGGTCAGGATCGAGGCGGGCTGGCCCCCGTCGACCTTCAGGAGAAAGGCCGTGAGCCAATCGGCCTGCGGAGAGATGGCGGTCGACCAGGCGGCCCCGCTCTGGCCGGCGATCTGCGACTGCACTTGGGCGGGGCTCAGTTGGGCCAGGATCATTGGACTGAAGAGCGTCCCGATGGCGAAGTACTGGCCTCCGATCACGATGTAGGGGATCGAGCCGGTCGAGTCGTAGGCCACGTAGTAGGCGTTCTGATACTCGTTGCCGAAGCCCGGGAGGGTGACGGCACCGGTGTAGGTCGTCTCGGAGACCTGGAACGAGATGTAGCTGCTGGTGAGGACGGCCGAAGCGAGGACTGTTTCCGGAGTGTAGGGGTAGACGTCGCTGGGACTGGAAGTGTCGAAGAAGGTGCCGGTCAGAGACCCGAACCGTTCGAGCGCCACCACCACCGCCCAGCTCGAGGCCGAACAGTACGGACACGCCGCCGAGCCGAAGAAGAAGAGGACGGGCTTGCCCGACGAGGTGAGGGTGTCGGTCCAGACCGGATTCTTCGCGAGGTGGAAGTTGTCGGGCGCCGCGCTCGTGATCGGCGTCAGGGTGGGGAACCCGGCGAGGATCCCACCGATCCCCACGACCGCCGACACGACGAGTCCGAGGATGATCCCGCTGGCCAAGGCTCCCCGCAGGGGGCCGGACCACTTTTTCTCCGAACGGAGGAGCCCGAAGGCGAGCACGAAAGCCGCGACGGCCAATGCCAGCCCGAGAGTCGGGATGGCGCTGATGAAGATGCCGACCGGCGACGGAAGGGAGTACGCGATGAGGAACCAGATCGCCAGCAAGGGGGTTGACAGCATGCCCACCCGGGCGAGGGTCCACCGGGACTTCTGGTCGGTCCGCTGACTCGATTTGGGTTTCTCGGTCTTCTCCTCCCGACTCGCCGTTCGGGCCCGTCGCACGTAGAGGGACCTGAGGGCACGGCCCGTGTCCGTGACCCCTCGCGGAGCCTGGTAGCCGACACTGGAATCGTCGGCGATCCGATCCCAGTCCCAGCCCTTGGTCCGGAGCTCCTCGACGCGCTCCCAGTCGACCATGTGACGAAACTTACCCGGGGGTACTACAAGTCGGTTTCAGGCCGTAGGAACGACGGGAGGACCGGCGGCCGCTCCGCCCCCCGGGGACTAATATCAATGGCCCCTTCCCCTCGCCGTGCGGCTGGTTTTTCTGGGCACCGCCGGGTCCTGGCCGACCAAGGAACGGTCGGCGAGCGCCATTGCTCTGGATACGGAAAAGGAACTCGTCCTCCTCGACTGCGGCGAAGGCACGCAACGACAGTTCTTCCAATCGACGGTCTCGTTCATGCGCGTTCGGCGGATCTTCATCACCCACTTCCACGGCGACCATTTTCTCGGACTTCCGGGCCTGATCCAGAGCATGTGTCTCAACAATCGGACCGAGCCGCTCGACCTCTATGGCCCTCCCGATGCGAAGGAGTGGTTCGAGCGCGTGCTGGCGATGGGGTACTTCACCCTCCGATTCCCGGTGCACCTCCACCCCTTGAATCCCGGGGAATCGGTGGACCTGCCGGGGTACTCGGTGCGGACCGCGCCGGCCGATCACACGGTGCCGGCCCTGGCCTACCGGGTCGAAGAGGGTCCCAAACGGGGACGGTTCGATGCCGCCAAGGCGCACGGACTGGGGATCCGGGGCCGAGATTTCGCCCGGCTGGAAGCCGGCGAGACGGTACACGTCGAGGGCCGGGCGGTACACCCCGAGGAGGTGATCGGCCCGCCGCGCGGCGGACTGTCCATCGTATATTCCGGCGACGGGCGGCCGTCCGAGGAGGTACGGAAGCTGGCCCAACGCGCCTCGGCGCTGATCCATGAGTCGACGATGGCCGAGGACCACGAGGCCGAAGCCAACGCCTGGGGCCATTCCTCGGCACGCCAAGCCGCCGACGTGGCCCGCGAAGCGGAGGTAGGACGACTCTTTCTGACGCATTTTTCCTCCCGGTACAAGGACCCCGAGCCGCTCGCCATGGAGGCGCGGACTCGCTTCGCCGAGACGGTCGCGGCCCGCGACTTTCTCGAGGAGCTCCTTCGGCAGCCGTGACGCGGGCCGACCTGGTCGTGACGGACATCGGCGAGCTCGCGACGCTCGCAACGGGACCCATCCCCCGGGTCGGGTCGGCGATGCGGGAACTCGGGCGAATCCCGCGCGCCGCCGTCGCCATCGACCGCGGTCGATTCGTCTATGTCGGCCCGGAGGCCCGCCTCAAGCGCGAGGTCCACGTCCGCAGCGGCGGGGCCACGTGGGGCGCGGGCGGCGGGACCGTGGTGCCGGGGTTTGTGGATCCCCATACCCATGTGTTGTTCGCCGGGGACCGGGCCGCCGAGATCGACCTAAAGATCGGGGGTGCGTCGTACCTCGACATCGCGGGCCGCGGAGGCGGTCTGTTCCAGACCGTCCGGTCCACCCGGCGGGCCTCCACCGCCCTGCTCTTACGTTCCGCCGAAGCCCGGCTGCGCCGAATGGCCGCGATGGGAACGACGGCCTGCGAGGTGAAGAGCGGGTACGCCCTGACACCGGCCGGCGAGCGGCGCCTGCTCTCGCTCGTGCCGATCCTCGCGCGCCGCACGGGGCTTCGACTGGTGCCGACGTTCCTCGGGGCGCACGCCGTCCCCCCCGAGTACGCCGACCGGCCGGAGGCCTATGTCTCCGCCCTGGTCACCGACGCATTGCCCCTCGTGGTCCGGCATCGGTTGGCGGACTTCTGCGATGCGTTCTGCGAACCCGGTTTCTTCTCCGTCGAGCAAACGGAGCGGTTGCTCCTCGCGGCGCGTGCCCTCGGCCTGGGCCTCAAGGTGCACGCGGACGAATTCGTCCACAGCGGCGGGGCGGAGCTCGCCGCTCGCCTCGGGTGCCGGTCCGCCGAGCACCTCCTCGAGAGTTCCGAAGAAGACCGCCGGGCGCTCGCCTCGGCCGGCGTGACGGCGGTGCTTCTCCCCGTGACCCCGTTCGCGTCGTTCGCCCACCGGTCCAGTCCGGGCCGCGCGATGGTCGATGCCGGGGTTCCGGTGGCGGTGGGCACCGACCTGTCGCCCAATTCGTGGGTCGAATCGATGCCGCTCGTGCTCGCCCACAGCGTCTACGGTGCCCACCTGACTCCGGGGGAAGCACTGACGGCGGCTACGGTGAATTCGGCGCACGCCATCGGGCTCTCCGGTGAGGCCGGAACGATCGCCGTCGGCCGCTCCGCCGATTTCGTGGCGTTTGACGTGCCGTCCATCGAGCACATCCCCTACCGCTTCGGTCTCCTGCCGGAGCGCGTCTACCGGCGAGGAATCCGGGTCCCACCGGCGAGGAATCCAGGGTCCTAGCCACCGTCCGTACCCGTTCCACCGTCAAGGAATTTCGCTTCCTTCGAGGTGAAATGCGCCCGTAGATTCAAATAGGGGTCGCCGTCTTCTCGCCGGCAGAGGCCCCAAATGGCGGAAAAGGTCGGCAAGGAGCAAATCAAGCGAGAGAAAGGCTACCTGTACTACCTCGGGAAGGACGGTTACCTCTGGAAGACCCCGACGAAGCTCAACAAGTCGGGAAAGAAGGCCCGGGTCGGTTCCGAGCATGTCAAGCGCGAAGACGGCTACATGTATTTCCTCGACAAGAAGGGATACATCGCGCGCGCCCGGATGAAGAACGCGTAACTCGCACCGTTCGAGATCCCCGAAGGGCCCTTCCCGGTCGGGAAGGGCTCCCTACCCTTTCGCGTCTCATGGACCTCAAGTCGTTTCGCGGGTTGGCCCCGCGGTGACCCAAGCTCGGGTTCGACTTCGGATCAGTCTGGCCGCCCGCCGCGTGGTGGACGAACAGCGACTCGGGTTTGTGGCGACCGTTGGCCCGGGCGCCGTTCCGAACCTCTCGCCCAAAGGAACCCTGTCCGTCTGGGACGACCGTCACCTCATCTTCGCCGACCTCGATTCCCCCGGCACCGTGAGAAACCTCCAGCACCACCCTCGGTTCGAGGTGAACGTCGTGGACCCCATCCTCCGGAAGGGCTGGCGATTTCGTGGAACCGGGAGGGTGTACCGCCGCGGGCGGCTGTTCGAGGCCGGCGTGCGGTTCTTCGAAGGGAGGAAACTCTCGGACGCCCCGCGGCGTGTCCGCTCCATTGTCCTTCTGACGGTGGACTATGTGGCTCCGCTCATCTCCCCCGCCTATGCCGCCGGCAGGACCGAGGAGGAGCTCCGTCGGCACTGGTGGAAATACTTCCGCGAACTGGAACGCCGTCGACATCAACCGACGTGAATCGATCCCCTCCCGCCGGACCGTGTGCTCGCGCAACGTGGTCAGTTCTCACCGTCGCGGCAACTCTGGAACGCGTCTCGACGAATTTCGCGACCGGCCGAACTAATCGAACTTATACAGGGACAGGCCTCGCGGGACCCGGAGTATCCGATCCAGGCATCGGAGTGACTACGCGTCCACGAGGAGGAGGCCCCTCGGACTTGAAACGGGATCACGCCGGGACCGTTTCTTAGACTCTCGACCCCCCCGTAATGAGCCCATGACGCCTCCCTCCGGTGGACGCCCCCGTCACTCCGCGTCCGGCGGAGCGGAGCTTCGTCATCGGAGAGAAATCACATGGCAATAACCCGCAAACGCACCAGCCCTGTCGCCGAGGCCACCGAATCCAAAGGGGGCCGACGCGGCTCCCGGGACGAATCGATCCCCATCCCCCGGCTCGTACCGCGCGGCAAGACCGCCTTCGACACCGTCGAATGGAAACTGCACGACGCGATGATCAAGAACGCCGACGGAAAGGTCATCTTCGAACAGAAGGGGATCCGGGTCCCCTCGACCTGGTCCGAAACGGCCCTCAACATCGCCGCGTCGAAGTACTTCCGAGTGATCGGCGGCCGTCGGGAGAACTCCGTCGAGGGAATGATCCGGCGCGTCTGCCACTGGATCGCCGATCGCGGGCTCGAGCTCGGGTACGTCGACACGTCGGAAGAGGCCTCGATCCTCGAGGAGTCGCTCTCCTACCTCATGGTGCAGCAGATGGCGGCGTTCAACAGCCCCGTCTGGTTCAACGTCGGCGTCCGCCAGCCCCCCCAGTGCTCCGCGTGCTTCATCCAGGCGGTCACGGACGATATGGAGTCGATTCTGGCGCTCTCGGCCAGCGAGGGACGGCTCTTCAAGGGCGGCAGCGGCACCGGCAGCAACTTCTCCGCCCTCCGGGGGAGCCACGAACGGCTCTCGGGCGGCGGCATCGCCTCGGGCCCGGTCTCTTTCATGCGCGCCTTCGACGCGATGGCCGGCGTGATCAAGTCCGGCGGAACGACCCGCCGCGCGGCCAAGATGGTGATCCTCAACATGGACCACCCGGATATCGTCGACTACATCGAGTGCAAGGTCCGGGAAGAGGACAAGGCCCTGGCGCTCATTCGCGCGGGCTTTTCCTCCAATTTCGACGGGACCGACCCCGACTCCGCGTACGCGTCGATCGCCTACCAGAACGCCAATCACTCGGTCCGGATCCCGGACTCGTTCATGGAGGCCGTCCTCCACGACGGCGTCTGGAAGACCACGAACCGGACCGACGGCTCCGTCGCCACGACGTACCCCTCTCGGGAACTCTGGCGGAAGCTCGCTTACGCGGCCTGGCGCTGCGGGGACCCCGGCGTCCAGTTCGACGACGTGACCAACGACTGGCATACCTGCCCGACGACGGGCCGCATCAACGCCTCGAATCCGTGCAGCGAGTACCTGTTCCTCGATGACACGGCGTGCAACCTCGCGTCGATCAACCTGATGCGCTTCCTGGACGAGAAAGGGACCCTCGACCACGAGCTGTTTCGGCAGGCCGTCCGCACGATGACCCTCGCGATGGAGATCGTCGTCGACGCCTCTTCCTATCCCACGGCCACGATCGCCCAGAACTCCCACGACTATCGGCCGCTCGGGCTCGGCTATGCCAACCTGGGCTCCCTCCTGATGCACTACGGGTACCCGTACGACTCCGAGGAGGGACGGACCCTCGCGGCCGCCGTCTCGGCGCTCCTGTCGGCCGAGGGATACCACATGTCGGCGGAGATCGCGAAGAGGATGGGCACCTTCGCCGGGTTCGACCGCAACCGTACCCCGATGCTCCGCGTGATGAACAAGCACCGCGCCGCCGCGGAGAAGGTCTCGAAAGAGCCGTCCGAGCTGCGCGCGGTCGTGGCCGCCGGCGCTGACCGTTGGCACGACACCGTCAAGGCCGGCGAGTTATGGGGCTACCGGAACGCACAGATCTCGGTCATCGCGCCGACGGGCACGATCGGCCTGTTGATGGGCTGCGACACGCTCGGCCTCGAACCGGAGCTCTCGCTCCTCAAGATCAAGAACCTCGTCGGCGGCGGCACGATGCGGATGATGAACCGGACCGCCCAGACGGCGCTCGCCCGGCTCGGTTACTCGACGGAGGAGCAAACGGCGATCTCGAAGCACATCGAGGAAACGGGCACGATCGAGGGGGCGCCCGGCCTGAAGGCGGAGCACCTCGCCGTGTTCGATTGCGCGCTCGCCCCCGCGGCCGGGAACCGGACCATCGCGCCGATGGGGCATCTCAAGATGCTGGGCGCGGTGCAACCGTTCCTGTCGGGCGGGGCGTCGAAGACGATCAACCTGCCGAACGACGCCACCGTCGAGGACATCGAGAAGATCTACCTCGAGGCGTGGCGCTTGGGCGTGAAGTCCGTCGCGCTCTATCGGGACGGCTGCAAGGCCTCCCAACCGTACGAGACCGGCAAGCGCGCCGTCACCGGCCCCCTCGGACCGCTCAAGCCGACGCGGGAGCGGCTCCCCGACGAACGGAAGGCGCTCACCCATCACTTTTCGGTCGGCGGCCACGACGGGTACGTGACGGTGGGCCTCTATCCGGACGGACGGCCCGGCGAGCTGTTCTTCCGGGTCACGAAGGAAGGCTCCACGGTCAACGGCCTGATGGACTCGCTTGGGATCTCGATGTCGATGGCGCTCCAGCACGGAGTGCCGCTCAAGGACCTCGTGCGGAAGCTCGCGCACCTCCGGTTCGAGCCGGCCGGCGCGACCAACAATCCGAAGATCCGCTTCGCGAAGTCGATCCCGGACTACGTCGCGCGCTGGCTCGCCAACGAGTTCCTCACCGAGGACGAGCGGCGCTCGATCGGCCTCGAGGGCCCCGTCGAGGGGAACGGCAACGGCCACGGGAACGGCACCGCCGGCGGGGGCCGGACCAAGACCGCCTCCACGGCCTCCTTGCAGACGTTCCAGACGCGGCCGCTCGACACATTCGTTCCGCTCGCGGAGCTGCACGTGACCGACGAGGACGCGCCCTCGTGCCACGTCTGCGGGGGCATCATGGTCCGTTCCGGCACCTGCTACGCCTGCACCGTCTGCGGTGCGACGAGCGGCTGTTCCTAGACCGAGAACGGACCGGACCCGAGGCCATCGGCCGACGCCTCCCGAGGGGCGGGAGCGACTCCCGCCCCTCTCGCCCAGCGCTCTACGCTCCGCCGGGTCCGGTGCCGGCGCCCGGCCGGGTCCGGGGAAGGCGACCCTCCAGGAAGAAAGCCGACACGAAGGCGGCGAGCGCCACGACGAGCAGGAGGCTGAACGCCCCCTCGATGGAGGCCCCGGTGGCGTGGGGGAGGGCGCCGTAGAATCCCCCACAGGCAAGGTTGATCGGCGTCGTGGGAGGCACCGGGCACGAGACCCCGGCCGGCGCCGGGTCGAGCACCCCGAGGCGCAGTTGCTGGTAGGCCGTGAGCGCCGAAACGCCGACCGCGCCGCCCAGGTTCGCGAGGAACTGCACGAGCGAGGTCGCCGCTCCGAGGTCCTTGGGGGGCACGGCGTACTGGACCGACAGGGCGGTCGAAGCGAAGGTAAGTCCGACACCGGTTCCGAGCGGGATCAGGTCGAAGAGCAATCCGCCGGTGGGGAAGAAACCGTAGGAGAAGACCCACGGCGCCGTCGCGGTCGATATGCCCAGGAGGAGAAAGGTCCCGAGGACCATGAACCCCATGCCGACGACCCCGAGGACCCGGTACGTGGTTCGGGTCAGGAGCTGCCCTCCGACCGCCGAGGCGAAGACCATCGGAATGACGAACCCGTAGAGGACGTTGCGGATCGTGTCGGGGGTGCCCCCCAGGGCGAAGGCGATGAAGACGGAGATGAACGTGGTGACGGTGATCAGGACGGCGCCCCGCAGGAGGGCGATCGAGCTGCTCGCCGCGACGACCCGCTTCGCGAAGAACCGGAGGGGCACGAGGGGTTCCTTCGCGACCGACGCCTCCCAATACACCCACGCCGCGAGGACGATGGCCGCCGCGATCAAGAGCCCGAGGAACCGGGCGTCGGAGGAGGACCAGCTTCCCTCGGAGTTCAGCACGAGGGGATAAAGGAGGAGCGTCACCCAACTCGACAACAGGGCCGCTCCTCCGAAGTCGAACCGGGCCCGGCTCGCCGACTTGAGCGGCCCGAGCGACAGGAGGAGGAGCGCCATCCCCGCGACTCCGATGGGGATGTTGATGTAGAAGATCCACCGCCAGGTGGTGTGGTCGACGATGTAGGCGCCGGCGAACGGTCCGACCACGGTGGCGATGCCGAAGATACTCGAGAAGGCGCCCGTCAACCGCGCCCGGGTCTCGGGGTTGAAGAGGACAGCGATGATGGTGAACCCGACGGAGAAGAAGGCCCCACTGCCGAATCCCTGGATCGCCCGGAAGGCGATGAGCTCCGGTAGCGTCTGGCTCAATCCGGCGAGGATCGACCCGGCGATGAACACGACCATGCCGGCCAGGAAGATGTTCCGCTTGCTGAGAAGGTCCGCGAGCTTGCCGAAGATCGGCGTGGAAACGGTCGCGGCGATGAGATACGCGGCGACCACGAAGGGGACGCCATTCGCCTGGTGCAGGTCGCCGGCGATCCTGGGCAGCACGGTCGCCACGATGAGGTTGTCGAGTGCCCCCATCAGGATCCCCAGCAGAATCCCGGCGAGGACGAGCACCGTCTTGCCGCGGGGCATCCCGCCGGTCCCCCCCTGCGCCCCGCTGACGCGCGTATCCGGCGTCCCGTCCCGTCTCATCGGGGCCGCGTTAGATTCCGGCAGCGTTGGAGGGGGCTCGGGCGTCGCGGCCATGTAATCCGCTGTCCGACCGGTCCGGGTACTTAACGCATCGGGAACTCGGGGAGGGCGGACGCGCGGGCGTCCGCCGCGCGCCTCAGGTCAAAGCATATCGTGCGAGGTTGACCACGTCGGCGAAAGGAATCGCGTACCGTTTCGCACGCGCGTTTGCGTCCCAGCGCGCTTCGATCGCTCCCTCGGGAAACTCGGGCACATCGCCCGCGATGCGGGCAGCCAGCCTGGTAGGCAGCCCCCGTCGATGACACTCACCGACGATCACGAGGGCGCCCACCGGCCCCGACGTCACCGTGAGCACGTCGGCAGATCCCACGGAGCGGTGTTCGATGCGGGCCGTCTCATCGTGATAGTACGCCAGGCGCGCGCCGATCACGGACCGGGCCATGGCACCGGACCGAGCGACCCGCGGCTTGCGGCGCGACGTGGCGGAAATCGGTGGCGGGTCGACGGGTCGCCATTCGACACGGTGCTCGGCCTCCAAGAACCGTTCCAGGAGCCCGAGATCGATTGGCAGGGGGGACGCCGCCCGCGTCAGGAACCCCTCCTGGTGTGTCGCCACAGGAGGCAATCGGGTCGCACGACGCACGGGCCGCAGACGCTGAGGTCCCGTTCCTTTGGGCAGTCTCCTGAGATCCCGGTGTGGCAGAGAACGAAGTCGTACTTGATCGGGTCGAGGGGGTCGACGGTCCGAAGTTGCGCCGTTACTTCCTCGACGGTCTTCCAGTTGCGCGTCCTTCGATGGGTGAGACCGAGATGGTACGCGATCCAGTACACGTGAAGGTCGAGGGGGATCCGGAGCTCCGACGAGGGAACTCCGCGCCACACTCCGAGGTCCGGGAAACCGGACCGACTCATCCACCGGATGTAGAGCGTGAGCCGCTTGCACGGACTGTGCGAGCCCTCGATCGGCGTCGGAAACAAGGCCCGGTAACCTCGAGGGGCGGTGGCTCGGGAGCCGCGCGGTCCCCGGAGTGACTGTGCTAGGCGATCCAGTCCTTCGACGAACCCCCCGTCTTCGAGACCGCCACGGAACAGCTCTCCGAGGGACCCGTGCTCTCGGCGCGTGGCGGCGACCCGGCCGGCGAGGAAGGAGAGTTGATTCCCGCGGATCCATCGATGGCGAAAGCTCCGAAGGGCCGGCCGCGCCTCGGCCGCGCCGTCCGGTTCCGCAAGCGCCACGAAGTCGTGGCCGATCCGGCGTTCGAGGTCCGCGTAGGCGCGTCGGATCGACGTGACGTTCCCGATCGCCAGAGTCGCGGCGAAGATCCCGGCCACTTCGGCAGCGGTGGGATTCTCCCGGAGGGGCCGAATGCACGAGAGCGGGTCCCGCGCCAGCGACCGTTCGAAGGGGAACTGCCGGTAGAGAGCTTCCAAGTGGGCGGGGAACTCGGGGGTGGGATGGTGTAACGAGTTCACAGCGTACTGACGAGGCCGATGGGCCCTTTACCGTTGCCCGGCAGGTGAGTGGTCTGTTCCGTTCAGAGAGTGCCTCCTCATTCGGTAAGTAGGCCTCCCCCCTCTCGGGCTTCAATGTCCGCCACCGGCGAGACCCTCGAGGAACGGATCGATCGGAAGTGGCTCGAAGCGCAGGCCCACATCGACCCGATTACCCATGCCTGGGCGGTCTGGGACCTCGACCACGTCCCCGACCGGGTCCGGTTCGTTTCCCTGCTCCGAGACGGTCGAACGGTGGGATATCTCCTCGTGTGGTACGGCGCCGGCGCACCCCGGGCCCATTGGGTCAGCTCCGACCCAGTCGATGGCCTTCTCGCGGTGGGCCTGCCCCAGCCGCCCGTGATCGCCCTCGTGCCGGAACGGGTCGCTGCGGGCGTCGGCGAGCGGCTGCACGCGAGGGAAGTGTACCCCGTGGACGTACTGGAATGCGTCGGCCGAACGCTGACGTCACCGGACCCTCGGGTCCGACGATTGCATGCGCCGGACGCGCCCGCCCTGGAAGGATTGGTTGGTCGCAACCCCACGGTAGAGACGGCCGGCTACGCCGGGACGAACCTCGACCGGAGTCCGGTCTGGGGCGCCTTCGAGCTGGACCGGCTCGTGGCGGTGGCGCGGGTGGCGGTCCAGCTTCCGGCGGTGTGGATCGTGACCGGCGTCTTCACGGAGCCGTCGTACCGGGGCCGCGGACTCGGTCGTGAGGTCACGGCGGCGGTCACCGGGGCCGGCCTTGCCGCCGGCGCGCGGGTCGCGCTGTACGTGCGCGCCGACAACGCCGTGGCGCAGAGCATCTACCGGGAGTTGGGGTTCGCGCGCGTCGACCGGCGGATCTGGATTGACGGCGGAGTCGGACTCTCGCCGTAGGCCCCATCATTTTGAACCGGCCCGCGTTGGGGAGCTCGTCGCGATGTCGACCAACTCCGGGGTCGCGCAGATTTTCTACGCCATCGCCGACCTGCTCGACCTCCAGAGCGAGCGGTTCAAGCCGGACGCGTATCGTCGCGCGGCGCGGTCGATCGAATCCCTCGGGGAGGACCTCCGGAACGTCGCCCAACGAGGCGCCCTCGACGAGATCCCCGGCGTCGGCGAGGCGCTGCACGAGAAGATCGGGGAGTACCTCCGAGACGGCCGGATCTCGTACTACGACAAGCTCCAAGCGACGTTTCCGCCGGGCGTTCTGGAACTCATGCGGATCCCGGGCATCGGTCCCAAGACCACCGGCCGCTTCTATCTCCAGCTTCAGATCGATAGTCCCACCGCTCTCGCGCACGCCATCGACCAGGGCCGACTCGTAGGACTTTCGGGGTTCGGCCCCCGCAAGATCGAAAAGTTGCGGGAGGCGCTCCGGACCGCCGCGGCGGCGCCGCCGGCGGCTCGAACGCCGTTGCTCACCGCGTGGCGCCTCGCTCGGTCCGTGATCAGTGAGCTCTCGAGCCGGACACCGGTCCAGGACATTACCGCCGCCGGGAGCCTGCGCCGGTGCCGGGAATCCGTCGGCGACCTGGACATCCTCGCCACCTCGGCGCGGCCACCGGAGACGATCGCCGTCTTCACCGGTTTGGCCGGGGTCCGTTCCATCCTCCTGCAGGGGGACACCAAGGCCACGGTCATCCACGAACCGGGGATCCAGATCGACCTCCGGGTCGTCGAGCCGGCGAGCTTCGGCGCTGCGTTGCAGTACTTCACCGGCTCCAAAGACCACAACATCCACCTCCGGTCCCTCGCCCGCGACCTGGGGCTCAAGATCAACGAGTACGGCGTCCTTCGGGGGGAGGAGCGGGTCGCCGGCGTCACCGAGGCCGAGGTCTACGAGTCCCTCGGACTCGCGTGGATCCCCCCCGAGATCCGCGAGAACCAGGGTGAGATCGAGGCGGCCCAGACGGGCCATCTCCCGACGTTGGTCTCCGTCGACCAGCTGCGCGGGGAGCTCCATCGTCACCTGCCCGACGCCCCCACCGCGGAGTGGATGGCGGCCCTCGTGACCGACGCCCGCCGTCGAGGGTTCCAGTACCTCGGGCTCGTTGTTCCGGCCGCCCGGAACGGCGACTCCCTCGGGAGGCTCGTCCCGGAGGTCCGGAGATTCTGGTCCGACGCGGCCCCCGGCGCGCTCCGTCTCCGTCTGGGCTTGGAGGTCGTCCTGGGAGGTCCGACGGATCGGTACGACCCCGAGTCGCTCTTCGACTACCTCATCGGCGTCCCGGCCCCGGGGCCGGCAGCGCAACCACCGACGCCTCCCGCCACCCGCCCGCCCCGGCGGCCGGCCTTCGTGGGTCACCTCCGGCTCGGTCCCGCCGGTGGCGACGCGCCCCGGGAATCCACCGGGCCATGGATCGAGTGGTGCGCAACCCACGGCGTGGCGCTCGAGTTGACGCCGTTGGGTATCGAGGACGGCCTAGACGCCGCCGGTGCTCGTCGGGCCCGGGAAGCCGGGGTGGGACTCGTTCTGAGCGGGGGCCTCGGCGACCTCTCGGAACTCGAGCTCTCGGTGGGCCGGGCTCGACGCGCGTGGGTCTCGGCCGAGGGCGTGCTCAACTCACGCGCCGACGGGGTGGGAGCGGCCGCCCCGAAGGGTCCGAAACGGAAGCGGCCAGCCCCGGGCGCGGGAAACTGAGCGCCGGCGGCCGCGGGACCGACCGTTCCTGGACGCAGACGGCGCAGAGGTGGGCCCGGGGGCCGGACGAGGTCCGCCAGTAGCACCGCTCGCACAAGGCCCGGCCGCAGTCGCCACACGGTTCGAAGTGGGGGGGGGAGCCCAGCGGCTCGCCGCAATCGTTGCACCGACGAGCGGCCTCCATGGACGAGGTCGCCGTCGGGGGGCTCGGGATGCGAGATAACCGGAGCAGGAGTGGGGAGATCGGCGGTCCCGACGGGGAGGCGGAGGGAATCGCGGCACGCGGGGAGCCGTTCGGTGCGACCCGTTGCAACGTCTCCATTCGGTCGACGAGACGGCTCACGCTCTGGCCCGGGGTCGAATTGGGAGGCGTCGGGGCTGGCCGTATCGGTTCGTCCACGAAGGGGATCAGAAGGGTGGAGGTAATGGAGCCTTCGGCGGCGAACCCCGCGGGTTCGCGGGCGGACGCGGGGAACCCTACGGCCCCGGCGCCCTCGTCCGGAACCGACGAGGGGACCGGGGAGCCTGCCAATCCTTTCCCGACGATCGCCGGCAGGGCCATCAGGCTCGATTGGGGGGAGGCGAGGGCGCCGGCCGCCCACTCGCGGGGCGCCGGGATGGGCTCGAGACGGTCCAGGACGAGGGAGAGAAGGGCGGTGAACAGGATCAAGACCCCCGCGGCCACGAGTGGGATCTCGAGCAGGGGATTCTGGAGAAATCCGGGGGCGAACGGCCACTCGAGGCCCAGGGCGGCGGTCGCCACCAAGGCGGCGCCCAGCAGCATCAGCCCGCCTAGGCGCGCCTGGCGCCCCGACTCTCGCTGGGTCATGGCCTGCTCGAGGGCCGATGGCACTAGCCGGGCCCCTTGGAAAGGCTTGTGTTCCGCTTGCAACGAGGGTCGAGTGCGAGTCCAGAGCGAATTTCATGTACTCGAGCGGCGGGCTCGCTGACACGTGTACGTCCGCCCGCGCTATCGCCGGAGCATCGGTTCCGCGGCGCCGGAATCGACTCCTCCGGTCGCGCAGCCGGTGCAGCACCGGTCGCACGTCGCGATCCTACCGGCGATCCTGCTCCTCGCCGTGGGCTGGTACCTCGCCCGCTATTCGGTCATCTTCCCCGCCGTGATCGGCTTTTTCCTCCTGAGCGGAGCGCTCGGGCTCTTGGGCTCCCGGCTCAACCCGCTGGCGACCTCCTTCTACCTGACCACGAAGCCGTCGTGGACGGCGATCGGCACGGTCTTCCTCACGGGGGGCGTCCTCCTCTGGATGACCTACGAGTACTACTTCCACGCCGGGGGGCCGGTGCTGCCCCGCCTGCCCGGTCTCTGACCCGCGGGCCTACGCCGCGATCATCCGCTCGAGCGCCTGGCGGGCCTTCGCCGCGATGGGCGCGGGCACGTCGATGACGTACCGCATCTGGGCGAGGGAATCCCGAACGTCGGGGAGGTCGATCTCCTTCATGTAGGGGCAGATCGCGCCTCGGGAGAGGGGAAGGAACTCCGTCGCGGGGTTCAGTTTCTGCATCCGGTGCAGGATCCCCACTTCCGTCGCGACGATCACCGTCGGCGCCCGCGTCTCTTCGGCGAATCGGACCATCCCGTCCGTCGACAGCACCTGGTCGACGTGGCTGAGGGCGGCGCTCGCACACCCGCACTCGGGGTGGGCGATGACCGGGGCGCCGGGGTGCGCCACCCGGGCGCGGTCGATCTCTTCGGGGCGCATCTTGGCATGGACCGGACAGTCACCGGCCCATAGGTGCATCTTGCGTCCGGTCTTCCGGCGCACGTAATCGCCCAGGAACATGTCGGGCAGGAACAAGATCTCCTGGTCCGGCGGCAACGAGCTCACGGTCTTGATCGCGTTCGAGCTCGTACAGATGTAATCGGACTCGGCCTTGACGTCCGCCGACGTGTTGATGTACGAGACCACCACGGCGCCGGGATGGTCCGCTTTCCAGGTCCGGAGCTGCTCGGCCGTGATCGAGTCCGCGAGACCGCATCCCGCCTTCAGGTCGGGAAGCAAGACGGTCTTGGTGGGGTTCAGGATCTTGGCCGTCTCCGCCATGAACTGGACCCCGGCGAACAGGATCACGGGCCGGTCGGTTTCCGCGGCCTTCCGGGACAAGTAGAGGGAATCGCCGACGAAGTCGGCGACCTCCTGGACTTCCGCGCGTTGATAGTTGTGGGCCAGGAGGACGGCCCGGCGTTCCTCCTTGAGCCGGTGGATCTCCTCCGCGAGCGACATGTCCCTCCTCGTCACCCGACGACGGCGAGAGGCCTCATAAGCCGAGTGTGACCAGGGAGCTACCTCGGGGCGCCCCGGCGCGGCGGGTCGAGCACGAGATGGAACGGCACGGCCGTCGCGGAGTGGGTTAATCGACCGAGGCTCGCCGCATCGGCGCCCGTTCTGGCATACGCCGCCACGGTCTCGGGCCCGATCCCGCCCGAGACCTCGACCTCCACAGAGGAGCCTCCCGGGACGCGACGCAGCGCCCGGACGATCCGGGTCACCGCGGCCGGCGTCTGGTTGTCGATCAGGAGGCGCCGGGCGCCGGCGGCCGTCGCCGTGCGGGCTTCGGTCAGGGACCGGACCTCGACCTGCACGGGGTGGGGAGAACCCACCCGACCCCGGGCCCGATGGACAGCGACGCTCAGGGGAACGAGCGAGAGGTGGGTGCCCTTGATCAACACCGCATCGGACAGGTCCCGTCGATGCGGTTCCCCGCCACCGTGAACGACCGCCGCCTTCTCCAGGTCCCGGAGTCCGGGGAGCGTCTTCCGGGTGGCGCGAATGCGAAATCCCGGCCGACTCCGACGGGCCGCTCGCACCGCGACCGCTGTCAGGGTCGCTACGCCGGAGAGATGCATCAAGAGGTTGAGGAGGGTCCGCTCGACAGCGAGGATCCGTCGCGCATCACCGGACAGCTCGAGGACGGTCGTGCCTCGACGGATCGGGGACCCGTCCACGAATCGGCTGCGACTTCGGAGACCGGCGATCCGGGCGATGGCTCTCGCGCCGGCCAGGCCGGACAACACGCCGGTGCCCTCGGCGATGACCCGGGCCCGGGCCCGGGGATGCCCGCGCAGGACTGCACGGGTGGTGATATCGTGCGTCCACCGGTCCTCGCGGAGCGCCCGGCGAAGGACGGCGAGCGTACCGGGAGGAACGCCGGTGGGGCGGGCTCTACGCCGTGGGGGGCTCACGTTCCCCCTCCCGCTCCGAGACCTTCTTTTCCAGGCCCCGGTAGTCCTCGAGCAGGTCCGGTCGAAGGCGGGAAAGGGCCCGGCGGTCCAGCTCCCGAATCTTCTCCCGCGCGGGCGCCAGCGCCCCCCGGGCGAGGTCGACCTCCGCGAGCCGCATCACTACCTCCACTTCATCGCCCGGCAAGCGCTCTTCGCGGAACAGTTGGGCGGCCTGCCCGAGCGCCTGCGCGGCGAGGTCGAGCTCACCGGCCAACAGATGCAGCTTGCCCTCGTTCAGGTAGGTCTGGGCGAGTCCGAACCGGTCGCCGATGCCCTCGAGGAGCGCCCGAGCGGTCTGGTTGTGCTTCTCGGCTTCGGGGAGCCGCTGTCGAAGCCGTTCCAGGTCCGCGATGTTGAAATGGGCCCACCCCAGGCGGCGCAGGTCGTGGGCCCGGTCGGCGAGCTCGGCGGCGATGACGAGCTCCTCGAGGCCCTGGTCGACCTCCCCGTGCTGGCTCAGGACCACCCCGTGGCACAGGTAGGCGTAGGCCGCCTCGGCGTTGTCGCCCAAGTCCCGTAACGTCTCGCCGGCCTCGTGGAAGAGGGCGAGCGCCTCGACCTCCCGGCCGGGTGTCATCGAGAGCACATTCGCCAACCGAACCCGCTGGATCGCCACCTCGTGGTCGTTCCCCGTCGCCTCGGCGGCCGACAGCGCCTCCTGCTGGTGGACCAGCGCTTCGCCGTACTCGGCCCGGTAGAACAGGATCTCGCCGCGCAGCCGGAGACCGTAGACCTTGAGCATAGGGTCCGTGGCGGCGTCGATGTTCGGCCGGGAATCCTGGACGGTCTGGTCGGCCTCCTCCCAGCGCCCCTGGTCCGCGAGGATGCGGCCGAGGAGCAGCCCGAACAGCGCCCGCTGATCGGGCGTCGCGGACGTGAGCACGGCGGGTCTCGTCAGCGTCTCGCGCAGGAGCTGTTCGGCTCGCTTGAGCTCGCCGACCCGGTCCCGTTCGAGGGCGATCTGGAGCACCAGGTCGAGCTCCCCCGGCAGGTCCTCGGGAAAGGCGCGCCGATGCGCCTCCAGCGCCTGCTCGTAGTGGACCATCGCCACGTTCGAGGTGTGGGCGCGTCGGGCGAACTCGGCGGCCCGTCGGTTGAAATCGACGGCCTTCGCGTCGGCGCGCCCGAGATAGTAGTGCCGGGCGAGCGAGAAGATCGTCGCGAGGTCGGCGGCTCCGATCGCTTCCGTGGCCTCGCCCACTCGCCGGTGGAGGAGCCGGAGTCTCGGGCCGGTCAGCCGCGAATAAAGCTCGAAGCGGACATCCTGTCGCAGGAACTCGAACACCTCGCCGGGCTTCTCTCGGAGGAGACCGAGCTCCACGAGCCGTTCGACCGCCTCGGCGAGGCTCTCTTCGTCCTGCCCGGTCGCTTTCATCAGCAGGGGGAAGGAAAAGTCGCGACCCGCCACGGCCGCGAGCGTCAGCAGCTTGAGCTCCGGCTCCGTCACCTCCTGGAGCACCGCCTGCGGCTCGAGCGACCATCGCCGCTCGTCCTCGGCCCGGCCCGGGCCCCGGTAAGCGGCCTCGCGGCCCCGGATCAGCTGCTCGAGCAGCACGGGGACCCCACCGGTCGCTTCGAACCAACGGCTCACCTCCGGCGAATGGACCTCGCGCTTGGCATCGACCCATCGGACGAACTCCGGAACCTCGCGCTCGGTGAACGGACGGAGGCTGAGGCGTTCGGCCTGTCCCGAGGCGACCCACGCCTCGACCGACGCGAGCAACTCGGGGGAAAGCCGGTCGGACGGAGGCACCGTCGCGAACAGCCACAACGGCCGGTCCGCGAGCCGGGGGACCAGGTAGTCGAGGAACTCCATCGTCGCCGGGTCGACGAACTGCAGGTCATCGAGGGCGAGAAGGACGGGCCCGGAACGGGCGGCAAGGAACAGCGGCTCGGCGAATCCTTCGAACAGCCGCTGCCGGCTCGAGCGGACATCTCCGGCCCCTTCGCTCGAAGAGAGCAGATGGGCGGCCAACGGAGGGAGGTCGGTCCGACCGCTCTCCGCTTCGGGGAGCAGCCCCAACGACCCGCCGACGGCGGTGGCGGCGGCCGCGTACTGGGCCAGAGGGGAGGGAGCCTCCTTCCCGTTTCGAATCGCCGGCTCCTCGTCAGCGCCAGGACGAAGTATCGCTTCCTGCAGCACCAGGAATGGCGGGGGGTTTTCCAGCGAGGGGGCCCGGCTGTGGAAGACGCGGAACCCGCCCCGTTCGCTTTCCTCCACGAGGGCGGCGAAGAACGAGGACTTCCCGACGCCGTTGGTGCCCTCGAGCAGCGTGATACCGCCGGCGCCACCCCGCACGCGTTCCCGGCGGCGGAGAATGGCGTTCCAGACCTCCACCCGGCCGATCGGGGGGACCGCAGACGGACGGGACGGCATCCTGCCCACTATCGGCGGAGCCGGTCTATATGAGCGTAGCCTCGTTGGAAATCGGTCGGGACGTTTGCCGGGGTCGTTGGCCTACGCCGGGGGAAGGCCCTGGAGGTGCTCGAGGTCGTGCACCAGGTCGGGCCGGAGCTCGCGGATCCGGCGGCGGTCGAGGTCGGCGAGCTGCTCCCGGACGAGCGGCCAGTTCTCTCGGGTGGCGGCGACCTCGGCGAGGCGGAGGAGCGCTTCGACGATGTCGGCCGCCATGTTCTGCTCCTCGAAGACCGCCAGCGCCTTCCGGAGGGCCCGCTCCGCACCGTCCGGGTCGTTGCGCGAGCGGCGAATCTTGCCCTCGTAGACGTACGTCTGCGCGAGACCGAACCGGTCGCCGACACGTTCGAGTTGATCCCGGGCCTGCCGGTTGTAGGTGTCCGCTTCGTCCAGCCGATGCAAGTCGTGGAGCGTGTCGGCGATATCGAAGAGGGCCCATCCCATCCGGCGAGGGTCGTTGGCCTCCGTCGCGAGGCGAAGGGCCTGCACGAAGGCCTTCAAGGTCTCCTCCGTCCGCTGGGTCATGCCGAGGGCGACGCCGACGTAGAGGTGCGCTTCGGAGGCCTCCGCTTTCTCCCCCATGCGCTCGAGCGACGCGGCGGCGGTGCGAAGCCGCTCGATCGAGGCCTCCAGTTCCCCGGGTCGCATCGACAGCGACCGAGCGTATCGGACCTCCTCGAGCAGCGCCTCCCGGACGTCGCCCATCTGCCGGGTCGTTGCGAGCCCCTGCTCATGGTAGCGGAGCGCCGCGGGGTAGTCCCCCCGGAAGTAGGCCAGCTCTCCGGCCAGGCGCACCGCGACCAACCGGACCGGCGGGTCCCACTCCCGGTCCGCCCGGGCCCCGATGAGCCCGCTCACGAGCTGGTCGGCTTCCTCCCACCGGCCCTGGTCCGAGCGGACGAGGGCGAGGTGCAACGGCAACAGGTCGCGTTGCTGGGGGGTCGCGGCGGCCATCAGTTCCGACCGGTCGGTGATCTGCCGCAGGGTCCGGTCGGCCCGGTCGAGCTCCCCGACGCGACGCAGCTGTCGGACCATCTCGAGCAGGAGGTCGATCTCCTCCGCCACGTGCTCGGCCCGGCACCGGCGGTGGGCCTCGAGGGCGCGCTCGAGGTGTACGAGCGACATGCCGGGCAAGTAGGCGTCGGCCGCCAGGCGCGCGGCCGTGCGATTGTACTCGAGCGACTTCGGGTCGACCCGGCCGAGGTGGTAATGGCGGGCCAAGGCGAAGACCGATTCGACCTCCTTCGGTCCCGCCGCTTCGACCGCTTCCCCGACCCGGCGGTGAAGAATCCGGCGACGCGTCTCGGTCAGGCCGGCATACAGTTCCTCCCGGAGCGCCTCGCGGGCGAATTCGAAGACCTCGTTCTCGGTCTCGCGAAGGAGCCCCCGATGGACCAGCCGCTCGACGGTCTCCGCGAGCGACTCCTCGTTCTCGTCGGTGGTCCGGGCCAGAATGGCGAACCGGCTCTTCGGCCCGAGGACCGCGGCGATCGTTAGGACCCGCCGCTCGTTCTCCGAGAGGGCCCGGATCTGGTGGCGAAGGAACTCGGCGGCGTCCCCCGCGGGGATCGCCTCGGTCGCCGCCCGCGCGGGCGACGCGCTGACCAGCTGTTCGAGGAACAGCGGATTCCCGGCCGTCTGGGCGAACCATCGATGCACCTGCTCGGGGGGCGTGGTGCGGCCGGGGCTGGCCCACCGCACGAAATCGACCACCTCGCGTTCGTTCAAGGGACGCACCGCCATCCGGTCCGCGCCGGCGGCCGTCAGGCGTTCGAACCCGGAGCGGACCCGGAGCTCGAGACGGTCGAACGGCGGCGTCGTTCCGATCCACCAGACCCGACGGGACTCGAGACGAGGCGCGATGTATTCCAGAAAGTCGAGCGACCCTTCGTCGGTCCATTGGAGGTCCTCGACCGCGACGAGCAGGGGGACCTGGTCGGCGAGGGAGAAGATCGGCCCGGTCAACTCTTCCATCAGCTGGAGCCGCTCCGCCTGGAAGGAGTCGCCGAAGGCGACCGATCGGAACAGGGAGGTGACCTCGCCGGAGCTCGCCGGCCGCCGGTCGTCCCCGGGCCCCCCGCTCACCCCGAAGGCGAGACTCGTGGTGACGAGCGGCGGCGCCACGTACGGAAAAGCGAGGGGAGCCGCGGCGGTGGCAGTGGCCGAGGCCGTGGCGCCGAGGGCCGCCGCCTCTCGGTCGACGGCGCGGACGACGGCTCGGATGAGCTGGAAGGGGGCCGGCGCTTGGGGTTCGGACCGGGCCGAGACGACGCGGAACTCGTGGAGAGCGCTCTCCTGCGTGAGGGCGGCCAGGAGCGTGGACTTTCCGACGCCGGTGTCGCCTTCGAGGAACGTGACTCCGCCCCGGCCGTTGGTCACTTCCTCGCGCCGGCGGACCAGGGCCTGATACAGATCGAGGCGCCCAATCAGCGGCCGGTCCGACCGCCTCGGTTCCATCGACGTAAGATGGGCGCCCCGTACTATTTCAGTTCGGTCGCCCCGAGGGGACGAACGGCAACGGAACGACGAGCGCCGCCGCGCGGCGGCCCCGGATATCGACCGTCAAGGCCGTGCCCGCCGACGACAACGGCACCGCGACGTACGCGAGGGCGATGCCGTGTTGGAGCGTGGGGGAGAAGCCTCCGCTCGTCACGGTCCCCGCGGGTTGGTCCCCGGCCAGGACGGCTTGGCCGTGTCGGGGGATCGCCGTCGGGTCGGTGAGGGCGAGGCCGACCAGGTGCGCCGGAACCCCGACCGCCTTCTGCTTCTCGAGCGCCTCGCGACCGACGAAGTTGTGGTCGAACTCGACGAACCGATCCTGTCCCGCCTCGAGCGGCGTCCGGTCCTCGTGGAAGTCCTGGCCCGACAGGAGATAGCCCTTCTCGAGCCGGAGGGTGTCGCGCGCGCCGAGGCCGCACGGCCTCGCCCCGCCCGCGACGAGCCGCTCGGCGATGGCGTCGGCCGTCGCACTCTCCATGAAGAGCTCGTATCCGAGCTCGCCGGTGTACCCGGTCCTCGAGACGAGAGCGTGCTTCGCGAGGGGACCCGGGAACGGATCGTCGAGCAACCGGCCGACGGTCTCCCCCGCCGTCGGCGGCCACGCGAAGTAGCCCGCGTGGAACGGCGACAGGCCTCGGAGGGACCATCCGAACGATCGTTCGAGCAGCGCCCGGGATTCCGGGCCTTGCACGGCGAGGATCGCCACCGCGTCGTTGTGCCATCCGACCGTTGTGTCCGGCCTCCGGTGCTCCTGGAGGAGATTCCGAACCTTCGCGGCCCGGGCGGCATTCGGCACGACGACGAACGCCGGAGGGGCTTCCCCGCCGCCCTCGTCGACCCGGGTGAGGATCAGGTCATCGATGATCTCCCCGAACGCGTCCAGGAGGAACGCATAGCGGCATTGTCCCGCGACGATCTGGGAGGCGTTCGCCGTCAGCCGACGGGAGAGGAGCGCCGGCGCGGTCGCGCCCCGGACCGAGAGGATGCCCATGTGGGACACATCGAAGAACCCCACCGACGTTCGTACCGCGCGATGCTCGTCCACGATGCTCCCATAGTGGAGGGGCATCTCCCATCCGGCGAACGGGACCATCTGGCCGTGGTGACGACGATGAAAGGCATCCAACGGAGTCTGCCGGAGCCGTACCGGAGCCGCTCCCGGGGTTTCGAGGACCCCCGGCGCCTCGGTCATGTGACGACCTCCGGCAGCCGGTCCTCGGCGAGCGCCCGACGGATCTCGATCGCGATGCGACGGCCGGAGCTCATGGGAGTACGCCAGAGGGCGTTCCCGTAGGGATGTCCGAGCGCCAGATGGATGTTGGTCCCCCCGCCGATCCGGGCCGCCACGTCGAAGACGAACGGATGTCCGTCCCGGTCGATGCAGGTCTGGAGCGTGAAGGGACCGATGATCCCGGGGAGCGATCGGGAGCGCGTGGCGTCCACGAAACGCTCCCCGAAGGCGAAGATCTCCTCGAGCAGCGACTCCCGGACCGTCAGCGTGCCGTGCCCCACGACGGTGTAGTGGGGGATCGCGTGCGCGCCCCGGATCTCGAGTTGCTGCGCGGCCGGGAGTCGAACGAGGCCGTCCAGAGAGCTCTCCCGGCGCTCGTCTACTCCGAGAAGCTCGAGTCCGTCCCCCCGAGGGGCCAGGGGAGAGAAGAAGAAATTGAAGTTGAAGACCGGCCCGAGGATGTACTGCTCGATCCGGGCCGTGGCGAGGTCGGCGGTCGTGATCGTCCCGTTCGCGAGGAGCGCCGCGCTCTTCCGCTGGAATTCCTCGAAGCTCGCCGCCGTGAAGAACCCGCGCTCGAGACGTCGCGTCGCGTGCGGTAGCTTCACGATGGCGAGCCCCTCGATCTCTTGGGGAGAGGGGACCCGGGCCGGCGCCGGGATGCCCGCCGCGGCGAGGAGGGAGTAGTAGTTCTCGCGCTCGGTCCGCTCCTCGATGCGGAGGAGCTGGCGGGAGCCGACCAACGGGACCCGGAACTCCGACTCGAGGGTATCGAGAGGCACGTACGAGCTCAACGCTCGATTCGGAACGAGGAGCACCCCCTTTTCTCGGAGCCGGGTCTGGGCGTCGGGGGCCGCCGAGTCGACGAACTTCAGGTAGGTCCAGACCTCGTCCACGCAGCCGCGGGTAACGCGTCCCTCCGCGTCGCGGTGGGCCCGATAGTACCGGGCGTACGTCTGCTCCCGTCCCTTCTGCGCCAGCACGAGGGTGCGGAATCCTTCCTCCACCGCTCCGTCCGCTATGTCCAGAGCGGAGTGAGAACCGAGGGCCCCGATGACCGGCGGCCGCGGATACGCGGGCAGGAGCGCCTGGATTTCGGCGCGGGAAAGGACCATCGTCGAGCCGGACCCTACAGAAGCTTAAGCGCTCGCGCCACGCGTTCGGGCGTCAACGGCATCTCGAAGACCCGAGTCCCGGTCGCGTCGGCCACCGCATTCGCCACCGCGGCGGGAACGGGGATGATGGGCGGTTCTCCGACCCCTTTGGCGCCGAACGGTCCCGCCCCGGCGAACCCCTCGATCAGCTCCACGTGGATCGGGGGCACGTCACGGAGCCGGGGCAATCGATAGTCCAGCAGGCCGGGGTTCGCGAGGCGCGCTTCCGGCGTCCAGAGCATCTCCTCCGACAACGCGGCCCCCAAACCCATGACGACCCCTCCCTCAACCTGCCCCTGGACGGCCGATGGGTCGACGGCGGTGCCGACGTCCTGGAACGCTGCGTAGCGGACGACCCGGAGGTGCCCGGTCTCCCGGTCGACCTCCACCTCGGCGAGATGGACCGCGCCCGTGAAATCCTGGTAGGGGTAGACCGAGCCGGCGAGCACGCGGGACGCGTCGACCTCTCGCTCCGGGCCATAGAATTTCCCCTCCACCACGAGTCCTCCTTCGGCGCGCTCCGTCGGGGTCAGCAGGTCGACCAGCTTGTGCCGCCGTCGCCCCGCGACGACGAGCACTTGACCGCTCTTGATCTCGAGATGAATCTCCGAGGCGCCGACGCGCTTGGCGAGGATGGTCACGAGCGACCGGGCCCCGCGCTCGACGGCCTGGCCGAGGGCCCCGAGGGTGCGGCTACCGAACACGCCCGAATCGAACGGGGCGGTCGCCGTGTCGCCGTAGTCTACCCGGATCGCGGCGAGGGACAGGCCGAGGACCCGCTCCGCGACCACCGCGAGCCCGTGCACCACGCTCCCGTTCCCGATTTCCCGTTCGCCCTGCAGGATCACGAGACCGTCGGGCCGCAGCGACAGGCGGGCCTCTCCTCCGGCGCCGACCGACGTCGACCAGAACCCACAGGCCACTCCGATGCCGTGCCCGGCCGGAAGTCGCGTCCGCCACGCCCCCGCCGTTCGGGCCGCCGCTTTGAGACCGGCCTCGAGGCCGAACGGACCGACCGGTTGATCGTAGGCCGTCCGGTCTCCCTCGCGCCAGACCTGCCGCAGTCGGAACTCGATCGGGTCCACCCCCAGACGCCGGGCGAGGCCATCGATGTGAGACTCGAGGGCGAAGACCGACTGGGGAGCGAACGGCGCTCGATGAGGCCCGAAGGGGGGCTTGTTCGTTTGGACGGCGAAGCCCTCGATCTCGTAGGTCTCGGTCCGGTACGGGCCGAGCAGGAATCCGATGGAGTAGCCCACCGCGAAGTCCCGTCCGGGGAGCGACGCGCCGGTGTCGAGCAGGAGCCGGACCCGGCGACCGACGATCTTCCCGCCCCGAACGGCGGTGTCGAGACGGATGATCGACGGAAGGGTCGTGCGTCCCAGCTCGAATTCCTCGGCGTAGGTGACCGATAATTTGACCGGACGGCGGCTCGCCACCGCGAGCAGCAGGGCATAGGGTTCGAGGAACGCCGCCCCCTTGCCTCCGAACCCGCCGCCGACCCACGTCCCCTCCACCACGAGGCTCGACTCGAAGATGCCCAGAATGGAGGCCAGGTCTTCGCGCAGGCCGAACGGCGTCTGCGTCGAGGTGCGTACCCGGAACTTTCCGCCCCGGGCCTCGCCGAGACACGCATGCGGTTCGAGGGCCACCTGGTGGACCCCCGACGTGTGGTAGGTCTCCGAGTGAACGAGGTCCGCGCTTCGGAACCTCGCCTCGACGTCTCCATGACGGGCGTGCACGTGGCCGACGACGCGTGGGTCCTTCGCGGCGGCCGCCGACGGCCATTCGGGAAAGACGTCCTCGATCCGGGCGTCGGTGCGGAGCGACTCGACGACCGGTACCACGGCCGCCGCCGCGTGGCGGGCCTGTTCGAGCGTCTCGGCTGCGACGGCGGCGATCGGTTCGCCCCGGTACCGGATCTCGTCCAAGGGGAAGACGGGGCGTTCGGCCTCGAGCGCCCCCTTCGGGAGGAGCGTGCGGATCTCGTCGGGCCCAACGACCGCCACCACCCCCGGCATCCGGCGGGCGGGACCGAGCTCCATCCGGACGATCCGGCCATGGGGGACGGGGGCACGGACGAGCGCCGCCCAGAGCATTCCCGGGGCCTCCAGGTCCATCCCGTACCCGACACCGCCTCGGGCCTTCGGCGCGGCGTCGCTGCGCGTCACTAGATCGCCTCCCGAGCGGCCGCCACGGCCTTCTGGATGGCGAGATACCCCGTGCATCGGCACAGGTTCCCTTCGAGGCCGTCGAGCAGGGTCTCCAACGGGGGAGGAGGCCCTCGCCCTCCAAGCTGGGCCGCCAGTGCCACGACGAATCCGGGGGTGCAATACCCGCATTGCACCGCCCCGGCTTCCTCGAAGGCCGCGATCACCAGGCGGCCGACCTTTTCGGTGGACAGCCCCTCGATCGTCGTGATCTTCTCCTCCGCCACCTCTCGGGACAGCACCAGGCACGAGAGCGTCGGCTCGCCGTTGACGAGTACCATGCACGCGCCACAGTCTCCGGTACGGCACCCTTCCTTGGTTCCCTTGAGCCCGGCGCGCCAGCGAATCGTGTCCAGGAGCCGTTCGGCATCGGGCACCTTCTCGAAGTGTCGAGGCTTCCCATTCAGCGAGAGCCCCAACGAATTCTCGCTCACCGCTTCGCCTTCCGAGAGGGCGTGGCTTTCGACATCCGCTCCAGCGTGGTCTGAATCGCCCGGCGGACCAGCACGGCGACGAGGCGACGACGGTACGATTCCGTGGCTCGTTTGTCGGAGACGAACTCCGCCCGCCGCGCCGCTTCCTGCGCCGCGAGTTCCACCTCGAAGTGGCTCGGACGGGCCGAGGGAAGCACCCCTTCGGCCTCGCTCATTCTCCGCGCCCGTGGCTGCACGCCGCCCAAGGCGATCCGCCAGTGGGGCCCTTGCGGCACGAAGGCGGTCGCCACGCCCACCTGAGAAATGTCGTTCACCGGCTGGACCCGTTGCCAGAGGTACGTCGAAGGCGCCGACGCGGGCAGGGTCACCGACTCGATCAACTCGGCGGGGCCGAGAGTGGTCCGGCGCGACCCCTGGAGCAACAGGTCGACGGGAAGCTCCCGTACGCCGCCGGGGCCTACGACGCGGACACGGGCATCGAGGGCTAGGAGAATCGGAATGAGGTCCGACGCCGGAGAACCGCGCCCCAGGTTCCCGCCCAACGTCGCCCGGCTGCGCAGGGCGGGGCTCCCCACGTCGCGGATCGCTTCCCACAGGCCGGGCAGCCGGCGCCGCACCTCCCCGTCGTTCTCGACGGCGCGGAGCGGGGTCGTGCTCCCGATGACGAGCGAGTCCGCGGACCATCGCAGGTACCGCCAGGGCAGCTTCCGGAGGGAGAGCACCCGCTTCGGCGCGAGGCGGGCGTTGTCGAGGTCGAGGAGGAGGTCCGTCCCGCCGCTGAGCACGGCGATGTCGCCGGTCGCGGACCCCGAAAGGAGACGCACCGCCTCGGCCGGAGTCGAGGGGTGGACCAGCTGGAAGCTCACGAGAGGTACGACGAGCCGTCGATTGATAGCCTTTCGGTGGCCGCGGCCGGGGAGCGTCTAGTTTTATGCCTACGACCGGCTTCGCTCTCGTTCGTCATGCCGTTCGAGCTGACTCTTCGATACAGTACTCCGCTCACTCCGCTCCCCGACGTGGACGAGGTACTGCAGGAATTCCTCCGGATGATCGGATACCTGCCGGAAAGTTACGACACCCGCGGGGGCACCGGTCCGGTCGAGAGCCGGGTCGCCTATCGGCTGGTCCGGGACTGCCTCATCCGGGCCCCCTCGCGACCGTGGTACATCGACGAGATCGTCGCGGTACTCAAGACATCGAAGCCTACGGTCTATCGGCACATCAACAAACTCAAGTCGCTCGACCTGCTCGAAGAGGTCGGCGGGTCGACCGATGGCAAGGGGCGCAAAGGGTACCGGCTCCGGTACGGGAACCTGGCCCGCGCGTGGGACTTTACCGAAGCGAACGCCCAGAACGCCCTCAAACGATACCGGGAGACAGTGAATCACCTCCAAGGTCTGCTGGAACACGCGGAAGCCCCGGCCGCCCTGCCTGCCCGGGCGACTGCGCGGGCGAAGGGAATCCTTCAATAATCCCGACGACCGACGGTAGTCAAGACCACCATGGGCGCGACCTCGTCGACCGGCGGCGCGAAGAAGAACCCGATCGCGTTGACCGTCGGCTCGAAGGTCCGGGTCCGGTCGGCGAGCAGCGAGAACGAGTCGCTCGTCTCCAACGGAACATTCCGCGGCCTCGTCTCGATCGGAGGGGACAGCTCCCTCGCGCTCGAGCTGGATGGGACCGTCGCCGAGGAGAAGGGCCGGATCCGCCTCGTCCCGCTCAACGCCCTGCTCGCCCTCGACGTGCTCGAGGCGGCGAAGGCCGAAGAGGAGAAGCGCGCCGACCCGGCGAGCCCGGGCTACTTCGGCTGACCGCACGGCGCGCGCGCCCGGCGGCCGCGGCGAACGGGCTTGCTGGGAGTTTCGCCGCCCGGCTCCACCGGCGGGCGGATTCGAACCCAGGTCTTCGGCTTCGAAGGCCGAAAGGATAGTCCAGACTACCCCACAAGCCCGCCACCGGCCCGACGCGCGGCCGCCTATATGTTCGTTCCCGGCGGCGCAGCGGCCCGCCCCCTTCAGGGATCGTCCGGCGGTTCCTCGCCGGCGGGCACCGCCTGGAACGACTCCAAGGTCGTTTGCGCGAGACTGCCCGGGAAGAGCGTCGCGAGGGAGGTCTCGAGCAGCTGGATCCGCTGCCGAAGATACGGGGGCACCCCCGTCGTCCCCGCGAGCCGCTGCGAGAGTCCGAGGTACTTCCGGACCGATGCTTCGAAGACCGTCGGCTGGAGGGCCCCGTCGCAGGGCTTCCCGCCGCGGACGCGCGCCGTGCATCGGGCCGAGAGGGGCGGCCGGCGGTAGGAGGTGCCGCAGACCTTGCACCGGAACTTCTGCGTCGCGTAGCTCTTGAGGTTCCCCATCAGGTCCGGGAGAAAGTGGGCGTTGAGCACGAGCGACACCGCTTCGCCCACGTCGACGGCCCGGATCTGGGACGCGACGACGAGGGACTGCTCCACGATCCGGTCCATCGAGGGCGCCTCGCGGTAGGCCGACCGGACCGGACCCCCGGCGATGTCGGTCGTGTCGTGCGTGAACCCGTAGCCGGAGAGCGCGCGGTCGGTCCCGACCCGCCGCCCGACGGTCTCGATGAGGGCCTCCGCCTCCTTGGCGGTTCCCCCCCGCGCCGCGGCGCGGTAGAATTCGACCGGGTAGTGGAGTGCGATGTCCAGGTTGTGGGCTTCGGTGTCCACCTCGTCGGCGTTGAGCCGGGTCGTCAATACGAGCGGCTTGTCCATGAGCCCGCCCCGGCTGCTGGGGAGGTACGACCGGGAAAAATTGATCAGCGCGTCGAGGAGCAGGGTGACCGAGTCCTCGTCTCCATCGCAGTTCCGTCGTTTGGCGGCGTGGAATACCGGGTGCGCGAAACATCCCTCGGCGGCCGTGTATCCGATGAGACGTCCCGCCACGGCGCCCGAGGTGTGCGGCGCGAGGGCCGTGACGAGATGTCCGAGCAGGTCCTCGGGGCGGTTCGCCCGATAGAACGGGTCCAGCCCATACAGCCGGACCAGCTCGTCGTCCACGAACTGGGCCAGCTGGGTCAGGTACGTGCCGCAGGAACGGGACACGATGAGGTCCTGGGGCTGGAGCTCGACGAGCTGTTCTACGTCGGCCAGTGGAGCGCCGACCCAATCCTGGACGTACCCGAGACCGTGGGCGGCCTCGACGGTCAGTCCAATCTCGCGCAGTCGAAAGTGGGTGAGGGGCAGGTCGGTGAGGTCGAAGCGGGCCGTTCCGTCCTGGTAGACCGAGACCCCGTGGGAGGCTCGAAGGATCCCCTTCTCGACCGGTTCCGGGACCTTTCCCCCCGAGAGGAGCCCCTTGACTCCCTTCACCGTCGCCGGAGCTTTCCGCAAGTGGAGGCGTTCGACCGCCTGGGCCCATATCGGAGCGACCAGCAGGTCCTGCGTCGTCACTTGGCCCGTGGCGAGGGTGTGCACGCCGCAACTGCACCGGGGCCAGACCGATGTCCGATGACAGGCCGGACACTCTCTCACGCCGAGCTGCGTCGGGAGACCGTGGCCCTGGCTGCGGCGAGCCGCCTCAGGGATCGACCGTTGAGCTCCCCCCGCCTCGCCGACCGGAAACAGAACATGGACGTTCGGGCTCATCTTCCGCTGCCGCGCCTTCTCGGGCCGGCCGACGCGGGCGCCGACCCGGGAAGGTCCGCGCGCCACGACCCGTACCCCCGAGAGACGCCCCACATAGGCGAGCGGCTCGATGTCAACAGGCTCGAGCGGGGCTACCCGCCCCAGGCCGTGCTCGCCGGGGACCAAACCGAGCCCCGCCACGAACGCTTGGGAGAGCTCCTCCTCTCCCCGGAGCGTCGCGTCGCCGCGGGGCGCGTGGAGGAATCCCAGCCGGACGAGCACCTCGCGCACCTCGGGATCCCGCGGGAGCTCGAGCGCGTTCGATACCCAGCGCCCCTCGCGCTCGACGTACTCCGAGAGCGCACGGATCTCTCCAGAGGTTAGGTCGTGCCAGAACAGGAGGAACCGGGGGTGCAACGGCACGTTCGCCGCCCGCGCGGTCTCCACGGCCTCGGCGAAGGTGGGGTGGAACGCCCGGTCGTCGAGGGGGACGCCCGCCGCGCGGAGCTCCTCCACGTGCCACTCGATCGTGTAGGCGCCCGGAACGAGCGGCCGATTGTTCTCCAGAAACTCCCCGAACGGCACCAGCAGGCAACCAAGGTCGATGATGCGCCGGATGCGGGGGAGCAGCTGCTCCGCCCGGTCCACTTCGTGGACCGCGGTGAGGGTCCCGTCATCCAGGTCGACGATCGGTCCCTCGACGGTGTCGCAGAGCGTCATGGCGGTCGCCTTTCCGGGATACTCGAGCTTGACCTGGGTGCCGACGGCCACGAAGCTCCGGAGCACGACCATCGTCGCGGGATTGATGGCACACGCGGCCAGGCCGGTGGTCCGGGCGCGCCCGTAGGTCAATCGGAATCCACCGGGCCGGTGCGGATACGCGAGCACCGGCCGGCCCCCCACGGCCTCGGCCAAGTACTTGGGTCCGTGGGCCCCTCCGTCCTCGTCCGTGGAGGCATGCCGTCCGAGCTGGTCGAGGAACTGCCATCCGTCGAGTCCCAGTCGCTGCACGATCTTGCGCAGCTTCGGCGCCTTCTGACACAGTCCTTCGGCGATGACGAGACACGCCCCGCCGCGGAGCCCATTCGTCGGAACGCGCGGCAGGTTCCGGAACGCGCTGACCTCCAGGTCGCCTTCGGTGGATTCACCGGAGATGCACACGGGCACGTTCCGCACGACGGTGGCCACCTCGTCCGCCGACGGGACGTACTGGAGGTGCTGGGAATGCTTGTAGAGCGGGATCTCCTCCACGTAACGCTCGACCTCGCCGGGGAGCGGCCGATACGCGTCGAGCCCGAGCTCGCGACGTGCGATGTCGGCCAGCAGGACCGACATGGCTTGCGCGGTGCCGCCTGCGGCTCGGATCGGACCGGCGTAGAGCAGCTCCACGTAGGAGGAACCTCCGAAAGTCCGCACGTGCACCTCGGCCAATCCTTCCAACGGAGCCACGAGGATGCCCTCGGTGAGGATCGCCAGACCGACTCGCAGGGCCGCGTCGAGGCGATGTTCCATGGAGTCGCCGCGGCGAGGGTCGTGCACGATCCTTCGGACCATCTCCACGGCCACCTCGTCGCGGGGGAGCTCGCGGGTCAGGGCCCGGATCTCTGCGGAGATCCCTTCTAACGGCAGGTGCCCGAGGAGCTTCTCGACCCGGGCGGCCATGTCCTGGGCGGGCGGGATCTCCGGACGGTCCTCCGGGTCGATCCCAATGGCCCGAGCGGCCCGGGCCACGGTGTAGGCCCGGTCGACCGCTTGATCGATCCTCTCGAAATAGGTCGGCACGCGACGCGCCGAGCTACGTGCGGGACTTTAAGCCCTCGCCGAACCGAGGTCTCAGAACCCGAGTCTTCAGCCGTCGGGCGCGCTCAGTTCGGCGTGGCGAGCTGCGAGACCGGAATGTCGACGACGGTGGCCTGGGGCGGGCCGAGGTAGGCCAGCCGGATGGTGCAGTTGTTCGGCGGGTTCAGCGTGCCGGGCGCGGCGAAGCACCACGCTGGCATTCCATGGTAGTCGTCGGTGTCCGGACGACTCGAGCCGACATCGTGGGGCAAGGTCGTCGAATGGACGTACATCACGATGCTGTCTCCATCCTGCAAATAGGTAGCGTTCGGCGAGAGTTGCCAGAAGAATCCCAGCCGGCTGAACGGAATCTTGTACCCGAACACTTTGGACGGGTCGTATTTCCCACAGGTGCCGAGGCAGTTCGAGGAGGGTCCCACGCAGTTGAAGTTGGCCCCATGGTTGGTCGTCGGGATGTAGAGCATGTTGGGGAGGGTTGCCTGGAAATAGATGGTGCCGTTGCACAGGAAGTAGAACACGATGTTCTTCACGGGCATGATCCCCGGCGACTGCGTCGTAAAGACGATATCGACCGCCGGCTGCTGGGAGCAGGACGACGGGTCATTGATGTTGGAGCAGTCCGTGAGATCTCCCCAGGTCGGAGCGGTCGTTCCGGTCTGCACCGTGTAGTACACGGAGCTGGTTTGCTGAGGCACCGGGGGCTTGAAGGCATAGAGGACTCCGGTGGCGATGACGGTCATCGCCACGAGCAACATGACGGCCAAGATGTTGCTGACCGCCCGACGTTCTCGCGCGCGTCTCGTCCGCATGGACACGTATCCTCTTCCCCATACAGCGTGGCACCCCCCCTTTAGACTTGCGCCGCTCCGGAGGCGCCCTCGGGGTCGTGCCGAGGGGCGGGGATTCCCTGGAGTGACCGCGAGCCGGCCCGAATCGTTCTTGTGGGGGGCCGTCGGATAGGCAGTGCCGTGAAGGTCGTTCTGTTCGGCGCCTCGGGGATGGTCGGACAGGGGGTTCTGAGGGAATGCCTGAGGGAACCGAGCGTAGAGGCGATCCTTTCCGTGGGTCGGACTCCCACCCGACAGCACGCCGAGAAGCTCCGCGAGGTCCTCCTCACGGACCTGACGGATCTGCGCAATGTCGAAGACCGCCTTCGCGGGTACGATGCCGGGTTCTTCTGTCTGGGAATCTCTTCGGCGGGCATGTCGGAGGAGGCGTATCGGCGCGTGACCTATGACGTCACGGTCGCGGTGGCGCAGACCTTGGCCCGCCTGAACCCGGGAATGACGTTCGTCTACGTCTCCGGCGCCGGCACCGACAGCACGGAGAGGGGAGGGAGCATGTGGGCGCGCGTGAAGGGTCAGACCGAGAACGCGCTCCTCCGCCTGCCGTTCAAGGCGGCGTACATGTTCCGGCCGGGCATCATACAACCGTTGCACGGTATTCGTTCGAAGACGAGGGCGTACCGCGCCGCGTACGCGGTGATGTGGCCCCTGATCCCGCTCCTGAAATGGGTCTTCCCGAATTCCCTGACGACCACCGAGCGAGTCGGGCGCGCGATGATCCGAGTCGCAACGGTCGGCGCTCCCCAGCGCCTTCTGGGCACGCGCGAGATCAACGAGCTGGGAAAGTAGAGCGGTGGGGAATAGAACCGACTGCGTGGCCTCTCGCCACCCTAGTGCCGCCTCGAGGACGTGGGCGCGCATCCTTGGTCCGTCGTTCTGGACGGTCCTCTGGCCCCCTCGATGGGGCCCGAAGGTCTCGAGACCTCGAGAGAGCCTCGGTCAGTCGATCGGGAGCCTGCTCCATACCCTCGGAGGTTGGGGGCATGAGCTGTTCCGGCTGCTCGCCACCGTTCCGTTCCCGCTGGGGGTGGTGGTGGCCAGCGTCGCGGTCGGCTACGGTATCTATCGATTCGCCCGACGGCAACGGCGACTCCTTGCTTCCGGCTCCCAACCCCGGCCATTGGCCGACCAGCCGAGTCCGTTGCCACCGCCGGCGATTTCGGTCTTCGCGACCCCCGCGGGGGCCGGGGATGCGGAACCCATCGCATCGTCCGTGGCGAATGGGGGGAGCTCCGAACCGGGAAGGGAGGCGACGGGGCCCGGCCAAGAGAGTCTGAGCGAGCCGAAGGACCCCTCGTCATCTCCGCGGCCCCCGTCGGGCCCTCCGTCCGGTGCCGGGGCCTCGACCCAGGCATTCGGCCTCCGACTAACGCTGTTCTTCGTCCTGATCGTCGCTCCGTTCCTCTGGTTCTCGGGGCGGTTCTTTCCCTTCTACGACCAGGCCGTTGCCTGGACGGGTTACGGGCTCTTCTGGCCCCGACCTTGGCCGGGGGCCGTTCTGTGGCCGGGCGGAAACGAGCCGCCGGATTTCATTTTTCTCATGTATTTCTCGGGTATGCTGGCCTACCTCGCCACCGTCGCGGCGTCCCGCCGGAACCCGTACCCTCGCTCGACCTGGCGGGCCGTCGCCGCGGTCTTCGTTGTGTATGTAGGCCTGGCCCTGGTCGTCGCGGCTCTACTGGACGCCGTTCACTTTCCCCCGTACGACGCCTCCGCCGGCCTCCTGCTGCGCGCCTTGCTCGGAGCCTTCTTCCTCACGATGCTGATCTTCTCGACCCTGGTCGTCCCGCCCCCGATGCGGGTTCCCCACACCATGCCACGCGACCTCCGGGCCTCCCGGCTCTTCGCGCTCACGGCGGGCGTGGCGCTCACCAGCGCAGCGGCCCTGCTGTTCGTGCTCTGGCAGTTCGCCGGCCTGGGTCGGTCCACGCTGCCGTTCGCAGTCCTCTTGCTCCTGCCGACCTACGCGTTCACGTTCTGGGGGATCGGGGGCCGACTGCTCTACGGGGGTCAGCTCGCCCGCCGGCCCCTCCCCTCCGTCGCCGATTACCATCCCCCGGTGTCTATCGTCATTCCGGCGTACAACGAGGCACGGAACATCGGCAGCGCGATCCGGAACGCCGACCTCGCGGCAGCGGTCTACCCCGGCGCGACCGAGATCTTGATTGGAAACGACGGCTCCACGGACCGCACCTCGGAGCGGGCCCGGAAAGCGCTCCTCCACCTCCGTTTCGCCCGGGGCAAGCTCCTCGACCTCTCCCACGGAGGCAAGGCGAACGCCCTCAACGAAACGCTCCGCGTGGCCGAAGGAGAGATCCTCGTGCGGGCGGATGCCGACGCGCGAATCTCGGCGACGACCGGGTTCTCCGCGATGGTCCCTCACTTCGCCGACCCCGAGGTTGGAGGGGTCCAGGGCACTCTCCTCCCCTTGCAGACGGACGGATGGACGCGGAAGCTCCGGTTCATGGAGGTGGCCTGGAACCATCTGTTCCTGCGACGCGCGATGTACGCGATGCGCGCCGGACAGGTCGTGGACGGGGCGTTCTGTGCCTTCCGACGGAAGGACCTCCTCGACGTCGGCGGCTGGGTCGCCTGGAACGGAGAGGATACGGAGATCACCTTGCGGCTCCAGCGCACCGGATATCGCATGCGCTTCGAGCCCGACGCGGTCGCCTTCGAGGACGTTCCCGCGACCTACCGGGACCTGAAGAAACAGCGGATCCGCTGGGCCCGCGGGGGGCTGTTCGCCCATCTTCGGCACTACGGCGCCTTGCTGTCCGGCGCGCCCGAGTTCGGCGGACTCGCCATCGTGGTCTGGTTGACGATGTTCGCCCGGGGAGGGATGCGGCAGATGATCTATTTCTACGCCCTCCTGGCGACGTTCCTGCTCCACCTGCCCACGGTCTACGACCTGGGGCTCATCGTCGCGCTCCTGTTCGTGCCCCGCGCGATCGTGATCCTCGCCTACACCGTCCAGCGTCGGCGGTGGTCGGCGCTGAGCTGGATCCCGATCTGGCCCGTGACGAGTGGGATCAAGCAGTTCTTCACGACGGAGGCGTTCGGGACGATGCTCCCCGGACTCGTCCCCGAATTCTCGGAATAAGCGGCGGGGCCGGAGGCGAGGGCGAAATGCGCCCCCCCTTCCGCCCGCCAGACGACGACCCCTCCGGGCGGGATCGTCCAGATGGGCACCGTTCCGGCCCCCCACTGCCCCTGCACAGGCGCGGAGCTGCTCGTGTTCCAGCTCTGAGATTCGTACGGCACCGTCGCGGGGAACCCGGCGCCGAAGAGATTGACCCGGAACTCGATGCCGGCATTCAGGTTCGCCAGGAGCAGCGACGCATTCGCTCCCGTACCCGGCGTGGCGAGAGCGAGGGCGTAGAGACCCGCCGCCGAGGCAGTGACCTGGCTCGGCAGAACGCCGGTCGGAAGTCCGGCCAATATCGTCGAGTACAACTGGTAGACCGGCCGGGGGGTACCGTTCGGGTCGAACCAGGCGCCGGGGTAGGGGGACTGCAGCGCGTAGTACGCCATCGTAGGAACGCCGAGGGCCGCGCCCTGGGCGAGTTCGGCGGCTGCGTACGGGACCATCGGGAAGCCTGAAAGATAGGCCGACAGGTTCTCGCCGCTCGCGGCGCCGAACTCGTCCACGACCAGACTCACTCCGCAGCGAGGGCACCCCGCCGCAATGGCCGCCCGGTCCGCCGGAACCCGGGCCGCGAGCCCAGCGGACCCGGCCAGCGAATCGTAGAAGGTAGTGAGGGATTCGCTCGGCGTGCCGGACCCTGCCGGATAGACGTGGATCGCGACGGCCGAAAGGTTCGGTCCGTTCAGGCGGACGACCGACGAGATCCAGCTCTCCTCATTGACTTCGCCGGTCCCTACTCCGCCCAGCCCGATGATCGGCGTGGTCGCGTCGACGGCGCGCACGGCGGCGACGAAGCGCTGGACCTCGGTCGCGAAGGCCGCGGGCGTTGCGGTCGAGGTTTGTGAGGCGCTCCACGCCGACCATGGGATACCGAAGTGGGTCCACCGGGCCGGCTCGTTTCCGATCTCCCAGTCGGCCGGGTGGAAACTGAGATTCCGCTCGTAATAGGCGACGATCGCCGCGGCCTCGGTCGGATTGTCGATCTCGGCAGGCAGGGCCACGCTCGCCGAGCATCCGACGGTGCGACACCACAGGACGAAGTCGCCGGCGGAGGCCGGGGCCAGGTAGGAGCCGCCGGAATCTTTGAAGATCGTTCCGGTCGACGGGTGGGTCAGCGGGTCGTACCGCTCCGCCAAGTTGCCCCCCGGCCAATGAACCAGCCGTACCCCGGTCATGTTCACCGCGGGGCCGGCGACGGGAGCCAAGGGGAGCGCCGCCAGGACGTTCACTCCGTAGAAGGAGGGGGAGAGCGGCACGGGCCTCGACGTAGCGTTCACGTGGATGATCGGCACCACCACCCCGATCGGAGCAGGGAGCGGGTGGGGGCGAGTCTCCAAGTACACCGCGAGGAGACCGACCGTGACGACAAGGAGCGCCACGGCGACCGCGCCGGTGGTCCGGGAACTCACGGCGGTTCGCGAGCGTACTGTCCCTCGGCGGACCCGCGCCGGCATGGGTCCGGAGTCAGTGGGTCGCCGACCGCCGGCCCCGATGGTGGGCGTTGCCGGCTCGACGGGCATCGCGGTGAGTGAGCCGGAGCGCCGAGAGATACCCATCGGGGGAGCCGACGGAGCGCCAGTCACTGGGGCGGTCGAGGACGACGGCCGCGACTCGTCCCCCCTCGGAGAGGATTCTATCGATGCCGGCCGTAACCTCGAGTTCGGAGGGGCGGTCACCGGCCAGGGTCCTCAATGCGTCGAACAGGCGAGGGGAGAAAGCGTAGATCGCCGTCGCGGCCCAATTCGATTTCGGACGCGCGGGCTTCTCCTCCATTCCGAGGACGTTCAGCCTCCGGAGCCCGCGGAAACGGCCGGCGGGCGCTCCTTCGACCACCCCGTATCGGGTCGGATGTCTCACCCGCCGGACGAGAAGAACGGCGTCGAGATCATCTTGCTCTCGAAGCTCGGCCATCGCCCGGGGAATCCGACCCCGGTGCTCTTCGTTGAGCACCGCATCGCTGGCGTGGAGCAGAAAGGCGTGCGCCCCGACGAACGGCTCCGCCTGGCGGACCGCGTCGCCGAAGCCTGCCGGCTTGGCTTGGACGGCGAATCGAAGTCGGAGGCGAGCGAGGGTGCGGTAGAACTCCCGGGTCTCCTCGAGTCGGTCGGAGTGGTCCGCGTGGCGAGCGAGGAACTCTCGGTCGATGGTGAAGTAGTTCTGTACGACAGCCAGGTCGCGAGGCTGGACGACGAGGACGACGTCCGTAACCCCGGCGCCGACGAGGGTCTCCAGGACCCGGTGGGCGATGGGCTTTAGGACCGGAGCCCCGTTCTGGCCTTGGTCGTAGAGCGGCAGAAACTCTTTCCTGAGCCCTCGGGACCATGGGAGCATCCGCGTCCCCTCCCCGGCGAGGGTCAGGACTGCCTTCATGCGCTTATTCTGCCCCGCACCACTCCAGGTGCTGCCGCGGTGGAAGGTCCGGGCCCGTGGACTCCCCGACGGGTCCCGCCGATAGGGCACCACCCGGCCGCGGCTCGGGGGGAGACGGGGCGGCGCGAGACGGGGAGAGCTGGGGAAGGTTGTTGGCTTCCCGCCAATTCACGCGGGGGAGCACGGCGTGGCGCTTCGCCTCGAGCCGGCGGCGGAACCGCTGGAGATCGTGGAAGAGCTCCCTCAGGACCTCCTTGAGCTCTCGGCTTCGCCGGTACCCGCGCTTCCGGAGCTCGTCGTGGATGGGCGCGTAGTAGTGCTCCTCCTCTTCCACGCGCGGGTCCGGTGGATGCTCGATGACGGGGTGAAGGCTGAATTCCCCGGCGACCTCCTGGGTCAGCTCCGCGAGCTGGTTCACCGAGTAGGCGGCGTCAAACTGGTTGAAGACCCGATATTCCCCTGGGGAGGGCGGGTCCTCGAGAGCGATCCGAAGCGACTGCATGGAGTCCTCGAGGGCGATGTAGCCCCGGGTTTGTCCGCCCCGGCCATAGGGGGTGATCGGGAGGCCGAGGATCGCTTCGACGACGAACCGGTTGAGGGCGGTTCCCCAGACGTCGTCGAAGTCGAACCGGGTAAGGAGCCGGTCGTCGGTCAGCTCCGGGGTTCGGATGCCGTAGATGACCCCTTGCATCACATCCGTCGCGCGAAGGTTCCAGGTACGGGTGGCGAACATCACGTTCCCCGAGTCGTGCACCTTGCTCAGGTGGTACCAGCTACCGGCCTGCCGCGGGAACGGGAGCTTCGAATCGGTCCGGCCGCGGTAGGTGCACTCGAAGAATCCCTCGGGGATGTCGACGTTGGGGGTGCCGTACTCGCCCATCGTCCCCATCTTGACGAGGTGGCACTCCGGGACTACCTCCCGAATAGCGTAGAGGAGGTTGATCGTCCCGGCGATGTTCTCGACCTGGGTACGGACCGCGTGGTGGACGTCGATCATCGAATACGGGGCGGAGCGCTGCTCGGCGAGATGGACGATCGCGTCCGGGCGCTCCTTCTCGAGCACTGAACGGAGGAAGTCGAAACGGCTCACGTCGCCGCGATAGAACTCAATTTCTTTCCCGAGGAGTGCCCGGACGCTCGCTTGGCGCTTCGAGAACGTGGGGATCGGCGTCGCCGACCAGGAGCCTACCTCGCGGACCCTTCGGCGGGTGACGAAGTTGTCGACACCCGCCACCTCGTGTCCGCGATGGAGCAGGTGGAGCGCGAGGGGCCACCCTGAGTAACCATCGATTCCCGTGACCAAGACCTTCAATTCGCGTTCCCCGGTTATACAACAACGGACGTTGCCAGCTAATTATCTTGTTTGCGGGCCCCCCCGTCGTCCGGGACCAAGCCCGAACCGAAGTTCAGGGAACGCGGCCGCGTCTCGCGGGGTGGAGTTGGGGGACCCGCCGGAATGGGCGGGCGTCGGGGTGTCGACTAGCGATTCAGGAGCAGATGACTGTCACCAAACTCGTGCCAAAGATAGCGAGCGGCGGCCGCCTCTGCGTAGGCCCGTCGGATCCGGTCCACCCCGGAGACGGCGTAGAGCATCGCGAGATGGCTGGTCCGGGCGTCGTGGAAACCGGTGAGCATTCCGTCGACACTTCCGACGGGCTGGTCCGGTGTCACGTACCTTCGCGTGAACCCTCGCATCGCCTGAACGGATCGCCCATCCCAGGCCGACTCGAGGGCACGAACGACGGTCGTTCCCACTGCGATGACCCGGTTCCTCCGGCGACGTGCCTCTGCGATCGCCGTCGCGGTCTGAGGGGAGACCTCGAACGGCTCCGGATACATCGGCTGCCACTCCACCTCAGCCGCCTCGATTTCTTGACTCGACACTCCGGCGTGTAGGACGATGGGAACCCACCCGATGCCGGCTCGAGCGAGCTCAACCAGCAGGCGCGAACTGAACGGCCGACCGGCCGAGGGCATTTCAGCGCTCCCGGCGACTCGTCCGAAGACGGTCTGATACTGGTCGAGCGGGAATTCGTGATCTAGATATCCGTACCGGATCGGCCGACCCTGCTGGGCCATCGCCGGACCGAGGTCCCGGTCCGCGCGGACGAACCAGAGGCGAGGAAGCCCGGGGTATCGCGCAATGAAGCGGGTAGGAATCCCCGCCACATGGACACGTTCGCCCTCGTCAAAGGGCATCGGTCCGGGTTGGTCGACGGCCGGCCGCGGTTCCGCGACATAGATACCGCGCCCGAAGTCCGTCGAGAGGTTCAACCGAAACGCCCCGCGACGGCCGGTCGCCGGCAGGCTCGCCGCTAACGTGAGACTCTCATTCACCACGAGGATGTCCCCGGCCGAGAGAAGGCGGGGCAGGTCCCGGAACTGGCCGTGCTCGGTGGACGCCGGAGTGGAGACGAGAAGGCGCACCTCGTCTCGCGCTAGTCCGCGGGCCTCCGGAGGGGCTCGTGCCTCGCAATCCGCGGGCCGGGCGAACACGAGCTCCGTCGTCTTCACGCCGGCACCTGCCACTGGTCCGATTGGGCTCGGTACCTGCCGCCGGTCGCGGCGAGCGGGTCTTGGCCAAGCAACCAGGCCCAAAACGGGAGGGTCACGTCCGGAGTGGGCCGGTCACTGATGTCTTCGCCGGGAAACGCCTCCTGGTGAAGACGGGTTCGCAAGTCCCCGGGATCCACACTGACCACCGCCACATGGACCTCGCGCAGTTCGTGCGCCAAGGTCAACGAGACGAGGTCGAGGGCGGCCTTGCTCGCGCCGTAGCCGCCCCAACCGGGATACCCGGCGACGGCCGCGTCGCTCGAGATGTTCACCACCAGTCCACGATTGGCGCGGAGGAGCGGCAGGGTCGCTTGGACCAACCCGAGGGGGGCGACCAAGTTGGTCTCCAGCACCTCGAGCAGACTCCCGAGCGGGTACTTCGAGAGCGGCGGGAGCGGGGACGGGCCCAGACTCGATGCGTTATTCACGAGGAGGTCGAGGCGACCGAGTTGCTGAGCCGCCTCCGCCAGCCGCTCGCGTTGCGCCGGGTCGGCGACGTCCCCGGGGATTCCCACGACGGTGACGCCGGGCAGGGCGAACCGTTTCGCCGCCGTGGCGAGTGTTGCGCCGTCACGTGCGGTGACGATCAGGTCGAATCCCTGACCGGCGAGGAACCGAGAGAGCACCTCCCCCAGCCCTCGGCTGGCGCCGGTGACGAGGGCGACCGGGCGAGGCGTGAGGGATGGACGGGATCCCATCAGCCGCCGTCCGACGGGCGCGCCTTGATCATGAAGCGGCAGACCGGACTCCCGGCGACCACACGGTGGGTGGTCTCGACGTCGGCGCGCAGGAGGGACTCGAACAATTTCCGCTCGATCTCGCAGGCTTCTCCAAACCGCCCCGCGAGGGTTCGGATGGGACAATTGTGTTCGAGCAGTTCGTAACCGGATTTCCGGTGCGCCCCGCGTTCGGCCATGTAACCGCCTCGGTCGCGGATCTCGGCGAGCGTGGAGATCCGGTCGGGCAGCGACTTCCCGTCCATGTGCGGGCGGTGTTGATGGTAGAGGTCGCGACTTCGCTCCCGCAGGAGGTCGACGACCGCCGAGCGGCCGAGTCGCTGCTCGATGAAATTGAGGGCGTACATCGAGGTCTGTTCGTAGGCCGTTGGGAAGAGTTGGGAGGAGTCCGGTGTGAGCCGAAAGAACACCTGTGGGCGGCCCACCCCGTGGGGGCGAAACTCGCGAGCCACCAATCCCTGGGCCTCGAGCGCGGTGAGGTGGCGGAGAGCCGCCACCTTGCTGACGCCGAGCGACCGCGCGAGCTCGGCGAGGGAGGTCTCCGGACTCCGCTTGAGGAGGAACAGTACTTCCTTTTTGGCGGGCGAAACGCCGGGCCGAGTGCTTTCCGTGGTCTCCATCGTCGCGCTCCGAAAGCTCTCATCGCCCTGGAATTAATAAACTGAATCATTTACAAATTTTACAAATCCCACTCCCACCCCGGACCCCTGGACCCCGGATCGCCCTCGGGCGAAACGCGACGTCTCTTCACAGGGTCAGAATCCGGCGAAAGAGCGGGTCCGTCGCGAGCGGAGCCCCGGTAGCCTGGCCAGTCGAACCAGTTCTTCTCCACGTCAGAGATTCTTCTATAACTGCGTTTGAAAACGGTTCTGTTGTAATTCGCGGTGTCCGGTAGCGGGCCGGCCACTTGTTTCAAATCGCGGGGCGGGTACGAACGGGGGGCGGTTACTCGATTCTGTACTCCGACCCGAGCATCGCTACGATTTATTCAGAATACTCCGTTCTTGCCGTATATTCGCCGGGTCGTCTCCGAGCGGTTCTGTTTCTTTCCGGGGCTTTCGAGATAGCGGATCGGGCCTGTTACAAATCGGGTCTGCCCTCTACTCCGGACGCGACAGTACCGGGCGCTCTACCCTGTTCCGGATGGCTCTGAGGATTCACGTTTCCGTTGAGAGAAGCCCCAGACAATCAGCCCGATCCCAATGAGAATCGTGGCCAGGCCTGCCACCTGCAGGGCGCCGTAGATCTCCGGAGGAACCTCACGGGGAGCCAGCAAGAATGCTCCCCCTACAATCACGGCGACTCCCACACATTCCGCTAGGTCGGGCCGGTTTTCGGCAGCGAGCAGGCTAGGATTCTTCGAACGGTCCATCACCCAACGCTGTAGAACGACGGTCCTGGCCATCGCGTAAGGGGCCGCCCCAAGGAGAATCAAGAGGGCCAAAACGGACCAACCGTCGCCTATACCGAGTCCGAAGGAAAAAAACGCGACAATCAGCAGGCACCAGAGGATGACCGTCGCCCCTGTCCAGAACCTAAACCATTCGAACCGGTCCAAGGTTAGCCTCGTGAGTCGGATGGATGGTCTCGAATCGGCCCAAAATCACTCACCGAGAGGAGGTGCTTCGCAAATCAGGTTGAGGCCGATGTCCTTCATCCACTCGAAATCTCGCCTGTTGTTCGTCACGAGTGGAATTCGGTACAGTAATGCTGTCGCGCCAATCCACGCATCGCCGGCCTTGCAATCCCTCCCGCGCGTTTGCCCCTCAGAGGTTACCTCAGCCCATTTTGCGGAGAGTGGTCCGCTCCAAGGTACGACCAAGCAATTGCCTATGAACTCGTTGAGCTTCTTCTTGCGATCAGCTCCCCATTTCTTGACAATGGCCCATCGGAGCAGCTCCCCCGTCGTTTGGAATGATATCACGGGCAGTTTCTTACTCAGATGAGGAAAATACAGCTCGGCACGGGAGTCCCGTTTGAGGATGAACGACACCACGTCGGTGTCGATCAGTACGTAGTTCTCGCTCAAAGCAAAGAATCGGAGCTCCCTTCCCTGCGCCACTTTCGGACGGAGCGGATGAACTCGTCAACGTCATCCTCTTCCGGCCAGACGCCTTCTGCCAGGGCAGTGAGTTCCGTGATCGTGCGCGCGCCACGCTCTTCGGCTAGTGAGTCCAAGGAGGGAATCCGATCCCCGAATCTAGCCACCTCAAGTCCGAGCGGACCGCTAAGGCCTTCCACATCGAGGAGCTCCACATCCTGTATCCGCAGGCTCTGAATCTCCCCCCCAACTTCGGTCGCCTCACCAACCAGTCGGACGATGTGGGTTAAGGCGGTCAGGACGGCCTCCCGTTTCGACTCGTCGAATTCGCACAATATGGGCGGGCCGAGAAGAGGGTGGATTCGGCACTTAAGGCCGGATTCGCGGAAATCTGCCATTAGAAGACGGCCCTCGATCACCTTCTGGTTCTCGACAGGCGACTGAATGCGCCGCACGATCTGTGAAACGGTTTCGCGGGTGAGCACTCGCACGATTCGCCCACGCTCGCGGCCGAGTGTGAGCGACACCCGATCCAGGCCTCGGTCGAATGTCTTCCCAGCTTCGCGTAGGGCCAGCAGGACCCCGTCATCGTACCCTTGGGGAAGTCTAGCATCAGCGTCCGTAATCGATTCGATCCCTGAGACGAGAGTGCGAAGGGCCTCCTCCCCCACATCCTCGTAAGTCGACAGGACCTTCTGCTTCAGCACGGGCAGATCGAGGGTAAGCGTGGCGCTCCCCCCACCCCGAAACGACACGACATCGAGCGAGCAGGCTAGGTCGAGGTCTCCCGGACGCCGACCCGGCTGGACGCTCCCTGCCTCGCCTTGGAGGACACGTGCCACCCGGTCGAGCGCCGCTTGGATCTTTGAACCGAAGAGGAGGAAGTCCCGAAGCTGTAGCCGGTTGCGTGCTACCCCGGGACCTTCGAAGTAAATTGTCAGGGGCATCCGCAGGCTAGCGTCGGAGTCCGACGAATCGCGCGTCATGGCTTTATCAACTCCCTTCCCTCGACAATAACTCTCGGGCGCAAAGGCCTTTGAACCCCTGAACCGGTAAGGAACACGGAGTTTTGAGCATTCAGGAGAGGTCGAGGAACACCCGGCTTAGTCCATTCCAACATCACCGGTTTTCAATCCCGCATGGAGGATTTCCGGGGGCCCGAGCCCGCCGACCCGGGGGGCTCGGCCGCGACCGTCACTCGGCCGGCCTTGAGATCCAGCGTCCAGACCAAGTTCCCACCGGGCGCTGCCTCCAGCGCCTTGGCAACGCCCTCGGGAATCGTTGTCCGTACCGAATCTGATCCTTCCTGTGTCTTCTGGATGGCGGATCGGAAGGTTCCCGGCATTGACTCCCCCATCAGCCTGATTGGCGGCCGACTACATAATTATAGTCTAAGTGTAGGTCTTCCAGTAGCCAACAGACTTAAGTGCCTACGAGACAATAGGCTATCAGTAGCCAATAAGGCGAGGAGGAGGAAGGTGGCGACGTCTCTGGCACAAGCGAGCGACAGCGAACGGTGGAGGCGGCTCGCGTGGACGGACCAGAGGACTCCGGCCCTCGCCATCGTGGGGCGCGGCGATCAGATTCGGGCACTCGGTCCTACAACTTTCTCGGTGTGCTCGCAGAGCGACCGGGGATTGTTCCATCACGTTTGGAAGGATGGGGCACGGTGGAATTGTGACTGCCCATTCTTTTCCGCCACGCAGAAAACGTGCGTACACATTCTTGCGGTTCGGTTCCGCGAAGGGTTGCAGGAGTCGGCCCCGACCCACGAGGACGCGGTGCTATGCGACCGTTGCCAGTCGGTCGCGGTGATTCGGTTCGGACTCCGACACAACAAGAGCGGGGATGTGCCGACGTACCTGTGCCGGACGTGCGGCAAAAGGTTCGCTGGGCACGAGGGGTTCCACAAGCGCCGAGCGGACCCGGAGAAGATCGCGCTCGCGCTCGACCTCTACTTCCGGGGCATGAGCGTTCGGAAGGTCGCGGACCACTTTGCACAGGTCCACCGCCTCAAGGTCAACGCCTCGACCGTCTACCGGTGGGTCCGCTACTACTCGAAGCTCGCCGCCGAGTGGATGGATGCGCAGGGGGCGCGGACATCGGACCGCTGGCACATCGACGAGACGGTGGTCGGGGTGAACGGGGTCAACAAGTACCTCTGGAACGTCCTCGACCACGACACCCGATTCCTGCTCGCCACCCACATCAGCAAGGACCGCAGCCTGGCCGACACCCGGGCGCCGCTTGCCAAAGCGAAGGCCGTTACGGAGGACCGCCCGGCGGACGTTCTATCGGACGGCATGATGGCCTACCCGGAGGCGGTCAAGCAGGAGTTGGGCCACCGGGCCACTCCACTGGACGATCCGAAGCACGTTCACGCCGGTTGGTTCAACCCGCACAAGCGAGTTCCGAGCATCCGAGCGAAGGAGAGCAACAACCGGATCGAGCGATTCCAGGGCACGGAAAAGGAGAGGACCAAGGTCATGCGCTCCTTCGACAACGACGGAGGCGCCGCCGGGCTGATGGAGGGCTTTCGGGTCCACTACAACCTCGTCAAGACGCACCAGAAACTCGGCACGACTCCGGGCGAGGCCGCCGGGATTCCGACGGCCGACGGGTTCCGGTGGCGCCAAATTCTCCACGAGGCCACCACGCGAAAAGAAACACGCGAGGGGGGAAATTAGTCACAACGCGATTACGCAACAGTACCTTTGAAAACCAATGCTTAAGTAGCAAATCCCGGGATTCTTCGCCGAGCGTATGACGCTCGTCCGACAAACGCAACGGAGAATCAAACCATGAAATCGATCATTCAGGAAGCGATTGCGAAGCACCAGGAAAGCCAGCTGCTGGCGGACCAGAAACCCGCCGCGACCCCCTCGTACGCGAACGCGGACGACGCGGAGCTCGCGAAGTTGGCCGAGACACTGAAAGTCAACATCCGGATCATCGGATGCGGGGGCGGTGGGTCGAACACGATCAACCGCTGCGTCGAGGAAGGCATCCAGGGCGCGGAGATGTGCGCTATCAACACCGACGCAAAGCATCTCTTGACGATCCACTCGCCCCGCAAGATCCTCATCGGCCGGCGGGCCACCAAGGGTCTCGGCGCCGGAGCTCGGCCCGAGATCGGGGAAGAAGCGGCACGTGAGAATGAGGAGGAGATCCGCAACTTCCTACAGGGCGCGCACATCGTGTTCGTCACCGCCGGGATGGGCGGGGGGACCGGCACCGGCTCGGCGCACCTCGTCGCGCGGATCGCCAAGGAAGCGGGCGCGCTCACCATGGGCGTTGTGACCATTCCTTTCGCGGCGGAAGGCGCCATTCGTCTCGAAGCCGCGAAGGACGGACTCGAGCGACTTCGTCGAGTCTGCGACACGACCATCGTCATCCAGAACGACAAACTTCTCGAGCTGGTCCCGCGGATGCCGCTCGATGCGGCGTTCAAGCTGGCCGACGCGGTCCTGATGACCGCGATCAAGGGCATCACGGAGATCGTGACGAAGCCCGGATTGGTCAACCTCGACTATGCCGACATCATGACCGTCATGAAGGACGGCGGGGTTGCCCTGATCGGACTCGGCGAGAGCGAAAGCGCGACGGATCGCGTCACGGAATCGGTCACGCAGGCCCTGACCTCCCCGCTGCTCGGCAGCGTCGAGATGAAGGACGCGACCGGGGCGCTCGTCCGCGTCGTCGGCGGCCCGACGATGACGGTCTCCGAAGCCGAGAAGGCCGCGGCGCTCGTCGGCGCGAAGGTCTCGAAGCGGGCCCGGATCATCTGGGGCTGCTCCGTCGAGAACTCGCCGGAGATGGAGAACACCATCAAGGTGCTCCTCATCATCACTGGAGTAAAGGCCACGAACCTCCTGGGCTCTCGCGGAGGCTACGCCGCTGGCGAGTCCGAAGAGGTCATCGACTTCGTCCGGTAACTCTCTCCCCCGCCCCCGCTACCTCGGACTCGAGGTGGCGGGGGACCCCTCTTTTTCTCCCCGACTTCTCGAGCGATGGCTGTCCGCACGGTTGGCGTCGAAGGGGACTCCTCCACCGCTTCGTGTGGTCCGGTTGGAAGGGCACCGGGCCCTGGTCAACGTCCCACATACCTGGGCACTGCGGGCCCGTACCGAGTGGAACGGCCGTTGGACCACGCCGGACGGTACCGACCTCGAGGTCCGGACGTACCGGACCTGGGGGACGCTCGTCGGCGGGAAACGCTGGCTCCGGCGCCGCGATGCGCCGCATCAGGTCGGCTTTGTGTCGAAACCCCCTGAGTGAGTACGATTCTGAAACACCCAGGTTGCCTTCTGAAACGCCGTGCCCAGGAAGCTGATCGGGCGTCCTTCAAGACTATAAGACGGGAAGCGCTCTGTAGTCCGGGAAATCCGCTCTCGATTGGGAGGGGAGGGGCCGATGCGTCGGCCCCCTGAATCCCGACTACTGTGGCCATGAGCGATCGGGACGATACCAAGTTCTGGATTGGTCTGGCGATTGTCTTGTTTGGCCCGGGCTATGCCGCCCAGCTCGAAAGCCAGGCATCCCAACAATCGGATCCCAAGTGGAGAGAGTTCTACCTCGGGGCGGCGGAGGTCGTTCGCGGGGCAGCGAAGAACCCTGAAGGAGCGACTGACGCGTTGGAAGAACTCTGGGATGCAATCTTCGGCCGAAAAGTTCGACGCCGGAAGCGAAAGTCAATCCGATAGCATTCCTGCAAACGGTTACACTTTCGACCTAGCTTTATCATACGCCGCTAGATGATCGAGGCGGGCTGAGATGGCTCGAAAGCGGCGGGTGTCCTTCTGGGTGAGCAAGGGCCGTTCGAGGAAGGTCCGGGTCTCGTTCTTTGCCCGGAAGAAGCCGGGTCGTTCGAGACGTAGAAAGTAGGCCCCAACGTGAGGTCGAATGCCGACCGCTTACCATCGTCGAGTCCAAGCGGCAATCATCCGGATTGGCCGTGAAAGCAAGAAAATCCGGAAGGTCTGGAACGACCGTCGTCCCCTTCATATCGTTCACCCGTACAAGAAGACGGCACTCCTCTACTACCCTGATGTTCGGTTCGAAACCCGGTCCGGAAAGCTCTGGCTCTTCGAGGTAATGGATTCCGAAACGGGGGCACAAGCACAACTGATTGCTCACGTCGTAGAACCCCTCCTAGTTGAAGGAGTGATTGCCGTTGTCCACATCGTAAAGTCAGATGCCGGGCAGGTGATTTTGGAAGATCTCAGCGACGTGATCGTGTCTCGAATGACAGATCTTGCCGGGCGAAAGGTCGATCAGCGACTGCGCTACTTCCGGGTCGTGATCACCCCGGAGGATTCACGTCGTATTGACAAAGTCCGGAAAATCTTCGCCCAAGGAGGAATCCGATTCTAGCCCGGCGTACGTGAGGTCACACCCCTGATACGAGCGTGATGGGATTGCGGAGGAAGTCCGGCACGATCCCATGCTCGTAAAACTCGTGGATCAGCACCGTCAGGTTGTAAGCCACGACCTTCGCTAGGATTTCGTTCTCCTGGGCTACCCGCGTCTTCGACCTGAGACACTCTCCGAGCTTGCGCTTGAGGGCTGAAAAGACCGACTCAACGTTGCTCCTCTGGTGATACCGCTCGCCGAACTCCTCCGGGTGGTCCTGCGCGTAGTGGAACATCTTCGTCCACAGACGGGAGGAGACACGGCGTCCAAGGCGGTCCGGTTTGGCGCCTGTCGGGTTCGGCTTGTCGGTCCGCTTGACCGGGGACAAGAAATCAAAGTTTAGCTCCTCGGCAATCGCGTAGTTCGAACGCCCGTGGTAGGCCTTGTCGGCATAGACCTCCTTGAGACCGAATCCGTTCTGACGGGCGTTACGTATGAGATACTCGAACTGGGAGTAATCCGACCCGTCCTTGTCAGTGATGACTACCGACACAATCGCGTGGGTCTTGATCCCAACCAGGGCGTGAAGCTTGAGCCAGTCGCGAATCCGATGTTCTCCGTGCTTGTCCTCCCGCCAGGCTCCAAAAAGCGTACTTTGCATCCCCGTAGAATCCGGCGCGAACCCCTCGTCTATACCGGCCAGCGGTAACGCGGACAATGTAACCAGCCGTTCAAGGAGCTGCGTCGACTCCGGACGGTTCAGGAATCGACTTGAGACAACGTAGCCTGGGGCCTTTCCGAGGTTCCCCTCCCTCACCGCGTGTCTCAGATTCCCCTTCGCGGGGCGGCAGCCTTTCCCTTCGTACACCTTGCGAATTGAGCAGAATGCCTGGTCGCGGAGAGGTATGGAAGGACGTCCGAGCTGTCGTGAAGTGATACCAGGAGTTTCAAGCACATCGACCACGCCGCGGAGTAGGACATCGAAGAGCCTCGTCTCCTCCTGCTGCGCAAGATCGTAGGCAGCCCAATTCTGGGTGTAGACCTTCCGTTCGGAGGGTTTCTCCCCTGGAGTAGGGACCGGCTTGCTATTCGGAAACCAATGGAGGTAGACCCTGTAGATGTGTTTACACGCCTCCCGTTCCCTCTTGAAATCTTCACAGTTGCAGCTCCAGTCGTTGCGACGCGTATCGAACGTAACCTTGTACCAACCCCGGCCGCTCTCAGATCGAACGAGCCACTGGTTGTCCAGCAAGCGCTCGACTCCACCGGGGTCCGACGCTCGCAACGCTTCTGCGCGCTGCCACCGGATCATGGAGCCGCCCATAGTGCGCCTTCGTCCTCCCAATGGGACAATGTATTGCCAATACTTAGAGTCTTTGGCAATTCGAAGTCTTATTGTAGGGTCAATTATATGACCTCGACTGCCATAATCGAATCTGGTCTGGACTATGGGGCGAGTGTTCGAGTCGAAGGTGGTCCGATCCGTCAAGAAGTCGCCATCGCTTCGGACAACTGTTCCAGAAGCGATCTCGACTGTGCTCGGTCTTGAGGCCGGTGACACGCTGCTCTGGGAGTTCGACCTGGGTGCCGCATCCGTCAAAGTCTCCCGCAAGAGCGGGAAGAAGGCACCAAGCCGAAGCTGACGGGTCCGTACCGACGTTCGGAGATCGCACGGAGGGGGATCGACCCAACCCCCTTCCGAAGAGCCGGCTAGGCCACGGCTATTCGTAGATCGGCGTCGCAAGCATCCCACCTCCACCCGTGGTGACCCGCTCGCGACACATGATTCTACGAAACGAGGTTTAGCTCTTAAAGCCAATTTACTGGAGGCAATAATCTTAAGTCTTAGACCTAATACCTTAGACCCATGCGTTCGACCTTAAGCCCGAAGGTTGCTGCCCCCGAACCGATGCCCCACGGCCGCGAGCCCGAACTAACAGTCGACCGTGTGATCCCCAAGAAACATCGGGCCGAGGTCTTGAGGGCTCTCGCTCGGGCGCCCGCCGGACTTCCCCATCACACAATCCAGTACGATGTCGTGCGGGGATCCTCGGCGAGCACGATTCTCAACGAGTTCGTCAAGCTCGGGCTTGCTGAGTGGCACGACGACCTCTACTTCGCAACTGCCAAGGGAAAGGACACGATTACAGCCTACGACAAGTTCCGCGCAGTCGCGGTAGGTTCCAATGGAAACTGAGGGGTGGGGGTCTGGCGACGGGCACCTTCTGTTTCATCCCCTTACGCGCACCCCGAAGACCCCCGTTGCTGCTCGTCCGCTGATGAATGTAGGGAGAGGCTAGTGTCTGCAATAGCCCAGGTCAAGGCCCCTGTTGGGCAGGCACCCGGTGGCCGTGAAACGACCTCCCCTGTCCAGGCATTGGGCGAGACGGTCGCCCAGAGACTGTTCCCCGGCCATCTCGAACTTGTCCCCGGATTAAATGAGGTCTACGAACTCGAACTCGCCCTCTGTGAGAGCCGGATTCTTACGGATTCGGAGATTGTGCGCCACGGAGCATATTTCGCCAGCGTCGGCGAAACGCCGACGAACCATTATCTGATGTGCCGAGGAGAGCCCCTCCGTGTCGCCGACCATTCCTCGTCTCGACTTCGCTCGTTCTTCCAGGAAAACCAGTTCAAGACCGGCTACGGCACTCACGGCTTGTTTCCGTACCGGGGCAAGTTCCACCCTCAAATGACCAAGGCCTTGCTCAACATCATGGGTCTCAAGCCGGGAGAGACAGTCCTCGATCCGATGATGGGGTCGGGGACGGTTCTGATTGAGGCTCGGCTGATGGGGATACACTCGACCGGCGTGGACGCAAGTCCGTTCTGCGTCTTCATGGCTAAGGTAAAGTCCGAGGCCATCACACTCTCGCTCGCACCCCTCCGGGCCGCTCTTGAGGCCAGTGAACAGGTATTCCAGTTCTTCAGCTCACGATCCCCAGACGATGGAGGATCGAAGTCTCCGGCCACCGCCACAGGTAACGTGTCCGATCTCCGCAAGTGGTCAGATGAACCGGGGGGTAGGCCTCGGAAAGAGCATTGGACCGTGGTCGACTTGCCGGATGGATTGGAGGCCGGCCCGGTGCGTGATTTCTTGCTGCTCGCTTATCTCGACAGCGCCGGCTACGCCGAGCGGAGCCAACGAAAATCGCACTTGGTTCAGTTCAAGTCGATCCTAGAAAGGTACGTATTCTCCGTCGAGAAGATCCAAAGGGTCCTCTCGGGTGTTGAAGGCGACCTGGGCACAACTACTCCCACTCTCGGCGACGCCCGCAAGCTGCGGATGCATGATGAGTGCGTGGACGGAATCCTCTTCTCCCCGCCCTACAGCTTCGCGCTCGATTACGTCTCGAACGACGCCCTCCATCTGAGGTATCTCGGTATCGACGTAGACGAATTGAGATCCAACATGGTCGGCCTGATCGGGCAGACACCGCGCGAGAGGGTCGAGAACTACAGACGAGACATGGAATCCGTGTTGGGGGAGTGCAACCGTGTTCTGCGGGCCGGAAGACTCTGCACCATCGTCGTCGGGACCAACAACAACCAAATCGGTAAGGCCCTGGATCTCCCTCCCGAGAAGGTCCAAGGGACTGACGAATTCCTAACGGAGGCCGGTCAGCGGCAGGGGCTGAAGCTCGTCCGTACCTTCACTCGTCAGATTACCGGCATGGCGAACACTATGCGAACCGAGTCTATCCTAGTGTTTCAGAAGATCCCGGACGCCTAACGCAGCGCCCTTCCATCGGTCCCCTTGGCGATGTGTGGGACCGCCTCGCTCAGGCTATCGTGCTCGACTACGAACATCGCGAGGAGACCTGATTCAATTCCCTCCGCGCGTCGCCACAGCGGTAGATACGGTTTCAGTTCGTCGAAATTGCCAATTCTGTCGGTCAGATGTTGATACATCTTACGACTTGGGAGTACTAGGATTCCAGCAGCCATTAGCCGATAAATCAACGCGAGCACCATCTTGTTCATCGATCGATGGCTCGAAGAGACGTTACCTGTCTCCCACTCCACACAGAACACCTTTCCATTGATTCTGTGGGTGGCATCGAAGTCTCCGGGCGAGATCTCTAGGTAGGGGTCGAAAGGAATTTCGCGTCCCCAGTCTAAGTCAGCGAGTCGCTCCAGAAACATCTCTTTGATCGGGACTACGCCATTCTCGTGCCTGGAGTTCGGGCCATTTCCTGCGAAGAGGCTGAAGCTACCGGACCCGACCGGCCAGTCCACCTGCCGAATGGCCAACTCGATTTCCTGCTCCGCTTGCTTCCATTCTACCGAATCCGAAATCCCCCCCAGATCGATCAGGATCTCCTTGCCGACGAGCTTCATCTTCTCGCAGCTCTCGGCGTAGCTCTCTGCCCCCAGGGACTGGGAGTTGGGTCCGAGGATGTATACCTCCCGTTGATCCGCGTCCTCCTACGTGTCGCCCGCTGCCTCTCGGCCAGAGAGGTCGCCCGTTACTGCCCGATCTGAACGGGCCAGGTCCTCGACAAGCGGAGCTTAGGTCCCCCGGGAATCGAGATCATTGAGGCTCTGCACCGCCTCGCTACTACCGCTGTCGGCTAGACGGGTGAGCAGGAGCCGATGGGCTTCAGTAGCCCCCCGCTCGCCGCCGAATGCCTTGATTGGGGACTTGTCCCGAGTCCAATCGAATCCAGCGAGCGGTCCCACGAGCTCCTTCACTCGCTCTTTCGTGGGTGTCTTCCCCTGTGGCAGAGCCCACTTGAACACGTCCGCCGCGAGACCGTTGAGGGCATACACCGCGAGAGTCCGAAGCAGCAGGTGACGAGCTGTGTCTTGGAAAGCATCGGGAAACAGGTAACGGAGAACGGTCCAGTATTCTCGGAGATACTTCAGCTCCTTCTCGTGCTGGGACTCACGGAACTTTTCGTCTCGCTGCTCCGTCTCTTTGTCGAAGAACTCTGGGATATCGAAGAGGTCCCTCAGCGACGTTACGAATGAACTGAGGCGCACACGCCGCGCCATCCCAGGGGACGCAGCCGCCTCGGCGATCAGGCCCTTCAGCGGGGACTCGTGACGGTTTAGATCTTCCACCAACCGAGTTGCATACGGGCGCCATTCCTCTTCTTCTATCGCCGGGATTCCACGTATGCCGGAGAACCAAATGCGGTAAGCTAGCTGATCCCTCAGTGAGGGATTCAACCCCTTCTGGGTCTTGTTCAGAATGAAGAAAATAACTCGCTCGGCTTCATCCTGAGTCAACGATTGATTCTTGAAGTGGGCAGCCCTCTTTCCCTCGGCGGCCTTGATCGCGCCGGAGATGTCGACTGCCGTGATTGGGATCGGAGAATCGAGGATGTGTCGCATGAACTCTCGTCGTTCACGGGCCGGTTCCTCGACAACCGGATCCAAGCGCGCGCGGGATTCGAGAACGCTCAGCTCATCTGCAATAAGCTGGAAGCCTGCAACTCGGTGCTGACCGTCAATCACGCGAATCGATTTCTGGACCCGGGGAACCGAAAGTGTACCGAAGTCCTGCCCGTCGGTGTGCGCAAAGATAGACTCGGCCCCTACCCCAACGAGCAACGCCGGAATTACAGAAATGGGGCACCGCTCCAGGTACGCCTGCACATCTCTGGCCTTCTTCTCGAATAACTTCCGCTGGTACCAATCGAGTTCCTCGGCGCTGAACTGCTTAACATCGTAGACCGCCAGCAGGTCGGATGGTTTGATCTTCCCTGAGTAGACGGGGATGCCCTTGACATCGGAAAGCACAGCGGGAACACGAATTTTCCTTCCGCCCACGCGGTGAGTTCTCCTTGCATGGCCCGCTGCCGGCTCGTCTTCGGAAACCGTATCCACTACCCCTGCGGTCATCGGTTCTCCTCTCCCCCATTACGCGACGGGTTATTAAGTCGCATCCTGCTGCGAGGCGTAACTTAGAGCATCTTTATGAGGGAGTGGGGATCTCGAAAGAATGGGGCCGTAGGGAATTGGAAAAACCCACCCGTCTTCCAAACGGGTCCAGCAGTGGTTTGGGCGTTAGATTCGCCCCGGCCCCATCCTCATCCGACGCACAGCTTCGGAAACGATAAGGGTTTCGGGACCCGCTGAGGTAGAAGTAGAAGAAGAAGTAGAAGTAGTAGTCAGTCCCTCGACCGGTTTGTGCCGAGAGCCGGATCAGTGCCTAAGCCCGGCCCCAAGGTTACGTGTCCGAAATGTCAGCACAGTTGGAGGCGTCGACCAGGCGCGCTGGCTCGGGTAAAGTGCCCAAATTGTGGAAAAAACTTCCAGCTCCCTCTTAGGGAGACGCCCTCGTGAGCGCCGAGATCTCTATTAGGCGGCGTCTCGTGCGCTGAGACGAGGAGGATGTGAAGTGCGCGTCCTCCTGGTCGAGCCGGACTACTACACGCGCTATCCTCCCCTCGGCCTCCTCAAGCTGGCCTCCTATCACCGTGCGAAGAACGACACAGTCGAATTGATCCGCGCACCTGCTGAACCAACGCAGCCACCCGATCGCATCTACGTAACATCGCTGTTCACGTACGCCTGGCGGCCGGTGCATGAGGCAGTACGCTCCTACAAGGACCGATTTCCCCGGGCTGATGTCCGGCTAGGGGGGATCTACGCCTCTCTTCTACCAGAGCACGCTCGCCTGTCAGGAGCCGATCATGTCCAAGTTGGCCTCGTGCCAGAGGCGGAATCCCACATGCCCGCCTACGACCTCGTTCCGGAGTGGACGTCGACGATCCTCTTCGCCTCCCGGGGGTGCATCCGCCGATGTGGGTTTTGTTCCGTCCCCAAACTCGAAGGCCGCCCGAGCGAACTTCGGTACGAGCTCGAACGGTTCATCTATCCGGGGCACAAGAAGGTCATACTCTGGGACAACAATATCCTCGGAAACCCGAACTGGAAACCGTTGTTTGACGACATAATCCGGCTCGGCATCGAGGTGGACTTCAATCAGGGGCTCGACGCCCGCCTGTTGACCGACGAGGTTGCGGAGAGGATCTCGCACATGCGGATGTCGTCGATACGGCTCGCGTACGATTACATTGGGATCCGGCCTGCTGTCCAAGCGGCGGTCTCCCGATTAAGAGAGCACGGAGCATCGACACGGAAGGTGATCGTTTACACGCTCTTCGACTACGTCGACGACCCGGAGAATTTCTTCCACCGGGTCCGGGACCTCCTTAATTGGGGGGCGGTGTCCTACCCGATGCGCTTCGAGCCCCTCACGAGCTTGGCCAAGAATCAGTTCGTCAGCCCGCACTGGACCGCCGAGGCTCTAACCCGGGTGGCGAAGGCCCGCCGCGTGTTGGGGTTCGCGGGCGCGTTTCCTCCCTACAAGGGGCTCGTGGAGAAGCTGAACGCCTCCGGGACGTTTGATGAAGCGTTCTCGCTCCGACCCGTGCAGAAGGAGCGGCAAGGAGTTCCACAAAACACGCTATCGGAGATCTCTGAGGAAACTCTAGTCCCGATCACGTACCACGGATCGGGACGGCTGAGGAAGGTGAAGGATTGGCGGAAAATGCTCGCGTAAACGATCTGTTCCTCTGGCAGATCGGTTCCCAAGGCCCTCCGGCGACCTGCCTGTGCTGCGGTCGACGCTTCGATCAAGAGAACCGCCGTATCCGCGGTCCCTATCTCACGAGCCCTTACATCTATGTCTGCCAGGAATGCTGGGCCCTGCCGTTCGTCTTCTACCCGGACAAGATCGAGATGATGCGGGCCGATGGGTACCTCCTGCCGGAACGGTCGAGTACCAAGCGGCGCTGAGCGCGCCGCAGGTGCGTCGATAGTCTACCGCTCGGTCGCTCGTTCGAACAACTCACGAGCCCCATGGAAGTCCTCAACGCCGTGAGAGTCCGCGTGTGACGAAGGTCCGCCGGGCCGAGTAATCTGTATCCTCAATGAGAGGTCCGTGAACGCGACCACGTCGCTTGCGGTATCTCCGATTCCGCACGAGAATGATGCCCCCTCGGAAAGGGCGGTTGAAACGTACCCTTTCTTTGTTTCTGCATCCATAGGAGGGCCGCATGTCCCGGTGAACCTCCCATCGCGTGTGTGGAGGGTCAACGCAGCCACGGAGTCGAAGGCGTAGCGCTCAAGGATCGGGGCCAGGGCAACATCGGGAGAGGCGGTGATCAGGACCAACCTGGCACCAGTCCGTCTGCAGTGCTCGTAGAATCCGTCGAAGCCTTTACTGTAGTCAATTTTCTCAGATAGCGATAGGGCCACCTCGCGGACGACCGACTCCTCCAGCCCGCGCACGCAGCGTGCGTATTGCGCGCTCTGTCGACGAATAGCCTCGTCGTACGGGACCCCCGAATCACGCTTGAACAGCTTCTGGTTGGCACAATATGGCTCCCATTCCCCCATCAACTCCCTGGCGTGGAGCTCGTCCGCGAGCATGAGGCCCATGGACCCTCGAATCACCGTTCCGTCGAGGTCGAGCACAACCAGGGCGCTAGTGGGTCCAAGCATGGTTGAATTCGCATTCGAAATTCTGTGGAGGGGGTAGGTGCTTGGCGAAATTCTGGGGGAACCCATCCTCGGCTTTGTCCGCCAGAATACTGTAGAGCCCAACGTGACCTGCCGTGAAAATGCCGACTAGGACAACCAACAACGCGATTACCGGGATCGATGTGGAGATAGCTAACGCAAGGAACGCCCCACCGACCCCCAAGGCGCTGTTGATCCCACCTACTAAGACGATCTGCCAGAAGTACGGGCTCCGTGAACCCTCGTACATGGGTGGCTCCCATGCCGAAATCGGTAGAACGATGAACTTCCGGATGTTAGGGTTCCGCGAGTAGAAGTACCGACGGACTCCGTTGATCGTGCGTGCGTACAAAAGCATCTCACACCGGAGCCCAATCAACGAGATACATGCAGAAACGCCTAGCAGGCCTAGGACGAGAAATAGGCCCCCGAGTAGTCGCAAGTCATCGAATGCCGCGGGCGCGACATACAGCTTTGGAAGGATTTGGAGTATCAACGTCGACGCTGCGACCCCGGCGGCCATTAATGCGAGGTACGTTCGAAGGATCTCGTTCAGCTGGGTGTAGAGTGAGAAGAAGGACTGGGCGATCGTCGAGTATTCTTGCAGCATGAAGGCAGAGCCCTCATCGGTGACGGCGCCAGCCGCGGTGGCGCCTCCGGTCCCAGATCCGGGCGGACTACTGACCGAGGAGCCCACCATCACAGTAGGCCCAATGGGGAAGCTGGTATGAATGCGTCGACTCCCTGTGCGGGACGACCGGGGCCCTATCGACCGTCAACTCGAACCCGAACACTCCAAGAGCCATTAGCCCTTGGACGATTTGTGATGGACGCCGAGCAACTCACGGACAGGTCTTTCTGCCGCTGATACAGGACATCATCATAGGCCTGGGCAGCGCCGTGTTCGGGGCGCTTCTCCTACCGACGCTGCTCAATGGCCAAGCCAAGGTCCCCCTCGCAACCTCATTGACGACCGGGATACTCCTTGCGGTTGAGGCGGCTGTATTCCTCAGCCTTGGGCTAGTCTTCACAACGGTGACGACGGCCTTCACGGCCCTCGTGTGGTTACTTGTGGCGAAGTTCCGGCGGCCGAGACACGCAGTCCGCGATCAATCCGTCCACGAGGGGGTTTGAAGGCCGCAACGGACCGCCTAGCTTGGTGGCTCAACAGCCCTTGGGAGCATCCGGACCCTTCGAGGGCTTGTGCCCGAGGGGATGCCGGCGGAGATCTGAGCTGCGAGTCTTGACGGTTCGGCTGGTAGGCCCTTCCCCTCTTGGGCCGACATCCAGTCCAGGAGCGCCATCGCGCCTATTCCGGCAATGGCCCCGAGGGCCAGCGACCCGTCCCAGCCCAGATGAATCCCTTCCTGAGCATGGCCGCACCCAGCGCATTCCCAACGCTGAGAGGAGAGACGGGCCCCCTCCACGACCGCAGTGCACTTAGGGCAACGGACCGGGAGGGAGTCGACCTGCTTGAGACCACTTTGGAGGAGGCGACTCTGCGCTTCCTTCAGAAGCTGAAGTTCGACATCAGTCAGCTTGAGACTCGTGGGCACGAATACCACGGAATACCGAGGTGGTTATAAGACTACTCGCGTATTCTTCGGTGGTAGCCTCACCACCATGGAACTGGTATGACCACTTTACGTAGGACTAAGTAAAATGACTCCTTCCGCCCGTTAGTAGGAACTCGCGGAATGGCTTTAGAAATGCAAGTCCGACCTGAGTCGGTGGACAGCCTGCGAATGAGGCTCCGAAACCTGATCAGCGGGAAGGCTTTCCTCGTTCGAGACGCTTCTGAGGAGCCCTTCGAATTGGCGTCGGGAGACAAGAGCTGGACGTACTTCGATTGTAAGACCGTCACTCAGGATCCTGAGGCTCTGAACCTCATTGCCGAGTTGATTTTCGATCGGATAAGAAACTATAATGTGAATGCCATCGGTGGATTGGAATCTGGCGCCATTCCAATATCCACTGCAGTCTCGATGCTAAGCTTCCAACGAGGCAAACCCATACCCTCATTCTGGGTTAGGCACGAGCGGAAGACTCGTGGGACCAAGAACAGGGTAGAGGGAACCCTACGACAGAATTCTCAAGTCGTGGTAATCGACGATGTAACGACGAAGGGTGCTTCGGCCGGGCTCGCCGTAGATGTCGTTCGGGAGGAGTTCCATTGCAATGTGATAGAGATCATTACAATGGTCGATCGGGAGGAAGGAGCGCGTCAGCGGTTCAAGGACATGGGAATACAGTTCACTCCTCTCTTTGTGAGGTCCGATTTTAGGGCGTCCTCCCCGTGACTTCCATTCGGACTTGGGGATGGAAGGTCTCCGACCCGTCGAAGACGTTCGCGACAAGGTCGACCTGACCAATCTGAAGCTTACGCCTCATGTGTTTGACGAACTCCTCCATTGATGAGGTCTGTCTGAGAGCGAGGGAGTCGGCTGGATCGCTTTCAGAGGCAATCATTCCGAGCTGATTCGGCGCGCCCAATTTCTTGGCGCGACTCGCAAACCACTTCATGAATTCGAGGTCCTTCGCACTGAGTTCGGGCTCATCGACATGATAGTGGAGTAAGCCGAGCAGGCCGTTCGCATTCGACGATGGCCCCGCAATACTCCGAAGGAATTTCCGAGGAGGATACTCCTCTTCATCCTCTTGCTCGGATGGCGTCTCGTTCGTTAGGAGGATGCAACTCCATCTCTCGTCAAGAATGTAAGGTAACAGCCATTGCTCCAGGAATTCAGACCTCTCTCTGTCAATGAATTTGGCTGCGTGTTTTCCCCGGTTCCCTCTACAAACGAGAAGATCCAATCTCCTGAGGGTCCGAACTGAGCCGCGTATTCCGAATAGCGCGCAAATTGGCTCTACTACCACAGATCTATGAAATTCTGTAGAGTAACCAATGTTCTTGTAAAGTTGAATCCAGAACGGATCGAGCGTATCAAGAGCCATCGCCACGCTTCGCGAGGAATCGGTCGTTGGGCTCTCGGGGTCCCTCAACGGTGGTTCGTGACTCTTACTCGGTAGTGGTAGATTAGGGCGTCCACAGGCGTGAACCGTTACCGGTCCTCTATGCTGCAGATTTGCCACCGCGGGTTGGGCGTGGCGCATATACTCGATTGGGTACCCCCGATCAGTGCCGTGCGGACTTTTGAAACAGCCGGGGGACTTTTGAAACACTCTTATCGTTCTGACACAAAGCCGCATCAGGTCGGGGCCATTAAATAAGGGACCCCGCCGTATTTCACCGGGCCACCTGGTCCACTCATGCGTCGCGGTTGGAGGTTACTCCGTCAGCACGGGCGCCGCGGTCGCTCGGGCCAAGTGAGCGCCGTCGCCACCGTCCTGGCGTTGATGCTCTTCGTGTCGTTCCTGGCGACCTTCGTCCTGGGCCAGTTGAACTCCCAGATGGCGCAAAAGGAGTTCCAACACCAGCTCTTGGTGGAGAACCAGATGTCGCGCCTGCAGACGGCGATCCTCCAGTCCGTCGCCGCCTTCGAGGGCAACGGGAGCACCTTCCTCTCCTCCCCGGTCACCCTCAGTTCGGGCGGGGCGCCCCCCTTTGGAGTCCCGTCCGGAGGCTCGCTTCAACCCGAACCCGCCACCATCGCCACCGCCGCCCGCTTCTCTATTTCCAGCCTCTCGAACGCTCCGGTGGAGTGGAACGACGGCACGGCCTGCTTCGCCGCCGGTAGCGGTACCTGTACCGCGGGGAGCGGTCTCGAGGTCTACAATTTCTCCGGGAACCACAGTGCCGCCACCCCGACCGTGAACGGGTGCGCGGGCGGTGGATGCACCGTGGTCTACAACGTGTCGGGGAGCTTTAACACGCTGAGCCTCACTCTTTCCGGAGCGACGCTGGGCAACGTGCTGTACCAGGTCTCGGGAAATTGGGACAACCTGACTCTGAACTACGGAGTGACCTGCAGCAATCACCAGAGCGTGACGATCATCTTCTCCGGAAACAACGACACCTACAAGCTGGCCGCGACCGGATGCACCAGTGCGCCCGGGGCCTCCATCAACACGACCTTCGTCGGATCCAGCGGGAACCAGTGCCCGTACGGTTCCGCGTCGCGCTCCGACAAGTTCCTCGGCGCGACGTGGGCTTCCTCCACCGGGGTCTATCAGAACCTGACCTGGCGGAACGCCCTCGGGACCGTCTCGGCCCCCCACACGGTCCCCGCGAACGGTGGGAACGACCACCTGACGTTCGCGAACACGAGCGGGTACTTCCAGTGCCTCTTCACGACCTCGACCACCACCGGGCCCTACACGCTCGATTTCCTGTCCGGCGTGCAAGCGAAGCTGAACAACCGATACATCACGCCGTCGGCCGTGGCGTACGACCAGGGGGCAGTGATCCTCGGCGTCCAGAACGGCGGCTCGGTCATGCTGAGCCCGCCCGAAGTGTCGTTCGTCCAGAATCCCTCGGGCGTGGCGTTCAGCATCATGCTGGTCAGCGTCACCGGCGCTACGGGAATCGCTACGGGCTTCGGCACCGCGGCGGTGATCTCGAGCATTCTCTCGGTCCAGAACTACCAGATCACCGACGGGAAGCCGGGGACCCAATTCCTGCCGTTCTTCTACCTCAACATCACGACCGCCTATCCGCAAGCGTGGGCCACGTTCTGGGCCTCGCAAGGACCCGTGGACCCGACCGGCACCACCTGTGTTCCGGGCACGGGCGTCACAGCGGCCAACTGTCTCTCCCCTCCGTACGGACGAACTTCGACGATCGTGGTGCCGATCAACGCGAACCAGTTCGACCTCACGACCATCATCGCGCAGGTCAGTATCTACTGACGCTCCCGTCCCCGCGCGACACGCTTATGGTACCCGATTCCTCCCCGAAGGGGAGCGCATCGGTGCCGACGGAGCCCGAAGGTCTCGTCCGTATCCGGCGGGCTCTGTTCAGTGTCTCGGATCCCCGCGGGCTCGCGCCGTTCGCCCGAGGGCTGGGCGCCCTCGGGATCGAACTCGTCGCGACGGAAGGGACGCGCCGACGCTTGACGGCGGAGCGGATCGCCACCCGATCGGCCGAGGAGCTCACCGGGATCGGCGCCTGGTTCGGCGGCCGGCTCAAGACCCTCCATCCCGGGATCCTCGGGGGGATCCTGGCCGCCCGCACCCCGGAGGGGGACCGGGAACTCGCCGAACGGAATCTCCTACCCATCGACCTCGTCGCGGTGAATTTTTACCCGTTTGAGACGCACGTCGGGACCAACCCGGCAGCACCGGACCTCGCCGAGCACATCGACATCGGGGGGGTGACGCTCGCGAGGGCGGCGGCGAAAAACTTCGATGCCGTGGTCGTCGCGAGCGACCCCGAAGATTACCCCTCGCTCCGGGACGAGCTCGAACGACGTGGGGGGTCGGTCACCCGGGCCACGCGGCGAAAGCTGGCCGCCCGCGCCTTTGCCCGAACGGAGAGATACGACCGGATCATCGGGACGGCCCTTGCCGCCCCCCCGCCCCGCGACGCCACGACGTTCCCGCCCACGCTGGAGTGGGTCCGGTCCGACCTGACCCTGCGCTACGGGGAGAACCCGCACCAGCGGGCCGCCGCCTACGTGCCGCTCTCCACGACAACGGGTCCCCTCGCTCCGGAGCCCCTCGAACTGCTCCAGGGGAGCGGACTTTCCTACACCAACCTGCTGGACCTCGATACCGCGCTCGCAGCGGTCGCAGAATTCGCAGAACCGGCCGCGGCGGTAGTGAAGCACGCGACCCCTTCGGGCGTCGCCTATGCTGCGACGCTCCGCGAGGCGATCACGCACGCCGTCGCCACCGATGTCGTGGCACGCTACGGATGCGCGCTCGCCGTGAACCGGCCGCTCGACGCAGCGGATTTCGAGCCTCTCCACGGCATTTTCGTCGACCTGCTGTCGGCGCCCGAGGTCACCGACGCCGCTCGGACGGCCGCCGGGCGCCGCACCAAGCTCAAACTCGTACGTACGCCCGTGCCGAATCTGGACCGGCCGGCCTGGGAGGTCAAGAGCGCCGTCGGGAGGCTCCTCCTTCAGGAAAGCGACCGGCGTCGCCTAGTGCCCGAAGAACTGCGGTGCGTGACCTCCCACACCGCCACTCCTCAGGAGTTGGACTCGCTCTCGTTCGCTTGGCGCGTCGTGCGTCACGCGAAGTCGAACGCGATTGTGCTGGCGCACGGACGACAGACCGTCGGCATCGGCAGCGGCCAGCCGACGCGCGTGAAAGCGGTGGAGCTCGCCGTCGAGGTGGCCGGCCCCCGGGCCACTGGCTCGGTCCTCGCGTCCGACGCGTTCTTTCCGTTCGCCGATGGGGTCGACGTCGCCGGACGCGCCGGCGTCCGGGCGATCCTCCAGCCCGGGGGAAGCCTGCGCGATCCCGAGGTGATCGCGGCGGCGGAACGGGCCGGCATGGCGATGTACTTTACCGGATGGAGAGTCTTCCGACACTAGGCCGATGGGCCGGCCGTCGGGGGTGGGAGCCGCCACCGTCGTTGGAGGATCGGGTCGAGCGCGTTGAGTGCCCCCCGGCTCGCGGCCCAGGTCCACGGCACGTGGACCACCGGGCGGGGATGGTACAGCAGCCGAACGACGGCGCATGCGACGACCTCGGGTTCCAACGCCGACCGCGGATGTTCCCGCGCCCTCCGCTCGAGCGGCGCCTCGACATCGGTCGGCCGGCGGCCCAGCTCGGTCCGAACGTACACCGGCTCGACGACCGACACGCGGACGCCTCGGCGGACGAGTTCCAGGTCCAGGGCCCGTCCAAACCCTCGGAGCGCGGCCTTCGTCGCCGAGTAGACCGCGAGCCGAGGGAGCGGTCGGTCCGCCGTGGCGCTTCCCGTGAAGATCACATGACCCCGGCCCGCCCGGAGAAGCGTGGGGAGGAACGCGTAGGTGAGCCGCAGGGGGGCGACGAGGTTGGTGACCAGCTCCTGTTCCCACTCGCCCGGGGGCCGCCGGTCGAATCGTTGGGCCGTGGCGATGCCCGCGTTGTTGACCAGAAGGTAGGGGGCCTCGAGGCGTTCCCGCGCTACCTGAACCACGCGCTCGGCGGCTTCCGGGGCCGTCAGATCCTGGGCGAGCGCCGCGGCGGTTCCCCCGGCCGAAGCGATCTCGGACTGCACCGTCGAGAGTCGGTCGGCATTCCGTGCGACGAGCAGGAGATGGACGCCCTCCCGGGCCAGCGCCCGCGCGATCGCGGCGCCGATGCCTCGCGACGCGCCGGTCACGATGGCACCGGCGCCGGCGAAGGGGCGGCCCGGACCCGGCCCGGGCAGCGAGCTCACCGCGTCACTCGAAAGAAAAGTGCTTCTGCAGGATCGCACGAAGCTCGCGCGGTCCCACGATTCCGACCTCGCGTCCTTTCTCGCGTCCCTCGTCGAGGAACAGGTAGGTCGGGATCGTGTGGATCCCGAAGGAGTTCGCCACGGTGGCGGAGTCGTTCACGTTGACCTTCGTGAACTTGACACGGCCGGTCAGCGACTCGGAGAGACTCTCGAGGGAGAGCTCGGCGGCCCGGGACGGGACGCTCCAGTCGGCGAAGAAGTCGACGACGACCGGCAACGGCGACCGGATGACCTCGTCCTCGAAGGTCTCGTCGGTCACGAGCACGAGTTCGGTCATCGAGACGGATCCGTGGAGGAACGGCTAGGGATTCGATTTCTACCCCGATTATAGCCTTGTGGTTCTTGCGGCATGACGGTGAAATTCCGTCCGCGTCCCGCCCGCCCGACCGCGACGGCGCGTCCCGACCCGCGCGTGAAGGCTCTCATGACCTGGTTTTCCCGTCACCGCCGGCCGTTGCCGTGGCGACGCCACCCGACGCCGTACCGGATCTGGGTCGCAGAGGTTCTCCTGCAGCAAACGCGGGTGGCGCAAGCCGCGCCGTACTTTGAGCGGTTCGTCCGGCGCTTTCCCAATGTATCGGCCCTGGCCCGTGCGTCGGAGGAACAGGTCCTAAAGGCGTGGGAAGGTGCGGGATACTACGCCCGCGCCCGGCACCTGCACCAGGCGGCCCGACAGATTCAGCGGGAACGAGCCGGGGAACTCCCTCACCAATCCGGGGAGCTCCGTCAGCTTCCGGGAGTCGGCCCGTACATCGCAGCGGCCGTGGCGAGTCTTGCCTTTCACGAGCCCATCGTCGCGCTGGACGCCAACGGTTTCCGTGTGCTGGCTCGATGGACCCTCGAACGACGGGACCTACATCGCGCCGCGGCGCAAAATCGGCTGCGTCGTTGGGCGATGGACCGGCTGCCCGCCCGACGATCCGCCGAGTTCAATGAAGGGCTCATGGAACTGGGCGAGACGATCTGTCTCCCGCTCCGCCCCGAGTGCACGCGGTGCCCCGTCGCAGGCCAGTGTCGTGCCCGCCAGGAACTGCCGGACCCGGGCGCCCTCCCGACTCGGAGACCCCCGCGCGCCAAGCCCCAGGTCGTGGCGGCGGTCGTAGCGGTGAACCGAGGGGGGCGCTGGCTCGTCCTTCGGCGGCCCTCGACGGGACTACTGGGCGGGCTGTGGGAATTCCCCGGCGGCAAGGTCGCGCCGCGCGAGCGGCCGGTCGCCGCGGCGGCGCGGGAGCTTCGGGAGGAGACCGGGCTCACGACAGGTATGCTCGAGGAGCTCGGGGTCGTCCGTCACGAGTACAGTCACTTTCGCGTGGCCCTGCACCTGTTCCGGACCCGGTCGGCCCGGGGGAGAGTTCGCGTCCGAGGCAGACGACATCGCTGGGTCGGGTTCGCCGAGCTCCGGCGGTTGCCACTCCCTCGAGCCACGCTCAAGATGCTGCCCCCCCTGGAACGAGCGGGGAAGCGGGATAGAGCTTCCCGGGATTCAGGATCCCGTCGGGGTCGCACCGGCGCTTGATCGCCTCGAGGACCGAGACCCCCACTTCGCCGTGCTCGAGGGCGAGATACGGAGCCTTCAGGAGCCCCACTCCATGCTCCGCGCTCAACGTTCCCCCCAGCCGCTTCGCCAGCAGCACGAGGTCCCGACGGACGATGCGCGCCCGGTCCGACATCGGGTCCACGACGAAGGCCGGATGCAGGTTGCCGTCCCCGAGATGCCCGAACAAGCGCACCAGTACGTCGTGCCGTTTGGCGAGGGCCCGGGTCCCCTCGAACAGCTCATCCAACCGGGACCAAGGGACCGCCACATCCTCGTGGATGCGGACCCCTTCCTGTTCCAGCGCCTCTCCGCTCTGCCCACGCAGCGTCCAGAGCTGATCGGCGTCGGCATAGACCACCGGCTCCCCAGTGAATCCGGTCTCCGAAAACCGTCGCGCCACCCGCTCGAGGTCGGTCTCCTCGTCCGCCGCGGTGCTTTCCAGTTCCGTCAGCAGGAGAGCGCTGTCCTCCGGCAGGCGTCCCGACGCGAACCGGTTGAGCGCCGCCGCCGTCGCGCGGTCCAGGTACTCCACCGCCGAGAAGGCCGGCGCGGGGGAAGCCAGCAACCGCGGCAGCGTGCGGCGGAACGAGAGATCGTCAGGGACCGGGAGGACGAGCCCGACCCGACGTTCCGGCACGGGGGCTAGCGCCAGACAGACTTCGGTGAACATCCCCAGGGTGCCTTCGCTGCCCACCAGGAACCCGAGCAGGTCCGGCCCCGTCGATGCTTTCCGGGTCCGGTGGCCCACCCGCAGAAGTTCCCCGGTCCCGAGGACGGCCTCGAGGCCGCGCACCCAGTTCCGGGTCGAGCCGTAGCGGAAGGACCGGGGACCCGCGGCATTCGTGGCGGCGTTGCCCCCGATCGTCGACATCGTCCAGGATCCGGGATTCGGTGGAAAGAACAGGCCGTGCGACGCCAGGATGCGGTGGAGGTCGCGGTTCACGACGCCGGGGCCAACACGGACGAGCCGGTCCGCGTCGGAGATCTCCACGATAGCGTTCCAGCCGGCGAAGTCTACCACGACGCCCCCGGGCGGGGGGACCGACTCTCCGTCGAGCGAGCTACCTCCGCCCCGGGCGACGAGCGGTATCTTCCACCGGCGCGCCCAGGCCACGAGCCGTTGGAGCGCTTCCCGGTCGCGGGGCGCGACGGCGGCGACCGGCAACTGGACCATGTGCGACGCATCGGAGGCGAACCGGGTCAGCGCGTCGGGGTCCTCGGTAACGGTCCCTGCGACCTCGGTCCGAAGGGCCTCGGAAGCGTCCCGGGGGAGAGGCACGGTCGTCGAGAGGGCGTGGGCGACATAGGCCTGACGCCCGTCGAGCGCGGCCGGGAGGTCAGCCCTCGCCCGGCGGGTTCTCTGGAGTCGGTGCGGGAGCCGACTCGGCGGGGGGTGGGGCCGGTTCCGGAGAGCTCACGGCGGTCAGGAGCTCTCGGATCGCGAACGGCCGGCGGACGAGCGCGGCCACCCCCAGCGCACGTGCCTGGCTGTCGAGGCGGGTGGATCGGCTGGGCGTCAACAGGACGACCCGGAGGGCCGGATTGGCCCGATGAGCCTCGGGAACGAATTCGGCCCAGCTTGGCTCGGTCATCTCGGCGTCCACGAGCAGGACCGGGTCGGTCGCTTGGCGGATCATCCCCAGGGTCGTTCGGGCCGAAAGGCTCGCGGCCGTGATATGGTGCTGGTGCAAGCGAAGCAACCCCCGGAGGATCAGCTGCGCCTCCTCCGTGCCCCCGACGATCACGACGTTGGCCATCGGCTCACCGGCTCGCGTTCGTTGGCATTCTCCGTACGGCATGCGACCCCAGGACCCTCCCGGAGGGTCCGCGCCAGAACCCGGTCCCAGCGGCTGTGGGAATCGGTCGTCGCCCCGCCCGGCGGGTCGACGTTCCGCAGTCGAATAGAAGCCGGGCTGGGGGTTTGAATGTTTCGTCCGTTCCGCGGGGGCTGGCGCTCACGGGGCTGTCGGATGCGTTCGACCTCAGAACGGACCTGTCAGGCCCCGGAACCTGTTCTTGGTCATCCTCCGGAGGGCCCGGTAGCTATATAGTCTCTCGTGGCGTACGTAGGCCGGCCTCGGGTACCGGCGGGAAGCGGCTCTTGGTGGCACCGTCCAAGAGACCGAGAGCCTTCCCGCCGGCGCCCACTTTTGGCCCGCGGTTTCTCCTCGAACGATAGTTTTTCTACCCCTGCACGGCCCACCTCGCATGGTGCGGCTTCCCTCCTGGTTCCGGCCGGCGCCGGACGAACGACAGCGTGCGATCGCGACGCTCAAGTCCCTGGGGACGACGTCGGTTCCCGGCCTCGCCGCGGCGCTCTCGTGGTCCGTCCCCAAGACGGAGAAGGTCCTGTGGGACGTTTCTCGCCACGGACCTCCGGGACTTCTCTACGACCTGCGCAGCGGGACGATCCGCTGGGGCTCCCCCGTCGCGGCTCCCCCCAAGTCCACTTCCGGTCCGGCGGCTGCGAGCTCGGCTCCGAGCTGGGCCGTCTCTGCCGCTCGCAGCTCGGCCCGGCCCTCCCCGAACCCGCCGGCCGCCGGCTCCGCCTCCGTTTCGCGCGTCGGTTCCTACCGGCCGACAGTCGTTCCGCCCGCCCCGTCCCCCCCCGCCCGGATTGCGCCGGGCGACCATCTCCTTCGAGAATGCGCCCGATGTCACACCCCCCTCGTACCGGCCGGCGGCGCCGACGAGTTCGCGTGCCCGATGTGCGGCCGGCGGGTCACGAGCGCTGGGACGCTGGTCTCTCCCTCCCCTTCCCGAGCGACTGCTCCGGCCGGACCGGACCCCCGGGTCCAGCAACTGATCGCTGCGTGGGCCACCGGGCAGCCGGCCCCGTGTCCTCAATGCCGTCAACCGCTGCGTCACACGACTAACGGCGAGTTCCGGTGCGGTTCCTGCGGCGCCCGCATCGCGTACGACCCTCCGGCGGCGAGCCCGGCCCCGGTCTCCGGCGTGCCGGTCGTCGGGCCGAGCCACTAGAACGGCACGGCGGTCCGCACTTGGCGGACCATCGAACCGTCGGCGATGCCGCCGGCCACTCGCTCGATGTCGGCGGCTGGGGAACGGTCCTCGGACCACGCGGCCACTCGTTCCCGGAGGACGCGCAGGGCCGCCTCGCTGCCGACCCCGCCGGAGCGGGGACGACGGTACTCGAGCGCCTGCCCCGCGACGATCCACTCGACGGCGAGGACTCGTTGGACATTGACGATCAATCGACGCAGCTTGGCACCGGCCCAGGCCCCCATGCTGACGTAATCCTCCTGGTCGGCGGAGGTGGGCAGGCTGCCCGCGCTCGCCGGATGGACGAGGGTCTGATTCTCGTTGACCAGCGCCGCGGCGAGGTACTGGGGGATCATGAAACCGGAGGAACGCCCGGGGGTAGGAGCGAGGAAGGCTGGCAGACCGCGATTCAGCGCGGGATTCACGAGGCGGGCTACACGCCGCTCCGCGAACGACCCCAGGTAGTGGAGCGCGAGGGCCAGCGTATCGAGCGCGAGCGCCAGCGTCTGGCCGTGGAAGTTGCCCCCATTGACGAATTCATCGCCGTCGAACACGACGGGATTGTCCGACACCGCGTTCAGCTCGGGCGACACGACGCGTTCCGCGTACCCGAGCCCTTGGCTCGTGGCCGCCAGGACCTGGGGAATGCACCGGAGCGTGTACGGATCCTGGCCGTGCCACTCGCCCCCGGCGACGGCGAGTTGGCTCCCGCGGAGGAGGCGTCGCACCGCCTTTGCGACGGCCCGTTGCTCGGGCAGGTTCCGGAGCGCCCCCAATCGGTCGTCCAAGCTAGAGGGATCGCCCCGGAGGGCGTCGAACGATAGCGCCGCCGCCACTTCCGACGCGGCGAGGAGCTCCCGGCCGTCGGCCACGGAAAGGGCGAGATAGCTCGTCATGAGCGAGGTTCCGTTGATCAGCGCCACGCCTTCCTTCTCGACCAGTTCCAGCGGCGCCAGCCCGAGACCCCGGTGCACCTCGGCGGCGGAGGTACGACGGCCGTCGACGGTGACGAATTCTCCTTCGGCGAGGAGCGTGAGGGCGAGATGCGCCAACGGCGCGAGATCTCCCGAGGCGCCGACGGAGCCCTGCTCGGGCACGAACGGAACGAGGTTCCGGTTCAGGAACTCCAGGAGGCGCTCCACCAGCTCGGGGCGGACCCCCGAGTGCCCCCGGGCGAGGGCATTCGCCCGCAGGAGCAACATCCCCCGCACGACGTCCGCCGGCAACGCGGAGCCGGTCCCGCTCGCGTGACTGCGCAGTAGGGAAAGCTGCAGCGCGCGAGCTTCGGCGGCGGGGATCACCTGGTCGGACAGGCTGCCGAACCCGGTGGTGACGCCATACGTGGGGCGGCCGGCGGCGACGGCGCGCTCGACGATACGGCGGCTTGCCACCACGGCCGGCCGGGCCGTGGGGGCGAGAGAGACCTGACCGCCGGCCCGGCTCACCGCGAGGAACTGGTCGAGCGTCAGGGACCGGCCGTCGACGGGCAGGGGCTCGGTCATCGCCGACCCGGGGTGGAGAGTGCCAGCGGAAAAAGGAAACCCCCCGGGGGTCCGCGACTCCCGGGGGGACGGGTTCGGAAGACCGCCTCAGGCGGCCGGGTAGACGATCTCGCCGCCGGATTTCTGCATCGACGGCTGCCGCTTGGTCTGCGCGCCCTTGGTTTTCCAGAACAGCTCCGCGAACTCCTGTACCGCCTTGACGAGCTCCTGTGCGTCCGCGAGGGCGGTTCCCTGGCGGGTCTTCGAGGCCTGCTTCATGATCTTCCAGACCGTCTCGTGGGCTTGCGGGTACTGCTTGGCGTGGTCGGGCGTGAAGTAGTCGCCCCAGATGACCCGTACTTCCTGCTTCACGCGTTCGGAATGTTGCTCTTTGACAGCGGTATAGCGCGAGAGCTTGGAGACGTAGGCCGCCCGATCTTCGGGCTTGGCATCCATCGCCGGCGCCGTGAGTTCCGCGATGAGCTGGTCCATGCGGAGCACCGTGAGGGCGGCGATCTGCGCCTCGTGCGGGTCATAAATACCGCACGGAATGTCGCAATGGGCGTAGACCGGCGTCGGGGGCGAGAGGCGGTCCCGGACGGCGCTGAGCCATTCCCGAACTCGTCCTGAGGTCGACATGTGCGGCGGAACGTCGGGAGAGCCATAAAGGTGCCGGACCGAAAACCTTCCTCCGTCCCCGCGCCTCTTCGATGGAAGGGGCGCATGCGGGTCATCGTCCACGACCGGTCGATGGAACCGTTCCTCGCCCCCGGGGACCGCCTCTACGTGGACCCCCACGCCTTGGAGAGCCAGCCGCCGGCCCGGGGCGACGTGGTAGTATTCCGGGACCCGGAGGGTTCCGGCCGCCTCCTGATCAAGCGGGTGACCGGACTGCCCGGGGACCGACCACCGGGGACTCGGACCTCCGTTCCGGCGAAGCACCTCTTCGTGCTCGGCGACCGGCTCGCCGACAGCCACGACAGTCGGATGTTCGGCCCCGTGCCGTTCTCCTTGGTCGTCGGTCGGGCCCGTTTCCGCTACGCCCCGGCCGGGCGTCGAGGGCCGCTCGACGAGCGCACCTTTAAGTGATGTGTGAATTCCACACATCGATGCGTTCGATGCGGCGGAACCTCCTGGTCGGGGTCGTCGTCGTCCTCGCCGTGGTCGGCGGGTTCGCGGGCGGCTGGTATCTCCGCTCGACCGGCTTGACTCCGGGCTCCTCGGCCGCCTCCCTCGCGGTGATCGCCGCCGGTAGCCTGGCCCCCATCCTTCCGTCGTTCATCTCGGCCTTCGTCAACGCGACACCCGGCGTGCAGGGTCCGCTGTCGGCGCAGCTCTACGAAGGGAGCACCGCAGCGGCCACCGCGCTCACGACCGCCGCCCAGCCGTACGACCTCTTCATCTCCGCCGACTTCCGGGTGATCCCCAAGAACCTCGAACCTCCCACGGCGACCGTCGCTCAGTGGGAGGTGGTCTTCGCCTCCGACCCGGTCGTCCTCGCCTACGAGCCGAGCGGGGCCCTCACGGGCCTCAACGCCACGAATTGGTACCAGAAGGTCTCCCAGGCGGGCGTGGTCTTGGGCGCGCCCAACGCGAGCGCCGACCCGCTGGGCGCGAACCTGATCTTCACGCTCGAGCTCGAGGACGCCGCCGCCGGCCAGGCGGGCGCGTTCTACGGCCACTTCTTTGCCGGCGCCCAGGGTGCCCTGGCCACCCCGACCGCCGCGACCAAGCTCGTGACGGAGAACGCGATGGCCTCGGCGCTCACGACCGGCGTGGTGGGCGTCACGCTGACGTACCGATCCTACGCGATCGCGGACCGATTGCCCTACCTCAACCTGAGCGCGCAGGTGAACCTCGGCGGACACGACCCGACCAACGTCGCGCACTATGGGACCGTCTCCACGACCGAGCTGTCCGGCACGGGGACGAAGGGCGTGAAGGGCGCCCCCGTGCTCTTCGCAGTTACGGTGCCCTCGACGGCGCCGAACGCGGCTCTCGGGCTCGCCTTCGCGAGCTATCTTCTCTCGAACGCGACGAGCCCGCTCTGGGCGGCCGATGGCTTCACCCCTCTCGCGCCGGCCTGGGTCGACCATCCGGCCCAGGTTCCGGCGGCCATCGGGGGCTTCGCCCCGAATGGACTGCCTGCGCTTCCCTCCTACCTAGCGGCCTTCACCTGAGCCGGCTCGACCGGCTCTCTCCGAAGCTTCGGAAACTTCGTGGGCGCGCCGGACCTTCTGCGAGCACTCCCCCGGGCGTTCGCCGGCCTCCTGTCGGCATCGCTCGTCGGGCTGTTCGTGCTCCCCATCGTGGCCCTGGTGGCGTACGCGGGCGCCGCCGGCATCGGGTCGGCGGCGGCGGACGCGGGCTTTCGCACGTCGCTCGAGTTCACGCTGCTCGCGTCCGGCGTTGCCGTGGGTCTGGGGCTGCTCACCGGGGTTCCGCTCGGCTACGTGCTCGCCCGCTACCAGTTTCCGGGCCGGTCCGTCGTGGAGTCGTTCGTGCTGATCCCGGTGGTGATCCCTCACCTCGTCGTCGGGATCGCCTTGCTGCTCCTCTTCCGTCCCTCGACGCCGTTCGGACAGCTGGCGCACGCCCTCGGATTGCCGGTCTTCGACGCCATCTGGGGCGTGATCCTGGTGATGCTGTACGTCGGGGCATCGTACGTTGTCCTGACGAGTCAGCTCGCCTTCCGGTCCATCGATGCGGAGGCGCTCGAAGCGGCCCGCTCGCTCGGCGCGTCGCCGACGGAGGCGTTCCTGACCGTTACGTTACCCCAGGCGGTGCGGGGGGTGCTCACCGGCGCGCTGTTGATGTGGGCTCGGGGCGTGAGCGAGGTGGGCGGCTTCCTGATCCTCGCGTACTTTGTCTCGCCGAGCGTTCCCTGGACGGGTCCCCCGACCAGCACCGCCTCGGTGTACATTTACCAACTCTACTCAATCAGCGGCCTCCCCGGGGCCACGGCCGCCGCCTCTCTGCTGGTGTTCATCGCCCTCGGCATCTTCGTGGCGATCCGGCTCGTCGACCGTACCGGGATGGCCTGGGCCCGCGGGGCGTGGTTCTCGTGAGCGGTCTCGAGCTCCGGGAACTGGCCGCGGAGCGGGGCGGGTTCCGTCTGGGGCCCGTCACCCTCGAGGTCGCGGCCGGCACCGCGACGGTCCTCTTGGGGCCCTCCGGCGCCGGCAAGACGACCCTCCTGCGGGCCGTCGCCGGTTTTCTGCCGCTCGCCGGAGGGACGGTCTGGTTCGATGGGGAGGAGGTGGGTTCCCAGGCGCCGGAACGTCGACGGTTCGGCTTCGTGCCACCGAACCTCGGCTTGCTTCCGCACCGGCGCGTGGAACAGAACGTGCGCTATCCGCTCGACCTCCGGGGAGACCCCGAGGCTTCCCAGAAAGCCCGCGGTTGGATGGAACGGTTCGAACTGGTCGAGCTCGGACGGCGGTTTCCTTTCGAGTTAAGCTCGGGCCAGCGCCAGCGCGTGGCGATGGCCCGCGCCCTGGCCGCCGAGCCCCGGCTCCTCCTCTGGGACGAGCCGCTCGCCGCCCTGGACGTGGAGAGCCGGGACGGGTTGATCCGGCTCCTGCGCGGTCTCATCGAGTCGGAGCAGCTTCCGCTCCTGCTCGTCACGCACGACCCCTCGACGGCCGGGGCCTTGGCCTCTCGATGGGTGGTCCTCGAGCACGGACGCGTACGGTTCGACGCCCCACCGGAGGCGCTGTCCCGGGGCCCGCTCGACCGGTTCACGGCCCGATTCCTGGGATACGAGAACCTGTACTCCCCGACCGAGCTGGCTCACGCGGGGAACGGCTCGCTCGCTCCCCTCCTCCGGGCGGCCGCGGGACCCGGCGGGATCGTCGTGCCGTCGAACTCGCTCCGTTGGCGCGCGGGCGCGGGCGGCCCCCACGCGGCTCGGGTCGAGGCGACGCGCCGCATCTCCTCGGGGTGGGTGCTCGCCCTCCGGCAGGGCGGGTTGACCTTCCACGCGGCGCCGTACCGCGTCGTGCCGTCGGTCCGCGTGGGCGATACCGTGTCGATCGACCTCGACCTCGACGCCCTCAAGCCGCTCGAAGCCTCCCCCGTATCCGAGGCCGGATGACCGCCGAACGATGGGTGACGCCGCTCGACCGCCGTCTCCTCGACCGGCTCTCGACCGAGCCCAACCTCGTGCGGGCCGCCCGCGAGCTCGGGATCGGCCGGGACCGGGCCGTCTACCGGCTCGTCCGCCTCCGGCGGCTGTACGGAGGTCCGGTCGCCCGGAGCCGCAAGGGGGGAACGACGGCCGGTCGCACCGAACTCACCCCCCTCGGTCGGCAACTCCTCTATCGGAGCTTCGGGTCCCCTGCGCGGACGAACCGGTGGCGGGGGACCTACCAGCGCCTCCCCGGACCCCGGGTGGTCTTCACCGAGGGGACCGAGCTCGAAGTGGCGTTCCGGCATCGGGACGGTCAGGCCGTGACCGTCGAGGTCGACCCCGAAGCGATCGTCGTCGGCCGCCGTCGGGCCGAGTTGAGCACCCGGAACGTTCTCCCGGCGACGGTCATCGCCGTGCGCGGGAGCCGGGGGGGCACGGCCGAACTGACGGCGCACTGGGGAGACCGGCCGGTCCGGGTCGCGCTCACGGCCGGTTCCGTCGATCGGCTCGGACTCCGGCCGGGCCGCCGCGCCTACCTGTTCCTGAAGGCCGTTGCGGTCCGCCGGTCGCCTACTCCCGGATCCCCTCGGAGGTGAGGGAGATGACGGCCTCCCCTTCGGGGAGGTTCGGCGAGTCGATCAGGCGAGCGATCCGCTTCGGCGGCTTCGATTTGCGGAGATAGATCCGGTAGGTCGCCGCGTGGGCGACGATGTTGCCGCCGATCGGCCGCGTCGGATCCCCGAACAGGATGTCCGGCCGGGACGAGACCTGGTTCGTCACCACGATCGCCGCGTTGAACGTCGTGCCGAACCGGAGCAGCTCGTGGAGGTGCCGATTGAGGAACTGCTGGCGCGGCGCGAGCTCCCCTCGACCCATGTACTCGCTGCGGAAGTGCGCCGTGAGGGAGTCGACGACGATGAGCCGGATCGGCCGCTCCCGGGCCAGCTCCTGCGCCTTGCCGACGAGGAGCATCTGGTGATTGGAGTTGAAGGCGCGCGCGATGTGGATCTTGCCGAGCGCCTCGGTCGGGTCGAGGCCGACCGCCTTCGCCATGTCGACGATCCGTTCGGGACGGAACGTCGCCTCGGTGTCGATGTAGACGGTCTCCGAGGAGAGCCCACCGTGCTCAGGGGGCTGCTGGATGTTGACCGCGATCTGGTGGGCGAGCTGGGTCTTTCCCGTGCCGAACTCGCCGGAGAACTCCGTGATCGCCTGGGTTTCGACGCCGCCGCCGAGGAGGTCGTCGAGCGACTTGGCCCCGGTCGAGACGCGACCCAGTTTCTGCCGGCGTTCGAGGAGGATGACGCCGCTCTCGAACCCTCCGACATCCGCCTGGCGTCGGGCTTCCGAGATGATCTTCTGGGCCGTGGCGGTGCCGATCTCGGCCGCTTCGGCCACGTCGCTCGGGGACGCGACGGCGAGTTCCATGAGGTCGGTGTAACCGGCCTCGCGGAGCTTATCGGCGATCGCCCCACCCACGCCGGGAAGGTCCTCGAGGGCGACGGCGGGCCGTGGCACGACGGCCTCCGGCTCGTCGGTCCCGGAGTTCCGGGCGCGTGGTTTGGCTGACATGGCCTCCGCAGCGGCGGCGGTCGGATAACGCCTGTGGAGAGGTCGTGAAACGGGTGGAAGATGCCCCGAACTAGGGGAGGTTCGGCCCGGCGGGAACGGGGGCGAAGGGGACCCCGGTGAGGCGCTGGAACACCGTCGTGTAGAGTCGGCTCACCTCGTCCACGAGGAGCGGGGGCAGGGGCGGGATCGGCGGCTCCTCGCGGTGGGCGGTCCGGGCCGCCATGAGCTGGTCGTAGTAGCCGGTCGTCCGGTAGTGCTGGCGCACGAATTCCTTCGAGAAATCGACGATCCGGCCCCGCTCGTAGGCGCCCTTGTCCCAGAACCGGTCCTCGTCGGCGGTGCCGAACGTGTCGACGACCATGAGCCGGCCCTCCGCGTCGATGGCGAACTCCTTCTTTCCGTCGACGTGGATCAGGCCCCGGGGTGCGATCTCCTGTTCGATGCCCCGGTCGATCTTGAGGCAGATCTCCTGGATCTCATCCAACTGGCGTTGGTCGATCGCCGCGAGCTCCATCGCCTCCGCGAGGGGGAGGAGCCGGTCGACGGGCTCGAGCTTCGTCGTGAGCTCGAAGTGGGGGTGCGGAAGCTTCGCACCGTACTCGACGGGCTTCGCTTCGGGGAAGCCGAGCGCCTCGGGGAGCACGGCGCCGGCCTTGATCCGGTCCCAGATCGACCCGGCGACGTAGTACCGGACGATGACCTCGAGCGGGACGAAGTAGTTCTTCGGGCGCGGGCCGAGCGTTCTCGGTTTCGGCACCACCTGGACGCGGCGGACGCGCATCGAGGTCGACGAGGAGAGGCGGAGGAAATGATGCGGCACGCCGAGACGCGTGCACATGTCGAACCAGAAGGCGGCCGTGCGCGCGAGGGTCTCGCCCTTGAACGGGATCTCGCTCGGGATGTGCTTGTCGAAGACCGAGATATCGTCGGTGAACCGGAACTCGAGCTCGGTCGGAGAGACCTCGTAGATCTCCTTCACCTTCCCCCGGCGAAGGTAGCGGGGTTCCGCCACGTCGGGCGACGGGACAGAGTCGGTGCGGGCGGCACGCGGCATGACGTCGCGTTCGACCCGGTCCGCCTACAATAGGCTTCGCGAAGCTTACGGAGCGAGGGGGGGGCCCGGGTCGGGGGCGGGAGGGGGCACCGGGCTCCTCCGCAGAGCGAACGGCCGGTCGTCGGGTGGGGGCTCCTCGCTCTCCGGATTGAGCAGGAGCGCGCGCGCCGGCAGACCCCCGGGCATGCGCGTTGCGAGGTCAGCCCGGCTCGCGGGCGTGCTGCGCCAGGCCCACAGCGCTCCCAGGGGAGCGATGATCGTCGTGACCAAGCCCACGAGCGCGATCGTGGTGAACAATCCGACGCTGAAGACTCCGTCGGCGAGGAGCAGCACCGCCATGGCAAGCTCGACCGCGCCCCGGCTGCTGAGCAGGAATCCCGCGGCGACGGAATCGGGGGCCGACAGTCCGAGGGCGCGCGCCAGGCCGGCGCCCGTACCGACTTTCGTGGCGATCGCCATCGCGAGCAGGACGCCCCACGCGCCGAGGGCGAGGAGCCCGCCCAACTGGCTCAGGTCCATCTCGACCCCGACCAGCGCGAAGAAGAGCGGGACGAAAAACATCCAGTTCATCGTGCTGAAGATCGACAGGAACGCCTGATGCCGCTTGGAATCCCCCGTCGCCTGCGTGACGAGAAGGCCGGCATAGAACGCTCCGACGAGGAAGGTGAGCCCCAGCAGCTGGGAATAGAGCGCCGCGCCGAGCGCCATCGCCATCAGGACCGCGAAGCCGGCCTCCCGGGAGCGCAGGACCGAGGACATGCGATCCGGCCGCCGGCGCCACCAGCCGCTCTCCCGGACGAGCTTGAGCACGCGGCTGATCAGCAGCACGCCGGCGAGGAACAGACCGACCGAGACGACCGCCAGCGCGGCCGCGTAGAACGACGACCCGCCTCCCAGGGCCAGCTGGAGCAGGATCGCGAAGACGGTCACGGCCGTGAGCTCGTTCACGAGGGCCGCCCCCATCACCAGGTTCCCGAGTCGCTGTCCCCCGATGCCGAACTCGGCGACCATGATGCCCATCACGGGGAGGGCCGTGATCGACAACGTGAGCGCGGCGAACATGTCCGTGGTGACCGGCAGCCCGGGTTCCACCAGGGCGACGGCCACGGCGCCGAAGGCGAACGGAAGCGCGAAGATCGCGACGCCCACGAGAGCGGTCCCGGCCTTCATCCGGGCGATCTCGTCGGGGTCGACGTGCAGCCCGGCCATGAACATGATGAAGAATGTGGCGAGGATCTGGAGCCCCGTCAGCTCGGGGGTGAGCGACGTGAGGCCAATGTACGGGCCGAGGAGCGTGGGCCCCAGGAGGACGCCGACGATCAGCTGGCCGACGAGCGGGATGAGGCCGAGCCGGCCCGCGATCTCGCCGGCCACGATCGCGGCCGAGAGCAGGATGAAGAGCTGAACCAGGAACTCAGCTGAGGGCGGGAACAGGGGCATTCAAGCGATGAATTACGTCGGACGGCCTGTTTAAGTGTGTGGGAACGACGGCAGAGGCCCCCGGAGGGCCGGGGCTCCCTTACAGGATCCGTGCGTGATGCGCCGTGATCGGTCGGAAGCCGAGCTTGGCGTAGAAGCGGCCGGCGATCTCGTTCTGCGCCGGAAACTCGACGGTGACGATCCCGGCGCCCCGCTCCTTCAGGTGGGCGATCGTGTGCTCGACCAGGTACTGGCCGGCGCCGTGCCGCCGATAGAGCGGCAGCAGGTAGATGTCGAGGATGACCCCCTCCGCCTCGGGCATGTAGAACGGCCGCTCGCGGATCGCCGCGCGGACGACCCCGATGACCTTGTCCTTGTCGGGGCCGGTGCCCTCCGCTGCGATGACGAGACACTTCGGGTTCTTGATCTCGGCTCGGAGGACCGCCTCGGCCTGCGCCTCTACGTCGGGCCGGACCTTCAGCATCGGGTCGAACTCCTCGTTCAATCGCTTGAGGCGGACGATCAGGGGGATCAGCGCCGGCAGGTCGCTCTCGAGGGCCGGCCGCGCGTGGATCGGCGCGCCCGGTGCTCGGCTGTCGGGTCGGCTCTCGGATGCGGGGGGGGTGCTTCGCTTCATCGGGGGTTCCTGCGAGGAACGGGTTCGTCCGGCATCGGGTCGACGAGGCCGGAGCGCTGCAAGGCTTCGGTCAGAGCGGCGGGACGGGCCATCAAGGTTCGGGCCCGCTCATAGAACTCCTCCCGCGTCGCCCGGACCCGCGCGATGCCCAATCGGACGGCGCTTTCGGCGACGGCCGCCGCGACGTGCGGGAAGACCTCGCGCTCGTCCATCGTCGGCAGCAGGTGCTGGTCGGTGATCCCCCGCGTCGCCGTGCAGCGCGCCAGCTCCTGCGCTGCGGCGATCACGATCTCGTCGGGGATTGACCGGGCGCGAGCGTCGAGGACGCCCCGAAACACGCACGGAAAGATCAGCGAGTTGTTGACCTGGTTCGGGAAATCACCTCGTCCCGTCGCGACCACCGCGGCACCGGCGGCGCGGGCATCGGCGGGCCAGATCTCTGGCAGCGGATTCGCCAGCGCGAAGACGATCGGATGAGGGGCCATCGACCGTACCCATTCCGGCCGGATCGTTCCGGGCACCGGCGTCGAGGCCGCGAGGATCACATCGGCGTCGGCCATCGCGTCCGACAGGTTTCCCTTCCGGCCCCCGCCGTTGGTCTCGAGCGCGATCCGGTACTTCCACCGGTTGCGCAGCTGCATCTCATCGAGGTCCTCCCGCTCGGCGTGAAGGACCCCGTGATGGTCCACGACGGTGAGCTGATGGGGTTCGTGTCCCAGCCGGATCAGGAGCCGGGCCGTGACGAGGTTCGCCGCACCGGCGCCGAGCAGGACGGTACGGGTCGATGACAGGGTTCGTCCGGTGAGCTCGAGGGCGTTGACCAGTCCGGCGAGCGTCGCGGCGGCGGTGCCGAGCTGGTCGTCGTGCCACACCGGGATCGGCAGCTTCCGCTGGAGCTCCTCCAGGACCTGGAAGCACTTCGGCGAGGCAATGTCTTCGAGATTGATCCCGCCGAAGGCCGGGGCGATCCGCAGCGCGGTCTCGATGAGCGCCTCCGGAGTCGACACGTCCACCGGGAGGGGCACCGCGTCGACCCCGCCGAGGTACTTGAACAGCAAGGCCTTCCCTTCCATGACGGGGAGGGCGGCCTGGGGACCAACGTTGCCCAGCCCCAGTACCCGGCTCCCATCGGTGAGCACGGCGATCGTGTTCCACCGGCCGGTCAGGTCGAAGGCCCGTGCGGGGTCCCGCCGGATCTCCTGCGACACCGCGGCGATCCCGGGGGTGTACCAGAGGGAGAAATCGCGAAGGCTTCGTACCGGCACCTTCGCCACGGTTTCGACCTTCCCGCGGTAATACTCGGCGAGGCGCACCGCGCGCGCGCTCAGCGCCGCCGTCTGGTCCGCTTCAGACTCGGCCGTTTCCTCCGGCGGGGGAGAGGGAAGCGGAACCGACTTCCGGGAGCGCGGAGGCCTCGCCTCAACCATGGGTGGGTCTAGCACCACGGGGCCCATTTTAACCGTTTGGTCAAAAGCGAACCTCCCCATCGACAAATGCCGACTCCCGGGGTCGGGGACGGGCGCCGGAGGCTACGCGCCGTCGACCGGGAGCTCGGAAGAACCTCGAGCCAGGGTACGCTCCTCGGGACCCCGCATCGCCGCCGGGACCAAGGCGATGAGAAGGAGGATCGCCGAAAGCTCGAAGACGAGGTGCGTCGCATCGATGAACCGGCCGACCGCGACCGCGCCCGGGTTCCCGGACGCGGTTCCCAGAAAGATGGCGGTGAGCGAACCGAGGGGCAGCGCGTTGGCCATCACGAGGATCGCGAACCCGAGGCTCAGCGTGACCCCGCTGTTGATGAGCGTCGTTCCGATGCCGGCGGCGACCCCCCGGCGGTCCGGCGGTACCGAGCTCATCATCGCCGCCCGGTTCGGCGAAGCGAAGAGCCCCATGCCGAGTCCCACCAACACGAACGGGCCCACCAGGTCGAAAAAGGTGGTCGCGGGACCTATCTGCGTCAGCCACACGAACCCGGCGGCGGAGACCAGGAGACCGAGGACCGCGAAGGGGCGGGAGCCGTATCGGTCCGATAGCGCGCCGCTGATGGGACCGATCACCGCGAGCGAGGCGGAGACCGGGACCAGGTAGAGGCCGGCCGTGAGCGGGGAGAGGTAGTGAGGAGGCCCCTGGAGGAAGAAAACCATCACGAAAGAGAATGCCCCGCGAGCGAGCGCGTTGAGAAAGATCGCGCCAATCGACGCCGAGAACAGGCGGATCCTGAGAAGGGACAGGTCGAACATCGGGTGGGTCACCCGTTGCTCGATCCAGAGGAAGAGGACCAGCGACCCGACACCGCCCATCAGGAGGCCCACGAACGAGGCCGTGGCGAGTTGTCCCAACGCGTAGAGCGTCACGCTGAGTAGAATCGCCGTCAACCCCGCGGCGAACGAAATATTGCCCAGCCAGTCGATGCGGTGTTCCTTCTGGGGTCGGTGGAGCTCCCGGAGTCCAGTGTAGGCCCGCCACGTGGCGATCGCTCCGATCGGCACGTTCACAAAGAAGATCGACCGCCAGCCCAGGAGCGAGGTCAGGATTCCCCCGAGGACCAGACCGGTGACCGCCCCCGCGACGATGGAGACCTGGTTGATCCCGAGGGCCCGGCCCCGCTCGTTCGGAGCGAAGGCATCGGTGATAATCGCCGCGGCGTTGGCGAACAGGAATCCGGCGCCCGTCGCCTGTACCATCCGGAACACGACCAACTCGGGGCCCGTCTGGGAGAATCCGCAGAGGGCCGAGCCGGCCGTGAAGATCGCAAAGCCGAGAACGTAGAGCCGCACCCGGCCGAACATGTCGCCCAGCCGGCCAAAGTTGAGCAGGACGACGGACGTGAGGAGCGCGTAGCCTATCAGGATCCACAGGAGAACGAAGACCGACGTGTCCGGGAGCTGGTGGGCGATCGTCGGCAATGCGATGAGCACGATGTTGGTGTCGAGCGAGGCCATCAGGGTCCCGACGGTGGTGTTCGAGAGGACCACCCACTTGTACTGCACTACCGGCGCCTCGGGCAGATCCCGAACGGAGTTCTGAGCACCGGGGCCCGGACCCGGGACGCGTTCAAGAAGCCCCGGTCCGGTCGGGTCCCCGCGGTGTCCGCCGAAGAGCTCACGGCAGGGAGGGCTGGAATCCCGAGATGTCCGCCGAGATTTTGTCGACGTACGGCTTGAACGCGACGATCACGTCGCGGGAGGTGATCATCCCCACCACCCGTCCGCCGGAGGTTACCACCATCCGTCGGATCCCCTCGCGGGCCATGCGTTCGACGACCTCATGGGTCGGAGTGTCGGCGTCGCACGAAGCCACCGGGGCGGAAGCGATCGAGAACACCGGGATCGCGGCCGGGTCGGTACCCCGCGCGACCACCTTGGCTAGGAAATCCCATTCCGTCACGATGCCCTGCATCTGTCCGTCCTTCAGCAGGATGGCGTATCCTTTCCGGGCCTCCGCCATTCGTCGCGCGCACTCGAAGGCGGTCGTAGCGGGCTCGACCGTGAGAACGTCGGCGTGCATGATCTCGCGAGCCTTGATGACCACGCGTCGCCGGACGGCATCGGAGGCCTAAACCCATCGCCCGGCGAGCAGGGACGCACAGGACGGGTACCGAACCTGTTTTAGGGCCGGGGGGCCGGTCTCGGTCTGGAGACATGTCGGAAACCCCGTCGCACCCCTATCGGCACCCCATCGTGCCATCGAGGGTTTCCCTCGTCTCACCGGTGGAACTACGGCTGCATCTCGAGGGACCCGTGCCTCCGATTCTGGTCGATGTGCGCCCGTCGACCGAACGGAAGCTCGCCCACCTTCCGGGAGATCGACATATTCCCTTGCCGGAGCTCGACCGCCGGCTCGCTTCGCTGCCGAGAGACCGCCCAATCGTCGTCTACTGCCAATTTGGCGCCCGGGCCCGCCAGGCCGTCGAGCTGCTCATGGACCGAGGGTTCATCCACGTGTCGGCGCTCGAAGGCGGCGTCGATGAGTACTCCCGAGTCGCCGACCCTTCCGTTCCGCGCTATTGGCTGACGCCCACCGCCGGCGAGCTCGTGATTCGTCAGTTTCCCCGCTCCGACTCCGGCTGTCTGGCCTACTTGGTGGGTGACCCGGTCGATGGGCAAGCTATCCTGATCGACCCGGGAATCGAAGTGGCCCCATACCTCCAGGCCCTCTCCGAGGCTCGCTGGACGCTCTCTGGCGTCGTCGAAACGCATACCCACGCCGACCATCTCGCGGGGCACCACGAGCTCCACCGCCGGACCGGTGCTCCGATCTTTGTGGGGGCCCGGTCCCCCGCCGAATATTCTCACCGCCAACTCGCCGACGGCGAAGCGCTCACCATCGGCCGTGATGAGGTGATGGTCTTGGAGACACCGGGGCATACGAAGGACCACGTGACCCTCCGCATTGGGGAGACCCTCTTTACCGGCGACACCCTCCTGATCGGATCGTGCGGCCGTACCGACCTGGGCGACGGCGACCCCGACCTTCTCTACGAGAGTCTCACCGAGAAGATCCTGCACCTGCCGGACGAGACCGAAGTGCTCCCCGCCCACTACGGCCGGCGCCACGCGCTCCCGGATCGGTACGTATCGACCCTCGGTTTCGAGAAAGCCACGAACGAGGCCGTTCGCCTTCGCTCGCGCGAAGAATTCCGGGCGTACATGACCGACGGCTGGCCCCCGAAACCGGCCGACTTCGACCGGATCGTGGCGGCCAACCTCCACTGAACCGGTCGCCGGTTTCCCGCAACGCAACCGATTTTCTCTCGATGCAGAGGGCCTCCGGCCGACATGGTTAAAGTGCGTGTCAGGCTCGCGGGGGTTCCCTCATGCAGACCGTTACGAGCCTGACCGGCGCGTTTCCGCGCTCGCAAGCGCTCGTCGAAGCGACGCGCGACCTCGACCGCGGACGCACCACCGCGGAGGCGGTACAGGAACTGTTCGCCCAGGCCGAGGCCGACGTCGGTGGGATCGAGGAACGCCTCGGTCTGGAGCCCCGGGCCGGAGGGTACCTGCGCTGGCAGGACCTCTTCCGTCCGTTCGCCGAGACCTGGGAAGGATTCACGGTCGGTCCCCTGACCCGATGGTTCGAAACGAACCAGTTCTTCCGCCAGCCGATCCTCCATGCCCCGCCGGCCCGAGTCCCGGGGGCCATCGGCGGCTGGCTCCCCCCCAAAGCGCCCGGCGCGCCGCACCCGCGAAAGGCGATCCTCCCCGGCCCGTACACTTTCGCTGGCCTCGTCGATAACCGCTCGGGCGAAACCGCTGAGGCGCTCACGCACCGTCTCGGTCGTCTCCTCGGCGAAGAGGTCCACGAACTCCGGGCCGCCGGATACTCGGCGTTCCAGTTCCAAGAGCCGCTCCTCGTGGCGCGCCCTCCGGAAGGCGCCCGCGCAGAGGGGGTCGTCGCGGCGTACAAAGCGATCAGCGCGGCCGCAAATGGTGGCACGACGGCGGTCTGGACGTACTTCGGCGATGCCCGACCCGCCTGGCCGCTCCTCTCCCGACTTCCCGTCTCCGTGGTGGGCGTGGACCTCTCGGAGACGGATGCGCTCGAGCTCCCACCGACCTCAGAGCGCCGGGGGCTGGGACTCGGTGTGATCGATCCCCGGACGAGCCTCGTCGAGGATCCGTCGGAGGTGGTGCGCCTCGCGCGGGCGATCGTTGAGCGCCACCGGCCCATCAGCCTCTGGGTCGGCTCCGGGGCGCCGTTGGACCTGCTGCCGTGGGAGTCCGCCACACGAAAGCTCCACGGCCTGCCCGCGGTACGTCAGGGGCTGGAATCGACGGATGGAGGGACATGACGACCCGACTGTTCCCGACGCAGGAGATCGGGAGTCTCATGAAACCCCGGTGGCAGCTCCTGGGCCAACGCGGCGAGGCGCTCGACACCGCGGCCCAGACCGACTTTGCCCGGTGGAACGACGTCCTCCATTTCGTCCCTGGGGACGACCCGATGGTCCGGAAGTTCCTTGGAGACAAGTCCCGGGAAGTCGGCGCCGATACCGTTCGGGATTGGGCGGCGTTGTTCATGCTCCGGTACTTCGAGGCGGCGGGGCTCGACCGGGTCTACGACGGCGAGGCCCGCCGGATCGAGATGTACGAGTACCCGATCCGACAGATGCGCGGCTTCCAATTCCTGGGACACGTCCGCTCCTTCGATAACAAGTACTACCTGAAGGCCGCAGGAACCGGCGAGGTCCGGCTCGACCACCCGTATCACGTGGACGAGTTCGAGTTCGTGCGCGCCCACGCTCGCGGCGCCGCGAAGCTTCCCATCACGGGACCCTACACGCTCGCCGATTGGTCGTACAACGAATACTACCTCCGGCGGCACGAAGGATGGAAGGGACGGGAGGTCCGGCGGCGCGCCCAGCGGGAGTTCGTTGTGGAGATCGCCCGGAAGGCGATCCGACCGACGCTCGCAGCGCTCATCGAGAAGGGCTGCCGCATCATCCAGATCGACGAGCCCGCGGGCGGTACTCATCCCCAGGAAGCGGAGGTCGTCGCCGAAGGATTCAACGCGGCGACGGAGGGCCTCGACGCGGAGTTCTCGATGCACGTCTGTTTCTCAGATTACCGATCGCTCTTTCCGGCGCTCCTCGAGGCGAAGCGCTGCAAGCAGTGGGCGTTGGAGTTCGCCAACCGGGACACCGACGGTCGGGACGGCTACGAGGTCCTTCGGATCCTCAAGGAGTACGGCGACACGCGCGAAGTGGGTCTCGGCGTGTTGGACGTCCACCGCGACGAGGTCGAGTCGCCCGAGCGCGTGAAGGACCGGATCCTTCGGGCGTCGAAGATCCTCGGCGACCCGCGGCGGATCTGGGTCAACCCGGACTGCGGGCTCCGAACGCGAAGCCTCGACATCGCCTACGCGAAGCTGCAGAACATGGACCGGGGCGCGGCCCTCGCGCGCGCCGAGCTCGCCGGGCCCGCTTGAACTCCCCCGCCCCTCAGGAGGGGTCCTGAGCGGGCGTCTTCCGTCCGCGTCGCGACGGCGAGGGCCCGTTCCAATCGCGGATGAACTTGGGTCTTCGCTGAAGGCATCCCACTGGGGTAACGGAGGGGTGCGTCCATCATTTCTGGCCGGCAGCGACGAGAAGTCCGGCACCCGCACCGAAGAGTTCTGGCCAGCGGCCCGTTTCCTCCTCCAGTCGGAGGGCGTTGGAGTAGGCCCTTGCAGTCCGCCGGAGACGCTTCAAGAGCCGCGGTTGATTCCCGAAGTTCGGCCCGATGGCCATCTGGTCCACGACGCGCAATCCGGCTCGTGCGACCGTTCGGGCCAGGTAGGGTGGGCGCAGCCACGCCACCTCGAACCGCGCAAAATGTGGGGGATCGAAGGGTTGGTACCCGCGCCGGACCACACTCCACAGGTGGTACCGAGAAGGTTCCCGGAGGATGGTTTTCGCCGCGGCAGGAGAAGCCGGAAGGATCGACATTGTGTCTTGAGTGGGGGTGCGTATTTCGAAAAGGATCCTCCCATTTGGTCGAAGCAGCTGGCCGAGACGCATCAACACCGGTCCAATATCTCGAGCGACGAACGCCAGCACTCCCAGTACCACCACCCGATCGAAGATTGCCGAGTGGAAGGGCAGGTCCTCTAGGGACCCTTGGACGAACTGAATCGTCGGGCGCCGGCTCGGCCGTCCCCGGAGACTGGTTCGGCTTGCGTCGAGCATGGGCCTCGAGAGGTCGAAGAGAAGGAGGGAACGAGAACGGCGTGCGAGGAGGGCACTGAATCTCCCCGTCCCTGGGCCTACCTCCAGACACGTTTCTGGTCGCCCTCGGAGGTGTCGCTCGAGAAAACGCTGGATGAGTTCCAGCCGATATTCCATTTCGATCGAACGACGATACCTCTGCCGTTCCTGACCGATTCCGCTCTCCCCGAAGTGCTCGAGCAGACGGCGATGCCGGAGGCCCACGCGGCCGGGCCCGCCGGGTATCACCCGTTCGCGGCGGTCGCGCATTCTTTCTTCCCTCGTGCTCATCTCGGTCGTCCATCGTCCCCGCGCTAGACCGCCGTCAGCACTTCGGCGCCCGCCGGACCCACGAGGACGGTGTGCTCCGCCTGAGCGACCCACCCGCGGCCGGTCTCGACGAAGACCGGGTAGGTTTGGAGAAGCCGTCGGGCCCGCCTGAGCGCGGTCTTCTCGTCCGGTGCAGCGACCCAGCGGGCGGTGAACGGCAGGGTCCGAAACCGGGCGAAGGCCTGGGCCAACGCCGGGTCCTCGTTCCCCGGGTCCGCGCGGAAGCGGACAATATTGCCGAACGGGCCGTCCTCGATGTGGCCCTCTCCGTTCGTGACGAAAGGCTCGATGGCTACCACCTCCCCTTCATCGAGTGACGCCGTGCTGTAGCCGCCGGCGTTCGGGACCGACTTTCCGGCATGCAGAAGGTACGGCTGGATCGTATGGCCGGTCAGGTCCACGACCGGCTTGTATCCCTGCGCATGGATCGCGCGCTCGATCGCGCGGGAGACCGCATCGATGGGTCCCCCGGGCCGGATGGCTCGGATTCCGGCATCCACGGCGTCGCGCGCGGCACGGACCAGACGGTCGTGGCGGTGGGTTTCCCCGACCTCGATGGTGGCGGCGGTGTCGGCGATGGCCCCGTCGAGATGCGCGCCGACGTCGACCTTCAACAGGTCCCCGGCCGCGAGGAGCTCAGTGTCGGTCTCCGAGGGAGTGTAGTGGGCGGCCTCCCAGTTCCGGGAGAGGTTCGCGGGAAAGGCCGGCTCCGCCCCCTGGTCCCGAATGAATCCTTCGACCCGGTCCGCCAGCTCTCGTCGGGCCATTCCCGGTCGGGCCAGCCGAAGACCGAGCTCTCGTGCCTCCCCGGCGATCCGGCCGGCCCGACGCCATCGGTCTAGGTCGGCGGGGTAGGGGGCCACGAACGGTCACCTCCGGCGGAGCACATGGGGGCGCGGGCCCGTGAGCACTACGATCGACGACGGTCGGCCCGACGGGGGATCGCCCCCCGTCACGTACGCCCCCACGCGCCGGCCGAAGAGCTTCCGCGCCTCGGCCGCGCTCCGGCACGGGGGAGAGCCGTGCCGATTCGCCGACGTCGTCGTGAGCGGGCCGGTCTTCGCGAGCAGGGCGCGCGCGACTGGGTGGTTGGGGATGCGGACTCCGACCGTGGGCGACTCTCCCAGCACCGCCGGAGTCCATTCCCTTCGGGCCTTCGGGCTCGCACGGAGTAGGAACGTGAACGGACCGGGTAACCAACGCCGCACCGTGCGCCGGGCGACCGGGGAAAGTTCGACGAACGGCTCCAACTCCTCGTACGAGGAGACCGCGACGGCGACGGGCATTCCAGCGGGACGTTCTTTGAGCGCGTACAACCGTCCCACGCCCGCCGGGTCGTCCGGGCGGACGCCGAGTCCCCAGAGCGTGTCGGTGGGGTACAGAATCGGCCGACCCAGTCGAACGGCCCGGACGGCCGCCACGAGGGGGTCGGCCATCAACTCAGAGGAACTCCTGACCCGCTCGCGTGTAGGGGTGGAAATCCTCCGGCCGGAAGAACAGCGCGAGTTCCCTCTCCGCCGAGGTCGGTGAGTCCGAGGCATGGATCAAGTTCGCCGTCATCGAGGTGGCCAGGTCGCCCCGCACGGTACCCGGCGCCGCGCTCTGGGGATTGGTCGCGCCGATCAGCAAGCGCATCACCGCGATCGCCGAGCGACCCTCGACGGCCAGCGCGAGGACCGGTCCGCTCGTGATGTGCCGGGCGAGACCGTCGTAGAACGGCTTCCCCGCGTGCTCGGCGTAATGCCGCTGGGCGAGCTCCGCGGTCACGCGGAGGAGCCGGGCCGCCACGATCGTCAGTCCCTTCCGTTCGATCCGCGCCAGGATCTCCCCGGAGAGGCCCCGTTGGACCGCATCTGGCTTCAAGAGAACCAGGGTCCGCTCCGTCGCGCCGTCGGTCATCGCCGGCGGTAGCGGGTCGGCGAGAAAAGCTTTCATGATGCGGAGGTCGGAGCGTCCCGTGCCCGTCGACCCGCGCGCCCGAGTCGGATTCCAACGCGCGGCGAGCCGCTACGAACGCAGTCGTCCGGAGGCACCGCCGGCCGCGATCGACGCCTTGGTTCGATCGTTGAACGTCTCCCTCCAGTCCACCGTGCTCGAGCTGGGCGCAGGAACGGGCAAGCTGTCCCGGCTGCTCGTCCCCCGGTCCGGTCCCTACGTGGCCGTCGAGCCGGTGCCGGCGATGCGAGAGCAGTTCCGGCAGGCATTTCCGACGGTCCCTCTCGTCGGCGGAATCGCCGAGCGGCTGCCGATCCGCCCGTCGAGCGTCGACGCGATCGCCGTCGCCCAGGCGTTCCACTGGTTCGACGTGCCGCGGGCGATGGCCGAAATGCACCGGGTACTCCGCCCCGGGGGGACGGTAGGGCTCCTCTGGAACCTCCGGGACGAATCGGTCGACTGGGTCGGGCAGGTCACCTCGATCATCGACCGGTACGATGAGGGGGGCCCGAGGTTCCGTCAACGCGCCTGGCGCGACGGGTGGGCCCGCACGCCCGGATTCGACCCGTTGGAACTCCAGTCGTTCCCGTTCGTGCAGCGGATGGACCGGGAAACCGCCCTCGCCCGCTTCACATCGGTCAGCTTCATCGCGAGCCTCGACGAGACCCGCTACGCCGAGGCGGAGGCCCAACTTCGGCATCTCCTTGACACGCATCCCGCGATCGCAGGACGGGCGCAGATCGAGCTCCCGTACAAGTGCGAGATCTACTCCTCCCGGTCGACGAAGACCGCGGCCGGTTAGGCCGCGGCCCGGTCGCAGGACCGCCGCCACGCGCAACGCCTGCATCGCGCGGGACTGGGGGTCGCGCGACCGTCGTAAGGAGTCGCAAGCTCGCGGCGCAGCACGAGAAGCTGCTCGCGGAGCTCCGGGGTCCAATCGATCCGGAACTCCCCGCCATCCCCGTACCGGAGGAGGCCGAACGGGGGGGGCCGCCCGGTCGTTTCTTCGACCAGGAGGCAGTAGGCCGCCACCTGAATCCGGTGCGAGGCGGGGGGACCCGATCGGGGCGTGGGTCGGCTCTTGATCTCGAGCGGGATCGTTCGTCCGTCGCGCAGGACCCGGAGCTCATCGGGGCGCCCCGAGATCCGGTACCGCGGGGTCCGGAGCAGAGTCCCGGGCTTGTTGGGAAGGTCGGCCTGAACTAGACGGCCTGACCGGCGCTGCTCGCGAACCCGCGCGAGGGCGACGAGACCGCCCACCAGCAAGAGCCCGCCGCCCACCGCGAACAGAGTCCACTCAGTGATCATACTCCACCGGCCTGGAGGAGTGCGAGGAGGCAGAGAAGCAGGCCCGTCCCGACGAGCAGCCACCAGCCCGTCGACCAACGTTCCCGCCGGGACCGGTGGGTCAAGACGCTCTCGTGGTACCTCTCCCCCGCCGCTTGAGCGGCCCGGCTCGAGGGGGCCGGACCCTCGGGGGGTGGGTGCCCCCGGTACCAGTACGCCCGGGGACAGAACGCGTACTCCGCGAGGTCGCTGGCGGTCACCCATCTGGTGGCGGGGTCGTCACTGCGCGGAGCCACGGGGCCCGGTCGGGGTCCCCACGCCTTCAATTCGAGGGGCGGAGTGGAATGCGGTCGATGAGGTCTCGAGGGGCGCCGACGGCGACGCGGAGACTGGAGGGATCGGCAGCGAAGACGAACCCGCGGTTCCGGCGAGCGATCTCGGACTCTCGCGGAGTATCAGCACCAGAAGCACGAGGAGCATCACGCCCAGTGCCCCGGCCAAACCTTCGGAGGGCCCACACGCGCCGGAATTCGTGCACGCGGGAAGTGCGACGGCCCCGTTGAGGACGCCGACCGCGCCGATAGCGAAGAGCCATCGTGAGTAGGTCGGTCCCAGGAGCGCGACCGGAAGGAGCCAGATCAGGAAGTTCTCCGTGAATCGCTGCGCCACGAGCGCGACGACCACGGTGAGTAGCGCGACCGCAGGGATCGCGGGCCATCGTCGGAGATGCACGTACAGGAGGGCGCTGAGGAGCGACACGCCCTGCAGGATCGTCAATACTGAGGCGGGCGGCATGGCACCCAACGGAATAAGTACACCGAATTCGTTGATCGAGAAGTCGGCCCGGATGAGCTGGAAACTGAACAGCAGGGTGTATGCGTAACCTCCCCACACCAAGACGACGAGGGCGGACAATCCGGCGAAGACGGTCGCCGAGGTCGCCAGCGTGAACCAGCGTCCGCGTCCGACGCCGGCCAGTCCCCCCCAGAACGGGAAGAGCGAAGGGAATTTCACCGTCGACAGGAATCCGGCGACGGCGCCGGCCACCGGATTCTCGCGCCGCGCGAGCCAGAGGCCGAGGAGTGCGGTGACCGGCACGATGGCACTGTGGCCCCCCTGGATCGAGCCTACAACCAGTGGCGCGTACAGCATCGAGGTAGCCACGAAGATTGTCGCGTACCCGCGGTGGGTAGGGGCGAGGTACCAGGTGAGGGGAATCAAGAGGAGGGCCATCAGGTCCCAAATCAACCAGATCCCGACCCGGCCCCCGAGACTTCCGAGGCCGTCCAGAATCGCGCCGGCGAGGCCGTACGGGATCAGCACCGAGTGGCCGCACTGGAACGTCGCAAATGGGTCGCCCCCGGCGAGAAGGCCACGCCCCGACTGGAGCAGGGCCAATGTGTCGTCCTCTCCGGCCGAACAAGGGATCGGCGCTGATTGGACGAATGCCGCGACCGCGAAGGCCCCGCCGAGGGCGAGCGCGACGACGCGCCAACCCCATGGGAAGGGCGAGGCCGCCGGCTCCCGGCGAATCAAAGTCCGGTCGACCCACTCACGGAAGCTTCGCGCGCGGGGCCACCCGTAGAGAACGACCAGACCGCTCAGGACGAAGCCGACCAGCTCGGGGGCCACCTGCTCGAGGGTGGGAAGAGTCAATGCACGCCGAGCGGCCGCTTCGGCAATAGAATTTCGGGCCCGGCGGGGGGCGGGAAAACTCGCGGGGGCCGGTGCCTAGGTCGAGGGGGGGGATGCGGTCGCCTTCTTGATACGGGGTTTCTTGCCGGGAACCTTGGCATCGTCGGCGTTCGGCTCGACGCCGGTACCCGACGGTTTCGGTTTGGCCCCCTTCCGTCGAGCTCCTACTGCGGGCGGGGCGGGAGCGGATTCCTTGGGCTTAACCGCGGCCGGTGACGGGGCGGGCTTCGCCAGGGCTTCCGTTGCGGCCGGTTGGCGGCGCTGCTCCGCGAGGCGCTTCAGTTCGTGGGCCCGTGTCCAACGGAGGCGATGACCGACCCGGCCTAGTCCGAGCTGCTGTTTCCGGCAGGAAGAGGAACAGAACGCGTGGAGCGAGCCGTCCCGCTTAACGAACAACTGGCCCGTACCGGGCTCAATGTCGCTGGCGCAGAACGAGCAGGTCCGATGGACGACCATGAACGGAACCTCCTCAGCGCACGGACAGCTTGCGCGCTTCTCGAGCGGTCTCGCGGAGCACGAGCACGTCGCCGACGCGGATGGGTCCCATGACGTTCCGGGCGATGATCTTCCCCCGGTCGCGGCCCGCGAGGACCCGGACCTTCACCTGGGTGGCCTCGCCGGCCATCCCGGTCCGCCCGACGAGCTCCACGACCTCCGCCGGGGAGCCCTTGTCCTCTTCCGCCATCGTCCGTTCCTAGGATCGTCGGGGTGGGTTACTTCTTCAGCGTCGCGTAGGCGCCGGTGAGTTCCTCGAGAATCCCCTTCGCCTCGCCCGCCTCGACCACGGCGACGCTCGCCGCGGACTTGGAGAGGCCGGCCGACTGGCCGAGCCGTTGCTTTTTGGGGACGTACAGGTACGGGATCCGCTTCTCTTCGCAAAGCATCGGGATGTGCGCCAAGATCTCGATCGGGTCGACGTCCTCGGCCATGACGACGAGCTTCGCCTCGGCGCGCTCGCTCGCCTTGGTCACTTCGTTCGTGCCGACGCGGAGCTTGCCCGTCTCGCGGGCGATCTGCACGAGCTGCAGCGCCTTATCGGCGATTTCCGTCGGGGTGTCAAATCGGATATAGATCGGTCGCGCCATCGTTTCCTCGCGTCAGCGGGAACCCGACAGGGGTCCCTCGGCTCACGGGTGGACCCGTGGCTACGGCTGACCGTATTTAAACCTGCGGAGGGCACAGGCGTGAACCCGAACCGAGGCGGTTGGTCGGCATGAAACAGAACCCGTCCGGAGGAAACGAATTCCCGCTCGAGGCCCTTTAATGCCCCCGCCAGTCTCGAAAGTCATGGCGCCCCGAGGGCCCCCCGCTCCGGAGAAAGTGGACGAGTACCTCGCGCGCGTCCCGCCAAAATTCCGGGCCGCTCTGCAGTCGCTGCGTAAGACCATCAAGGCCGCCGCCCCTAACGCAGACGAGGTCATCAGCTACCAGATACCGGCGTTCCGGCAGAACGGGATGCTAGTGTACTATGCCGCCTTCAAGGATCATTGCAGCCTCTTCGTGGGGAGCGCCGAGGCTCGGCGCCGGTTTTCTGCCGAGTTGAAGCCCTACGAGTCGGGAAAGGGGACGCTCCGGTTCACACCCGATCGACCGTTGCCCGCCGAGTTGGTCACTCGGATTGTTAAGGCGCGCCTGGCGGAGAACGCCGCCCGTCGCTCCAAGTAGGCCCGCCGGGCCGCCCGACTTGGAGCGGCCGTCGATGGAGGCCCCCGGAGCGTAGTCAGTTCGAGGCTCGTGAACCACGAATCGGCGGTCTGAACGCACACCGGGCGTTTCAGGGGGGTGGCGGATCAGAGTCAACGGGAGCGCTAGGCCGCGCCCGCGCCGCCGGGGCGGAGCGCCGCTGGAATCGCCTCGGGGTGGCTTCGGAAGAATCGATTCGCCGGTTCGGTGATCCGCGTCAGCGCGAGCGCAACGGCGGTCTTGAGGTCCTGCGGATGGAGGGAGCCGGCCCGCCAGGTAGCGAGGAATTCCTCCTCCGAGGCGAGGACCACGGGTCCGCCGTGTTTCGCGGCGCGCTCGATGGCGAGCTGGCCTTCCCACGGAAATATCACGAATCGGACGAGCTCGACGAGTGGGTTTCCGTCCACCTCTTTCGCGGGACAGTACGCCGCGTCAATGCGGGAGGTGATGACTTCCGGTTCCGAAGGGAGCGGGAGGCCGGCGCCGGGGTCGGATTTCGACATCTTCCGTTCCACGGTCTGTGACTCCGGATCCATGCGGCCGCCCCCCTTGAGCGACGAGATGAGTGAAGTATGGACCGCGACCGGCACGGGCCAGTGGTAGTGGTGAGCGACCTCGCGGGCGAGCACATGCGCCCGGCGCTGGTCGACCCCCGCATAGGCGATCTCCACAGGCAGCTCGAAGATATCCGCGGCCTGCATGGAAGGGTAGAACAGCTTCGCCGTGTCGAGGTTGGTCTCCTCCTCGGCGCGTCCCATGATCGGGAGCGCCCGGCGGGACCGGGCCAGCGACGTCGCCTTCGCCACTCGGACGACCCGGTCCCAGTATCCCTCGCGGGCCTGGAGGTCCTGGGCCCATCGGAACTCCGTCCGGCTGGGGTCCACTCCGAGCGCGACGAAGCCGCTCTGCATGTACTGTCCGCAGGCGCGAATCTTTTCGAGCGACCCGCCCAACTTGTCGTTGATCCAGGCATGCCAGTCGGCGAGAAACACCGTAAGCCGGCAGCCGGCATCGGTCAAGTCCCGCATCTTCCGCGCGGTCACCAGATGACCGACGTGGAGCAAGCCGGAGGGCTCGAAACCGATGTAGGCCCGGGGCGCGGACTCCCGTTCGAACAGCGAGCGGATCTCCTCGGGGGTGAGGACCTCGGCGGTGTGCCGGGTCACTCGGAGGGCGCGCTCCTCGAGGTCCACGCCTGCGCGAGGAACCGCGGCTCTATTTATGCACCCATGTTCGAAATCCCCGATGGAAGTCGACCTCGTACCCACCCGCCGGTTGCAACGCTGGTCCCGGGCGCGCGAGCTGCTCGGCCCGGTCGCCCGGGTGGCCGCCGCGTTTCCGGAACTGTCCGGCCTTCGAATACGCATCGACCTTCTCCCCGGCGGCTCGCGGCGGCTCGGCAGCGCATCGATCCTGGAACACCCGCCCCGAGTAGCCTTCCACCCTCGGCTCGTGGAACGACCCTCGGAGCTCGCGGCGACGGCCGCTCACGAGTTCATGCACTTACTCCAATGGCCACTCCACCAGGTCCCTAACGGGGAACGCGCTTGCGACCTCTACGTCCTGGCTCGTTTCGGCACCCTCTTCCAGGGGCCGCCGAACTACCTGGAAGTCCCGCGGAAGGCCCGGAACCACTGGGCGTCGTGGGCTCCTGTGGCGAGTGAGCTCGCCCGGCAAGCCCTCGAGGAACGGCGTCACGGCCGACGGCAATACCTCCGTTGGTGGGAGGAGGAGTTCCGCTCCCGCGTGCCGGGGTCAGTCTCGGCCGGATGGGGACCCGGTTCGGCGGCCAGAGCTCCGTGACGGACCGCCCGGCGGCCCACAGGAGTTAAGCTCGGCTGTCACCCTTCTATCGGTAGCCCCGATGACCGACTCGACGGACGCATCGGCCGAGACGGCTCCCGCGCGTGAGGAGGCGGACCCGGACCACGCGAAGGACCGAAAGCCGACGGCTCAGGCTCCCGATACGACGCCAACGAGCGGCGAACGGATCGTTGAGAGATGGATGGCCTCGGTCGGCAAGGCCGAACGGCCAAAGCGTACCAAGATCACGACCCCGACGAAGGGATCGACCGATGTCCTGCGGAAGTGGGTCGACGGCGACGACTCGGTGCTGGAGTCCTGGATCCAATCCTCCGAGCCGGCCCAACCCTCCGCGGCGCCGGTCCCCTCCATGAGTGAGGAGTACGGTCTCACCCCCCCCGCGACACCGGAGGCTCCCCCCCCGGCGCCGACCGTCCCGACGGAACTCCCGGCCTCGCCCACCCTTTTGGCGAACGTCGGGGAACGCGAGGCGACCCTGGTCCGGTGGCTCAACGACCTACTGGACCGTGTGAAGTCGGACCAGTTCGAGCCCCACTCGCTGGTCCAGGAGCTCCAGGACATTCAACGCCAGCTCTACGACGAACGCCAGAAGCGCAAGCAGATGGAGGAAGAGCTCGAGCACGTCAAGCGTGGCTCGATCGCCGTGATCAAGTACGTGCGGAACCGGGAGTCGAAGGCCCGGGAGCAGCTCGTCCAGGAGATGGAGGGTCGCATTTCGGAACTCCAGATGGCCCTCGACCGGGTGGGCACTGAGATTGCCCCGTCCACCACTTCCGCCGTTATCGAATCGACCGACGGCGGGGCCGGATCCGCCGGTCCGGCGGAGGGCATGTCCCGAGAAGCGGAGGCCAAGGTCCGGCTCGAGTTCGCGGAGCGGGAGCACGGCTACATCGAGCGAGAGACCGAGCTCCGGCGCCGGCAGATCCAGCTCGAAGAGGAGATCCGCAACGGCCGGTCCGAGCTCGAACTGTCCCGGAAACGACTCCTGACCGTCGGCGCCGACGAACGGTCCCTCACCGAGTCGCTCCAGTCCCGCATGAACACCGCGGACATGCGGGAGCGCGAGCTGGCCCGGCGGGAGAACGAGCTCCGGACCAAGTTCGAGGAAATCAGCCTCCAGACCGAGGAGGTCGAGCGCCGCCGGACCCCCCTGGAATTCAAGGAGAAGGAGCTCCAGGCGTGGGAACACGAGCTCCGGATCCAGAAAGAAGCCGTGGCGCTCCAGGTCCGCCGGGTCGAGGAAGCGAAGCTCGCCGGCGGCTCCCTGGACTCCGTCGAAAAGTCCAAGCGACTTTCCGACCTGCAAACGGATATCACGAAGCGGGAGGAGGAGCTCCGGACCCGCGAAACGTTCCTGTCCCAGCGGATGCAGGAGCTCGAAGGGCTCGAAGGAAAGGCCGCCGAGGTCGAGGCGGCGCGGTCGGAGGCCGACGTGGCGGCGACGACGTCGGCGATGAAGGTACGCACCGGCGTGCGTCGATTGGACGACCTCCTGTTCGGCGGCATCCCGATCGGTTCCCAACTTCTTGTGAACGGCCCGGCCCACACCGGAAAGGACGTGCTCGCCCGCGCGTTCATGACCGAGGGCCTCAAGAACGGCGCCGGCGCGATCTGGGTGCTCACCGACAAGACGTACCAGACCGTCCGCGAGGAAGCGACCGGCTTCCTGTCCAACTACGCCGAACTCGAGCAGAAAGGCCTGGTGAAGTACATCGACCTCTATTCGCGGAGCCTGGGCCTGACCGAAGGGGAACGGAACGCCGTCCTCTTCTCCATGACCGACAAAGGCGCGATGGATGGCCTGACGGCTCGGGTCAACGAATTCGCTCTCGAGTTCAAGTCGAAAGGGATTCCGTACCGTCTCGTCTTCGAGTCGGTCTCGACGATCACGGCGTACCTCGACACCGCCGCGACGTTCCGGTTCCTCCAGCCGTTCGTCGGTCGACGGAAGGTCGACGGCGCCGCCGGCTACTACCTGATCGAGACCGGGATGCACAGCGAGGCGGACATCCGGACCCTCGAGCACATGATGGACGGGTCGCTCAACCTCAAGATCGACCAACTGAAGAACTTCCTATCGGTCCGGGGCACCACCGACGTCCAGTCCCGAGCCTGGGTCGGCTACAACTTCACGAAGCGCGCCTTCTCACTGGGCTCGTTCTCGCTCGACCACATCCGCTAGGCGGCTGCGGTGGTCGCTTCGCGAGTCAGGAATTCGCGGACTGGGGGGGGACTGTGAGAAACCGAACTCGGCGAAGCCTGGCGTTCGCAATGCCCGGGCCGGTTTCCCTCGTTCTCGTGGTCCTTCTCGTCTCTGTGGGCGCCCGCGGGGCAACGGACTCGAGACTCCCCTCGGGACCCGCACAGCTGAGTGCCCCCCTAGTTGCCTGGGTGACGGCCTCAGAAGCCCCACCCGCCGGCGCGGCCCCTATCGTGCTCGACCTGAGCGCCAACGTTTCTGGCGGCTCACCGCCGTACCGCGAGGTATGGATACCAGGCGACGGACGCGCCGAATCGAACCCCACTAACCCGTACGTGCTGATCTACTCCGGCGGGCAGTATCGCGTCGTCCTGACCGTTACCGATTCGGCCGGGGCGACGGCGACCGGCACGAGCTTCCCGTTCACCCCTTCAGATTCGTGGGGGGGGGCCGCGGTGCAAGCGGGGGCGAGTGTGACCTTCGGAGTTGTGCCACTCGCGGTCCAGTTCGAGGGCACGCCGTCCGGTCTCGATGGCCTGGTGGGTAACCCTGTCTGGTACTTTGGAGACGGGACACCCCCGGTCCCCGGCTGGAACTCGAGCCACACGTACCTCCAGCCTGGAAGCTTCGCGGCCACGCTCAACGCGTCAACTCCCCGCGGGCAGAACGCAAGCTACGTCATCACCGAACTCGTAGCGGCGCCCTCCGAGCCACCGTACGTGGTGGCGAACGCCACGGCGACTTTCGCCTGCGGACCGAATCAAGTGAACCTGGTTAACGCGGTTCTCTGGAGCGAGGCGGCGGGCGGGACTCCTCCATATCACTACGCCTGGGTCTTCGGCGATGGATCCACCGGAACCGGGGCGACTGTCACCCACCAATACTCGGGCTATGTGAATCCGATCGCGGGGCCGCGGTTCGTGCCTCGGGTCTTGGTCGTCGATAGCCGAGGCGTCGAAGCCACCAGTTCGGTACCGGTGGAGGTGGCGCCGCCCTGCGGACATCCCATTGGTCTCATCGTGGACGATGCCTACTGGCTCTTCGCGTGGGCCTCCGTCCTGCTCCTCGGCGCGGCCTTCGGGGTCGGCCTTTGGCGACTCGCGCGACGGCCACCGCCCCGCCCGCCTCCCGGCACCTCCGATCGCCCGGCTCTGACGCTCCCGTACGACCCCCCGAAATGAGCCGACCAGGCCCTGCGCCCTCGCCGTGACAAGTATATATTCCAACAGACCGTGGTTCTCCCCGCTAGGCTAGACCGGGGGGTTGGGCGTCCCCTTTTACACCGAAACCGTCCTTAGCGGGGGTGACAGGCAGGAGCGACGCGCACCGGGGGAATCCGTCTCGTTCGTCTTCGTCGACGCTCTGTTCCACTGGGCCGCGGGCACCGCGACGAGCGCTCGGAGGAGCGCCCTAGCGGTTACCCATCACGGGAACCGGGTCAGGTCCTGACGGGAGCAGCCTTACCGTGACCCGACGACGCTGGTGGGGCGACGGGGCTGAGGAGCGGACGGGGTTTCCGGCTTCTCTCGATGCGCGGCCACCCTGCCGGCCTAGCACCGCCGCCGTAGACCGCCGGTGGGACGTTGTTGTCCTAGACGGTGGAGGTCCCTCGTGAAAGGGAGGGGACATGAAAAATTCAGTAGTTCCCCCCTCCCCCCCTTACTCCACTCCACCCCCCTAGGTCGGAGTTTGCTCACCAAACGCGCCGGTCGAGGTATGCTGGAAGGTTGCGGCCATATCGCGGCCCCCCCTGGGCCTCTCTAGAGTCCCAGTGACCCTTGGCCCGCCGAGCGAGCCCAGGCGTGGACACCATCGTCGCGACTTACTTGCTTCCGCCACCCCGCAGTCGGGAAGCGCGTTGGATTGCCCGAGCCGCTCGTCGGGCCGGGAATCTGCCCTCGAGTGTGAAGGTTCGGGAGGCCCCCTCGCCGGTCTTCAGGAACAGCTGACCAGCGCCACTTCCTCCCACCGAAGGTTCGACGGCAACGAGGTCTTTTAGCGGAATACTCTCCCCCGATGCGTAGACGAATCCATCCGCCAGATCGCGACGATTGACTTGAATCAAACGAGCGTTGGTCAAGAGGAGGCCCCCGGGGGCCCCGTCCCAATTGCCCGCCCAATACCAACGAAGCATCTCCCCGGGCTGACGGAGGATGGCGTCCCGGACGTAACTGGGCGGCCGGAGGCCTCCCGCCGGTACGGCCGCTCCGGCGATGAAAACAATCCCACCGAGGACCAACAAGACGACTCCGGCGGCCCCGCCGTAGAGGGGGCCCCTGTACACGACGTCCACGTTCTGCGGGACGCTCGAATAGACCTCGTATCCATCGCCAGCGACGCCGCTGAAGTTGAGTCTCCCGATGGTGGCGGTCCCCCGGACGATCAGATGAGAAGGGATGGCGTAAGCCCTTCCGCCAGAGCACGATGTATCCGTGCCGCACGAGTAGACCGACACCGTGGCGCTCGTGGAGGACGCCCAGCTCACGGAGAAGTTGATGGCCTCTGGGGTTACGGCGGGCTCCCAGAACGTCGCGGGGGCGGTGCTCGTCGCGTGTTCCGTGCCAACGCTCTGCCCGGCGATGGGAATTGAATAGAGTAAGGCGCCGAGCCCGAGTATGATAGCGCCGGCAATGACGGCCCGGAGAATCATTTCGTAGTCAAATCCCAACGAGGGAAGCTTCGAGTAGATAGGTCTTCTCAGGAGCCGGCACCCCTCACCGACCCCGAATGTGAGAGAACTCCCCAAGAGCGCACCGCCGCCGTCGGCCCGAGTACGTCCGGCGGGGTGAGGAAGAGGACAGCGGTCACTCCATTCGCGCCGCTGCGGTCTACGGAGACGGCCCGGGTGCGAGACCCCCGTCCGCTCCCGAAGCGGGGGTCCCCAGCCCGGTCGGGGTCGGGGAGCCCACCCGCTCGGTGCTGAGCGACGCTGTCGGCCTCCGGCGCCTCCACGTCCACGCCACGAGACCGATGATCACCCCCACCGCGATTACGATCCCGATGACCAGATACAGCCCGGCGCCTTGGAAGAAACCGGTCGTCTCGACGGCGATCGTAACCGAGCTGTTCACCGAACGGTTGACACCGTCCGTCACGGTCAGGTTCACCGCGTACGTGCCCGCTTTCGAGTACGTGTGGGCCGGCGGATCCTGTGCCGTGCTCGCGACCCCGTCCCCGAAGGCCCACGCGTAGGAGTACGTCCCGCTGCCACCGACGGGAACGGCCATGAAGGTGACCGATCCGCCGGGGGGAATCGATGTCGGGCTGGCGGTGATCGACGCCGTCAGGGCAGGATAGACGGTCACGATACCGGTCGGGCTGGTCGCCGGGACGAAGTAGAAATCCGATTCCGTCACCGACGCGACGAACGAGCCCGAGGTCGCGTAGGCGTGCGTGATCCGGACCGAGAAGGGCGTCGAGGTGTTGTGGCCCGTCGCGATTCGAACGGTGCTGGGATGGCCGTCGCCGGGGAAGGCGGTCCAGCCCACTCGGATCCCGGTCCCGGAGCCCACGACCCAGGAGGCGTTGAACGTGGCAGTCATTCCCTGGTCCAGTGGATCCGGTGCGATGGTCACGGTCGTCGCCGGTGGGATCTCGTAGACCCACTCGTTGGAGTAGCAGGCGCTGATCGAGCCAAACCCGCCGATGATGAACGGAGCGATGTTGTCGCTGACCTTCGGGAGAGCGGACCCGGCCACGGGGCAGTACCCGCTCGGCGACGAGGGGGAGATGGCGGTGGAGGGGAACCAGGCGCCCCCGAGGAAGAGCCAGGAGTCGTTGAGCCAGGTCTTCGACGAGGAGCTGTACCCGTCGGTCAAGAAGATGGCACCGAGCGGTGCATCCCAGGTCATGGCGGCCGACTCTCGCGCGGGCGGCGTCGTGCAGACCGAGGCGATGCAGCCCGCGTCGCGGCCGGTGATGTTGACCCATACCCCCGACGAGTCCATCGTAAAGGTAGCATTCGAAGTGGCGTTCGGGTGGGAGTCGAACCCACCGAACGAGACGAGGTACCCGTCCGTGGCGTCGTACGCCAGGGAGCTGAACTCGAGGTGGGTCGCGTTGGCCACCGTCCCGGGTCCCGGGCCGTGGTAGGCCCATCCCCCCGCGCCCAACACCCAGGTCTGGTCCCATACGTTCGAGATGTTTCGGCAGTCTCCGATCCTGCAGCCGTCGACGGCCACCAGGCCGTGGAGCGCCGGGTCCCAGGCCATCGCCCCCCAGGCCCACGTGACCTTCGCTCCGCCCGAGTCGACCGGGATGCCGACCGTGGACGTGATGTTCGACCAACCGGCGTTCGTGAACAGCCAGGTGTCGCTCTCCGCGTTATCCGAGAGGTCCTCCCCGGCGAACAGCACGACGCCGCGGAGCAGGGGGTCGAAGTCCATCCCGGACCCCTGCCGCGCGGGCGGAAAGGAGGTGAGACTGGCGGTCCTGTTGCTCCACGAAGAACCGTTGTACACCCACGTCTGCGTGCCGGGACATGCCCCCGGGCTGCACCCATCGAAGAGCACGACCTCGGAGAGGAGCGGGTCGTACGCCATGAGACCCGAGAACTCGACGGCCGGAGTCGCGCCGCGGGAGTGGGTGGAGATGTTCCCGGCCACGTCAAACCAGCGCGGAGACGCTGACGGCGGCGCGGCTCCATGGGGGCCCCGGAGGCCGCATGTCGCTTGGCCGCTGGAGCTCACGGTACAGCCCGCGGTGGCGCCGTGGGCCGGGCCGGCGCCTTCGTTGAGAGCCGCCGCGGCGGCGCTGACGATCCGCGAGGAGGCATCCTGGGCGGCCGCCATTTCCCCGGTCGGTGCGGTCGCTCCGACGGGGAGCGCGGCGAGTCCCCCCAGAATCAAGACGAGCACGACGAGCATGCTCGTCGCCCCCGCCCACGGGCGCGACACGAAACTATAGGTGCGAACCTCACTATTTCAATCTCTCATCCGCCGTGGCGCGGGCCGCTGACCGGGCCGTTCTCCCGTACCCTCGGGCGATGTTAGCAGCGCGGCTTCGGAAGAGGGGGCCGGAAGGGGTTCGCGTCGACCCGGGTGCACCGAGCTAGGGAGGCGGGGGCGGTCCCGACGCGCCGGGCGGCATGTCACCACCGGCCCCGGGCGGAGGGGCTCCGGCCGGTGGCGGTGGACCGGCCTGCCAGGCCGGCGGCGTGGTGGTGGGCTTCTTGCGTCGCCGCGTCACCAGCACCAGGAGCAGGACCACCACCGCCGCGACGATCACCGCCAGGAGGATCCAGCCGGTGGCGCCCGGGAGCCCGAACAGCCCCGTCGCGGCCGGCGTGGTCACCGTGACCAGCACCTTGGCGCTCGTGACCGCCGCCCCGTTGGAGTCGGTGACCGTCACCGAGACGTTGTACTTCCCCGCGGCGGTGGGCGTGCAGGGGATCGGGGTGACGCTCGAGCTCGTACATCCGGTCGGGAGCCCGAGCCAGGTGTACTGGTTCCCTCCCGAACCCCCGGTGACCGTCACGCCGAACGTGAACGACGTGCCCGTAGTCGCGGACGCCGGCATGGTGGTCGGCGTTCCGACAACCAGGGCGGGCGACACGGTGTAGGAGAGGGCCGGACTCGTCGCTGTCACGTTGCGCGAGTCGGTCGCCTTCACAGTCAGGCTGAGCACGCCGCTGGTCGTGAATGTGCACACCACCACGCTCGCCGTCGCGCTGCCACAACCGGCGGGGAGCCCCACCCAGCTGTACTTGAACGTCGGAGTCCCACCGACCGGCGCGGCGCTCGTAAACGTGACCGCCTGACCGACGTCGGCGCCGGCCTTGTTCGCCGTGGGAACCCCGAGGGTGGGCGCGGGATTGACGGTGAACGACGCCGCCGCCGAGGCGTTCGTTGGGAAGGCGTCGGCCGCGTTGACCCCGACGGATACGGTGCCGGCCGCCGAAGGGGTGCAGGTGACGGTCGACACGTGGGAGTTGGTACACCCAGGTGGCAAATTGGTCCAGTTGTAGTGGTAGACCCCCTCGCCTCCCGCGGCCGCCGCCGTGAAAGTGACCGACTGGCCCAGATCGATCGGGGTGGCGCTGGCTCCCACGGAGACGGAGATCGGGTCGGTTTGGAAGCTTTGGATCCAGGTCGACCAGAACTCGCCGGCCTTGCCCCATTCGCTCCCGGTCCAGACCCGCGCCGAGGCCGGGTCGGGGGCCGCCCCGAAATAGTCCCCGTAGCGGCAGAGGGTGCCGGTGCAGGCCACAGTGATCGATGCGGTCCCGGCGACGGGGTAGAGGACTCCGTTCGAGATCGTGCCGGGTTCGTTGTACGCCTGGCCGAACACGAGGGGCCGGGGGAACGTAACGCTCGAGGACAGCCCGACCACGAGGGTCAGGTCGCCGCGACTGTCGACGCTGGCCGCCGGATAGAAAATATATTCCGTGGCGGTGATGACGATATCTTGGCGGAGGGTGCTGTTGCCCGTCCACATCTGCTCGAGTCGGATGCAGCTGTGGATCGTGCAGCCCGTTCCGGTCGTGAAGGTGACCGTCTCGAGGCCGTTCTGCCAGACCGCCGATATCGCTCGGTTATCGCTCGTGTCGATCAGGTCCGACGTTCCGGGCTGGGCGGCCGACGCGGGGGTCGAGAGGGCCGCAATGAAGGCGCCGCCGGTCGTATAGGTCGGAGCGGCGGGAGGGGCGCCCGAGACGCTGACCCAGAACACCGCGGGACCGCCCGGATTGATGCCTCCGAACCACTGGACCGATGAGGGCGTCAATGCGCTCTCCGCCCGGCCGCTCGGGACCCACAGCTGGGGGTTGGAAGCGGTGTAGTACGACGTACCACCGTTGAGATCGGTCCGGTTCACCACCTCATAGCCGGTCCCGTCGAGCGCGGAGGTGCTCAGGTTGAAGTCGTTCGCGGTGATCCCGACCATCCACTGGCTCACGCCGATGTACGGCTGGTCCGGAAACTCGTTCTGGTACGCCGGAACGTTGTATACGGCCCAGGCCCCTATCGGGTTGGAGCTCAAGGAAGCGCCGAGGAGCACGCTGTTCGTGGAGATGTCGAAGAGGCTCGCGTACCAGAGTTGGCTCAGATTGTCGTAAAGGATCCGAGGGTCGCTGATCGATGTCGAGGTCGCGATCCCGAAGAAGGTCCACAGGCTCATGTTGGTGACAAACGTCCCGGTCTTCGTCCAGATCTTCCCTTCGACGTTGTTCATCTCGAAGACATTGGCCGGCCCCGTGGCGAGGATCACGTCCGGAGGAGCGCAACCGCACTCCGAGGTGGAGGCGTTGATTCCCTCCCAGCCGGGCCCACCGGAGGAGGTGCGCGCGGCCGGTCCGGGGGCGGGAGAGAACGGGCCGACGAGTTTCCCGACCAAGCTGCCGGAAATCGTTGCCGGCCCCTGGGCGACTTTCTGAGAGTGGCCCGTGGCGGCGACAGCCGAACTGCCCGAAGGGGTTCCGCCGAGGAGCGACTGAACATGAAGTCCCAGCCCGGAGGGAGCGAGTGGTGGAGGGGAAAGGGACAGACGGGCCGGGGGAGCCTGCGCCCCTCCGAGGTCCACCGAGTGGAGCCCGCCCGCCGACGCGCCGGAAGCGACGGGTCGGGCAGAGGCGGACGACCACGAGCCCGCCGGGGAGACCACCAAGATCGCCAGAACGAGGACGACCAGAATGGCCGTCGCGCCCGTTCGTCGAGTCCCGCGGGTTCCGTCGGTTCCGGCACGCAGCCGGCGTTCGTTCTCCACACCGTCCATAGAAGTCAACGTTCCACGCCAGAGTGGCCACGGATTAATACTTCCGCCCGCGGCCACCCGGTTGGGCCGTTCGGTTCCCTGTCCCCCGGGGCCTGATACGGACTCGTGCGCACTCGCTTCCTGGGCGACCCGGTCCTGGGCCGTTCCGGCGGCAAGGGAGGTGTCTCGGCCCGACTCCTCGCCACCGGTTTAAATATGGGGATAGGCCCATTTTCTCGAGAGACGCACGGCATGCACACGTACGTGGACCTCTACTTCTCGCCGGATGGCGTTTCTCCGCTGACGATTGCCGACCGGTTGCGGGAGCAGGCCGGCCTTTCGTTCATCCTGGGCGCTCACGACCTCGTCTTCGAGTGGTCCAGTGTGAAGCAGTTCCGCGACCGGCTTCAGAAGCTCCACGAGGCGCTTCAGGGGACCGGGGTGACCTACCGCCTCGAGTCGGTGATCGACGACCCCACGTTCATCGAACCCACGCCGTGGCCGCCCCCCCTGCCGGGGGTCGCCCGGGAGAACCCCGGCTACACTTCCGGGACGTGATTCCGAGCGCCCCATCGGGAGCGACGGCCGAGGGGACCCCCACCCCCCCGCTGCGAGTGGAGCTCCCTACCAGCCTTCGTCCTGGGCGTTGACGGCGTCCCGGTCGAGGGCCGCGCGCACGAGCTCCGGGATCGGTTTCTTGGATCCCTTCAGGTAGTCGTAGGCCACGATCGCGGTGTGTCCCCGGGCCGTGACGACCCGTTCCCGTTCGTTGGAGAACCGGTAGACCAACGAGAAGCTCGTGCGTCCGAGCGGGTGCGCCGGGGCGACCTCGCCGACAAGCTCGGCCGCGTACGTCACGGGGGCGAGGTACCGGCACCGGGCCTCCGCGATGATGATGTCGAGGTCGTGAGGGTCAATACTTCGTCGTAGACCGAGGTAGTACTCGCATCGGAGCGTTTCCATGAACCGGAAGTACACGGCGTGGTTGAGATGGTTGAGCACGTCCAACTCGGCATACTGGATCCTGAATCGTCGGGAGTGGGGCCATGGGAGTGTGGGGTGGGGAGGGGTGGAGGAGAGGGGTGGAGGAGGTGGAGTGGAGGGAGGTGTCATTCGCAGTGAGGGAGCGGTGGTCCGGATTATATGGTGATGGATGGTGGGACGTGGTAGCGTAGGGGACTTTCGCGTGCGGAGGAGAGTCGGGGTGCGTCGAGCGCGTTCCGAACCTCCGCGGGAGACACGGGGCCCCCGCCGGGCTCCACTGGAAATAGGGGGGTGGGAGGCTCGTGCCTGAGAAATCGACGGGCGGACTCGGCGTGGAGGGGGAGATGGCCCAGACCGTGGAACGCGTCCGGGACGCGGTCCGGAGGCATTCCGCCCGGTTCGAGCGCGCGATTCCGCTCATCGCCAGCGAGAACCTGCTCTCGCCGTATGCGAAGGAGCTGCTCGTCAGCGATCTGCATTCCCGGTACGCCGAGGGGCTTCCGGGGGAGCGGTACTACGAAGGGAACGAACAGGTCGATGAGGTGGAGACGCTCTGTCTCGACCTGGCGAAGCGTCTGTTTCGCTGTTCGTTTGCCGACGTCCGCCCGATCTCGGGCACGGTGGCGAACTTCGCCGTTCTCAAGGCGTTGGCCGAGCCGGGCGATCTCGTCGGAACCTGCCGGCTCGCCGACGGGGCGCACATCTCGAGCGCGTCGTTCGGGGCGTTCGGCGTGCGGGGCGTGAAGCCGGTCTACTACGCGTGGGACCCCGAGCGGATGACCATCGATGTCCCGCGCACGAAGGAGATCCTTCGCGAGGTGCGGCCCAAACTGTGCCTCTTCGGCCTATCGCTATTCCTCTTCCCGCTGCCGGTGCAGGAGCTCTCCTCGACGCTCGAGGACGTCGGAGCCCGAGGGTGGTACGATGCCGCCCACGTGCTCGGGCTGATCGCCGGCGGGGAGTTCCAGGACCCGCTGCATGAAGGGTGCGTCGTGCTCTCCGCGTCGACCCACAAGACCCTTCCCGGTCCCCAGCATGGGATCTTGCTGGGCAATACCGAGGATCCGGAGCTCACGAAGCGTCTGGCCTCCGCCGCGTTCCCCGGCGTCACGAGCAACCACCACCTCCACTCGATGGCGGCGCTCGCCGTCAGCCTCGCCGAGCACCTCGCCTTCGGCCGGGCCTATGCCCGGCAGGTGATCGCGAACGCGAAGGCGTTGGGGGCGGCCCTGCACGAGCGCAGTTTCGACGTGCTCGGGGAGAAGCTCGGCTTCACCGCCTCGCACGCGCTCGCGGTGCGGGTGACCACGGAGGGAGGAGGCGAGGAGGTGGCCCGTCGCCTCGCCGCGGCGGGGATCATCGCGAACAAGAATCTCCTCCCCGGCGACACGAGCCCCAAGCGTCCGGGGGGGATCCGCTTGGGCACGCCCGAGGTCACACGGGTCGGGATGACCGAGAAGGAGATGGTCCGCGTGGCGGAACTGATGGACGACCTGCTGCATCGAGGCAAACGCCCGGAGTCCGTCGCCGCCGACGCGGCCACCTTGAAGTCGGGGTTCACGGGGCTCCGGTACTGTTTCGCGGCCGGTGAGGCCGCCTATCGCTACTACGACCTCGTCGGTCACCCACCGCCCTGACGACCGCCGGGGGTCCCCGGCGCGTCGGGGGGATCATCGACGGGCGCCCTCTTCGCTTCCCAGACCGTCGGGTCGAAGTGGATCGTCACCGGCGACGGACGAGGCGGCGCCCGCCGGTAGAGCAGCCGGCGGTCCGGCCCCCGGGTCGGGATCAGGCTGCCGTCCGCTGTCAGCGCAGCGATCCACTCCGCCCACTCCTCCGGAGCGACCGGGGGGCCGGTCCAGCCGGACGCCAGTTCGTCGGGGGGTCGCGCGACGACCGGGTCGGCCCGGCCCAGGAGGTGGTCTCGTCCCCGCGCCATCCGTTCGAGGTCGTCCTCCTCCACGCGTTGGTCGGCCCCCCGACCCCGGACCTGGAGTCTCCGACGGACGACCCACGCCGCGAGGAAGGTCCCGCCGAGAATCGCTCCGGCCAGGCCCCCCACCGCCACCGCGGAGAGATGCGGGAACACCGGGCCGCCGGGCGTCGCGGAGCCGCTGGGCGACGCGGACACGGTGATCCGGAACACCAAGGAGGCCTCGCTTCCCAGCGCATCCCGTAACGTGACGGTGACGTTGAGAAGGCCGGGGAGCGATGCCTGGGACAGGAAGCTGATCGTTCCGTCGGAGCCAAGGTTCTCCGAGAACAGGAGGGTCGACGAAGGGGAGAGGTTCCACCACATCGCGATCGGAAACGCGCCACCGACGACCACCACCGAGAGCAACCGGCTCTCGTTGGTCACGAGGGCGACCGACGAGTTGCCGTTCACCCGGGCCGAAAGGAACGGGACGACCAGCACCGCCGCGGCCGCCGACACGTTTTCGTGGAAACGGTCGGTCACGGAGGCCAGGACTGCGTACCGGCCGGGCGTGGGGAAACTCTCGTTGAACCTCCAGCTCGTTCCGTTCTGGAACTGGCAGGTCACGCCGGCGCCGAAGCCCGGAGAGAGACACGCCGGCCCGTAGGGAGCGCTCCCCGTTCCCCCGGTCACGTTCAGGGTGAGCTCCAGGGCGCGGCCGGGGTACGTGACCAGCGAGAGACCTCCCAGTTGCACCTGCTCGACGGGGTGTACGGAGACCGGAGCCACGGCGAGCTGACCCGTCGAATAGCCATTCGATATCGACGCCGTCGGAAGGGCGGTGCCTGCGACTGGGTACGCGGCCTCCACTTGGCACGTGAGGTTCGTCGTGCCGTTCGGGAGGTCGGTGCGAAGGCACGGTCCGATCGCCGCGCCCGCACCCAGACCCGGATCGACGGTAGCGGAGTAGATGTATCCGGCGGCGCCGAAGCCCGTCACGTAGAAGGTCACTGGCACGCCCGGGTCGACCGGAGCCGGGGACGCCGTGGCGGAGCGCACCGAGGTGGACACCGGCTGCAGGTTGACGACGGCCGATTGGGCCGACTCGGCGGTCGCACCGAACGTGGCGGTGACGGTGACGGAGAGGGAACCGGTCCACGTGGCGTAGATGCCCTCGACCGTGATGTTCGGTCCACTCTGGGAGAGGTTCTTCCAGCCGTGGCCGGCGAGGCTCCAGACAAACGTGAGGGGAGCGGGGGCCGGGTTCCCCCGGGCGTCCCACGCCGAGGCCGACAGGTGGACGGGAGCGTTCTGACTCACGACGGTTCCGCCGGCGAGGTTCACCTGCGCTCGATCCAGGTAGGCCTCCCACGCGATCGTTCCGGGACTGGTGCCGTTCGTGGGGTCGCGTTCGAAGAATCCCGCCGGAGCGCCGAAGGTCGTGAAGCCGAGGGGGCCATACGGACCTGAGTAGACGACGCAGACGGGCGGAAGGCATCGGCTCGTAGGAATCGACAGAGGAACGGAGAGGGTCCCGCCCGCCCCCGTCGTTCCCGTGGCGGTCGTGGGGACGCAGCTCTGGCTCGTCTGGTTCCCGGTGGTCGTGATCTCGGCGTAGAAATAGTCGACCTGAACCGGCACGCCGGCGAGGGAGGGGAGGGGGGTGGAGGTTCCGACGAGCACTACGGTGCCGCGGGCGGTGGCGGGCGCGCCGGCGCCGAGGCAGGGCCCGGCCAGCTCCGGCACCAGAGGAACGCTCCGAGGGTGGAGCGCCGAGGAAGCGGGTAGACCGGCGGAGCAGAGGACCAGCACGAGGGCGGTCAGGAGCACCCCCCGGGCCACCGCCCCGGAGCGGCGGAGCGGTGATACGAGTGGGCCGGTTGGCATGGTTTCTCGCCGGTCCCGTCACGCCAGGTCGCGCAAGCGGGGACCTCCCTAGAGCGGCTGAGGGGTCTTAATCCGTCCGGCGCCGGACCCCGAGCTGGACAGTGGCGTCCCCGGGGGTGCACGTGCCCGGGGAACCCTTAGACCGGTACCTACGCTGGGGTCGGGGTCCCCGAAGGGCCTCCAAGAGCCACGCGCTCCCGAATGGTATGGTGGGCTCCCGCCGGGGTGAGCTCGCTCTGCTTCAGCCGGAGCTCCGACACGGTGGCTCGCGTCCAGCTTCGGGCGATGTTCGCCGGATCTGCGAGGAATCGGGTCGCCCACGCGGCCTCTCGCGGGGAACGGACCCGGGCCAGTGTTAGGTGCGGGAGGAAGGGACGCTGTTCCGTGGGGAAACCCCGGGACGACAGGGCCTGCCGCAACCGATCGGCCAGAGCGTGGAGTGCTGTCGCTCCCTCGGCCACGCCGGCCCAGACCACGCGTGGACGAGAAATATTCGGAAACGCGCCGACGCCTCGGAGCTCCACCTCGAACGGCGCGGACCCTTTGGCGGCGTCCCGCATTGCTTCGACGACGGCCGGGACTCTCTCCAGTGGGAGCTCTTCGAAGAAGTGGAGCGTGAGGTGGTCCTCCGGTCGAAGTTCGGTCGATGCCCCCTGCGCCACCGGGGGGAGGTCGACCGCCACGAACGCTCGCATGGCGTATCAACCGGCGCGACAGTGGTCGAGAGGTATCACCTTGCGGTAGGGTCCCGGGCCACGGCCTGAACCGAGCGGAGGGTCCAGACCGTTGCGCGGGCATGTCCGACGCCGGCCCGCGCCAGAACACGGCGCACCGAACGCGCCCGGGCATCGTCGCTGACGAGGCAGAGCAGGAACGCCCCGGCGTCCCGGGCCTTTACCCAATCGCGTTCGATCCGTTCCCGGCGGGTCGCCCCGGATACCTCCGCTTCCACGTGGACGTCCCGGCCCCCGAACGCGCGCCAGATCCATCCCGACCGACGACGCTCGAGGAATGTCTGGAGCTCCGTCGGGCTCCAGCGCCGGTGTTCCCGGGGCAGCACCGTCACCCGACCGTCGGGGAGACGCGTATCGAACCGGCCTTGGCGCAGGATTTCGAGCCGTTCGTGGTGGCGGGCGAAGATGCGCAGGGCGGCGACGAGGAGGGCCCGGTGCTCGGCGCTCTCGGGGCGCGCGCCCGTGCGCGCCGTCAATCCGATCCGGTCGGCGCCGGCGGGGGAGAGCTGGAGCGCCTCGCCGTCTCCTCGGATCCACCCCCGGTGCCGCAACGCTTCGAGCGTCTCGAGCCCGGTCACGGGGTCGAAGGAGCCGTCCACGTCGAGCCACCGGAGCAGTCGGGCGCGCGTCGCGATTCCGCCCTCGGCGTCGAGGGCCACCAGTCCCCACAGAAGCTCCTCCTCGCCGAGGTCCTGTCTCCGGATCCCGGCGGTATCCACCCGAGGCACTGGAGACCCGTATCGTTCGGCCGCACGTTCCACGATCCCGTGCCATCGGGCCATGTCGGAGGGCGGACCGTTCGGCATGGCGACCAGGCGACGGTCGGCGTTCGGACCGGTGGCACCGACCACCGCCCAGCCGGGCGGCAGCGAGGGCAATACTTTCTCGGCACTCGCGGGGTCCAAACCGGCCCAGGCCCCCGTGGCCACCGCGGAGGCCCAGGGGACCCGGAACAGGTAGACCGTACCCGCGGCCCCGGTGAGTGCCTCGCGCAGTTCGGGCGCGAGCCGGGCAGGGTATTGTGTCGCGAGGATCAGGCCGAGGCCGAACTTCCGGCCTTCCGAGACGATCTCGCTCAAGAGCCGGGCCGGGAACAGATGCGCCTCGTCGAGGACGAACAGAACTCGAAGGTCGTCGGCGGGGCTCGCGACCGAGGCTCGTCGGACCTGCTCCAGGTAGACCCGGGTCAGCAGGAGGGTCACCGCGAAGGTAACGCCCTCCGGCCCGAGCTCTCCGATCGGCAGCCGCCAGAGGACCGATTCCCCATCGAGCAACCGGGCGCCGACCTCCAGCTCCCGTTCCCGGGGCGCGAGGAGCGCGGTCAGGAGAGGCGAGCCCACGACCTTCGCCACCCGCGAGGCGGCGGGCCAGAGAAAGTCCGGTTGGCGGCGGACGACGCTGTCGAGTTCTTCCAGGAACTGGGCGATCTCCGGTCGGTCCGTCGTGAGCCGCGCGGCGTCCCGGCGGCGTCCGTCGGTCAGCAGGCTCCAGAGGTCCACGAGGTCCCCGCCCTGCTCCTGAACGACGCGGAGGAACGTCTCGAACAGCCGTTCGAGCCGGAATCCCCAGAACGTCTCCCCGTTCTCGGTCGACAGTCGTTTGAGAGCCGCTACGAGATGCGCGACGAGGGCATCCCGGTCGGGCGCGGGCACGGGTCCGAAGACCGAGAGTCCCGGCAACGTCGTGGGTCCCCCGACCACATCGATGCCCACCAACCGTCCCACGATGGGCGGCGGAAGGCCGGTGGCCACCCGCGGCGCCAGGTCGCCGTGCACGTCGAAGAGGACCACGGAGCGACCCTCGGTCAACGCCTGCCGGGCCAAATGCGCGAGCGCGGCGGTCTTGCCCGAGCCCGAGGCCCCCAGCACGACGGCCTGCCGGAGGCGAGGATCGTCGTGACGGTCCGGTGACACCGGAAACGGAGCCGCTGCGGCCACGAGCTCGCGGGTGAGCGGCCGGGCGCCGGCCTCCCCCCACCACCGCCGGGCGCCCGATGCCCAGTCGTTCCGACGTCGACGACACGAGCGGACCGGGCGAACGCGAAGCTCGGGCCCTGGGTCCGAAGCCGTGAGCTTCCGAAGGTGAAGCTCCAACGCCGAACCAAGGGCGCGGAGCGTCCACGGACTCGGGCCCGCGAGGCGGCCCCGGCAGGTGGTCCACACATCGCCCTTCGAGCCGACGGTCCAATGGGTCTGAAGCGCCACCCAGTAGGGGTACCCGTCGGGGAGGAGTTTCCATGGCAGCGGAATGCTCTCCGTCGGAGCGGCGAGATCCAGCGGACCGGGCGGGGGGTCTTGGGCGACGCGCGGTTGCGAGTACACCGTCGGAACGACGTCCCGCGGAACCGGCCGAGGGCGGTCCGCGATGCGGAACCACTCCTCGAGCAGGCCGGCGGGGGACTCACAGGCCCGGTCCGCGGGACGCGGGGACCAACGGAGCGGGATGCCCTCCCGGAGCGTCTCCATCGCCAGGAGGAGGTCGGCGGAGAACGGAAGGAGCCGCACCTCTCCTTGCCGACCGTCCCACCACGATTCGATCAGCAGGGCAGCTTCCGGCGATGCCGAACGGAGGCGCTCGGCCGTTCGAGCCAGGAGGAGTCCCAACCACCGGGCGCCGGTCCCCGGCAGTACCCGGAGGGCGGGGAGCGTCGGAGAGCCGTCCGACGTCACGCCTCGCTCCGGCCGCGTCGATCCAGCGAACGGACCCGAGCGGCGACGGTCCCGAGCCGGTTGAGTCGGGCGAACTCGAGCAGGGTGGGCGTCGACGTCACCCGGCGCACGGCTCGGTCCCGGTGCCAGAGGCGAACGACCCAGAGAAGGCGCCGGTCGGGGAGCCGGTAGAGGCGGGCCCACGGGCGGTACGGTCCGGCGATCGGCAACCGCACGCGTCCGATGTAGGCGGTCCGGGCGCGCCCGTCCAGCAGTTCCGGACGCGGGAGCGAGTCGTCGTCGAGCCAGGGAAGAGGTTCGGCGGGAACGAGTTGTCTCGATGTCGTTGAGAGGACCGCAGAGGTTTCCATGGTTCACACAGGTCCTCCCCCCGCCGGGCGGACCCACCCGGGAGGGGAGATCGGGGGGTCCGCGACGCCAGCGGTGCACCGCGGCGTCACGTGGCGGGGGCGGCGTCGAGGAGGGTCCGCAGTGGCTACAGGGCCGTCACCACATCCCTCGATCGTCGGGTCCGGTCGATATCGACCGGGAAGAGCTGTGCCGCCGCGTCCTCGGAGGGGAGAGCCGTCCGGCGCCCGGTACCGGCAGCCGGTCGGCTCTCCAACCTCCGACGGTCGAGTCCGCCCAGGACATCGAGCCGGACGCTAGTGACGCAGGGTTTGAGCCGGGTCAGCGACGGGGGTCCGGGAGAGGATTCTCCCCGACCAACAGGGTCGCCGAACAGCGCTCCGTTCTTGGGTACCGAGACCAACCAGGGATCGACGGGGCGACGTTCCAACGGGAAGGAACGGGGCGGGGTCGATACGGGGGCGTGGCCAGGGACCGCACATTACGAACGGAACGGTATCGCGCGCGGAGGTCCCAAGCCTTGGGGCCCCCACGAACGTTGAACGGTGCACGGCTCGGAAGAGTCCGCACTCAAGAAATGGAGGGGTGAAGGTCCCCCCGCACGCGAGAGACGCGGTGCCGTCTCTCCCTTGCGATGTAGGGCAGGACCTTCGGGGTGGTCTGAAGAGAGAATCGGTGACCGGGCTATTTGAGGGGCCGAGGGAGGGGAGATGAAACACCCCTCCCGGAGGAGTGTTTCGTCTTAGCGACGCCGGCCGCTCGACGGAGGGGCGATCGCCGGGGGGACCGCCGGGGCCGTAGGGGCTGCCGCGCCGGCCGCCGCCTTTCCCTTCAGCCGCGGAAGGACCCACCGTTCCCCCCACGCGCGGAGTTCGCGGGTGGCGGGGGCGAGGCCGAGGCCCATTTCCGTGAGCGAGTAGACCACGCTGAACGGTCGGGTGCTCACGACGGTGCGCTGCACCACGCCGGCGTTCTCGAGGTACTTCAGGGTCGCGCTCAGGGTCTTCGCGTTGAGCCGGGCATTGGACCGGAGGAGTTCGCTGAATCGCTGGGGGCCGTCCAGGAGCCGATGGGCGATGGCGAGACGCCATTCGGTTCCGATGATCGAGATCGCCGCCATCACCGGGCAGAGCGCGCGTCCCTCGGCGGTATAGACTTCCTTCCCGGTATGACCGTCCACGGGGTGCGTGCGGGCGCCGACCGACACCATAGGTTTCGCGGGGAACCAGCGGCCTGAGAAATATATACTTACCCAGGTCAATCGAGTAACTGGCATCAACCTAATCGCGTCCGACGCGCCGGCGGCACGCGAGGGGGAGAGCGCACCCTCCATCGCGGGGCCGAGCGGTCGGAGTACTTTTCTCCCCGAGGGTCTCCGGCCGGCCCATGGCGCCGCGCCGGAAGGAGTACGAGCTCTCGGTGGAGCAGGAGCTTCCGGCCGCGGCTGACGGCGCTCCGCGGCGGGCCCGGCTCACGGCCCGGTTCCCGACGGAATCCTCGGAGGCCGAGGTCGACGACGCGGAGCTGGCCCGGGCGCTGCGGGACCTCGCCGACCGTCTGACCCGCGCGGCCGAGACGGCGGGGATCGGCCGTGGGGCCCCGACCAGAGACCGCCCGGACCGAGGCCTCGTCGAACTTCTCGATACCTACCGCCCCCGGCAGGGACAACTCGTGGAGTTGCTGCATGCCGATGGGGAACTGACCGACGGAGAGTACGAACTTCTGAAGGCGCGCGTGACCGATCGTGCCGCTGAGATCGAGACTCCAACGCCCCCTACGGCACCGGTCGCAGGGGCCTCCCGGCCCGGTACCCGGTCGGTGGACGAGCTGCTCCGCACCTACCAGATCACCTCGCTGCGTCAGGCGGGCGCCGTCCGCGCCCGGCGCCAGATCTCCTTCGACGAGTACATGGCGCTCAAGCGCCACTTCGCCGCCGCGGAGCCGGTGATGCCCGCTTCCGGAGCGCCGCCCTAACGGGCGCCCCACGGAAGGAAGGCCACCAGCACGGTTCCGACATCGGTGAAGCCGGGTCGCACCGAATAGGTCTCGATGGCCGGTTCGGTACCAGTCTCGCCGCCGCCTCTGCGGGCGAGCCAGCTTCCCGCCCCGTCCCCGCGCTGCGGGATCCCGCCCGCCGTTCGCAGGGCGCCCGCGTAGGTTTCCCGGCGGACCAGCACCCGGGCGGTCGCCCGCAGGAAGGCGCGCACCTCGTCAGCCCGTTCCCCTCCCTCGACACTGCCGAAGGTAGTCGCGCCGAACACGGCGAGCCCACGCGATTTCGGCCGGACCGTCGGGGTGGCCGTCGACGGGGTCGGGACGATATCTAGACCCGAGGCGAGAGATCCCGGCCCTTCCGAGTCTGCCGAGGGTCGGATTGGTGCGCTGACCTGTTCCCGGCGGATCGTCTCCATTCCCTGGGCGAACTGGGCCGCCACGTCCTCGGGCGACCCCGTGAGGTGCAGCGAGACCAAGCGACTGATCCACCCCTGGCCGGCCAGCTGGTTGCCGGCCGCCTCCACCGCGTCGGCGGGGCCGGTCACAACGACCGGACGGTGGACATTTCGCCCCGCGAGGCCGGCCGAATCCCGGACCGCCTCAGCGGCGGGGGTCCCGGAAAGCAGGGCCCTCACCGAACGGGGTTCCTCCGGACGCAGCGGGATGGTCGGACCGCCCCCCACCCACTCGGGACCCTCCCCGCGGTCGACCACGAGCGTCACGACGAGGGCGTCCCCGACGATTCCGCCGAGGCGGCCGCCCACGGCGCCCGTCCCGAGCACTCGCGCCACGCGGACGGCATCGACCGGGCCGGAGTCGGCCGTCACGCGCTGGAGCACGCGGCGCCACTCGCCCGGCTCCCACCCGCCGGGGGGTCCTGCGGTGACCGAGAACGCTCCCGGAGACAGCAGGACCAGCAGAAGGTCGCCGGCGTGCAGGCCCCCGGCCAGCTCGAGCGCGCCCTCCCGGGCGGAGTCGGCCGGCGCGGAGCCGGGCCAGGGATCCGGAACCACTTGGTGCTGGAATTGGAGCGTGTCCGGTGCGGCGACGGCGCCCGCCGACAATCCCTGGGTGAGCCGCTCCCCCAGCATCTCCTGCGCCGCGAGCGCCATGGACCCGGCGGCGTTCCCGAGCGCGATGAAACCGATCTCACGGAATCGGTCCACGGGGACGAACCGGTTTCCGATCCTCAGGATGTCGTCGTGGAGGCGCAGGCCGGCCCGGACTGCCCGGTAGGCATCGGCTCCTTCGATGGCGGTTCGAAAGGCCGTCTCGAACGGAGTGCGAGGTTCGAATACGGGGGGGTCCGGCACGAAGAGCGCTCCACCGCGTAGGAGCCGTCCGGAGAGATAGGCTTGGGGTGGGCCGTCAGCCGAGTTGGAGCCCCTCGACGGGCCGGTCCGCCGGCGGCGTCAGGAACCGACCGACCGAGAACTGCCCGGGGTCGAGGTCGGACCGTTCCCCGAGGATCGCTTGGGCGACCCGGCGGGAGGCCGCCGGCGCCAACATGAATCCGTGGCCCCCGAACCCGTTGGCGTGGAAGAACCCCCGAAGCCGCGGGTCCTCCCCTATCACGGGGAGGCCGTCCGGCGTGTCATCGTAGAACCCCGACCAGGCGCGCAAGACGCCGAGGTGCCGGATCGAGGGCAAGAGTCCCACGAGGGCGCGAGACATGGCGCGGAGGAACGCGGAGGAGCTCGGCATACCGGCACGGGTCCCGGTCGGATGCGCCATGGTGAGCCCGCCGACGATCTCGCCCCGCATCGTCTGGCTGAAGTACAGTCCGTCGCGAAGCCGGACGACCATCGGGTCGAGGAAGGGCTTGAGGGGCTCCGTCGCGAGAATCTCGTGACGAGTGGCGTGGTTCGGCGTCGGCAATCCGGCCAGGGCGGAAAGATCGCCTGCCCAGCCTCCCGCGGCGTTCACCACGACAGAGGCGACGAGGGGGCCCGCCGATGTGGCGAGCCCGGTGACGCGTGCGTCCTCGGTGCGGATCCCCGTAACCTCCGTCCCCATCCGGAGGTTCACGCCCTCGCGAACGACGGCCTCATTCAGCGCCCACAGCGCGGGAAACGGGTAGAGCGTCCCATCGGAGTGGAGGTAGCTCCCGCCCACGAGCCCGCCCGGGTCCAGGCCGGGGGCATAGTGAGGGACCTCCTCGGGTCGTAAGAGCTTCCCGTCGAGCCCCTCGGACCGGATCGTCGAGGTCACTCCGGACAGGTGCCGGAGCTCCGGCTCGGACTCCGCGAGGAACAGGTACCCCCCCTGACGGAACCAAATATTGAACCCGAACTCGCGACCGAACCGTCGATACGCCGCTACGGACTCGCGGGCCAGCCGCACCGTGGCGGGCGTCTCCCACTGCTGGCGAACGCCGCCGCCATTCCGGCCCGACGCGCCGTTCGAAAGCCAGCCGCGGTCGAGGACCGTGATCGGTCCGGCGCCGGCGCGGGCCAGGTGGTAGGCCGTGTAGAGTCCGATAATCCCGGCCCCCACGATCGCGATGCCACTCGTCGCCCCCGGCCCGGCGCTCATGTGCTCTCCGGGGCCGGTTCCGGTAATTCGGCGAGGGCCGAGAGGGGCGTGGGAATCACGGGGGGCCGTTGCCGGATGTATCCGACCTCCGGAGGGCTCCGGGCCTCGAGGATCGAGAGAATGAGAAGGGCCTCCGGGAGGCAGTAACGTCCCTGGCATAGGCCGGTGCCCAGTCCGGTATACCGTTTCACCACCTCGAGACCGCGGTAGCCGCGCGCGGTGGCCTCCCGGAGTTCCTCCAGCAAGACGTCCTCGCACGCACAGGCGACCTGTTTCCCAAGGCCGGCCGGAAATCGAAGTAGATCCCGATAATATCCCACGAGCTCGTTCGGAGCGTCCGGCGCCCGCACTCCAGGGGACGGCACGTTCCGGCCCAGTATCGCGTCGGCCGCCGCCAGCGCGCTCGCCTCGGCCGCGACGCCGTCGCTGAAACCGGCCACCTCCCCGACGGCATACAAGCCGGGGACGGTCGTCTGACTACCCGGCCCGAGGACGGGGAAGTAGCTCCCGGCCGTTCCCCGCCACTCCATCTGCGCTCCGGCCTGGAACAGGAGCTGGGCGTGCGGTAGTCGACGATGCGCAAGTACGATGGCGTCCACGGCCACGGAGAACTCGGGCCCGCCCCCCCGGGAGAGGAGTCGGACGTGACGGACCCGCCCGCGGCCGGAGGCGGACAGCAGGAGGGTTCGAGGGTACAAAGCGACGGACAATCCGGAGGCCCGCCGGGTCACTTCCGGCGAGATCGGTCCAGGGGCGACGAGCGCCTCGGTATGGGCTCCGAACCGGTCGAGCATCTCCGCGGCCCGGGCGCCGCCTCCGACGATCAACGCTCGATGAAACGGGGGCGCGCGCTCCCCCGGGGCCATGGACAGCGCGCCGTCCGCGGTCATCACGCCGGGCCGGTCGTTCCCCGTGAACAGCAGCGAAGCATCGTAGGCCCCCGAAGCGAGGACGACTGTCCGGACCCGGAACAGTCGACCGCGGTCCGGTTCTTCGAAGGCGACGGCTTCGAACGGCCGATCGCCTCCGGAGTGTGGCGGCGGTAGGAATACCGCAGTAGTCCGGGGAAACAGTGCGACCCGGTCGGGGGGAGCCGCGATCACGCCTCGGTCGAGGAGGCCCACGGATCGGCCGGCGTCCGCGAGCCGGTGGCCCGCTTGTCGGCCCGCGGGACCCGCGCCGATGACCAGCACGTCGAGGTCGATGGGCGCTGTGGCGGTGGGGGGAGCCGCCGCCGACGCCGCAGCGATCGGACCGTAGCCCGCGAGTCGGCGCACGATCCGTTGGAATACCGGAGTGGCCCACGCCGGCCGCCGGAACCCGTGCAGAGTGTCCAGGCCGCGCAGGAAGACGACGTCAAGCAATCCCATCAGGTCGTGCTCGGGGGAGGGCCACGCGTTCGTCGTCGTGACCGAGTCGCCCGCCTGCGGGAGATACCGGCACGCACGGACGTTTGGTTCTCCGTTGACCCGGACAAGGCAATTCGTGCAGTGCCCGATGCCGCAGAACGGCGCGCGCGGCCGATGGTATCGGATCGAGCGTTGGAGCGTGGGAAGACCCCGACTCGCGAGGTGCTCGAGCAGGGTCTCGCCTGGTTCGACCGATCCTCGGCGTCCCCGGAACGTGAATGGTACCGCTCGGGAGGAGGCCATGGGAGAAACCTCCGGCGACGAAGCGTCGGTCTATTTGAGACGACGCTCCGCGACCCTTCGCCGAGGGCGAAGGCTCCCTGCCCCGCCGAAATTTGGCCTCAAATTCGCCGGTATAGGGCCCCAGACCAGCATCTATATAGAGTCCGGGACGGTCGCGCGACCCACTTATGCGTACGGCGGATGGGGGAGAGGCCCGGCGAATCCAGAAGACCGGAGGATCGACCTTCATCATTTCGCTCCCGAAGACCTGGGTCGTGAGCCGGGGTCTCGGGTCCGGCGATGTGCTGCTGTTTCATGGGGCCCCGGACGGCTCTCTGATGCTTCGCACCGAGAGCGGAATGCACGGCGAGACGCCACGGCGCGAGCTTCGGGTGTCGAACGAGATGAACTCGGAACATCTGTTCCGTCTCCTGGTGGCCGAGTACATCGCCGGTGCGCCGCTCCTCGAAGTCCGGACGGACGGACGGATGAACGCCCGGACCCGCGAGGTCGTTCGGGGCTTTGCCCAGCGCATGATCGGTCCCGAGATTCTGGAGGAGACCGCGGATGGCGTGGTGCTCCAGGACGTCATCGGCCCGAACCCGCTGCCGATCGCCTCGGTGATCCGTCGCATGTACCAGATGGTCCGCGCGATGCAGAGCGATGCGATGGCGGCGTTCCACGCCCGGGACCTGTCGATCGCCCGCGACGTTATCGAGAGAGATTGGGAGGTCGACCGACTGCACTGGTTCATCGGGAAACAGATCACGTCGGCCTTGCGCGACGGCCGGGTCCTGAGCTCGATCGGTCTCACGCTCCCGGAATGCGCCACGTATCTGCTGGCCTCGCGCGTGCTCGAGCGGATCGCCGATCACGCCGTTCGGATCGCCGAGACGGTCCCGCTGGTAGGAAAAGAGCCGATCCCGGGGGGAGTCCTGTCCGAGCTCGACCGGCTCGCCACGGCGGCGGCGGAGGGCCTGACCGGAGCGATCGACAGCCTCGCCAACGAGGACATCGCGAAGGCGAACGCGGTGCTGGACGCCGCCGCCCGGGTCACTCGCGAGCGAGACACGATCCTCAAGGAACTGACAAAGAAGCACGGCCGGCTCGCCGTCGCGCTCGCGTATGTCCTGGAGAGTCTGGAACGGAGCGCCTTCTATGCGAGCGACCTCGCCGAGATCGCCATCAACCACACGGTGCAGCGGGCGGCCCAGGCCGCCGCCCTTCCGCACGGCCCGATGACCGCGCCGCCGGCGAAGATTCCCGCCTAGGCCCGGGCCCACGGAAGAGTCGATTGGGCCGCGAGCCTATATTCCTCTATAGATGGGTGGTCCCGCCTCTACCCGGAGGCTCGGACGACCAGCGACTCCAGCTCCTGAGGGGACGGGATCCTGGGGTTCGCCCCAAACGACGTGGCGCCCCGAACGTAGGGCACCCACTGGGTCATCTCTTCGCGGAGGTTCTGCACGTCCACGCCGCCGGCCGCCAGAGTGGCGGGCACTCCGACGCGCGAGTTCAGCCGGCGGAACCAATCCGCGAACGCGCCGGCGTTCTGGGTCGAGGTCGCCCCGAGGACGCCGCCGAGGGACGAGTAGGCTTCGCGGGCCGCGGGAAAATTGAATTCGAGCACCCACGGGAGAAGGATCGCCACGAGGCGGCCGTGAGCGAGTCGGGTCCGAGGCCCGAGGGCGTGGGCGAGTGCGTGGACCAGACCGCTCTGCGCGTTCGAAACGGCCAGACCGGCCATCGTCGCCGCCGAATGGAGGGATCCCCGGAGGTCCACGTCGTCCGGATGGTCGAGCGCGTCGGGCAGCCGCCGGGTCAACGTTCTCACCGCTTCCCGCGCGAGGCCGTCCGAGAACGGAGTCGTCCAGGCCGACGCCAGCGCCTCGAGGGCGTGAGCCAGCGCATCCATCCCGCTGTCGACGGCCACGGTCGGAGGCATCGTGGCCGGCAGCGTGGGGTCCAATAACGCCCAATCGGGGATCAGTTCCCGAGAGGCGATCTCAACGGGGCGACCTGCCCCGTTCCAGAACTGGGCCGTCCAGGTCGCCTCGCTCCCGCTGCCACTGGTCGTGGGGAGGGCGACGAGGCGAGCCCGATCGCGCAGCCGAAGGTCGGTCAACGGGGTCAGGCCCGCTAGGCCGAGGTCCGGGCGTGCGTACCGCAGCCAGATTCCCTTGGCCGTGTCGATCGTGCTGCCGCCGCCCACCGCGACGATCCAGTCGGGGAGGAACTCCGCGGCCAACTGGGCCCCCGCGTCCAGGGAGTCGAGCGTTGGACCGATGCGCACCGACCGCGATACCTGGACCTCGGCTCCGTCCTTGAGGAGCTCCTCGCGAACACGTCGGTCCGTTCCCAGTTCTGCCACGGCCGGGTCGACGACGACCAGCGCCCGGCGGACGCCCAAGGAGCTCAGTTGTTCGATCGCGCCGGGGCCGATGCAGATCCGCGGGGCGGTGAAGAAACCCATCATCGGAGCGATCTCGCGATGGTGAAGGGGCGTGGACCGCCTGCCGGTCCCCTCCCGACGGGGTGGCCCACGTCTAGTGGGATCCCTTGCGGCATCGCGGGCAGGTTCCGGTAAGAGAGAAGGTCACCCCATCGACGCCCCAGTCCTTGGGACGTCGTTGGGAGAGCTCCGAGAGAAGGTGCCGGTCGAGCTCGGTCAGCTCCAATTCGGAGATTCGACCGCACTGATGACAGATGAGATGCCCATGCGGCGTCTCGGGCGGGGGCCTCGCCACGGCCGCTCCTTCCGGCAGGCTCCCCGGAACGACCGGGACCGGCACGTGTCCCCGCGGGCGATGGTCCCTGCCATGCCTCGAAGGCGTGGGGCCCGGCGCGCCCTTCCGGGAGCTGGGAGACCGTTTGGAGGCCATCGACCCTCTCGGCTCCGCCGACGCGCTCCGATTATTTGACGGAGCGGCAAGCACGTACCGACCCGCCGCTGGGAAGGTTGCCTCCGGCACACCCCCGGACTAAATCATCGGTCGTAGTCCGTCCGCTCGATGCCCGAGACGTCCCACCCCGCGCGCCCCGCTCGGCTCACTATCGTGCTCGCGAATTGGTGTCCGCATTGCGTTCCCCTGTCGGAAGAGAAGACGCACGAGTTGGCCCGCCGGCTCGGTGTCCCGGTCCGCCGGCTCGACATCGACGTTCCCGCCGAGGAGCGAACGGCCGATGCGCTCGTCGAAGCCCACGGGGACTGGTCGCCGGACTACCTGATCCCCCAGGTGTTCTTGGAGTGGACGAACGGGCGGGTCGAGCACATCCTGACCGGCTTCCCCGAAGGCCTGTCACGAACGAGCCGTGCGTGGGACGAGTTGCTCCGGAGCAGTTGGGTCCGGGACCTCGAGGCGATGCAGTCGACATGAGTTCCCCGCGGATCGCTCCCCGGACGTTCGTTCCCGCGTCCTCCGGTGCCTGTCTGCACCATTGCAACTCACGGACTCGGCCCCGGACCATTGCAAACCGACGGGGAACGACAGGATGGGTCTACGCCTGCCCGGGAGGCGCCGTGTCGACCGTGATATTCCTTGGAGGGCATCGTCGTCCCTCGCCGGCCGTGGTGAGACGGTATCTGCAGTCGCGCACCGAGGGATCGGAGCGCGTACAACTCCGAGACCTCCGGGCCGCCACCCGACATGGCCCCGAGCTCGGCCCCGAGGCCGAACCGATGGTGGGGGGGCCCGGCGCCGGCGGTCCGATCCGGTTGCTCTACTGGCGACGATATCCCCGGAAGATCGGTCGGGGGCACTCGTTTCTCTACGCCTGCTTCCGGCACGGCGCGGGGGAAGTCCGTTTCTACCCGGCCCTGAAGTCCCCCCGAGCCCCCGACTGCCCTTTCTGCCGGATTCCCCGCTGAGCGCCCGGAGAGTCTGCGTCGGGCGCCGGTCCTCAGAAGACACATGTAGGCCGGGCCGCTCCCCACGTCATGGCCGGCTTGAATCCGACGGCGCAGAACATCGTGCAGGCCCTCTCGAGTAAATCGACCCTGTTGATGAAGATGCGAATTCTCTCGCTCGGAAAGAACTACGACGTCATGGACCCGAACCAGCGCGTCCTATGCCAGATCGGTCTGGACGCCGGCCAGAACGTGGCCGGCCAGATGTTGGGCGCCGCCGTGAGCCAACTCGCCGGTGATTACATCGGACGCTACGCGACGCGTAGCATGAATTACACCTACACGGTCAAGGACGCCGGAGGCAACCAGGGGCTGGAGATCCGGAAAACGGGGGGCGGCAACCACTCCCAGTTCCAGGTGAACGACACCGGGACGGGGTCGGCCGTCGGGCTCATCGACATGAAGCGGAGCCTCATCGGGGGGCTCAAGGCGACGTGGATGGCCCCGGGGGGCCAGCCCCTGATGTCGACGAAGGGAAACATCATTCGACGCAAGTACTCGATCGTGGGGCCGGACGGCCGGGTGGTCGGGCGGGTCCGGCACAAGATCTTTGCTATCCGTGACGTGTGGCAGCTGGAGCTTGATCCGGGATCCAACCATCTCTTCTCGTCGATCTTCGCGACGATCCTCGATTTCGAGAAGAAAATGTGACGCGGCGAGGCCCGCGGTAGGTGCGGGAGGGCGTTCGGCCCCGGAAGTGGGTCCGATTCCCATCCGCTCCGGGGGGTGGCCTCACCAGACTATTCGATGATGCCGCGCCAGGGGCAGCTCGCGCGCGGCGCGGCGTCGCACGAGGCGCCACCCTACGAAGGCGGCCCAGATGCGGCCCTTCCCGTCGCGCTCGAAGCGTACGTAGCCCAATCGGCCGCGTCGGCCCCAGATGAACTCGTCGTGCCCGTTCGGGGTCATACGAACGTTCCTCTCGGTGAACTCGATGCCGATGAAATCGAGGCGCAGGCCCGTCCGGATAGGACGGACCGTGAACCAAATCCCCTCGCCGGAGCAATAGTACCCCGCGTACTCTCCGAAGGTCCGAGGCCGGGGAGGACGGGGGGGCACCTCGGCCAGCGGCTGGGTCAACGGCCGACTCGCGAGGAGGTTGATGCCCGCCTGCACGGCCAGTCCTGAGGGCGCCTGGCCCAGATTGGCCAGGACCGCGGAGGTGATCCCTCGCTTCGGAAGCACGGCGATCAACGAAGCGACCCCCTTGAGACCCCCGGAATGGGAGACGAGGGGCCCGCCGGGAAACCCCGGCTGGACCGCGAGTCCGTATCCGTAGAATACCCCCGGGGAAACGGGCACGTGCGGGTGCATCATGGCGCGAAGGCTCGCCGAACTTACGATCCGTGTCGCGCCGACGCGGCCCCCGGTTCGGAAGATCTCGAGATACCGTTCGAGATCCTCGAGGTTGGTCCGGAGGGCCCCGGCGCCGCGCAGGCAGGTGTCTTCCCACCAATCCTGCGACACGCCCCATCCCCGTTTGCGCGGGGGGAGCGGGGGCGAGTAGAGCGTGGTGACCTCGGGCGAACGGAGCATGATGCCGGTATCGAACGTGGTCGAGCGCATGCCCGCCGGTCCCAGGATCTCCTCTTCGAGGAACTGCTCGAAGTGGCGGCCGGAGACCCGCTCGATCACGGCGCCGAGCAATCCGAACGCCTCGTTGGAATAGCTGAAGTACCTTCCGGGGGGACCCAACAGCTGGTAACGCGTGCTCCGTAGGTACTCGAGCATCTGCTCGTAGGTGTCAATGGGCGGATGGTCGGGGTCGATCCCGACCTTTCGAGCGGCGCGGGGATCGTTGACGGGGTCGCGCGCGAGGCTCCGTGCCGAGCTGAAGTAGATAGACGGGAGGGGCGGAAGCCCGGAGGAGTGGGTCAGGAAATGGTGGAGCTGGATCCGGCGAGTCGATCGCGGATCGGGCGTGCCGAACTCGGGAAGGTGACGAACGACCGGATCAGTGACCCGGAGCCGACCCTCCTCCTGGAGCCGGAGGATTCCCAGCGCGGTGAAGGATTTGGTGACGGATGCGATGCCGAAGACGGTTCGGGGCGTCACCGGGAGACGCGCGGCCACGTCGCGGTAGCCGTAGCCCTTGGCGACGAGCCGACGACCGTTCTGGGTCAGGAGGAACGCGAGCCCGGGAATGCGATGCTTCCGGGTCGTCTTCCGGATGAAGGTCTCCAGAGGTCGAAGGTTGGGAGGCATCGGCTCGGATCCGGATGGTCGAGCGCCTATGAGGGTTCACCAAGGGTCCGCGGCGCTACCCCCTCCACCCGGTTCAGCACGTTCAGCGCGATGAGCGTGACCATCTTGCTGGGTTTCCCGGGCGTCTCCAGCCCGAACGGAGTGGGCGCCTGCTTTGGGTGCATGCGCATCCATTCGGCGATGGACCCTTCAACGTCGGGGTGAATGGAATCGAGATTCCAACGCCCGTCGCTTCGGCGCTTCTTCTTGAGAACCGAGAGCGCCGTTCGGAGCCTCCGGTCGTCGGCGTATCCAAGCGACGTCAGCAGGTCGAGACCGACCAGGAGGTCGTAGTAGTAATGCGCCGGATAGTGGAACCGGTACCAGGGCTCGTAGTGGTCCCCTTGCCGGTACAGCTCACGTTCCAGGAAGAACTCTGACGCCTTCTCGACTCGGTCCTTCATCGCCGGCGTCCAGTTCGCGCGGGGATAGGCCGCGAGGGCGCTGAGCCCCTCCCAGGAATCGAGGTTCCGACCGGACCCCCAGCAGGACCATCCCCCCAAAGGGCTCGCGTTCTGGACCAGCCATTCGAGCGTCCGGCGAACCGCGGGATGGTCCTCGTACCCGAACTTGATCAAGGCGCGCGCCGTATTGCCAGCGGTGCAGAGGTGGCCACGGGCCCCACCGTCCGGCCCCAACGAGCCATCTCGGGTCGTGAACCGCCGGATCCAGAGCTCGCACGAACGCCGAATCGCCGGCAGCGTCCGGTCGACTCCAAGGTCGGAGAGGATGAGGAGCATCCAGTTGGTGGAGAGGTACTTCGGGCGGTAGAGGCTCGTTCCATTCACCCACCAGCCCTCGGAATCCCGACGGGCGAGGATTTCGGCGGCCCACCCGAGGGTCGGAATCCTCCGCTTCGCCTCTCGAACCTCGGAGTCGGCCTCCGGTTTCCCGAGCAGTTCCCGAAGAGTACGGTACCGGACCGCTGGCTGGTTGTCTTCCAAGAGCCACTCGAGGACTCTACGGGGCGCCATCGGATCTCCGAATCGCCGGGGCGATAAAATCAGTACCGCTGGCCGGGGTCGCCCGGCTGGGCGGCACAACTCGGAACGATTCGTTCTCCCCGGTTCATATACCCCTTCCAAGCTTTTTTTGTCTTCATGGGTGCAACGATGAACCCGCCTTCCCCTTCCGTTCCAGTTCCTTTCCCTTCTCCACCTCCCCCGCCGCTCCTGGGCCCGGTCTCCGCCCCCCGGTCCAGGCCCGGGACCCTCGCCAGGGCCAAGGGCTACCTTCTGGCGCACCCCGTGCTCTTCCTGGCCTTGCTCACCCCTGGGATCCCGGAGTATATTTCCGGCTCCAGCGCACTCGCCAACATAGTCCTCAATCCGGTTTGGTTCGTTCTCGGCCTCGCATTCAATCTGGGCATGTACGTCCCGGGGGTCCTCCTGATTCGGGAGGCCCAGGTTCGCTGGAACAAGGGGTGGGCCACCGTCCTCGCGCTCGGCGCGGCCTACGCCATCGTGGAGGAAGGAATCGGTCTCAACACGATGTTCGATCCGAAGACGAGCCCCTTCGGTGCCGTCGGGAACTATGGGCATTACCTCGGAGTGAACTGGGTCTGGGTTCCCGAGGTCATGCTCATCCACATGATCTTCAGCATTGGGGTCCCGCTCCTGCTCTTTGCGTACGTCTTTCCCGAACTCCGTGGGAAGAGCCTCCTTTCCAAGCGGGGGATCCTGACCGTCGCTGCCATCCTCGGCATCGACATCACGATACTGGTGATTTTCGTCAGTCGGCTCATCGGCTACTGGATGGGCGATGGAGTGCTTCTGGGATCCCTCCTGGCCGTGGCCGGTATCTGCGCGCTGGCCTACTGGCTCCCCAAGAATCTCCTTCGCTCCTTCCCCGGTCTCCCCAAAGGAGGACCCGTCTCCTTCGCCATTGTGGGGACCCTCTTCTACCTCGGTTCGATCGTCATGATCGGCGCACTGGAGCACTGGCAGGTGCCGGCGATCCTCGTCGCCCTCGCGGTGCCGGTCTACTGTGGGACCTTCCTCTGGTGGTTGATCCGGCACGCCGGGAGCCACGCCCACGAGCGCCAGCTCGTTGCCTTCTGTTTTGGGCTCATCCTGCCGCTCATCATGATCGGGGCCGCCACCCAGATCTTGGTTCCCATCGTTCTCGGAGCAGACCTGCTCGCCGTCCTCCTCTTTCGCCATCTGTACCGGAACTTCCCAGCGGCTGGGGCACTCTCTTGGAAAGCTCCCCCACCCCCGGGGGTTGCCGCTCCTCTCAGCCAGTGGGACGGATGACCGCCGTGCCCCCTCGATCTAGGAGCGGGTCGTGCCGGTCGACGCGGTCCCCCGCCCCGCCTTGACCAAGCCTCCTCTCAGGGGGTTTCCCCTGGCAGACCCCTTACTCGAGCGAAAGGGCCCTCCCGAATGAGCCGTCGCCAAATGCCTCGAATGCTGATCGCGGAGAGGAGCAAGGGCCCTTGGCGACGGTGAAGTAAGCGGAGATAATGGAGCCAGTAGACCGCTCGGGAGCGGGGAGAATGGCGATACGGATCGTCACGGGAGAGATTGAAGCCAAGGACGTGACCACCCGGGTCGCGCTGCCGACCCGGGCGCTACCTCGCTGGCCGCCCTTCGAGCGTGTCGCGGAGACAATCGCCACTCCACGACGCCCATTTCCGCCGCACCGTCACTCGGGAGTCGAGGTGCTCGCCTACGTAATCGAAGGGTCCGCGTCCTATGAACTCGGTTCGGACCCCCCTCGCCCGTTGGTCCCGGGCTCGACGACGCTTCTCACGGCCCCGCTGCCCGTGTCCCATGCGATCAATCCGGCCAAGGGGCACACGGTGCGGTGGTTCGCTCTCGTCTCCGCTTTGCCGGCGGGGTCGAACCCCCCGGCTCGCTTCCAGTCAGGGCGCACCGAAGCGAAACACGGGTCCGCGGAGGGGACCATCGTGCGAGGGCTGATGGGTCCCGGGTCCACGATCAATTCGGCCATCGGCATGGAGGGATTGTCGATCGAGTTTGAGTCACCCGCGACGTCGTTCCAGAGGGTCGGCCACTCCCGCGTAGCGGTAGCCTACGCACTCGCCGGTCGTGGTCTTCTAGATAACGAGGTCCTGAACGCCGGCGAGGCGGCTCTGGTCGAAAATGCGGCCGGGATCGCACTTCATGGGGACGCCGGATTTCAGGTTCTGTTCGTGATGGCACCGCGGGGGGCGATGCCCGATGCCCCGACGAAGTCCGGGACCTAGTGCCACGACGAAGACTTTCGTCCTGATCCACCGACCGGGGCTTCGGGCGACCTCTGCGCGAGTGAGAGGGACTTGAACCGCCCAAGGGTTCGAATACGGTGAAGGCTGGTCCAAGAACTGCCCTCGCCGATCGGGTCAGCCTCGGCTCAGCACTTTGTAGAGCCAAGAGTAGACCCCGGGCCGGGGTCGAATGGCGTCAATATGCACCCGCCCGTGAATCACGCGATAGATCGCCCGGTAGCCTCCCGGGACCTTCAACCGCCAGTAGCGGGTCCGTCGGCCTCGCGGGTCGTGAAGGTTCTGGACATCCAGGTCCAGGGTTGACTGGATAGGGTGGGCCGCCAGGGCCGGGAACTTATCAAAGAAACTATCCCTGACTTCTCGCGGAAGCGCGAGAAGTTCGCGTCGAGCGTCGTCGGCGAAGTCAATCAATTCGAGGTTGGTCGGGGAAGGGCCCTCGACCACATGCTTCAGCGGCCCCGACGTTTGAGGCCCTCGTGCTGCCGGAGCACCTCCCGAAAGGGAATCCTTCGACCAACGGAGCGGCGCCGGAGTTCTGCGTGAAGCTCGGGGGTCAGCGTGTTCTCGTAGTACGCGGCCAGTCGGTCCAAGAAGTCGTCCCAGGTTTCGGCTCCGGTCTTGAGTTCCTGCAAGCTCTCCAACGTCGATCGATGGATCGACAGACTGGTCATCGGGTCCTTAGAGACGGCCACGCGAGGTGCATGGTGTCCATCATTATAATTACTTTAATGGGTCGCATCAATTCGTTCGGGCTCTCGCGTCGACTGGTGAGATGACTGGGAGGCCTCCTTTGTAACCATCCCATATTGATTTCAGGTGTGGGAGCGGACTTGGACCGCCCGGCGGTACGAGGATCAGACGCGATCTCGATAGATTCTTGTAGGGGGTCAATGCGGGGAGAGGGATTTGAACCCACGAACTCCTACGAGACCAGACCCTGAATCTGGCGCCTTTGACCAAGCTGGGCGATCCCCGCGCGGGCTCCGGGTACTGTTGACGGATATGAAAGCGACGCCGACGCGGCTCGGGGACGCTCGGCTCTCCCGACCGCATCGCCCTGAGCCAGGGGGCGGAGGGGACGCGTCCGGTGGCAGGGGTTTGCGTCGAGCTTCCGGTGAACGGCGTCGGGGACCCGAGCGTCCCATCGCCACAGGGCTCAAGTTAGATTCCCCCGGAGGGTTGGGGGAGGGACCTCACGCCGGAACGGAACGGACGACGCGGGAGGTGAGTTTCTTGTCCGCTTCGAGGAGCTGGAGGGCCTCTCGGGCCGTCGCCTTTTCGTGGACGATCGCGCGGATCGCCTTGATCATAGGGACCGGATAGTCCGATTGCCAGATGTTGCGGCCCATGTCGACCCCGACGGCGCCCTTCGCGATTGCTCCGGCGCAGAGCTCGAGGACGGCCTTGTCGGTGTCGAGCTTGGGTCCCCCGGCCACGACCAGGGGGACGGGGCAGCCCTCGACCACTCTCTCGAACTCCTCGCAGTAGTACGTCTTGACGAGGTGGGCACCCAACTCGGCCGACACGCGGCAGGCGAGCGAAAGGTATCGAGCGTCCCGCTTTTCGAGCTCCTTTCCGACGGCCGTGATCGCGATGACGGGCATGCCAAAGGCCTCCCCCTCGTCCACGAGCTCGGCGAGCGAGACGAGGGATTGGTGTTCGTGGGCCGCGCCGACGAACACGGACAACGCCACGGCCGACGCGTTCAGCCGGAGCGCCTCCTCCATCGAGGTGGTGATCGCTTCGTCACTCAGGTCGTCCTTGAGCACGGTCACGCCCCCGGAGACGCGAAGGACGATGGGCACGTCAGCGATGGCGGGGACGGAGGAACGAAGCACTCCCCGCGTGACCGCGATGGCGTCGGCGAAGGGGAGCAACGGTTCGAGGGTCGCCCGTGGGTTCTCGAGGCGGCGCGTCGGGCCCATGAAGTAGCCGTGGTCCGCCGCGAGCATCACGGTGTGGCCCGTATTCGGCTTGACGAATCGGGCGAGCCGGTTTTGGAGTCCCCATTCCATGCGGATCCCTCGATCAGCCACGGGGGACCTCGCCTTAAAGGCGTTCCGACGGACCCGGGTCGGGACCGGGTGGGCGACCCCGCCCGACGTCGTCCAGCCGACCCGAGGGCTCGGCCGGCCGGACCCAACGGCGGTCATGTTCACAGCTATCTACATATATACGTGTAGATGTCTGTCGACATGATGAGCGCAGCGAAAGACCTGGCCGTCCTCGGATCCCGGCTCGAGCGATTGACCGGCGAAGAAGCGGATTGCTGTGTCCCTTTGTACCGCGACGAAGCCGCGAAGATCGCTCGGAGCCCGAGGTTCCGGGCGAGCGCCGCCCGGGCCCGAGCTCTCGCGGACGAACGGCGCCTCCTGGCTGTGGCCTTGCTGCGACGTCGAGCCGAACTGTGCGCCTGCGAGATCCAGGCCGGCCTCGGAGTCACGCACGCGACCGTGAGTCACCACATGCGCATTCTGACGAAGGCCGGCGTCGTCGAATCGGAGCGCCGCGGGAAGTGGATGTACTATCGCCTGTCCGACCGCGAGGGAGGAGGGCTGCCGTGACGACCGGGGTCGAACCTCCGGAGTTCGACCTCACCGTCCGCGCGAAGGTACGCGAGCGGTACGGGCCAGCGGCGGCCGGAGGAGATTCCTGTTGCGGGAGCGGCTCCTGTTGCGGAGCTTCGGGCGCTTCCAGCTGCGGGGATTCCTTGGGATATTCAGCGCAGGAGCTCAGCGCGTTGCCTGAGGGGGCGTTCTTAGGACTCGGATGCGGTAATCCGACGGCGCTCCAAGGGATAGCTCCCGGAGAGTCCGTCCTCGACCTCGGGAGTGGGGCCGGCGTCGACTGTTTCCTGGCCGCCCGGAGGGTGGGGGACACCGGGCGTGTTCTCGGGGTCGACATGACGCCGGAGATGGTGGCGAGAGCCCGAGACAACGCCCGAAAGGGAGGGTTCGGGAACGTCGAGTTCCGCCTCGGGGAGATCGAGCACCTGCCCGTCGCGGACCGTTCGGTCGACGTGGTCATCTCCAATTGTGTGATCAACCTCGCCCCGGACAAGGGCCAGGTCTACCGCGAAGCGTTCCGGGTGCTCCGCCCCGGGGGACGCCTCCTGGTCTCCGACCTCGTGGCGACCCGACCGATCTCGGCGGAGGCGCGACGGGACCTGGAACGGTGGGCCGGTTGCTCCTCTGGGGCCCTGTCGACCGAGGAGACGAACGAACGGCTCAGGACCGCCGGGTTCCGGGACATATCCATCGTTCGCCGAAGCCTGGAGACGACCCCCGCGACGTTGGCTCCGGCGGACGAACTGGGCGTCGTGCCCGTCGGTATCGTTGCCGTACGACCCGTCCAGGTCCCGGTACCCTGAGCTCCGGTCCGATGAGCAACCGCGAAGTCCTCTTCATTTGCGTGGGAAACGCCGGCCGCTCCTTGATGGCGGAGAGCATCTTCAACGCCCAGCCGCCAGAGGGCTGGACGGCGGTGTCGGCGGGTACGCGGCCGGCGCCGGAACCGAATGCTCGAACAGGCCCGATGCTGAAGGAGGTCGGACTCGAGCTCCCGCCCCATCCCCCGCAGCTACTGACGACGGAGATGATGGAGCGCGCCCGGGTCCGGGTCACCATGGGGTGTCTCGACGACGAGAGCTGCCCCGCGCGACTCAAGACGCTCGAGCTCCGGGATTGGGCGTTGCCGGACCCCGCGCGACTTGACGACGCGGGATTCCGGGCCGTCCGGGACGACATCACCTACCGGATCGAGGGGCTCCGCCGCGAGCTCGCCCTCTCCAACCGCCTCACGGCCGGGCAGTTCGGGAGAGCCTCTCCGTGATCCCTTCCCTCGTGAGGCGATGCCTCAGCGAGGTGGCGGGAACCTTCCTCCTCGTGGGTATCGGCACGGGAGGGATGGTCGCCGGCGCCGAGGCGGGAGGGGTCCCGCAATGGGGGCTCGCGGTCGCGTGGTTCGTGGCCGTGAGTCTGCCCATCGTGCTCTGTATCCGGATCTCGGGCGCTCATCTGAATCCCGTCGTAACCGGTGCCCTGGCGATGAGCGGTCGGATCGCCCCCTCGGAAGCCCCCGTCTATTGGGCGGGCCAATTGATCGGGGCGTTTCTGGGAAGCCTCTCGGTCGCGGCCCTGGTCGGTCGGGCCATTCACATCGGCGCCACGTTGCCGGCGAACGGGGACCTGCTCCGGACCTTCCTTTCCGAGCTGGCGTTCACGGCCCTCCTCGTCGTCGCGGTCTTCGTGCTCGCGGACCGCGGAGAGGGGAGGAGGCGCTGGCGGCTCCTCCTGCCCGGCGGGGTCGTCGCGCTCGCCACTATTGCGATCGGGCCATGGACGGGAAGTTCCCTCAATCCCGCCCGGAGCATCGCTCCCGCCGTGCTTTCCGGGACGTACGACGGACTGTGGGTCTATCTCGTCGCCACGGTACTCGCCGGGGCGATCATGGCGGTCGTGTGGAAACCTCGCGCCGTGGACCGACTGGACCGCGGGCCCGGTCGGGCGACGGTAGACCGGTAGAGCGGCCGGACCCACGGTCAGAGGGGCCGGGCCGAGACGGGAACGCGTCGTTCCTCTTTGACCCGGTTGAGGACGACCTGGGTGCTCGTCCGCTCGACGTAGGGGTCCTGAAGGGTGTGCTTGACGAACCGGTCCAGGTCTCTACGGTCCCGGAACCGGCCGATGATGAGCGCATCGAAATCGCCGGTAATGTCGTAAATCGCGTAGGCTCGGGGGTCCTTCCCGAGCCGCTCCTCGACCTCCCGCAGTCGGCCCTTCAGGATCCGGATCCCGATCGTCGCCCACAGGTCCCACCCGAGCAACTCGTCGTCGAGGAGGGGGATGTAGCCCCGCACGACGCCGAGCTTCTCGAGCCGCTCGAGCCGATGGCTGATCGTCGTGGGGGAGACCCGGAGCCGACGAGCGATCTCCCGGTCGCTCCGCCGGGCGTTGATGTTGAGCTCCTGCAACAGGGAGCGGTCGAGATCATCGACGGCGGACGATTGACCCATGGAACCACGTCCTGAGCTTACTATGTCCACTCTGTATTTCTTTGTTGGGATGATTGTCCATTTCTGCCGGCACAGGGTTGATGTAGCGAGGCGCGGTCGGAGGGGCTGAGGACGGGATGTCGACGGCGGTGGACATGGGCGCGGGGACCGGATCGGTGGCGGGGGAAGCACGCGGCACGGAGATTCTCGCGGGGCTGCGTGCCCAGAAACTGCGGTGGGTGGAGATCTTCTACACCGACATCCTCGGCGGGTTCAACCACCTCCACATACCGGTCGATGCGTTAGAGCCTGACTCCTTCGAGACCGGCATCCCGAAGCTGGACGGTTCATCGATCCGTGGCTTCCGCGAGATCTACGAATCCGACATGGTCCTGCTCCCGGACCCGACCACCTTCGCGACCTTGCCGTGGGGCAGCGCCGGCACCGGCAGCGCCCGTTTCATCGCCGACATCCTCGAGGGAGGAAGCCGCACGCCGTACCCCCGGGACCCCCGGGGCATCGCGCGTCGGACCGTCCACGTCCTCGAATCCGCCGGTTACGACCAGTCCTTCTGGGGCCCCGAGATCGAGTTCTTCGTCTTCGATGGGGTCCGGCTGATCCCTTCGGCGGACGCCGTCCGGGACGCCTGGAGTGGCGCGGGGTACTTGATCGACAGTGCAGAGGCTCCTTGGCAGAAACAGGACGGGCTCGGCTCGATCCGCTTCAAAGAGGGGTATCATCGCGGCGCGCCGGCGGACCAGCTCCAGGACCTGCGGAGCGAGATGTGCAACATCCTGATGGACCATTTCCACATCAAGGTCGATGCCCACCACCACGAGGTCGGCACCGCCGGTCAGGCGGAGATCAACATCCGGTACGACGACCTGATCCCGGCCGCGGACCACGTGCAGGATGTCCGGTGGGTGATCAAGAACGTCGCCCGGCAGCACGGAAAGATCGCGACGTTCATGCCCAAGCCAGTCTACGGAGACAACGGCCTCGGTCTCCACACGAACCAGTCATTGTGGACTAAGGGAACGAACGTGTTCTACGACGCGTCGGACCCGTACGCGGAGATCAGCCAGACGTGCCGGTACTACATCGGGGGCCTGCTGGAGCACGCGCGAGCCCTGTGTGCGATTACGAACCCGATCACGAACTCGTACCGACGACTCGTACCGGGCTACGAGGCGCCGGTGTTCATCGCCTACAGCAAGTCGAACCGCTCGGCGAATGTGCGCATCCCATTCTATCTGAAGGGACACCCCGCGGCGAAACGGTTAGAGTACCGGACGCCCGACTCCTCCGCGAACATCTACCTCGTCGAGGCGGCGCTGGCGCTCGCCGGATTGGATGGGATCCGCCGAAAGATCGACCCGGGCAACCCGGTCGACACGGACATCTACAAACTATCGCCCGAGAAGCGGAAGGAACTCGGCATCCGAGAGCTCCCGGGCTCCCTGGGCGAGGCGTTGGATTGCATGGCGTCGGACCATGCCTTCCTGGTCCCGGTGTTCTCGGAGTCGTTCCTCGAGACCTATCGGGAGCTCAAGCAGGAGGAGCAGCTGCAACTCAACCTGCGCCCCCACCCGTACGAGTTCTACCGGTACCTCGATATCTAGGGGACCCTGGCGGGCGGTTAAACCCGCCCTCGCTTGCCGACGACGATGGACCCTCCTGTAGACCGGGCCTGGGTGAATGGACGGGTTTTCACGGGCCTCGGATTCGCGGAGGGCTTCCTTGTCGAGGGGGGCGAGGTCCGCGCCGTCGGCCCCGACGATGTGGTTCGACGGGCCAAGGGCACCGGAACGGAACTGGTCGACCTGCGGGGCCGCCTCGTCCTGCCGGGTCTCATCGACCTCCACATACACCTGACCGACACGATACTCGACCGGGTGGGGGTCGACTTGCACGGCGCCCGGAGCCGCGAGGAACTGGTCGAGCGACTTCGAGCCCGCTTGACACCGGGCTCGTCGACTCCGCTGGTCGGCGTTGGATGGGACTCCGCTCGCTGGACCGAGTCCCGGGATCCGACCCGGGACGATCTCGACCGGATCTCGACCGAACAACCGCTGATAGTCCACCAGGTCAGCACGCACGCGGCGGTGCTGAACTCCCTCGCGCTCCTCGAGTTCGGAATCGACGAGAACGTCGCCGACCCCCCGGGGGGGCGGTTCGGGCGCGACCCCGCGGGCCGGTTGAATGGGCTGCTGTTCGACTCAGCACTGAGCCGCCTCGGCTTCTCCACCGGCCGTCCGGGGCAAGCCCGTCCAAGCCTTCCGGACTATCGGCGCTTGCTCGAGGAGGCGGCGGCGCTGGGACTCACCACCGTTTGTCCGGTATCGGCGAGTCCGGAGGAGATCGAAGCGGTGGCGACGCTCGCGACGGAGCCGCTCCCCGTGAGAGTGCGATTCTACCTCGACCTGCGCCGTCTCGATCGATACCGTTCTTTGCCTACTCCAAGACCCGACGCCGGCTGGCGGATCGCGGGAACGAAGGCGATTACGGACGGGGCGTTCGGAACGAGGACGGCGTGGCTCAGCAGCCCCTATGCCGACGTCCCGGAAACCTCGGGCTACCCGATCTGGGTCGACGAGGAACTGGAGCAGGCCCTCCGGGACTCCGAGGTTGAAGGATTGCCGCCTGCCCTCCATGCCATCGGTGATCGCGCGCTCGAGCGGGTCCTCGCCCTGCTCGCCAGGGTGGGAGCGGCCGGAACTCCTCGCATCGAACACGCGTCGTTGACCCCGCCGGCCCTCTGGCCCGCGCTGGAGAAGGGCCGACCTAACCTCGTCGTCCAGCCCCACTTCGTGGAGACGGACCGGTGGGCGGTGGAACGACTCGGCCCGGAGCGGGCTCGCTGGACCTACGCGTTCCGGACGCTCACCGACCATGGCTTTCCGCTCGGGGGCTCGAGCGATTCACCGGTCGAGCCGCTCGACCCGTGGACCGGCCTCCGCGCGGCGGTCTTCCGAGCGCCCCGGACGGAGTTCGGCCGATTCACCGCCTCCGAGCGGCTCGCCCCAATCGAGGCGTTCCAGATGTACACCTGCCACGCGGGACCGATCCTCGGAGAACCGGGGCTAGGGTGCCTCGCGGTCGGAGGTCCGGCCGACTTCGTCGTGACGTCCACCCCCTCCTTCGACGCGGCCTTGGCTGCCGAACGGCCCCCGGTGGCCGAGACGTGGGTAGGGGGCCGCCGGCGTTTCCCCACGCAGGCGGCTTAAGCCGGCGGCGCTGAGGAACGCCGGTTCGATACCATGACCGGGGTGGCGCCAGTGCCGGCATTCAAGTCCTTTTCGCCCTCGATGCGCGTCGATGCATTTCTGGGCGATTGGCGGGCGAGCCTTCCGCCGGAGCTGAGCCCGGAGGAGCGGGAGGCCCAGCTGTACGCGCAGGCCTGGACGGAGTACCTCGTCGGGGACTACGGGTTCGGTCTCTGGTGCTGGCACGAGACCGATCGGCTCACCAATTCGTTCGGCCGCAACGTCAAGGAGGTCACCCGGGTGCTCGGACCCGGGCGCTTCTTCGGATTCTCCCACCGCCGGGCAGTGGCCGAAAGAGTTCCCCTCGACCGGATCCATCGGCCCCGCAAAGGCGAGATGAGCACCCCCCGGCCGGAGGCGATCGTGCTCGCGAACTACCAGCTCCTCTGCACGTACCTCGTCCACGCGAGGCAAGGGGACCCCAAGGCCAAAGCCCAGTACGAGATCGCGCTCCTCGACCTCGAGGATCGACAACGTACCGACCCGTATCTCCGGTTCTTCGAAACGTTCCGCGACCTGCTCGAGCGGTCGGACAAACCCCCGCCCGAGGGCGGCGGCCCACACTGAGCACGACCGCCCCCCCGAGTTCGAAGGGAACGATGTCGCGGTGGCTGGTCCGGTTTGGCTACGACGGAGCTGGATTCTCCGGGTGGGCCCGCCAGCCCGGATGGCGGACGGTCGAAGGGGTCCTTCGAGAAGGCGTTCCCCGAACCGGTGTTGCTCCGACCGCGGAGGCCGCCGGACTCGCCGTGGCGAGCCGCACCGACCGGGCCGTCAGCGCCCGGCACAACGCGCTAACCATCCGCTCGGCCCTCCCCGCGGCGGCGCTGCTCCGCGCACTGAACGGGATCGCGCCAGACATCTTCTTCACCGCGCTCCGCGAAGTACCCGAGGACTTTTCCGTCCGGGCCCCGACCGGTCGATGGTACCGGTACTACGAGCCGGCCGAGGGACACCATCTCGCACGATGGAAACGGGCGGCGGCGCACCTCCAAGGGGACGTGGACGTCCGCTCCTTCGGACGGGGCCTCCCGGCCGACCGACCGGCGGTGAGAACGATCGAATCGGTGGAAGTTCGGCGGTCAGGCGATGGATGGTTCGTAGTAGACCTCCGGGCCCCTTCGTTCGTCTGGGGAATGGTTCGCAAGCTGGTGGCGGCCCTGCGCCGGGTCGAGGACGGAACCCTCAGCTTGGCGCGGCTCGACGAGGCGCTGCGTGGAGACCATCGCCTCACATTGCCCCTGGCGGAACCGGAGGGGCTGGTTCTCTGGGACGTGAGCTATCCGGCTCGGTGGTCCTGGGAATGGGTGGGCCCCAACCGCGGCCAAACCCTGTACCTGGCAGACCAGATCCGACGCGCGCGTCTCCGGGAGACGATGGGCCGTGAACTGCCCGGCGGCTCGCTGGTGGCTCGACGACCTCGAGCGCGCTAGCGTCCGCCGGGCTAGCTGGCACTCAACAGGCGGGGCCAATCCTGCTGAACGGCCCACTCGTCCAAGCGATGCCACCCCACGTCCGGGTAGTCGCGCCGCAGCCGTTCAATGTCGACCGTGTACCCGTGCTGGCCCAGCCACTCCGCCATCCGGGCCTGATCTTCGCTGCGCTGGCGAACGAACTCCAGAGCCAGTTGGCGAAACCGGAGCGGCCGGCCCGCGCGGTGGCTAAGGATTTCGGCGGCCTGCGGTCCGGTGACCTCGTCGCCGGCGATCTCGATGCGCTGCCCCCGGAATCGGGTCGGGTTCTCGAGCACGTACGTGTCGAAGGCGCCGAGGTCCTCCAAGGCGACCATCTGGAGGGATCTGTCGGGCGGCAAACCGAGGACGAGCTCCCCGTGTCGAAGACCCGGAAGAGAGAAGGGGGCGACCAGGTTTTCCATGAAAGCGACCGGCGCGACGATGGCGAACGGGGTGCCGGAGCTCCGCAGGCGGTGCTCCACGGCGAACTTGCTGTCGAAGTGCGGGATCCCCGTGCGCTGACTCGCGGACGCGACGGAGGAATAGACAATGTACGGCACGTCCGCCGCGCGGAGCGCTTCGATGGCGGCCGTTCCTTGCTCCCGTTCCCCGTCCGCTCCCTTCTCGAAGGGGGTCCCCATTAGAAACGCAGCGTCGATGAGCTGGGCCGCCTGCTCGAGGGCGTGAGGGTCCTCGAAGCTCCCCTGGAACAGTTCGACGCCCGATTTTTGGAGCGCCTGGGCGGCGGGTCTCTTGCGGTCCCGAACCAGCGCCCGCAGTCGGTGGCCCCGCGCCCGAAGATGGCGGAGCACGGTGCCCCCCTGTTGCCCGGTCGCGCCGGTGACGAGGATATGGAGGGAACGGTCGGCGAGCATGTGCACGGCCGACTTCGAGGAGGGCATCGAGGCCGCCCACCCGTAGGCGGGGAAAGCATTGTCGTGGAGGGTCGGGGTCCGACGTAGCCCATCCCTGTACAGCGCCCGTGTCGGGGAGATTTGATATACGGCAGTTCAGAGAAATGATGGAGAGGAAGGTAGAATGAGGTCGCCTACCCCGCCCCCCGGCGCGCTCCTCTCGTTTCCACAGTCTCCTCCCCCCTCTCCTCACCCGCCCCCGACGTCCAATTCCTACCGGGCCCGCGTAGGGCGGTGGTACGTCTCCAACCTCCCGGCGCTCACGCTCGTCGGACTCGCGATCCTGATCCCGGAACTCCTCACCGGTTCGACGCCGGTGGCATCGCTCATCAATCCTGTCGGGGACGCCTTCCTTGTGGGTCTCTATGGCGGGGGCGTGCTCGTCATCCGGGAGGTTTCGCTCCGATGGAACCGGGGCTGGGGGCCGGTCCTCCTCCTCGGGGCGGCCTATGGCATCGTCGAAGAGGGGCTCGGCACGAAGACGTTCTTCGACTGGGTCGAGATCAAGCAGCCGAATTTCGGCCCGCTGACCCATTGGGGAGGTGTGAACTGGGTGTGGGCAGGAGAACTGACGCTCTTCCACGCGATCTTCAGCATCGCCCTTCCCATCGCCATCGTCGCGCTGCTCTTCCCGCAAGCCCGGCGACAGCGCTTCCTATCGAATGCGGGGGTCGCGTGGACGTTCGCGTTGTACAGCTTGACGGCCACGTTGATGTTCTTCCTGTTCGACCGAGGGTATGTCCTCGCGCCGGCGTTGCTGGCCGGTTGCGTCCTGGCCATCGCGGCACTCATGCTCGCCGCCTGGAAGCTCCCCGAAGGCTGGTTCCGGGCACGCACCTCCTTGCCCACGGTCGCCCCCCGGACCGAGCTTTTCCTGGGAGCCGGGTTCGTGTGGGGGTTCTTCATCCTCTTTCTCGGACTTCCCGGGTTCCTGAAAAATCCCTTGCTGACCGTGGCTCTCGGATGGGCGTTCACGGGGGGATGCCTGCTCGCGCTCCGCGCCACGATAGGTGAAACCGGCAACGACTCCCACGTGGCGTATCTCGCGATCGGCCTCCTGACGTTCCTCGTGGCCTTCGCAGCCCTCGCGGAACTCTTGGGGGACCTCTTCGCCTTCCTTGCGATTGCCGTAGCCGTCCTACTGATGGTTCGCCTGTATCGGCGGTACCGCCCCGTCAACGCCCCCTGGCCCCGGGATTCAGGCCCCGATCGCGCCCGCGCTGTGTAAGGGAGCGCTCCGGTCGGAAAGGGACTGCGGCCGGTCAGAAACCGAGGAGTCTAGTCGTCCCCCACCGGCTTTCGTCTGGAAGGCACGGATTCTCTAATCCGCTGCGCGCTCTCTCCCCTGCTGTTGTCGAGCGCTACTCGTTCGAAACCACCGGAGGTCGCGGGGACAGGGATTTCGTGGACCCAGACGACGGCCTTCCGGCTTCGTCGGCATCACCTGTCCGCGCGGGCGCCGCCCACCGCCCTCCGTTCGGTCGTAGCCGACATGGGGGGCGCGCAGGCCCAGGTGCTCCGGGCCGCGCAAATGTCGATCTGGGCCCGCGTGCGGGACCTCAAGGAAGACGACCTGGAGACCGCCCTCTGGAAGGACCGGATCCTGGCCAAGGCCTGGGGCATGCGTAGGACGCTGTTCTTGCTGCCATCGGACGACCTAGCGATCTTTGTTCGGGGCTCTGCCCGTCGTGCCGAGAAGGAGATTCGGTGGATGCTCAATCACGGGGTCTCAGAGCAAGTGCTCGAGAGGCTAGTTCGCGCGGTGCTGTTCGCCATGGACACGCCGTCGACTCGATCGGAACTCGCCCGGAGGGTGAGCAAGTCCCTGAAGCTACCGTTGAGGTGGGAACGGGGGGGAGGTTGGGGGAGCCAGAGGATGATACCGTGCGTACAGCTGGGGGATGTGACCTGTCCCGCGTACTACCTCCTGCATCTCGCCGGGGCGCGAGGGGTCCTATGCTCGGGACCGAGCGAGGGAAACGAGGCGACGTTTGTCCGGGCCGACGCGTGGCTGCGAGACTGGCGAGATGTTCCACGAGAGAGAGCGGAAAGCGAACTTCTCCAGAGGTATCTTGGTTCATTCGGGCCGGCGACCGTGGCAGACTTTGTTGCGTGGACCGGGATGGGCTTCAAGGACGCCGGGGAAATCTGGGCGCGTGAGGAAGCGAGTTTCGCTCCAGTGAACGTCGAGGGTTGGCCAGCGTGGATTCTTCGGCGCGATCTCTCCGAGCTTGAGGATTCCAAGATCGAGCGACCGACCGTCCGGATTCTGCCGTACTTCGATTCGTTCCTCCTCGGCCACATGAAAAGGACGCACCTCGTCGAGACGCGGGACCTCGGGAGAGTATACCGCAACCAGGGGTGGGTGGCGCCCGTGGTGCTTGTGGATGGTCGTGTCAAGGGAGTCTGGACCCACGTTGAGAATGGGAAGCGGCTGAGCGTGCGGGTAGAGCCATTTGGCCCCGTACCGCGCCTCGTCTCGGCCGCGATTCGGGAAGAGGGCCGGGACCTGGGCAGATTTCTGGGATGTGAGAGCGTGGAGGTCAACATCGGTTGAGCCCGGTCATCCTTCCAGGCCCTGGGGTATTGCTCCCGCCGGGATTTGAACCCGGGTTGGAGGGTGTCCTCGGCGGGAGATCGTCCCGCCTCGAAGGCCCTCTATCCTTGACCGGACTAGACTACGGGAGCACGTCCTCCCCGGAGCGCCGGAGCTTATTCGCCTTGGGCTCGCAAACGCTGGCCGTCAGCCGACGCGTTCCCATCGCTCGAGTTTCTGCACTTGACCCAGGGTGCTGCCGCGCCGGATCTCCTCCCGAACGCGGTTCTCATGCTCAAGCACGTCCAGCGACCGGTTGGCAATCTCCTGCGCCCGTTCCCGGGGCACGACGACGAGTCCCGACTGATCCCCCACGATCCAGTCTCCTGGCCGGACTCGTTGACCGCCGACCGTTACCTCGACCCCGATTTCGCCGTGACCTTTCGGCTCGCCGGCGTTGGGCGAGATCGTCCGGCTGAAGAGCGGGAAGCCGAGCTCCAGGATCGAGTCGATGTCTCGGGCGGCCCCGTCGATGACCACCCCGGCCAACTTCCTCATGTGGGCGCTCCACGATGCGAGTTCTCCCCAGATAGCGGTCGTGCCACTTCCGGCGTCGACGACCAGCACGTCGCCGGGTCCCGCCCGGTCGATCGCCTCCACCGGCTTCGCCCAGTCCCCGTCGCGCGTCACGACCGTCACGGCCGGGCCGGCCATTCGGAAATTGGGATCCTTGTGGTGCGGCAGCAGCCCGTGAATGGCTCCCTTCCGTTGGAGCGCGTCACTGATGTTGGGGGTGGAGACCTTCAGGAACGCCTGTCGAATATCCCCCTCGTTCACCCGTCGGAACAGCTCGGTGCTCACCTCGGTCTGGGTGGCGATAGCCTGTAAGATCCGCTTCGTCGCGTCGCGCACGTCGGCGCTCTTTGTGATCGCGCCCCCGACGATTAGAATCCGCGCGCCGGCCCGAGTGGCCTGAGCGACGGTCTCCGAGTTGAGGCCCCCGGCCACCGAGACGGGGATCGGGGACGCGCGGGCCAACGCCTCAAGCGCTTCGAAGGGGGTCTTTCCGGCCATCTGCATGTCGATACCGATGTGCCAGCAGACCGTCGCCGCGCCGAGTTCGGCGGATCGCTTCGAGCGGGCGATCGGGTCCGTGACATTGAGCAGGTCGACGACGATCTCGGCGCCGTACTTCTCCCCAGCTCGGACCGCATCGGCGATGGTGTCGTCGTCCGCCGCCCCAAGGACCGTCACGAGGTCGGCGCCCGCCTTGGCCGCGATCTCTACCTCGAACGCGCCGGTGTCCATCACCTTGAGATCGGCCACGATCCGATGATTCGGGAACGCCCGCTTCAGTTCCCGCACCGCGTCGAGACCCTCGCTCTTGATGAGGGGCGTACCGGCCTCAACCCAGTCAGCGCCGCCCTCCACGGCCTCTTTCGCGACCTGCAAGGCCCGAGATAGGTTTTCGAAGTCGAGAGCGACTTGGAGAACGGGCCGCTCGAGCTTCACAGGCCTTCGAGGGCCCACGGGCTATAAACCGTCCACATCCGTCCCCGAAGTGCGGTGACGACCCCAGGTTCGGTTCGGATCATCGCCGGTGACGCCCGTCGCATGACCGGGGTTTCTCCGGGCTCCGTCGCTTTGGTGGTTACGTCGCCGCCGTACCCGATGATCCCGCAGTGGGACGACCTCTTCCGGGCCTGGGGGGCGGCCGAGTTTGAGGCGATGCACGTGGAACTCGACCGGGTCTGGGCCGCTTGCCACCGGGCGTTGCTCGCGGGGGGGATCCTCGCGGTCAATGTAGGGGACGCGCTTCGGACCGTCTCGGGGGAGTTCCGGTTGTGGCCCAACCATGCCCGGATCGTGACGGCGGCGGAGAAGATCGGCTTCCGGTCGCTGCCCTACATTCTCTGGAAGAAGCCGACGAACAAGCCGAACGCGTTCCTCGGGTCCGGTTTTCTGCCGCCGAACGCCTACGTCACGCTCGACTGCGAGTTCATCCTCCTCTTCCGAAAGGGTTCCCTTCGAAAATTCCCCCCGGGGTCCCCTGCCCGCATCGCGAGCCGGTACCGGACGGAGGAACGAGACCTCTGGTTCTCGCAGGTCTGGGAGGGAATCCGGGGGAGATCGCAGTCGCATTCGGGACGTCGGTCCGGCGCGTTCCCTCCGGAGATTCCACGACGACTTGTCCGAATGTTCTCGGTCGTGGGAGATACGGTGCTCGACCCCTTCGCGGGCACCGGGACAACGTTGTGGGAGGCGGCCAAGCTGGGTCGGCACGGGATCGGCATCGAGGTCGATCCCACCCGGGCCCGCGAACTCGAACGGGAGCGTCGGCGGCGAAACGAGGCCCGCTCGCGGGGCGGCCCGGGCTAGATCTTCCGGTGCTGGACTTCCTCTTCGACGGACCGTTGAAGGTACTTCAGGGCGGAATCCGACAAGCGGTCGATGTGGAGCAGGAGATAGTGGAGGTAGATCCGCTCCGGACGGCGAGAAGGTCCGGGCGTGTGGGGTCGGGTTCCCGGAGACGGCGGTTCCGTCGCCGGGGTCATGTCGTCCAGCGTCGGTTGATGATGCTGGTTCTCGGACCCATGGAAGCTCCGGCCCATCTCCCCGACGAGCGGCGGATGAACCCGGGCGACCGGATCGAACGTCGTCTCCTCCTCGCTGTCCGTCGTCGAGACCGTCCCCCGGTGCGGCGTCGCGGGGGTGGGGGGTGCGGATTTCAAGAACGGGTGGGTCGGACGTCCCGGCTCCTGGAGGTCCTCGATCGAACGGCCGGTGACGTCCTCGACGATGTGACGCAAGTTCCAGGAGTCACGGCGCCGACGGGCCGGTCCCTCCTCGGTCGCGGGAGAGATCTCCTCCATGGTGGCAGGCTTCCCGGACGGGCGGACTTAAACGTGCCGTTCGAGGGGAATCCTCGGGGGACGGCTCCGGCGCCTCTCGCGCTCCGAGCAGGCTACCCAGCCACTCGTACTCGGGCGTCGATGCCACGATCGCCAGGGGGAGGTGGTCAGTCCCGAAGCGCACCAGAGCTTCCGAATACCCCGCCTCCCCGGGGAGACGCGTCCGCGGCAGCCACTCCGCCTCGGCCGGCGTGAGCTGGAAGAACTCACGGGTGCCGGCGGACACCTCCGTCAGGCGAAGGAGGATCGTGGCCCGGAGGTTACGCAACAGCGACCGGCCCGCGGGGTGGATCAGGAAATCGTCGGGGTTCTGGCTCAACAACAACAGACCCGTCCGATAATGGCGGACATGCCGGACGAGCTGGTCGAGGAACTCCGCCGTCGCGGGGTGGCGGGCCAGGTAGTGGGCTTCGTCCACGACGAGAAGTTTCGGCCGGTCGTCCGCTCGGATGCGGGCGGTGAGCGCATCGAGCGCGTAGGTCAGATGGAACGGAAGTTGTTCCGGCGGTACCCCGTGCAAGTCCAAGGTGACCGGTGATCCGGCCAGCGGCACGGTGGTGGGTCCGTTGAGGTGTCGGAGCGAGCCGTTCCGGAACACGTCCAGCAGGTCGTTCAACCGTTCTGCCCCTGCGCGCCCGGCGAGCGTCCCGCAAAGGTCCGTGAAGGTCGGCACCGGTCGGCCGTCCCGGTACAGCTGGTTCAGCTGGCTGTCGAGGAGCGCTCCCTCGCCGTCGGTGAGGCTAGGGAACAAGGCGCGGAGCATGGTCCCGACCCGGCCGGCCTTCGCCTCGCGGTCGCCGCCGGTGGAGACCGGGTCGAGTGGATTCAACCGGCCCGACCCCCCCGAGCCGAGCTCGATGACCGATCCGCCCAGTGCGCGCGTCAATCGACTGAAGTCGCCCAGGGGGTCGACGAACAACAACTGCGTCGCCGGAGCGCTCCAGTGGGTCCGCATCGCCCAAAGGGCCGCGGCGAACGATTTTCCCGAGCCCGTGCATCCGAAGATACCCCACGAGTAGCTGGCGTGCCGCCATCGATTGAGGAACACCGGGTTGGCGTCCTCGAGGAGGAGCCCCACGAGGATACCGCCCGGTTCGTGCACGCCTTCGTCCACGAAGGGGAACAGCGCGGCGACCGCGTCGGTGGCGAGGGTATGCCAGTATCCCGCCGGTCGAGGCGAGGAGTCGTCCGGATCGGGAGCGAAGGGGAGAAGTCCGGTCTCGTAGGTCGGGAGCCGGGTGTGGAAGCCCAGTCCGGCGAGCCGGTGGACCAGGTCCGAACGCGCCCGTTCGGCCTTTCCACGGCCCCGACCGCGCGCATGGAAGCTGAGACCAACGCGCCACAGGTCTTGTTCCCGCGCCGCTACGCGACCGGCCAGCTCCCGGGCACTGTCGGCGTCGTGCTGGAGCTCCGAGGGACGTGCACCGGGACTGTTCACGCGGGTCTCGAGATCCGCCTCCGCGACCGCGGCGGCCTTCTCCGCGACATCGAGCGCGGAGGTTCTCGACAGCTTGCGCAGTGTGAGCCGGAGCTCCACGGGCTCCGAGGTCGGCAGCACTTTTCCGAGGAAGCCGAACGGGACGGCGGGCGGCAGGTCGGTCACCAGCACGGGAGCATCGACCTGGCCTCCGCGCGTGAGCCAGGATTTTCCCTCGCCGCTCCCGGGTCGACGGGCGTCTTGGGCCACGTCAGACCCCCGCGAAGGCGGGCCGAGCGAGAACCCACAACCCGACACCGAGCGCTCCCAAGATGAGGGCTCGTCCCTCGGCGAGGACGGGGGGGACTAGCAGCGTGGCGCTCCACCCCGCGGCTCCGAGCAAGAGCAGCGGCAGCAGTCGGTTCGGGGCGTAGTGGTTCGCTTGGGGCCGACGGAGCACGCGGACGGCGCGTACCCACACGACGAAGCTGGCCAGCACCGCGAGACTGAGCGCGGCCGAGATCAACTCCGGCCAGAGAAGGGAGGCGACCCCGGCCAGCGCCGTTCCGGCCGAGGAAGAGAGGAGCGGGTCCGGCTCCTGCGGCAAGAACTCCCCGGATCCGGCGGTCATGGGGATGCTTCCCCCGTCGGGGGAGTCTGCGAGGGGTCCGCGCAGAGGGTCTCGGCCGCGATGCCCATCCGTCGGAGCGCCGCGAGAAGAGCGTCTACCTGTGAATGCAGCCCGGCGGTCCGGGGCGCAAGGTCGGTCGGTTCTCCTCCGACCGTCAGCTCGACGACCCGGCGGTAGCGATGACGCAGGAGCAGGTGCACGAGTTGTCGATAGGCTTCGAGGGCCTGGCGCTCCCCTGGGCGGCTACTGGTCGACGGGGGGAGGAATGGCAGCGGAGAGAACGCCTCTCCGCGCATGCGGAAGCTCAGCGGTCGAGCGACCGCGGTGAGCGTGGTGCGCCACTCTTCGAAAAGGCGCTGGAGGTCCTCCGGAGGCAGGTAGGCGATCGGGATCCCACCGGCCTGGAGCGATGGGGTCCGTTCGCGCGGCCGAGCCGAAGGTGGGAGCGACGGCGGCACTCCACTGAGTGGGCTTCCCCGTGTCGGGGAGCTGCGCCACCGAAATCGGAGGTAGCCCAGAGCGTAGTCGTCGAGCGTGCGGCCCTCGACACGGACGAAGGAGACGAGGACCCCGAGGCCGAGAAACGGAAGCCACAGGACGGCCGAGCTCACCGCCGCGACGGCCGCGCCGACGGTCGCCACCATTAGAAATTTGGCCAACTCACGGCCCGACCCGAACGGGCCGAGGTGCAACCGGCGTGACGCCAGTTCCTGGACCGGTATGGCGGACAGGTCGGCGCCGGCGAATCCCATCGTCGCTCCCGGTCAGCCGGGCTGTCCGCCGGCCGGAGGACGTGGAAAGCCGACCTGTTGGGCGGGATGGCCGGGCACGGAGCGGTGGGTGCCCTGGAAATGACGAATGTGCTGCAGTAGCTGCCGGGATCCTTGGGAGACGAGGTGACCGGCGCTCAGCGCGACTCCGGCGGGGAGGGGTCCTTTCCCAAGATGACTTGCCACTCCCCGGACCGCGGCGCCCACCTGTGCGGCGCGCCCGGTGGCGGAGGCACCGGGGGCCAGGGCGTTCGCACTTCCCTGGGCGCTCAGCGAGGCGACGGCGAGACCCCGCTGGAGTCCCCCCGTGAGGGCCCCCCCGGCCGATGGAAAGCCCATCCCCCCGAGCTGGGCCCGCGAGATGGAGATGAGGTAGGGTGAACCCACGGCGATTGCGAGATATCCGAGCACGAGAAGAACCGTCGGGGCGCCGACCGCGAGCTCCAAAGGAATGAGGATGACCGCGGGGAGAAAGGCGAGTTCGACGAGGAGGGTCCACCCCCTACGAGCCAGCGACGCAAGCGGGGGGAGCGCCCACAGCAAGGTGAAGATCGGGAGCAGGACCAGGAGCACGGCGATCAATGCATCCCGGAGTGCGACGAGCGCCGCGAGGGCCAGAACGAGGGCGAAGAGGGCAAAGGTCACGACGAACGCGAGGACCCCGTTGTCCCAGGAGAACAGGATTCCCCCCGCGGGGACCAGGTTCGTCCAATGCCGCCACGCCCCTCCATCGAAACTCGAGATGAGCCGGAAGACCGATCCGGCCAACTCCAGCGCCGCGGCGGCCAACGGCACGGTGAAATTCGCCCCGAGGAGCGCGATCACCAGCCGAGGGAGCAGCGGGTCGAGGCCGGCCCCCATTCTCGCCGAGAACGATCGAAACAGGTACAGGCCCCCGAGGGCGACCAATACCAGGGCGATGGCCGGGTCCACGAGATTCGAAAGCAGAAACTCGCTGAACTGCACCGCCGTGGAGAGAAACCCTGCGCTCGCTCCGGGGTGGGCGATCGACGGGAAGAGTGAGGGCAACGAGAGTTCCGGCACGACGAGGCTGTCGTAGGTCGGTTGCAGGACGACGTTCAGGACCGCTGTGCCGGCGGTGAAGAGGCCGAACAGGATCGCCTGGATGAGTACGTTCCAGTTGATCGAGCTCCAGTCGACCACAATCCCTCCCGGTCCCGGCTAGGCGCCGGTGACGACCCAGTTCGCGAGCGCCCAGACGAGACCGCTGACGGCGCCGATGAACAGGAGCGTGCCGATCAGAGCGTCCCGAGCCCGCTCCTTCGCGAGGACCTTCTTCAGGGAATCGTGCGAGAACCAGCTCAGTGCCACCCGCGCCCATACGAGGGAGAGGAGCCCGGCGCCCGCCGCGGCGGCGAGCGTGACGAGTCGGCCGATCGCGGCGCTGAAATTGCTGACCGCCGGATTCGTACCCGCCGATGCTCGGTGAATCGCGGCAGGCCGGAGGGAGTGGGCCGACCCGGAGGGAACCGCGGAGGAAACCAGAACGATGATCAATAGGATCGTCAGGAGCGCCGCCCCAGGCCTCCCTCGGGGTTTCATTGTGACGCCTGCTCCCCGTCGGCCGGAGGGTCGACGCCCTTCCAGTGGAGGACCTCATCATCGGTGGGTCCGGGTTCGGTCGTCACCTCGCCGGTCCGGATCAACGTCTGGAGCGCGGACTGGACTCCTTCGGCTGATTCACCGGCTTCTTCGCCGAGGAGCAGCAGGGTCTCCCGGTCGATCGTCTGCGACCGCTTCATGAGTTGTCGCACCGTCGGCAGAGCCGACCTGGGAGACGGGGCCGCAGTGGTCGACCCCGCCCGGAACCGATAGTACATGTACAGGCCGAAGAGCAGCCCCGCCGCGGAGATGGCGAGTATCCCGCCGTACACCAAGAGGGCGGAAGGGGAGGCGGCGGGAACGGACGCCGGTGGGCCATCGACGTGAAGAAATCGAGTCGAGTTCCAGGTCTGTCCGAGCGCATCCGTGACGCGAACTTCGAAGGTGTAGTTGCCCCCCGCGCGAGGGTTGAACGTCCCGACGAGCGCCCCGGAGGCGGCCAATGCCCCCTCGACTCCCTCGCCGTCCGAGAGGTGGATCTGGTAGGAGTAGGGCGCTAGACCTCCCGACACCATCGCGTCAAGTTCGAAAGGAGTTGCCGGCGCTCTCCCCGGCGACGTTACGTTGACCGAAAGGGGGGGCTCCACCGACACGACGGTCGTCGCCGTCGTCACGGCCCCCAGAGCGTCAAGGACGGTGAGGGTCAGGGAGGAAGTTCCCGAGGAGGCGAACCGGACGCCCAAGAGAAAGATCCCGTCCGAGGGAAACGTGCCGAAGGGACCCGCGGGGTCGACGGCCGGGAGGGTGCTGGAGAACGACCATCGGAACGGAGGGGTCCCTTCTTCCACGACTACGACAAGCCCGAGGGACCGACCCACTTCCCCGATGGAACCGTTCGTCGCGAGCTCGACCGCTCCTTCGGGAACCACCTCGGTGACGCGCCGAGCGATACTCGTCGGATCCCCGAGCGCGTCGATGGCGCGGACGAGGACCCAGGCGGGCCCCAGGGTTCCAAAACTGACCGTCTCGGAATAGTTTCCATCACCGGACCACGCCGCGCTCCCGTTGGATCCCCCGCCGGAGGTGGTCCAGCTCGCGGTGATCGGCGGCACTCCGCCCGCCACCTCGATGAACAAAGGAGCGGGAACCCCGGCATCGACCTGAGCCAACGGCGAGCTGACGGCCACCGAGGGAGGGGGTCGGACGTCCACCGTCAGGTTGGCGATGCCATGGTCCCCCCACGGGTCGGACACCCGGAGCGTTACATTCAGCGGCCCGGGAGTGGCCACAGCCCGTTCCCACGTCGGGCCGGTGCTCGAGCCGCCTTGGTTGTCGGTCCAATTGAGGTAGTACCACGAGCTGGGACTGGGGAGGTACGCCGTCAGCGTGAACGGAAGTCCCGCGTCGGCCGGGTTGGCCGAGCTGGTGATGCCGACCGGAATCGTCGTTGTCCCGGTGGTCCCCGCGACGAGGAGTCCGGTCGGAAGAAGGGCGAGGAGAGCGGTCATCCCCGCACCGACGGTGCCGCCGAACCTCGCGCGGAGGCATACGCACGACCGATGGCTCGAGGACGGATTCCTGCGCGACAGACGACCACCCAAAAACGCACCGGCCCCCGGGTATTTTCCCCGGGAGGCCCCGTTGAACGCTGGAGGATGCTCAGGCCGGCGCGACGAGGAGCGCGACGTGGTCGCGCGAGAAGGGGGTGAGCGACCGCTGGTCGACCACGCGAAGCCCCTGGCGACGCAGGGAGGTTCGAGTCTCCGTTACCACCGCCGAGACCGGCCGGCGCTGGGTCACGGATCGAACCTTGAGCATGAGCAGCGCGGTCCCGCCGGTCGAGAGGCACGCGCCGACATTCTCGGCGAAGACGTTGGCCTGGTTTCGGAGCGCAACGTCCTGATAGAGAAAGTCAACCGGGCCCACGTCCGCCTGGTACCGTTCCGGTAATTGGGCATCGGCGAGGATCGGGAACAGGTTCGGGCGCCGGCGGGCGAGCGCGAGGAAGGTGCCGAACGAGCCCCCGCTCTTTTCGATGCCGAACAGCTGGGCATCGGGCAGGAGGTCGGAGAGGTGGCTCAGCGTCGTGCCGTGGGCGGCGCCCAGGTACAACACCCGGCGAGGGTGCTCGAAGGGCAGCCGCGAGGCACCGTTCAAGAGGTAGGCCGCGAGTTTCGAACGCCACGGGTCCCAGTGACGATACTCGACCCCGTCCTCGACGATGAATTCCTCGCCGTAGACGCGTTCCCCGGGTCGGAGGTTCCGCGTGTACAATTCGCGGCCTCGGCGCAGAACCCCGGGCCACTCCGACGCCGGCACTGGAATCCTCAGGCCTCAGTCAGCGCGACGAGCATCTCGACCTCGACCGGAGCGTTGAGCGGTAGCGCGGAGACGCCCATCGAGACCCGGGCCGGCCGACCGGCGTCCCCGAAGATCGATACGAGGAGCTCGGTCGCTCCGTTCCCGACCTCGTGGTGCCGGGTGAACGTAGGTACCGAGGCGACGTAGACCGCCACGCGCACGACCCGCTGCACGCGGTCCAGTGTTCCCAGCTCGGCGGCCAGGGCGCCGAGGGCCTGAAGCGCCGCGCGGCGGGCGACCTCCTTGGCCAGGTCCGGAGACAAGTCCCGGTCGACGAGTCCCGGATGAAGTATCGCACCCTCCTGGAGCACGATCTGGCCCGAAACCCAGGCCGTCGCTCCGTCGACCACCACCGATGAGTACGTCCCGGCGGGCTTCGGCGGGGGAGGCAGGCGGATACCAAGTTCCTTCAGTCGCTGGCTGGGAGATGCGGACACGCGCCTCGGAATCGCAGAACTCCCAAAAGGGTATGGAGGTTCGAACGACCTCGGGAGCACCCCAGATTCCCGGAGCGGAGGAAGGATAATGTTCCGAACGGCCTAGTGTCCGTGAATGGTCTTCCTGTTCCGCCGTTTCCGCAAAGAAAAGAAGAAAGAGGAGGAGCCCCCGGTCCCCGGGGCCACGGTTCCCGCCCGAGAGCCGGCCCCCCCTTCATCGCCGGCCGTGCCGCTTGAACCGGAGGCGCCCCGTCCGACCCCCGAGCCTTCGGTACCGGAAGCTACTCCCGCCCCCCGTCCGCCCCCCTGGCCCACCGCGGCCCCCTCCCTGGGGCCGATTACCCCCGCCGTTCCGTCCGCGGAATGTTTCCTTTGCGGCACCGCGCTGGAAGACCACCGCTGCCCGAACTGCCAGATGACCTGGGTCGAGTGAGCCGACCGACGCTGGGGCCCAATCGAGCCGCCACTCTTTTCTCGGGGTGGCGAGTCGGGCCTCGTGAGGGGCGACTTCGCCCCTCGCAGAGCGGGTGGAAAGCTGGGGAACACGGATCTTGCGTCGGAGCTCGCTGCGATAGAGGAAGAGGTCGTGCAGCACCTCTTCACCCTCGCCCCGGGGTCTGCCGTCTCTCTCGGCCTCCACGAGTATGACGGGAAGCTTCCGGACCTGAGCCGGGATGCGACGGACCGATGGGGGGCGGGGGCGGACGCGTTGCTCCTCCGCCTTCGTCAGCTGTCGGCCGACGGGCTCTCGACCGCCCGACAATACGACCGGACCCTGCTCGAGCTGTCCCTCGAGAGTCCTCTGTTCGACCTGCGAGATTCCCGAGACTACGACCAGAACCCGATGATCTACGTCGGCGGCCTCTCGCTCACCGCGTACACCGTTCGGGCCTACGCGCCGCTTCCCGTACGGGTGGATGCGATCCGACGACAGCTCGCGGCGGTTCCGGCGTTCCTGCAGTCGGGGCTCCGCCGTCTCGACCCCGCGGTGCCAGCCCCGTTCCTCCGCCTGGCGATCGCCATGGCGAGCGGGATGCGGGCGAACTATGGCGCGGTCGACCCGATCATTCGGGCTGCCGGCGACGGCTGGGCGGAAAGGATCCAGGAGGTCCGGGAACCGGCCGACACCGCCCTCCAAGCGTTCGGAGATCGCCTCCACAAGGAATGGATCCCGCGGGCGACCGACGGGTTCGCCCTGGGAGTGGAGCGGTACCAGAAGCTCCTCTGGGTGCGCGAAGGCATCCGGGCCCCCTATACCGATCTCTTGGCGGCCGGAAGGGCCGACCTCGAACGGAATCAGGCACGTCTCCAGGCCGTCGCCCGCGCCGCGCAGCCCCCGACCGATGGACCCGGGCTCCTTGCCCGCGCGTCGCAGACGCATCCTACCGCCGGGGAGCTCATCGGCCGGGCGCGCGATTTCGTCGAGGAGACGAAATTCTTCGTCCGGGAAAAGGAGCTCGTGACGATCCCCGAACCGGCCATCTGCCGGGTGGACGAGACCCCCGGACACCAGCGGGCGCTCTCGACGGCCAGCATGAACCCGCCGGGCCCCTTCGACACGGCCGGGGAGGAGGGAATCTACTTCGTTACGCCGGTCGACCCGGCCTGGTCCCCCACCACCCAGGAAGAGTGGCTGCGTTCGTTCAACGATGCCGTGCTGCGGAACGTGACCGTGCACGAGGTCTACCCCGGCCATTACCTCCAATTCCTGCACTTCCGGCGCTCGGCCGGTAGCCTGGCCCGGAAAACGTACATGTCGACGGGGTTCACCGAGGGCTGGGCCCATTACGCCGAGCAACTCGCCGTGGAACAAGGGCTGGGAGCCGGCGCCCCCGAGGCCGAGGCGGCCCAGCTGTACGACGCCCTGCTCCGGGACTGCCGGTTGATCGCCTCCGTCGGTCTTCACGCGCAGGGCTGGTCGGTCGCGCAGGCGACGGCCCTGTTCGAGCGGGAAGGGTATTGCGAGCCGATCGTCGCGCAGCGGGAGGCCGGCCGGGGAACGTACGACCCGGTCTACTTCGGATACACGGTGGGAAAACTGGCGATCCTCGATGTACGTCGCAAGCACTTGGCCTCCCGTTTCGGAGGATCCTTGCGTGCTTTCCACGACCGGCTCCTGGGGTTCGGCGCCCCGCCGGTCGGGTTCCTGGATGAGCTGCTCCGGGACTCGTAGCGTCGAGCGGACGGGCCGCCTGCCCGTCACGCCGGCGGTCTAGGCCGTTGCGCCGCAGTTAGGGCATCGGCCCAGACGCTCGTCGTAGGCCGTCCGGCAGTAGGGGCAGCGGAGGTGGATCGGCAACGGAGGCGGCGCGGGAGGCACATGCACCTGGACGGAGATCGTCGGGGGCGCCGGCGTATGCGACGGAGGATAGGCCGCCCGTTTCGCGTCGGCGAAGTACTCTCGCCAAACCTCGGGATGGTCGACGACGAAGTCCACCTCGCCCCGGTGCGTCTGGAACCGGAGACGGGAGGAGTCGAGGAACCGGACCCGTATCCGCGGTCGAGTGACGTGGGCGTCGCTCACCTCTTCGAGCGGAAGGTCGAGCAGCGTCGAGGTGGAGCCGGGGCGTAGGAGGCCGGAACGGCTCGCCTCGAAGACCAGGCGGTAGTTGGTCAGGAAAAGGAGTCCTTCGGCCTTGTCATGGGTCAGCGACGTCGCGGGACCCTGCGTCAGGATCTTCTCGTCCCGCAGGAGGATCATGGCGGGCCCGGCGGGCGGAGCGCGGACCGGCGCAGCGGTCCCGGGCTCACTTCCCTTTCTTGGTGGCCTTCTGAAGGTCCTTGCCGGCGATCTCGAGGCCCTTGCCGAGTTCGTCGACGACCTTGCGCGTGAGGGTGCCCACGTCGCGTACGGCGATCTTCATCTCGCCCACTAGCTCTTTCCCGCCCTTCTTCACGTCCGAGGCGACGGCCCGGGTGGTTTCCACCGTGGTGCTGGCCATCTTCTTGATCGGCGACCTCGGCGAGGCGCCCGCAGCCGGCGGAGGGATCATCACCGGGCGGCCGCAGGCCGGGCACGCGTTGTCTCCCGTGGGTACGACGGCACCGCATCCTGAGCAGTTCATGATTCGGACTCCGGTTCCATTCCGTTATCGCTTTCGGCCCTTAATGCACCTTGCCCCCCGCGTCGGGGCCTCCGGCCCCCCGCCCGGAGCCCGCGCCCTCGCCGGCGCGGGGGACGGGGACACCGGGGGGTTCATCTAACGGACTCCCTTCGCTTACCCGACCGGAACGTCCGATGGTCGACCAAGAGGGCTTCGCTCGCATCCTCGGGCATGACCTATTCTACCGATCGACGGGACCCTCCGATGCGGCGGCGACGGTCTTGGGCCTGCACGGCGGGCCGGGGGCCAGTCACGACTACCTGGTTCCGCTGCGCGATCTGACCCGGTGGGGGTATCGAGTCGTCCTCTTCGACCAGCTCGCCTGCGGCCGTTCGGAGATTCCGCCGGGCACCGACCTGTTCACCCTCGCCCATCACGTCGAGCAGACGGAAGGGATCCGAACCACTTTGGGGCTCGGCAAGGTCCACCTGATCGGCTCGAGTTACGGCGGGCTCCTGGCCCTCGCCTATGCGATCAAGTATCAACAGCATCTGCGCAGCCTCGTGACGATCGGGGGTCTGCCCGACGTTCCGTTCGCCCAGGCCGAGATGAACCGCTTGATCGACGAAATGTCCCCCGAGGATGCCCGTGCTATCCGCCTCCACTCGAGCCGCGGCGAGTTCACGAACCCGGGCTACCTGCAGGCCACGGACCGGTTCTACCGTCGCTACCTGTGCCGCCTCCCGGAGTGGCCCCCCGAAGTGGTGCGCAGTCTCGAGCTCTGCACCCAACGCCCCGTCTACCCGTACATGAACGGCCCCAACGAGTTCACGATCTCCGGAACGATCCGGGACATCAACATCGTGCCCGACCTTCCCAAGATCCGAGTCCCGACGTTGGTGACCGGGGGCCGGTACGATGAGGTGACGCCGGCCGTCGCCGAGCAGATCGAAACCGGGATCGCGGGTTCACGACGGGTCACCTTCGAGAACAGTTCCCACATGCCGTTCTGGGAGGAACGCGAGAAGTTCATCGCCGTAGTCGCCGCGTTTCTCCAGGACGTGGACCGCTAGCGCGGTCTCCTCGCGGGCGCGAACGTAGATGAGCCGGGGGCCGGATAGTTCCGGGCGTGCCCGACGACCGGCGGCCCGCCGCGTGGGATCTCTACTGGACCACGGTCGAGGGACAACTGGGCGTCGGCCCGAGCGGTTTCGTCCGGTGGGCGCTTCCCTTCCTCGCCTCCGCGCCCGGGAACGAGCTGGTCGAGCTCGGCTCGGGGGCCGGCCGCGACCTCCGGTTCCTGATCGAGAACGGCTTCCGGGTTCGGGGCGTCGATTTCTCCGTCGAGGCGGTCCGCATCGCGCGCCAGCTCCTCGCGACCCTCCCCGACGAGGTGTCGGGCCGGGGCACGGTCGAGCGAGGCGAAGCGGTGGAGTTCCTGAAGGGCCAGCTTTCCGAGCAGTCGACCGCGGTCGTCGGGATCGTGCTCTACCAGACGTTTTCGGACGAGGAGCTCCTCCGCTTGTTCGCCGAGGTGCACCGGGCGTTGCGGCCGGGCGGGCTCCATCTCTGGTGCGTTCGCGATGACCAACATCCTCTCCGGGACCGGAGGGCGATGGTGCCGCCGAACCAAGGAGGGACGTCGGAGAGCCTCGTCGACCACGCGTTCTTCTCGGAGGCCCGGTGTGACGCGCTGTCCGCCGCTGGGTTCGAACGCGTTCGGTTGGACCGGCGCCCGGAGACGCACTACCTGTTCGTCGCGGACCGGAAGCCCGGAGCGTCCCCGGCCCCGCTCTTGTGACGTGGCTTGGGATGGACGAGCTCGATCCAGATGCCGTCGGGGTCCGCCACGTACGCGAGGTCGTACTCCGGTTGGTGGTGGACCTCCCGGATGACGCGGCCTCCGAGGTCTACCAGGCGGGACGCCGTGGCCTCCACGTCATCGACCTCAAAGGCCAGGTGGTCGAGTTCGCTCCCCGGGGAGTACTTCGACCCCGGGTACCAGTTCAGCTCGAGCGTCTGCTCCGAGCCGGGCGAGTGGAGGGAGGCCGTCTCCCCTCCGGTGGCGGCCACCAGTCCCCGGCCGGCGACCTCCATCCCTAGGCCCTCGTGATAGAACCGGATCGACCGTTCTAGGTCGGTGACCTCAATCCCGGTGTAGAGAAACTTCATGCTCGACCTCCACCCCCCGGGGGACCCTTCAAGCTAGTGGCGCCGCGGAGCGGAAGGCCGCCCCGCGGAGACGCAGCGCTCAGCGAACCGCTTTCGCCCCCGCGTCGGCGACGGCGTGGTCGTGTTCGACCGTGCTGCCGCTCACGCCGATCGCGCCGATGATCTCGCCCTGCGCGTTCTTGATCGGGACGCCTCCGGGGAAACTGATCAGGCCCCCGTTGGAGTGTTCGATGTTGTAGAGGGGGCCGCCGGGTTGGGAGAGCTTTCCGATCTCCCCGGTGTTCATGTTGAAAAAGCGCGCCGTGCGGGCCTTCTTGTGCGCGATGTCGATACTGCCGATCCAGGCCTCGTCCATCCGAAGGAATCCCTTCAGGTTCGCGCCCGCGTCGACGATCGCGATGTCCATCTTCGTCTTCAGTTCCTGGGCCTTCTTGACGGCGGCTTCGATCGCGGCCCAGGCCTGTGTGTGGCTGATATCTGCCATGCTACGTCCCTCGGCGCCGGGGAGCGGAACGGGCTACTTACCACTTCCGAGAATGCGGGATGGGTACCCCGGCGAGGGGGTTCAGAAACGCCCTCGGTGGGAGCGTCCCTCCAAGACCCCCGTTGCGAGGCACGCACCCCTAGGGAAGAGGGTCGCGAGCGCGGGGGTTCGGACCCCGAGGCCTCAGGGTTTGCGGGCGGCGGGCTTCGACATCTGGGCGTAGAATTCCTTGGACCGTTTTTCGATCTCTTCCGGAGTAGGATCTTCTCGATGGGTGGCGAGCGACCACTCGTGCCCGAACGGGTCCCGGATCCGGGCGTGCCGGTCCCCCCAGAACATATCGGTGGGGGCGGAGAGGGAGGTCGCTCCCGCGGCCACGGCCCGCCGGTACGCCGCGTCCACGTCCGGCACGTAGAGCCAGATGGCGCTGGCAGTGCCACCGAGGGTTTTGGGCGAACGGGGGCCCATATCCGGAAACTCGTCGGCGAGCATGAACATCGAGTCTCCCACTTGGAACTCCGCGTGCATGATCTTGCCTCCCGGTCCGGCAGAGCGCATTTTCTCTCGCCCGCCCAACGCCTTCGCGTAGAATTCGAGCGCTCGCGGAGCGTTGTCGACGATCAGCGCAGGGGTCGCCGTATGGTATCCATCGGGTATTGGTTTCACGGGAGGTGCCATGGCCTCGCTCACATCGCGGGGCCCTTTTCAAGTGTTTCGACCCTGGCCGCCGAATCTCCTCCGACTGGGGGTGGAACGGGCGCTCGGGAGGGAGCCGGGTTCGTGGCGAGGATCTCCCCGGAGGAAGAGATCGGAAAGGGTTGGACGGGTCCCGCCTACGGTTTCAGGATGACCTTGATGATGCCGCCGAGTCGCTTGTCGAACTGCTCGTAGAGCTTGGGCGCGTTCTCGAGCGGTTCCCGGTGGGTCACGACGATCGAGGGGTCGACGCGGCCGTTCTCGATGGCGCGCATCAAGTACCGGTTGTAGTTCTTCACGTTGCATTGGCCCATCCGGAACCCGAGCTCGCGGGTGAACGCGGCTCCCAACGGGAAGCTGACGCGTCCCTCCTTGTCCTGGGGCGTCGGGGCGAACAGGCCCGGCATCCCGATGATCGCGCCCTTCTTGGCGACCTTCATCAACGTCTCCAGCACGACGAGTGGCTTCGCCTCGACCTTGGGTCCGGGCGCGATGACGCCCTTGCCGGTCGCTTCGTAGCCGACCGCTTCCACGCAGGCATCGGCCCCCGCTTGGTCGGTATCGTCGAGGACGCGACGGACCGGGTCCTCCTTGTCGACGTTCACGGGGGTCGCGCCGATCTTCTTCGCCATCGCGAGGCGCTCCGGTACCCGGTCGAATCCGTAGACCTTCGCCGCGCCGCGGAGGAGGGCCGCCATCTGCGCCATGAGGCCCACGGGTCCGCAGCCGCCCACGGCGACGATGTGGCCGGGCTTCACGCCGGCGATGTCGCAGCCGAAATAGCCAGTTGGAAAGATATCTGCCAGCAGCACGGCCTGGTCATCGCGCACGCCGTCGGGGATCTGGAGGCACATCGTATCGGCGTACGGGACCCGGAGATACTCGGCCTGTCCGCCATCGAACCCCCCCAGCAACTTCGCGTAGCCGAACGCCGCCCCCGGTCCTTTCGGGTAGAACGGGTTCGCGTTGTCGCACATCGACCAGAGGCCACTGTTGCAGAATTCGCAGGCGCCGCAGCTGATGTTGAACGGAACGACGACCCGGTCCCCCTTCTTCACGAAGTGGACCGCGCTGCCGACCTCGTCGACGACCCCGACGTTCTCGTGGCCGAGGGTCTGGCCGGGAAGGTCGGGGCTGATCAATCCGTGGAACAGGTGGAGGTCCGACCCGCAAATGCAGCTCGCCGTGATCTTGAGCACGACGTCGGTGGAGTCCTTGATCTTGGGTTTCGGCTTGTCTTCGATCGCCAATTGGTAGGGTCCGCGGTAGACATTCGCCTTCAGAAAATCACCCGGCCCGGAGTCCGGAACGGCCTACTTAATCGTTCGCTCGGGGTCTCTGTTCGGTGACCGGGTCTCGAGTCCCGGGGGGGGTCGCGGCCAAGGGTCAAAGCCGGCGAAAGCGCGCCCAGAGGGCGCCGAGCATCGCGCCCATCCCGACGAAATACCAGGACAGGTCGGTCACACCCGCGGAAAGGAACGGCTGGTCCACCTCGTTGGCCGGATCCCACAGCAGCTCTTTGAAGAGTACGACGAGCGCGAAGGCTGCCACGGCTCCCCTGGGTACCCGAGGGTGCTCTCGGGTGAGATCGCCGAGCCTCCCCGGGGCGAGCGCGTACGCGACGGCGACGGCGAGCGCGCCGATGACGGCGTGGTCTTCCGGGAGGATGATGGCCGGACTCAACCAGTCGACCATTGTTGGGCTCGGGCCGGGGAGTTCTGTAACATTATCAGGTCTCCCGCCACGGGGTCTTGCCGCACCGCTCACCGGAACTCGAGCCGGCCCGATGAGCGCTCCCCTCCGTCGAGGCGAGAGGATCCCTGCGCGGTCAAGCGGTGGAGCGGACCCTTCGGTTCGGGATCACCCACGCGAGGGCCGGAAGTGTGGCGATTGCGAGCACTCCGAAGCCGACCCAGGTCCAAGTGTAGCCGCTCCACACCACGCCGAGGGCGAACAGCGGAGCCGCCACGGCTTGGAATGAGACGTGGCTGGTCTCGAGGAATCCCATCGCGGCGGCGGACCCGCCTCCGTCGACCTCCCGGAAATTCGAGGGCATCGCGAAGAAGACCGGTAGGGTCGCTCCCGCGAGCAGGCCGAGGATCGCGAACTGCACGACGAGCTCTATCTGGTCGAGGAACGGGATCGCCACGGCGACGGCCCCGAAGGCGACGCCCAAGAGAGCTCCGACGACCCGTCGATCGGTTCCGCGTTCGCTGACCCAGGTGCCGAGAAGACTCCCCGGTATCGTGCCCAGGAGCGCGACCGAACCTAGGAGTCCGGCGAGGGAGATTCCCCAGTTCGGATGTACGTCATGGAGGAACGTGGAAACGAAATCGAGACCGACCGCCGCCGCCATCGAGACCCCCGCGAAGCCTAGAGAGAGTCCCCAGACGGAGCGGGACCGGAGGACCCGCCCCACGGGTGAAGCGCCCGGCGCGGGGCGTTCCGGAGCGTCCGGGTGGTGGAGGGCGGGGAGGAATACCGCGCAGACGACGGCCGTAGCGATCGCGAGCGAGGAGACAAGACCGAAGACGAGCGCCCAACCAAAGCTGGGGCCCCACGTGGCCCCGAGAACGAATCCTAGGGCCCCGCCGAATCCGTAGCCGGTGCTAACGAACAGCCCCAGGACGAGGGACCGGAGTCGGGGGGGGAGCAGTTCCGCTTGGAAGGCCATCGAAGGGGCGAAGAAGAGCCCCCCACCGGCCCCGGCGGCAATCCGCAATCCTGCGATCTCGACACTCGAAGTGGCCGCGATCGAAGCGAGGCCGGCCAGACCCATCACGAGCAGCCCGGTCGCGAGGGTGGTTCGGTGCCCCCACCGCATGACGGCGAGACCCGAGGGAAGCGACGTGGCCGCGTATCCGATAGGGAACCCTGCCACGACGAATCCCAACTGAGCGACGCCGACATGGAACGAGGTGCCGATGAGCGGGAGGAGAATCTCGGCGCTCGTCCACATTGTCTCGAGGATAATCACGCCGGCAAACAGCGCCACGATGGCGGTCAGACGGACGCCCGGCGGCGCGGAACGTTCTCCGGTTCGGGTCACACGGATCGTAGCGACGGACCTCCCTCCGGTACAACCCACTCACGTCCGGGCCGTCGCCGGGTCGACCCGCATCGAAGACCCTAGGGCGACGGGGTGTGGGCCTCGAGCCAACGAGTCAGGTCTCCGACGACCGTCGCGTGCTCCGGTTCGTGGAGGAGGTCGTGCGAGAGGCCCGGGTAGAGCCGGAGGGTCTTGTCGGTCGAGGCGGCTCCATCCCGAAGCGCCTGGCTTCCCGCCGGGTTCGAGAGTCGGTCGGCGGTTCCGTGCAGCACGAGGAATGGAGTTGTGACCGCCGACCGGTTCAGGCGGATCCAATCCATCGTGCGGAGGAGCTCCGCCGCCGTGCGGGCCGGGGCGGGTCTCTGGTAAATGAGCGGGTCCTGGTCCATCGCGGCCACGACGGACGGATCCCGCGAAAAGTCTGCATTGGCTGTCCGGAAGACGGCGGCGCCCGGGGCGATGGTGGAGAGCAATTTGGTGAACGCGATCGCCCCTTTCGAGACTCGTGCGTCCGGCTGGAGCGCCGGTGCGCTGAGCAGGAAGCCCGTGGCGGCAGGACGACGTTCGACGACGAATCGAGTAACGATGGCTCCCCCCATACTGTGCCCGAAGAGGAACCACGGCGAGGCCGGGAACTCCTGTCGAAGCATCGCGAGCACCCGGTTCAGGTCGTCAATGTACTCGTCGAATCGGCGTACCCAGGCCCGGCGACCTTCCGAGCGTCCGTGGCCGCGGAGGTCGAAGGAGGCCACCGCGAAGCCGCGTGCGGTGAGATCCTCGGCCACGCTCGCGTAGCGCTCGCTGTGGTCCTTGAGCCCATGGACGATCAGCACCACCGCCTTCGGAGCTCCATCGGGCCGCCAGACCTGCCAGTAGAGCCGGGTGCCATCGGCCGCCGGGAACATCCCTTCCTCGTGTTCTGCACCCATGGGACGCCGGGGCGGGGACCGGCGAGACATAAATGAGCTCACGCGAGGACGCCGAACCGGTCGAGCTTCGCTACCAACCCCTGGACGAAGTTCTCCACCTCCACCTCCTGCCCATGTTTGCGGAAGTAACGGGCGAGGGCGTCGACGCCGTGCTGGAGCGCCGCGGAGGCTTCGCTGAGGCGAATCCATGGGGAGGCCCCGAGTCGATCGACACGGACGCCGGCCGCCAGGTCGATGATCCAGGGCCGGTCCCGGTCGACGAGAATGTTGAACGGGCTCATGTCCGAGTGGACGATCCCCGCATCCGCCAGTCGTTCCACCTCTCGAAGGGTTTCGGTGGCCAGGCGAGCCGGGTCCGAGGGGACCACTTCTTGCATCCTCGGCGCGGGCCGCTCGAGCGACCCAAGAAACTCCATCGAGAGCATGTTCTCCACGCGACGACCGGGCTCCGGCACGCGCACCCCGTTCCGCCAGGCGTAGACGAGGAGCTCGTACTCCCTCGACGCTTGGTGCCCCATCGAGTCGAGCTTGATCGGCCGCCCGCCCCGATGGCTCGTCCGATAGAAGCGGTACGACTTCACCGCGAGCCGTCGTCGGCCATCGAGGCAAAGGTACACGTCGGCCTCCTTGCCGGAGCCGATCCGCTGTAGTACCTCGGTCGCCAGACCTGCGTCGAGGATAGCGTCCGCTACGTCGCGGTACCCGGGCTCCTGGAATCCCAGGTTCCCGGTCGCGATCCGCCAGCGCACGCTCTTGTCCAGGTAGGGGTCGTTCGGCATCGATTAACGCGGTCCGAGCCCGGAGGAATCGATGGCCCTCGGAGGGCCGAACGGCGGAGAGGACCCGTGGGAAGAAACGGCGGCGCGCTAGGCGGTCCTCGGTGTCGTGTGGGCCACTCCGAACGTCATTCCACCGAGAACCTCCTGGCCTAGGGCCATCTTTCCCACGGCCGTCGCTCTATGTAAACCCGTCGGGACAGTGGTCGGCCCCCGACCGCCCCCGGGACCGCCGGCCAACAGAAACATCAACCACGAGAGAGTGGGGGTCGAGGGGAGCATCAAGGTGGTTCGGCCGACAACGGAGGCCTCCGCCGATGGGCGGATCCGCCAGCCCTCTTGGGGTCGGCTCGGGCTCGAGATCGTCACGGACCTGGTCGGTTGGCTCGTCGTCTTCGCGGTCCTGCAGGCGATTGGCCTCGCCGAGATCCAGAAGGTCTTCGGAACCTCCCTGTTCACGGAGCTCGTTCTCGTTTTGATTCTCTTCTTCGCCGTCACGCTCGCCGTCCGGGTCGGGTTCACGATGCTCGCCCGGCGCACCGTCCGCTGACGTGGTCCGACCCTCCAGCTGTGCGTTCACACCCGCGGTTCTAATGTCCGGGATGTACTCCGACCTGGCCGAGTACTACGACGCGGTGTACTCGGGCAAGAAGGATTACCGGAAGGAGTCCGACCGCATCGTCGGGCTCGCTCGGCGGAATGGTCGGTCGGGGGGACGGGAGTGGCTGGACGTCGCCTGCGGCACCGGACAACACATTCGATACCTCTCCCCCCGGTTTCGGTGCACGGGCGTCGATGCGAGCCCCCAGATGTTGCGCATCGCTCGTCGACGGAATCCCGGGGTCCGGTTCGTGCGGGGGGACATGAGGTCATTCCGGCTCCGCCGGCAATTCGACGTGGTGTCCTGTCTGTTCAGCGCCATAGGACACGTCAACACCCTGTCGGCACTCCGCCGGACGATCGAGTGCTTCGTCCGCCATCTGAAGCCGGGCGGCGTGGTTCTCATCGAGCCGTGGCTCACGAGGAAGACGTTCTTCGCCGGCAGAGTCCATCTCCTCACGGTAGATACGCCCGACCTCAAGATCGCGCGAGCCACCTACTCCATGGTGCACGGAAGCCAGTCCATCCTTCGGATGCACTACCTCATCGCCGAGCGGGGTCGCGGCGTTCGCCACACAGCCATCCGCGAGGTGTCCGGTCTCTTCGACCACTCGACCACTCTGAGACTCCTCCGAAACGCGGGACTTCAGGCTCGATTCCTTCGACGTGGGTTCCTGCCCGACCGGGGCCTGTTCGTCGGGGTGCGCCCGGTCGTCCCACCAAACCGGCCCGCGCCGAGCCGGTCCCGGCGCTGACCGTTCGGGGCCCGGGCCCCGGCTGCAGTGGGAACTAAGAGGGTAAATGGGGGGGGCCGGGTTGCCCACCTTATGGGACTCCCCGAGCTTTTCGTTGCCGCGCTGATTACCGGCCTCTCCGCCATCAACGCCGTCGTGCCGCTCGGCGCTTGGTCCCGGACGCGCGACCCGCGGCTCCTGCTCGTGGCGGGCGCGAACGGCTGCCTCCTTCTCGTGGGAGCCCTGTGGGCGTGGGGGCAGCTCCCCGGGGGACCCACCGAGTTCGGAACTCCGTCCTGGCCCATTCTGATCCTGGCGCTCGGCGTTGCCCTCCTGCTGCTCGGAACGGCCCTCGTGCCCCGCCGAACCTGAGCGATGGAGGACGACCTCCTCGCGCTCGACACTCGACGGCGGCTCTACGCGGTCGTCCACCAGTCTCCCGGACTCGGTAGCCGGGAGATCCAACGCCGGACGGGCATGGCCTGGGGCGAAACGACGTACCATCTGGACCGTCTGGTCACTGCGGGGCTGGTCCACCGGGAACAGGGGGGGCACCAGGATTTCTATTTCGCGTCTACCGTTCCGCTCGGGGACCGCACCCTGCTCCGGCTCGCCCGGTCCGAGGCCAGTCGGAGGATCCTGAGCGCCCTGCTGGCCGCCTCCGAGCTGACCGTTCCGGAACTCCAGGAGCGCACCGGGATGAGTCCGGGCCGTCTGTCGATCCACCTGCGCCGGTTCCTCGAGACCGGGCTCCTGGCGACGGGTCGCCGGGAACGGTTCCGGACCTTCACGATCGTCGACCGGGACCGCGTGGTCCGGCTGCTCATCGCCTATCGTGCCAGCTTCGCCGACGGCTGGGTCGACCGTCTTCTCGAGACCTGGTCCGAGGTGTTCCGGCCATGAAGGTTTCGGGATTGGACCACTCGTTTCCGTTGCCGCACCAAAAACGAGGTGGCGAGTGCCCCCCGTGGACACCTCCGATGAGGAGCGTGCCTCTCCCGAACGGGTCGCCGCGCGTCCGTCTCTCCCGGACGCTCCCGCGGGCCGGCCCGCTCCTCGTTCTCGCCGCCGTCGTTGCCGTGCTCGCCCTCACCCCCGCAGGCGCCACATGGGGCGGAAATCCCCCCCCGGTGGCGTACGGCTGGAACAACGGCTCGGTGCTCTGCGCGTTCAACGCCTCGCTCCCGTCGGTCACCGTGTCGGCCCAGGGGTCTAGCGGGACCGGGATGGGCGTCGGCCTCACCCAAATCACCGAACTCTCGCCGCAGGGCGTGGTCGTTGCTTCTGCCGTGATGGGCTCGGTCGTCTGGGACCCGAACGACACCAGTTCGACCACCGCGTTCGTAATGAGCTATGGGGAGACAGTCCCTGTGACCAGTCCAACGGCTCCGACCCCGCCGGTCGGGTCCGTCCAGGTCAACCTCAGCTACTCACTGGCCCGTAGCCCAACCAGTCTCGCGCAGGCCAACCAGGTTTCCGTCCAAGTCCTGATTCAGCACTGGCCCTGGCAGAACGTCCAAGATACGCTCGCCCTCGAAGTACCGATCTGGTCCGCCTTCGCTACCTCGGAGCATGTGGTCGTCGGATCCGCGACTAGTCCGAGGGTCGACAGCGTTTCGTCCGCGAACGGGCAGTCGTTGGAGTACTTCCAAGCGGCCACCTCCGCGACGACGACGGCAGGCAGCCCGGTAGCCGTCACTGCCCACACGACCGTGATGGCCGGTAAGGGGTCGACCACTCTTACGTTCGGCACCGGTGCGGGAGGCGCCAGTTCGCTCACCTACCAGGCCACTCTGGGAATCACCCCAAGCACGCAGGTCCTCGGCGTTCCGCTCTACGACTACGCCGCCGTAGCGGGCGGTGCCGGCCTTGTCGCGCTCGCCGTGGGGGCGGGCACGAGCCGGATCCGCCGCCGGCCGTCCGACCTGACCTTCGTGGAGGAAGACGAATGAATCGCATGGAGGAACCGGTGCTGCCGAACCACCGATCGCAACGCGTCGTCTCGCTCCCCTGCGGGCACCGAGTCTACGTGATGCTCGACGCTTCGTTGATCGGACTCTCAGGTCCGGTCCTCGACCATCAGTCGAACTGCCGGGGCGAACGAACGACCACTTATGCCGCCTGGTTCGTCCCCGGCGCCTTCGCGAGGGCGGAGTCTGCGCCCATCCCGGGCCGGGCTCCCGGCGCACGGGACCCGACCCTGCAAGCGACGAACCCATGACCTCGACCACCTCCCGCGACCCGCCGGTCGCGCAGGGAACGTCCGCCGGCCCCGCTACCGTCTCCCGCACGGAGTCGCTGGATCCTGAGCGTCGATCCCATCACGCGATGCGGCGTCTCGTCGTCGGGGCGCAGCTGCGACTGCCCCGAGCGTTCGAGGGAGCCCTATTGATCTCCCTCGTGGGTCTCGTCCTGGCGGCGTTCGTATGCCCCCCGGCCGTCGCGCCCTCCCGGGGCACCGGGGTGACTCCGGCGGTGATGCCCGGACCGTCGCTCCCTGTAGCGGTGGACTATGTCAACGTCAGCACCACATCGATGTACGCGTTCGTCCCGAACCAGTTCACGGTCACGCCGGGCGCCGTGGTCCATCTCATGGTGACCCAAGAAGCGAATTTCGCGCACACGTTCCTGCTCTCCTCTGCGGTGAACTTTACCTTCCCCTCCTCGGACACGACCACCGATCTGGTGGCGTACTTCCACACCCATGTCCCGCTGGTCAACCTCACATTGGGGTCCACGGTCGGCCTGCGCGCCTATGCCAACTTCACGGCGCCGGCCGCCGGAACCTACGAGTTCGTCTGCGTGGTCGATGGCCACTTTACCTCCGGCATGACCGGGGTGATGACCTCGGGGAGCGCCGTCGTCCCACCGCCGTACGCCCTCCCCTGGACTCTCCTCGTGGTCGCTGCCGTAGTGATCGTGGGCGCCGCGGGCGCGACCCTTGCCGTGCTGCGCCGTCGAAAGACCCCGCCGATTCCGCCCCAGGACCGGGCGTAGCCGCGGTCGCCACCCCCGTTTCGCCGGGGGGGTTCCCCGACCCCGAGTGACACCAACCTATCGTCCCCCCCGAGGGGGGACTGAGAGAGATTCAAATAGGATGGGTCTGATGCGGCCGCCATGGCGCAGAGCGGAAGCGTCGCTCCTCCCGTGGAAGCCATGCGGATGGGGATCGGCAAGGGGATGTTGGCCGCGGCAATCGTTCTCTCGGTCGTTGTCTCGCTCGGGGCCGGCATCGTAATCGGCAAGTACGTCCTTTCCACCACGGCCAGCAAACCCACGCTGACAGTGGGCACGAATCTCCCCTTCCCCCCGTTCGAGAGCTACAACGCGAACACCAGTACATTCTACGGGTTTGACATCGACTTCGCGAGCATGATCGCGAATGCGACCCACCGCACGCTGCACGTCGTGAACTACAACGACTTCTCGGTCCTCCTTACCACCGTCGGGGCCGGGGGGATCGACATGGCCGCGTCCGGCATTACCGAATCGGGCCCGGTCGGGGCCGCCCGGAATGCCACGATGTCCTTCTCCATACCCTACTATAGCGCGAACCAGGCCGTCCTCGTGAAATCCGGGAGTCCCATCACCTGTGCGATTCCCGCCAGTTGCACGGCCAACGATCTGAAGAGTTACAAGGTCGGGGTGCAGACCGGGACGACCAGCGACGGATGGGCCACTTCCTATCTGGTTCCGAATGAGACCGCGTCCGGAATGGTCCTGCGCTACACGACCGTCGACACCGAGGTGGCGGCGGTCACTGCCGGTGCGATCGACGTCGTGATCATCGACACCGGGCCGGCGGCCTCGATTGCCGCAGGGTCGAGTGGTGCTCTCAAGGTGGCCGGGACCATTGTCACCGACGAGCTCTACGGTTTCGCCGTGGCCCACGGCGATCCACAGGATTTGATCCCCGTCATCAACGGCGTGATTTCCACCTCCATAACGGATGGAGAGTACGGGAAGCTGATCCACAAGTGGTTCGGCTAGCCCCGACCCGCCGCTTCGTACGACGGGACCCCTATCGGTTTCATCCTCCGCAAGCATCCCACGGCGTTCCGGTCCTGAGATGGGACTCCGTCCTCAGGCGGAACCGGGTCGCCTAACAGCGAGGGGGTCGTGAGCCGAGCAGCCGATAGCGGTGGAACGCCCTTGACGGCCCCGGTCAGTTCGGCCGGGCCGGGGGGGCCCGGGGGTCTACCCCCTCCCCGGTGGCGCTCGACGGGCGCAGCGCTGGGCCGGACCCTCTACCGTTGGTTCCCCCCGGCCCGGCTGGCTCGGATCTGCGTCGCCCTTGCTGGAATCGACGCGGCCGCCGCCGTCGCGCTCTGGCTCGGAGAGCGAGGATTCTACAGTCTCCCGTTCGCCGCGACGATACTGCCCCAGCTGTTCAGTGGGTTCGAGGTCAGCGCGGAGGCCATCGCGCTCGTGATTCCTCTCGGGTTCGGGGTGGGGTTCCTGATTGGCTGGGGGCGCACCTCCCGTTCGGTCCTCCTCCGAGGGTTCGGGGCGATGTATGTGGATTTCTTTCGGAGCATGCCACCGATCGTCCTCATTTTCTTCGCCTCGCTCATCGGTCTCCTCGGCCTCAACTACCTGACGTCGGACCCGTACCTGGCCCACACAGTCGGGTTGTGGTTCGGCGCCGTCGCCCTCGGCCTGCACACCGCCGCCTACCAGGCCGAGATCGTTCGTGCGGGAATCCTATCGGTCCCCGCCGGCCAGACCGAGGCGACGGACTCGATCGGGCTCTCTCGGACCCAGTCGATGTTTCTCGTGGTCCTTCCTCAGGCGTTCCGGGTCTCGCTGCCGGCCCTCGGGAACGAATTCTCCTCGGTCATCAAAGACACCTCCCTTCTGAGCCTCATTGGTTGGCTAGAAATCACCGGGAGCGGGTACAACGAGCTCTTCCCGTCCTTGCATTACGGCCTCCAAGGGCCGCTCATCCTCTGGATCGAGGTGGCGATTTTCTATTTCATCCTGACCTTCTTGCTCACGAGCGCGGTCCGGTCCCTCGAGAACGTGTCTCGGGTCCCCGGGCTGGAGGCGGCGCAGTCGTGACCGTTCTCCGGGTCCGGGCGCTGAACAAATCGTTCGGCGACCTGCACGTATTGCACGACGTCGACCTCGACGTCGAGAAGGGCGAGGTGCTCTGCATCATCGGACCTTCGGGCTCGGGGAAATCCACTCTCTTGCGGTGCACCAACTTGCTCATTCCCCCTGACTCGGGGGAGGTATTCCTGGACGGCGTGCGGGTGAACGACCCCGCGGTCCGGCCGGAATGGGTCCGGCAACAGATCGGGACCGTCTTTCAATCGTTCAACCTCTTCACGCACCTGACGGCGGTCCGCAACGTCATGCTCGGGCTGGTCCACGTCAAGAAGATGGACCGGAAGTCCGCGCGAGTAAAGGCGGTCCTCGAGCTCGAGCGGGTGGGACTGAAGGACAAGCTCGACGCCTACCCGGCGCAGCTCTCGGGAGGGCAGCAGCAGCGCGTCGCGATCGCCCGCGCGCTCGCGATGGACCCGAAGGTGATGCTGTTCGACGAGCCAACCTCCGCACTGGACCCGGAGTTCATCCATGAGGTCTTGGACGCGATGGGCCAGCTCGCCCGCGACGGCATGACGATGGTCGTGGTCAGTCACGAGATGGGATTCGCCCGGGAGGCGGCTCACGCGATCGCGTTCATGGACCACGGCCGGATTCTCGAACAGGGAACGCCCGAGGAGATCTTCGACCGACCCGGCCATGAGCGGACCAAGGCCTTCGTCGGAAAGATCCTGAGGTGACCGCGACCGTGCAACCGCCCCTCCCGGACGATCTCGACAGGTCCGTTCCACCGGCCCCGCCGGACGGCCCGCGAGCTCCGGGCCGGATTCGGACGGCCTTCGAAGGTCCGGGAAGGCCCTGGATCCTCGGGGCAGCGACCTTGGCGGGGGGTGCGGCGGCGTTCTTCCTCATGGGAGCCATTGGGCTGTTCAATATCCCGTTCATCCTTCGAGAACTTCCTCAGGGCCTGGGGCCTGCAGAAACCTCGTTGGGGCTGACTATGCTTGCGTTCGCTTTCGGGTTCTTTCTGGCGCAACCTCTCGCGATAGTGCGCGCGTTCGGACCGGCCCGGTGGTCCCGGACGGTGACCGCCACTTCCCCCCTGGGTCTCAAAGGCCGCGCGGCGAACGTCCTCGTTCGAGCGGCCTATGGGGTCGCTACGGGGTATGTCGCGATCATCCGAGGCACTCCGGCTCTGGTGCAGATCCTTCTGGTGTACTACGTTTTTCTGTTCACCGAGCCGACGCTCGTGCTGTTCGGGGAGTCGTCCGCCTTCTGGGCCGGGTTGGTCGCTCTCACGATCAACACGACCGGCTACCAGGCCGAGGCGCTGCGCGGCGGATTCCAATCCGTGGACCGAACCCAGGTCGATGCCGGCCGGTCCCTCGGCATGTCCACCGTCCAGATCTTCGGACGCGTCACCCTTCCCCAAGGGTTGCGCCTGGTCACGCTGCCCCTCGCGAACGAATGGATCAGCACGTTCAAGACGAGCACGCTCCTGAGCTACATCACCATCCTCGAGCTGTTCGGGTGGGCTCGGTCGTCGGTCGCGTACTACTTGGGGCGGCCGCTGGAAGCGTTCGTCATCCTCACGATTTTCTACCTTGCCATCAACATCACGGTGAGCCGGTCCATCACATACATCGAGAAACGTCGCCGGATCCCGGGACTCGGCTCCCTCGCGCCCGAACTGCCACTCCGTCCCGCTCGGAGGGCCGCCTAGGGCCGGCCCCCGCCCTTACCGGCTCTGGCGGAGACCTCCGGAGGGGTCTACGGAAGGCGCCCGGAGTCGCAGAGGGGTAGGGACCCACCGGGCAGCTCCCCCGAGATCGATGCTCGATTCCCCCACGAGCTCCCCCCGGTCCGTGCTACTCAGTGGGGTGGCTAGCCCGACGGTCGGTATCCTTTCGTGCCCAACTCCCTTCAAGTAAGCCGGCGTGCTAGCCCGCCCATGGTACATATCGAGGATTTGGGAAGCCACTTCGACGCGCCGCTCGAAACCGTCTGGAAGTTCATCGACTCGCCGGTGGATCACGGCGAATCCCATGCGAATCGACGTAATCTTCGCGCCGAGCCCGATGGCGAGAATCGGATGAAGACCTCTTGGGAGCAGAACGTTCAGGGAAACTGGGTCAAAGTGTCGAACCGCGTGACCATGTTCCCTCCCGTGGCGATGCTCATCCAGTCGATGGAGGGACCCCTCGCGGGATCAAAGTTCATGTTCTACTACACCCCGAAGGGAGAGAAGACCGGTATCAACGTCATCGGGGACTTCCATTCCAAGATGGTCCCACCGGCCGAGCTGGAGAAGGTCGTGCTGGGCAACCTCGAGACCGCGTTCAACGAGGACTCGGCCGCCATCCGTAAGATGGCGGCGAAAAAATAAGCGACCCTCCGAGGGTGGGGCCACCGGGCCGGGACGGCACTCCCGGGCCGAATCTGGGCCCACGGTTCCCGTGTTGGCCGCTCGCGTTTGACGTCGGAAGCGCGGTTAGGGCGCGTCGCGCCGAAGGATCAACTCCGAAATCATCTTGCCGCGTGCGGGCGCGAAACCTCTCGCCCGGCCGACCACCGTAAACCCGCACTTCTCCAACAGCCGGACGGAGGCAAAGTCGTCCCTCGCTCCGCGGAAAAAGAGAGGGCGGACGTGGACCAACCGGAGAAACTTCTGTAGTGCCCTGGGAGCCACCCCCCTACCCCAGACCCCGCGGTCGAACCAATAGGCAACGGAGGATTTCCCGAAGAGTTCGAAGAATACCACATTCCACAACACGCGACCGTGGACAAGAACGGTCCTCCAGACGATGTTCGGGTCCCGGAAGACCTTGGTCCAATGCGCCACGACTGCCGCCCGGTCCGTCGGGTCTTTGGCGGTGATGGCCGCCAGGCGATTACCCACGGGGTCCAGTTGATGCTCGAAGAACGTCGGAAGGTCGGAAGCCTTCACCTTCCGGAGCCGGATCTTGTCAGAGACCCTACCAGCCACAGGTTTCCGTTTCCTGACTCGGGGCCCATTCAACGCAGTCTCCGTCTCGCATGCGACCGTGGAGCTCCGGAGGATCCACAGATGGCTCGGGGGATTCCCGTCCGCCGAGGCATCCGAACGGATGCGGGAAAGGGACATCCCATACAATCTCCGAGCCCTGCCCAGTAGGGGGGTGCAAGAAAGCCCGCCCGTCATTCGACGGTGGTGACCGGGCAGTTCGCGCCGGCAGGATATATGCGTGCGCGTCGCATGGTTCCTGTCATGCCGAAGGTCAAAGTCGAATTCGTCTACAGCGGTCTCAGGGTTCGCGACCTCCCGCGATCCCTGCGATTCTACCGGAAGATCGGTTTCCGGATCCACAATCGGGGTACGATGGGGCATGGCGGGCGCTGGGTTCACCTCATTTTCCCCGGCGCCGTGCAACGCGTGGAACTCAACTACTACCCACAATCGACCCGCTACTACGAACCCTTTCGGAAAGGAACGGAGTTCGACCATCTCGGGTTCCGCGTATCCGATGTAGAAGCGTGGGAGAGCGACCTTCGCCGCCGGAAGCTCCCGATCGTAGCCCGAATCCGGGAAAAACATGAAAACATAGTCTACACCCGCGACCCTGACGGCAACTGGCTCGAGTTCTTCGGTCCGGTTCCGGAATGAACGTCCCTCTGATTTTCATCCCCCCTCCTCACCTCTCACGAAGGGCATGGAGGGTGAGGGCGAAACCACCTGGGGTTCTACCCCAACTCGACCCAGCAGCGGCAACTTCGGCCGAGAGGAGTTCGCCGCACAGTCCGGTCAGGAGGCCGCCGCACGTCGCCTGTGTCCCCCGGCCCTCTTGAAGGAGCCACGACTCGGCGGGTCCGACCCGCCGCCTGCGGCTGCCTAAGTACCCGCCGCTCCCACCGGGAATCGCCCTTTCACACACCCCGGTCGTTAGGAAATGGTTCGAACGGTCGGCTTCGGGGTCTCTGATCCCGCGGTGACGTGGCTGTCCTGTTCCACGTTGATGACCACCTTTCCTCGAGCGTGTCCTTCGATGAGATACCTCAGAGCGTCCGGAACCTGATTCAATGGGTAGCGCCTGTCGATCACCGGAATTAATATCCCGGTATCCAGGAGCTCCTTGAGGACAACCAGGTCTCCTTTGTTGACTTTCGCGACGAAGAACTTCGTCCTGGGCCCCACGATTCGCGCTCCGAGTGTGGTCTTGATCAACCGGAGGAGGAGTCGGGAGACCGTACCTGGCCCTGCCCCGACAATCAACAGCAGTCCGTGAGGATCGAGGACCCCCCGGTACGCCGCCAGCGAGTGGTTCAGTTGGGTATCGAAGATGACGTCGTAGCGCTGGCCGCTCTTGGTGAAGTCCTCCCGGGAGTAATCGAAAATTCGATCGACTCCGAGGGACCTGACCAACTCCACGTTCCGGGGGCTGCAGACACAGCTAACCTCTGAGCCAAGGGACTTGGCGATCTGCACGGCGAAGGTACCGACCCCACCCGACGCACCATTGATCAGAACCCGATGGCCCGGCCGTACCTGGGCCTTATCGCGGAGGCCTTGAAGGGCCGTGGTGGCTGCGATGGGTACGGCTGCGGCCTGTTCAAAGGTCAGCCGGGTCGGTTTCAGCGCCACTTCGGTTTCGTCGGCGATAGCGTACTCACCAAATGCGCCACGGCCCACGCCGAAGACCTCGTCCCCCACACGAAGCTCCTTCACGCCCGTACCGACCACCTCCACACGGCCGGCCAAATCGAGTCCGGGACGTCCCACCTTCGGTCGGAGGAAGCCCTGCCGTCTCCGGAAGATGAGCGGTGGGTTCAGCTGGTGTCGGTCGGCAGGGTTTACCGAGGCCCCGTAGACGCGGACCAACACTTCGTGATCGTCCCTGAAGGCGGGGAACGGGACATCTCGGAGTGTCAGACCCTCCGGGGGACCGTAACGATCGAGGATCCACGCCTTCATCGTACGGAGTGGAGCGGCGGTGGAAGTTGACACGTCCTTCCTCATCCCGGGATCCGGCGAGAAGTATTCGAGGTTTCGGAGGCCGGAACTACCGAATAGTTCAAATCCCCCCCAGCACGGCCAGAGGGTGATTTGGGCTCCCCCGCGGGGAGTCCCCCCATAAGTCAATCCCGTCGATACCCATCGATTCGAATAGTCGACACCAAGAATTCTTGTCACAGGGGGCGCCCTTTTCCGGCGGGAAAGTCGGATGCGCCCGGGAGACGAACCCGCTCAACCCCCGGTGAAAGGCGGAATAGTTCGGCGACCGGTCGAGATGACGGCTTAGTGGGGCCCTCGACCGCATGTCTCTTGACTTCCGCTGGGGTCAGTCCCGGAGAAGAGGCGGTTCAAGATTGACAGACTCTCACAGACTTGCCGCCCCGATGACCGACGATCAGATTCGGCAAGCTACGATCGGTGAACCCGCGCACCTCGACGGCCCAGTCCTACTCGTGGAATACGACCCGATGTGGCCCCAACAGTTCGCACGCGAGACCGAACGGATCCAGGCGGCTCTGGACGCCCGAGCGATTCGGGTCGAACACGTCGGCTCCACCGCAGTACCCGGGCTCGTGGCCAAGCCGATCATCGACATCCTGCTCGTCGTCGCTAACTCCGCCGACGAGTCCTCGTATGTCCCGGCCCTCGAAGCGGCCGGCTATGTTCTCCGACATCGGGAGCCTGGCTGGCACGAACATCGCATGTTCAAAGGACCCGACATCGACGTCAATCTGCACGTCTTTTCGTCGGGGTCAAGCGAGATCGGGAGGATGCTAAACATGAGGGACCGACTGCGCGCAAGTCGGGCTGCCCGTGACCTGTACGCTCAGACCAAGCGGAATCTCGCGAGACGGACCTGGAAGTACCAGCAGAATTACGCGGACGCGAAGGCCGAAGTCATCGAGGCAATCCTTTCAGGGGCGAACCGTTCGTCCACCACGACGTAAGGGACACCGCGCTCCGGGCTCCATCCCGGTTCGCCGGCTCAGCATTCGTAAGACCCAACCTTTGCCAAACCACTCATTTCCGGAGGGGGGTTTCACTTTCCCCAGGAGCTCAAATCCATCTTGTCGGAGGGGGACATTACTGAATTCTTCATATCCCCCACATGGCGGCTGCGGGGCGATTTATCCGTCAGAGCGGGTCCATCCCTACGTAATCCCTTCGTCAAAAATTGGTTCGAGCAGTCAACGGTGGGGCTCCCGGTCACAAAGCGTGCCCGTTTCGAACTCCCTTACCTGACGCGCGCCTGCCTCCGACCGAGTAGCAGCCCGAGGACCGCTCCTGTCACTCCGACGGCCGCGAGGCCTCCCAGAAGGAAGTAGCCCTCGGCTCCGGGGAGTCCGAGGAGCCCCGGGCTTGGGGAAAGAGGGACACGAGAGAACATGACCGACGGAGTTACGTCGAATCCCTTCACGGTCACCGACCCGGATATGGGGGCGACGGCATAGCCACTCACCGATCCGATCGTGTACACATACGTCCCGTTGGGCTCCGCGAGCGTGATGGTGTAGGAAGTCGAATTCTGCGGCGCCCCGTTCACTGTCACCGACCAACTGGTCCCCGACGGGAGGCCCGTCTCTGTGAAAGTCACGATGTACGTCGCCGGGGTCCATGCGACCGCGACCCCGGCCGGGCCGCCTTGCACCAGGACGCTTCCGCGGTACATCGCTGCGGTCGAGCCGGCAAGCGGGGCGATGGTAAACGTATACGTCCCGTTGGGCTCTTGGAACTTGATCATCGTCGCGGCGGAACCTCCCGTCATCCCGTGCAGCGTCACCAACCAGATGGTTCCCGACGGCAGGCCGGTCTCCGTGAAGGTTACCGGATACTTCGGCGCCACTTTCCAGCCGGACGCCATCAACCCGTTTCCGTCGATTCCCGTCACGTTACTCGAACCGAAGTTCGCCACATACAGATACCCGTTCGAGGGGTCAAACGCGATTCCAATGGGGCCGTTCCCCACTCCGAGGCTCGGACCCACCACCCTATCCGGCGCCCCGTCGATCGCCACCACATTCTGCGAATTTACGTTCGTCACGTACAGATACCCGTTCGACGGGTCATACGCGATCTCATCGGGACCGGTCCCCACCCCGATGCTCGGTACCACCACCTGGTTCGTTGCCCCATCGATCACCGTCACGTTGTTCGAACCGGCGTTCGCCACATACAGGTCCCCGTTCGAGGGGTCATACGCGATCCCATTGGGGCCGGACCCCGCGCCGATGCTCGGCACCACCACTTGGTTCGTCGCCCCATCGATCACCGTCACGTTGCTCGAACCGGCGTTGGCCACATAGAGAAACCCATTTGACTGATCATATTCGATTCCATAGGGGGCGGACCCGACTCCCAAGCTCCGCACCACCACCTGGTTCGTCGCCCCATTGATCACCGTCATGTTGTTCGAAACGGAGTTCGTGACATACAAGTTCCCGTTCGACGCATCATACACGATCCCAAAGGGGGCGGTGCCCACGCCGATGCTCGGCACCACTACCTGGTTCGTCGCCCCATCGATTACCGTCACGTCGTTCGAACCGGCGTTCGCGACATACACGTCCCCGTTCGACGCATCATACGCGATCTCACGGGGACTGTTCCCCACCCCGACGCTCGGCACCACCACCTGATTCGTGGCCCCATCGATCACCGTCACGCTGTTCGAACCGGCGTTCGCCACATACAGGTCCCCGTTCGAGCGGTCATACACGATCCCGTAGGGGGCGAATCCCACGCCGATGCTCGGTACCACGACCGTGTTCGGGGCTCCCGCCACATGCACCGTCCCTGTCGCCGCTGGCTGCACCAACTGCCAGTCGGAGGGGCCGGTGATGGTGTACGCATACGTTCCGTTCGGCTCCGAAAACACGATCGACGACGGCGCGACCCCACTCTGCGTCTGCCCGTTCAGCGTCGCATTCCACAGCGATCCTGACGGAAGGCCGACCTCGGTGAAAATCTCGGGATACAGCGATGCTGCTCTGGGCGATCCCGGGGCGGCCATACCGCTCGGCGCATGGATGAAGGTGCCCGCTGAGGTCCTCACGGGTAAGCCCCCGGCGGTCGACGAAAGAATCAATGCCCCGATGGCTATCGTCAGACCGACGAGGCTCGCGGGACTCCGCGGCATTCCCATCGGAAAGACCACGCCGGCTTCCCCTATGTGCTTGCCTCTTCTCCGACATGAGTGCAGTTCCCTTTACACCAGCCCACTCGCATGGCGCTTCGTAATAGACCCCGTCTATCGGCGCGACGAGACCCCATGTGACCAATTGAACGGGTGGCTCCCCCCAAGGGCGGTGTCCTCGTAGGGTGAATGAAATTCAAACTCCTCGGAAAGCGCCTCCGATGACTGACCAAATTGTTCCCTCTGTTGGAGAGCGACCCCACAGAGGGCCCACCCGCTTCCTAAGGGCGTTATGATGGGTTCGAATCCCAAACCCTTGAATGGTCAACCGTTGACGTTTTTCGGCGAGAAATCGGCAAATGTTGTCGGAGGGGGACCTTACTGAATTCTTCATATCCCCAACCTGACCATCATCAGGACAGCGGGATTGCGCAATTACGTGAAAGCGAGATGACTCCACTCGCGCATCCAGCGGGCCTCCGGAGCGGGGGTGCACCTGGTGCACCCCGGCGGGTGGTGCATGAGGTGCACCTAGCCGCTCCTCATGTGGGGGATCGGGGCCTGGCAGGACAGGATTCTTCGGATTCTGTACCATGCTATTGAGCGACCCACCTTCCTGATCGAGGGACCCCCGCTTACACAACCCCCTCGTTAGAAAACGGAGCGAGCGGTTGGACTGATTGTCCGGGGGTAGGCAACCGGCCCTTTTCCGGAAGCAGAGATTGGTTCTGCGTAGCGAGGGCTCGTTTACGCGGCACGCGACCCTCATGAGCGGAGCGTGCGGTCGGTGGCCGGACCGCGGTCGGCGCGCGAGAAGCTCGCGGGGCGAACCCGAACAAGAAGCGACCGACGAATCTTTTACGGACTCGGCATGTTCGGGTTCGATCAACGGGCGGCGGTCGGGAAAGGGCGATGAGGAAACTGAGACAGGCGACTAAAGCTCGAGCCCGATCGTTCGATCATCTACGGGAGGCGAGGGATTGCCTTTCCCGAGAACTCTAGTTGCACACATGATCCTGACGCTCGACGGCGTCGCAAAGTTTGACTCGGTTCGTGCGGCGATCATGGAGAGTATAGATGAACAAGTCGAGAGAGACTCCGCCTCGAAGATTGCGGATGAAGATGCGATGCTCCTGGGACGGAAGACCTACGAAGAGTGGCTTCACTTTTGGCCCGATTCGGATATCGAGCCATTTGCGAGCCACATCAACGGGGTTCCAAAGTATGTGGTGTCAAGGACCTTGAAGTCGGTCACTTGGCCCACGAAAGGTGAGGCGCACCTCCTTAGCGGCGATCTGCGAGACGACGTCTTAGCCCTTAAGAATCAACCCGGCAGAAACATTGGAGTGCACGGCAGCCCCACGCTTGTCGGGTCACTGATTAAAGCGAATGTTCTCGACCTTTTGCGCCTCGCAGTCTTCCCCGTCGTAGCGGGGAGGGGCGCGCGGCTATTCGAGGACGGCTTCCCACCCGAACGGTTCCAACTTGTCGATTCATTGACGAGCAAGAGCGGGGTGGCGGTACTTACGTACAAGCCCCTCGGACGGCTCGAGCACGACGATTCGAAGACGGTGAGCTGAGTCCTTCAGGTCCGAGTGTTTAGAGCGTGACCGTGGGTTTGAATCGGGACACGCGCGGTCGAGGACCGACCGCGATGAGCTTCCGGGTCTTGTGAAGAGTGGCGCGGCGCCACGCGACCTCAGCAAACCTACCCCTTTCGCGCTCGCCCGCTCGCGACTGACCTTCGAAGGCTCGAGGGTCAATTCGCGCTCATACTCTCCGATCGCCGCGAGGACATTCCGCGCGAGCCGGCCCCATGGGGTCGAGGTATCCAGCCGTTGGTTGGTAACGACTACCCGGATTCCTTTCGCCGGGGCCCGCTGGAGTAAGGCGCGCGGTCGAGGGTTGCGAGTGGCGGCGGTCTTCGATTGGCGCTTTTTCGAGGACTGAACCCTCCGTTTCAGAGGGGTTCATGTAGGCGAATCTTCCAGGAGTTGCCGAGCAAGATTCGGCGATGGCCCCACGTCCGTTTCCTGTGTCACCACAGATGCCGCCCCCTTCACCTCCCCCGTTCGTCAGACTCCGATCCTTCCTCCGCCATCACCCGGTCCTCTTCCTCGTCCTGCTCGCGCCGCAGGTGGAGTACCTGAGCGGGTCGTCTCAACTCTCGTACCTGGTCGGAGTTCCCCCAATCTTCTTTCTATTCCTCGCACAGAACCTTGGTTCCTACGGTCTGGCGGTCCTCCTGATACGGGAAGCCCGAATTCGGTGGAAGTTGGGCTGGGCCTCCGTCTTGCTACTGGGCGCAGCGTACGGTCTTCTCAACGAAGGGATCGGGGCGGCGACACTTTTCAACCCCTCACAAACGATCTTCGGTGGACCCCCGGGCTACAGCCACTTGCTGGGAGTAAACTGGGTTCTCGCCACTCAGCTGGTCATCGTCGTCCATCCCCTCTTCAGCGTCTCCCTCCCGCTCGTGGAGTTCGACCTCGCTTTTCCTGAGACCCGAGGGATGAGCCTCGTCAAGATTCGCCAGGCCCATCTAGCCCTGGTCGGCCTCGCAGCGGATGGCATCTTCACCCTCCTCCTCGTGAGCGCGTACCTGCGCCACTATTGGGTCCCCCCCGTCCTTCTCGGCATTTGCGGAGCGCTCATCGGAGCGCTGGTTCTCGCGGCGAGGCGCGCGCCGTCTCAATGGCTTCTTCCTCCGAACCCCACTCCCACGGCCCGCCCCTTGACCTTCTTCGTGCTCGGAGCGGGGTTCTACTGGGCGCTCACCATCGGGAGCGGGGTACTGATCAACACAGTCACCGTGCCCGTGCTCGTCTCAACCTTCGTGGTAGGTGCAGGTGGACTCGCCCTTTTCTGGGTCGTCCGACATGCGGGGCGGCACGAGAACGAGCTCCAGTTCACGGCCTTGGCGGCCGGACTGGTGTTCGTTTCGCTCGCACCTCAGGGCTTCATCAGTCAACTCGGAACGGGTCTAGCGGTGGTCCCGGTGGTCGGGGGGGACCTTCTCGCCCTAGCCTTTTTCCTGTACCTCTGGAAGCGATACTCCCCGTGCTCCCGACCAGGAGGCCAGTAGCTGCAGCGGGCCTTGTTGCGGGGTGGGGATATCCCCGGGCGGGGCCCTCCACCTCCCTCGCGGTGATCAACAGACGCGTTTCCGGTGCCCCGTTGAGAGCGGGGGGACCGAAACCATCTGGCCGGTCCAGCGTCCAGTCGTTAAGAAGATCCCCCGATGAGAACTTTGGTAGCATCGACATTCAGTGGAGGATCAGCAATTTTAACGAGCTGCTTCCCGACGTTGTCCCCGGAAAAAAGGCGGGCGAGAGCCGCGGGGGCGTACTCCAGCCCCACCACGACGTCCTCCTTCGTCTTGAGCTGTCCGGAGTCCAACCACCCCTTGAGCGATGCGATCGCCTCGGGGAAACGATGGAAGTAATCTCTGCCCAGGAGCCCCTCCATTCGTCCGTTCACCATGATCAGCTGGGCGTAGTTCAACGGCCCGGGAACACGCGTGGTCGGGCGGTATCGGGCCGTGGTCCCGCAGAGCACGATCCGTCCGTGGGAGCGTAGGCGCTCCAGCGCCAGGTCCAGGATCGGCCCGCCGACATTGTCGAAGTAGATGTCGATCCCTTCTGGACAGAGTGCGTCGAGTCGAGAGGCCACCTTCTCGCTCCGATGGTCAATGGCGCCATCGACCCTAGCTTCGCTGAGCAGCCAATCGCGCTTCTCCTTCCCGCCCGCGATCCCGATGACCCGCAGCCCCAGAATCTTGGCGACCTGCGCGGCGATCGACCCGACACCACCCGCCGCAGCAGAGACGACGAAAGTCTCGCCGGGGCGCGGTGTAGCGACCTCGGTCACTCCGAAGTACGCGACGATCCCGGTGATCCCGAGCGCACCCGCGGCCAGGTTAGGGGAGACGCCGGGAGAGACCTTGATGGCGTCCCAGTACCCCTTCCCATCGATCACGGAATAATCCTCCCAGCCGGAGGCGGCGTAGATGATGTCCCCTGGGGAGAACTGGGGGATCCTCGACTCGATGACCTGCGAGGACGCGAACCCCTCCATAAGGGTCCCCGGTGGCCTTCCGCCCGCTTCCGGTGGGGCCGTCAGACTCAGGACCTGCGTCGGGGCGACGTCAAGCCAGAGGTTCCTCACCAACATCTGACCCTCCCCGGGCGAGGGAATCTCTGCTTGGGTCCACCGGAAATTATGGGCGCCGACCGGGCCTTCAGGCCGCTTCTCGAACAGCCATCGCCGATTCATACTAACCGACATCACGGACCTCGAGGAGCGCCGCCATGGCACCCCGGGTGCGAACCTGAAGGGCCGTACATATACTGAATCAGTTCAGTCTCGTATCGATTGAAATCGACGGGCTGACTCCGAAATCAACACGTTTTTGCACCGCAGGCGTTCAAAACCCACCCCCCATCCCGGACGGGCATCTAGCTGGTTCATGTCCCCGACATGCGAATGGTCAATTGCCGAGGCTTCTCGGCGAGAAACCGATGAAATGTGTCGGAGGGGGGATTTGAACCCCCGACCCCAGGATCTCTCCAGCGACCGAGCGGGGGCTCGGGCGCTCTATGAGTCCCGTGCTCTACCCGGCTGAGCCACTCCGACGGTGCGCCGCCCGGTCGGGAACTCCGTCGCGATCGGAGAGAGGGCTCACGCCGCCGGGACCACGCTCTCGTCCGCGGGGGGAGCGTCGGGAGCGGCGGGTCCGGACGGGCCAGTCTCGGCGGGCGGGGTATCCACGCCTGCGGGAGCTGCCTCGTCGGCGATCGGGCCGAGGATCTCGGACCGGCGGATCTCGATTTTTTTGAGGGGATAGAGCGTGCGGAGACCCTGGGAGAGCGTTTTGCCCAGGTCGCCCTGGAGCATCTCGCGGACAAAGTCGGCGGCCGTTCGCTTGGCCGCCTCGTCCACCAGGAGTTGTCGAAGTTTGTTTCGCAGCTCGCTGCGGAGGCGCGATTGCAGTCGATGCTCTCCCACCGCGACGGGCTTGAGCCGCATCTGGACCCCGTCCTTGGTGGTGACGAGGAGCGACGCGTCGATCTTTGAGCGCTTTCGTCGCGCGAGGCGGCGGACGTAGTCGGAGGTGAGGTCGTGGCCGATGAAACGCGTCTCGGCGACGTTCTCGCCACTGATTCGCTCGACCTGGAATCGGAGCTTGATGTGGGCCTTCGAGATGTCTGCGCCGCCCCCGAGCTCCGAGAGCGTGACCTCGATCGTCCGACCCGCGAGCTGTTCGGGTTCGGTGGCCACGGTCTCGCCCAAGTCCACGTGCTGGAAGATCCCTGGGGCCCGGAGCTTGTACGAGCGCTTCGAGCGCCACTTGTCCTTGACGGTGCGGGCCAGGGTTGGCTTCTTCGTCGTGGACTCTTTGTCGGCCATCGGGGTGGGGCCGCCCACTGGGGATTCGTACTTAAATCTACTCTCTTGGGACCCCCTCCACCGGTGGCCAGTGCCGCCGGAATTTCGACCCGAGCAAAAGCTAATTAGACGCGCCCGGGCTCGGCGGCCTCGTGGCTGACGTGCCCTCCGCTGGCGCCCGGCCTGCTCCGTCCGTCGGCGCCCGTACCACCGCGGCGCAGCTCCGGGCGCTTGGGGCTCCGGTCCAGACCCCCAACGAGTTATTCCGGGCGGAGATTCTCCATCGGATCGCCGAGACCCGGAAGCACGGATTCTCCCACACGGAGGCCGTGGCCGCCCTCTTCCCGCATACCGTCCTCCCCACCGAAACGTATGAGGACCTGGTGGCGGCGCTGGTCTCGGGCGCCCATCTGCTCTTTTTTGGGCCGTCGGGCGCCGGAAAGACCTCCCTGGCCAAGGAGCTCTGGGGCCTCTTCCCGAAAGACCTCTGGGTCGTCGACGGGTGCCCCGTGGGGGACGATCCGCTCAGCCTCGTCAACCCGGACGTTGCCGAGCGGCTGCCGCCGTGCCCGATCTGCCGCCGTCGGTTCTCCCCGACCGGGGAGGTCGCCGCGTTCGACCCCGCCACCGTCGACCCGGCCAAGGTTCCTGCGGTGCGGGTGCGTCGTCGGGAGGGATACGGCTTCGCGCGACTTCAGGGTTCCAGCGAAGTGTTCCCGGATCACCTGACGGGGAACGTGAACCTGCGGAAGCTCGAGGAGATCGGGGACCCGATGAGCCCCCTCGTGCTCGAACCGGGAAAGCTGTTGCAAGCGAATCGGGGCCTCCTCCTCGTCGACGAGATCGGTAAGCTCCCTCTGGGCACGCAGAACGTGCTGCTCCAATCGCTGCAGGAAGGAACGGTTACCCCTTCTAAGTCGCGCGAGAGTTTTCCGGCGCTGTTCGTCGCCGTGTGCACCTCGAACCTCTCCGACCTCGACAACATCAACGACCCCCTCTCCGACCGGTTGACGAGCCTGCATGTCGGGTTCAACAAACGCCACTCCGCCAATCGCCAGATCGTCGACCGGTCGCGCGCCGAGACGGCGGCCGGTTATGTTCCGGAGATCCTCCTCGACGCTGGGGTCCGCATGATCGAGGCGTGGCGGCTGCGGATGTCCGATGAGGATCCCGACATGGGGGAGGTCGGGTCGAACCGGACCTTGCTCGATGTGATCGCGCGGGCGGAGGCCTACGGGACCTTGGGGAGCCACCCCGTCCCTCTGCTCGAAGACCTGCGGGCGGGTCTCCTGCATGCCATGCGGGGCCGGATCCGGGCGCGCAGTGGGGACTCGTTCCAGCAGAATTCCAAGCGGGTGCAGGAGTTCCTCGACCAGCATCTGGAGCCGTCGTTGAAGGACAGTGCGAAGGTCTACTGGTGCCGCTATTTCCGGGATGTGCTCAAATCCAAAGAGGATGAGGCGCAGGGATTGATCGGGGAAGGCCGTCGCTTGCTGCCCGATGGCCCCCTCCAGACCCAGGCCCAGAACAAGGGGGACATGTTTCCTCGGTTCCACATCTTTGTGACCCACGTCCAGGAGCGGGAACACCCGCCGGCATCTCTCGGTCCCTGGCCGGCGGCGCTCGCCGAGTTCGCTCTGGTCGAGAAGTATTCCTTGTTCACGTGTGCCGAGGAGCCGACGGATGACGGCACCGCCGGCTGAAGTGGACGTCCCGCTACCGGACTGTTCGAACGTCGTAGAGGACGTCGAAAGCGACGACCTGCTGTCGGCGATCGACAGCGCGGCGGTCATCGAAGCGCTGGCCGAGCGGGGCCCCGGCGGCGTACGGGACCTGCTCCAAACGCGGGCCCCGGAGAACGTCGAGCTCGGTCGCAGGATCGCCCGCCTCCGGGAGCTGCTCAAGCGACAGGCCTCGACCCGAGTGGCCCGGGTGCTCGAAGAATACGACCGACGGACCCACACCATCGAGCTCGACCGCGCGGCCCGGGCCGACGAGCTTCGTCGGGAGATGGACGCCCTCGAGGCCCGCCTTGCGGAGGCCCGTCAGATCCACTTGGGGTCGATCCTCGGCGGTGCAGTGCTCGAGGACATCCAGCGCGCGCTGCTGCTCCCCACGGCTTCTTGGATGCAACCCCCGCCGCCTCCCAGCCTCTGGGAACGCCTCCGCGCGTTCTTCGCGAAGATCGCCGCATTCCTCCGCAGATTGTTCGGCCGGGGCTCGCGTGCGAAATCTCCCCCGCGGAAGGAACGCACTCTTCCCATCGCGACGCTGCTTCCCGTGGGTCGGGCGCTGACCCCGTCGGAGCTCTCCGAAGCGCTGGCCCGGCTCACCCCGCGCCAGCACGAGGAGCTCGAAACCAGCGTAACGAGGGACATCTCGGAGCGCGAGCGAGCGCTCGCCCGAGAGGCGGAGGCGAAACGGAAGGAGGCCGAGACCCAACGACGTCGACTCGAGGAGGAGCGGACGGAAGCGCAGCGGAGGGCCCAACGGGACGCCGACCAGTGGGCCCGACAAGCCGAAGAGCAGCGACTCCAACGGGAACTCTCGGAACGCGGGCTCGTCTCGGAGAAGAACGGCCAGCTCTCGATCACGTACTCGCTGGTGGAACGGTTCGCGCGGCTCGTGCTCGAGGCCGAAAGCCGGGCCCTGCCCGGGGATGTCCGAATGAGCCTCAAAGGCGGCGCGTCCACCGGCGTGTACGAGAAGGCCCGACTACGGATCCCGGACGAGGTCGCCCATCTGGACATCCCGTCGTCGATCCTCGCGGCGCGACAAGCGGGGTCTCGTCACATCGATGAATCGACGAGCTATGTCTTCCGAGAGATACTCGCCGAGCGGGTCCACGTCGTTCTCGCCCTCGACAAATCCGGGAGCATGGGAGAGTCCGAGAAGCTGCCCGCAGCCAAGAAGGCGCTGCTGGCCCTCTACGTCGCGGTACGTCGTCGACACCCGGACGCCACGATCGACGTCGTGGCGTTCGACAACGAAGTGCGTCTGTTGGACCTCCTCCAATTGTGGGAGACGCCGCCGGGGTCGTTCACGAACACCGGGGAGGCGCTGCGGACGGCCTTCCTCCTTCTTCGAGCGTCGCGCGCCAACCGAAAGGAAATGTTCCTCGTCACGGACGGCCTGCCGGAGGCGTACACCGACACCGATGGCCGGACCAAGAGCGGAAACCTCGACCGGGCGATGGAATACGCCCTCGGACGCGCCCACGAGCTGGGCTCCGTGAAGCCGTTCCGCTTCACGATGGTCCTGATCAAGTCGGAGAACCCGGAGTACGAAAAAGCGGCTCGGCTCTTGACGCACCAGCTGAACGGCGAGCTCGTCGTCACGGAACCGCAGCGGCTCGGGATCGAGCTGCTGGTTCGCTGGGCGAGCGGGAAGGAGCAGACCCGTCGCGCCGCTCCGGAACCCGGACGTACCCCCCGCGCGACGACTCCGCCGACCGGACCGAAGGGCGGGAAACGCCGTCGGCGGGACCGACGAATGGGCGGCTAGCGGGGCCGGGCCGGCGGGGGTTGCGACTGGAACCCTGCGCCTTTATCTCACGATTCCGTACGAACGACCGACTGGAGCGGCTCATGGACACCCCTGAACAAGCCCAACTGCGAAGGCACATGGCCGAACTTCGACGCGCGACGCGGGGCCTGGGCCACGATTTCGCGATCGAGTTCGAGACCTTGGACACAAAGATCGCTCGCCTCGGCTCCTTGACGGCCAAGGAGACGAAGTACGCGTTGATGGACATCGAGGACGATTTCTCCGCCCTCGGTCGGTCGATCGGGACCGAATTCAAGCGGCTGCCGGGGCAGGTGGCCGGGGGTCTCACGTCCGCGGGTGCCGCGATCGCGTCGGGCGCGGCCCGGGCGGGCGCGGCCACCGCCGAGGCCCTGCTTGCGGCGGGACACGCCACGAAGGAAGGGACGAAGAACGCCCTCGCTTCGATGGCCGGCATGCGTCGGACGCCGATGAAGGAATGGTCGAAGCCCGGGTCCGACGACCCTCCGCCGTAACGGACGCCGCCTCCCCCCGGGCACCTTTATCCCCCTCCGCGGAGCCTCCTCCTCCTTCCGGAGGAGGTATCGATTCCGGCCCGCGCCATCGCTGAATGGAATCCGCTCCGACGGGTGGTCGTCCGTCCCCCGCGGATGGAGGCCTTCTTCGGCTTACTGGAACCGTATGCGAGCCTCTACGAGCGCGTCTTCAGCCTCTCGCGAGCTCGGCATGAGCACGAGGAACTCGTCGACACGCTCCGGTCCGGGTTCGGCATCCACGTCGACGACCTCGACCAGCTCCTGCTCCAGGCGGCCGGCCGACATCCGGACGTGGCGGCCGAACTCCGCGATCGCGTCGTCGACACGGTCGGCTTTACGGGGCCCGGGGCCGGCGCCGCCCGGACCCGGTTCCTCGACACCGTGAAGCGACTGGACGGAGAGCAGCTGGTCCAGATCCTTACGCTGGCCCCCTCGCTCCGTTTCGAACGCGGCCGCGGCTCCAGGTCGGTCGCCTCTTTCACGACGCTCCGAGTCCCGCTCACCAACCTGTTCTTCATGCGGGACCAGCAGGCCGTTACCGACCGCGGCATCGTCGTCGGGCGCCTCGCCAAGCCCCAACGGCGGCGCGAGACCGAGATCACGTCGTTCGTTTGGCGGGCGGCCGGCGAACCGCCGGTGGCCCAGATTGAGAAAGGGACCTTCGAGGGAGGGGATTTTCTGCCGGCGGGCAACTTCGCCCTCGTCGGGACGGGCGACCGGACCAATGCGACAGGCGTCCGGGAGCTGCTGGAACGTGGCCTCGGCTTCCCCGAGGTGGGGGTCGTCCACCAGCCCCGGCACCCCCTCCTGGACCGGCCGGACCCGATGGTGAACATGCACCTCGACACGTACGTCAATTTCCCGGCCGAAGGGATCGCCGTCGGCCATCGGGACATGCTGTCGATCGCCCGGGTGGACGTGTACGTGCGGGATGCCCAGAGCTACCACCTGCTCCGACAGACGACGCTCCTCCCCTACCTCGAGGCCGACCATGGGTTCCGGGTGATCCCCATCTCGACCCTGGAGCAGCTCTGCTACGCGACCAACTTTCTGACGATCCGGGACCGGACGATCGTCGTACCCGATGTGGCGCGCAACGCCGAACGGGTGCTCACGAGCCTGCGACAGGTGGCCGAACACGACCCGCGACGGTACCACCGGCTCTATCTCCGCGCAGCGAAGGAGTTCACAGACTTGCGGGCCGAGGACCGCTTCTTCCCGAAAACACCCGAGGCGCGCGCCGTGGGCCTCCAGTCCGTCGAGGTGCCTCTCGAGAACCTGACCGGTGCCTTCGGGGGCGCCCACTGCCTTACCGCAACCCTCGAACGGGCCTGAGGACCGGTCAGCGCGCCGGTCGGACGGGCGAGGGCCCGAGGAGGTCCGGTGCCGCGGGGATCGCTGCGACCACGGTCGTGAGGCGGACCAGCACGTGGGGCGCCGGTCGCCGGCGTCCCTCGGCCAGTTGTTCCATCAGCGTCAGCAGCTCGTGCCGATGTCGGGCGCTGAGGACCGACAAGGGGGAGAGGTGCTCTTCCCGGATCGCCCGCCGCACTGCGTCCCCGAGGGCGCGAGGCGCAGGGCGTCCCAACGCCGGCAGCAGGTGGGCGCGGAGGTAGGCCAGGACCTCCGGGTCCTCCCGTGGCGGGCGGGAGTCGGACGCAGTCGCTCCCTCGAAGGGTCCGGCAGGTCCCGAGGGGGGAGTCTCCATCGGTCTCAACGTCGGGGGCCAGGGACTTGAGACTTGCGACTGACCCGCGGGCCCGTTGGGGGTCGGGGGGACGGGAGAGCCTCGTGGAGGCGCCGGGAAGCCGTCGCAAGGTAGTGCACGTCGACGTCGAATCCGACGAACGGGAGTCCGAGCCGGGCGGCCGCCACGGCGGAGGCGCCGAGTCCCACGAACGGGTCCACGGCGAGTCGTATCCGGTCCGTTCCATGGAGCCGGTAACATCGTTCGGGCAGCTCCGGAGGGAACGTGGCCGGATGGGGTCGGTCGGTCACCCGCCGCCGGATCGTGGCGTACGGCAGGAACCACGTGTTCCCCCGGCAGCGCCGATCCGCGCCGCCGCTGCGCCACCGGGCCACGTTGCTCTTGTCCTGGTACGGGACGCCGACCGCCAGCCGGTCCAACGACACGTCGCCGCGGTGAGTGAAATGAAAGACGTACTCCTGCGCCCCATGGAGGAATCGACGGGAGGGCACGGGCTTGTAGTGGCCCACGGCGATGTCGCCGGTGAGGTGGGGCGTAGCCCCCGCGAGCGCCCGCTCGATGGCGATCGATTTCACCCAGTGGATCACGTTCTGGAGGACGAACCGGCGCCGGAGCTCCTGGGCGACGTCCAGCGGGAGCCAGGGGTCGGTCGGGGAGCCGCCAACGTTCAGGAAGAACGACCCGTGAGGGGCGAGCGCCGCGTGCACCGCGTCGGCCACCCGTCCGATCCAGGCGAGGTACTCCTCCCGGGGGCGCCGGTCGTCGTATCGCCCGTAGGCGACCCCTCGGTTGTACGGCGGCGAGGTCACCACCACGTCGGCGCCGCCGGCCCCGACCCGGCGCGGCAGGCCCTCGAGGCAGTCCTCGGCCCAGAGGACCACCGAACCCCCCCGCGGGACCGCTACACGAGCGAACGGTGCCGAGCGATCCGCCGACGTGGGGAAACCTCCGCGAAGGAGGCCGAGGCGACCGGGGGCTTTACGCCGCCGGGGCCTTCTGCGCGCCCTTCCCGCGGTCCATCTCCGCGCGCGTCTCGGTGACGGCGTTCGCGGGGTCCTTGTAGTACGACGCGACGACCCGGCCCACGTCCCGGTGCGTGAACGGCTGCTGGCGGGTGGCGAGCGAGTCCCGCCACTTAAGGAAATCGAGCATCTCGACCCGGCGCCGGACCTCGCGCTCCATCTCCTTCATCGTCCAGTTCTTGGAGACGGCCACGCGCTCGTAGATGTACGAATGGCCGCTGTACAGGAACGTGTCGTCGGACGGGTTCCATGAGTAGACCGAGTTGGTGATGAGCTCGTTCGTCTCGGGGTCGAGCCCCACGATCTCGGTGAGGGACTGGACGCGGCGGGTCATCTTGTTCCCGACCTTCACCTGCCGCTGGAGCAGGACGAGGTTGAGCGCGCTCACGAGCGACCGGGGGAGCGAGATCGGAGGGTTCTCCATCCGGTGGACCATCGCCGCCACCGATTCGGCGTGGAACGTGGTGTAGCAGGTCTTCCCCGTCGCCATTGCCTGGAAGACGATGAACGCCTCGGCCCCCCGGACCTCTCCGACCATCAGGTACTGGGGCCGCTGGCGGAGCGCGGCGGCGAGCAGGTCGAACATGTCGATCTCGCCGGGCGCCTTGCCGGTGAGCATGTTCTTCGCGCCGAACCCGCTGCGCGTGAGCGCCGGGATCCAGTTCTCGTGGGGCAGGTTGAGCTCCCGCGTGTCCTCGATCGAGACGATCTTCATCTGCGGGGGGATGAACAGCAGCGTCGCGTTGAGCGTTGTCGTCTTGCCCGAGGCCGTGCCTCCGCAGACCATCATCGATTGGCCGTTCTCGATGGCGATCCAGAGGTAGGCCATCATCTCCGGGCTCATCGTCCGGAACTTGATCAGGTCGACCGGCGTGAACGGGTTGTCCCGGAACCGCCGGATCGTGAACGTGCTCCCCCGCTTCGTGACGTGCATGCCGAGGGTCGCCTGGAGCCGGGAGCCGTCCGGCACGGTGGCGTCCAGGACCGGGCTCGCGACCGAGATTGCCTTCCCGGAACGCTGCGCCAGCCAGACGACGTAGCTGTCGAGCTCGAGCGCCGAGGTGAACTTGATGTTGGCTCGGATCGACCCGTAGACCCGGTGGTAAATGTAGATCGGAACGCCCACGCCGTCGCAGGAAATGTCCTCGACCTGGCTGTCGGTCATCGGAACATCGACGACGCCGTAGCCGAGGAAGTCCCGCTCCAGATAGTAGACCAGCCGGCCCTTCGTCGCGGGGCTCGGCGAGACCTCCCAGGTCTGGAGCTGTTCGTCCACCATGCGGCGCAATTCGCGCCGTCGGCCGTCGTTCTCGATGTCGGGCAACGGCTGGAACTGGTCGATGAGGCTCACGCGTAGCCGGTCGAGCAGGTCCCGCTCGAGCGCCGAGAGCGGCGGCTCGATGATCTCGTAGAGGTGCTCGTTGTACAGGTTGTTGAAGGTGATCCGGACGTAGCAGAAGCCCTCCCGGATCGGCGCGATCTCGAGCTCCGTCATGTTCGTGTCGTCGAGCGGGGGGATGGGAGTGACGTCGCCGATCGCGCCCTGGCCCGAGATGCCGAGCCGCGCGAGCTTGACCGACCGCGGCTCTTCCCGACCTCGGCGCATCCGAGCGCCGATCCGCAGCCAGGGGGCGAACGAGGACTTCGCCTTGCCTTTAGGCTTCGGTCGTCGTTGTCCCGACGGGGCCGTGTCGGTCCAGTCCTGGGATTCCGCTCTTGCGTCTGCCATCGGGGAGGTCCTACACGTTGAGGGGCGGCACCGCGTACCGCATGAACAGCCAGCCGGAAGCGAGCATGACGGTGGCGTGCTGGAAACCCTCCGACATGCGGCCGTTGATGATGACGCCCGCCATGATCCCGTCGCCGACCGCGTGGACGATGACGGCGACCATGAACGCCAGGAAGAGCTCCGGGATGGCGCTGAAGTTGAGCGAGATCGCCGAGGCGCCGCCGACGCTCGTACCGGAGCTCGCGATCCCTTGGCCGGCCGTGATCATCTGCGGGAGGAAAACCCCCGCCATGATGTAGATCGTGACGAGGAACACGTAGAACGAGATGTAGATGACCGTCAGGTACGTCAGCATGGTGATCTGACGCTCCTGGGTTGTGATCTGGGCGTCGCGGGTGTCCCGGGCGACCATCGACAGCACGTCAGCGACATTGCCGCCGGCCTCGTTCGCTTTGATGATGATCGAGACGGTCCGGTTGACGAGCGGCGTGTTGACCCGCTCCTTGAACAGGGACAGCGCCGTCGTGACGGGGACGCCCCACTCCAGCTGACTCGCCATCTTCTTGATCTCGCCGGTCAGCAGGTCATACCGTCCCTTGCTCGCCACGATGATGGCGTCCGGGAGCGTCATGCCGAACCGGCCCGCTTCGGCCACGTCGCGGAGGAAGTCGGGGAGTCGGCTCTCGATCCGTTGGATCTTGCGGTAGTGGGCGCTCGACAGGAAGCCGTACGGCCCGATGATCGCTAGCCCGCCGAGGACGAAGAAATCGATCGCCGGATTGAGGCCGGGGTTTTCCCCCGGTTGGATGAGGACCGTGAGGAGGCCGAGCGCGTTGAGCGCGCCCACGACGAACAGGACGACCCCCACGACCAGCCCGGCGTAGAGCGCGAGCGTTTCGGTGGGGAGCGTCGGTCGGGCCTTTTCGATCTTCAGGTCGACGGCCGCGCCGAAGGAACGCGGGCCGGTGACGGTGCTGGAGGCGGTAGCGGTTGCCATCTTAGGACTCCGCAGCGAGACCTTGCATGTACAGTACGAAGACGAACTGGAACGCCGGGATCATGGCCCCGATGATCCCCCAGAGGATCTCGAGCAGGTTCCCTCCGCCATTCCCGATGACCGCAAAGATCGCGATGATGATCACGAGGAAGAGGGGGAAGGCCACGACGACGGTGACGAACGTCTCGGCGAGGAGTCCCATCGTTTCGGTCCGGCGCATCACGTCGAGCTTGTTCTCGCGCTGGTACTGCTCGGCCTTGATTAGGAAATAGGGCTTCAACTGACCCCCCGACGTGGCGGTGGTCACGACGCCCTGAAGGAAATCTTGGAACCGCTTCGACGGCGTCCGGTTCGCGCCGACCCGGATGGCGGTCAGGATATCGACCCCGAGCAATTCGGTGTCGCGGGTGATCCAGGCGGCTTCGTCGGCGACGGCGCCGTAGATCTTCTCCTGGGCCAGGTCCCGGAAGATCTGGTCGATGTTCACGTCCGCCGACGCCATGGCGCTCACGAAGCTCATCGCGGCGCCGATCTTGCGGTCGATCTCCGCGCCGCGGCGTTTCGCGTTCCCGGAGGGCGTCGACTTGAGGAGCAGGTTGGTGATCCCCGTTCCCCCGACCGGGAGCAGGACAGCGATCCCGCCGGCCAGGATGAGGTTCGTGAGCCCGGTGCCAGAGAGGTAGATCAGTACACCCAGCACGAGGCCTGCGATCGAGAGCGCTGCGGCGGTGACGAAGGTAGCGGCCATGACCCAGGCCAAGTATTCCTCGGCCCGCAGGCGCATGTGCGCCTTCTGGAGGTTGTCCTCGAGGATCGATTCGGACGGGCCCATCTTCACACGGTCCTTGAACCGCGTCCACGCCCACCGTTGGAACGGCGTGAGCGGGGCCCGGGAGGGCTGTTCGCCCCGCTTCACGCGCACGGTGCGCGTCTCGGAGGGGTCGGTCTTGGTCGCCGCCTTGCCACGGGCGGCCCGAACGAGGGTCGGGGAGGCCGCTTCGGAGGCGGGCATCAGGTGGCCTCTCCCGAGGGCTGGACTCGCTCCATCACAGACGTCGGGTCCTTGTAGTAGTCGGTGACCATCTTCCAGAGGGCCCGGTAGTCGTCCATCTTCTGGTGGACGAGGAAGCGCACGACCAGGACGCGGCGCTGGAACTCCGCCTCCATTTCCTCGTGCGTGTAGTTCTTGAGCTCCATGATCTTATCGAAGAGGAACGAGTGGCCCTTGAACACGAACTTGTCGGTCGCCGGGTCCCATTCGTAAACCGTATTGGTGATGAGCTCGTTCGTCTCGGGCTCGAACCCCACGATCTCGAGGACCTGCTTGAGCCGCCGCACGACCCCTTTCTCGGTGCGGGCCTGGATCTGAATCACGACGTTATTGAGCGCAGACAGGAGGATTCGGGGCGTGTTGATCGGCGGATTCTCGAGCCGGTTGACCATCGATTTCACACTGTCGGCGTGCATCGTCGAGTAGGTCGTGTGGCCCGTCGCCATGGCCTGGAACATCGTGTAGGTCTCCTTGCCCCGGACCTCCCCCACGATGATGTAATTGGGTCGTTGCCGGAGGGCGGCGCGCACCAGGTCGAACATGTCGACTTCGCCGGCCGCCTTGCCGTCGGCCCCGCGGTCCCCGGTGCCGCTCCGGGTGGCGCCCGGGATCCAGTTCTCGTGCGGCAGATTGACCTCGCGCGTGTCCTCGATAGAGACGATCTTGGCCGTCGGCGGGATGAACAGCGCGATGGCGTTGAGTGTGCTGGTCTTTCCGGCGGCCGGACCCCCGCAGATCATCATCGATTCGCCCTGCTCGGCGGCCAGCCAGAAGTAGGCGACCATCTCTTCGTTGGCGCTCCCAGCGTTGACGAGGTCCACGGGGGTCCAGGGGCGCTCCTTGAACCGCCGGATGGTGAAGCTTCCCCCCCGGGTGGTCACCTCTCGGGCATAGGTGGCCTGCACCCGGTGGCCTTCGGGCGTCGTGCCGTCCAAGATCGGGCTCGAGACCGAGACCGACTTGGCGCAGCGCTGGCCCAGCTGGACGATGAAGGAGTTGAGCTGGTCCTCCTCCTCGAAAATGATGTTGGTCTTGACCGATTCGTACTGTCCATGGAAGACGAAGAGCGGGACCGCGACCCCGTCGCACGAGATGTCCTCGATATGGGGGTCGAGGATCAGCGTGTCGATCGGGCCGTAGCCCACGAAGTCGCGCTGGATGTAGTAGACGAGCCGCTCCATCGAGAGCGGGCTGAGCTGGATGCCGCGGGTCTTGAGGAACTCCTCGACGACCCCCCGGAGGTAGGTCTTCTTGTCACCGGTGGTCATCTTGGCGACCTCGGCCCCGATGATCTTCCCCAGGGTGTCCTTGAGATGGGCCAGCAGCTCCCGCTCGTGGGTCGAGAGTTGGGGCTCGATCGCCTCGAAGATGTACTCTTTCGTACGGTCGTTGTAGCTGATCCGGGAGTAGGAGTATGGGGGATTCACCGGACGAACCTCGATGACCTTCGCTCCCTCCTCGGGTAGCGCGGGCATCGCAGTGATGAACGTCCCGGGTAGATCCATCTCCGGCGACCCCTCGTCGGGGCCCCCCGGAGTCGTCGAGGCGGGGGCCCTGCCGCCGCTCGCGCTGCGGGGGATCTTGACCCGGAAGGAGGCGATGCTCGCCATGGTCAGACCACTCCGATACCGGCGGAGACCTGGAAGTTGGCAAGGACCAGGGTGACTTGAGCGATGTTCGAGATGACGACGCTGATGGTCTTGGCCTGCCCGCTCGTCCCGACGCAGCCGGAGGTGTCGAGCGAAGCCACCGACATCTGGCCCGACGTGACGTTGGCCACCTGGCGACTCTGAGTGAAGAAGTTCGTCCAGGCGCAGGGATAGTGGGTGGTCACGTTCAGGAAGAGGGAGGCGACCGTCGCGGTATTGTTGTTCTTGAGGGTCTGGGTGGACCCGAGGAGCTGAGAGTAGACCTCGATCGTCCCGGGCGACGTGAGGCGCGTCGCATTGCCGTACATCTGGACGAGCATCAGATTGAGGCTGAGGGCAGTACCCGTCTTCACCAGCGAAAAGATTGGTGGATAGGCGATCAACTGGTTGGTGTCGCCTTCCGTCTGGATCACGGCGCCGTCCTCCAACTGGAAGTTCTCGGGGGTGTAGTATCGATTGGGGAGCGTCAGGAGCATCGTGCCGAGGCTGCCGCCGAAGTTCTGCACATAGGGCTTTCCGGCGGACAGGAAGCCTGGGATCGAAAGGGTGACCGATGCCCCGGGGGTTCGGGGCAGGAACGCCAGCGTGCCGGTCGTCGGGACGGAGAGGAGCGGGACAGCGTCGGAGCTCATGGTGAACGGGGTCGATAGGATCGGAGGGCTTCCCGTTCCCGCCTGGAGTTGCATGTTCGACTGGAGCTGCGCCAGCGAGGCGGTGACGCCGCTGGTGAAGTTCGATTCATTGTCGGACATCCAGAGCGGGAGGTAGAAGACGAGGAACGTCCCGAACAGGGAAAGGAAAACGAGCAAGGAGAGCAGCGTTCCGACGACGGCCACGAGCCCCCGGCGGTTCCCGCGGAGCCGTCGATATCGAGCACCTTGCCCACGGTGACGAACGGAATCCCCCATTGGCCCTGGATTGGCCCCGGCCCGACGGCCCTGAGCACCCTGAATTTACCCTTGTTCCTGTATAAATACGCGCGTCCTCGTGACACGTCGGAACGCTCTCGTTCCTGCGCCAGCGCCTTTAGCTTCGAGTTCCTTGGGAGGCGACGGGGGGTGCGAGATGCCGATTCAGGAGCTCTCGCTGCGTCTCCCGAACCGGCCCGGCCAGTTGTCGGAAGTCCTGCGACGGCTCGCTCAGGAACGGATCAACATAGCCGCGGTGTCGGTGGACTCCACGCGGTCGCAGGGGCACGTACGGCTCGTCGTGAGCGATCCCGTACGTGCGCTGGAGCTGCTGCGGGACGCCCGATTCCCCGTCGAGGCCCGAGAGCTCATCACCATCGCACTCGAGGATCGGCCGGGAAGCCTTCTCCAAGCACTCGACCTCTTGGCGAAGGGCCGGGTCAACATCCTGAGCATCACCCTCCTCGTGACCCGGGAGCGCGCCCGGGTGCTGGTCGCCCTGGCGGTCAACAACTTGTCCAAGGGCCGCCGTCTCTTGATGGACGGGGGCTACCTATCGCATGAGGCCGTCCGGCGCATCACCAACGCCGACCTCTTGGGAGTCACCCCGTCCATTCCGTTGGAATCGGTCGGAATGCTCCTGTAGTCGGGCTTGCCAGGCCCGCCGCGGAAAACGTGATAGATACGCGTTCTTCAGCGGCCGGCACCGCGGTTGTGGTCTAGTGGTTAGGACGGTAGCTTCCCAAGCTATCTACCCGGGTTCAAATCCCGGCAACCGCACTCCCTCCTCGGTCCTACTCGTGGTTCGGGGGTCTCCGGACAGAAGATAAGGCTCAGCTCTGCGTCCGTAAGGGTTGACGCACGATGACCGACCCAGAGCGCATCGACGGGTTCGGCGCTTGGTACGATGAGAAGCAAGGGGATTCTGGGGATCTGTGGCACCGAACGCTGATCGACCCGGGGCTCTTTGCCCGGATCGGGCCGGTCCCGCGTGGCATCCGGGTCCTCGATCTCGGTTGCGGGAACGGATACATTGCGCGTCGCTTGGCCCGGCTTGGGGCCCGGGTCGTCGGCGTCGACACCTCCCCCGAGCTGATCGAGCGAGCGCGGGCGTGGCAGGGAACCGAGCCACTCGACATAGTGTACCATCGAGCGGACGCGGCCCACCTCTCTTTCCTTTCCGATCAGAGCATCGATCTCGCGGTTGCCAACATGTCGCTCGTCGACATCGAGAATGCCTCGGGGACGATCCGGGAAACCGCTCGGGTCGTCGTTCCCGGGGGGCGCTTCGTGTTCTCGATTAGTCACCCATGTTTCGACGTGGACACCCGGTCGGGGTGGCTCGTGGAGGTCACCGTAGGTCCGCCGACGGTGTTTCGGAAGGTCGCCCGTTACCAGGAACCTCACTCGGACTCGTACCGCTGGGCACTCCCGGACGGACGGTCCGTAAGAACTGTGGGGTACCATCGACCCCTCGCGTGGTACGTCAAGCAACTCCGGACCGCCGGGTTCATCGTGGTCGACGCCGAGGAGCCGGGCCCTTCCATAGAGTTCGTCGGGCACCGCATGAAGCGAGAGTGGATCGAGCAGATTCCACTCCACTTGGTGATCGAGGCCCGGCGAGAACCTGCTCAAGGGACCCCGGGGTGAGCTCCCATCCGCTCGCCCCCACGCTCCGCATCACGAGGGTAAAGTCGGCCGGGGCGATCCGTCTCGCCCGCGCCGCGAACCAGCTGTTCGACGAGCCGGCCGACCGGGCTGCCCTAACGGCCTACCTCTCCGACCGACGTAACATCTTCCTCCTCGCGTCGGTGAACACTACCCCGGTAGGGTTCCTCCGCGCTACGGCTCTGGGGCAACTCCACACCCGCCGTCCGCAGATGTTCCTGTACGAGGTCGCAGTAGCGCGGCGCTTCCGCCGGCTCGGCGTTGGACGCGCTCTCGTCGAACGGCTGTTGGGCTACTGCCGGCAACAACGGTTCGAGGAGGTGTTCGTCTTTACCAACCCCGCCAACCGGGCTGCCGTGAGCCTCTACCGAGGCACGGGGGCCGTCACCGAGACTCCTCGGGACCGGATGTTCGTGTACCGGCTCGCAAAGCGCCCGAGGCCGGGTCGCCGCGGGGCATCGCCCCACTAGGGCGCATCCGGGGAGGCCCGATCGGGTTACGGCTTCCCGCAGCGGCGCAGGAGGCGACGAGGGGTTTCAGTCAACACCCGCGCAAGCATTGCGTCGGGCACGCCCGCCCCTCGGGCCACGGTTCGGGCGGCCTCGAAGGTCACCAGCTCATCGGTGGCGTGCGCGTCGGAGTCAACGATGAGATCGTTGCCGACCTCGAGCGCGGTCCGGACAACGTGGCCGTTCGCCACGATATGAAGGCGTCGGGCCGTGACCTCCAGGACCACGTCGTGGGCCTTCGCGAGCTCGGCCTCCTCCACTGTGATGAAACCGGGGTGCGCCAGTACGTCGACGTCGTTGAGTTCGACGACGACCCGGTTGGTCCCCGGGGGAACCGGGTTGGCCGGAGTCTCCCCATGAACGATGACCACCTCGGCGCCGGCGCGACGCGCAGCCCTGACGACATCGGGGATCTTGCGCGGATGGACCATGGTGACCTCGACCCCGACCAGGGTCTGGAGGGCCTCATTCTCCCACGCCTTTGCTTCCTGCCGGAGCCGTTCCAGCAGCGGAGCGGGGTCCTCGAGGGCCACGTGGTCGGTGATGGCCAGGGCCCGATGGCCGAGAACGTCGGCTTCTCGCCACATGTCCGTGGCCGACGAGGTCCCGTCGGTTAGGAAGGTGTGGGAGTGGAAATCGAACCGGTTCCGTGCCGCCGGAGAGGGTCGGGCCGAGGGCATGGTCTCCGGGGCACCCCCTGGGAGATACGAGCTTTGCCCACCGGGGCAGCGGCATCCTGGCCAAGTCCCGGCTGCCTGACTCGAACAGGCGACCTGAGGATGTCCATGGGGGCCGCCGGCGACCGGCGGTCTCGACTACAGTCCCCCGCTCTACCACTGAGCTAAGCCGGGTTGGAGGGGAGGACCCGCCCTCGGGGTATAAAGCTCGCGCCGCTCAGTGCAGCGCCGCGCGCACTCTCGCATCAACTTCCTCAACGGAGCCGCCGGCGGGGACGGTCCTCACGAGGCCCTGCGTGCGGTAGAGGTCCAGCAGGGGGACCGTTGCCTCTCGGTAGACGGCCAATCGCGTGCGCACCGCTTCCTCCGAATCGTCAGTGCGTTGGATGAGCGGCGTTCCGTCGCGGTCGCAGCGGCCCGACTGGCGGGGGGGCTGGGTGACGAGATTGTACACCGTCCCGCACGTCGGGCAATTGCGTCGTTGGGACAGGCGATCGACCAGCACTGATTCCGGAATCTCGAAGTAAAGTACCTGCTCGACGGGGGTGATCTCCGCCAGGCTCTGGGCCTGGGCCACGTTTCGGGGGTACCCGTCAAGAATGAAGCCGCGGTGGGCGTCGGCCGCTGCGAGCCGCTCGCGCAGGATCCCGAGGACGAGGGCGTCGGGAACGAGTCGACCCTGGCGCATGTACCCGTCGGCCTCGCGGCCCAGAGCGGTACCGGCGGAGGCGGCCGCTCGCAGCAATTCGCCGGTGGACAGGTGTGGAATTCCGAGTTCCTTCGCGAGACGTTTGGCCTGAGTACCCTTCCCCGCCCCCGGGGGTCCCAAGAGCACGATGCGATGCATCAGCGGCAGGGACGGGGAGGACTGTATAGCGTTGGCCGGGGCCGGGGTCACCGGATCTCGGTGCCGACGAAATTCTCTCCGCGGAGCGCCAGTTCCATGTTGGGTAGATCTCGACCTTGGACGATGCGCAGGGGGATCTTCGCCCGGGCGAGTGACTCGAGACCGAGTCGGTCGAACACGAACTGCTGCCCGGCGGTCCCCGCGACCGACGTTTCAATCATCTTCCGGAAGCCCGGGTAGTCGAGTCGGTCGATGCGCCGCGCCGTCGGATCCTTTCTCGGGTCGCGTTCGAAGAGCCCTGGGACCCGCGTGGCGTTCACCAACCGCCGCGCCCGCAGTCGCTCCGCGAGAAGGCCGGCCACTCCGTCGGTGGTGTGGCCGGGTTCTGTCCCCCCGAGCACGAGGATGCGGGACCGGTGGGCCTCTCGAACCGCGTCGGCGAGCGAGGTGGGCGGGTGGGGGGGACACGGGGGCCCGATGACCGCCGCGAGGAGCCGGGCGTTGAGCCGGCTCACGTCGATCCCGAGCTCGTCGAGTTCGGTTTCCGTGAGCCCAAGCGTCCGGCCCAAGCGGATGTAGTCGCGAGCGACGCGACCCCCGCCCGTCGTGATGACGAGAGGAAATTCCTTCGCGAGTCTCTTCAACAAACCGGCCAGGTCCGGAAGGAAGCGTTCGTCCGCGTCGCCGGTGACCAAGACCGAGCCACCAACTGACAGGACGACCGGAGAGGTGTCCGCTTCTCCGGACTCGGTCATCGGCCGACGCAGAGGCCGTTTGGTCATGGCTCTTTTGCTATGCTGTCGCACCCACGCCAGAGTTATCTCTCCAGGTTCCCCCTCGGAGGCGAAAGGTCCTCCGCGATGGAGATCGACGACGAAAAGGCGCTGGCGGCTCGCGCGGCCGCCGTCCAAGTGCGGGCGGGTCAGCGGGTCGCCCTCGGCACGGGCTCGACGACCTCCTTCGCGATCCGGGTGCTAGCGGAGAACTTCCCTGGAGGGGACCACCTGTCGATCGTGGCGAGCTCGCTCGCCACGGAACGTCTCGCGACCAGCCTCGGATTGCCGGTGCGGCCGCTCGAGCCAGGCGACCACTTCGATGTGATGATCGACGGCGCCGACGAGGTGGCACCTACGCTCGCGCTCACGAAAGGGGGAGGCGGCGCCTTGTTCCGGGAGAAGTTCCTGGCTCGACTGAGCTCGGAGCTTGTGATCGCCGTGGATCACACGAAGCTCGTTCCGCGGCTCGGGACGCGGCATCCGATCCCGATCGAGATCGTTCCGTTCGCTCGGGCCAGGTTGGTTCATCAGTTGTCCGCGCGGGCGCTTTCTCCCCGACTCCGTTCAGATCGCTCCACAGCCGCCCCCACCCTGACGGACAACGGCAATGAGATCCTGGACCTCTTTCCGGAGAACGGGGTCGAAGATCCCGCGCGCCTCGAGCATGACTTGCGGGTGATGCCCGGGGTGATCGAGACCGGACTCTTCGTGGGGTTGGCCCACCGGGTCTACGTGGGCCTTCCCGACGGGACGGTCCAGGAGATCCTCCGTGGCGACGCCTCCTCCTCCTGAACTCCCGGCCGCCCCGCTTCAGGGGTTCGTAACGGGAATCGGTTTATCCCGGGCCCGGATGCGCGGTCCGGGACGGCGAAGAGTTCGATGGACGGCAAGTACATTCACACGCGCGTGAGCGACGGCGTCGGCTACGTCGAGATCGAGAAACCAAAGGCGAACACGTACGACCTCGACATGATGCGCGAGATCGACGACGCGCTCGAGGAGATGCGGTTCAACCACGAAGCGCGCGTCATCGTCCTCTCGAGTCGCCTCGAGGGATTCTTCAGCGCCGGGGCGGACATCGAGATGCTCAAGCGGAGCACCCCCGAATACAAGGCCATGTTTTGTCTCCATTGTCAGGAGACCCTCAACAAGTTCGCGTCGACCCCGAAGGTCGTTATCGCGGCAATCAACGGTCACTGCGTGGGAGGCGGGCTCGAGATCGCGCTCGCCTGCGACTTGCGCATGATGGCGGAGGGCGGCGGCAAGATCGGGCTTCCCGAGGTCACCCTCGGGGTCCTCCCCGGTACTGGGGGAACCCAGCGGCTCCCTCGACTCGTGGGTACCTCCCGAGCGCTCGACATGATGATCACCGGGCGCCTCATGACGCCGGCCGAGGCGCTGCAGATCGGACTCGTGAACTACGTGTTCCCGAAGGTCAGCTTCGCGGAGGACGTGCACCGCTACGCGAAGAGTCTCGCCCAGGGCCCGGCCCGTGCCGTGAGCCTGATCAAGCGATCGGTGGTCGAAGGGATCGAAGAGCCTCTCCTTTCCGGACTCGCGCTCGAGCGGGAGCTCCAGAACCAGCTCTTCGTCACCGAGGACGCGAAGGAAGGCATCACCGCCTTCATCGAAAAGCGCAAGCCGAGCTTTAAGGGCCACTGAATCGTACCAACGATGCGAGTGAGATCATGACGAACCTCCCGGGGCCCGGGCCGACGGCGCCGGCGTCTTCCGGTCATGCGCCCGCGAGCAAGACACTTCGGGACGGAGGGACGATTCAACCCGTTCGTGAGATCCTTTGGGGGCCCTCAACGGGGGTCCGGAAGTACGAGACTTCGGACGAGCTTCCATCGGATCTCCGGAAGCTCATCGTCAAATTGATGGTGGTCCAGGCCGACACCGAATTCGCCTCCATCCAGCAACACCGGCCGTGGCTCGACCACGCCCCGACGCTCGAGGACCGGTGGATCGAAGCCCGCATCATCGCCGACGAGGCCCGTCACGGACTCCAGGCCTGTCGGATCCTGAGGGATTTCGGGGAGGAGGGGCAGATGTGGATCGACGAGCTGCTCGCCAAGAAGGAGGGAGAGCACAAGCTCGATGCTTTCAACATGAAGTTCGACGCGTGGGCCGACGTGGGTGCCTTCACGTGCCTCGTGGACCGGGTCGGCGTCTATCAGCTTCGGGCCTTCCAGGAGTGCTCCTACGGCCCGCTGGCCCGGGCGATGCCGTTGATGCTCTCGGAGGAGCAGCTCCATCTCAATTTCGGCGCCAACGTGCTCCGTCGGATGGTCCGAGAAGGGTCGAAGTATGCCGGGACTCCGGAGGAGGCTCAGACGGCGGTACGCCGGTGGTACCCCCGGGCCCTCGACATGTTCGGCCACTCCAAGTCCGAGACCAGCCGGAAGGCGATCGAGTACGGTCTCAAACGCTGGACCAACGAAGAGGCAAGGGAGCGGTTCGTCTCGGAGACCAATCCCATCCTCCAAGGGATGGGTCTCGAGGTTCCGTCGGCGGACTTCGACCGACGGATTCCCTAGGCCGAACGGCTCCGGACTCCGATCACTCGCGCCGCCGGTCCCGGTGACAGGACACGGGTGGCTGAGACCCCAGGGATCCGTCGCAGCCGGCTTCGCACCCTGGGGACGTACTTCTGGAAGGTGAACACGTGGACGTGGGCGCCGGCGTCGTGGGTGTACCCCGCGACCGGGTGGCCGGCCCTGCGGTTAAGGTCGAGCACCGCAGCGAGCACGGCCCGCGAGCTGGGGGTCAGGTAGTCGAGTGAGGGAACCGTCGTCTCGCACACACGTCGGAAGTCGTCGCACTCCTCCATGATCAACGCCAGGAATCGGTCGGCCGAGCGCGTCCGCAACGCGGTTCGGAGCGCTGCCAGCCGTCCCGCTACGGTGCGCTGCCGCTCCGAATACGCGGGAGAGGTGCGGACGGTTTCCTGCATCGCCCGGGCCGACCGGACCCGCTTCTCCGGAGCGTCAGCGATCAGGACCACGATATCGCGCAATTCGGGCCAGTGGTCGGCTCGGAATAGCGGGCGGGCGAAACAGTCCCGGCCGTCCGGCCGCCGGCCGGCCTGCCACTCGACGAAGCCCCCGAAGATGGACCGGCTCGCGCTGCCGGACCCGCGGCGCGCGAGTCGGGACATCTCGCGAGGGGACCAACGAAGCCCCGCCGCAAGGCTGGCCGCGCCGGCCAAAGCGGCGAAGCCGCTCGCCGAACTCGCGAGTCCGCTCGCCGTCGGGAAGTTGTTGTGCGAACGGATCTCCGCGAACATGCTCACCCCGGCCTCCTCCCGGACGACGTCGAGAAAGTCGACGGCGCCCTGGAGGGGTCCCCCGCCCGCCGGCCGGCCGTTCAGCGAGAACCGGTCGGACCGAAGGGAGGGGTCGAAACGGACCCACGTCCTCGTCCGGAGTCGGCTCACGGTCATCGACAAGGACGAGTTACGGGGAAGGACGAGCCGGTCGTCCCGCATCCCCCAGTACTTCACGAGAGCGATGTTGGGGGCCGCTTCGTAGCCCGCGAACCTCGCCGGGGGGAAAGGCTGTGACACGTAGGACCCGGTTCACGGGTATCTCCCGACTACATAGGGGCGCCGACGGCCGCCTGAACCAACGGCTCTTTATTCCGGTCCATCGAATGTTACGAGCATGAATCGGTCGGCCGTTGCCTCCGGGCCGCGCCCGCTGCGGCTGCCGCGCGACTGGAAGATCGTCGCTGGTATGGCCGGGTTTCACCGGTCGATCGGATTCGTCATCGATCTAAAGGGCTCCAGCCAAGGGATCTGCATCGTCCGTGGTAAGGTGCGGCCGGCCCACCTCAATATCAACGGCATCGTGCACGGCGGAGTCTACGCTACCGCGCTCGACACCGCCATGGGCGGCGCGGTCGTAAGCGACCTCGCGGACGGCGAAACCACTGCCACGACCTCGCTGTACGTCGAGTTCTTGCGATCGGCGCGGGCCGGCCAGGAGCTCGTGGCCCGAGGTGAGATTCTGCGACGGGGCCGCCACATCGCGTTCGTCGAAGGCAAGTTGGACGATGGGGAGGGCAACCAATTCGCCCAGGCGCACGGGACGTGGTACATCTGGTCCCCCGACAACCGGCGACCGCCTCGGAGGCGCTCCCGGTGATGCGACGACGCCCGTCGGCGCTCTACCGATTCGCACAGATCCTGAGGGTGGTGGCGATCCTCGCGATGGTCTTCTTGGTGGTCTTCCTCTCTACGGTCGCGCTCTCGGCCGCCCAGCTCGGGATCGGGATCGGTCGACAGGCCGGCACGCTACATCATTCGATCTCGGCGGCAATCGTGGGCACATCGGTGCTCGTCAACGTCACCTTCCCGGTCCCCAACCAGGGCTACTACAACGTCGGGGACCTGACCTTGGTGGCGATCTTCAGCAACCTGTCGATCCAGCTCTCCCCAATCGCTGTCACCGAAGGCGGGCCGGTCACGATTCCCGGCCACGGGAAGGGGAACCTCAGCCTGCTGACCGCGTTCGACATGGGCCAACCCGCGGGGCCGTTCCTGCTCCTCAACGACGCGGGGATCCTGGGAACGCTCTGGCTCAACGCATCCTACGCCGCCGTGATCCCGGTCAACCTCGAGGTAGCCTTCCACTACCACTGGGGCGCGCCCTTCGCGAACCTCAGCTATGCCACGGGAACGCCGTTCCTCGGCCCGAACTCGACCGTGGAGATCCCCGTAACGATCCACTTTGAGAACCACACGCCCGGCCTCAAGCTGGCGGGCAATCTCACCGTCACAGTGACCCAGCCCAACGGGGTCATCTGCACGCAACAAAGGTTCCCAGTCCAGACCTACAACGGTCCGGTGACGCTGTCCGAGACGTTCATCATGCCGAGCACGTGCACGCTGACCGGGGACACGATCACCTCGGTGTTCACGGCCCCCGGCATCAACGTCGCTCTTCCGACGGAGACGATCCCATGACCACCCGCCCGGGGGAGACCTCCGCCGTCCCGTACGACCTCGATGCGAGCGGGGCCCCGTTGACCGAATCCTACGAGCCGCCCGGGGTGTCCGGGGCGCGTATCGCCGGGGCGGTCCTCTTGACGATCGTCTACTTCCTCCTCATCGGGTACCTCCCGTACTACCTCGAGAAGTACGCCGCTCGATACGGTCTGTCCGCCGCCGTGTCGCCGACCTTCCTTCTGGTGGCGGGGGCGGTTGTGGCAATCCTAGCCGGCCTGTCGATCGCCACGAAGCCGACGAAGGCGTGGGGGCCGGTGCGGGTGATGGCGGCGGGAGTCGACATCATCTACATCTTCTATCTGCTCCAGAACCCGATCTACTCTACCACGATCCACGGGTTCTCGATCACGCTCGCGTACACCCGCATCCTCGAGCTCTTCCTCATTCCGCCGGTCATCGCCCTGATCGCCGGCGTCGTGACCACCTTCGGGGACATCCGTCACCCGGGGGAGCGGGTCCGTATGCAGTTCCCTCAGAAGGCACCGCGGTGGCACCGGCGCGCCGACGGGCAAGCGATCTGAGCTATCGCGCGCCGGCTTGACCATGGCGTCGCCACGGCCCTCCACCCCCCCCGGATGTCGTCAGCCAGGTACAGTCGTTCGCGAACAGTGTCGCGCGCGCGGTGTTGGCGGCGGCGCGGGCCTGCTCCGGCTCGCCGAGCGGTTCGGACGACGGGGGCCCGGCTGGGCGGAGAGGACCGCCGATCGCGTCCTCAAGGTCCGAAAGTAAGGGCGGGGGAACCCTCGCCGGGCCTTGCCCGAACACCAGTACTTGTGCAGGGGTTTTCGTGCAACCCGCGGGGTTTCTGGGCGGGGTGAAGTTTGGGCCTTCTCCGAACGTGGATGTTATTGACGTCATGAGCCAGTGGTCCGCAAACTTCACGTAGGAAAACGTCCACGCGCACACGAAGTCCGTTACAGCGTATCTCCCCCCTTTGTCTCCTAGGTGAACCGCGAAAGGATACGAACAATCACCCACGCCACATGCCCATCCGACGATACCCGGACAATCGGGGGACGTGAGTCATCCCATGCTAGGTATCCCCGTCCCGGGAGCGAGCTCTGCAAGTGGCGCTCCAGCTGTCGCCGGGTATGGGTCTCGACCTTTCCTCCGGAGATAGATACCAGCCACGGAGCGACCCGCGACGCCAGCGATGCCGCATCCGCCCGGAAATGGGCGTCGCGGTCGGCGCGGTGATAGGAGAGCAGAGTAACCGAGTCAGCCTTGCGGCTTCGCACCCCGTCGCGCCTCATCCCTTCCGTGCCATGACGAACATGGGGCTCCCCAGTTAGTCCCCTACCGGGCCGACTGCCGGTATTTAGAGAATCAGCGACGTGGGACTTCGCCCGAGAGCTGGTTTCTTTACGAGGGGTTTGTACAGCGCGCCGGGTTTCCGTGCGGTTGGGGTTTTGCGGTCAAGGCTACATTAAAGGAAATACGTATGTCAGTGAATGACCCCGCGACGGTCCGGAAAGCATTCGGCGGCGTGCCCGTGGGGTGTGCTGTTTCCCCCAAAGCCTTGATTCCGATACTCCCTTCGAGCTCAGGTCAACTCGCTAAATCCACGGACGGCACTTCCAAATCGACCTCCATCGAACTCGGCCTGCGCCCGCTCGGGGTAACCTCCACCGATGGGGGTTGTAACGGAACTCGCCCCTCGAACGTGGCGGTTCTCCGACCGAGAGGGTTAAGAGGCGCGAACCCACCTAAGGCGCCAGGTGCACGGAAGCTCGCTCAGACGCATTGGCATTACGGCCACGGTTACTTCCGTGGCGATCATCTCCGTGGGCTTTGCAGGGTCCTTCGCCACGCCAGTCCAATACAACGGACTTGCGTCACCTGCGAACACAGCCTTTGCGTTTCTCTTCGATAGCGGATGGGCCCTCGGGTTAGTGGGCGTCATCCTTTGGGTTGCGGGTTTCATTCGGCAGAGAAGGGACGAGCTGGGGTCAAAGAGAGCTAGGGTTGACGGCATTGCCTCGAGTGGCCCGCCCCCTGCCCAGCCCCATAACTGACTTGGTCCTGACCTGAGAGGTGCGTCGCCCCCCTGATGCCGAGGGCTCGCCGCCTGGGCGACCGCCTTCCACAGCCATGCTGCTGCTGTTGACGCTGATGTCTGGGCGGGACTAGGCCTCGTCGTGACCGGGTTGGCAATTAAGGCAGGAAGCATTTCGACCAACCCGGTGAAGAAGGACGTGCTGATTGCTACGACCCTTATCGACGTTGGTGCCTTTTCTGTTGGAACGGGGGTACTGTTGTACTGCAATCAGAATCCCGGAAGTTGCACGTGATAACCGGAGGGGGTGGAGCCCGGACGTTTGCCCTGAGCGTGGTGGCCTCCGCACAGAAACGTGACGATGTGCTCGGAGTGTACGCCTTTGGAAGCGCAGGTGTCGCGACCGCTGCGGGGGCGCTGTTCGGGGCTTACTCCCTCCTTTTCTCTGGTTCTCTGGGGTCACTCATACCTGCCATCCTGCTCGGTGTAGCGGTGCCCGCCAGCGCGGTGTGCTGGTACACGCTCTTTACGATCTACACCAAGTATCCGTCCGAAGTGCTGGTGGGGAGGGATGGATTCGAGGTGCGATTCTCCAACGGCTCAAGCTGGAGGTACGCTTGGCTGGGGTCTAGGACGGGCTTACAGATTTGCGACTACAGACCATATGCCGGAAGGAAACCACCGGCCCTCTTTTACCTGATCGGGCCGAGTTCCAGGCCGATCCCAATCACGCTCGAGGCGTTCGAGGCGATTCAGGCACAGTCTGCGTCCATAGGCGTCCGGGACGAGACGCGAATTCTTTACGCCGGTACTCCCGCGACGATGGCTATGCACACCCTTCTTTCCCCCAAGAGCAACTGAACCGTCGATCGCGAAGGTGGTGAATTGCCTTCTTGGGACGGCCCCCTTCAATCGAGGCGGGTCCCCGTCCGGATCAGGCTCGGTGTCACCGCGCACAGAAACTCGCTACCATGCACAGATACCCCCGCACAGAAACCCGTTCTCGGGCAAGGCCCCCTCGCCGGCGAACGTTAAATAGCGCTAGCCTGCTCGACCGCTTGGCCGACGGCCATAGCGGTGGGGCAACACCCGGTCTCATTCCGAACCCGGAAGTTAAGCCCACTGGCGATCCGCGCGGTACTGAAGTACGCGAGTCTACGGGAAACGCGGAAAGTTGTCGGCCTCCTCCCCTGCTTCTCTGGGAAGGGGCGCGCGGGGCCGGGCCGCGGAACCCATTAAATCAGCCGCCGAGGTCGGACCTGTTCATGTGGCTGGGGGCGCACATCGGCATCGCCGAGGGTTTGCCGGACGCGGCCGTGACCGGCCGACGAATCGGCTGTGATGCGATCCAGATCTTCTCGAAGAGTCCCCAGATGTGGGGGGCCGCCCCGATCGACCCCGCCAACGCCGGTGCGTTCCGCGAGGCGGTCGAACGGGAAGGACTCCGGACCTCCGCGGTGCATCAGAGCTACCTTCCAAACCTAGCCTCGCCCAAGAAGGCCCTGCTCACCCGGTCGCGCAAGGCCTTCGTGGACGAGCTCCGTCGCGCCGAGCTGCTGGGAATCCCCTCCCTAATCTTTCATCCGGGGGCCCACACCGGCGGCGGCGCGGAGGCCGGGCTCCGCACGATCGTGGAAAGCATCGATTGGGCGATCGGCCAGACGCCCGGGCTGACCTGCCGGGCGCTGCTCGAGAACGCCGCGGGACAGGGCACGACCCTAGGCTCGACCTTCGAAGAATTGGCCTGGGTCCTGGACCACGTCTCGGACCGGGAGCGGATCGGTGTCACGATCGACACGTGCCACCTGTTCGTATCGGGGGTCGATTTCAGGACCGATGACCTGTACGCCGCCGTGGTGGCGAGACTGGAAGCAACGGTCGGACTCCGGAACGTCCGCGCGTTTCACCTGAACGACTCCAAGGGGCCGCTGGGCTGCAAGTTGGACCGCCATGAGAACATCGGGAAGGGCGAGCTCGGGCTGGAAGGATTCCGGCGGATTGTGAACGATCCCCGGTGGGTATCGACCCCCGGCTACCTCGAAACACCGATGGGAGAGGACGAGTACGGCGCGTACGAACGCGACCTGGTCTCACTCCGGTCGTTGCTCAGGAACGCCCCGGAGGCGGCCCGCGCGAGCCGTCCCGTCGCGCGGAGAAAGGATTCTGTCTCGGCACCTTAATATGCGCTCCTCGATGGAACCGCACCGGTGAGCGCGTCCATGGCATCGCCGGAGGTCGTCGAGCGGCTCTCGGCCTCGGCGCGCCAGATCCGGCAAGACATCATCCGGATGACCTATCACGCCGGGAGCGGCCACCCGGGAGGCAGTTTGTCGGTGACAGACCTCGTCGCCGCGCTCGTCTTCCATGAGCTCCGCATCGATCCAGAGCATCCCGATTGGCCCGAACGGGACCGGCTCGTTCTGTCGAAGGGGCACGCCGCCCCCGCGCTCTACTCCGCTCTTGCTCACCGGGGATTCCTCGACCCAAAGGTACTCCCCACGTTGCGCGAGCTCGGCAGCCCCCTTCAAGGACATGTCGACCGCCGGAAGTTGTCCGGAGTGGAGGCATCGACCGGCTGCCTTGGGCAAGGGATTGGAATGGCCGTCGGCATGGCGCTCGATGCCCGGCTCGCGAAACGGCCGAGCCGCGTCTATGCGATCGTGGGCGACGGCGAGTGCCAATCCGGCCTCACCTGGGAAGCGCTCATGGCGGGTGGCCACTATGCCCTCGATAATCTCGTCGTGCTGCTCGACCGGAACGGGCTCGAGACCGACGGCAAGACGGAAGACCTGATGGGCATCGAACCGATCGCCGACAAGTTCCGGGCTTTCCGTTACGATACCGTCGAGATCGACGGCCACAACTTCCCGGCGATCCTCGACGCCCTGGCCCACGCGCGGGCCACGAAGGGACACCCGACGGCGATCGTGGCCCGGACCGTGAAGGGCAAGGGGGTCTCGTTCATGGAGAACCAGCACGCGTGGCACGGCAAGCCGCCCAACCGGGAAGAGGCGGAACGGGCCCTCGCCGAGCTCGGCGGGAGCCTCTGAGGAGCGACCGGTGGAACGGAAGTCCGAGAGCCTGCGGGACGCGTATGGTAAGACGCTGGTCGAACTGGGCGAACGCGATCCTTCCTTGGTGGTGCTCGATGCCGACCTGTCCGGATCCACGCGCACCGCCCTCTTCGGGAAGCGGTTTCCGGACCGCTTCTTCAACGTCGGCGTGATGGAACCTACGATGATGACCATCGCCGCGGGTCTCGCGCTCGGCGGACGGACGGTCTTCGCCAGCACCTTCGCGGTCTTCGCGGCGGGCCAAGCGTACAATACCGTCCGGCAATCGGTGGGATACAATCGCGCGAACGTGAAGATTGTCGCGACCCATGGTGGCCTCCTCGTGGGGGGCGACGGCGGCACCCACCAGATGCTCGAGGACATCGCGCTGATGCGGAGCCTCCCCGGCATGACGGTCGTGGTGCCGGCCGACGGCCCCACGACACGGGCCGCGATCCTAGCGATCGCCTCCTTCGAGGGCCCGGCCTACGTCCGGCTCACGAGGGAGAATCTGCCGGTCGTGACCGACGGCACCTTCGCGCTCGGCCGGGCCGGGCAGCTCCGTGAGGGAACGGACCTGACGATCGTGGCGATCGGCTCGATGCTCGCCCGGGCGCTCGACGTGGCCGAGGAGCTCCACCAAGCCGGGGTGGAGGCCCGTGTGCTCGACTTTGCGAGTGTGAAGCCGGCCGATGAGAAAGCGCTGATACGGGCCGCTCGAGAAACGGGCGCGATCCTGACGATGGAAGAGCACAACGTGCTCACGGGATTGGGCGCCCTCGTCGCGTCCGCCACCTCCACCACGTATCCGGTACCGGTCCGGCAGATCGGGGTGCCGGACCTGTTCGGGGAGAGCGGCGATCCCTGGAAGCTCCTCGATCACTACGGGCTCTCCCAGAAGCGGGCGCTGGACGAGGCCTGGGCGTTGCTCCAGCTCCGCGGAAAGGTTTCGTAGTGCCAGCACACTGGGACCGGTGGCTCTCGGAGGTCCGATGAAGCTCTTCCTCGATACCGCGAACCTCACCGAAATCCGCACGATGTGGGAGACCGGGATCCTCGACGGGGTCACCACGAACCCGACGCTCGTGGCCCAGGAAGGCCGCGTCTTCGAGGACGTGCTCAAGGAGATCTGCGCCCTCGGCGTTCCCTCCGTCTCCGCCGAGGTCGTGGCAACGGACAAGGACGGGATGCTCAAGGAAGGGCGCTACCTGGCTGCTCTTCACCCCTCGATCTACGTGAAATGCCCGATGACGCCCGCCGGGCTCGGCGCGACCAAGGTCCTCGCCGCGGAGGGGATCCGCGTCAACATGACGCTCGTCTTCTCAGCGAACCAGGCGCTCCTCGCCGCGAAGGTCGGAGCTACGTACGTGAGCCCGTTCATCGGCCGGCTCGACGACCATGGAGAGGACGGCATGGCGCTCATCCGGGACATCGTGCTGATCTACCGGAACTACCGGTTCCCGACCCAGGTGCTCGCCGCGAGCATCCGTCACCCGGTCCACGTGCTGGACGCCGCCAAGGCCGGGGCAGACATCGCGACGCTTCCGTATTCCGTGATGGAGAAGCTGGTCCACCACCCGCTGACCGATATCGGCCTGGCCCGGTTCCTCAAGGACTGGGAGAAGGTACCGAAACCGCTGCGCGTTCCCCCGTCGGACCGGTGACGGCGACGGAGCTCCTCGACAAGTACTTGCGCCTGACCGCTGAGGCGCTCGCCCGGGTGAAACCGGTCGCGCCGAGTCGGTCGTTCCTCTACGGGGCGGCGCAGGATTTCCTGACGATGGCCCGGGCCTATCTTACCGACGCGCAACACTTCAAGGACGGCGGCGATCCCGAACGAGCCCTCGCTGCCGTGAGCTACGCCCACGGGTGGCTCGACGCCGGCGTGCGGCTGGGCGTGCTCGACGGGGGGGAAGACGATGCCCGCTTCACGCTCTTCCGGTGAACGGCGCAAGGCGGCGCCTCCGCCGGCGATCTCCGAGAAGACGCTCGTCGAGATCGAGACCCACCTGAAGCGGCGGGAGTCCCGACGCGATGAGCTTGTCGAGCGGGCCCGGCAGCTGCGGCGGCAGTCCCAGTTCGTGATGCACCAGCTGCATCAAGGCCGGCGACTGGAGGAGGCGATCCACGATGTGCGGGAGGGTGCCCGCGAGCTGACGAACACGCTCCGGGAGGAAGGGAGCGCAGACGTGGGACCCGTGATGGCGGCGCTCCAAGAGTGTGTAGAAGCGACGCTGCTCGATGCCACGTTCCAGGGCGGGGAACTCCCCGGCCCGGCCGAGATCGGCGTGGAGCCCGAACCGTACCTGCTCGGCCTCGGCGACCTCGTCGGAGAATTGCGCCGTCGGGTGCTCACGGAACTGTCGGCCGGGGACCTCCCCGAGGCGGAGCGGCTACTGGCCCTGATGGAGGAGCTCACCCATGCCCTCGCGCGGTTCGAGGCCCCCCGAAGCATCGTACCGCTCAAGCCGAAACAGGATACGGCCCGCGCCCTGGTCGAGCGGACCCGCGGTGACCTGACGCTCGCCCGGCTCCTAGCTCGAGCCCGTCTTCCGCCGTCGACCCGGGAGGAGGAATGACTTCCTCCCACCGGGTCGTGGGACTGATCGGAGGGTCGGGGATCTACGAGGCCGGCCTCTTCACGCCTACGGCGTTCCACAAGCTCTCGACCCCTTGGGGGCCGCCCTCCGCCCCGATCCAGGAGGGTCGGCTCGGGAACCTGCGCGTGCTGTTCCTCCCCCGCCACGGATCCGGCCACTCTATCCCGGCGCACCGGGTCAACTATCGGGCGAACATCGATGCGCTGACCCAGCTCGGCGCCGACTCCATCCTATCGGTGAGCTCGGTGGGCTCGCTGAAGGAGGAGCTCAAGCCGGGCGAGTTCGTCCTGCCGGCGCAGTTCGTCGACTTCACGAAGCAGCGACCGACCACGTTCTATGATGGGGGCAAGACCTACCACATCTCGATGGCCGACCCGTTCTGCCCCGAGATGTTGGGCCACGCCGCGGCCGCCGGTCGGACCGCCGGGGCCCCTTTCCACGAGGGCAAGACGTACGTGTGCGTCGAGGGTCCGCGGTTTTCCACCCGGGCCGAGTCCCGTTTCTTCCGGGGATTCGCGGACATCATCGGCATGACCTTGGTGCCCGAGATCACCCTGGCCCGGGAGCGCGCGCTCTGCTATGGCCTGCTGGCCATGGTGACCGACTACGACGTCTGGGCCGACCGGGCAGTCGACGCCCACGAGATCGTCCGTGTCATGCAGGAGAACGTCGCGCGGATGCAGAGCCTCTTGGCTACGTTGATGCCCCGACTCGATGCGCCCCGGACATGCTCCTGCGCGCACATCCTCGAGACCGCCGGGCTCTGAGCCCCAGTGGGGCCGCCCCGGCTTAGTCCAATGGGGTCCGGCGGACCGTGATCGGGATCACACCGGCGCCGAACTCGAGCTCGGCGATCTCGACCGGGTCGATGAGCGTCGGGGGGGTCTCTACGAGGAGCGGCGCGCCGAGGGAGATCTGGAGGGCCCGGGCCCCGAGGATCCGGGCGCGCTCGAAGCGGGTGAAGTCTTCGGAGCGGATCTGCGTTGCCGCCGCTCGCCCACGGCCGACCGGATGGGACGGGGACGGAGCCATTGTCGCAAAAACCAAGGGCAGCGGCCAGTTAAGGGTCGCTATATACGCTTTTCCGAGAGCCGGCCCCGTCAGTCTCCGGTGACGTCCTCGAGGAATTCCGCGATCTGGCCGAGGAACTCCCGGGGCTGCTCGAGCACGGGGTAGTGGCTGCTCCGGGGCAGGATCCGGAGGTGGGCCGTTCGGATCCGGTTGGCCATATCGATCGACGCGTCCAGGAAGTAATCGTACCGGCCGACGAGCACGAGCATCGGGATGAAGATTTGGGAGTAGTACTTCCGGCCGTCCCAGTGCGCCATCGTGCCATCGAGGACAAACTCGTCCCCGGTCCGGGTCATCATGACGTGATAAACTTCTTCGTTGAGCTTCGTCGCCTTCAGGTCGGGCGGGGGCGACGCCGAGAACCGCTCGGAGAACGGGGCCATGATACGGGCGGCCAGGTCGCGGTATTCCCTGCTCTTGAAGTCGCCCGCGTCGGAGAGTTCGCGAAGGCGCAGGCGAAGGACCGGCGCAGTGTGGTCGAGGACGTACCGCAGGGCCGCTCGCAGGTCCGCTGCGCCCCCGGCCGTCGCGCACATGAGGAGCGACGTGAGCCGGTCCGGAAACCGGTGGGCGTACTCGAGTGCCGTAAAGCCGCCCGCGGAGTACCCCAGCAGATGCAGCTCCTTGATGTCGAGGGCCCGGCGGATCGCCTCAATGTCCTCGGCCTGGTTCTCGATCGTGTACGCGCTGGCGCGAGCGGGTCGCCAAGAGCGGCCGACGCCGCGCGGATTGAAGAGTACGACGCGAAGGTGGGAGTCGGCCAACTTCAGAATGGCCCGGAGATAGTGGTAGGTGAATCCAGGTCCGCCGGGGTGGACGAGGAGCGTCGCGGGCCCCCTCCCCCGGGAGACGTACTCGAACCGGCGGTTGCCGGACACCTTGACGAACCCGGCCGGGGGCATGGGGGCGGCATCGGTCAGCGGGCTTAAGTCCCACCGCCAGCGAAACGCCGCTGTGAGCCACTCCCGCAAGAAGCTACTCCCACGGGCGGCCCACTCCCACAAACTGCCTTGGGTTTCTCGTTCCCGAGCCGAGGTGGGGAGGTTAAACCCGGACTGAACGCAGCTTGGTCCACCCGAAGCCAAACCGGGATCTCGGGGGTCCCGATCGTTCCCCATTCGACGGACGTGAGAAAGGGCTCGTGGGAAATTCCTTTAGTGATTCAAGGTTGGCCCCGATTCCCTCGAACGGAGGAGTGGGAGAGGCCCGCGTCACCGCTGGGAGGGGAAGGAACCCGCTGTGAACCCGCCCGTGGAAGCTCCTCACGCCGCGGAAGCCGCACGATTGAGGGCGCGGCACCAGCTCCGTCAGGTCCTCTCATTACTCGCGCTTCTGGACGCTGGAGTGTTGATCATAGTAGTTGGTCTCGCAGTGGCCGGGGCGGAGTTTCGGTGGCCGGCTCCGGAACTCCTCGGGGTGCTCCTTCTCGGAGTAGGTGCCATTCTCAGCGCGCGGGTCATGATTGCAGTGCGGCTCTATCACCGGTCCGGCAATCTCCTCTGACCGGTGTACGCTGAGGTGGGCCCGAGATCGGTCCGTCGTCGGGGACCGCCCATCGATCGGTGGGCTGGCACCTCCGGAGGGTCGTCGGCGACGAAGCTGGCCAGAGTGGACCGGAGTGCGGGCACCGGGATTTGAACCCGAGTTATAGGCTTGGCAAGCCTATGTGATAACCAGACTACACTATGCCCGCAGTCCGCGGGCCATGAGCCGTGCGGTCTAAAACGGCTCCTCCGCAGCCGTTCGCCGCGGAAACGGGACGCCGACGGGCCGGGTCGATGTAGGGAAGGTTCTTAGCTAGTCGGAGCCACCATGGGGTGCAGTACGAGGCTTCCGGGCGTTCCAGCGACGAGTGGGTTCGCTTCATCCCACCCATCGTGAGACGCTGCAAGGGAGCGACTAGGTGGATTGCATCTTTCGTGACGGGTCAGCCTTGAGCTAGCGGAACTTCGGAAGTGAGTAACCGTGCGGGAACGTTCTCGGTCTGGGGTGGTGGTAGGGTCTTCCCTGTTCATCGGACTGGTTATCGGAGGGCTCATTGAGTTTTTCACGCCTTGGCTTGAGGGATTTCTAGGCGTGAGCGCGGTGGACATCTTTGGGATCGGTCTGGGGATCGTCGAGGGCCCGGCGTTGATCTCCGCCATTGTCCTCGCCCGGAAGGTGACCCGGATGTGGGTGCGAAGCGCCCTGCAGGCCACCGGGCCGTTCCTCGGTTTCTTCGCCTACGTGGTCGCCTATGGCGTCCTTCGCCACCCTCCGTTCGCCTTCCCGTTCTGAGTGGGTGTTTTCCCGTCAGGTTTTACCGGGGGGTCAGGGCCGCACGTCGGGTTCACCGACGCGGCGTTAATACGCGTGGTTGACTCGCGCTCCGTCCCCGGGGGTCGAATCCTTCGGACGCGCCGTCGAGGCCATGGGAGAGCAGGAGCACATGAGCGCCGACCGACCGCTGGTCGAGGGCGAGCCGGTCATTGTCCGGCGTCGTGAGGGGGAAGCCTACCTCCTCGCGTTACGAGCGACACCTCAATCCGTGGAGGGAGTCGGGGTGATCGATCTCTCGGGGCAGGTAGGCGCGCCGCCCGGTGGAACCATCGAGTGGGCGGGGGCGACCTACCGGATCCTCCGACCGTCCCTCGCCGACCTTTTACGGCAGCTCCGACGGCGCGCCCAGATAATCACCCCCAAGGATGCCCAGCAGCTGCTGTACCTCGCTCAAGTGGGCCCCGGTACACGGGTCGCCGAGGCCGGCGCCGGAAGCGGCGCGTTGACCGTGGTTCTTGCCCACGCGGTGGGAGCTGCGGGGCACGTGGTCTCCTACGATCGTCGCTCCGATTTTCTCGAAGTGGCCCGCCAGAATGTTACCCGCGCCGGATTATCCGACCGGGTCCGGTTCGTGGAGCGGGACGTGACGGTGGACGGCTTCGACGAACACCTGCTCGACGGGATCGTCCTGGACGTTCCCGAACCATGGGGGGCTCTCGAAGCGGCGCGCAAGGCGCTCGCGATCGGGGGGGCCATGGCGGCCTATACTCCGACGTACAACCAGCTCGAGCGAACCGTGCGGACCCTGCGCGACCTCGGATTCGAGGAGGTGCGGAGCATCGAGCTTCTCGAACGGACGCTCCACGTCGGCGAGGGAGGGACGCGTCCCGAGTTCGAGATGCTGGGCCACACGGCCTTCCTCACCGGAGCTCGACGAGTGAGCTGACGTGGTCGCATTCGGGCTCGAGGTGGGCGGGATCGTTGGGGTGCTCCTATCGGCCGGGTTCGTCTACTTCGAGGTCGGAAAGTTTGCCACGCCGCAGGTTCCCAAGTCGCGCTTCGACGAGGGCAAGGCGATCGTCGCCTACGTGGTGGGGCTGTTCGTCGGGATTCCCCTGGCGCTCGTCTGGATCTTCTTCATGGTCGCGCTGGCCAGCAGAGGGTGGATCTCTGCGATCGTCGACGTGGTGCTGCTCGTGGCCGCAGCGGACATCGCCCAGACGGCCCTCCTCCGGACCCATTTCTTCGGCTTCACGCCGGCCGACCCGTTCTACGCCCTCGCCGCTCGCGCGGGGATCGGGGGACTTCTGACGGTCGGCACGCTCGCGGTATACAATTGGGGCTCCGTGAATGCCCTCAGTCTCGGGCTCGCGTTGCTCCAGTCGCTGGCCCTCGTGTCGATTCAGGTGACCGCGGGCCTTCGGGGCCTGCTCCCCGCGCCGACCGCGTACTCCGTGCTTAGGCAGCGGCTGGCTTCGTTTGTGTTGCTCATCGTCCTCTACGTGCTCACTTCGTCCGGCGGTTTCTATGGCACCGCCTACGGATTGGGTGGGGCAGCCATTGCGATCGGCGGGGCGGCGTTCCTCTACTGGGACGCACGACCGACGGTCCTGGCTCCGTACCGTTCCCGCCCCCGCGCCCCGGCGACGCCCGGAGCGGTGGCGAGCCGATTCAATCGTCGGGCGCCCGGCGACGGCAAGCGAAAGCTTCCATGACCGGGACGCCGCGGAGAGAGGCGAAGAAAAGGGTTGGGACTCGCTCGATCTACGGTACCGCGAGTGAGGGGAACACGTTCACGGTGAGCGTGACCACCACGAGCAGGACGATGCTCGCGATGAACAGCGCGCCGTTGGCCCGGCGTTCCGAGGCGAGGACCCGACCCTCATCGGCGGTGGTCGCGCTCGAGGACCGAAGGCCGTAGTGTAGTTTCACCGCGGAGCCAAAGCCGAGCGCGGCCAAGCCGAGGACGGCGATCAGTTTCCCCACCAGGGTGGCGGTGGCTGCGTTGGCCGCCCAGGTCAATCCGCAGTTCGACGGCGGAGTCCCGGTGACAAAGCACCCGCCAGGGTACGAGACCACGGCGACAATGACCAGCGCCGAGATGAAGATCAGCAGGAAGCCGACCGCCCGGGAGGCGAAGGAGATCAATCCCCACGGGTCGTGTCGCATATTCGGCAGATAGGGGCCGCCCGCCGGCGCCCACACGGGAGGTGGGGGCGTGGCCGGAGCGGGGGCGGGAGCGCCGTACGCAGGCGAGGCTCCTTGGGCGGTTGGGCCGGACATGTGAGCCGTTTCCGCCGGTCCGATATTTAAAGCTTCTCTTCCGTTCGGCCACGTTCCGGCGAGCGGCGGGGGGAGTTCAGGGGAGTCGGGCAGGGTTATCGAGGCCCGTCGCGCCCCGCCCGTACCGCCCAACTCTGCGCCCCTTCCGGCGAAAAGGCGAACTCCATCACCCGGCCACCGGAGGCGACGATCGATTTCGCCACGTCCTGTCGCCGGCGGAAATCGCAGAACAGCAGAAGATATCCGCCCCCTCCGGCGCCGGTCAGCTTTCCCCCCACGGCGCCGGCGGCTCGGGCCCGGGCGTAGAACCGGTCGATCTTGGGGTTCGAGATCCCCTTGGCGAACCGCTTCTTCGCCTCCCACCCCTCGTGGAGAAGGTGCCCCATCTCGTCGAGGTTTCCGGTGAGAAGCTCCTTCTTCATGCTGAGGGCGAGGCGCTTCGTCTCGTCCAGGGCGTCGACGGTATCGTGCCGGCGTTCGCGGAACGACCGCGTCTGTCGCTCGATGATGTCACCGGAGTACCGGGTGATCCCGGTATAGCAGAGCATCAGCCGGTACTCGAGCTCGTTCAGGATCTCGGGGTCGATCCGGAGGGGATTGACCACGGTGGTCGACCCGAGGAATTCGATGAAGTTGAACCCGCCAAACGCCGCGGCGTATTGGTCCTGCCGGCCGCCTGGGTCGGCGAGGTCGATCCGCTCGATCCGGAACGCGAGCTCGGCGAGCTCATAGGTCGTGAGCGGGATCTTCAGGTACCGGGCGAAGAGCGCCACGAGCGCCACGGTCATCGTGGACGAGCTGCCCAACCCCGTCCGCGGGGGGGCATCGGAGTGAAGGAACACTTCCCAATCGCTGTCGGTCTGGTGGAAGCGTTTCAGAGTCGCCTTGACGAGGTCGAGCTCCCCGTTGTACACGAAATCCTGGGGGGTGCGATACTCGGCGGCAACGTCGAAATCCAAGGACTGGACCCGGACCCGCCCTTTCCCGGGCCGGGTGGCGAGCGTGGCGTAGGCGAACTTGTCGATCGTGCAGTTGAGCACGGCGCCTCCCCGCTCCTCTGGAAACGGTGACACATCGGTTCCCCCACCGGCGAAGGAGATCCGGAGGGGAGCCTTGGCGCGGAAAATGTCCATCGCGCGTCGGCCGACGACTCCATAGGCTCATAAACGTGCCCCTTCGTGCGGGCGCCGATGCCCTCCCGCTCGCCGAAGCAGACCTTCGACCGGCGGGTGCGCGATTGGTTCCGGCGGCACCGTTTCGCGGTGGCGATTGTGGTCTTCGCTTCCGGCGTCCTTCTCTCGGTCCTGGCCGCGGGCGACCTGACCCCCCTCTCGTCCGTCGGACCGTTCCCGACGATCAACGCCGCGACCAACCCGGCGAATGGGGCGAACTACAACCTCGCCTTCCTGATCATCGGCCCGATCGTATCGATCATTGGCGCGGTGCTCTTCGGCGGTTACGTGCTTTCTCGGCGACGGTTCGAGCACCTGATGCAGACGAAGAGCAAAGCCGAGTTTCTCCGGAACCTCGACTCGATCGAAGAGCTTCTTTGGGATCTGACGCCGAGCGACGAGCAACGGTACCTCGACAAGCGGGCGGAATTCCGGCTTCGTTGAACCGGGCCGGCCGGACCTCTGAATCGGCGCGACTTAAGTACCGCCACCCGGTCCCATCGCTCCGATGGCGACGCCGGTCGCGCGGAGCGGTCCGCACGACTTCGCCTTCCGGAAGCTCTCGAAGCCGGAGGAGTTCCGGAACGCCGAGGAGCTTCAACGCGAGGCCTGGGGACTCACCGATGAACCTCCGACCTCGGGAACCATCCAGCGGGCGATCCAGGACAACGGGGGTCTCGTGTTGGGCGCCTTCGCCGACATCTACCTGGCCGGTCTCACCATCGGATTCCTCGCCTGGGACGGCACCCAACTGTACCATTATTCGCACATGACCGCGGTGCGACCGCCGTACCAGAACCACCACGTCGGATTCCGGCTCAAGGCCTTCCAGCGGGAAGAGGTGATGAAGCAGGGGCTCGCCCTCGCGCGGTGGACCTTCGACCCGCTCCAAAGCAAGAACGCCCGGCTCAATGTGCGGCGGCTTGGCGCGCACCCGGATCAGTACCTCGTGCACTATTACGGCACGATGGGCTCCGAGTTGAACCGGGGGATGGAGAGCGACCGGGTCCGGGTGACATGGGAACTCACCGACCCCTCAGTGGAGGCGAGGCTTGCCGGTCAGCTGCCTAGTTCGGAGCAGGACCTGGCGCGGTGGAAGGGGTCCCAGGCGCTCGTGGAGACCTCGGTGGGCGGGACCGGGCTGCGCGTTCCCACCACCGTGAGCGAGCCGTCTCGCCCGACGGCGCATCTCGAGATCCCCTTCGATGTGCAGGCGATCCGGAGCCACGAAACCGCGGCGCTCCGGACCTGGCGTCATGCCGTCCGGGACGCCTTTCGGGCCGCGTTTGATATGGGGTACCGGGTCGACGATTTCGCCGTCCTGACCCTCGAACACGAGCGGCGGAGCTTCTACTTCTTGTCGGCCCCGGCACCCCCCTCGCCGGTGTGAGCCCATGGTGGCGGTCCGCCGTGTCCGATTGGACGAGCTCGAGCTTCCCCTGGTCGAGCCGTTCGAGACGAGTTTCGGGGTCGAGCGGCGGCGGCGCTTCCTCGTGGTCCAGATCGAGGCCGAGGATGGAGAGACGGGTCTCGGCGAGTGCGTCGCGACGCAGCACCCGCTGTACTCGAGTGAATCCGTTGCGACGGCGCGGTGGATGATCGAGACCTACCTGCTCCCTCTCCTCTGGAAGGAGGGGGCCCTTCCGCCGGATACCTTCCGGACGAGGGCCCGGGTCTGGCGGGGCCACCCGATGGCCAAAGGGGCCATCGAGATGGCGCTCTGGGACCTGTGGGCTCGACGGCACCGACAATCGCTGGCCCGGGCGCTGGGCGGCCGTCGCCGCCGGGTGGAGGTCGGCGTTAGCGTCGGAATCCAATCGGACGTTCCGACCCTCGTCCGACGCGTGGGAGAGTATCTCGCCGAAGGATATGGCCGGATTAAGGTCAAGGTCCGGCCCGGTTGGGATGAACGGCCCGTCGCGGCGCTCCGGAAGGAGTTCCCGGAGCTCCGACTTTGGGTCGACGCAAACCAGGGTTACCCGGCCTCCGCGGCCGGGGCGATCCGGCGCTGGGCCACCCGGTACGGTGTCGAACAAGTCGAGCAACCGTTTCCTGAACGCGCTCTCGCGGCCCATGCCCGTCTTGTCCGTCGCGCACCGTTCCTCGTCTGCCTCGACGAATCCATCACGGATCTGGCGGCCTTCGAGGCGGCCGTCGAGATGCAGGCAGTGACGAGTCTCAACGTCAAGGCCGGGCGCGTGGGGGGACTCGGCTCCGGCCGCGAACTGGGTGCCCGCTCCGCGGGGGCAGGGTTGCCCGCCTGGGTCGGAGGCATGCTCGAGACCGGTATCGGCAGGGCGCACAACGTCGCGCTGGCGAGTCTCACGCCATTTACGCTCCCGGCCGACCTCTCGGCCAGCGGCCGATACTATCGCCAAGACCTCGTGGAACCGGCGTTCGAGTTGGGGCCCGGCAGCACCTTGAGCGTGCCCCGGGGCCAGGGTCTCGGGGTTGAGGTGGTCGAGTCGGTGTATCGGAAGTACGTCCATCGCCATCGAGAGTTCCGCCGCAAAACACCATAAGGGGTGAACCGGCTACGGAGCTCGTGGAGGGTCTCCCCCCGTCCCGGCGCCGTCGCCGGTCCCCGGCCGTGGCGTGGGTCCTGCTGCTCGCGGTTCTCGTGGGCCTGGCGGCGGCCTTGCTTTCGCGCCCCGTGGTGTCGAGTGGTCCGGGCCCGCCGAGCTTCGGCGGGTTGACCACTAATCAGGTGGGGGAGATCCTCGCGATCACGCTTCTCGGTGGGTTCGGGATCTGGTTATTCCTGACCCTCCGGGACACCAGCGCCCGCTTGCCGTTCCCGCCCCAGATCGTCGCGACGATGCTTCTGGTGATAATCCTAGGAGTGCTCTTCGTGGAGCTGGCCGGGGTGGTGCATTACGCCCGCCCGACCCCGGGGAACGGGACGGCGGGATCTCCTCCCGCCAACGTGACCGGTAACAACGTCACGACGAACGGTACGTCGCCTCGCCTTGTACCGCCACGGGTCACACTCCCCGGGTGGGCGGGAGCCGCCGCGCTCCTCGGTCTCGCCGTGCTGGCCGGAGTGCTGCTCGTCCCCTACCTGGTCGCGCGTGCTGAATACCGACGACGCGCCCGAAGCGAATCTGACGCAGAACCTCCCCTCCAGGCCCGGCGTGCGCTCGAGGAGACGCTGGCCCGGCTCCGGTCGGGCGAAGGGGCGGATCCCCGCGCCGCCATCCTCGCCCTCTACTCACGTCTCCTCCAAATTGTTGGACCCAGACTCGGAACCATCGAGAGCCGGACGCCCCGGGAGATCGAGCGAGACTCGATCCGGAGGCTGGGCCTGGGGCTCGGGGTGGCCCAAGACTTGACCGACGCCTTTGAGGAGGCCCGGTATTCGAGCCATCCCATGACCCCCGAGGCGGTCGACCGCGCCCGCGCCGCGCTGACCGAGGCGGTCTCCGACCTCGCGAAGGGTGCGGGAGTCCAGCTGTGAACTGGTTTTCCTGGGTTCTCCTCGCCGGTGCGGTAATAGCTGCCTCCGCAGCCGTTCAAGCCGGAAACAATCTCGATGTCGCGGTCCCCGCCGGGGCGGCCGCGGTGCTTCTCGTGGCGGTCGTCGGCGCCGCCCGGCTTCGATCGACGGCCTCGCGACTCATCCCGGCGCACTCCGGCATGATTCGCGAGATGGCACCGACTCGGGACGAATCCGACTCGTTGCTCCGGCTTCGACGGGCGTTCCGGGGGGGCCCGATCGGTCGCTCGTCGATCGTGGCGACCATCCGGTCGCTCGAACGGGACCTCTACCCCGCCAGCCGCACGGCGCTCAGCCTGGAGTCCGAACGAGCCCTGCTCCAGCTCCCCCCCGACCAGTTCCGCCAATGGGTCGACGACCGTTTGCTCCGGATCGAGGCCCTCACGTGACGAACGGAGACGGCTCCTCCCCCACATGGTTTCGCTGGAGCTCTCGCGCGTCGGTGCTCTACGCCGCGGCCGCCGCCTTCGTCTTCGCCGCCGTGGCGCTTCGCAGCCCGGCGCCGCTCTTCGTAGCGCTCCCCCTCCTTCTGGGACCGGTGGCCGCCACCTTTGGATTTCCGGGCAGGATCACCTCGGCCCGGCTCACCTGGCAGGTCGAGGGTAGCGGCCAGGACATACGGATTGCCGGAACGTTCCGTTGGAACCCTCCGTTACGCAACGGCCGGATGATACCGCTGTTCACCCCGCCGGCATCGCTGAAAGAGACAGCACCGGTGGTGCGGACGGCCGACCCGGGGGAGCTCCGTTTCGCGTTGACGTACCGGATTGCCGGCCCAAGCCTGCTGGAGGTCCCCTCCCCCCGGATGTTCTGGCGCGATGCATGGGGCCTGGTCGAGCACGAAGTTCCGGTCGTCGGCGAACCGCTGTCGATTGAGCGATTCCCACCGGAGATCCATCGGCTCGACCGGATCCGACTGGACCGGACCACTCCGGTCCCCGGCGAGATGCGGTCTCGGATGGTCGGGTCGGCGGGGGAGTTCTTCGCCGTGCGACCCGTGGTCCCGGGTGACTCCCGTCGTCAGATCAACTGGCGGGCCACCGCGCGGGCCGGGAAGCTCCTGGCCAACGACTATCGCTTGGAGCGCACGGGGGACCTCCTCCTCCTGCTCGACCTGAGGCCCTCGGGCCTCGGCCCCATCCGCGACGACCTCATTCTCAACGTCGCGCGCGCGGCCGCCTTCGGCATCGCCGATGCGTTCCTGGCGCAGAAGTCCCGGGTCGGTCTCGGAGTCTTCACCGAGCATCTGGCCACGGTTCCCCTGGGCTCGGGTCGCCTTCAGCGATTCCGGATCCGGGCGCAGCTCCGAGACGCCCGGATGCCCCCGGAGGGCGGGCCTCCCGAACGGTTCGCCATCGCGGTGCGTCGGTTCTTCTCTCCCGGCGCCTTCACGATCCTGATCTCGCCGCTCATTGAGGAGGAGGCCGTGCTCGTCCTGCCCCACCTCCGCCGGCGGGGGTTCCATGCGGTGGTGCTGAGTCCGTCGCCGCTGGCCGTGTTGGACCTTTCGGAGGCCACGGAGGAGGAGCGCGTCGCGACGCGGCTGTTGCGCTTGGTGCGTCGGCAGCGGCTCGGGGATGCCTGGCGCCAGGCGCCGGTGGTCGACTGGGACGATTACTGGTCCCTCGCCTCGTTCGTCCGGTACCTGCAGAATCCTGCCTTTGCCGAACGGAGGGCCTGAGGATGCCGACGGGGTTCCGGTGGGCGGCGGGACGCGACGACCTCGTTCCCTTCCTCGTGATGGCGGTTCCGATGGTGGTCTGGGCGCTGGTCGCGGCCGACCGGTCCCCGGCGGAGCTGGCCCTCGTCGTCGCGGCGGTCGGACTGGGACTGACGCTGAAGCGCCTCCTGCCCCTTCCCCTCGAGGATCTGGCGGTCGTTCCACCGGTCGTCACTCTGCTCGTCGAAGCCTCGGCATTCGCTCTGACGATCGACGGGCTTCTCCTCGCATCGCTCGCCGGTGTGGGTCTCCTGCTCTGGGTCGGTTCCGAACCGAGAGCGGGGGTCACCCTCAGCCAACAACTCGAGCCAGCGCTCGTGCCCGCGTTGGCCGTCGGCGTCGCGGTCGCGGTATTGTTCTTCCTTCCGGGCGATTCGGGGGGACAGGTTGGCTTGGCCGCTCTCGTGCTCGTCGGAGTGTTGGCGCTGTCCGCGTGGCTTTACCTCCGGAGCGCCGACGAGCTGCGAGCCGCTTCGCCGACATCCTGATGAGGCCTCCCGGCGTGGGTCCATTCGAAGACGCCCTCCGGGGCGGCTTCCGGGTATCGTCGAAGGGTCCCTCCTGACCACAGCGGACGGGTCGTCCGCGGAGTATGAAGAGAGGACAACCCCGGTATCCGACACCCCCGGCCGGGGTCAGGACGCCGAGAGGGCCGAACGGCCTCCGGTGACGCAGGTCCGTTACGGCCGGGGCACAGCGCCGCCCCCCCCAACGCCAGTGCATTCTCCATATACCGGCAGGCGCCATGGCGTGCCTCCCGAGCGAACAACGGTGCAGGCAACGGAGGCGCGTCAGGCCATGGCCGATGTGCTCAAGGCGGTCCACCTCGCCGTCGTCGGACGAGACCAGGCCCTCGACCTCGTGGCGACCGGATTGCTGGCCGATGGACACCTTCTGCTGGAAGACCTCCCGGGGCTCGGAAAGACGCTGATCGCACGGTCCTTCTCCAGCGCGCTCGGTCTCTCCTTCGCCCGGATTCAATTCACCGCCGACCTGATGCCCCACGACATCACAGGCGGCGAAGTGTGGGATGCCGAACACGCGCGGTTCGAGTTCCGCGCGGGCCCCCTCTTCGCGAACGTCGTGCTGGCCGACGAGATCAACCGGGCGCCGCCGAAGGTGCAGTCCGCCCTCCTCGAGGCAATGCAGGAGTACCAAGTTACTAGCGAGCGCACGACGTATCCGCTGGACCGGCCGTTCCTCGTGCTGGCCACGCAAAATCCGATCGAGCTCGAGGGGACCTATCCGCTGCCCGAGGCCCAGGTCGACCGCTTCCTGATGCGGCTTTCGATCGGGTACCCCACACCGGAAGAGGAACGAGAGATCCTCTCGCGCCGGAAGGCGCGGAAGGAGGATCGGATCGACGTTCCGGCGGTCCTCGACATCGCCCGCTTCCGAGCGGTTCAAGCGGCCGTGGAGGAGGTTGAGCTCGACCCGGCCTTGGAGCAATACGCCGTCGCCATCGTAAACGCGACGCGGGTGGACCCACGCGTCGAGGTGGGTGCCTCTCCCCGCGGCTCGCTCGCCCTCCTCAAATTGGGCCGCGCCCGGGCCCTGCTCAGCGGCCGAGACTTCACCGTCCCGGACGACCTCAAGGGCGTGGCAGGGCCGGCCCTGGCCCATCGGATCACGATCAAACCGGAGCCGTGGATCCGAGGAGTCCGCGGCGCCCAGGTCGTCCGAGAAGCCCTCGACCGCGTGCCCGTCCCGAAAGTACCCTAGCGGCCCCGTCGCGTTGCCAAAGGTCTTTTGAAGGCTCCTCCGGTCGGCGATTTGTGACGGAATCACCGCGCATCGTGATCGCCGATCCGGTCGATCCGGCCGCGCTCCGATTGCTGGCCGGCGGCCCATGCACCGTCATCGACGCATCGACCGACCCGGGCGGGCTCCCCACACAGATCCGAGCGGCATGGGGGCTCGTGGTTCGGAGTCGGACCAAGGTCACCGACGCCCTCCTGTCGCAGGCCCCAGCGCTACGGGTCGTCGCACGCGCAGGCGTCGGCGTCGACAACGTGGATCTCGCGGCCGCGAATTTTCGGAAGGTCCGCGTGGTCAACGCCCCGACCGCAGCGACGACCAGCGTCGCGGAACTCACGGTGACGCTGGGGCTCCTCCTCGTCCGGGACCTGTTCGGCGCGATCCAGTCAACAAAGGGCGGCGACTGGAAGCGGGGAATGCACGGCGCGGAGCTGTACGGCAAGACCGTCGGGCTCGTCGGCTACGGCCGTATCGGCCGCGAAGTGGCGCGCCGGCTCAAGGCGTTCGGCGCGTCGGTTCTGGCCTTCGACCCGCTCCTCCCTCGGTCGCCGGATGATACCCCCCTCGTTCCATTGGAGGAGCTCCTGGCGCGTTCAGAAGTGGTGAGCCTTCACGCCGCCCTGACCCCGGAGAACCGCCACCTTCTCAACACGGAACGCCTCTCCCAGATGCGGCGCGGAGCCTATGTCATCAACGTTGCTCGAGGCGCCCTGATCGACGAGGAGGCGCTCCTGGTCGCGTTGAATTCGGGCCAGGTCGCGGGGGCCGCTCTCGACGTCTTCGAGACGGAACCGCCGACCCGCACGTCCCTGCTGGCCCACCCGAAGGTAATCGCTACGCCCCATCTCGGCGCCGCCACTCCCGAAGCACAACACCGTGCCGGAGTCCAGGTCGCCGAGGAACTGCTTCGCCTCCTCCGGGGCGAGGAACCGCTTTATCTCGTGAATCCCGAGGTGCCGGCGCGCCCATGACCTTCGACCCCGAGACCGCGGCCTTCCTCATCGCCGGACCGGTGCGGATCCATCCTCGCGTGCTGCGCGCCATGAGTTTCTCCTCGGTCAACCATCGCGGCGACTACTTCCACCAGCGCGTCGGCGAGATCCGCGAGATGCTCCCGATGCTCTTCGGAGCCCCCGGCCACCATGCGATTCTGTCCGGCAGCGGCACCTCGGGCCTCGAAGCGACCTATTCGGCCCTCCTGCGTCCGGAAGATCGCGTCATCGTCCTCTCGAACGGGAACTTCGGCGAGCGAGGCGACGAGATCGCCCGGCGGTACTCGGACCATGTGACGACCCTCTCCGCGCCCTGGGGACACCCCGTCCCCCTGGAGTCGCTCGCCGGCGAGCTGGAGAAGGGGAACGTCCGGGCCGTGGTCACGGTGCACAACGAGACCAGTGCGGGCTTCGCGAACGACCTCGCCGCCATCGCCCCGCTCGTGCGCCGGTCGGGCGCCCTGTTTCTCGTGGACGGCATCTCCTCGGTCGCGGGCCTGCCGGTCCACCTTCAGGAGTGGGGGATCGACGGGATCGTCACCGGAAGTCAGAAGGGCCTGGCGGCACCGGCGGGGCTCGCGCTGGTCCACCTCTCGGACCGGGCGTTCGCCGAGGTCCGGCCGCGGACCCACTACCTCGACCTCGCGGCCCACTTCAAGTTCCTCGAGAAGAACGACACGCCGTGGACGCCGGCGATCCCGCTCTTCCTCGCGCTCCACGAGGCGCTCCTCATGCTCCGGGAGGAAGGTCTGGAGGCCCGGCTCGCCCGCACGCATGCGTTGGCCGAGGCGACCCGGGCCGGTGTCGATGCGCTGGGCCTTGAGCTCTTCGCCGAGCGGCGGTATGCCTCGAATACGGTGTCGGCGATCAAGATCCCCGGCGGGATGGACGATGCCTCCGTGCGGAAGGTGTTGCTGAACACGTACAACGTCGAGGTACAAGGGGGTCAGGGGGAGTACAAGGGCAAGATCTTCCGGATCGGTCACATGGGGATCACGTCATGGGGAGACCTGCTGCTCTGCTTCGCCGGCCTCGAGCGAATCCTCGGCAAGGCCGGCCGAGGGAAGAGCCCCGGCGCGGCGCTGGCCGCGATCGAGTCCCGGATGCCCTGACCGGCCGACTCGGCCCGGGGGGCCCGCATCAGACATCGACGATCACCCGCGCGCGATGGCGGGAGAGGTCGAGGAAAAGCTCGTGGAACGTGGCCGCCTTCACTTCGAAATGGCGCGAGTGTCGGCCGGGGTCGAACGGCTCCCCCCGCACCTGGGCCAGGAGCGCCGTGGGGGGGGTGCCAACCGGCCGGCACCGGATCTCCCGGACGAGGAAACCCTCCACCGCGTGGAGCGTGATGAGCTGCGTGAGAAAGGCGACGACCAGGCCGGCCGGATCCGGCCCGCTCGCCTCGACCCCGCGCTCCTCTGCCGGGCGGACCTTTCGGAGGTCGGTCATCAGGGCGAACAAACCGAGCCCCAACGCTTCGAACAGCTCCGACAACGAGTCGGCGCGAGCCCAGATGCCGACATCCGCGGTGGTCGGAAAGCTACCCCATCGGCGGGTCGTTGGCCTCACCCTCTCGCGGTCCTCGGCGGGAGCGCGTCGCGGCATCCGGAGCGGGCCTTATAGGGGCTGCCGCGACTCACGGGCGAGGAGGAGGAGAGACCCTGCGCGCCAGCCTCGTGATTCCGACGCTGAACGAGTCCTCTTCTATCGGGCACGTGCTGGAGGCGTTCCACACGTCGGCGGACTCCGCGAACCAGCGGTTCTTCTTCCGAAACCCGATCGATTGGGAAGTGATCGTCGTCGACGGACCGTCCACCGACGGGACGGCCGAGACAGCGCGCCGGGAAGGGGCCCAGGTGATCTCCGAGCTGCGACGCGGGTACGGCCGCGCGTACCGGACGGGGTTCGCCGCGGCGACCGGCGAGATCATCGCCACCGCCGACGGCGACGCCAGCTACCCGGTCGAGGAGATCCCCTGGTTCGTCCTCGACCTGCTCGAGCACCGGCTCGACTTTCTGACCTGCGACCGGCTGTCGTACCTCGACGCGAAGGCGATGACGACCGAACACCGGATCGGCAATTGGGTGCTCAATTTCGGCCTGCGCGCGTTCTTCCACTCCGCGTTGCAGGGCGCCCCGGCGCGGGTCGTCCGGGACAGCCAAAGCGGCATGTGGATCTTCCGTCGGGAGATCCTGGACCGGCTCCATCTGACCCAGGATGGGATGGCCTTCAGCGAGGAGCTCAAGATCGAGGTGCTCTTGCGGGGTCTTCGTTTCGAGGAGATCCCCATCCACTACTCGGAGCGGTGGGGGGCGCCCAAGTTGTCCAGCTGGCGCGATGGAGCGCGCAACATGCTCTACCTCGTCCAGAAGCGCTTCGAAGTCTCCCGGGATCGGAGACGACGATTCGAGCAAACCCCGCTCGAACGTCCCGAGGGCACGCCGCGGTAGGCCGGCCCTACTTGGTCTTTCCAGACCGCTCGCGCGACTTCGGGCGCAGGCCCTTGTAGCCGCATTTCCGGCATTGAACCGCCCGGGGGGGGTTGCGCGCGGAGCAGTTCATGCAGATGCGTTTGAGGAGGAGCCGGTTCACGGCTTCGGGGAACGGCATGAGAGGGCGGCCGACCCTCCGCGGGCTATAAAGCGTTCCCGGAGCGTGGCGACCCGGCGGCCAACGCTAAGCTTCGGGGAGCGGTTCTGGCGCCGTGTCGCCGGCGGGAGTGGTTGGAATAGAGGTCGGCGAGCCTGCGGTCCATCTCGCCCGCCGCACGCTCGACGCGGTCCTGGGACCGCACCCTCCAAAGGATCCCGCCGCTCCGTTCCGGGACCTGCGGCTCCCCGCCGCATTCGACGAGGCTCGCGGCGTGTTCACGACCCTGAAGCAGTTCCCCTCCGGCCTTCTCCGGGGGTGCATCGGGTATCCCCTCCCCGTCGTCCCCCTCCGGGTCGGCGTCCCTCAGACCGCCGCGGGAGCCGCTCTCGAGGATCCCCGGTTCCCGCCCGTGGCCCTCGCGGAGCTCCCGCGCGTGTCGGTCGAGGTCTCGATACTGACGGTTCCGGAACTCCTGCGGATGCGGCGGCCCCGCGACCGTGCCGCCGCGGTTCGGGTCGGAGTCGATGGGTTGATCGTGCGAGGGAGGCGAGCCGAGGGCCTCCTGCTGCCCCAGGTCGCGGTCGAGCACGGCTGGACCGCGGAGGAGTTCCTCGCCGAGACCTGCGGCAAAGCGGGCCTGCCTGTTGACGCGTGGCTCCGACCGGAGAGCCACGTCCTGCGGTTCGGCTCCTCGGTGTTCGCCGAATCGGAACCCGGCGGAGCGGTCGAAGCGGTGTCGCTGCTCCCCTAGGAGAAGCGGTCCCTTCGAGCCGAGCTCTCCCTTGGGACATTCCCGCTAAGTACTTCGCGAGGGCGGGGCGCCGGGCCCAACGGGTATCGGGTTCCGGATCGTGGCGAGGGTTACGGCATGTGGATGTTGACCCGACGTTGGTCGCCGTTCGGCTGGACGCTGCTCGCGATCGTGGGCATTGGCGCGGCGTCCTTCGGGACCCTGGCGTTCGCGTTCTTCCTTTCCGGTCTCGTTACCTCCCCCGGGACGACGAGCGTCACGTCGCTGGGGAGCTGGGGGTACGTGGTGTCCGGCTCTATCGCGGTCGCGGGCTTTTCGCTCTTGATCTGGTCCCGACAGGTCGCCGGCCACTCCGCCCCGACGCCCGCCGTCGAGAGTCGACCGGGAGAGGGACGGCCCGCGGCGACGCTCTCGAACCCGCCGACGCCCGGCCGCCCTCGGGGCTGAGAGACAAGAAAGGGGGCCTCGAGCCCACCGGGCAAATGTGGTTCAATCGGTGACGCGCCGTAGCGTGGCGGCCAGACTCCCATCGTCTAGTTCCCAGTGGAGTGCCTCGGCCGGCGGCGTTCCCTCGAGCACTTCGAGCGGGCCCTCCACGAGCAGCTCCCTGCCCAGCCGGTCCCCGTGCGCTCGGAGCGCGTTCGCGAGGTCCCCCGTGGCCCACAAGGTCAGATGGATCCGGTCGGTGAACGCGAGGCGGGCCTCCTTGCGAGCGTGCTGCAAGCGTCGCATCGCTTCCCGGAACAGGCCCTCCCGATACAGCTCGGGCGGGGGCGACCGCGGGAGCCGGGCCACCCACCCCCGTCCGTCGTCGCGGTCGACCCATCCTTCCGTCGGGTACGCCGATCCGTTTCCCGGCGCTTCGACACGGAACTCCCGCACGTTCAGCTCCTCCAGCAACAGTTCCGTCGCGGCCGGTCCGAGATGGAGGAATGAGGGCGTCGTCTCGGTCTCGAGCACGAACACGGGGAGCGGGAAGCGGGACTTCACACCGGCGCGCTGGCGCAGTTCCCGACCGACCTCGACCCAGCCCCTGAGCTCGGTCATGGCGTGCTCGAGCTCGGGCTCGCCCGCCGAAGCGGGCGTGGGCCAGGCGGAGAAATGCACGGATCGGTGGGGGTCGGCAAACGGCGTTGCAGTCAGCGACTGGTAGAGGTGCTCGGCGAGAAACGGCGAGAGCGGCGCCAAAAGCTGCGCCAGGGTCCAGAGGGTGTAGGACAGGGTCGCGTCGGCGGCATGCCGGTCGGCTGGGTGTTCGTCGCTCCAGAACCGGGGGCGCGACCGTCGCACGTACCAGGTCGAAAGATCGTCGACGAACGCGGTGATGGCGCCCGCGGCGGTGTGTGTCTCGTAGGCTTCGAGGGCATCGGTCACCTCTCGAACCAGACCGTCGAGCCGGGAGAGCAGCCACCGGTCGATCAAATGATGGACCGACGGACGGTCGATCGTTGGTCGAAGGCCGTCGGCCTCCGCGTTCGTACGGTAGAACTCGTAGACATGGAGCAAGGTGCCGAGAGTACGCTGGGCGGAGAGCTGGATCGACCGCAGGGAAAGGCGCGCCGACTCGGTGTAGTCGGTCGCATAGAACGCCCAGCGCAGCGCGTCGCCGCCGATCTCCTCGAGAAGGGTCACCGGATCGAAGACGTTCCCCTTCGACTTCGACATCTTCTGGCCGGAATCGTCCAGCAGAAGTCCGTTCACGAGGCAGGTCCGGTACGCCGGTCGGTCAAAGAGCGCCGTGGCGAGAACGTGGAGGGTGTAGAACCACCCCCGGGTCTGGTCGAGCCCCTCTCCGATGTAGTCGAGCGGCTCGGCCGGTTCGAACGGCCCCGGCTCGAACGGGTAGTGATACTGGGCGTATGGCGCGGACCCGCTGTCGTACCATCCGTCGATGGTGTACGGTTCACGGCTCGTCGCTCCGCCGCAGGCGGGACACGGGAAATGGATCCGGTCCACCTGTACCCGATGCGGGTCGAAGTTCGTCGGCAACGGGGCGCCCGAATGACGCCCCAGTTCCTCGAACGACCCGATGCAGGTGAAGTGCCCCTCGGGGCACCGCCAGATCGGGAGCGGGGTACCCCAGTACCGGTTCCGCGACAGGGCCCAGTCCTTCGCCTCGTCGAGGAAATTTCCGTACCGACCGTGCTGCATGTGGGCGGGGATCCACCGGACGGCTTCGTTGGTCCGGACGAGCGCGTCGCGGATCTGCGAACTCCGCACAAACCAGGAATCGAGCGCCCGGTAGAGCAGGGGGGTGGCGCAACGCCAGCACGTGGGATACGTGTGCCGCAGCTTTTCCTCATGGAACACGGACCCCGCGGCGCGCAGTTGGTCGAGGAGGATCGGGTCGGCGGCCTTGAAGCCCTTCCCCGCGACGGGGGGAACCGCTTCGGTAAAGACCCCGTGGCTGTCCAGCGGGTCGAAGAAGCCGACCCGCTCCCGCTCTCCGATTCGCTGGTCGTCGACCCCGTAACTCGGGGCGATATGGACGAGTCCGGTTCCCTCGGCTTCGCCGACAAAGTCGTCCGCCACGATCCGGTATCGTCCGGTCCCGGCGCCGGCGAATGGGAACAACGGGGTATAGTCGAGATTCACGAGCTCCGAGCCGAGGTCCCGATGGAGCACGTCAGGGGACCCCGGAAAATACCGGGCGACGGTCCCTTGCGCGAGGAGGTACTCGTGGCCGTCCGGCCCCCGGACGCCGAGATACGTCAGGTCCTTCCGCACCGCGATGAGGAGATTGGCGGGCAACGTCCAGGGCGTGGTCGTCCATACCAGCAGGTGACGCGGCGTTCCGTCCTCCGCCGGGGAGACATCGACCCGGACCACGACCGACGGGTCGGTGAGTTCCTTGTACCCTTGCGCGACCTCATGGGAGGAAAGCGGCGTTTCGCATCGAGGGCAGTACGGGAGGGTGTAGAATCCCTTCGAGACCAACCCGCGGTCGAACAGCGTCTTGAGGGACCACCAGACGCTTTCGATGAAGGGGGGATCCATCGTAGCGTAGGCGTGGTCGTAGTCGAGCCAGTACCCGATCTGCCGGCTCATGTCGCGCCAGATCTGGACGTACTCGAACACGCTCGCCCGGCATTCCTCGCAGAACCGGTCGACGCCGAACGCTTCGATCTCCTTTTTCGAGCGGAATCCGTGTCGCTTCTCGATCTCGAGCTCGACCGGCAACCCGTGGCAATCCCAGCCGGCCATTGGCGTAACGATGCGGTACCCGCGCATCCGGCGGTACCGCAGGGGCACGTCCTTCAGGGCCCGGGTCAAGGCATGCCCGAGGTGGGGTCGGCCGTTCGCCGTCGGAGGTCCCTCGGTGAACCGGAAGGGGGGCCCGTCGGGGTGCAGCGCCAACGCGCGGGGAACGAGGTCGGTGTCGTGCCAGAACTTCTCCACACGCCGCTGGAGCTCCAGCAGACGCCGTCCCGGCGGAGGCGTCGCGGGATCGACCGTCACGGTCCGCGGCGAGGGATGACCGGGGAATAAAGGCGCGGTCGCGGCGGCGGGCTCAGCGGCTCAAACCCGGCGGTGGAGACGACTCCGATTCCGGACCTACATGGGCGTCTTTGTGACGCTCGACGATGGTTCCCGCGACGTACTGGACGTGGGTGTGGGGGCCGAGCCAGATCCGGTCGGCCTTGAGGTGGTGCACGCGAACCCCGGAGAGATGGACTTCGGCGGCCTCGATCCGTTGGACCTCGAGCTCTTGCCACGGCGGGGGCGGGAGGAGGAAGATCGCGAAGGGGAGAAGGGACTTCCGGTGGCGGATCTCGACCCAGTCGGCGTGGATCTCGTCCACGGAGGAAACGCTTCCGATCTCGCCGGAGATCGATCGAGCCGCCAGGGTCCCTTTCACAGACAGCCGGCCGTCGAAGAGGACCGTCTCGGCGTCGACGTTCTGACCGACTTCCAGCGACCCCTTCCACTCGAGGGTCTCGGCAACCGTGAGCGCCCCCCCGACGGCGATGGTGCCGACCAGATGCGCTCTCCGGGCCGAGACGCTGCCCCCCGCGCGGAGCGTTCCGCGGCTGCGAAGTTCCTCCGACACACGAACCTCGCCCTCGATGCGATGGGTGCCCGCGAGTTCGAGCTCGCCCGCGGTGAGCTTTCCTCCGACGGTCAGCGACCCGGTGAGGCGTCCCATCGCGATCTCGACGTCCCCGACCACCTTTGTCGAGCCTCGCGTCGTCCACGCGAGGGTCCGAACGCTGGGCAGGCGATTGATCCCCGTTAGATGGAGCGCCCCGGAGAGCGGGACGGCGGGGACCGCCGTGGGAGGGAGAACCAAAGGAGGGGCGCTCGGGCCGGGAGCGCGGGGGGAGACACTGGCGGCAGGAGCGGCAGCGGCCATAGGAGCGGCTACTCGAACGTCCGAGGTTCAAGAGTCTTGGCAGACCGAGGCGCCCGGTCAGGTCCGGAGCGGTCCCACGCGCAGCCGCCGATGCTCCTGCATGATGCAGAGGTCCTGGTAGACCTGGATACCGTGCTCCCGTGCCGATGCCGCCGCGGCCTCGTTCTGCACCCCCAGTTGCATCCAGATGGTCGGGACGCCTCGTCCGATCGCCTCGTCCACGATCGGCGCCACCTGGTCGTTGCGCCGGAAAATGTCGACGATGTCGATGGGCTGTCCCGTCGGAATCGCGCTCACGGAGGGGTAGGCTCGGAGCCCGAGCACCTCGGAGAGGTTAGGGTTCACCGGGACGATCGTGTATCCCTGGCTCAGTAGGTACCGGGCGGCGCGGTTCGAATCCCGGTCGGGTTTGTCTGAGAGTCCCACGACGGCGATGGTCCGAGCGTTCCGGAGGATCTCCCGAGTGGTCTCGTCGGAGGTCATCATACGAACCGAAGCCGGGTCTCCCTGAACTCGGGGCCTTGGAGAGTAGTCATCGGGTCGTGGGGGGACCGGGGCCGCGGGGAGGCATCGGCGAGGGAAGAGGCGGTGGGTCGACGGCGCGCTCGGGCGGCCACACGATCGCGGGGTTTCCCTGCGGGGCGTCCCGCAAGGAAACGAAGCCGGGCAGCCCGGGGGTGATCGGTCCGCGCGGTCGGCCTCGGAGGAACACCACGAGCGCCACGAGAGCCCCGACCAAGATCAGAAGGTAGTAGAGGTCGGTGCCCAAGCGCTGCGAAAGCAGCGTCGAGAAGATCAGGGCGTCGTGGAGTCCGTGGAGCAGCCCCACGCCGAGCAGGTTTCCCCCAGAATGGCGGACGGCGAAGGAGAAGGCGAGTCCGGCGAAGAAGAGCTCGGCGAAGGCCACCCCGGAAGTGAGGCCGTACGTCTTTCCGTAGTAGAAATGCACTCCCGCGAACAGTACGCTCGTCCACGCCGCATGCACCACCCACTGGGACGGCCGTCGCACGAGCCAGTATCCGAAGATCCAGCCACGGAAGATCGTCTCCTCGACGATCCCGATCACGAAGGAGAACGCGACCCAGAACCACGGGTTCGAGGCCGCCTCCGTCAGGGCGGGATTCGGCTTGTTCAACTGGGGAAGGGCGGTAGGGTCGAGGCTCGCAACCGCCGCGATGATGGCGAAGGCCGCGATCAATCCCAGAATGGACATCAGCCCGTACCAGCGGAGTCCCTGCACGACGGCGGAGCCGGGGTTCGAGAAGAAGTTCAGTAGGGGACGCCGCCCGACCAGAACGAGAAACGCAACGATCGGGAGCCCGTAGACGATGAGCAGTGTGGTGAGGAGAGTAGAATAGAGCGGGCGGAGAGCCGGGACGCTCTGGGGCAGGAAGTACTGGCTGAGAATGGCCACTACCGTGATGGCGACGGCCGTGAGGTAGGCGGGGAGAGGAGCGACGTCCGATCGTCGGTCGTGCACGTCCTGGCCCTGTAGACCCATGGAGTAAGCTCGGCGGGCCTCGCGAGCGGGCAACGGTAATTACGCCTTCCTCGCGTGCGAGCTTCGTCCGGGGTTCCTCGATGGATTTCGCGGTCCTGGTCAAAGTGGTACCGGCGGTCGAGCAGCTCCGCTTCGACCCGGAACGGAAGACGATGATCCGGGCCGGCGTGCAGTCGTTCGTGAATCCGCACGATAGCCGGGCCGTTCGCGTCGCGGTGCAGTTGCGACGCCCCGGCGAGCGCGTCTCGGTTTTCTCGATGGGTCCCCCAGAGACCACCGCCCCGCTCCGGGAGTCCTTCGCGTGGGGCGCGGACCGTGTCGTCCTCGTATCGGACCGGCTCCTGGCCGGCTCGGACACGCTCGTCACCGCCCGCGTACTGAAGGCGGCCTTGGGCCCGTCGGGACACGATATCGTCCTCGCCGGCGAACGGTCGGTCGATTCCGACACGGGCCAGGTCGGACCGGAAGTGGCGGCACTCCTGGACGTTCCTGTCTTGACGGCAACCCGTAACCTGACCCGGGCGGCCGAAGGGGACGTCCTCGAGTCCGTGAACGAGACGGAGACCGGATGGAACCGGTTCCGCTTCTCCCCGCCGGCGGTCGTCACGGTGAACGAGCGGATTCTCCGCAAACTACCCCCTCCCACCGTGCTCGATCGGGCTCGGGCACTGCAGATGACCGTCGAGGTACAGGGGATTCGAGACCTGGGCCTGTTCGCCGAACACGTGGGGCTCGGAGGATCTCCCACCGTTGTTCGGGCCGTCGAGAACGAGGAACCCGACCGCCGGCCCCGCGTGTTCGCGGAGGGGGAGCTCGCCGCGCGAATCGATGCCGCCGGAATGGCGGTCGAGGAGCTGCTCAACGTCCCACCACCGCGTCCCGTCCCCCTTCCTCCGATCTCGACCTCGCTGCGCGATGACCGGGAAGTGCTCGTCCTCGTCTCGGGCCCGCTCGGGGCGATCGAGACGGCGTGCCTCGGGGTGCTCTCCGAGCTGCGCCGGTGGGGCTCCCGGGTCTGGCCCTCGGCAGCGTGGGTCGGACGTGCGCCGAGCGAGGCCGAGCAGGTAGATGTTGCGCGGTTCGGCGCGGCCCGAGGGTACCTGGTTCCGACCGGCGGTTCGTACGTTGGCTCACGGACCGCCGCGCTCGGTCTCGACCATCTTCTCACGCTACGGCCCGGTCTCGCCGGGGTCGTCGTGCTCGCGACTCCTTTCGGGCGAGCGGTCGCCGGTCAGCTGGCGGCCCGCCGAGGACTCGGTCTGACCGGGGATGCCGTCGGCCTTTTGGTCGACGCCGCCGGCGCCCTCGTTTGGAGGAAGCCCGCCTTCGGGGGGGGTCTGGTCGCCAGCATTCTGTCCCGGACCCGGCCGAGTCTCGCGACGGTCCGGCCCGGAGCGATGACGCGATCGGAGGATCGAGGGGCTCGCACCCTCTCCGTCCAAGAGACGCCCCCGGTCGTCTCGGGTCACGAGCCAGAACTGGTGGAGAGCGGTAGTGAGCTCGAAGCGAAATGGGGAGACCTGACGGTGGCACGTGTCGTGGTCGTGGTGGGGATGGGCCTCGGAGGCCCCGAGCGCCTCCCGGAGTTGCGCCCGACGCTCGAACGCTGGAACGCCGCCCTCGGAGCGACGCGGCGCGTCGTCGACGCCGGGTGGCTCCCGGGAAGCCGGCAGGTGGGGCTGACCGGCCGGAGCCTGGCCGCCGACCTCGCCGTGCTCGTCGGAGTCAGCGGCGCCACCAACCAGCTCGTCGGCCTCCGCCGGACTCGAGTCCTTCTCGCGGTCAACACGGACCCGGCCGCGCCGGTGTTCCAGCGCGTGGACGTCGGGATCGTGGGCGGTTGGCCGGAGGTGATCCCTCGGCTCACGGACCGGCTGGCGGCGGTCGCGCGGGGACGGACCGTCGCGCCGGGCTGACGACGCTCGTCTGCTCGGCCACAGACAAGCAGGCCAGGAGGTCGTCGCTGGTGGCCCGGGCGCTTTCCGGAGTGGGGGCGCTGAACACGAACGACAGCACGCGGCCCCGGGCCCGCCACGTGAGATGCTCCGGCTGGTCCGCCGCAAGAGCGGTCGCGAGCCGGCGAGCCTCGGCGGCGGAGCCGTACCGCCGACGGAGGCTTACTTGGATCGGCGCCGGTGCACGGGTTTCTCGCGGGCGGGGGTCGACGATGGGGCACCTCCTCCCGGCGGGGCCGGGGGATGAGCCCCCGGGGCCCCCGGACCTTGGTCGAGCGCGCCGGGTCGGATCGGCGCGGTGGTCTCGCGACGGCTCAGTTCCTCGGTGCTCTGCTGCTCGAGGTAGCGCACCATCGACGGCCAGATCATCTGGTCGGTCCGGACCTTGTTCTCGAAATTGTGCTCGCTCACGAACTTCGCGAAGGCCGTGGTCGTGGCGGCGTCCCAGGTGCCGCTCTTGGGGCCGAGGAGATACCCGAGGACCCCTAGGGAGCGCTGGACGGCCATCACGGTCTCGGGGGTGAACGGGAGGAGGGTCGTCGGGTCCTCGCGTGCCAGCAGCGTCATGTCGTAGATGCGGAAGATCCGGTCGAGCTCCTCGATCGGAGTCGGATGGTCATCGACCCGGACGTCGATCCACCGGTCGAGTCCTCCGCGGTAGCCGCCGCGTTCCTTCCATACGAGCAACGCGGCGGACTGCATCCCCCGCCGGTCGCCGCCTTCCCGCTGTCCCGCTACGAGCGCGGCGAGCAGCCGCTCGGGCAGGTCGCCGGGCGTCGTTTCGTACGAGCGGGCCATCGCCTGGACGACCTCCGCGGAGAACAGGATGTTTCCCTGGCACGCGTAGCCCTTGCCCACGACGTGGCCCGCCCAGTCGAGACATCGCGTGCCCGTGAAGGCCGCCGCCCGGCCCTTTCCGTCGACCACCCCGAACTGGAGGTCCTCGCGGTCCGGCGCCTCCCGGCTCAGTCGTTGAACGACCTCGGAGGCGGAGAAGCCTTCCCGGAGCATCTCGAGACCCTTCGGTCCTTGGGAGCCGTCGGACATGGCCTGCGTGGCGAGCACGCCGATCCGGGCCTGTCCCCACGGCACGACGGCGCCGGCGGCGATGAATTTTGACTGTACGGCCACGCCCCATTCCCCCCGCTGGGGGTCCCAGGCCACGATCGAGAACGTTCCGTGCGGGGACAACGGCCGGCTCGGCATCGGCGCAGGAGGAGAGTCGGGAGGGATAAGAACGAAGGGGGCACGACCGAACGGCTAGGCTTCCTCGGGCGCGATGCCCGGAGGCAGCTTGGCCGGCGGGCCGGTGCGGGCCGCGCCCGGTGTCGGCAGCGGGACGCGGTCGCGGACCGTCTCCCAGAGCCGGTCGAGCGGGGTCCAGAATCCCGCCGTAGCGCCCTCCCGTTCGAAGACGGTCTGCGCTTCGATTACGCAGGCCTGCATGTCGGTCAGGTCGATGCTGAGGCTGGGGGCGAGCTCGACGGCCGCCTTCGCGAGGAGCAGCTGGGTTTCCGCCCACAGTCGGGCCTTCTTCGCGTCGCGGTCCGCGGGGGTGAGCTTCGAGTCGGGGTCCCAATGGGGTGGCTGGGGGGCCGGGATCGTGACGCGGAGACGGATCCACGGTTCGGGGATCGTCGGCCACCGAGGCTCGGCCAGCCGGACAGCGAATTGGTCGAGGGCTTTCTCGGCGTCGGGGAATTCACCCGCCGTCAGCGTAGAGGCCGCGCGTTCGAGCGGCTTCACGAGGTCGACATTCGGCGCGCCCCTCCAGATCGGGAGCCTCAGAACGATCCGGTCGGGAGCGAGCCGCCGCAGCGCGACCTGCACCCGGTCGCTTCCAGGGGTCGGAACCGGGAGCGGCGCGTCGACGTCGGGGGGCTTGTTCGGAGCGCCGGGCATGAGGTCCCCTGCATTCCCTACAGGAACGCCGCGAACTCCTTGGTCACTTCGGGATACTTTGTCTGCACGGCTTTGAGGATGTTCAAGACGGAGAGTTTCTCGAGCTTGACGTCTTGGAGGGCGTCGATGATCTTGTCGAAGACCTCGTCGGGGAGCGTGCAGAGCTTTTCCTTCGCGAGCCAGTTTCGGTAGAGCTTGTCCTCGAGCTGTGCCCGCCAGCCTTTCTCGTAGGCCTGGAGGAATTCCTTCGACGTGTCGTTCGCGGTGATCGCCCGGACGGCGACCTCCCCCGCGATCTTGCCCGCGATGCAGCCATTGGCGATGCCGCCACCGGTGAGCGGGTCGATCATCCGGGCCGCGTCTCCGACCAGCATGAGGCCGCCCGCCACGGTCTGTTTCATGGGCGGAGAGATCGAGACGCCCCCTCCGACCATGTCGATCTTCTTGCCCTTCGCGTAGCCGGGGTGCTCGGCGATCCACTTGTCGAGGTACATCTTCACGTCGGCCGGGTTGTGGAGCTTCGACACCTGGACACCGATGCCGACATTGGCCAGTCCCTCGGCCTTGGGGAAGATCCAGACGTAGCCACCCGGCGCGCACTTGCCGAGATAGAAGTCGCAGTAGCGCACGTCGGAGTCGACGTTCGTCATTCGGTATTGGATACAGGAGTCCATGTCCCGAAGCTGCAGGTTGGTCGGCAGCCCGGCCCAACGACCGACCTGGGATTCGAAGCCGTCCGCGCCGATGATGATCGGGGCCCGAATCTCGAACGTCTCGCCGAACTGCTTCGCCGTGACCCCCACGAAGTGACCGTCGTCGCGGAGCAGGCTCACCGCGGCGGTCTTGAGCATGATCTCGGCGCCGGCATTGGCGGCATCGATCGCGAGCTGCTTATCGAACGAGTCTCGTTCGACGACGTAACCGACCTCGTTGCCCGCGTGCTTTTCGTTGATCTCGAGGACCTGCTCGGACGGCGAGTAGATCCGGGCTCCCTCGACCTCGACGTTGATCCAATGGGAAGAGGGCTTGATCCCGACCTCCTCGAGCCAGGACTTGCTCATTCCCTCGCCACACCGAACGGGCGAGCCGATCTCCTGGCGCTTTTCGATGATCAGGGTCTTGGCGCCGTTCTTGGCCGCCCACTTGGCGGTCATCGAGCCGGCCGGGCCAGCGCCGATGACCAGGACATCCGTCTTCAAATTCTGCACGGTAGCTCCCTCGTAAGATCCCGCCGCTCACCCGATCTCGATCGCGCCCACAGGGCAGGCCCGAACACAGATCTCGCAGCGGGTGCAGATCTTCTCGTCGAACGTGATGCGGGTCTCGTCCAGATAGATACAGTTGAGGGGGCAGATCCCGACGCACGCGCCGCAGTAGATGCAAATCTGGCCGCTCGATTCGATGTGGAGCGTCTTCTTGCTCGGCATGCGCCGTATCGGGCCCTGTCACCGGGTCCTATGGTATTAAGGGTTTCAGGCCGCCATCGGGCTACGGCCGCGCGCCGGGCTTCCCCGCCGAGGATTCCTGCTCTTCCAGCCAGCGCTCCGCATCGATCGCTGCCATGCATCCGAGGCCGGCGGCAGACACGGCCTGCCGGTACCGATGGTCGTAGACATCCCCGGCGGCGAAGACTCCCTCGACCGAGGTGCGCGTTGTCTGATGCGTCTTGACATACCCATTCGGCTCGAGCTCGACCTGCCCGCGCAGCATCGATGTCGCCGGGTCGTAGCCGATCGCCACGAAGAGACCCTGCACCGGTAGAACGGTGGACTCTCCCGTGAGCACGTGGCGGAGCCGGAGGCCCTCGACCGTCGTGCTGCCCAGCACTTCCTCGACGACGGTGTCGAAGCGGAAGGAGATCTTCGGATGGTTCCGGGCGCGGTCGGCCATGATCCGGCTGGCCCGGAGGGACGACCGCCGGTGGATGACGGTCACGTGCGTGGCGAAGCGAGTGAGGAAGAGCGCTTCCTCCATGGCCGAATCGCCCCCGCCCACGCAGGCGAGCTCCTTCCCCCGAAAGAAGAATCCGTCACAGGTGGCGCAGGCGGACACCCCGTGGCCCATCAGTCGCTGTTCCGAGGGCAGATTGAGCCAGCGGGCGTTCGCCCCGCTGGCAAGAACGACGCTGTCCGCTTCGATCACGCCCGCGGTGCCCAGCGTCAGTCGGAACGGACGGCGCGTGAAGTCGACGGAGACGACGCGGTCGTCGATGAACTCCGTCCCGAACCGGGCCGCCTGGGTCCGCATCCGCTCGACCAGCTCGGGCCCCTGGATGCCTTCGGGGAAACCGGGAAAGTTCTCAACGTCGCTCGTGATCATGAGCTGCCCGCCCGCGGGAACACCCGACACCAGGACCGGCTTCAGATTTGCCCGGGCCGAGTAGATCGCCGCGGTGAGGCCGGCGGGGCCGCTCCCGACGATGACGACGCGGGTGTGACGGGGCGGCGCCTCGGCCGGCATGTCCCGCACAGCGGGCGCGAGGTTCTTATGATTGCTTGCGGCGGAGTTCATCGGGGGGGCCCGGTGGGCAGGCGGAGGACGTCGTTCGGCTCCGCCTCAGCGTACCCGCGCCGATAGAACAGCAGGGGAGAGCCGTCCGGTCCCTCCTCCAGCGTCACCACCCGCCCCAGCACCAGCGTGTGGTCCCCGGCGGGGATCTCCTGCTCCACCTGGCACTCGAAAACGGCGAGAGCGCCGTCGAGGAGGGCGGCGCCGGTGGTCCCTCGGTGGACGTCGATGCCAGCGAACTTCTCCTCCGCCGGAACGCGGCTCGCGAACCGCTGGCTCACGCCCCGCTGATGGGCGGCGAGGACGCTCACCGCGAAGGCACCCGACCGATGGATCGTGGGCCAAGCCTCGGCGTCGTGGCTGATGGACACCAGGACCCGTGGGGGGTCCAGCGAGACCGAGAGGAACGCGTTGACCGTGAGCCCGCGGTCGAGGCCCTCCTCCCTGGCTGTGACTACGGAAACACCCGTCGCCCAACGCGCCATCAACTGGCGGAAATGGGCCGGGTCTACCGAGGGGGTTGTGGGCATCGAACCCACGCTACTCATCCCGCCACTTGAAGAAACGGACGGCGAGGAGGAAGACGACGATCGCCGCGGCGAACACGCCGAGAACATCGAAGAGCGCTCGCGTTGTGTTGGCGAAGAGCATCACCTGGTCCATCCCGTCTATCACGTAGTACAGCGGAAGAATGTGGGCGAAGCTCTGCAGCGCGGGCGGGAAAAGGGAGACCTGGAAAAACGTGCCCGAGAGGAACATCATCGGGAAGGTGATGATGTTCCCGATCAACGCCGCGCTCTCCGGTGTTTTCGCGACCGACCCCGCGAGCATTCCCAGCGACACGAAGAGGAGCGGTCCGGCGATCAGGAACGGAACGAGACCGAGGGAGATCGTCACGTGGGCGCCGAACAACTCGACCCCGGCGCCGATCATGATCCCTGCCGTGACGAACGTCAGGGCGACGTACCACAGGATGTGCGATGTGAGCCATTCCGATCGCGTGAGTGGCGTCAGCGAGAGTTCGCGGAAAATCCCTTCCTTCCGGTACGAGGCGGCGATGTCGACCATCGAGAACATCGGGCTCGTCAGGATCGAGAAGCCGATCAGTCCTGGGATGAGGTAGTCGATGTAGGTGTAGACCTGGCTTCCCACGTGTTGCTGAGTGATTCCTATGATGGCAGAACCGTTCGAGGCGTGGAGGTTGAAGAAACTCGAGACGCCCTGCACCGCACCGAGCACCTCCCCGCTCGACGCTGCATCGGCGAGGTTCGTGTAGACGGTCACGTTGACGGGCCGATGCGCGAGATAACTCGCCTCGAAACCGGACGGGATGACGAGACCGACCGGATCGCCGTTCCGACCGAGCTGCGAGGCGAAGCCGGAGGCGTTCCAGTTGACGACCTGGACCTTGACGAAAGTAGTGTTGTTTAGCTCGGCCAGGTATTGCACACTCACCGGGGAATTGTGGTCGAGGTTGAGGACCGTCAGGGGGACCGCGCTGTTGCCGGTCGCGGAGAAAATGAGTCCGAAGAGACCGATCAGGATGATCGGGAAGATCAAGGAGAAGAACAACGCGACCGGGTTTCGGAGATACGACCGGACGACGATCTTAAGGTCCGCGGTGATGCGGCCAAGCCTCATCCGTCCGCCTCCGATTTGAGCGCCCCGTCGTCCATCTCCCCCACCAGCCGGACGAAGACGTCTTCGAGGGTGTCCTGCACCGTCGTGAAGTTCTGCCACGGGAGGCCGCTCGCTTCGACGGCCGAGAGGACCCGGAGGGCGTCAGTTTTCTCGCGGAGCTCGACATCGACGCGGCTGTCCATGGACACCACGGTCAGGCCGAGTCGGGCCCGGAGATACTCCGCGAGGGCCGGGGGGGCCTGGAACCGAAGCCGCCCGGGCCTCCCGTGAGCGGTGATGATCTCGTTCGGGGTTCCCGCGGCGATGATCCGCCCGTGGTGGATAATCGCCACCTGGTCGGCGAGAACTTCCGCCTCTTCGAGGTAATGGGTCGTGAGAAAGACGGTGCGGCCCTCCGACTTCAGGGTGCGGATGACCCGCCAGATCGCGCGACGTGCGGTCGGGTCGAGTCCGGTCGTAGGCTCGTCTAGGAAGCAAGTCTCCGGGTCGTTCGTGAGCGCGAGGGCCAGGCCGAGCTTCTGTTTCTGGCCCCCGGAGAGTGTGTCGAAACGCGAACTGGCCTTGTCGGAAAGCTGCACGCGGGAGAGGAGCTCGTCAGGGTCAGGCTTCGTGTGGAACAGGCTCCCGTAGTACTGGACCGCTTCTCGGGGAGTAATCTTCTCGAAGAAGCGAAAGTCCTGGGGGATTACCCCGATCCGGAGGTGCAAGCGGTACGCGTCCGACCACGGGTCGAGCCCGAGCACCGAGACGGATCCGCCTGTCGCTCGACGAAGCCCCTCCAGGATCTCAACGGTCGTCGTCTTCCCTGCACCGTTGGGACCGAGGAATGCGAAGACCTCGCCCACGCGCACACGGAAGCTGATTCCGTCCACCGCGCGAAGGGGACCGTACTCCTTGGAGAGGTTCTGCACCTCAATCGCCGTCGCCACGAAGGGCCGGTCGGACCGGCCTTATGAGATGTTCGTTGACACCGGGGCCTCGAGAGTTCCCGACGATCCGTTAGCGAGGTCCAAGCTGCCCTCTCCTGCTTTGACCCGGAGGTGGCCGGGGCCCCGCCAGCGCACCTTCATTCGAGGGCGCGCCCACTCCAAGTCTACTTCCCCACCAAAGAGCGAGAGCCCTTCTAGCGACGCCTCCGACCAACCAGGCGGGAAGCGCGGATCGAGCCGAAGCGTGTGCTCCCCCGTCTCCGGACGGAGGCCCCAAAGACCCTCGAAGAACAGGGAGAGGAAAGGCGCGATGCTGAAGCCGAGGAGAAAGCAGGAGTCGAACGGCTCGGCCCGGTCGCCGCGATAGCATTCGTTGAGCGTCCCGGCCTCCCCGTCGAGCCGGTGCGCCCACCGACTCAACCCCTCGACAGCCTGCGTCGATCGTCCCGTCGCGAACGCCGCCCCGATCGCCCACGCCGAAGCGATGGGCCATACCTGGCCATCGTGGTACGACAAGGGGTTGTACGTCGGGTGCTGAGAGGAGAGCGTGCGGTAGCCCCACTCCGTCGCGAGGTCGCTGCGCCCGGCCCGCGCCACGGCGGCATCCGCTCGGTCTGGGGAGAGAATACCCCGTGCGACAGCGAGCAGCGCGTTGGGGCGAATCTTCCTCACAGAGGTGCCGTCCCCGGCGAGCGAGTCGAACAGGTAACCCTCCTCCTCCCACCAATATCGGTTCGCGATCGTACTTCGCACCGCCTCCCCCTCGCGGGCCCACCGTCCACCGTCTGGGGAACCGAGGAGGGTCCCGAGCTCGCCAAGGGCTGCCAGGGCATCCGCCCAGAGCACCTGGACGTCCACAGCATGCACCCGCCGGTCCGTAGAGTCCCATATCGTAGTGTCGAACGCGTCGAAGCCGTAGTGCACCCGACCGTGTTCCGCGGCCGCCTCGCGCATTCCGGAGGCTTCGTCGCCGTTCCGAATCAGCCCGTTCCTCGGGTCGACCTTCGCTCGGCCCCACTGTTCGATCCGCTGCAATCCGGGAAGCAACTCCCTCGCCAGGGAGTTCTCCCCGGTGTGGGCGACGTACCGGCGCACAAGCTCCGGATAGTACAGTGTCGTATCGGAGGTGCCGTAGAGGAATATCGGGCCGGGGCCGATTTGCATGGGCAACTCTCCGGCGCTGCCGCCAAGGATGGGCAGGGCAGCCCGCGCCTGGAACCGAAACACCGAGCGAAGCGAGGCGGCCACCCAGGGCGCGTCGCCGAGCCACAGGACCGCGGGCAACATCCAGGCCAAGTCCCGACACCAGAGGGCCGCGTACCACGGGTACCCAGCCACGAGCCCTACAAACCCGGGCTCCGGTGCGAAGTAGAGGCTGCGAAGGGCGTCCCGAGCGAGCAGATAGCCGCGCACCAACTCGGGGGCGTCGGGGAACCGGATCTTCGGGGTTCGCGCCGTCCACTCCAGCCTGGACCGATCGGCCGCGGCGGTCCACTGATCCGCAGTCCCGAGGAGTTGAGTCGATCGTCCAGGATTCGCGCGGACCGAAGCCTCGATGCCCCCCCAGATCAGGAACGCAACGGTCCCCATTCCCCCGGGCGAGAACGCTAGAGTCGTACTGAGTGACACGGTGTCCAGAGCTCCCCGAAACGGTCGGCCGTCCCAGGGCTGGTCGTTAAGACGGATTCCCGAGATCGAACCGGTCGTCGCGAACTCCAGTGCGGAGCCGAACGCGGTGACACGAAGTCCGGTCGGCGTCCGCTCGGCCTCGTATTCGAACGGCTTGATCCCCTCGATCAGTACAGGGGCCAATTCCGGCCGGAAGGTCGTTTCGACCTCTATCGCCGAGGTCGTAGCGAGCATGTTCGTGAACGTCAATCGGCGGCCGACGCCCGGGAGGTCTGCCAAGGCCACGATCTCCTGTTCGCAATCCATCGGCGGGGTTTGGTGGTGGCTCACGACGTGCGTCCGATAGGTTTCGAGCCCGACCAGACTTTCCGAGAGTCCCCACCGGGACCCCGCGGGCACGGTGAAACGAACCCACCACGGGCCGGTCAACCGGACTCCCTCCCCGTAGACCCCTCCCCAGTCGATGTCGGCCCCCCGAGTTTCTTGGAGCAGCGACAGATCCCCCGTACCTCCGAGCACCGCAGCCGCGGAGAGTCCGGTCAGCAGGACGGGCGTCTTGCTATCAGCGATGCTGAGCCGACGGAGCGGCTCGGCCGGGGGGTCCGGGATGCGGGGTTGCGTCACGTCGGGGGCGCCTCGGCGATCGGATCGCTGAACTCGAACCAGACGAGGGGCGGAATGGCGATGCTCTGCAACTCCAGACGAACCCGGTGAGGGCCGGGTCCCGCGGGGACGCCGGCGAGCCGAAAGGCAATGCGCTGCCCCGGGCGAAGCTCAACGGGACGGGAGTTCGTGATGTCGGTGACGGGTCGCTCGATCGCCTGACCTTCCCCCCGAATGAAGAGCTGGTCCGGCGGTACTCGTTGACCATCCCACAGCACTCGGATCGAGGAGAATGCGCCGACTCGGAGCGGCGGGTTCAGGAGGGTGAACCCTACCCCCCCGGGGAGGGCGTGAAGGGAGCGCGGAGCGTAGACGCTCCGTTCCAGGAACGCGGCGACGTGGGCGAGCCGCTCGGCCGAGTGCAGGCCGAATTCGCGGACCAACGAAACCGCTTCGCGGAGCAGCGTGACGTCCCCTCGGAGATGACGGAGGCCCATGCCCCGTCGTCACGCCAGCACAGGTTTATGCCTTCGACTCCGCCCCTCCGCTCCCTGGTCCACCAGAAGGCGTCGGGGTTTCATATCGGGCCCGCGCTCACGGAGGCGGGATCGAAATGGATGCGGTCGTGCTGGGCGGCGGAGGACTCACCGGACGATGCGCGGTGTGGGACCTTGCCGAGAGCGGAGTCTTTGATGGGATCCGTGTCGCCGACCTAGATAGGGGACTCGCCGACACCGCGGCCCGAAAAGCTCCCGGCTCCACCCACGTTACGTCCCACACGGTGGACGTCCGAGACCGCGCGGCGCTCGTGGACCTGCTCCGCGGCGCCCGCGTGTGTGTGAACGCGGTTCAGTACAACTTCAACCTGGACGTCATGGAGGGGTGCCTCGCCGCGGGAGTGGAGTACCTCGACTTCGGGGGACTCTTCCACATGACCAAACGACAGCTCGCGCTCCACGACCGGTTCCTGGCCGCGGGACTGCTCGCCGTTCCCGGCATGGGTCAGGTCCCGGGCATCTCCAACATCCTCGCGGCCGCCGCCACCGACGATCTGGTCACGGTCGATTCGATCATGATCCGGGACGGTTGGAGGGACTTCACTTGCGGTGCCCCCCCCGTGGTATTCACCTGGTCTCCAAGCACGTTCCTCGACGAGATGGTCCTCCCGGCGATGGTCTGGGAGGATGGCGCCTACCGTGAGATGCCCGCCATGAGCGGGGGAGAGGAGTACGAGTTCCCGGAGCCGATCGGCCGGACCCGGCTCTATCGGACGCTCCACTCAGAACCGGCCACCTTCCCGGATTCGTTCCGGTCCAAGGGGCTCCGCCACTGCGAGTGGCGTGAGGGCGGCCCTGGGATCGACGTGCTCCAGCTTCTGGCCGCGCTGGGACTTGGCTCAGACCGTCCGGTCGAAGTGCGGGGTCATGCCGTCGCGCCGAAGGAGGTCCTTCTGGCCTTGCTGAAACGGGAGCAGCTCCTCGGGTATCCGGAAGGGGTGCAGGTGGAGGACCGGGAGATCGTGGACGTCGAGGTCCAGGGTCGAGACCGTTCCGGCCCCGTCACCCGGCACGCCTACGCAGCGTTCCGCTCCAAGCCGGAGTGGGGCGTAGCCGCGACCGAGATCGCGGTAGGGGTTTGCGGGTCGATCGCCGCCATCCTGATCGCCCAGGGGAAAGCGCTCGGAAAGGGAGTCGTTCCCCCCGAACTTTCGATGCCGCCGGGCCCCTTCCGGGAGATGCTCGCCGCCCGAGGAGTGGTCACCCGGATATGCCCTCCGGAACCTCCGCTCCGGCTCACTGACATTACCTCGACTCAGCGAGATTAAGGCACTTTTCAGCGTTCGAACACTCAAAATTCGGCCTGTAACGTATCAAATTCGAACATAACATCGACAATGTATAATCCAACGCTCCTGCTGTTTTAGGTTGTATAAGCTCATAGCAAGTTCTCCCGCTTCGCCAATTATATATAGGGTCGTTCGGCTGGGCCGGACCTCTTCGGATGTGTTTTCTATGGTGGACCGGGAAGTCGCCCCTCCGGCCCCGAATCCGGGCCCCGGTGCGGACGAAATCCTGAGCCCGGAGGGGCCCGTTGTCCCAGCGATCCCCACCCGCCGGGCCGAGGCCAATGCCACTCCTCCGGCCACCGTCGAGCCCCCGGCCACGCCCCCCGCGGAGGCGCCAACTCCCAAGGAGGCCAAGGAATCGAAGGAATCCAAGGAGTCTAAGGAGGCCAAGGAGCGGGAGGCGGCGGCCGGAGCGGTCGAGGAGCCCGCCCCGCTTCCTATCCCGATCGCCCGGCTCGTTCCAAAGCTCAAGAAGAGCGCCAGGCTGTTCGAGGAAGGCAAGAAGCACATTCCGAACTCGACCAGCTCACTCGTTCGAGTCGCTTCGTACGACCCCTGTCCCCCGTTCATCGCGAAGGGGAAGGGGTCTCGAATCTGGGACGAGGACGGGAACGAATACCTCGATTTCAACCTCGCCTATGGGTGCTTGATCAACGGGCACGCTCACCCCCAGATGGTCAAGGCGATCCAAAAGCAGGCCGAACTGGGCGTCCATTTCGCCTCCCCGACGGAGCTCGAGATCGAGTTCGCTATGCTCTTCCAGAAGCTCGTCCCGAACGCAGAACGTGTCGCGTTCTGCTCCAACGGGTCGGACGCGACGATGAACGCGATCCGTATCGCCCGCGCCGTGACCGGCAAGGACGGGATCCTGAAGTTCGAGGGCCACTATCACGGCCAACACGACTATGCGTTGATCAGCGCGGAGGCCCCTCCCATCGTGGCCGGCTTGGACGAGTACCCGCGACCGTTGCCCAACTCTGCCGGCATCCCCCCCGGGGTGACCGATTACGTGACCGTCGCGCCCTACAACTCGATTCCGGCCCTCGAGCGGATGGTGAGGCGGTACCGGGACAAAATCGCCGCGGTCATCCTCGAACCGGTGATGGCCAATGCCGGGATCATCCCTCCGGCCCCGGACTATCTGAAGCAGCTTCGGGAGATCACGACCGCGAACGACATGCTCCTGATCTTCGACGAGGTGTTCACCGGCTTCCGGATCGCCCCCGGCGGCGCCCAGGAGGTCTACAAGGTCCAGCCCGACCTCTCGTGCTGGGCCAAGGCCCTCGGAGGCGGAGTCCCTATCTCCGCGGTCTCCGGCAAGGCCGAGTACATGGACTCGATTGCGCCGGGCCGGATCTCCTTCGGAGGGACCTACTTTGCGAATTCGCTCACGCTTGCCGGCGCTTACGCGAACCTCCGACTGCTCCAGATTGGGGGAGCGGAGATCTACGACCGGTTCGCCCGACTGACCACCAAGATGGAGACCGGCATCGAAGCCGCCGCCCGCGACGCCAAGCTACCGGTCCTGGTCCAGTCGGTCCCCGGCATGCTCCAGTTCTTCTTCACCCGCCGAAAGAAGATTGCCAACTACCGGGAGTCGCTCCAGATCGACTGGAACATGTACCTCCGGCACCACCAGCTTTTGCTGGACCGCGGCGTGTACATTCACCCCGACAACTACGAGCGACTGACCTTCTCTACGGCGCATTCCGACAAGGACATCGAGCACTTCCTCGCGGTCATCCACGAGACCCTCCGCGAGCTCAAGACGCTCCCTCGCGACTACGCCCTTTGAGCCGGACCGCGCCACCGTCCGGGAGGCGATGAGCTGACCGAGTGGGATGTGATCGTGGTCGGGGGTGGCCACAACGGACTCGTCGCGGCCAACTATCTGGGACGGGCCGGTGCTCGGGTCCTCGTCCTCGAGCGACGACGGGTGGTCGGTGGCGCGGCGATCACGGAAGAGACCTGGCCCGGGTTCAAGATCAACACCTTCGCCTACGTAGCGGGGCTCCTGCGACAGGAGATCGTGGACGACCTCCAACTTCCCCTGTACGGGTACCGGACGATTCTCTACGACCCGCAGTACTGGATGCCGTTCCCGAACGGTCGGGCCCTCAAGCTGTGGGTGGATACGGACCGCGCCGCCGCTGAGGTGGCCAAGTTCTCGGTGAAGGATGCCCGCGCCTACCCGAAGTACGTCGAGTACTGGGACCACGTCCTCGAGCTGCTCGAGCCCCTGATGCTCGCGCCCCCGGCGCCTCTGGCGGAGATGTTCCAACTGTTCTCCACCCCCGAGACGGAGACCCTCGTTCGTGACCTGTTCCTTCGGAGCGCGAAGGACCTGCTTGACGAGTGGTTCGAGTCCGACGAGGTCAAGGCCGTTCTTGTCCCCAACGCGGTCATCGGGACGATGTGCGGCCCCAGCACGCCCGGGACGGCGTACGTTCTGGCCCACCACAACGTCGGGAACCTCGATGGACACAAGCAGGTATGGGGGTTCTCGGTCGGGGGCATGGGGGGAATCACCCAGGCGCTCGCCCGGGCGGCCGTGGCGAACGGGGTCCAGATCCGCACCGGCGTCGCGGTGAAGAACTTCCTCGTTCAGCGGGGCAGGGTCACAGGGGTGGAGACCTCGACGGGAGAGACGATCTCGGCCAAGATCGTCGCGTCGAACGCGGACGCCCGGACCACCTTCCTAAAGCTCACCCCGCCCGGCTCCCTTCCCGCCGAATTTGAAAAGGGGGTCCGCCAGATCCGCTCGCGGGGAGCGGCGCTGAAGTTCAATGCCGCGCTCTCGGCGCTCCCTGAATTCACGGCGGAGCCCGGGGCTCCCAGCGACGCCCATCGATCGACCGTCGACATCGCCCCGTCCCTGGAGTATCTCGAAGAAGGGTACCAGGACGCCGTGGAAGGCCGGTTCTCTTCGAAGCCGTTCATCGAGATGCTGTTCCAGAGCGCACTCGACCCGTCCGTGGCTCCCCCCGGGAAGCATACCCTGACCTGCTTCGTCCAATACGCTCCCACGGAGCTTCGGGGGACGGATTGGGACGCGTTCAAGGCCACCGCGGCGGAGCGAGTGCTGGACACCATAGCGGAGTACGCCCCCAACATACGGCGCGTCGTCGAGCACTGGCAGGTGGTCACGCCGAAAGATATCGAGGCCATCCTCGGCATGACCGGCGGCAACATCTTTCAGGGCGACATTACACCGGACCAGATCCTCTCTTTCCGGCCTGTGCCGGGATGGGCGCAGTACCGGACGCCCCTTGGGGGGCTCTACCTGTGCGGGTCGGCCGCCCATCCGGGAGGCGGCGTCACCGGAGCGGCCGGTCATAACGCGGCTCAGATCATGCTTGAGGACTGGCACGGAGTCTCGGGGCCCCGGACCCCGACCTCCTCGTAGGGGCCCCGATGTCAGCCTCCCCCCGGGACGGCGCGGTGGTGCCGCTCTCCGAGCTTCGGAAGCGTCGGGAACGTTCCCAAGAGATGTATCTGGAGTTCTTGCGAATTCCCGCGATGAGCGTGGGCTTCTACGCGCTCCCCGTCGGAGGGGTCGACCCCCAGACCCCCCACCGGGAGGACGAGATCTACTACGTCATCCGAGGCCGAGCGACGATCACTATCGCGGGGCGGGACCAGGCCGTCGAACCGGGGGCCACGATCTTTGTGGCCCAGGGGGTCGACCACCGGTTCCACGGCGTCACCGAACCGCTCGAACTCCTCGTGGTATTTGCCCCGGAAGAGTCGCCGGAACCGCCCCCCGGTCCGCCGAGTGCCGGACTCCGCGCCGGACGCTCGGGGAAGGTATCTTAGCCCCCAACTCGTGAGGGGTCGGACGCGAGATGGGCCGTTCTCGTAGCGACCTGGTAGTCTTCGTTGCGAAGCGGCTAGTCCAGCTCATCCCCGTCCTCATCGGGGTCATCGTCATCACTTTCTTCTTCACCCACATCGCCGTCGCGAACCCTTGCGTCGCCTGGGCCGGCCCTAAGGCTTCCCCCTCCGCGATCACCGCGTGCGAGCACTTGTACGGACTCGACAAGCCTCTGCCCGTTCAGTTCGTGAACTACCTCAAGGGACTCGTTTCCGGGGACTGGGGATACGACCCGCTCTATCAAGTCCCCGTGCTCACAGCGATCGAGCAGTACTTCCCCGCCACCTTGGAGCTGGTCCTCGCGTCCATCTTCCTCATGGTCGTGGTGGGAATTCCGCTCGGGGTCGTGGCCGCGGCGAGCAATGGCCGGATTGCCGACCACCTCGTGCGGATTTTCTATCTCAGTGGCTGGGCCACGCCTACGTACATCGCCGGCGCGGTTCTGGCGATCGGAGTAGGCTCCACTCTCGGGATCTCCGGGGGTGCTTTCTCGACCTTGTCTTCTCCGGTGCGCACGCTGACTCACATGTCCGTGGTCGATGCGCTCCTCGCGGGAAACCTATCGGCAACAGGGGACGCCCTGGCGCATCTGATCCTTCCGGCGACGGCCCTGGCCTTCATCAACATGGGCATCGCCACGCGAATGACCCGGAGTTCGATGCTGGAAACCCTTCCGCTCGACTTCGTAAAGACCGCCCGGATGAAGGGACTCGGAGAGTTCGTGGTCCTGTACAAACACGCGCTGCGGAACGCCCTCATCACCACGACCACGGTGCTGGGTATCACCGCCGGAACCATGGTCTCCGGGACCGTCGTTGTGGAATCGATCTTTCGGTGGCCCGGGATGGGGCTCTACGCCTTCAGCGCGATCACCGACTACGACTTTAACGGCACGATCGGCGTCGTCATCTTTTTCGCCATCGTGGTCGTCGTCGCGAACCTGGTCGCCGACGTCTTGTACGGAGTGCTCGATCCTCGTGTGGAGTGGCGCTGAATGTCCACGGCGACGGTCCCGGCACGTCGGGTCGCGGAACTGTCCTCCGCCCCGGTACCGGCGCCCCGACCGGCCGCCTGGCGATCGAATCTGATTCTGTTCTGGCAGATCCTCCGGGCGAACCCCCTCACCCTGGTCGGCTTCATTCTCGTGGTCCTCGTTTCCGTTACGGCGTTTCTGGTGGTGGTGGTGCCACTGATCACCAAGCCTCTCCTCGGGCACGCCCTCAGCATCCTCCCCTACCCCGCGCTCGACGCCGGGGCGTTCCCCGTCACCCAGGCGCCCTCCTTCGCCCATCCCTTCGGCACCGACAACGCGGGAGCCGATGTCTTTTCGAACGTTCTCGCCGCCCTGCCGACCGACCTGGGAATCGGGTTCACCGTGTCGGGCGTTTCGCTCGTCGCCGGCGGGCTGCTCGGGCTGGTCGCGGGATTCTGGGACAAGCCGGGAACGCTCTCCGGCCTGATTTCCACGACGATTATGCGGCTCACCGACATTTTTCTGTCGTTTCCGACCCTCGTCCTCGCGCTCGCCATTTCGGCCACGTTGGGGCGGGGCGAATACCAGTCCGAGCTCGCCGTGCTCATCACATGGTGGCCGTTCTACGTCCGCCTGACGCGGGGCGAAGTGCTCGCGATCAAGATTCAGCCGTACGTCATCGCGGCGAGGGCCGCGGGAGTCACCGAAACACGAATCCTCTTCCGACACGTCGTACGCAACCTGATCGAGCCCTTGGCGGTGTACTTCAGCATGGACGTGGGCACCGTCATCGTCACGTACTCCACCATCGCGTACATTGGCGTCGGCGTCCCCAGCAGCATTCCGGAGTGGGGCAACCTCATGCCGGGCTACCAGGACCTGATCCTGACGGCTCCGTGGACGGTCTGGTCCGTCACCGCGGCGATATTCGTTACGGTGCTCGGCTTCAGCCTCCTCGGAGACGGCCTCCGGGACATCCTGGACCCCCGCAGCCGCCGGATCATGGCGACCACCGCCAGCGCTCGCGGCTCCACGGAGAAGTGATGAGGCGCACGGACCCATTCCCTCGGTCGGAGAGGAGGTGATTCCTTGGCCGAGGATCTTCTCCGCATCGAGCATCTGTCGGTCGATTACCACGTCGGGGCGGGTACTTTCCGCGCGCTCACTGATGTCTCCCTTTCGATGCCCGCCGGGCGCGTGGTCGGCATCGTCGGCGAAACCGGATGTGGTAAGAGTACCCTCGGACACGCGATTCCGAGGCTACTTCCGCAGCCGCCCGCCCAGGTCAGGTCCGGAAAGGTCTTCTTTCAGGGCACGGACCTCCTCAAGCTGCCGAAGTGGCGGATGCCATCGGTACGGGGTACCGGCATCGGCATGATCTTCCAGGAACCGATCAATTCGTTGAACCCGGCCTTCCGAGTCGGGGACCAGATCGCCGAGGCGGTCCAGATCCGACGACTGCGGGAGCACGGGCGCCAACCGGCTCGGAAGGCCGACGTGCAGGGCTTCGATTATTCGAAGCGCGAGATGCCCAAGGCCGCCGACGTCGTGACCGGGCCGTTCGTCCCACCGAACCTGACCGAGACGCTCAAGCAACGACCCCCCCCGATCTCCAAGGACCTTCAGAAAGAGGTCCTCGACTTCCTCCACCTGGTACGGATCAACGACCCCGAGCGGATCATCAGCTTGTTCCCGCACGAGCTGTCGGGGGGGATGCGCCAGCGGATCATGATCGCCATGGCGCTGAGCGGGAAACCCTCGCTGTTGATCGCCGACGAACCAACCAGCGCGCTGGACGTGACGATCCAGGCCCAAGTGCTGACCCTCATGAAGGAGCTGATGGACGAGGTGAGCACGTCGATTCTGTTCATCAGCCACGACCTGGGCGTTATCGCCGAGATGGCGGACGATGTGGGGGTCATGTACGCTGGCCATATGGTGGAGTTCGGGCCGGTCGCAGAGATCTTCGAATCTCCCCGTCACCCGTACACCAAATCGCTCATCCGTTCGATTCCAAACAAGTACAAGGAGGACGGAGTCCTCCCGTCGCTGTCGGGCTCCGTGCCGAACCTCTCGCGCCTACCCAACGGCTGTACCTTCCATCCTCGCTGTCCGATGGTCCGCGATGTCTGCCGGAAGGACCCGGAGCCCCCCCTGACGGACCTCCCCCCCGGACCGGCAGGCCTCGTGCATCGGTCGGCCTGCTACTTCCCCGAGGAGGTGGCGTCCCTCCCATGAGCGTCGCCCCTCCGCTGGTGCAGGTCCAAGACGTCCAGAAGTATTTCCCGCTCACGCGGTCGCTGACCGATACCATTCGACGACACGCCAAACTCGCGATCCGGGCCGTGGACGGTGTCTCGCTGGAGGTGCGCTCCGGGGAAACCCTGGGGCTCATCGGTGAATCGGGCTCGGGGAAGACGACGCTGGGCTGGCTCGTCGCCCGGCTCCACGAACCGACAGGGGGGCGGATCCTCTTCGACGGGCAGGACGTGGCCCATCTGCAGGGGAAAGCGCTCCGGGCCTGGCGGCGGAACATTCAGGTGGTCTTTCAGGACCCCGTCGGCTCGCTCGACCCCCGCATGCGGGTCTGGGAGATCGTGACCGAGCCGATCCACGCGCAGGAGCCCGGGCTCCGGAAGGCCGAGCTCCGGCGCCGAGCGGCGGAGCTGCTCCCCACGGTGGGACTGGTCCCCGACTGCCTCGACCAGTATCCCCACGAGTTTTCCGGGGGGGGTCGCCAGCGCCTGTCCCTGGCGCGGGCCTTGAGCCTCCGTCCCAAGTTGGTCGTGCTCGACGAACCGACCAGCGCGCTGGACGTCGCGGTCCAGGCCCAGATCCTCAATCGGTTGGTCGCCCTGCAGTCCGAGTTCGGGTTCGCCTACCTGCTCATCACCCACAACGTATCGGCGGTGAAGTACGTCGCTGACCGGGTCGCGGTGCTCTACCTGGGAAAGCTCGCCGAGGTCGGCACCGTCCGCGAGGTCCTCGAGCGACCGACCCATCCGTATACGAAGGCGCTGCTCGCCGCCCTCCCGGTGCCGGACGTCCGTCGACGCCGCGCGCGCTTCCGCATTTCCGGGGAAATTCCGACGTTGATCCGGCCTCCGCCGGGCTGCCGGTTCGCGACGCGCTGTCCCTTCGTCATCGACCGCTGCCGGGTCGAAGAGCCGCTCCTCCGACCGACGCCCCGGGACCCCGGACATCTGGTCGCATGTCACCGTCTCGAAGAGGTCATCGACATCGCGCCGGAGACCCTGCTGGTCATGGAAGGGTCGGCCGGGATGAGGACCGCCCTGCCCTCCGGGGCGGTCGCCGCCACCACGTAGCTCCGAACATCGAAGCGCGGGATCTCCGGATCCCGGACCGGCCGTTAGGAGGTGTGGTCCGTGTTGTAAATCAGCTGGAAGCCGATCGCGCTGCCCATCGGGTTCCCGATGATTCCCGTCAGGAGAGAGTTGTAGACCTGGAAAGAGGTCGGCACGACCAGCCACGCATTGGTGTAGTTGGAGGCCATGAACTGGGTGATGTTACCGTAGGCCTGGGCCGCCACGGCCGGGTTCGTCGCCTCGGCGGCTTGATAGAACCATTGATCGACGGTGGAGTTCTTGAACTCGGACATACAGATGTTGTACCCGCCCTGGCTCCAGGCGTTGAGCTCCGTCGGATCGTCCGGGCCCACGTAGTCGCCGGTGTAATAGTCGAGACCGATGTAGAACGGCCCCCCGTTGGCGCCGGTGGCCGAGACGCATTGCCCCACTCCGTTGTAATACTGTTCGACAACGAGCTGGGGGATGCTCAGCGCCACCGGGTTGATCGGGATGTCGACCTTGGCGAGGTCCGCCTTGAGCAGTTGGGCCACGACGTTCCAATCCCCGGTCTGCAGGTACTCAAAGTTGAGGCCATTGGGGTAGAGGTTGTTCAGTCCGCCGGTGGCCATCGGCCACGACGAGTTGTTCATGGCCCGCTCCGCCTTTCCGAGGTCAAAAGTGTAGTTCGGAACGTTGCCGGTGTTGTAATCGGGGAATCCAGGCGGAATCGGACCCACCCACTTGTTCGCGTTCCCTCCGAACGCGACGCTGATGATCTGGTTGTAGTCAATGGCGTGGACCACCGCATTGCGAACCCATTGGTTGGTAAAGGGGTTTTTCGGCTCTCCGGTGACGTTGGGTTGCTGGTCCATGTAGATCCAGCCGGAGAAGCTGAGCCCACCGAAGACGGGGGGCAACGCGTGGACGACCAGGCAGGAGACCCCCTTGAGCTGGTTGATGAGCGACGGCCCGATGTAGGCGAAGGATCCGAGGGCGGCCGCGCCCGTCTTCATGTTTTGGACGACGATCGTAGGGTTCTGCTGGAACGAGACATCGATCGGCATCTTGGCCGGCTGGATGTTGTTGTCGTTGGGCAACTGGGTGGCGAGGGAGGTCGCCCAGTAGTTCTTGTTGGGGGTGAGGCTGTACCCGGTGGTCGGCGACCAGAAGGTCAGGTTGTAGGGGCCGCTGCCGAGCATGTTGTTCGCCATCCACGAGCTGGGGGCATTGACCGATACGCCCCCGTTGGCCGCGACCACGACCGGGTCGACCGCTGCGAAGCCGGGCGTCGCGACCTGGTCCAGTAGGAACGGATACGGAGCGGGTCCCTTGTAGTCGACCGAACCATTCCCAATGTTGAGCTGGATCGTGGTGGCGTCGAGGACGCGGAAGGACTGGTTTTTCGCGGCCATAACGGCGAGCAGACTCGCCGACGGGTTCGTCACGGAGGCCACGGTGTTCATCGAGTTCAGCAAACCGGCCATCCAGTACTGAGTGTAGTTCGTCCCGACCGCGCCGTACGTGTGTCCCGGAAGGAAGAAGTTCTCTTCCAAGAGGTAGGCCAACGGCTGGTTCATCACCATTCCTCGATAGAGCGAATACCACATCACGTAGGCATTGACCGGGTCTCCGTTCGAGAAGTGGGCTTGGGGCCACAGCGTGAAGTTCCAGTGGATGCCATCGGCGGAGGTGGACCAGTTCCGGGCGAGCAACGGCGCCATGTAATTCGGCCCCGACGTGGGTCCGAATTGGGTGTTGTTGTAGAAGACCATCGTTTGGTAGACCTGCTGCACCGCCCCCCAGCCCGGTGTGGTGTAGGCGACCGCAGGGTCGAGGGAATCCGGCTGCTCCGGCTGGTCGATCACGATGGAATTCGTCGTCGAGAGGGAACAGGTCGCGGCTTGGGCGGCTGCTCGACTCAGTGCCACATAGCTCCCCCCGGCAGACGCCACGGTCAGAACGGCGACCACAATGGCTGCGAATCGCAATGAACGGGGGTGCATCAGAGCCCTCCCACGGCTGACGCGAGCAGGGGGGCCCGACTCTTAAACCCTAGGACGACGGCCCGGGAGCTGTTTGTTCCGGGCGGGTTGGGTATCGGAGCCGTCCGCCGTCGATAACATCTTTTACCGTGGCGGATTGACGGCCTTCGGCGGTTCACATGGCGACCTCGAAGATGCTGGTCGGAGGCGAGTGGGTCGAGTCTTCGTCGGAGGGGACCATCCCGGTCGTGAGCCCGTTCACGGGGAAGCCCATCGGTGCGGTCCCGAAGGGAACCCGGGAGGACATTCGCAAGGCGATTGACGCCGCGCGCGACGCCTTCGACAAAGGACCCTGGCCCCGACTGCCCGCCCGCGCCCGGGGCGACGTATATCTGAAGGCCGCGCAGATCTTGCAGCAACGAGCGGCACAAATCGCCGACCTCGAGAGCCAGAACCAGGGCAAGACGATCAAGCAGGCGCTGGACGTGGACATCCCGGCGTCCATTGACAATCTGATCTTCTACGCCGGCGCCGTCCGCACGCTCGATGCGAAGAGCTCGCAGGAATTCCTCGGCGACGGCACGACGATCTTCCGGCGCGAGCCGGTCGGTGTCGTCGGCTCGATCACGCCGTGGAACTATCCATTCATGATGGCCGTCTGGAAGATTGGACCCGCCCTGGTCACCGGCAACACCGTGGTGCTCAAGCCCGCCAGCTGGACTCCGCTCACCACGCTGGAGCTGGCCAAGGCATTCACCGAGGCCGGACTCCCGTCGGGGGTATTGAACGTCGTCACGGGGCCGGGCCCGGAAGTGGGGGATGAGCTCTGCCGGAGCCCGAAGGTCGACATGGTCTCCCTGACGGGGGACACGGCAACTGGGAAGAAGGTCATGGAGGCGGCGAGCAGCACCGTGAAGCGCATCCAGCTCGAACTCGGAGGGAAAGCTCCCTTCATCGTGTTCGCGGACGCCGACATTCCGGCCGCCATCGAAGGGGCGATCGTCGGGGGCTACGTCAACGGCGGCCAGGACTGCACGGCGGCCACCCGGATCATTATCCACAGCTCAGTTCGCGAGAAGTTCGAGAAGGGGCTGTTGGAGCACGTCAAGCAGGTCCGCATCGGCGACCCCGCGTCTCGCTCCACCGACCTCGGCCCGCTGGTCCACGCGAGCCATCAGAAGAAGGTGCTCGAGTGGGTCGAGACGGGGAAGAATGAAGGCGCGAAGCTTCGGACCGGCGGAACGGAGCCCGGCGGGAAGCTGAAGCAGGGCGCCTTCGTCAACGCGACGGTCTTCGACCAGGTGGCGCCGGACATGGACATCGCGCAGCGGGAGATCTTCGGACCCGTGCTCGACGTGATCGAGTTCGAGAAGTTCGACGAGGCGCTCGAGATTGCCAACGGGGTCGATTACGGGTTGGCGGGCAGTGTCTGGACACAGAACGTGCGGACTGCACTCCGAGCGGCGAACGCGATGCGGTTCGGGGATGTCTGGGTGAACGACCACCTACCGATGGGCTCGGAAACCCCCCACGGGGGCTTCAAGCAGTCCGGTTTCGGCAAGGACCTGGGCGCCGATTCCCTCAACGACTACACCGTCGTGAAGAACCTCTACATCGACCTGACGGGTCAGGCCCGGAAGAGCTGGCACTACACAGTCTACGGCGACCCAGGCTAGCCGCGTCGGCGCGGGGAGTCATGGCTTCGGCGGAGTCGGAGGAGACGGGTCTCCTCTTCATCGGGGGAGAGTGGCTGCCCTCCCGGTCCGACCGCTGGCTGGAGGTTCGGGATCCCTCAACCGGTCAGCGCCTCGGCCGAGTCTCCATCGCGTCGAAAGACGAAGCGTCGGCGGCGGTCGACGCGGCGGCGGCCGCCGAGGAATCCTGGGGGAGCACCCCGATCCACGAGCGGGCCCGGCTGCTGAGGGCGCTGGCGGATCGTCTCGCCGGAGACCGGGTGGAGATGGCCCGGCGCATCGCGAGGGAGGTCGGCAAGCCGATCGTGGACGCACGGGTCGAGGCCGATCGGGCCGTGACGGTGTACCAGCTCGCGGCGGACGAGGCGAGGCACCTCACCGGAGAGTCGTTCCCCGCCGACGCGTACACCTATCCGGCCGGCAACGAGCGCCGGTTCCTTTTCTCTGTCCGGGACCCGATCGGTGTCGTCGTGGCCATCAGTCCGTTCAACTTCCCCCTCAACCTGCTCTCCCACAAGGTGGCGCCCGCGCTCGCCGCGGGCAATCCGGTCGTGATCAAACCGACCAGCGCCGCCCCGCTCACCGCCCTACGGCTCGCGAAACACGCCGAGGCCGCTGGCTTCCCGAACGGCGTCGTCAACGTCGTGGTAGGGCCGGGCGGCGAGGTCGGAGATACGCTCGTCGAACACCCGCGGACCCGCTTGGTGACGTTCACGGGATCCACGATAGTGGGGAAAAGCATCGCGGAGAAGGCCGGGCGCCACGCCAAGCGCGTGATTCTCGAAATGGGCGGGATGGACCCGTTCATCGTGCTCGACGACGCTCCGATGGACGTGACCGTCGCGGCCGCGGTGCGGGGCGCCTTCGGGTACTCCGGGCAGGTCTGCACCGCCTCGAAGCGATTGCTGGTCTCCGACGGGGTGGCGGACGCGTTCGTGAAAGCGTTCACCGAACGGGCGGGGAAGCTGAAGATGGGTCTGGCCCTTTCCGAGGAGACCCAGGTCGGTCCGGTGATCGACCCGGCAGCTCTCGACCGCATGGACCGCCTCGTGCGCGATGCGGTCTCCCACTCGGCGAAGCTGCTGTTGGGAGGCGAGCGCGCCCCGGAGCTCGCGCCCGGGTACTTCTACCGGCCCACCGTCCTCGATTCCGTCCCGGTGGAGGCGACAATCGCTCGCGAGGAGCCGTTCGGACCGGTCGCGCCGATCATGCGCTTCCACGACATCGACGAAGCGGTCCGGATCGCCAATGGCACGCCGTACGGACTCCAGGCGGCGGTGTACACGAACGACCTCAAACGGGCCTTCGGCCTGGCGAAGCGGATCCGGGCGGGCGGCGTTCACATCAACGACCCGACCTCGTTGCGCTGGGATGCTCTGCCCTTCGGCGGAGTCAAGGAAAGCGGCCTCGGGCGCGAAGGACTCCGCTACGCGATGGAAGAGATGACCGAGGTCAAGCTGATCTCCGTCAACTACGGTTGAAGGCGTCGCCCATTCGCTCGGGAGGTTGGACCCCGACGTACGACGTGGTGGTGATCGGGGGAGGCCACAACGGCCTCACCGCCGCCGCCTACCTGGCCCGCGGAGGAGCGAAGGTCGTCGTTCTCGAGCGCCGGCCCTTCGTCGGCGGCGCGTGCATCACGGAGGAACTGTGGCCGGGGTTCCGGATCAACACCTACGCGTACCTGGCGGGGATGCTCAGCGGAAAGGTGATTGAAGAGCTCGACCTCGCCCAGTTCGGGTACCGGACCATCCCCCACGACCCCGAAGGATTCCTGCCGTTCCCGGACGGAAGGTCGATCACACTCTGGGCCGACACGGCCCGGACGCAGAAGGAGATCGCCCGGTACTCGACGCGAGATGCCGACGCGTACCCCCGGTATCTCGAGTACTGGGCCGATATCCTGCGACTCCTGGAGCCGCTCTTGGGCGGCCCACCGCCTTCCCTCCAGGAGCTGGCCGAGCAGTTCCGCGGCCCGGAGAATGAAGGGCTGCTCCGAGACCTGGTGCTCCGGAGCGCCGACGATCTCCTGTCGGAATGGTTCGAGTCGGAGGAGCTCAAGGCGGCGCTCGGGTTCAGCGCCTGCGTGGGAGCCTTTACGAGCCCCCGACGACCCGGAACGGCGTATGTCCTGGCCCACAACAGTGTCACGGAGCTCGGTGGCCGGGCGGGCGCGTGGGGATTCGCCGTGGGCGGGATGGGGAGGACCACCGACGCACTGGCCCGGGCTGCGCAGCGGTTCGGAGCGGAGATTCGGACCGGAATGGGCGTTCGTTCGCTGCTAATTCAAGGAGGCCGAGTGACGGGGGTTGAGACCGAAGATGGGCGTCGGGTCGAGGCCCGCGCCGTCGCGTCGGCGGTCGATGTCAAACGCACCTTGCTCGAGTTGGCTCCGGCCGGTTCGGTCTCGGATGAAGTGATCCGGCAATTGAGGAGCTTCAAGACGCATGCGACGACGCTCAAGTTCAATGCGGCGTTGCGCCGGCTGCCCCGGTTCCGTGCGGCTCCCGAGGTACCCGGTCCCCACCACCAGGCCTCGATCATGATCGGCCCGTCGCTGGACCACCTCGACCGCGCGTACCGGATGGCCGGCACGGGACGCCTTTCGAACCCGCCGTTCGCCGAGATACTGTTTCAAAGCGCCGCCGACCCGACGGTCGCCCCTCCCGGGCATCATACAATAACGTGCTCGGTGAAGTACGCTCCCCGCGAGCTCGTCGGGACTTCTTGGTCCGACTACCGGGACACCGCGGCCGAGCTCGTCTTAACCACGCTCGAAGAATACGCTCCGGACGTCCGCGAACTAGTCGAGCATTGGCAGGTTGTCACCCCGGAAGACCTGGAAACGACTCTCGGCATGACGGGCGGAAGCTGCTTCCACGGCGACCTGACGCCAGACCAGATGTTCTCCTTGCGTCCGTTCCCCGGCGCGAGCGGTTACCGGCTCCCGGTCGCAGGGCTCTATCTGTGCGGCTCTTCGGCCCATCCGGGTGGGGGCGTTACAGGGGTCCCCGGGAGAAACGCCGCCCAGGTGATTCTGGCGGACCTCCGAGAGGGTGTGGGTCGGGCCGCCCCCTAGATCCGCTCGCCGGAACGCGCGGGCGCGACGTCCACGGAGCTCGGTGCATATCGGGAGAGCAGACTCAAGGCTGCGTACCCCGCCAACCGCGCGGTCACGCTGGTCGGGTCGACCGGCGGATTGACCTCGCAGATATCGAAAGCACGCACCCGGAATCGACGCGAGGCCCACTCTAAGAGGTCGAGGAGATCGTCGACGGCAATCCCGTCCACGGAGGGTGCGGTGGCGCCCGGGGCCGCCGCCTGGTGGACCACGTCGATATCGATGGAGAGGTAGACGTCTCGGCCGCTCTCGGTGACCGCTTCGACCGGTTCGACGGCCCGCGATACGCCCCGACGCCGAAGCTCGCTCGCCGGGACGACGTGGACCCCGCTCTTACGCGCGGTCTCGAATAACCCCTCGTCGTTGGAGAAGCGACCCCGCCCGATCTCCACGAGCGGTCGTCGGAAGTCCTCGATCATCCGAAGGGCCCAATTCCCATTCGACGGCCCCTGGTCCCGCGGGCGAAGGTCGAGGTGAGAGTCCAAGCTGAGGACCATGAGCTCGGGGAAAAATGGCCGGACGGCCCGGATCCCGGCGTACGCGACGGCATGGTCGCCGCCGAGCAGGCCGATCACCGGCCGCTCCCCCGCCTTCCATTGCTCCGCCACCGCGTTGCTGACTCCGTCCAGCATTTCGTCGTGCGTTGCTCCCACCGTGGCATCCCCCGCATCGCCCCAGCGGACCATGTGGCCGCTCGCGGCGTCGTAGGGATGCAGGCGTTGCCGAAGTTCCTCGCGAATCGCGCCCGGAGCCAGACGAGCGCCCTTGCGTCCGAGTGTGGTTCCGTCCCAGGGGACCCCGAGCAGGATTGGGTCCATTCCGCCCGGGAGTAGGCCCTCACATATTATCACTCGCCGCGGGGGAGCGATTCTGTCCACCTCCGAGCCGCGTCTTAAATATCGGAGCCGGGCTCTCCCGCGCGTGTCCCCGTATGACGTGGTAATCGTCGGTGGCGGACACAACGGCCTGGTCGCTGCCGCCTACCTCGGGAAGGCCGGCGCCAAGGTACTGGTCCTCGAGCGACGACCAATCGTCGGCGGAGCCGCGGTGACCGAAGAGCCTTGGCCGGGATACAGGATCAACACCTTCTCGTACGTCGCCGGCCTGATGCGGCCACAGATCGTCGAGGACCTGCAGCTCGGGAAGTACGGTTACGAGACGATACTGTACGACCCCCAGTCGTTCGTCCCATTCCCGAACGGCACGTCGCTGAGCCTCTGGAACGACACGGAGAAGACGCAGAAAGAGATCGCCAAGTTCTCGGCGAAGGATGCGGCGATCTATCCGAAGTACGAGAAGTATTGGGACGACGTCCTCGACCTCGTCGAACCGCTCCTCCTCGCACCGCCCGTGCCCCTCCAAGAACTGGTCGGGATGTTCGAAGGCCCGCAGGCCGAGGAATTGGTCCGGGAGCTGTTCCTCCTCAGCGCGTGGGACTTCCTCAACGAATGGTTCGAGAGCGACGAAGTCAAGGTCAGCTTCGCGACGAACGCCGTCATCGGGGAGATGTGCGGTCCCCGCACCCCCGGGACCGCGTACGTGCTGGCGCACCATAACATCGGGGTTCTCGACGGGCAGCGGAAGGTCTGGGGATTCTCGAAGGGCGGCATGGGACGGATCTCCGAGGCCCTGGCCGCCTCGGCCCGGCACCACGGGGTCGAGATACGAACAGGGGTCGGGGTCCGGAAGATCCTTCTTCGGGATGGGAAGGCCGTCGGGGTCGAAACCGCCTCGGGGGAGCGGATCGAGGCGACGGTCGTGGCCTCCAACCTCGACGTGAAGCGCACGCTCCTCGAGCTCACGCCGGCCGAGGCCGTACCCGCCGACATCCGCCGGCAGGTGGAGCGCTTTCGGACGCGCGGGGCCGCCCTCAAGTTCAACGCGGCGCTCGACGACCTGCCTGAGTTCACGGCCGCCCCCGGCCGACCGGGCCCCCATCACCGAGGCGCCGTCGAGATCGTGCCGTCCATGGAGTACCTCGAGAAGGCGTTCGACGACGCAAAGTACGGCCACTTCTCGGCGCACCCGTTCCTCGACATCGAGTTCCAAAGCGCCTCGGACCCGTCGATGGCGCCGCCGGGAAAACACGTGATGACGTGCTTCGTGATGTACGCCCCCAGGGAGCTCAAGGGGACGACCTGGTCCGAGTTCAAGCCGGAGGCCGGGGAGCGCTGCCTGGACACCATCGCGGAGTTCGCTCCGGACATCCGTCAGCAGGTGACTCACTGGCAGGTCGTCTCCCCCGAGGACATCGAGAACACTCTGGGGATGACGGGCGGGAACATCTTCCAGGGCGACATTACGCCGGACCAGATCTTCTCGTACCGACCGATCCTCGGCTGGGCCAACTACCGGACGCCGATTCCCGGACTCTACTTCTGTGGCGCCACCGCCCATCCGGGCGGGGGGGTCACGGGAGCCCCGGGGTACAACGGCGCCCAAGCGATTCTCGAGGACCTGCCGGCATTCAAGAAGGGTTGACGGACTCTCCTCCCCGCCGCTACATCGGCGGAACCTACAAAGACCTCGTCCGGCTGCGCCGGACGATGCCGAACCGGAAGCCGTTGACTGGACCGAAAGGAGCTTCCGGTGACAAGAACTGGGCGCGGTATCGTGAGCTGTTTCCCCGCTACTTCTGGTCGGAGGAGACGCGCCTCGCGAGCATCATCGTCGCCGACGCCAAGGGCTCGATGGTCCGGGACACCTCCGGAAAGACGTACATCGACCTGACGAGTCAGTGGGCCACGAACAACCTCGGCAACGTCCCGCCCGAAGTGCTCGATGTGACGGTGAAGGCGCTCGGCCGCTACGGGTTCCTAACCTACTTCATGACCCCGCACCTGCCGATGATCGAGCTCGCCGAACGGCTCCTCAAACACCGACCCTCCGCCAACCTGTCTCGCGTATTCCTCGAATTGTCGGGGACCGGTGCAGTGGAAGGCGCTGTCAAACACGCCGTGGAGGCAAGCAAGCGGCCCCTGATCTTGAGCTTCCTCGGCCAGTACCATGGACTTTCTATTGGAACAAGCCTCATCGGCAGCCTCAGCGCCCACGAGCGTCGGTATTGGGAAGCGTGGGGGGGCGGGGCGCTGCATGCGCCCTACCCATTCCCGTACCGCCGACCCTCCGGGATGAGCGAGGGGGAGTACGGGGATTGGGTCCTGAACTACATCGAGGATCAGATCCTCGGCCGTCAGGCGGAGCCGGACCGGATCGCGGGCGTGATCCTGGAACCGATCGCCTGCGAGGCCGGCATATGGATCCCTCCCGCGAGCTTCGTCCGGGGTCTGGCCAAGCTCTGCGGTACGCACGACTGGTTCTTCATCGATGACGAGGTCGAGACCGGCCTCGGCCGAACCGGCAAGATGTGGGCGATCGAGCACTTCGGCGTCGCACCGGACCTCATGGCCATCGGGAAGGGAATCTCGGGGGGGATGATGCCCATCGCCGCGGTGATGGGAACCGAGGAGGTCATGGGAGAGGCGATGGTCGCCGCGGGAACCACATTTGCGGGACACCCCGCCGCGTGCGCGGCCGCGAGCAAGACCCTCGAGATCATGGAACGGGACAGGATCCCGCAGCGATCGGCCCGCCTCGGCGCGGTCGCGCTAAAGCGGATGAAGGAGTGGGAGCGACTCCCGAACGTCGGGGAGGTTCGGGGGCTGGGTCTCTGCCTCGGGATCGAGCTCGTGCATGACAAGCGATCCAAGCGGGCCTACGCGGAGCTGGGCCGACGGATTTTCTTCGATTGCGTCAAGAACGGGACGATCCCGCTCTGGAACTACGGGGACCACGTCGTCCGGATCGAGCCCCCGCTCACCATCGAACGAGAGGAGCTAGACGCCGGACTCGACGCGGTCGAGGCGGCCTTGCGCCGCGTCTGACACAGAAAGCTCCGGCGTCGCCCGGACCTACTCCGCCCGGGGTGCGCCCCGCGTCGCGGTCTCCGTGGACGGACGGGGGATTCCCGTCCAAGAATCCGTTCCGAATCGGTCACTTTCGGAACAGTTCCGGTTCAGGATTCAGTCCGAAACGGGATATTTCCATGTAAAATACCTATTTTTCGCATCCGAATCGTATATTTCGATGCTTGAAGTCGGGTTGGCCCATAGAACGCCGGGCATAGGCTAAGAGCGGCCCAATACGGCATGGCGGCTCAAGAAGCCAATACAAAGGATAGAGTGGCAAAGTGCATCGAAATGGGGGGTCAATACCCTCTCTAGCGCCAAGTTTTTATGCGCCGGGCGGTCCTCTTCTGACCATGTCGACGCTCGTTAGCGGCTACAAGCGCGGGCCCCCAAGTGCGCCCGCGGGGCACCTCTCGGGCGTGACGCCTGACGGACACCTCTACTGGGACGACTCCGTGCTCCGGACAGAGCTCGACCGATTCTACTACCGCAACTGGTTGCTGGTCGGCCGGGAGGAGCAACTCCCGAAGACCGGCGACTATCTGGCCCGGACGATCGGCACGGAGAGCATCGCTCTCGTCCGCGACAAGGAAGGGCAAGTCCGGGGATTCCAGAACGTCTGCCGGCATCGGGGAACCCAGCTCCTCGAGGAGCCGTGCGGATCCGGGCTCAAGTCGATCGTCTGTCCGTATCATGCCTGGACCTACGCCCTCGACGGCCGGCTCACCGGCGCGGGCCATATGGGCAACGTTCAAGGGTTCAGCAAGGAGGACAACAGCCTGTTCCCGATTCGCGTCGAGAGCGCGGCCGGTTTCCTCTGGGCAAATCTCGATCCCAAGGCCGGGCCCCTCACCTCTCAGCTGGGACCGTTCCTGAGCCGCATCGCCCAGTTCTCGATGGCCCAGCTCCGGGCCGGTCCCACGCACACCTACACGATCGAGGCGAACTGGAAACTCCTCGTGGAAAACTATTCGGAGTGCTACCACTGCGCGCCCATCCACCCGGAATTGAACCGGATCACGCCGTACAATACCGGCGATAACGATGCGTTCTTCACGGAAGGGAAGGGGAAGTTCTCCGGGGGGTACCAGACGTTCGCGGGCGATTACACTTCGATGACGCTCTCCGGTTACACGCGCCGGCCCCCGCTCCCTGGCATGACGGACGAAGATCGGAAGCGGATCTACTACTACGTGCTCTGGCCGAACACCTTCTTCAGCCTTCATCCGGACTACCTGATGGTCCATCGGGCGTGGCCCATCTCGCCCCACCAGTCCCTCGTCGAGAACGATTTCTACTTCGACCCTCAGGCCATGGCCCAGCCGGACTTCGACCCGAGCGATGCCGTCCAGATCTGGGACACGATCAACAAGCAGGATTGGCACGTCTGCGAGTTGGCTCAGAAAGGGACCCGCAGCCGGAACTGGCATGGGGGTCGGTACAGCGAGCAAGAGACGCTCGTCTGGGATTTCGACGCCTACTACCAGGAACAGATGGGGCGGAACGGCCCGTAAGGAGGATCGATGAGCACCGCGGCCCCACCTTCGGTTCCGGCGCCCCCGGGGCAGGACCGCCCTACGGCGGCTGCATTCCGGGCCGTCGACCGACCGGGCACGCAGGCGGCCACGCTACCGGGATGGATGTTCTCCGACCCCGCGCTCTACGCCGAGGAGATCCGTCGACTGTTCCACCGGACATGGACCTGCATCGGTCGCGAAGAGGAAGTCGCCGGAGCCGGCGGATTCCTGACCGTGGAGGTCGGAGGGTCGGGGGTGTTGATCGTACGCGATAAGGAGGGCGTCCTCCGCGCATTCCACAATGTCTGCCGGCACCGGGGCACCCGGCTCGTCGAGGAGAGCGCTGGGACGGGCCTCCCGAACATCCAGTGCCCGTACCACGCGTGGACCTACGACCTCACGGGTCAGCTTCGGGGCGCGCCGCACATGGCCGGCGTCGAGAATTTCGACAAGCGCGAGTACGGCCTTCATCCAGTCGCCCTCTCCACCTGGCGGGGATTCCTCTGGGTCAACCTGGACCCCAACCCCGGACCTCTCTCGGAGCATCTCGGGGCGCTCGTCGAACGAGCGCGTCCATTCCCCTTCGAGCGGCTCCGGCGGGCCCATCGCGTCGTCTACGAGATCCAAGCGAACTGGAAGCTCGTGCTGCAGAACGCCAACGAGTGCTACCATTGTCCCGGCGTCCACCCGCAATTGGTCAAGATCACTCCCTACACTTCCGGCGAGGAGGACATCCACAAGGGTCCGATTTTCGGGGGCTGGATGGACATGGTCCCCGGCGCCGAGACCCTGACGGCCAACGGAAAGAGCGACCGGACGAAGTTCCCGTCGCTCTCCCCGGAGGACCTGCGCCGGGTCTACTACTACGTGCTGTTCCCGGCGAATTTCTTTGCCCTATCGACCGACTACGTGACGCTCGATTGGTTCCAGCCCCTGGGACCCGAGCGGACCCGACTGATGTTCGACCTGTACGTGGACCGAGACGAACCGGATCCGGCCGTCGATGCGATGGAGTTCTGGGAGTCGACGAACCGCCAGGATTGGCACATCTGCGAGCTGGCCCACCTGGGGTCGAAGACCGTGGCCTACACGCAGGGCCGGTACAGCACCGAGGAGGACACCGTCCACGCCGTCGACCAGTACTACCTCCAACGAATGGGTCTCCTCGACGGACCGCCCGAGTAGGGTCGGGGTCCGCGACGAGGCAACCCCCAGAGTGCACGAATCGGAGCGATGGCAGAGTTCGACGCGATCGTGGTCGGCGCGGGGCACAACGGCCTCGTCACGGCCGGCTACCTGGCGCGCGCCGGCCAGCGTGTCCTCGTTCTGGAGAAGCGCTCGATCGTCGGGGGAGCCTGCGTCACCGAAGAGCCATGGCCGGGCTACCGTCTCAGCACGTTCGGATATGCCGCCGGGCTGCTTCGGCCCCAGATCGTAGAAGACCTCGAGCTCAAGCGGTTCGGCTATCGACCGATTCTGTGCGACCCCCAAGGGTTCTCCCCGTTCCCGGACGGCCGATCCCTGACTTTCTGGCTGGACGAGGAGAAGACCCAGCAGGAGATCGCCCGGTTCTCGAAGCGGGACGCGGCGGCCTATCCGAAATATCTCGCCTGGTGGGACCAGATCCTGGACCAGATCGAGCCGATTCTCATGGCCCCTCCCGTCGCGCTCGGGGAGATGCTCAAGCGCTGGACCGGCGGCGACCCCCAGCAGATCCTCCGGGACCTTTTCCTTCAGAGTGCCGCCGACCTTCTGGACGGTTGGTTCGAGTCGGAGGAGCTCAAGGGCGTCCTGGCCTCGTCCGCCATCATCGGCACCTTTGCCGGTCCCCGCACGCCGGGCACGGCCTACATTCTCGCGCACAACAACGTCGGCATCTTGGACGGGCATCGGCGGGTCTGGGGTATCGCCGCGGGCGGCATGGGCGGCATCACCCAGGCGATGGCCCGGGCGGCCATGCACCATGGGGCGCAGATACGGACCCATGCCGGGGTGCGCCGGATTCTGGTAGAACACGGCCGAGCCGTCGGCGTCGAGACGGAGTCCGGGGAGTTCCATCGGGCTCCGGTCGTCGTCTCCTCCCTCGACCTCAAGCAGACTTTCCTGCGCCTGCTCCCGTCCGATGCCGTGGACCTCGGGTTCCGTCTCCGGGTTCAGAAGATCCGGAACCAGGGGGCGTGCCTCAAGTTCAACGCCGCGCTGGACCGGCTGCCGCACTATACGGCGGCGTCGGGCCCCTCGCGGTTGTCGGGGGCACTCGACATCGCGCCGTCGGTCGACTACCTCGAGCGGGCCTTCGACGAGGCGAAGTATGGGCGCTTCTCGAGCCGGCCGTACATCGACATCTACCATCAGAGCATCCTGGATCCTTCGGTCGCTCCCCCGGGCAAGCATACGATGACCTGCTTCGTCGAGTACGCCCCGACGGAGCTCCGGGGAACCGATTGGGACGACGTCCGTCCCCAGGTCGCCGAGACCGTCCTCGACACCATCGAGGAATACGCTCCCGACATCCGGCAGACCGTCCTTCATTGGCAGGTCGTGACCCCGAAAGACATCGAGAGCATCCTCGGAATGACGGGCGGCAACATCGACCAGGGGGACATCACGCCCGATCAGCTGTTCTCGTTCCGGCCGATTCCTGGGTGGACCTCGTATCGGACGCCCCTCCCGGGGCTCTACCTCTGCGGCTGCGCCACGCATCCCGGCGGCGGCGTACTGGGCGCTCCGGGCCACAACGCGGCACAGGTCATCCTCGCGGATCGGAGCGCGGCCGGAACCGGGTCAGGAGCGCTCGAGAAGCTCTCTGCACCGGTATAGAACGCCGGCTCAGGAACGGCCCGGCGAGGGTCCCGAGCGAGGATATATCAGGTCGGTCCGGTTAGGACGGGACCCAGTTCCTGGGCGGTGGGGCAACCATGGAACCCTTGTGGCTCCGAGTCTCCGCGATCGTCGTCGCGGCGCTGACCGTCGGCTCCGCGTATGGAGTCTATTCCTATTACTCGAGCGCCGCGACGACCGGATGCGGTCTTCAGAGCAAGAACCCCCTGATTTTCGACCAAGCGGAGCGCGTGCACACTCTCGATCCGCAATGGGCGTACTCGACCCCCGATTGGGGAGCGGTCCAACAGGTCTACCAGGCGCTCATCCTGTACAACCAGTCCAGCACCACCCAGTTCGACGGGCAGCTCGCGAAGAACTGGAGCAACTCCTCCGACGGGCTGCACTTTAATTTTACACTCTGGCCCAACGTTCACTTCTCGAATGGGGACCCCTTCAATGCCTACGTGATGTGGTACTCGCTCTACCGAACCCTCGCGATGTACGGCTCCGACCAGTATCTGATGTACACGAACTTCTGGCTGCCGAACGATTGGTACAACAACCCGAACACGAACTACACCGCCCGGGAGGAGCAGAACCTAACCTGGGAGCTGAACAACTTCAACTTCGCCGACCCGAGCAAGGGACCATCGAATGAGACCGGCATTCTGGAGGCCTCGAACCAGTCGTTCCGGGTCATCAACCCCACGACGATCCAGGTGAATCTAGGGAACGGATACATCGACGCGAACTACACCCAACCGATCGCGTACACCTACGTGCTCGCCGAGCTTTCGTCCGTCGGGGCCGACGCCGTCGACCCCATGTACATCGACCAGCACGGAGGGGTCACCAAGGCGATCAACACCTGGATGCAGAACAACATGGTCGGTACCGGCCCATATCTGCTGGACCTGTGGAACCCGGGCAGCAGCCTCTCGTTCAAGCCCGACCCTAACTACTGGGCCGCCCAGGGCCCGAACTCCCCCGCCTCCCAGCAGCCGTGGAACAACAACCTACAACCGGCCAAGACGTCGATCGAGATCAGCTTCCAGCAGGACCCGTCGATCAACATCCAGAACCTCCGCAGCGGGGCGGCGGCGGGAGCCTCCTTCGCCTTCCTGGGGCCGGGAACGATCAGCTCGCTCAAGGGGAACAACTGCCTGACGGTCAAGGACCTTTCCCTCGCGTATTCCGTCGCGAACGGCGGCTGGTGGATTTACATGAACCAGTCCTACACTCCGTTCAACAACCTGACCGTCCGGGAGGCGATCGCCCACGCGGTCAACGTCTCGTACATCGACAACCGGGCGTTTGGAGGCTGGGCGTCCCAGTGGGTCGGTCCTGTGCCGCCCGGGTATCCCGGATACAACCCCGCCAACCTGCCCCCGTACAGCTACAACCTGGCGCTCGCGAAGTCGCTCATGACCCAGGCCGGCTATCCGAACGGGATCCAGAGCGGTCGGGGGAGCGCCGGGAGCCCCATCCCCTTCTTGTACGTCGGCCCGAGTCCGGACTGGGACACCGCGATGACCTTCGTGCAGAACAACCTCTCGGCGATTGGGATCTACATCAACCCGATCCCGCTCAACCTGGCCACTTACTACACCCTCGAGGGGTACGACTCAACGACGGGCCAGTGCATTGCCCAGGAGAAACTCAACGGCGGGCCGTTCCCGATGGGAATGGAATTTTACTCCTCGGACTGGATCGCGCCGGATGACTGGACGCTGAACAATGTCTACCACTCGGGCTCCGCCAACATCTGCATGGGCGGCTACTCCAACGCCACGATGGACGCCTTGGCACTCCAGGCCGCCGGGGAGCACAACCAGGCTAAGCTCCTCGCCGACTACGCCCGGATGACCCAGACGCTCTACTCCAACTACACCGACGTCTGGTTCAACGTTCCGACGCTCTTCGCGGTCTACAACAACAACGTGGCGGGCCTCGTCTCCAACCCGATCGGCAGTTGCTTGCCCGCCTGGAACCTCGAGTGTAACACTGAGTACGCCACCTGATCCCCGCCCGCCGGGCGCTCTCGGAGCGAGGGATAACTCCCCCGGTGGCCGATAGGCTAAAGGACCCGTCCGGTCCCCCCGCGCGGGGGTCCGGTACCATTTCCACGAAGGGGGCCAAGGTAGTACAGGTCGGTTCCGGAGCGGTCGGCCAGGTCATCGCCCGGCACCTCGTCGAGAGCGCGGCGGTCCGGGAGTTGGTGCTCGCCGACTTGGATGCGCCCCTCGCGAAAGCGGTCGTCTCGAAGCTGCCCGGTTCCCGTGCCCGGGGCGTTGGGCTCGACGCCGGGGACGCCGCCGCGGTGGCGGCGTTGGTGCGGGGCGCGGATGTTCTCGTCAACGCGACGATCCCTCGCTTCAACGACACGCTCATGACGGCCGCCCGCGAGGGAAAGGTCGCCTACGTCGACCTGGCATCGGCCTCGAGCGACCCGTTCGTCGACGATTCGAAGTGGCAGGCCGCCGGCGTGCCGGCCATCGTCGGTATGGGCGAGGATCCCGGTCTCAGCAACGTTTTCGCCCGATACGGCGCGGACCAGATGGACTCCGTCGACGCGATCCGGATCCGCGACGGCGACACCGCCTCCAGCCCGGAGTTTCCCTTCATCTGTCTGTTCAGCCCGGAGACGTTCATCGGGGAGACCCTCCATCCCTCCCGCATCTGGCAGAACGGGGCGTACTCCCCCGTCCCGCCGTTCGGTGGCCTCGAGCGGTACAACTTCCCGGCACCGGTCGGCCCGCAGCCCGTCTACGAGGTCGACCACGAAGAGGTCGACACCCTGCCCCGGTTTATCGGGAAGGGCGTCCAGTACGTGGATTTCAAGCTCGCCCTCGACGACCGGACCGTGCGGACCCTCCAGACGTTCCAGGACCTCAAGATCTTCGAGAGCAACCGCCCGGAGCACGTCGCGGCCCGCAAAGCGATTCTGGCGGTCATCCCCAAGCCGGCCGATCTCACCGGGAAGGTGGAAGGGTCGGCCGCGCTTGTCGTTGAAGTGGACGGACTCGCCGGCGGCGCTCCTCACCGCCTCCGGCTCGCCACGATGATCAGCCATCCGGAGGCGGGACGGAAGTACGGCGCCACCGGCACGGCCTATCTCACCGGCACGGCGGGCGCGGTCGGAGCGCTGTTGCTGGCGACCGGGCAGATTCGGGCGCCCGGTATGCACTCGCCCGAAACGCTCGACCCCGCCCCTTTCCTTCCAATGCTGGCCGAGCGGGGGGTCGCCGTCCATGAGGAGCACCTCGTGGGGACGGGCCGCTCGACGCCGCGGCCCGCCCGGCGGAAGACTCGGTAACCGATCCGCGGGCCCCGGTGGCTCGGCTCAGACGGTGGTGCCGCGCGGGGGGGGTTCCGCGACGGACGCCGACGTGACCGCGAGGGCACGGCGGCTCCGGGGGTCGAGGATGTCCCTCATCCCATCGCCGAGGAGGCTGAAGGCGAGCACCGTGATGAACACGGCCAGGCCCGTGAACAGCGTCGGCCAGGCGTCGAAGGCGAGGTCGAACCGGTAGGCCGAGATCATCGACCCCCACTCGGCGGTCCCGGGGGGCAACCCGATGCCGAGGAACGTGATCGTCGAGAAGGTGATCAGCACGCTGCCGACGTCGAGCGTGTAGTAGACGACGAGGGGCTCGAGGATGTTCCGGATGACGTGGCGGGAGAGGATCCGGCGGTCCGACAGCCCCGCCGCCCGGGCGGCGACGATGTACGGCGCCCCCTTCACCGCCAGCACCTCGCCCCGCACCAGGCGGACGTAGAACGGCCACCACGTCGCGGCGATCGCGAAGAGGGCCACCGTGAAGCCACGTCCCAGGACCGAAGCGATCGCGAGCGCGAGCACGAGGCTCGGGAACGCGAGGAAGATGTCGGTGATCCGGAGGATGGCCGCGGAGGTGACCCCGCCCAAGGTTCCGGGGGTGTCCCAAAACCCGGCGACGAGCCCCAGCGCCCCCCCCACGGCGAGGGCAAAGAGCGTGATGCTGAGCCCGATGCTCAGGTCCACCGGGACCGCGGCCAGGACGCGAGAGAAGACATCCCGTCCCGCCGCGTCGGTCCCGAACAGATGCGTCGCGGAAGGAGGAAGGTAGGTCGCTCCCGAGGGGATCGTGATCGAGTACGGGATCACGGTCCACGGATGGCCTAGAAGTCCGGTGACCAGGGGCACCAGGTACACCAGCAGCCCCGTGAGGACGATGAGGGCGACGATGATGGAGCCGATGAGGGTCAAGGGATTGGCCCGCAGGACGGCGAAGATCGTCGTCCATTGATCTCGCCAGGGCGCCCGCCGACGAACCGCGGCTTCGATGGCGGCGGCCATGTCGCCGGGAACGTCTCCGCGTCGCCGCGGAGGGGGGGTTCCCGAGGATGCCATCTAGCGCCACTCCACCCGGGGGTCCAGGACGCCGTAGAGGATGTCGGCCGCCAGGTTGGCGACGACGACGCCGACCGAAAAGACGATGACCGTTCCGACGACACCGGTGATATCGTATCCCTCGATCGAGTTGTACGCGTAGAACCCGATCCCCGGCCACTGGAAGATCTCCTCGATCACGACGGTGCCGGACAGCAGGTAACCCGCGGTGAGGCCGAGGACCGTGACGGTGGTGATGAGCGCGTTGCGGAGGGCGTGCTTGTACAGGACCCAGACCTCCTTGAGGCCCTTCATGCGCGCCGTCCGCACGTACTCGAGGGGCAGCACCTCCAGCATCGCGGCCCGCGTCATTCGTGTTGCGATGCCGAGATTGAAGAACGCCAGCGCGACGGCGGGCAGCGCGAGGTGCTCTATCGCATCGAGGGCCCAGGGAAAGTTACCGGCGATCAGGGCGTCAACGACGGACATGTGGGTCCGCTGGGGGAACGGGGGCGTTCCCGTGAACGCGCCGGTGGGGGCGATATGGAGGGCCGGCGCAACGAGAACGGCGAGGAGCACGGCGCCCAGGTAGGTTGGGACCGCCCATCCGCTCAGGTAGAAGACCCGGACGAGGTGGTCAGCCATTCGGCCGTTGCTGTTCGCTGCGATCACGCCCAGCGGAATGCCGACGACGATCATCAGAAAGAGCGCCGCGATGACGAGCTCGAACGTCGCGGGGAAGGTTTCGCCGATGATCGAGAGGACCGGCTGCTGGCTCAACGTATCGACGCCCCAGCTGCCCGTCAAGAGGGTCTGCAAGTAGTGGAGCAGCTGGATGTAGACGGGCTGGTTCAACCCGAAGAACACCTGGCAATTTTGGTAGGCCGCCTTCCCCGCATGCGGCCCGATCCAGGCCAGGCAGGGGTCGGAGGATGACAGGTGGGTCACCACAAACGTGACGACGATCGCTCCGAACAGCACGAGCGCGAGTTGGACCATCCGCTTGGCGATGAACACTACCAGGTCGCTGAGACTGCGTCCCACTGGTCGTCCCCCCGCCCGACGCCGACCGCCCGGTCGTGTCGGGTAGGGCTACGGGTCGACAGCCCCCGCACTACAAATATCTCCCGACGGGGCGAGTTCGCAGATGGCGGGACCCCTCCATCCTGGCGGCTCCAGCGGCCGTCGGCCGCGGATGATACAGGTCTAGCTGGCCCCGTCAGGACTCTCGCCCACGTTCAGAATGACCGTTTTGATCTCCGTAAACGCCTCGATGGTCCACCGGCCGGCGACGCGTCCGATCCCGCTCCGGCGGAATCCACCCCACGGGTGGTTGTAGTCCCAGTACAGGACCGGGTCGTTGATCACGATCTGCCCGGCCTTCAGGTCCCGAGCGAGGGTGAAGGCGCGCTTGATGTTCGCGGTGTGGATCGCCATGCTGAGGCCGTAGCGGGGCAGGTTCGCGATCTCCACGGCCTGTTCCAACGAGCGGAATTCCAGGATCGGAGCCACTGGCCCGAACGTCTCGCTGTTTCCGAGGAGCATGTCGGTGGTGACCCCGTCGACGACTGTCGCGGGGAAATAGAGCGGGGTCGGCATCGCCGGCACTCGCCGTCCGCCCGCGAGCACCTGGGCCCCTCGCCCGACGCCGTCCGCGAGGTGGCGCTCCACCTTGGCCAGGGTGGGTTCGTTGTTCATCGAACCGATGTCGGTCTCTTCCCGTCGCGGGTCGCCGAGGCGCCAGCGTCGGGACTCCTCCACGACCTTGCGGACGAGGGCATCGTGGACTTTCTCGTGGACCAGGATCCGTCCGTTGGCGCAGCAGACCTGCCCGGCGTTGTTGTAGCAGCCGAAGGCGATGTCCCGCGCCGCCTTGGAGAGGTCGGCGTCGTCGAGCACGATGAGCGGCCCGGAACCGCCGAGCTCGAGCCCGACCTTCTTGAGGCCGGCGCGGTGCGAGATCTCCTCGCCGGTGGCCGTCTCGCCCGTGAAGCAGATCCCATCGACCTTCGGGTTTTCCACGAGCTCCATCCCCGCCGTGGGGCCCGGCCCGGCGATGAGGTTCATCGCCCCGCGGGGGATCCCCGCGTGCTGCATCGCCTCGAGGAAGTGGACGGCGCTGATCGGTGTGGCCGACGCCGGCTTGAAGACCACCGCGTTCCCACAGATGAGCGCCTGGACGACGAACTCGCCCGGGAGGAGCCACGGGTAGTTCCACGGGGTAATCACCCCGACGGTGCCGAGCGGTTCCCGACGGAGAAGGTACATCATCTCCGGCTTCGAGTAGCCCTCGAGGACCGGAGTTTCCAGGCGCTTCAGGTCCTCGGTGTTCCAGAGGAGGTTGGGGATGACCTCCGAGACTTCGAGTCGAGCCTCCTTGATCGGCTTGCCTTGCTCGAGGGTCAGGTCGAGTGCCCATGCGTCGATGTTCGGCCGGATCGCCTCCGTGATACGGACCGCCATCTCGGCGCGTTCCTTGATGGAAAGCCGTGCGAGACGGGGTTGGGCCTCCTCCGCCGCGTCCACGGCCCGCCGCACGTCTTCCCGGTTGGCCTTCGGCAGGGTGGCGAGTACCTCTCCCGTCGCGGGGCTGTGTACCTCGAAGGTCTCGCCGGTCGCCGAGTCGCACCATTCGCCGTCGATGAACATCCGGAGATGCGGTACGTCCACGGTGGATCGCCTCGCTCGACCGCCGACGTCCGGCCGAGGTAAAGAGCTGACGGCGAGGGCCGGCCCGGGGGGGTCGCCTACGGGAGGTTGCGTCCCGGCGGCGGGGGGCTTTGGGCCGGGTGCCGCGGGGGCAGTAGGCCGGGTTTCCCCACAGGCTCGGGGCGGGGGCGCGCGGGCGACGTCGCGCGCGGCGGTAGGGGGCTCTTCTCCGCCGGGGCTGAATCGAGATTCGACAGCGCCTGTTCGAAGACGGCAAGGCCCCGTTCGAGCAGAGGGTCTTCGATGGTGAGAGGGGCCATGAATCGGAGCACGTTGTCGTAGCTGCCACAAGTGTGCATCAGCACTCCGTTCAGGAACAGTTCACGGCGCATCGCCTTCGCCCGCTCCTCCCACGGGGTCCGCCGGGTGGGTTCCTTCACGAACTCGACGCCGATCATGAATCCCTTGCCCCGCACGTCGCCGATGGAGGGGTGGGTTCCGGCGTATTCCCGGAACCGGGCCCGGACTTTCTCGCCGCGTCGGGCCGCCTGGGAAATCCAGGGCTCCTCTCGGAGGATCTTGAGCACCTCCGTTCCGACCGCGAGCGCCAGCGGGTTGCCCCGGTACGTCCCAAGGTGGAAGCCGCGCGGCAGCTCCTTGACCAGGTCCTCCCGGTACGCCACCATCGAGGCGGGGATTCCGCCGCCGATGCTCTTTGCGATGCAGATGATGTCGGGCGTGACGTTCCAATTGTCGACGCCCCAGAACCTCCCCGTGCGGCCGAGGCCGGTCTGCACCTCGTCCGCGATGAGCAGCAGGTCGTGCTCGTCACAGAACTCCCGGAGCGACGGCAGGAAGTCGTCCGGGGGCACCACATAGCCTCCCTCCCCGAGGATCGGCTCGACTAGGACCGCGGAGAGCCGATCGACCCCAGAGTAGGGATCTTTGAGCAGATGCTCCATGTAACGAATCACGCCCTGCGCACTCTCCGGCGTGTTGAGTACCGGGCGATAGGGGTTAGGGAACGGTACCCGAACGACCGAGCCCCCTCGGAACGAGCTCGTCTCGCGGTACCGGCGGCCCCCGGTCAGGTTCACCGCGCCGCCGTGAACCCCGTGGTACGCCCCCGAGAAGACGACCGTTCCCGATCGTCCCGTCGCGAAGTCGGCCAAGCTGACCGCGGCTTCGATGCAATCTCCGCCGGTGATCGTAAAGAGGACCTTCGAATGGTTTCGGAGGGTTCCGGGGAGCGACGCCGTCAGTTGCTCCAGGAACTCGATTCGAGCCTCGGTGGGTATCTCGAGGGAGTGCCAGATTTTTTCGGCCTGGCGCTGAAGGGCCGCCAGGAGCCGAGGATGCCGATGACCTAGGTTCAACACCGAAATGCCGGCCACCCAGTCGATGAACCGGTTGCCATCGAGATCCTCGATCGTGGAGCCCTTCGCCTCACGGATCCCGATGGGGAAGTACTTCGGATAGGCGACGGCATCTGTCTCGAGCCGGGCCTGTACCTCGAGGAGCGCGCGGGACTTCGGTCCGGGCGGCGGAGTCAGAATCCGGGGAGCGTCCAGGAAGCTGAACCAGTTGTCAGGCATCGGGGGTCCCCCAGAGTGGGGCGCAGGACACCCCGAAGCGATATCAAGCCGTCGGCGGAGGCTGCCCGCCGTGTGGCGGGAGGGGTTTTTCCGTTCGCCGACATTCCGCGGAACGCATGTCCACGGAGTTGGGCGCGCGGGTGGACGTACACGTCCATCCCACACGCTATTCCCGGCACGGAGCCACCTTCGCGGAGAAGAACCGGATCGAGTTCACCCCCGCTGGCTTGCTCCGTGAGATGGACGCCCATGGGATTGGGTGGGGAGTCTTCCTCTGCCCGCGATTGGCTCCTTCGCTTGCCGATGGACTCGCCGACGTTTCCGCCGTGGCAAGGGAAAGCAGGGGTCGCCTACTCCCGACCGGCACCGTGGACCCTACCCAGGGGGAGGCCGAAGTGGCCCGTGCCCTCGACCTCTGGACCCGGAATGGTACCCGACTCCGCGGAATCAAGCTCTACCCGGGATACCACCCATTCGACGTGACCGACGCCCGGCTCGAGCCGGTCTACCATTGGGCGGAACAACACCGGGTGCCAGTGTGGGTCCACCAGGGAGATACGTCGGAACCCGATGGGCTGCTCCGGTTCACGCGACCAATACTCTTGGACGAAGTGGCGGTCCGCTGGCGCTCGGTCCGCTTCGTCCTCTGTCACGTAGGAAACCCGTGGATGGAAGAGGCCGCAGAGGTGGTGTTCAAGAACGAGAACGTCTACACGGACACGTCCGGGCTTCTCAATCCCTTCGCAGAACACTACGCGGCTCAGGTGCAACGGATGCGGACCCGGTTGCGTCACGCCGTGCTCGCCGTCGGCGATGTCCGGAAGGTTCTCTACGGCTCGGATTGGCCGATCAGCTCGATCGTGGATGCCGTCGGACTCGTCGACGGACTGGATCTACCTCGGCCCGATAAGGAACTGATCCTGGGGGGCAACGCGAGAGAGCTCCTCGGCCTCCCCGACGCGGCGCCGATGTGACAAACGTGGCTTGGTGATCGCTGGCCCATGATTTCGATCGCGGGTCAGCCCGGTTCCTGCACCGACCGGGTCCGGAGGACGGGGACCTTCCGTCGTGGGATCGGAGGAAAACCCGAGGCCAACAACCCCCGGAGCAGGTCGGCGTGCTTGCGCTCGTCGGCCTCGATGCTCGCCACCAGGATCGACATCGTGCCGTGGAGGTGGCGAACGAGCTCTCCATCCGCCTGGGCCTCGGCCGCTCGCTCCGCCTCGATCAGCGCTTCCACCTCCGTTCGGGTGATCCCGGACGCGAAGGCTCCCGACACCCCCCGGTCGACGTACGGGACGAGGGACGCGACGATCTCCGCGTGCCGCAGGCTGTCCGAGGCGATCTGGCGCAGGATGGCCCGGGTCAGCTCGTCGCGGGCCTTCTGCGCCAGCCTCATGCACTGGGCCACGGCGACCTGCTCCGCCCGCACGCGGCGGCGGAGCCACCGGACCATGCCGCGAGGGAGCTTCGAAGGGCCCGAGTCGTCGGGCAGGGTTCGCGGGCCCGAATGACGCGGTACCGCCGACAGTTCCGCAAGACCGCCGGCGCCTTCCAATAGAATCTGTGTGCGCTGGACTCCGCCACCGGATCCCTGCAAGAGGTGCTCCGCGGTCCGGCGGGCGATGGCGCGCGCGCGCTCGTTCATCGAATACTCGAGGAACGGTCGGCTCAGTCGCTTCCCTGATAGGTACTGAGAGACCGCGGAGGGGGCCAGGCCGAGGAGGTCGGCGATCCGGCGAGACGATACTCCAAACTGCTCGACGGCCTCCCGAGCCACCAGGGCCTGGAGAAGCTGCACCCACAGCGTCGGGGAACTCTGTTCGCCCAGCATGGCTGGATCTCGGACCCGAGTCCCCGGCGCTCTTATTCACGATGTGAATATAAGTGTAGCCACGTCACGAGCAAAATGGTTATCCCACTTCCTTCGTTGCGACCCACGCAACGACATGGCCGGGACTCCCGCGGAGTGGCAGATCCTCGCTCTCGGGGCGTTCGCCGGATTGACCATCTTCCTCGGAATGCCGGTCGCGAGGGCGAGCGGCCTGTCCGACCGCACCCGGGCGGCCCTCGCCGCGTTGGCGGTCGGGATCCTCCTGTTCCTGTTTGTCGACGTCCTGTCCAACGCGCACGGGATTGTGATCGCTGCGCTCGTTGGGTCCAACCCTTCCGCGACAAGGTCGGCGACCGCAGACCTCGTCCTGCTCTTGCTGGGGTTCGGCGTCGGGGTCATTTCCCTCCTCTACTTCGAACAGTGGTTCTCGCGGAGGCTACGGACAGCGACGGGGGCAGCTCCAGGGGCCCGCAACGAGACGCTCGACCCGCTTCAGCTCTCGACGGTCATCGCGGTGGCGATCGGGCTGCACAACCTCTGCGAAGGCCTGGCCATCGGAGCCGCCTACGCCGCCGGTCTCCCCCTCGCGGTCGTCCTCGTCATCGGGTTCGCGATCCACAACTCCACGGAGGGGTTCGGCATATTGGGCCCGGGCATGATGGCCCGCAGCCGCTATTCCCTCGCGCGGTTGACCGCCCTCGGCCTCGTCGGCGGGGGGCCGACCTTCCTCGGGACGGTCGTGGGGAGCGTGTTCACCTCCAATCTCCTCTCCGTCCTGTTCTACGGGCTCGCGGCCGGGGCGATCCTGTACGTCGTGTTCCAGATGTCGCGACCCATGCTCGCACCCGCCACTCGCACCGTGGTCATTCAGTTCGTAGTCCTGGGATTCGCCCTGGGAGTAGTGACAGACTTCGTGGTGACGTTGGGCGGGGCTTGAGGTTCCCCGTGTTTGGAGACGGGGACCGCTCCTCGTGGATCATGCGGGGGATGTAAGGGCCCGCTGGGCCCTACCTTCTGGAGACCTTGGACTTCGCTAACCCCGCCCGCGTGTGAGGCAGTCCTCCCAGATGGGGGCCGAAGGGGACGCAGGCAGCGAAAGGGGCTTCACGACGACCGCGAGAGTGGTCGCCTCCTTCAGGTGGCAAGGGCACCCTCGAGGGCCACAAAGACGGACGGCGACCGCGCCATCAGTTCAGGGGAGGTGGGCTCGAGCCCGACCGGGAGGACGGAGCGGGTCGATCACGAGGCCAGCGGCGGACTCGAGGTCTCGGCGGCCCGGACCGGGGTCGGTGCAGTCGAGGGCCGGACCTTTGGTAGGGGCGGGTGGGGAGGACGGTCCGGCCACAGCGTCCGACGGAGCCAGTGACGGACGTCGTGGATGTACAGATTATCATACGGACACGCCTCGATGCACTCGCCAGCGCCGACGCATTTGCCGCTCCGGAACTCCCCGGTCGCCTGCAGCTGGAGCGGCATGTCGACCAGCGCGACCGGGCAGGCCTTCGCGCAATCGTAGGTCGTGCAGGCCTGACAGACGGTCCGGTCCTTCGCCTTGACCCGGAAGAAGCCCACCCAGGAGAACAACATGCTGAGAGAGCCCCAGTGGCAGAAGCCGGTCGTAGCGCAGTTGTAGTTGCCGACGTAGGGGATGGAAACGAACATCACGATCCAGAGCGTTCCAAAGTAGAACAGGAATGGGAGCAGGATCGTCGAGCTGGCGCCGTTGAGCAGGTGCAGGTACGGCAGGAGAGAGATGCCGACCAGCGAGACGAGCGCGAGGCTGGAAGTGACCGTGAAGGCGGTCGAGAACCGGCTGCCGAGGAACATCCGGCCGATGCGGGACGTTCGGTTGAACGTCGTCATCGCGGAGATCGTCGTACCCTGGAACATCATCGCCGCGCCGCACATTACCGAACAGATGGCCCGTCGGCCGAACAAGACGGAGAGCGAGCCGACGGCGACGTACATCAGCAGGATCCCGGCGAAGAAGCTCGTCATGAAGGGTCCGCCGGTCCGAAGTCCCATGCCCCAGCCGAGGACCGGCAGACTCGCCAAGGCGGCGTTGTGGAGCAAGGGGGTGGAGGTCCACATGCTCGGGATGTAGACGCCCGCGACCGCGTAGGCGCCCATCATCAGCGCGAGACGTGCCTTCTGTTCTCGGTGCTTCAGGTCCCGGAATTTTGGCAGCACGAGAGCCCCCATCCCGATGCCCAAGAGGATGAGGAACCACGCCGAGATGGACACCGCGGCGAGGAACCAGAGCGCGTTGTAGAGGGCGTTCGCCACGACCGTCAGCGGGCTCCCGGCGAGGGGAAGGAAGGGAACGACTCCCAGGAAGGATGCTCCCCAAGTCTGTGCATCCAGGGTCGCGCCGAGGAATATCTCCGCCGCGACGATCGATAGCAGGAGCCGGAATGTCCAGAAGGCGTTGAACTGCCACAGGAGCCCGACCTCCCCGGCCCGTACCGGGCGCGGGAGTACGGCCAGCCCGAAGACTCCCAGTTCGAGAACTACGGAGACCGTGAGGAGGACTGGGGAGCCGTAAGCGCTCCAGAGGAACAGCCCGGCCGCCACGATCGCGCCAGTTCCTACCAGCGACAGCAGGTAGCGGGACACGGGGAGGTCGATCTGGCGGTTCCGATACGCGAACAGGAGAATGTAGACGAACAGGGCCACGAGTCCGAACGAGAGTCCGTACAGCGCCGACGGGGCCCACCCAGCGGCGGGGATGGTCATCGGGGTGAGGAACAGGATCGCCGCTTGGAAGAGCAAAGGGATCCGGAACGCCGGCGAAATGGTTCGCCACAGAAGGAGAGTCAAGAGGGCCATCTCGGTCGAGGCGAGGATCAAGAACCCGGGGGAGGTGAGGGTCTGAGCCGCCACGGTCAACGCACCCGCCACCCCCAGCGGTGTCGCCCCAGTACCCGATAGACGGCCTATCATCCAGCCGACCACGAGGTCCGCCGCGAGGGCTACCATCAACCCACGGGCGAGGGAAGAGGGTGGGTAGCGAGCTAGCGCGCCTGCCGTAGATGTCACGGGCTGTCGCCCTGGGGGTTTTTCAAAGCCTGCCATTCCCCCCCGGGGCACTTCCCATTGGATTCAGTGGTCGGATGCGGATAAATACGTTCCTCACCGCGGGCGAGATCGAGGGGCCGTTGAGCCGGCACGAGCCTACAACCCGCCATCGAAATCCCCTCCTGCCAGCACGTTTTGGCCGTAGTACTGCAACCTTCCCAGCGAATCCTGGTTCCAGGTCACCAGCACGGCCGGGAGCGGCGCGTAGCCCAACGGCCCTCCGAGAGGTTGCGCGACGGTGGTGATCCACAGGAGGTAGGCCCCGAGCCATTCCGCTCCGTTCTTCGTGAGACCGCTCCCATACGCGGCCCCGACGTCCTGGTAGACGACCACGTACGAAAGGGTCGCCATCGGGTAGGTGTTCGTCCCGGGCTCGTCAACGAACGATATGTTCGGAGGTGCTCCCGTTTCCGGGGGAAGGGTCGGAATCGCCGCCGTGACCGCCGCGGTAGTGTTCGGCGCGGACGGCGACACGAAGCTGCCCGCCAGATTCTGCAGGCGCGCCCAGGACAGGTTTCCCTGCTGAGCGAGCGGCAGCTCGACGTATCCGATCCCTCCGGGTGTCGTCCTTATCGCGCTGACCATCCCGAGGCTCCCGGAGGCGGGGGTTCCCGAGGTCCACGCTGGGATCGCCGTCGTTCCCACCGTGCCGTTCCAGGCCGGGCTCGATCGGGACAGATAGCCCGTGAAGACCAGAGTACTTCCGCAGTCGCCGACGCAATAGATAGGAGTGATGGTGAGGCCCGAGGGGAGGGTGGTAGTCGGATTGAGCGACCTTATGGTGGGACTGTCCCACATCGTGATGTTCCCTAGGAAGATGGCGGCCAACACAGCCCCCGTAAGGTCGAGTCCGGAGGGAACGCCTGGAACATTGTACACCACGGTCGTGGCTTCGAGAGTGACCGGGAAAACCAGCGTTCTGGGGCCGAGCCCGGACGCCTGCGTCGAGCTCAGGGGGGTGTCCGTCGCCGCAAAGTCGACAGCCTTGGAGGCGAGTTGTTCGAGCCCCGTGCTGGCCCCGGAATAAGTAACCTTCGCGCAGACGGTCGTGTTGTACTCGGCCGACCAGGCCCGCATCGCAGGTGCGACTTGCACGGCGCCGGCCCCTGCCAGGGCGACCTTCCCGGCGCAGGTTTGGGGGGTGACAAAAGCTGGGGTCGGGGAAAACCACCCCGCCAGCCAGCCTCCGGTCACGACGAGAACGGCTACCGCTGCGACGATGACAATCGCCACCTTGGGCTGGGTGCGGGCGCCCTGAGCGATCCGGATGGCCTCATGGATGTCGTCGGACGGAAGGGCCGCGACGGGCACCCGCGAGCCATTCATGGGAACTCGGTCCTTCGTGCCAGGAGGCAAGAAGCCGGGTCCTCTCGGGACCAATCCTGTTTCCGGCTGGCCCACGCCGGAAATCCGAGCGAATTGAACACCACGTTCCGCTTTCCTGCCCCGGTACTGTCTACGGCCGCCAGAGCCTCCCGGCCACCTTCACGGTTAGAATGCGTCGCGACCCCTAATGAGGGTTCGCTAGATTTGCATCTGCGAGGGCCCGGAACCTGACTCCGGGCTGAGCAAGACTCCAAATTCCCCCTGACCCCTCTTACGTCACGATGGCCACGGGAGCCTCCAGACTCCGCACCGCCTGGAATCGCCGAAAATCCGCCCTCCTGTGGGCGGCGGTCGGAGTAGCCGCGGTCCTGCTCGCGGCGCTGATCGGGGCCCGGCTCCTCCAAGGGGCCTCTTCGGCTCCCCGCCACTTTTCGTTTTCATTCACACCGCCGAGCTGTGGCTGTTCCAAGCTCACCCAGACAACGTATGCCTTCCCAGCGCGAGCGACGGTCGACTTCAGCTGGTGGGTGACCTGGACTGGCTCCAACGCTAGCGTCCAGCTTACCGTCGCCGAGTCGGACGGCACGTTGGTTTATGAGGCGTTGTCAGAGTACCAGCAAGGGAATCCATTCAACCCTAACGTCACGTGGGGCCAGGGGGGTGCCGGCACGTTCCCGGGGTACGGTTCGCCGTTCACCTTCGCGATCTCCGTGATCTCGTTGGCGTATTTCCTGCCCCCCAATACGTCGGTTTGGGTCAACGGCACGTATACGACGCCGTTGCTGTGAACCAGAACGATGGGTCGGAACCGGAAGCTATGCGGTTCCTTGGAGCCTCCGGAGCGACTTCCCCCGCGCCGGGCAATCTACACCGGTGGATACCAGTCCACCGGCGCGCCGCACGGGGCGGCAGGTTCGGTCGTTGAATCAGCAACCGCCGCTCGCCCCGGGTGGAGCGAGTTGGCACGCGAAGGAATCCCACGAGTTCAACCATGGGAGGATGTCAAAAAGTTCGTAAGCTCCGCCGCCTAGCGGCCGGCGTGCCGGTCGCTCCGACAGGCCGTCGCGTCGACGTGCACGTGCATCTCAGCCGGTACTGGCCGGACCTTGCGCGGAACTCCTACCGACCCGACCTGGAGTTCACGGTGCCTTCGTTGCTGAAGGAACTGGACGCTCAGTCGATCGGTTTTGCGGTGCTCCTTCAGCTCTACTCCAATCCGACCCCGGCCGGGGTCCTTCGCGAGGGGGAGGAGATGTTCGCGAAGAGCGCGGGTCGATTGCTGAAGACCGTGACCATCGATCCCACGCAGGGCGAGACCGTGGTCCATGACACCGTCGCTCTATGGGAGCGTGCTCGGGACCTCGTCGCTATCAAACTGTATCCGGGCTATCGGTCGTTCTACCCCCACGACCCGCGCCTCCACCCGGTGTACGAGTACGCCCACAAGGCGGGGATCCCGGTCATCCTCCACCAGGGGGACACGCTCGACCCCGATGGGCACGTGAAGTACGCACGACCGCTCGAGGCCGACGAGGTGGCGGTCCGGTTCCGGGACGTTCGCTTCGTACTGTGCCACCTCGGGAACCCCTGGGTCGAGGAACTGGCCGAGGTCGTGTACAAGAACGCGAACGTGTACACGGACACGTCGGGATTGCTCGCCAACCCTCGGGTCCCCTACTTCGCGGAGATGATGCGCCGCGCCCAGCGGAGACTCACCAACGCCCTCGCGACGATTGGCGACTGTCACCGGGTGCTCTACGGGTCCGACTGGCCGCTGGAATCGATCGAGACGGCGGTTCAGCTGATCACGGGGCTGGATCTCTCGCCCGAGGACCAGGAGAGGATCCTCGGGGGGAACGCGAGAGCCTTGTTCCGAATCGACCCGCCGGCGTGACGGGGCCCATCTCCTCCCGCGCGGGAAGGTTGCGCAGGGTGCAACGTGGGCGGCCGCCCCAGACTTGATATTCGCTCCCGCGTCCGGTAGCTCACTGCTTCCCGGCTGAGGACCGGTCGTTCTTCATGGCGCGTACGTTCGAGGTCGCCCTCACTCGAGCGCCGGTCTTCTTCGAGCCGGTGCCTCCCTCGCTTCGCACCCGGCCGGACCGGGTCGACGCGTACTTCGAGGAATTGGCGAACCGGCTCAGGTCGATCGACGCCCTGGACGCGATCGATGTTCCGGAGCTGATCGATGAGAACCACGATGGACGACCGTATTACCGGACCGCCGACCCCCGTCAGATCGGTCGGCAGCTGGCGGACCGCGTCCAGCGGACCGTCGTCGTCAACAAGGTCGTCGCTCACCTCTCTTCAGAGGCGGCGCTGGCCGACTGGGCTCGGGAGACGCTCGCGGCCGGGATCCGGCACGTCGTCCTTGTGGGCGGGTCGAGCCGGTACATTCCGTATCCGGGGCCGCCGGTCATTGAAGCCGACCGGACCTGCGCCGGGATCCTTCGGGAGCAAGGGGGCCACCTGGGGAACATCGCGATCCCCCAGCGACAGGGGGAAGCGCACCGGATGCTCGCGAAGACGAGAGCCGGCGCGTCCTTCTTCACGACCCAGATCCTGTTCGACAGCGAGAGCTTGCGACGGACGCTCCGGGACTACGACGCGCTCTGTCAGAAAGCGGGAATCCCAGCGGCGGCGGTTCTGCTGAGCTTCGCGCCGCTGGCCGACGAGACCGATGCCGAGTTCGTACGCTGGCTCGGGGCCGATATTCCGGAAGCGGCCGAGCGCTGGATACTGAACGGGGATGAAAGCTCCGCCGGTGCCCGCGCCATCGAGCATGCTCGGCGGGTATGGACGGAGACCCGGACGGGAGCCGACGCCGATGGACTCGGCCTCGCGCTCGGGATCAACGTGGAACAGTTAACCCAGCGTCACCTCGACGTCGCGCTGCGGATGCTCGCCGAGCTGTCGACCGTCGTGGCAACGCCGTCCGCTGGTTGAACGCCGCGCCCGTCGACCGCCTCCCGGCGGAACACCAGGCAGTAGTGATGGTGGTAGTTCGGCACGAAGGTAGATGGGCATCCCCAGATTCCGAGAGGTTTCGAATCCTGACACCAGATTCGCTCTCCCTGGAACCGGAGGGGCGGACGGTCTAGCGCACGGGCCAGGTCCCAGGCGAGGGTTCGAATCTGCCCATTCACGTCCCGGAGGTTCTGTGCGACGGCCACCAGATACGCACCGGGCTCGAGCAACCGGCCGGCCGCCCTTAGCACCCCGACGGTCGCCCTCAGGAACGCATCGTAGTCGTGGAGGTTTCCGAGGTCCCGGGGGTCGGAGGAGTACGTCGTGGCGAGGCCGAGAGCGGCCCGGTCCCGCTGCGCCGAGCGGGACCCTCCTCGGCTCTTGCTGAGCATGTCCCAGTACGGGGGCGAGGTCAGCACCAGTTGGACCGGCGGGAGCCGGTCGCGTGTCCAGAGGGCTTCGAGTTCTGTCGCGTCCGCGACGATCACTCGGGCCGTCGCCCCTCCCGGGGGCGACAGGTCACGGACCCGATCCTCGGCCAACCTGGCGAACATCGGGTTGATCTCGAGGCCGATGGCATTCCGTCGGTTCCGGAGCGCCGCGACGAGCGTTGACCCGGTGCCCGCGAAAGGGTCCAGGACCCACTCCCCCTTCCGGGTGAAGAAGCGGATGAATCCCTCGCAGAGCTCCTCCGGGAACTTCGCGGGATGCGACCGCTCCGAGGGCGTCCGGCGGGGAGGGTTGGCCACGAACCACGACTTCGTGAACCGGATCCATTCCGTTCCTGTGAGGTCGTTGAGACGGCGACGAGCGGGGAACGGATGGGCACCGGGAGGGGCCATGCCGGGGGTCAAGCGATGCCAAGGAAAAAGCCCCCGGTGACCGCCGGGGCTACCGGGACAGCAGACGTTCGGCGAGTTCCGGGAGGGCCCCGAGCCGGTTGACCTGGTACTCTGAAACGAGCGGCTCGAGCGGTGTAGGCGCGAAGAGCCGGCGGTAGGCTTCTCCGTACGCGTGGGCGCCCGTGTACATGATCGCGGCCCGGAGGCCGGCGGCGCGTGCCCCTTGGACGTCGGACCACCCATCCCCCACGTGTACGGCGCGCTCGCGACGCGTGGAGAGCATTCCCAAACAATGCCAGAAGATCTCCGGCGCCGGCTTGGCCCACGGGAGCTGGTCGCTGAACGCCCACGCCTCGATGAAGTGGCCGATTCCGGCCCCGTCCAGCTTCTTCTGGAGCGCGTCCCCGGGTTCTCCCACGCTGTTGGAGATCACCCCGAGGCGAAACCCCCGAGCCTGAAGTGCGCCGAGCGCCTCAACGGCTCCCGGCGAAATGAGAAAGGGGGTTTTCTCGACCAGGTCCGCGAGGGCCCGGCCAAGTTCGAGCGGTCGCGGGACGCGACCAGTTTTTCGCGCCGCGTGGATCGCCTGGAGTCCCAAAGACATCGAGACACCTTCGTGAGCCGCGCGGGCGGCTTCGATGCGCACCTCCTCCGCCGCTCGGAGGGCATCGTGCAGCGGCGGGTGTCTCGAGCGGGAAGATCGTGGCCAGCGGTCGAGGACCCGGGCCACGGTGTCGAGCTGGGCGGCCATATACCGCTCCTCCTCGGCCGGTTCGAGGTAGGCCAGGGTGTGCCACACGTCGAAGAGGACGGCCCTCGGTTCCGGCACCTAGCGCATCCTGGGAAGCCCGCGGGCGGGACCCCCGACGTCCGCGGCAGGGAATCGGGCCGAGGGCATTTCGGCTCTGGTGAGGGATGCTCCCGGGTCCGGCATCCTCCGCAGCCCCGCAGACCGTCGCCCGGCGGGCATCGGCCTCCACCCCCGCGGGGAGTCCCGGGGCCGGAGGTGCTCAGGGAGTCTTATAGGGCACCCTGGCGGGCGGAGGCTGCTCCTTCTTCCGGCGCATCAAGAGCGCCGCCGCGATGATGATGGCTGCGATCAGGATGATGATCCCCGCCAGAAGGGCATAGCCTTCCGTCGCCGGAAGTCCCAGGAACGTCCCCCCGCTGCTCGGCGGACTAGGGCTTGTAACGATCAACGCGGCCTGGGAGGTGGCCGATTGCCCGAGCGCATCCGTGGCGGTTACCGTCACGGTCACCGATCCGGCGGCGGTGGGCGTGCAGGTCAAGGTCGCGGTGTTCATCGTCGTGCAGCCCGCCGGCAGACCGGCGTAACTGTAGGTGTAGGATCCCGAGCCTCCGCTGCCGGCCGCCGTGAAGGTGACGCTCGCACCCTGGGCGATGCTCACAGGGGAGACCACCAGGGTCACGGCCACAATGGGGTTCACCGTCAGCGCGACGGTCCCCGTCGCGACAACGCCCACGGAGTCGGTCCCACTGAAGTGGACCGTGAACGAGCCGGCGGCGGTTGGAGTACACGGCAGAACGAGGAGGTTCGCGCTCGGGCACCCCGCGGGCAGGCCCGACCAACTGTCCGTGACCGGGCTCAACCCGTTCGACAGGGTGGCCGTCAGCGTGGTCTTCTGGCCGAGGTCAATCGTACCGGGGGCCGATGCGACCGCTGCGGTCAGCGCACCGGCCACCGTGACAGTGCCCGGGGACGAGGGAAGGGTGAAGCCGTCCTGAATCAGAGAGATGATGGGGGTGTACGTTCCCGCCGTCGTCGGGCTGCACGATAGGGACAGTGAGTTACTGGAGGTGCACCCCGGAGGCAGGGCCGACCACGAATACGTGTGCGTTCCCGGCGCCGCAAATGTTGCCGAGATCACCGTCGTGACGCCGACCTCTGTCGGATTCGGTGCCGCCGTCACTCCCGTAGGGATCGGGATCACGAGGGCATAGATCGTCCCCGACCCGGTGAAGGTGAACGTAGTGGACGGAGCTGCGGGGTTCGCGATAGTTATGCTGGACGACGCGTCCCACGTCTCAAAGCCGAACCCGGGCGCGATTACCAGAGGATAGCTGGTGCCGGGGACGAGCATTTGGGTATGGTCGATGGCCATCGTCACACCGCCAACGGTGGCGGTGACGGTCACCAGGCTCGAGGCCACGAACGAGATGCCCGCCAGCGCTGGGGCAAACGTGGCCGTCAGGGTGCCTGCTGAGGCTACTTTGACCTCGATCCCGAGGTTCCACGGGGCGGCGGTGAAGGTCACGCCTCCGGAAGAGCTCCAGCCGGTGAAGCTGTAGTCAGGGTTCGTCGTCTCGCTTACGAAGTAGACGCCACCGGTAGCCACGGAGGCATTGACCAGGCCGTTGGTGACCCAGCCCCCGTTGAAGTTGACTTGGCCGCCCGCGGGCGTGACGATGTTGAAGGTCAGGGAGGTGGGGCCCGAGGATGCGAGGTAGTTGGCCGTGATCGTGCCGCTCGCGCCGGTCTTGAAGAAGGTGTTGATATCGAGATGGTTACCGAATGGGATCAACGGCGTCGAGTTCGTCCAATCCAGGAAGGTGTACCCCGTTGCGGGTTGCGCCACCATCGTCCCGGTGACGAGCGTCGGTCCGGGGGAGGAGATGATCGTCCCGTTCTGGAGTTCAGTTCCCGTCGGACCGAGGATCATGCCCGCCGAAGCCGGAGAGTCGGCGAAGGTGATTCCCTGCGTGAAGAAAACCTCGATGAACGTGGCCGCGGGGCTCCCGTTCTCGAGAGCGAGGTGGATCGAACCGCCGGTCGTGCCCTGGTGCGACCAGTCGGTGAGGTCGACCCCGGGGAACCCGTAGCCCAGGCTGAAGTAGTAGAACGTCGAGCTGGCCGAGATCCCCAGCGTATACTGCCCGACCGGCAGAATTCCAAACGCGGAGCCCACCGTTGGGCCGCCGGAGTACCCTCCAGTGGCCGTGAGACTGCCCAACGTGATCGTGCCCGGCCCCGACGCGTAAAGGGTGATCGGGGTCTTCGAGCCGGAGGCCACGTAATGGGCCGTAACCGTGGCGGCTCCGCCGGCATCGACGATCAGGTTCGTGATGGGGAATCCGGAGGAGACCGCGTTCCCAGGCGCCGTAATCGTGCCACCGGTCACGGTCCAATACGTGAAGTTGTACCCCACCGGCGGATAGGCCTGGATCGAGTAGATGCCCGCCGGCAGCGACACTCCGGTGCCCGTTCCGCCGATCGCGAGGAGTGGAGCGAGCGTGAGGTTGTAGGTCGTGACCGAGATTTGGCCCCCTACGCCGCCCACGTCCGCCAGGGTTACCAGTGCAGGGGTAGCAACGGACACGAAGTTGGCGGTCAGCGTGCCGCCGGCTCCACTGATCTGAACGCTCGTCCATGGGGTGTTGACATCGGCGACGACGACCCCCGCAGAGCCCGTCCACGACCCGAAGTGCATGCCCGAGGGCGCCAGGGCGTTGAGAGAGTAGTTGCCCGGGGCAAGACCGCTTACGCTATTGCCCGAGGCCAGCCAGGTCGATAGGAAATTTACGCTTCCCCCGCCGGACGTCATTACCATGAGCGTCGAGGTAGGACCCCCGCACGTCGGCATGGTGAAGTTCGTGGGGATCGAAAAACCCACGCCGAGCGCGCTCCCCAGATACTGCAGGTGGAATTGCTTGTACTTGCCGAAATCTTGGGAAACTCCAGGGTAGTTCGTAGCCCCGAACTCGAACGCGCCGGCGCCGCAGGAATACGAGTACCATGGGTAGCTGCACCAGGCGGACGCAACGGTTCCGAGGCAGCTCGGAGGGAGGGGAGGTAGATTGATCTGGTTGATGCCGCCGAAGTCTTGTTCGAAGGCGACCTGAGCCCCCCCCGTCACGCTCTGCGCCCCGTTGAAGAACACCGGCGGTTTGATGAGCCAGGGGGTCAACGTATCGTTGGCCCAGCTCCCCGGATCAAAGGTTCCGCAGGGGGTGTCCGGGGATGATCCTGGCAGCCCGGGGTTGCACCCGCCGTAGATATTGCTGGGTCCCCCGTTTTGAGTGGGGTTCCACGAGTGGCCCGTCTCATACGAGAACGACACCGGGTATTGTCCCCCGAGCCCCCACTGCAGATCGTCTTGGCTGTTGCTGGCGGAGTAGACGGGGTCGAGGGGGTAATTCTGGCCTTTGTTGTAAAGGGTATTGATCGACTTCTGCCCGTTGGTCGTGTCGTTGGTCCAGATCTGCTCCCCGATCGTACTGCTCGACCAACCCTTCATCGTGATCGAGATCTTGTCTCCCTGGGTCATGTTCAGGAAGGCGGGGCCGGGGACGCCGTTCAAGTACAATGGCTGTACATAGCACGGATCTTCAACGCCGGACGTGGCATTGATCTCCCACGCAACCGCTTGGGCGATCCACGCCCCGTTGACCGTCAGGCTGGGGAACATCGGTCCCGGGTTGTACCAAGTCTGATCAGGGTAGAATTGGAGCTCGAGGAAACACTGGTGCCAAAGGCCGTGGGGGTCGTAGAGAGCCATTCCGAACCAGATCGCAACGTAGAGGTCGGTTTGGTTCTGGGTAGCCGCGCGGTCGGTCGGGAGGGTGACACTCCAGGTGACATTCCCACCAGAACCGGGGAGCGTCGAATACCACATGATCGAGGGTTCGTCGTGACCGTAACAGTCGCCGACATAGTACTGCTGGCCGTTGGGTCCGCCGGGGTAAATTCCCTGGCAGAGGCTCCCGGACCAGTTGTTGCTCTTGTTGGTGCCGACCCCGTGGGGTGCGGTCGGGTCAAGCCAGGATAGAGCGCCTTGCGAGCCCGGCGGAATTCCACTGGGGCCCCACGCCGACGGGTGGGGGCCGGGAATCTTGAATTGACCTAGGTGCACGGAAGAGCGAGGGGGCAGGTGGGAAGCGGGCGGAGTCTGCGATATCTCGTTGGGGACGTGTCTCGGGGCTTGAGGGGGAGTCGGAGAGGGTAAAGGCGCAGCCGCAGATGCCGCGGGAACAAAGCTCGCTCGGACCGGATTATGTCCGGAGGCCTGAATTGTAGCCCCGACCATAACCGAAGAGGCGGCATACGAGGCCACCATAACGACGGCGATGAGCAAAACTGGGGCCAACCGGATCAATCGACCGATGAACCAATTCCCATTCTTGGCGCTCCCACCTGACATTCGAATACACGCAACTAGCCCGTCTCGGTGGACGAGCGGACGGGGACCACGCTCCGTTTACTTAAACCCCAACCTCCCCGACAACATTTCCGGGACGAGCCGCCCGGTCCGCACGGCTCTGAGGAACCCCATCGGCCGTTTGGGAGGAAGTCAATCGGGTCCTGTTCGAAGGAAGCCCAGAGCGAGATGGGGCGGCCTAGGGGGCCCGTGAGGGAGATTGCGTCTGGGGCCGGTGCTTCCGGCGGGCGGAGCGCACTGAGACGCGGCGGGCCGGCCCTCGAGGTTGCACGTACAGCTCGTAATGGAGGAACTGCTCGTCTCGCTTCCAGCCCAACGCTTCGTAGAGGATCCGGGCCGGGTTGTCACGGGCCGTTTCGAGGCTCAGCCCGTCGGCTCCCGTCTCTCGTGCGAGTTGCCGCGCCCGGTCCAGGAGGAGGGAAGCGATTCCCTTCCGGCGGGCGCCGGGGACGACGTACAGGTCGTACAAAACCCACCACGGTTTCATCGAAAGCGACGCGAACGTCGGGTAGAGCTGGGTGAAGCCCAGGGTTGAGCCGGATTCGGTCGCCAAGAACACGATGCTTTCCCTCCGGCTGAGTCGCTCGGTCAAAAACCGATAGGCGGCGGAGGGGTTGGAAGGTCGGTCGTAGAACTGACGATAGGCGTCAAAGAGCGGTACGAGGCGATCCACGTCCTGAGGGGTGGCGCGGACGACGCGGATCCTTCTGGCTGGTACGGACATGCTGTCCGGAGGCCCACCTGGGATTGAGCGTTGCGACCGAGGGGGGAGCCCGCGTTCTGGGCGCGAGTTGGTCGCCGTCTAGGGCGGGTCCACCCCTGGGATAGGCCATCGACCCTCGCTCCTCGGGTCGATTCCGATGGCTAACTCGGCGCCCACCTGGATCCCCTGGCAGTGACCCATCGCGGAGGGATGGTCGGGTGCAGGCGCCGAAGGGTTCAGGCCGGCGCCCGCCTCCGCCAGGAGAGGGGCCGACCCGTAGATCGAGGCCGGGTAGGCGAAACGCGGTGCGTCGATCGCGGCTTGGATTCCCCGACCTCGGTCGAGGATTCCAGAGAGTACCTGGACATTGACCTGGGGCTGAACGTCCCCTCCCATCGAGCCGAGAAGGATCAGCTCCGGCCCCACGACCGCGGTGGCCATCAGCGTGTGGAAGGTCCGCTTTCGGGGGGCAACGACATTGTGGTGAGTCCGGTCCAATGTGAAATAAGACCCTCGATTATTCAGATTGATGCCAGTCTCGCCTACGGTGTGCCCCGACCCGAATCCTTGGTAGTTGCTCTGGATCACGCTCAATCCGACCGACCCGTCGAAGACGGAGAACGCTGTCGTGTCCCCGCCGGTGGAGCGGCCAGCAGCCCCTCCCTCCGTACGAGTCTTACTGGATTCGATCTCGAGCCACTCTTTGGGGAGCGGCATGCGATCTGGATCCCCGATGCGCCGGGCGCGGAACTCATAGGCCGAATACATTGTGTCGACGAGTGTGACCACGTAGTCGGAAGGTGACATGCTCCGCAGAGAGTGGCGTTCCAGTCGCGCGAGCCAATACAATGCGGTGGCGCCCTGGCTGTTCGGGGGTGTCGTGTACACGTCCTGCCCCCTGTACCGACATCGGAGCGGTGCAGCTCGAATGGCTTGATACCGGTCCAGGTCTTCGAAGCGAAGCAACCCGCCCTTCTCGATCATATCCCGCTCGATCGCCCGAGCTAGCCCCCCGTGGTAGAATCCATGTCCTCCGTCGCGGGCGATCTCTTCGAGCGTTCCAGCCAATTCCGCTTGACGTAACGTACTCCTTGACTGATGGCCGCTGTACACTTGGAGCCAGTCGTTGTCGCCGAAGGGCATCTCTGCGATCGCCGATGCGAGATGCGGGGTCACGGGGACTCCGACTCGGGCCCACCGAATGGCTGGGGCAAGGAGCTCCTTGAGCCGCATGGTCCCGCGCTCCGCGAAAAACGACCACGCCGCGACAAGGCCGGGAACCATGAACGAGGCCAGGGGGCCGTGACCCGGGATGGCCGAGAACCCATCGCGCTCGAAGCGTTCAGGCGTGGCGAGGTCGGCCGCGGGACCGCTGGCATTCAACGTTTCCACGGTCTCCCCTCGCACGACCGCGAACAGGTCCGCGCCCAGGCCGTTGCAGTGAGGCGCGACCACGGGGAGGGCAGCGCTCACCGCGAGGGCCGCGTCGTATGCGTTCCCCCCCTCGTGCAGGATCGACCGGCCGATCGCCGTGCTGATCGGGTGGGCCGTGGCCACGTTTCCTCGAGTCACTATCGGTTCCGCCCGAATGTTCGATAGCTCCGAAGAGCGTCGCGGACTTAGAACCGGTTGCCGCTGGCCACCCATCGCAGGACTCGACGTTGAGGCGCCGCGGACCGTCAAAAGTTGCCAGGCCGGGCCCGGGAATCCCGGCGGGGAAGGCGAATCGGTCAGGCCCGGTCTTACTTATAACCCTCGCCGGCGCTTATATAGGTCGAGAGAAAAATTGTCGCAAACCACCGAACAAAGCGCGCGCAAAATGATCGACAATGTCAACAGCCGGAACGTTGAGAAAGTTCTGGAGCAGTACGCCGAAAATGCGACCTTTCAGGTCCCCAACCTCGACGCGCCGATCCGCGGTAAGGAAGCGATCCGCGCGTTCTATCAAGGGAACTTCGCTGCGTTTCCTGATTGGTCGATGGACGTCAGCAAGGTCATCGTCTCCGGTGGGGAGACGATCGTCGTTAGCTCGGTGCATGGGACCCACAAGGGGCCATGGACCGGGCCGGCGGGCCAGTCGTTCGCGCCGACGAACAAGCGGTTCGCTCAGGACCTATTGACCCGGGTAATCTTTGACAACGCGGACAAGGTCCAATCGCTCCGTGCCTACGGGAATTCCTCGGACCTCACCCGCCAGCTCGGGATCGTGGCTTAGGCCGACCGGTTCAAGGCACGGTCTCGCCCCATAACTGGGACCGATCTCCCCAGGGCCCACGAACGCGGGTCGGGTCGATAGCAGCCAACCACTTCCTTTCCCTCACCACTTCGCCCCGCGGACCGGCGGATTCCTCCCCGCCTCCGAGGACTTGGTACCTGGCGGTTACTCCGTGGCCCGGGTGACCGCCGGAGCTTCGGAGTCGATGGATGCCGACGCGGTCGCCAGTTTCCCGCGGGGGGCGACAGTTTCGGCCGGGAACCGGTAATTCCGAATCATCGCGCCGATGGCGACACAACCGACCGCGAGGGCGGCCCCCAGGCCGAAGAGCCACTGGAAGGCCGCGGGACCGGGAGCGAGGACTTGGGTGTAGACCGGGTTCGGCCCGCCCTGGACCAGCACTGTGTAGGTGGCGGTGACCGACGCGAGGATCGACGTCACCAGCACGGGGGCGAGCGCGGCACCCAGGTCTTGGAGCATTTCGAGCATCCCAGTTTGGATCCCGGTCTCCCCCGTTCGGGCCGAGAGGACGATGACGTTCGTCGTGGCGACGAGCACCGTGACCAGGCCGGCGAAGGTAGGAATCGCTTCGACGACGAGCTGGGTGTACGTCGAATGGAACTCGAACAGGAGGAGGAACCCGCCCAGCGAAACGAGGCCGCCCAGGATCATCATGGGGCGGGGGCCGTACCGGGAGATCGCCAGGCCGACCAACGGGGCCACGGTGAGCATCACAAGCGTCGTCGGAAGGCTGGCGAGGCCGAAGTCGAGGATGCTCCGGCCCAAGCCGATGACCGGAACTTCCACTAGGATGGTCAGCGTCACGAACGCCACGAACAACGAGAGGCCCACCAAGGCGGCGGCCAGGTATCCGAGCCCGATGTTCCGCTCCCGGAATCGCTTGAGGTCGAACATCGGTTCGGCCGTTGTCCGTTCCCGGATGTAGAACGCGAAGGTGAGGAGCAGGCCCACCGCCAAGAACTCGGGCGTGCCCAACGGAACCCCGAGGACGTGGCCGCCCACGAGGTTCGTCCACCCCCAGGTCGGCCCCAAGGTCAGTGCCAGGAGGAAGGAGCCCACGGCCGTTCCGAGGAAGGCGGCGCCCGGAACGTCCAAGCGGGCCGCTAGTAGGTGCCGGGACGCCGGAAGCCGGGACGAGGCGAGGGCGAGAACGACGGCGGGGACCGCGACGAAGCCGTACGCCCACTGCCAGCCCACGGCTTGGATCAGCCAGGCACCCCCCGCGATTCCTGCCGCCGCTCCGGCCGCGAACATCGCCGCAATCAGGCCTTGGGCCGGCGCCACGCGGGCCGGCGGGAGCTCCTCCCCGACCATGGCGAACGCTAACGGGAACATCGCCAGACCGAACCCTTGCAGTCCTCGGACCGCGATCAAGAGGAAGATCGCATTCGACTGCGAGAACCCGAGTGCTGAGGCGATGTCAGGGGTGAATGGGGCGAGGACGACCGCCACTGCGTAGACGCTCAGGACGATCATGAGGATCCGACGCTTTCCGTAGATATCGCCGAGCTTGGCGAACAGCGGGGTCGTGCAGACCCCGATCAGAAGGTAGATCGAAAGGATCCACGCGACGGTCGTGTATGGGACCCCGTCGAAGAACTTCACCAGCGTAGGGAGCGCGGGCACGAGCATCGTCTCGATAAAGTTCACAAGCAGGGCGGAGAGGGCAAGGACCGCGAGGATCGTCCCCGCCCGAGACGCGGTTCCCGCCGACGCCCCGGGGGAAGGTCGGTACGCACTCGTCGACTTCGCGGCCGCCGTCATTACGAACCCAGAGGGCCCCCAGCACGTCAAGCCGCTGCTCAGCCTGGTCGCCGGAGTTGAACGAACAGAGTCCTTCGCTTCCGAATTCGTCCTTCCGAGCGACGAAATCGGAATCGTTAACGTTCGTTGGCGGTTGGCCCGTTCTCGTGATCGACTTGGGGATCGGAATCGACCCGATCGACGTCGACATACTCCGCGAGATGTATCGCGGCCAGAAGGTCACCGTGGCCGGGATCGACCCCCGGCTCAACGTGAGTCGTATCGCTCGCCGCCTCCACACCAGCCGGGCGCGAATCGCCCACCGGCTCCGCCGGTGGAGCGAGACCGGTTTCGTCCGCCGCTATGATGTGTGGCCGAACCCCGCGCTGTTCGGGCTCCGGGGGTGGAGTTTCGAGCTGCGCAGTATGCGCCGGCTGGAGAAGCCGGACCTGTTCCGACGAATCGCCCTCATTGACGGAGTGGTGGGCGGACAGGAATTCCTCGGAGACTGGTCCGCCGTCCAGCTCGTCGCCCCAGACGAGAACACGTGCCTTCGGCGACTGAGCCTGCTGCGGGGTCTCGAGGGAGTGGCCGAAGTCGGCGAACCGATCCCATGGAGCTCCGTCGAGCCGAAACGGGCGCTTTCCCCGCTGGACGTTCGGATCATACAGGCATTGCGTCGCAACCCCCGAGGAACTCTCACAGAGACCGCTCGGACCGTCGGGATATCCACGCGGACGATGACGTCACGGTACGGCACTCTGTTGGACGAGTGGGCAGTCTGGTTCGTTCCGCTGTTCGATTTCGGGAAGATTCCACTCCCTGTGGTATCGCTGAACGTCCACCTTGCTCCGGGTGGGTCGCATACGCTCGTGGTACATGCGCTCCGTAAGGAGTTCCCTTGGTCACTGGAATTTGGATGGGCCGGAATGCGCCCGCTGGTTTCCCCCGACCTCTTGGTGTTCTTCGTCACGCTCCCGTCCGCGGCCCTGATCGAGGAATTGGAGCGGTTCGCGGCCCACTTGCCCGGGGCGAGGGAGGTGGAGATCTCGGTAATGGTCCGGACCCACGCCTTCACCGAGTGGTTTGATGGACTGCTGGCCGATAGTGAAGCGGTCCTCCCCCGCGTCCGCCGAGGACTGGTCGCCGGCGAGGGAGTGTCCGAGCGCACGGGACGTGCGCGAGTATCGACCCGGGGTTTCCGGGAGGGACTCCCCGCCGACGTCCCTACGATCGATTCGCCTGGATAGGTGGGCCCTACCGGCTCAGCTCGCCACCGGTCGCGTGCCTCGAAGGGGGGCCTTCCCCGGCCTCTCCGCTCGTTTCAATGGGGGCAGTACCACCGGTTCGGTCGCTTCAAGCGTCCGAGATTTTAGGGCGGAGTAGCTGTTCGCGAGGATCCGGAGTTGCCCTTTCCGGAGATGTTCTCCAAATGTCGAGCGCGAGAGTCCTTGCCGGCGGGCCACGGCATCCCAGGTCGATCGAGAGGGAACGTGGAGCAGGCCTTCTTCGAACGCGGCGACGAGGGCTTGGGCCTGAAGGTCGGTCAGTCCTTCGAAGAAGTGGACCGAGGCCGTGGGCAGGTTTCGAATGCTCCCGAGCCCGGTGCGGCGGGTGACCGACAAGAGTTCCACCTCGCCCACGCGGCGGAGGGGGGTCAGCAGCCGGTTCAATGCCTTCTGATTGGGAGCGACGAATCGATACGTCTCCTTTCCCTCGAAGTAGACGATCGGCGGAAGGGTCCACAGGCCGGCCTTCTCTGCCATCCGGGTTACGGCCGGAGGATCCGGCCACTGGAAGTCGGGCACTACGACCAGCGCGCTAGGTCCATCCTCCACCAAGCTTCGGGCCCGAAACGCCTCCCGCATCCCCGAGAGTACGCGTCGGAGCTCGGAGACGTCCGGACTCGACACAAGGAACACGTCGCGCCGGTTCTCACACCACAGGAGCAGCAACGAGCGAGGGTACGCGACGGAGACGTCGCAGTATGGGCATGGGTGCCGGACACGGATTCGAGTATCGATGACCGGCATGCTGGTCCTGTACTCGAGAAGGTCTATTTAGTCGGTGCCGCCCCAGGGCGGCTCGAACTCTATCTGGCCGGTTGGTATTGGCCTAACACGGGGAACGGTCTTTGGGAAAGTGGAGAAAATGGTCGTAGATTTCGCCTTGAGGGATTCGCCGAGTTACCGAGTCGCGTCGATCGTCCGGATCGGACCGTGGAAGGAAGACAACCTTCGCGTCGAGTTCCGTGAGCTGACGCGCTGGGCACAGAAGAACCGTGTGCGGACCGGCCACTGGATCTTCTTCGAACGAGATCACCACCGGTGGGAGGCGTGTCTCGAGATCAAAGACAGTGCCAAGGCGGAGGGTCGAATCCGTCTCAAGACGCTCCCCGCCACGCCCGTGGCTCGCGTGGTGTTCAACCCGGACGCGGTCTCCTCACGGATCGTGTACCATGGGTTGAGCGATTGGACCCGTTGGCGGAAGAAATACGGAGAGATCCGCTCCGTTACCGCCGTACGGGAAGTCTACACGGGGGACCCGTGGGCCGACAAGAAGGCTTGGGCGAATTGTGAGGTGCAGTTCGTTGTCCGCAAGTAGGGCCCCCCGAAACCATGCGACGGTGAAGTCCGGGCCCGAACTGCCAGGGAATTGTTTCTTCTGCGAACGCCTCGCGGGCCCAGGGCCACGTCGGGAGCCGCTGATTTACGAGGACTCGCTCGTGCATGTGACACATTGGTCCGACTGGCAAGGTCCTAGCTACCAAGGAGCTGCCCTCATTCAGACCAAGCGCCACACCGACGGAGGTCTCCCGACGCTGACCCTCGCCGAGGGGGGGCGGATCGGCCGGCTGGTCGTCGAAGTGAGCCGCGCCCTCCGCGACGTCGTTGGGGCGGCCTGGACCTACACCTACTGTTTCACCGAGGGGTACCGACACGTCCACCAATTCGTGGTGGCACGCTACCCGAACACACCGGCAAAGTACAAGCGCCTGAAGGTGACCGAGTGGCAAGGCGCCCCTCACGGAACTCCGGCGCAGATCCGGAAGTTGGCGCAGAGACTCGGCGCAGCGCTGGAATCTTCCGGACCCGCTGGTCCAACCTCCTGAGGCGGCGGAGACCCCTTGGTTCCGGGAGGCCGCCGCCGGCAGAGGGCTTCCGAAGAGACCCCATCGGGCCTCTACGGGCGGGACGAGGCCCTCCTAATCTACGCAGCGATGAGGGAGGATCCGGCCCGTCGATCCCTCGGTTCAGAGCGAATACTCGAGCTCGCGGAGCTCCTCGGTAGGAGTCCCGGGTCGGTCTCGCTAAAGATCGCGGGCTATCGCGCGCTGGAGGGGGACGACTCCCCACGGACCCGGCGGGTGAGCTGGGTACAGAGAGCGGTTCGAGGAGATTTTGTCAGCAATACGACGGGCCTTCTCGACACGGCGACTAGAGTTCGCCGTCGGATGCTACCGGGCCTCGCCTCCGCTCGAGTCGAGTGGCCGTCCTCGAACTCGCGATTGACTGGGCAACCTGACCGCATCCGCGCGGTGGCCGAATCGGCCGGTTTTCCCCCGGAGGCTTCTCTCCTGTACTCGCACACGCGAGGCCAGGTTCAAGGGGCCGCCCTCTCCTCGGTCCAGGTTCTGGCGGATCCCAAGGCGGCAGCCAAGTTTGCCGAACGACTCGTCACGGAGGTCGGACGGCATGCCCGGGTGAGCAGTGGGTTCTCGCGTGTGCGGCTCGGAAAGACTCAGGCCTTTGCCCTCGGGATACTCTCGTGGAAATTTCCGACCCTCCACCAGACGGAGCTGGGAGAAGACGCCCTGCTGCGTCTCGGCCGCGAGGTGGCTCGTCCCCTGATCCACGGTTTCGTCATCAGCCCGGGCAATGCGGAAACTGTCTCGAGGCTCGAGTTCGCTGAGTTTCGCCACCGTGTCCGCGAGGTCCTAGGCCTTGACCCCTCCCCCCTCTGTCCGACGTGTCTAGAGCTCCTTGGGTACCTGGCCGGGCAGGTTCAGAGGAAGGGGTCGATCGACTATAGTGCGACGCGGTGGAGTTCAAGCCGACTGGCACGATGAGCACGCACGAAACCGGGAGGGGAACGCGACGGGCCCGAGGGGAGTCACCGAATTAATTAGCCCAAAGGATTCGTCCCACCGATAGGGCGGGGTCTTTTGGAAACGGATACTGTGGTGGCCCATAGCTCAAGTTTGGGGGGGGGGGTTAGGAAACCCCTCTGTAGGAAAGGGTCGGAGAGACCGTCAGCCGACTTTGGGCACATAGAAGGCGCCCTTCGATACAGAACATCGGCCTGGGAGTAATCCCGCAAGACCGCGACCTGGATGTAGCGCGCTAGAGGCGACAAGCTTAGGCCCCCACGGAGGGTGCCGGGCATAAGGCCATACCTAGGTCAGGGCCTGCCTCGCGCCGCCGCCAAACTCGTCGCGCCGCAGTCGCGATTCTTTGGTCGTTAGCCCTGATAGTGCCCGCACTGGGCGGAGCCGTTTTCATCCAGATCGCCGGAGGCGTTCTCAGCTTCAGTCCCACCCAGTCAGTCACGGGTTCTTCGGGATGGGGGGGTATCTGTCCCGCGGCGCAGCTTACCGGGAAGTGCAAGTGGTCCTCGGGATTCTCTGTCGTACCGTCGACTGGTCAAATCCTTATGACCACGACAGCGGCGCAGTTTGCCTTTGGTGGCAGTTACCACAACTATTCTCTGGTGTTCAACTCCAGCTCGGCGTCCGTCTTCTCCTTTCTCAACCTCTCCTGTAGCTCGGCCGACCCGTACTATCCTGGATTCGGGGCTGACTTCTACATCCCTTGCGATCCGCCGAATTCAAGTTCGAACGTCGGAAGCGTCCTGATTGTAGACTTCTCGACGGACAAGGTCGTGGGGCAAATTCCGCTCAGGGGATTCTACACGAGCTGGACCGCGCCCGAAGGGTTAGCTTGGGACTCAGCCAATGGACTTCTGTATGCTTGCAACTGGAACCTTGGGACCCTGCTCGCCCTTAACACAACCGCACGGTCCCTGGTCTTCAACGCTACCATCCCGGGCGGATGCAGCTGGGTAGTCTACGACCCATCCGCGAACGATCTCTTGGTATCCGGAGCCAGCCCGCTCCTCTACGGGGATGGGCTACACATTGTAGACCCACAGACCGGCACAGCCGTGGCGACACCCTCCACGGAAGGGGTCACCGCCGGAACAGTCGACTCCGTAGCTGGTTGGACGGCGTTGGGAGCTGCATCGTCGGGTAACTCTCTGCAGGGTTCGGTGACCTTTGTCAATTCGTCTACTCTCGATTCAATTTCGACTGTCACGTTATCGGCCCCTTCCGGCACCGGCTTCGGCGTTCCTGTCCAGATGCTTCTCGATCCGGCCCACGGGGACCTCTACGTGATCACCTCGGGGAATGTGTTTGCGATCAATTACTCGAGCCACGAGGTGCTTGCGGACATTGGAATCCCAGCGAGTAACATCGGCTTGTTCTCCTCGATCTACCTAGCGTCCACCGACTCCCTTTACGTTCCCCTCGGAGGCGACATCTTGACGGTGAGCCTCACTCACCTCACGCAATCACAGCTCACGTCGTTCCTCTGGCTCCCTGCGTACGAAGGTATTCTGGGACTAGGCGTACTGGCGGGCGCCGTCTTGGCGGTCGTGGCGCACACGCGGCGGTCTCGTGGCCGCAAAGTCCCCGACCCCGCCCGGATTCAGCCAACGATCGAAAAGGCCACCGAAGAGCTTGATACCGGGAAACGTCCAGGCCCGTAGGCTCTCCGAGAACGGCGAATCATTCAGCAATCCCCAAGGTGTACCTTCCGACTAATCCCCTCGCTTGCTTAGCCTAGGACGAACCAATCCGTGCCTGGTCAACCCATGCCATTTGTAAGGGCATTACGCGAGCCGTTGCCCAGCTAGGCAACCCGCTACTCGGCCCAAGACCTCTTTCGGTGCTGGCTTGCGAACCGGGCCCGAGGGGATTCCCGTATTTTAAGGTCCGAAGGGATTCCTCTTTCGATAGAGAAACGGACCGAAATGAGTGGTTCATAACGGTCCTACGATTGCACGCCGACTTTTGTTTGAGTCTCGTCGGGAGACTGGAATTGAGATAGTGGGTTCACCGTCTAGTGACCGCGGTCATGCCCGAAATTGGTCTTCGACTATCATCCGCGGGACCCGCCGAGATGGCCTGGGGGTTCGTAATAGGCCTCGCGGGGCTTTTCGTGGCCTGGCTCGGCCCCATCCTTTTCCAGAATGATTGGAACTTTCCGAGCGTGTTTCCCGGCTTGGTGGTAGTAGGGGTTGGGACGGTGGTCGTCCTCGACGGGATCCGCCGGCCAGGCTCGATTCAAGACCCTGGACTCTCGCCCAAGTCCCGGCGTCGACTTCAATATGGTTTGACAGCGGGGGCGGTAGCTGTACCAGTAGTTCTCATGCTGCTCTGGCTCGGTGCGCTTCCAGGCCTCTACTACCCGAGTCCGATCTCTCAGGTGATTTCCGTGGCTTGTCCTCCTACGACAGCCGGGACTCTTGTGGGGCCCGCCTTCCCCGGTTTCCCTCCGGGGTCCCATGTCACCTTCCGCTGGACCACCCAACCCGCGCTGAATGTTTGGATTGGGGTAGTTCAGAGCTCCTCGACATCCTCCGTAGGGTATCTCGGCTACTCCTCCAACGGAACGTCCGGATCGCTCTCGTTCGTCGGGAACGGTGGGGCATCGTGGTGGAATGTGGGCGTCGCCGATCCCCAAGCGGTGGGATGTCCCTGGGTCGACGACGTGCATCTGCAGGTCACGTACGTCCTCGGCCTGTGACGGAGTCTCGAAAGGCTCACCGGGCCCGAGGGGATTCGAACCCCTGATCTTGCGGTTAAGAGCCGCCTGCTCTACCGGGCTGAGCTACGGGCCCACGACGTGGGACCCGTCCAATTTCGGGTGGCCCACTTAAGGCCTCGCTCCCCGGCGGCGAAGGAGGCCGTACCCTACCGATTCAGCGGCTACGTGGTTGTCTCGACTCCCGTCACGCCGAACCGTCGCCGCACGACCGACGGCGGGTAATACGCGCTCAGTACAACCAGGGCGGCGAAGATCTCGAGCATCCCCTGAAGCCCTTCCGCCAACGGACCGCCGCCCAAACGTCCGCCCACATTCAGGATCCCGATAACGAACCACGCTATCAGACCCCAACTCACCAACGCGATCCGGTACCGGGCGGTGGGGTCTCGTGTACGGAAGAACAGGGTGAAGTATAGAATCGCCCCGAGGAATTCGGGGATGAGGAGGATCACGACCAGGACGCCCAGAATCGGTCCCCCGACGGGGGTAGCGTACTGTAGGCCGACCGTCCCCATATGGACGGTCACCATATTCGGTCCGCTGGCCGTGATGAAATAGAGCAGCAGGACGTAGAGCACCGCGTACAGCGAGGTGAGAGGAGCCAGGTACGCCCGGCCGGTGTACAACACGACGAGATAGCCGACCAGTCCCCACAGCGCCGCGCACAAGAGGATGATCTCGAGATAGTAGAGCGTCAGGACGATCGGGAGGGAGGGGGTACTGAACGCGGCCGTTCCGTTGTCAATCGCACCGATCGCGGTCACGGCGGCCAGGCCCACCCAAAACAACCCGAACTGTCGGACCGGGAGGCGATTCTCCGGCGCAACGCGCCGATTCGAGAATCGCCATCCCACGAGGAGATAGACACCCACCGCGACGAAACCGGTGACGGCCACGACAAAGGAGGTGACGTCCATCTCTTCTCACACCAACTCCTGAATTCGACTCGCGATCAGCATCTGCCCCGGGTTGAACCGCCCCGCCGGGCCTCGGGGGGGCGGGGGAGTTCCCGCATGCGCGTCGCGGACCACCACGCCGTAGCTTTCCTCCGCGCCATGGACCACTCGACAAACCTCGACCTCGATGGGGAAAACCGAACCGCTGGGGGAGCGGCCCTCCAACCGGATGGGTCCCCATTCGGTCCGGGGCCCCCGGGTCGCCGCCATTGCCTGGGCGAACCCGGCCTGGGTTCCCGGGGTCAGCAGTTCGGAAAACGGCCGACCGCGGAGCTGAACTTCCACCGTCCCGAACAAGCGATTGGCCGAGGGGTTCGCCCGTCGTATATGGCCCCGCTGGTCGAGTACGAACTGGCTGAGGTCCGCGCGATCGAAGAGGGCCCGGTAGACGGCGGGGTCTTCGGCGTCGGCCCTTCCGAGGAACGGGATGACGAGTACCGAGCTCGCAATGCCGTAGGCAAAGGGGCGGGATGACCAACTTAGGGGCCGGAGTGTCATTCTCGGCGGAATCTGCTCCAGGGTTTTTCTCACCGCCGCGGGCCCGCTAGACGATGCGGAGGAGGTCGTAGGGAATCGTGGCGGTGCCCTCGGTGAGGACGAGGCCCGACGTCCACGGCATCGAGCCGTAAACGAACACCCGGCCTTGTCGGGCCCGAAGGTGGATTTGGATCTCGGCAAGCGACCGCAGCGATTCGAACAGCGGTACGCCGTTTTGTCCGACGACGACGAGATGCATCGGCGCCGACCCGAGCCCCGCCTGAACATTCGCCGGGAAGTTGTCGACGACCTCGGGGGTCATCGGGTTGCCCAAGGCCGAGGCCATCGAATAGAATCCCTGCACATAGGCCACATTGAGGACCGGCGCTCCCTTCGTGCTGCCCGAGGCTAGGAACTGCGCGACCGCGGTCTGCGGCGCCGGAGAACCGTTCGCGGGAGGGTGGGACGCCGGCACCAACCCCCCGAGGGGTACGACCATCTTCCCGAGCTCAGGGGCGACGAGCTTCGCATCGGTCTCCAGCTGACCGGTCACGTCCCCGACTCGGAAGCCCTGCTCCAGCCGTTGGCGCGGGGCTCCGGGATGCACGGAATCCCAGATCTCCTTCGCCGACAGGGACGGCGACGGGATCAGCAAGGCTCGGCCACCGAGGCTGACGACCGAGGAAATCATCGGCGAGAGAAGGAGCTGGAGGACGTGCTCTTGGATGTCCCCGTCGGTTTCGATTAGTGTGATCTTGCCTAACGGAAGCCGACCGAAGTTCTCCGCGAAGGCACTCGACCCCGGCCAGACGTGCGCAGGCATGGAGTCGGGTTCGTGCTCGAAGGGTCCTCGGCGCATGTGCGTGTACGCCTTGATGGGCTCGATGCACTGGAAGCGGGCGGCTTCGACCGTATAGGGATAGTTGGCGTTGGCGATCCGGATGCCTCGAAGCTTCGGAAGCTGGAGCCAGCGCTCGAGCCGGTCGTTGCCCATCTCGCGCTGGGTCACGACCACCCCGTTGACTAGGTAGTCGAGTTGGCTCTCCTCCCGCCGTTCCAGGACGATCACCACATGGGCGCGACCTCGTCCAAGGTGACGGAGCAGCATCCGCTCCACCTCGCTCCGGTCGGGGAGGTCAGGGTGGTTGGTGCCGACGCCTCCCAGGTACTGCTCGACCAGGGCATCCCAGGAATCGATGACAACAATCGACGGAGAATCCGGCGGGAGCCGACTCCACGCCTCCTGTACCGGGGAGGGAAGCCAGAGGAACTCGTTCAGTTCGCGGTTTTTGACCCCGGTTTCGTTGACCACTCGCTTGGCCTCCACCATCGTACGCCCGACGTCCCGGACCGTTGCGTCCAGGTTGCTCGTGTCGACAATCTGGATCTGTAGGCCCCCGTTCTCCCCCAGCCAGGGGAATCCGCGCTGGAGCTCCGCTTGGGAGACTCGGCTCGTGAGGAGCAGACGGTGACCGGTCGCGGCCTCGAGCAGGGCAAGACAGAGGGTCGTCTTGCCCGAACCGGGAGCTCCCCGGACCAGCAGGGACTGGGGTCCCGGGAGGGAGAGGAACTCCCGAAGTTCCTCGGGCAGTCGTTGGGCTAGACTCACTGGCACCTCTCGCGGGGTGTAGACCGCAGCTCCCCGCAAACTGTACTGGCCGCTTCGGCGTAAGAAGCTACCCATCGAGGGGCACCCCACCGCGGGCTCTCGGGAGAGGTTGGGCCGGCTCGATCGACCAACCTACTCGGGATTCCCGCCCAACCACATCGGGATGGGGGTTCCCCAAAGCGCTCTGCGACAAGGCGGGTCGGCTGGAAGCCACGAGTTGCCCTCCGTCGGCCCTCGGAGCGGGCTTTCCCGGCGGACCGGGTACCCGAGGCGGTCCCCCCGAACTCGTCAGTGCCCGAGCCGTTCGAGGGCCGCCCCGACCATCCATGGGAGCAGGACCGTGATGTCCCCTTCCACCGTCACGTGGTGGGCTTCCGGCTTGAGCTTCCCCCACGAGACCGCCTCCCGTGTGCGCGCGCCGGAGAGGCTCCCGTCCCATTCGACGGCCGAGGTGATGTAAAGGGCGGCGTCGAGACCGTCGCGGAACTGGTTCCACCAGATCGTGTGGTGCTTCGAAATGCCCCCTCCGAGAAGGATCGCGCCGCTCCGCTTCGCCTCGAAGACGAGGTCCGCCAGGAGCTGCTCGTCCGGCAGAAGGTCCAGCTGGAATTCCTTGTGCATCTGCCAGAAGAGCCAGAGCTGCGACCCCACGGCGCCGTCCGTGATTCCGGGCACGAGGACCGGGATCTTGCGTTCGAAGGCCGCGCGGGCCAGACTGCCACGCCCGGCGCGGGCGCCGAGGGCTTCGCCGATCTTCCAAGTGAGCTCGGCCGTCGAGAGACGGCGCGTGCCTTGCTTCCAGAGTCGATGGAGCAGTCGCTGCATGAATCGCTCCACGACGCCCCCGTAGACTTTCTCCGGAATGACGAGGTTCCCGAGCCGGTAGAACCCCTGCTTACGGAGGAGCGCATCGTCGAGGAGCCAGTCCCCGTGAAGATACGGCCCGTACGAGCGCGCGATGTCGTGGTCGAGCGTTCCGCAGGTCGTGACGACGGCGTCGACGTGTCCGCCGGCGATGAGCTCGTGCAGGACGCCCCGGGTTCCGGTCGCGACGATGTCGGCGGGGAACGACAGGAACGTCGTCATCTGGCGGTCGCCGAGCATCTCGACGAGGAGGTCCACGCCTTGGGCAAACCCCTTCGCCGTGAATCCGCCGGCCGCGTCGAGCCGGCGGGCGAGCGTATCGAGGGATGGGCGGTCTCCGATGCGGATATCCTCCACGCGGCGGCGTGCCATGCGACCGATGCTCCTCGCTAGAAGCTCAGTTGGAATCCGAGCCCGATCTGGTGGAAGAGGAGGAGGTACGCCAGAATATAGCCGCCGAGGGCGCCGCCATTGAGGAAGGGCAAACCGGCCTGCGGGTTGCCCGAGAGCGCCCGGCGCATCAGCAGGCCGTAGCCGACGAGCGAGCCCACGATCGCCGCGAAGGCCGCCCACAGGTTCGCGCCGATCCCGAGGACGAGCGGGTGGGTCGGCAGCCAGATGAACGCGGAGACGACGAGCGTGCCCGGGATCACCACATCACCGAGGCCCATGAACATCGCCTCGCGTTCCTCCACCGGACGGTCCCGCTGGACGTTCAGGGACGGCGCCCGCGTGTAGTCGTAGCCGGCCGAGCTCGGCATGACCATCAGGATCGGAAGCCGCATCTCCGTGACCACGTCGGCGAGGCTGACCATGTGCTTGGTCCGGTAGACTGCGATCGTGTCGTAGACCGCGAGCGCCAGGAGCAGGATGAAGACCGGGAGGATCCCGAAGGAGATCCCGAGCAGCGCGATCAGCGCGCCGGCGGCCAGGAACCCAGCCGCATCGACGACGTACCACTGCGGCTCGATCCATAGCGCGAGGAGGATCGTCACGGCGATCCCCGCGGCCAACGTGGTCGCGGGGTCGAACAGGAGCCCGGCGCCGGCCGGGGGGATGAACCGAGTCGCCGGCAGCAGCAGCTCGATGGTGTAATAGAGGGTCAGGTTGAGGGAGGCGGCGATGGCCACGAGGAGGACGGCCCGGAGCCTCGCGATGCCGCCCTTCCGACGGACGAACCAGAGAATGAAGAGCGGGGCGGCGACGATGAGGACGATGATGAATACCGGCGACGCGGGGCTGTTCGGATTCGACGTGGTCGCGAGGCCGGCCGATTTGAACGGCACCGCGAGGGCGAGCGCAACGAGCTGGGCGCCGACGTAGAGGGCGAGCAGTCCCAGCGAGCGAAGGCCGCGCATGCCGGACGACTACGGCTGCACGATCGCGTAGGCGTTGTTCCCCAGCACTTTGGTGATCTTCGCGTTGACCGTGGCCCCGCGAGTGGTGGCGCCCGTCACGAAGACGACGAACCCCTCCTTCCGGGCGACGCCGTCGCCCCGGCGGCCGATGTCCTCGATCGTGAGCCGGTAGACCTCGCCCGCCACGACCGGTGCCTTCGGCTTGGCCACTTCGACGACCCGGCGGACCGTGACCGGGCGCTGGGCGCCGCAGGCCTCGCAGATGAGGAGAGTGAACTTGCCCTCCTTGCTGAGGTGGGTGTCCGGCCGATGGCACTCGGAACAGATCACGAACTTGTCCGTGTACTCTCGGATCCGTTGCGCGATCGCCTCTTTCGTGATCCGCGACTTGAGCACGCCGCGAGGCAGGTCGAGGACGCCCGGGCAGCCGAACTCCCGGGCGAGGTAGCCGATCAGGTGGGCCGGCTCCCGGCGCAGGACGCTCGCGATCTCCTGGAGGTTCCGGATGACCGTGTTCTTTCCGTCGGTCATCACGTCCGGCTCGGGCACCTGGAATCGCTCCCCGCTGGTCCGGACTTCCGGGAGCTGAGCCCGCGCCCGATCGAGGAGTTTCTGATACGCTTCCATTCCGCCGAAAGAAGGCCGAGGAGCGCTCAAAAGGCTATCTCCGGCCCGGGGAGCGCGGGCCACGCCCGACGCGGTCGTCGGTCAGCGGACCGATCACCTGGCGAAGATCCTTCTCGGTCACCACGTGGGTAGCGCGCCGGCGGACGTGATCGTCTTCCGGTAGAAACGCGACGCCGATTCGCGACCGTTCGAACATCGCCACGTCGATCGCGGAGTTGCCCACGGCGGCGCACTCCGCCACGGAGAGTCCGAATTCCCGCTGGAGACCGGCGACGACGTCCCCCTTCCGCTTGATCGGCACCCGGACGATGCCTTCGTCGGTCAAGCGTCCGTGCCCGTCGAGGACGAACCCGTTGGCGAGCACCCGGTCGATCCCCAGCTCCCGGCCGATGCGTTGCGCGACGACGTCGAGCCCTCCGCTGACGATCGCGGTCCGGATCCCGCGGGCGTGGAGCGCGTCGAAGAGCTCGTGCGCGCCGGGCATCAACGGGACGGAGGCCAGGATCGAGACCAGGTCCTGTTCCGAGATGTGGGGGCGATGTCGATGCCACAGGGCCAGGTCCCGACGCATGAACTCTTGATCGTCGATCTCGTCATCGAGAAACAGCTGGAGCGCTTGGGTATTCTCGTCGCCGAAGAACCGGTGGACCTCCGCCCACGAGCTCGATACATCGAGCAGCGTGCCGTCCATGTCGAAGGCAACGAACTTAATCGGCATCGCCCCGAGCGATCGTGTCGGCCCGGGACAGGACCACGTCGGTGGGGCGAGCGGCCCACGCCGTCAGCACGTCGTCCACCTGAGCGGGCTGGCTCGCGCCGAAGGCCGGAGCGACCCCCCGTCGGGCCAACCAATGTAAGGCGAGAGATGCCATCGGAACCCCTGCCTCGCGGGCGAGGGCGTCGAGACGTCGGGCCCGTTCCTGGAGCTCCTCGAGCCGGTCGCGGAGCCCGGTGCTCCGAGCCGGTCCCACGGGCACTGCGCCCGACTGGTACCGCCCGGCCAAGAGGCCCCGGGCAAGGGGCGTGTAGGCTTCGACCACGATCCCCTCCTTCCGGCAGTAGTCCAGGACGTCGTCTCCATCGTCCCGTTCGAACAGGTTGTACAGGACCTGGTTCACGACCACGTCGGTCTTCCGAAGCGCCGCCCGCGCTTCGATGAGCTGCTCCCGCGAGAAGTTGCTGACCCCGATCGCGCCGATCATTCCCTCCGTCCAGAGCGTCTCGAGGGCCGCCATCGTCTCCGCGATGGGAACCCGCGGGTCGGGGGAGTGGACGAGGTACAGGTCGACGCGGGACCGGCCGAGCCGCTGCAAGCTCCCCATCAGGGAGGGCCGGACCTGGGCGGTTCGCAGGTGTTCCCACGAGAGTTTTGTGACCACCCAGGCGTCCTGTGCGGTTGGGCCGGCGCGGTAGAGCACGTCGCCGAGGATCCGTTCCGACCGTCCTGCCCCGTAGACCTCGGCGGTGTCGAACCACCGGAGCCCGCGCTCGAGCGCGTGGCCGATCGTCGCTTTCGTCCTCGCCTCGTCCTCGGGCCGCCAGCGGCCCATCGCCCAGAGCCCGAGCCCGAGAGGCGGATGGGTCCGGCCGGTCTTGCCCAGGGGAAACCCGCCTTCCAAGCGCGTTGGGGGGGTGGGCGACGAGGGAGGACGGCGGGCGATGCCGCTTCGACGGGAGCGCGGGGGGGCCTCTCGTGGTTTCGTCATGGGGTTCCGAGCGCCGGGCCGGCCGCCAGGTGTTCTTTGATCCGTCGGACCCGCTCGGCCAGCTCCCGGGCCTTTTCTTCTGCGGCTTTGAGGACTTCGGGCGGAGCGTGGGCGCGGAATCCGGCATCGGCGAGCCGTTGTTCGGTCTTGGTGAGCAGTGCCGACAGCTTCGTGCGTTCGCGCTCGAGCGTTTGCCGCTCCGCGGGCGCGGTCTCCGTCGGGAGGGCCAGGTAAAACTCGCCGTGCGCCGTGACGCTGGGAGCGGTGCCGGCGGGCGGAGGCGCGCCGGCCTCCAAGATGTCGAGGGCGCCGACCCGGGCCTGCTGGAGCACGAGTTCCCTTTGGGCCCGGAGGACGGCGCCGGTCTCTTCGCCCGAAGGGCGAACCCACGCCGGGGGAATGGACGTCGCTCCGAGCCGGTTCGCGGCGCGGAGGCTTCGGAGGGTGCGGATCGCATCATAGACGACCTCCATGGCGATGAGGGCCTCCGGGTCGTCGGGGGCCTCGTCGGCGTGGGGCCAGGCCGCTCGGGCCAACAGCTCCCCGCGATGGGGGAGCGCGTGCCAGAGCTCCTCGGTGACGTGGGGCGCGAGCGGGTGGAGGAGACGGAGAGTGCGTTCGAGCACGAACAGGAGCACGGCGCGGGTCTCCCGGAGGAGGGGTTCGCCGCGTCGCCCGGCGAGGGCGTCCTTGCTCACTTCGACGTACCGGTCCGCCAGGTCGTACCAGAGGAACGAATGGAGGAGCCCGGCGGCCCGCGTGATCTCGTAGCCCGAGAGGGCCTCTTCGAAGTCGGCCACTGTCCGTCGCCAGCGAGCGAGGATCCACCGATTCTCGAGGGGAGAATCCGCGGTCAGGGCGGGGGCTCGGTCCGGTGGGTCGGTCCCGTCGGGAGCGTGGGCCTGGGCGAACCGGACGAGGTTCCATACCTTGGTGAGGAAGTTCCGGGCGCTGTCGAGCGTGGCCGGGCCGAACATTCCGTCCTGGTCGACGGGGTTGGGGAAGACGAGCGAGAATCGGAGCGCATCGGCGCCGCGCTCCCGGATGAGCTCCACGGGGTCGGGGGAGTTCCCGAGGTGCTTCGAGAGTTTTCTGCCGTGTTCGTCGCGCAGGATCCCGTGGAAGTAGACGGTACGGAAGGGGGGCCGGCCCAGGAAGAAGTAGGACGCCATCATCATTCGCGCCACCCAGAAGAACATGATGTCGCGTCCCGTTTCGAGGAGGCTCGTCGGGAAATAGTGGGCGAGGTCTGGCGCGTCTTCGGGCCATCCCAGAGTGGCGAACGGCCAGAGCCATGAGGAGAACCATGTGTCGAGGACATCCGGGTCGGCCGTGAGGGGAGTGTGGTCACACTTCGGGCACCTGACCGGTGGTTCCTCAGCGGCGGTTTCCGCACGGCAGGCGGAGCAGTAGTAGACCGGGATCGGATGGCCCCACGCGATCTGCCGTGAGATGCACCAGTCTTGAACATTCTCCATCCACCGGAAGAAGGTGAGTTCCCATCGAGCGGGAAAGAGCCGGATCTCGCCCGAACGGACGGCTTCGACGGCCGGAGCCGCCAGCGGCGCCATTCGGACGAACCATTGCTTCGACAAGCGGGGTTCGATGACGGCGTTGGAGCGTTCCGAGCGGCCCACTGCATGGACGTACGGAGCTTCGTGGTCGACGAAGCCCCCGGCGCGGAGCGTCTCGGTGACCCGCGGGCGGGCGTCTTCCCGGTCCCGGCCGCGGAACTCCTCCGGCACCCAATCGGAGGTGAGTCGGCCCTCGGCGTCGAGGATGTCCGGAGGCATCGGTAGGCCCGAGTGCCGCCGGAAGATCTCGTAGTCCAGCAGGTCGTGCCGGGGGGTGATCTTGAGCGCGCCATTCCCGAACGTCGGGTCGACTCCGGCGTCCGCGATCACCGGGACCTCCCGGTCGACCAGGGGCACGCGGACCGCGCGGCCCACGGACGCTCGGTGCCGAGCATCGTCGGGGTGCACGGCGACGGCGACGTCGCCAAAGATCGTCTCCGGTCGCACCGTCGCGACCACGATTCCCCCGGGGGAACCATCGGCCCACGGGTAGCGGAGATAGAGGAGGGTCGTCGGCTCCTCGGAATGCTCGACCTCGAGGTCGGAGATCGCGGTTCGCAACGTGGGGTCCCAGTTGACGAACCGCTCGCCGCGGTAGACGAGCCCGGCCCGGTGCAAAGTAACGAAGGCCCGCCGGGTGGCCCGACCGTAGGCCGGGTCCATCGTGTAGCGGTATCGGCTCCAGTCGAGGGAGAATCCGCCGGCGCGCAGTTCGGCGCCGATCCGTCGTTCGTGCTCGCGCTTCCACTGCTCGACGCGCGCGAGGACCTCCTCCCGGGGAAGCTCCTCGAGCTTGACGCCCTGCCCCGCGAGGTGGCTCCGTACCCGCGCCTGGGTCGCCAGACCGGCGTGGTCGATCCCCGGGAGCCAGAGGGTCGGCTGGCCGGCCATCCGGGCGCGCCGGACCAGGAGGTCCATCACGGTGTTGCCGAGCAGTTGGCCCAGGTGCAGGTCTCCGGTGACGTTGGGGGGGGGCAGGACGATGGTGAAGGCGCCCGCCGTCGGTCGGTCGGGCGCCCGCCCGAGCTCGGCGCGCTGCCAAGCCTCTTGCCAGCGACGCTCGATCGCCCCGGGGTCGAAGCGGGGCGGAAGGGGAGCGGCGGTCAGCCGCGTCCCCTCCCGGGAAGCAGCGTCTCCAGCTCGAGCTCGGAGGGAAAGCTCCGTTCATCCTCGTCGAGGACGCGGACATGCGGGCGGCCGCGGGAGGTGCCAGGGCCGAGGGCGAGCAGGGAGACGACCGCCAGCTCGGCGAGAGCGACCACTGCCATCGCCAGGAGGGATTGGATCGGCGAGACACCGACGTACTGTAGAACGGCGAACAAGGCGATCGGAAATCCGGCGATTACGATGCCGGGCAACACCACCGTGATGGCCCACCACGCGCCCGTTGACATGAGCGACACGGGGACGCCGGCCTTCTCGGCGCGCCGGAAGAGTAGAGCGATCTCGAGGAACGCCGCGGCGATGAGTCCGGGGAGCTCGGCGAGGACGAAGGCAATGAACAGCCAAACCTCGAGGAGCCGCAGGATCGTGAGGCCGACGACGATGACGGACGCAATGGCGTAGATCAGCACGATCAACGACGATTTGCCGAGGAGCATCGACCGATTCGTGAGGGGGAGCGTGCGCGTGTACGAGTAGCCCATCACTTCGGTGGCGAAGAAGGCCGGGCCGAAAACGATGGCGAGGATCGCCGTGGTGGAGACCGCGGCGGCCGCCAGATCGAATACGCTCTGAGGTTGGGGCGCGCCGATGTACGAGGAGAGGCCGATGACCACCGCGTCGATCAGCGGCAGCAGCACGACGAACGCGTAGCCCGGCGTCCGCGACGCGGTTCGGAGGTCTTTGAGGAGGATCGCCGCCGGTACTCCGACGGGCCGGAGCCCGACGCCGCGCCGTTCGTCCGTCAGTTCCACCTCGGGGCTCAGCCGGCTGAGCGCCCGGGGGGCGGTTCGAAGCCACCAGGCCACCCCCACCGCGAGCCCCCCGTAGCCGAGCGCCGCGAGGGCGATCGTTAGAACGTTGCCACCGGGGAGAAGGGAGATCGAATTCGCCCCGCCGAGGCCGACGACGGGGATCAATCCCATCGGGAAGGGGAAGAGCAAGAGGAGGCTCCCCAGCGCGTTGGGGGAAGTCCGGCCGAGGTACGCGAGGCCGTACATGATCTGGAAACCGAACGACACGAACCCGTAAATGCCGAAGGCCGGAACGGCCCACAGGAGCAGGTAGAACCATCGGAGGATCGACTCGCGCAGGCCGCCTCGAGAGCCCTGCACGTGCTGGACGAAGAACCGCCCGGTACGGAGCGAGAGGCCCATCGCGATCAGAATCACGACCACGACGCCGGGGAGTACGAGGAGTCCCGCGAAGACGGAGTTGAGGGCGAAGCCCAGGGCGAGGGGGGTGAACACGAGCGCCGTCACCGCCGGGGCGTCGAAGAGGCGAACGAGGACAAGGAGGGCGACCCGGTCGAGCTTCTTTTCGGGGATCGGGAGAGTCTCGAGGACCGGAAAGATCTGAGAGCCCAGGTAGGTCGGCAAGCTCTGCAGCCCGACCATCCACAGAAACGAGAGCTCGAGTAGCAGGAGGCCTGCGATGACGGTGCCAGTGTAGAGGGGCAGAGGAACGGGGGTAGGGCCGACCAGGAAGAATCGTTCAAAGAGGTTCGTCAGGGTGAGCATCGCGCCCCCGATCAGCAGCAGGATCAGGAAGCTGACGAGGAACTTGCTCTGCCCGACCCGGCGCCGTGCCGTCTTGGCCAGATCGCGGGGATCCGTCGGCGCTTCGGAGGCGAGCATGTTCCCCTGGCGGAGAGCGTAGACGGCCTGGAAGCTGAGCTCGAGGTAGGCAACCTCGGATAGGCGACGCGTGCTCGGTACGCCGGCGGAGCGACTAGGCTCGTCCAAGGGCACGGACGGCCGCGTAGACTCCCTCCTCTTCGCGCGTGAGGCGGAGGAAAATCTCCTCGAGGGTAGCGTTCCCCTGGGCGGTCTGACCCCGGAGGGCTTCCAGGGTGCCCTCTCCCACGAGTCGACCGCGATCCAGGATGCCCACCCGATGGCAGAGCCGCTCGGCCACCTCCATCGTGTGGGTCGAGAAGAGAACCCCGCGCTGCCCCCGCGACACGTACTGTGTGAGCAGCTCGCGCATCAACCGTACGGACCGGGGGTCGAGGCTGTTGAGCGGTTCGTCGAGGACGAGCAGGGGCGGCTGGTGAAGGAAGGCGCCGATCAGGAGGATTTTCTGGCGCGTGCCGTTCGACAGCGTGGCCAACGGTTGATCGAACTCGCGCTCGATCTGGAACGCGGTCACGTAGCTCTTGGCCCGGGCAGAGACCTCCTGCGAATCCAGACCCCGGACGCTCGCGACGAACTCGAGGAACTCCCGCGGCGTGAGAGCGTCATACAGCAGGGCGGTCTCGGGCACGTACCCTACCATCTGTTTGGTGAAAACGGGCTCCCGGACCGGGTCGTGCCCGAGGACGGAGATGGACCCGTCGGCCGGGGTGAGGAGGCCCACCACCGCCTTGAGGGTGCTGGACTTGCCGGCCCCATTCGACCCCAGCAGTCCATAGATCTCGTGGGGTCGGACCTGGATCGAGAGGTGGTCGACCGCGATCAGTGGACCGTACTGGACGGTCAGGTTCCTCACGGCCAACGGCAACTCTAAGACCGATGCGTTAGCGTGCAGAACTCTTCCCCCCATAGCGGAGGCGAGCGCACCCTATAAAGTCCGAATTGACTGTTCAAGGGAACATCATGGACTTTGCTTCTTGGACCAACGTCGCGTTCGCGGGGGTCGCGGTCTTCGGCGCGGTCCTATTGGTCGTCTCGCTGCTCGCGGTCCGGAGGGCTCCGTCGCCCCGGATGGCCCTCGTCGCCGGCGGCTTCCTCGTGATCACCCTGCAGGGGGTGGTGATTGGGGCGCTGCTCTTCCTCGGTGGGGCGGCGCCGGACCTCCTGTTGTTCCTGTCGGCGCTCTTCGAGACCGTCCTGTTGATCGTGTTGTTTCTTGCGACGCTGGTCCGCTGAGGCCGGCGATGGGGACGCCCGCGGAGCGGACCGGCACGTGGGCGGAAACCCTGTTGACCTTCATTCAGCGGTACCCGGGCGTCCATCTTCGGGAGATCCGACGACGACTCGGTATCCCGATCGGAACGCTCGACTACCATCTGTACCGGCTCGGTAAGCGCGGTCTCGTGTCGGTGCGGATGCAGGGCGGCTACAAGGTCTGTTTTCCGGAAACGCTGGTCGGCGAGGGGCCCCCGATCCCCGAGCTCGACAAGGTGCTCATCGCGTTGCTCCGGCAGTCGGTGCCCCGGGCGATCCTGCTCCAGCTTTACTTGGAAGGGGTGGCATCGCCGCAGTCGCTCGGGATCGCCGTCGGCGCTTCCGGACCCAACCTTTCTTACTTCCTCAAGCGACTCGAGGCCCTCAAGGTCCTGGAGCGGGAGGGCGCGCCCGGGCAACGGCAGGTCCGTCTACGCGATGCGAAGCGGATCCACGAGATCCTGCTCCGGTACCCGCCGCTTCCCGACACGGTCATTGACCGGTTCCTACGGTTCTGGTCGGAGCTGCACCCGTGACCGGGGTTCAACGGCTGTTCGGAAACGCTTATGGACCGCTCGACCGCCATGTTTCCTCGGTGGGGGACTCTGGCCGGTGTCGCCGGCCGGGAGCGGGGATTTCTATGAGCGGACGGCGAGGAGGGTGGCTTTCGCTCGCCGCGCTCGTCATCGCTGTCTCGGCACTCGTCCCGGCCGCCGCCGGCACCATGCCCGGGCCGGGCGCTTCGCCCCATGCGCACTTCATCCCGGCCTCCGACTACGCGGACCTTTCCACCCCGACCGCGCGCATCCTCTTCGGTTCCCCGCTCCCCCAGGTCGAGATCCTGCCGACCTCCAACACCTCTCTCGGGGCCACCCTCGGGCTCGACTATCTGCTCGAGATCGCCCCGAACGCCACGGACCCGACCCACCCGTTGGTGCTCAGCGTCGCCGCGCCCCAGAGCCTGCAACAGTTCAACAGCACGATCTCGCTGCACGGCGCGTCGAGCTACGTCCGGCTGACCGCGGCGCTCCCGGTCCATCCGGCGAACTCCAGCCTCTGGGCCCACGGAACGAACGTCCCCGCCGCGACGAACACCAGCGAGCAGGCGATTCTGGAGGTCAACTACTCGCTCAAGTCGGGCGCCGACGGCAGCCCGGGCGTCCTCGTCTCCTGGTCCGTGTCGGGCTGGCCGTGGGTGAATCCCTCGGTGGACGAACTCGCCCTGGAGTACATCGTCCACGTCGTCTCGGGCTCGGGTTTCCAAACCTGCGCGGGGACGCCGAGCGCCAACAACCCCCGGGCCGCCTGCCCCTCCCAGTCGCTCGCGACCGGCCAGGCGGTGTGGGGATCGTCGTTGACCGCCCTCAAGGGCACCGGCCCTTCCGGCTCGGTGGCCTGGGTCAGCTGGAGCGCGCACGTCGGCAGCAACGAGAACCAGACGCCGGCCGTGGACGTGGGCGCGTATCTCGAGCAACCGGGGACGAGCGCCCTCGTGATCGCCGCCCGAGCCCAGGGGGCCGACGCTGTTACGGGGACCACCCTCTTCCTGCTCTCTTCCGGGAGCTTGGGGGGCCTCGCGCCCCTGACAGGAAACCTCCCGGTGTACGGAGCGGCGGCGGCCGTCTTTGCCGCCGCGGCGAGCGCCGGGATCGTCGTCTCCCGCCGACGCGCCGAGTCGATCGCGCGCGAGCTCTCGGCGTAGCGACGCCGGCTAGGGCCGGGAGCGGACCGGCGGGAAGAGGATCACCTCTTTGATCGAGGCGGCCCCCGTGAGGGCCATGAACGCCCGGTCGATGCCGAAGCCGACCCCCGAGGCCGGCGGCATGCCGTACTGGAGCGCCTCGATGAAGTCCCGGTCAATGGCGTAGTGGTCCGTCCCCTTCGCGGCGAGCTGCTCCTCGAACCGACGGGCCTGTTCATCGGGGTCGTTGAGCTCCGAGTAGGCGTTGGCGAGCTCGACCCCACGGCAGTAGAGCTCGAACCGCTCGACGCGGCCCGGCTTCGAGCGATGGTGCTTGGCCAGGGGCGTGGTGCTGAGCGGATGGTCGACGACGAAGGTGGGCCGGGTGAGGGACGGCTCCACGTAGTGCTCGAACAGCTTGTCGAGGAACTTCCCCGGCGGGGACGCGTCCGGTACGGTGGCGCCGGCCGTCCGCGCGAGGGCGCGGAGCTCGTCGCGGCCCTTGTCGAGGAGTCCGGGAATCCCCGAGCGTTCCTCGAGCGCCTCCACGAAGTCGACGACCGCGAACGGCGATTGGAACAGCGTCGGCGCCTCGACGGCGGCGGGGACTTCGGGCAGGAGGTCGGCGATCCGGCGGGCGAGTCGCAGGTACATGGCCTCCATCAGTCGACGCATGTCGGTGTAGTCGGTGTACGCCCAGTACGCCTCGAGCATCGAGAACTCCGGCGAATGCGTGACGTCGAGGTCCTCGTTCCGGAAAATGCGTCCGAGTTCGTAGACCCGTTCCATGCCCCCCACGAGCAGGCGCTTGAGCGGCAGCTCGAGCGAGATCCGGAGCTGAAGGTCTTCGTCGAGGTACGTGGAGCGGGTCCCGAACGGCTCGGCGGCTGCCCCGCTGGCCACCGCTCCCAGGATCGGGGTCTCCACCTCCAGGAAATCGTGCTCGTCGAAGAAGTGTCGGATCTCCCGAACGAGCAAGGACCGGGCGCGGAAGCGGGCCCGGGTCTCGGGCGAGGAAAGCAGGTCGAGGTACCGCCGGCGGATCCGCAGCTCGGCGTCCCGGAGGCCATGGAACTTCTCGGGAGGCGGTGCGATCGCCTTCGCCAGCATCGTGAGCTGCCGCACGAGGAGCGAGGGCTCACCGCGCCGCGTGACCATCGGAGAGCCTTCAGCGCCGACGATGTCGCCGGGGTCCAGGTCGGCCAACCACTCCGAGTACGCCGGCTCTTCGAGTTCATCGACCCGGAGGAACAGCTGGAGTCCGCCGGCCTGGTCCTCCAGGTCGAGGAAGGCCGACCGGCCGTGCTGACGGATCGTCCGGATCCGTCCCGCGACACGTGCGTCCGGCCCCGACGCGGTCGCACCGGGCGTCAGCGACCGGCACCGGTCGACGACCGTCGTGGAGGGGACGCGGTCGGGAAAGCTCCAGGGATACGGCTCGACGCCGCGATCCCGGAGCCGGTCGACCTTCTGTCGACGTTCCTGGACCAGATGCGATTCCTCGGGGTCGCTCATCGGAACGGCGGCTCGCCGGGGACGGTGGCTGTCGGAGGAAAAAGCTTCGCCTCAGGAGGAGGCGGCTTCCAAGGGCAGGAACTCGTTGCCCGAGCTGCGGACGAGGACGAGCTGTTCCGGCGTCGCCGCGGTGCCGCCGGCATTCTTCGCGGCGTCGTGGAGCAAGAGGAACGTCCCAAAGAAGAACTCCGCCGTGGCGTCGCCGCCGCCGACCCCGTAGCTGACGTAGTCCGAGAAGTAGACGTGGACGTGCCCGGACCGGTGCTGCCGGAGCGACTTGAGGAACGGTTGGAACGTCTCGGGTCCCTTGCGCGCAAGCTCCTCGATAAGGTCACGTAGGATCGGTCGCTGGGAGAGCCCGCCGAGGCCGTCGTAGGTCACGTAGAGCGCGGGCCGGGGTTCGAGCGTGACCACCCCGGCGCGCAGAACGCCCTCGACCTGCTTCGTTCGCATGGCGCGCGCCGAGACCCGGTTCCTGTTAAGAAGTCTTCGGGGAGAATCCGGGGTCGTCGAAAAAGGAAGGGGGCGGGATCGCTCCCACCCCTACGGGAACGTGTTCAGTGGCCGTGGCCCATGCCACCCATGCCGCCCATGCCACCGGGCGGTCCGCCGCCACCGCCGCCCTTCTTGGAGGCGATGATGTCGTCGATCCGCAGGATCATCGTCGCGACCTCGACGGCGGAGCTCAGCGCCTGACGCTTGACGCGGGCCGGCTCGACGATCTTCAGGACCGTCATGTCGGTGGCCTTTCCGTCCGCCATGTTGACGCCGATGTTCTTGTTGGCGCGGGGGCCCTCGTGGGCGCTCCGCAGTTCGATGAGCGTGTTGATCGCGTCGTACCCGCCGTTCTCGGCCAGGGCCCAGGGAATGACTTCGAGGGCCTGAGCGAACGCTTCGACGGCGAGCTGCTCGCGGCCGCCGACCGTCGGGGCGAACTTTCGCAGCTTGACGGCGAGGTCCACTTCGGTCGCGCCGCCGCCGGGGCAGACCACCCCGTCTTCGATGGTGCTCGAAACGACCTTGAGCGCATCCTGGATCGCCCGTTCGACTTCCTGGGTCACGTGCTCGGTGCCGCCGCGAATCAGGATCGTAACGGAGCGCGGGTTCGCGCAACCGGTGACGTAGGTCATGTGCTCATCCCCGACCTTCTTCTGCTCGACCTGGGCCGCCTGGCCGAGATCCGCCGGGGTGAGTTCGCGGACGCCGGTGACGATCTTCGCGCCGGTCGCCTTCGCGAGTTTCTGGAGGTCCGACTCCTTGACCTGTTTCACTGCGTAGATGCCGGACTTGGCGAGGTAGTGGAGGACGACATCGTCGATCCCCTTCTGGGTGACGACGACGTTGGCTCCGGAGGCCTTGACGGCGTCGACCATCTGCCGGAAGCTTTGGTCTTCCTGGTCGAGGAAGCTCTGCATCTGGCTGGGCGACTTGATGTTGATCTTGCCCTCGATCTCGGTCTTCTTGACCTCGAGAGCGGAGTTGAGGAGCGCAATCTTCGCGTCCTTGACGACGAGGGGCATGCGCGTGTGGCCACGTTCCTTGTCGAGGACGATGCCTTGGATGAGCTCGGTGTCCTCGATGGTGCCCCCATGGCGCTTCTCGAGCTTGATGAGGTCCACGTCGGCGATGTGCTTCCCGCCGCGTTCCTCGGTGACCCGGCGGACGGCTTCGACCGCGATCTCGCCCAGCTTGTTGCGAGCGCCAAACGAGCCTTTCGACCCGATGGCGGTGAGCGCGACGTCGGTGAGTTCGGGGACGCTGTCAAATTTGACGGGGATGCCGATCTCCTTCTCAATGAGCCGGTGCGCTTCTTCGAGCGCCTGATGGTACCCGCGCGCGATAACGGTGGGATGCACCTGCTGTTCGAGCAGATTCTCGGCGCGCTTCAGCAACTCGCCGGCGAGCACGACGGCGGTCGTGGTGCCGTCGCCGCATTGCTGGTCCTGGGTCTTGGCGACCTCGACCAGCATCTTCGCGGCCGGGTGCTCAACGTCGACTTCTTTCAGGATCGTGACGCCGTCGTTGGTGATTGTGACATCGCCCATCGAATCGACGAGCATCTTGTCCATCCCCCGGGGGCCGAGGGTGGAGCGGACGGCATCAGCAATGGCGCGGGCCGCCTGGATGTTGTTCGCGGCGGCGCCCTTTCCTTGTTCGCGTTCCGTGCCTTCCTTCAGAATGAAAATCGGCGTTCCTTGTAGCATTGTCGCACCAGCGGCGACAAGTTTCCGCTTCTATATAAGCGTGAGCATCGCCGGGGCTCTGTGAAATAACCAGTCCGAGACGGTCGATTCTTTCACAGGCTGCGCGATGTTTCACCAAGCTCCAAACACAAGGCTCTGCGAGATTGTAGCACTAAAGGGTCCGTTCTAAACGCTTAACCCGGTCCGCCTTGACTCGGCGCAGTCAGTTTCCGTCTCGCTTGGAGTAACTCGATCCAGATCCCGTTCGGATCCTTCACGAAGGCCTCATTCCAGCTCAGCTCGTCACCAATCTCTTTCGGACGGACTGTAACCTCGACCCCTCGCCGCTCGAGTTCTCCGATCGCGTCGGGCAGGTTGTCGCATTCAAACGCCAGATGATCGAGATCCTCTCCATTCGAGTACGTTGTCCCGAACCGGCTGCCTTCCTCGTACCAATTGAGCTCCAAGAGCTGCACAGAGTCTGAGCTTCGGAGGGTCACGACCTGGCCGTTAGTCGGTGGGGTTGGTTCGAGAGGCTCAACTACCTGCATTTCGAGGATCTCGGTGTAGAAACGTAGGGACTCCTGTAGGTCCTTCACGCGGATTCCGGTGTATGTCATCCTGAACTGCATGGTCGGCTACGAACCGGCTTCCCGCCGTAAGACTATCGACGCGCCGACGCCGATTGGTGTGCTTATCTGCCCCGAGCGAAATGCACGGCCAAGTTTAACACGCGGAAACGGGCACGTTAGGAGAGAAGAGACTTCATCGCCCGGGAAGCAAAGTCTGGTGCGGTGGATGCCCGAAGGTGATTCGAGACGCAAATTGGCGGATTTCTCAGTTAGAGCGTCCAAGATTCATGGCCAAGGGGTCTTTGCCAAGAAGGCGTTCCTCAAGGGCGAAAAAATCCTAGAGATTGACGACTCGGACCCTGTCCTCGATCGAGGCAAACTGACCCCTAGGCAGGAGATATTCATCGATGTGTTTTTCGCAGTCGATGGAAAGCAGAAGACCACGTGGATGAAGTCGCCCGAGAGGTTCATCAACCATTCGTGCGAGCCCAATGCCTACGTTCTGACCGACATGAGAAGTGGTGTCCGGCGGACATGGGCACTGAAGAACATCCGGATGGGGGACGAACTCACCTGGGATTATGCGCTAAACATTTGGGAGGAGTGGACCGGTCCCGTGCCCTGCAACTGCCGCGCTGAGAATTGCCGAAGGATCATTCGAGGAAACTACTTCACACTCCCCAGAGAGATCCAACGAAAGTATCTGCCCTTACTAGACGAGCCATTCAAGAAGCGATTCACAAAGGAAATTCAATCGCTCAATCTCACGGCAGAACACGGCCCTGCGTGAAGGACTCGGCGTGCCTGACTGGCGCGAGCGAATCGAGAGCGGGCGCGCAACTCGCCCTTCTCACGGAGGGCATCGTGCGGGTCGCGCTTAGAGGTGAATCCGCGTCGCGGGGCTAGGGGCCAGGCAATACGAGGACTTCCGGCACTCCCCCAGGGGTCATGTCAAGGGGCACGGGCGGGAGACGGGAGGCGCATTTCGGTCACAATTCCCCTCTCGGTCCAGATGGGAACAGCTAAGCTGGCCGGGCAGGGAGACTTGGAGCACAACGGGCACGTTGCGTGAGTGAAGTATTCATCGCAGGCGGATCGACCGATATGTTCGTAGGGGGATTCCTGAAGGGTCGCTTCGGGCCCAATGGGAGGCCCAACTCGATTCTTTCAAAGGATTGCCGATACTTTCACAGGAATTGATACTGTCACAAAGCCCATCGCCGGAGCTTCAGCCGGTGACCTGTTACCATCGCCGGCAAGAGTTCTCGAGTCCAGGAATTGGTTCACCTCGGGCGTGAGAGGACCTCGACGGGATCCTAGCCACTAGCTATTTCAGGCCCACCCGTAGGAGGGGCTCGCATCCATGGCAGCTGAGGCAACGCCTAGTCCAACGGTCCCGTCGGCGGGCGTGACTGCGCGACTTCTCCGCAATCGAAACTTCTGCCTCCTTCTGGTTGGGTACGCGGCCTCGGTGACGGGCATCTACGTCGGCAACGTCGTGATCGAGTGGCTGATCGCCACGTTCAACACCGCACGGGAGGCAGCGATTCTTCTCACGATCCTTGGGATCATCGAGTTGGTCCCCACCCTCACGATCGGCGTGTTCGCCGGGGCGTGGGCGGACCGATACGACCGTCGACAGTTGATGATCGGAACGCAAATTGCCCGCGCGGCCACCTTCGCGGCCTTGGCCCTACTGGTTCTCAGAGAGGGCTTCAGCCCCATCGTCGTCCTCGGCGCCGTGTTCGTCCTTTCCGCCTTGGGCTCGATCTACGGCCCCGCCTTCAACTCGTTCCTCCCCCGCGTGGTCGACACGACGGAGCTCACGCCCGCGAATGGAATCCTCGAGTTCGGTGGCACGGTCTCCGGGTTCGTCGGGAGCCCCTTGGGTGGCGCCCTCGTTTTCCTCTTAGGGATCGGAGTGGGGTTTCTGACCAATTCGATCCTCTACGCGCTCTCTGCGCTCGCCATCGGATTGATGGTGATTCCCTTCGCAGTCAAACCGGATTCCGAGGAATCGAAGAAGAAGCCTACCTCGCCCTTCTCCGAGGTGAGGGCCGGGCTGAGTTTTCTCCGGTCGCAGCGCGCCCTGCTGACCCTGACACTGGTGGGGATGATCGCGAATTTCTTCACATATTACCTGGTGTTTGTCGTCCTCTACACTCGCTCCTTTCTTCACGCCGGGCCGACGGTCTTTGGACTTCTCTTGGGGGCGAGCTCGGTCGGATATGCCGTGGGGGCCCTCCTGCCCCACCGGCTCAAGACCGACCGCTCTCCCGGGGTCTGGATACCGCTCACGTGGGGGCTCAGCGGCGTTCCGCTGATGGTCATGATCGTGCTCCCCGTCGTTCCCCTCGCGATCGGGAGCATGGCCGTCATTGGCTGCCTGAACTCGATCATCGGGGTCACGTTTACCTCGGTGGTGCAGCGGACGGTTCCCGACAAGCTCCTGGGACGAGTTTTCGCGACGGACAGCGCCCTGTCGTACGCGATGATCCCGGCCGGGTTGGCGTTTGGCGGGTTCCTCCTCGTTGCCTATGGCGTCGGTCCCGCTTTCCTGGTAGCGGGTGCGGGAACCCTCGGCACAGGACTCTCCCCCTTGCTGAGCCGTGAGGTCCGCGCGTGGGGCAAGGCTTCCACGACCGGTTCGCCGACCTAGGGGACGTTTCGAGCCCCGCCGCGCCCGACCGAGCCCGTCAACCTCCGGCCCGACGATTTCCGTCAGTGCGGCCCGTACTCGACGGCCGCTAGTTCATCCGAGGGGGATCCCCATCGGCGTCCTGGTCGGTCAACTCGGCGCGGTGGCCGGGGGTGGATATCCGAGCCGCCAGAGGGCCCGGGGGATTAGGAACAGGAGCCCGGCGAGGAGCCACCCAACGCCCGCGAGAAGGTACGTCTCCCCGATGCCCACGGACGCGATCAGCAGGCCACCCAAGATCGTCGCCAGCGGGATGATCGCCCAGCTGCCGAGCCCGTCGATGCCGAAGTAGCGACCTTGCATCTCCGACGGGACCAGCAGTTGCGCGGCCGACAGCCACGCCGTGCCGGCAAAACTACTGAAGAGACCGATCGCGAAGACCAGCGGCAACGCGAGCGGGAGAGAGGGGAACAGCGCCAGGAGGATCACGAACCCCGCCGAGACGACGCCGTAGGGGACGACCCACGCTTTGCCGGCATAGCGCACGGCACCGACCCGCCCCACGAGCAGCGCCCCCAGGCCATTCCCGGCCACCTCCACCGCAAGGAGGCCACCAAACACCAAAGCCGAGCCGTGCAGCAACCCGCTGGCGTAGAAGACCAGGAACGTTCCGAACACCGCCGAAAAGAAATTGAAGAACGTCGCCGAGATCGTGAGCTGGAACAGTCCCGGGCTCCGATAGAGCCAGGCGAACCCCTCGCGGAGGTCGCTCAGAAAACGGGCCCGTCGCCGGAGGCCGGACGCGAGGGACGGGAGGAAGGTCCGGTTCGGAGCGATCAGGGAGATCAGGATCCCAGAGACGAGGAACGTCCCGCCCATCGCCGCCACCCCCGGTACCGCGCCCAGGGTCACGATCAGCACGCCCCCGACCGAGGCTCCGACGAAGCCGGCGGCGTTGCGCGAGGACCGGACCAGGCCGTTGGCATCGGGCAGGTTCTGGCCCGGAACGACCGCGGGGATCAACGATTGCTCGGCGGGGTTGAAGACCACCGTGAACGCCGTGAGCACGAATTCCGCGAACAGGATCGCCACAAGATCGAACCCGTAGAGTAGGAGGACCAGGACGAGGGCCACCGTCATGGCCGCCCGCGCGAAATCGGAGAGGATCATCAGCCGACGGCGGTCGTACCGGTCGACGAGCGTGCCGCCGATCAGGCTGAAGGCGATCGCCGACAGGCTTCCCACTACCCCCAGATACGCGATGTCGATGGACGAATGCGTTGCAGCAAAGATCAACCAGACGAGACAGACCTGCGCTGCCGTACCGCCGAGCACCGAGGCGATCCCGGCGGAGAACAGCTTGAGGAACGGAGCATTCCGGAGGATGGAAGCGTAGGTCCCCCCCTCGGTCCGGGTCTGTTCAGCGGTCACGGAACCTCCCCAGTGCCGGCGCGCTATACACGATGCGGCGCGCGTCGGGCGAGGGGGACTTCCGGCCGACCCGAGGGAGCGCCTAGTCGTGGAGGAGCCGGTTGACCGTGGCCGGCCCGGTGAGCAGGTGGTGCAGGCGGCCGAGGATCCCGCCCGCCTGGGCCTGCCGCCGGAAGGCGTCCTCGGTCTCCTTGGCCTCTCTCGGGTCGGTGTACGTCGTCACGACGACGTAGCGGTGCGGCGTGTCGAGCGCCGCCCCGACGAAGGCGAACTTGAGGCGCGCGCGGTCGCGCACGAACCGGACGTACTCGTCCAGCAGCCGCTGTCCTTCGGGTTCGGCTCCGGGTTGGAAATCGTAAACACCTACCGTCGTGATCGCCATTTCGTTCCTCCCGAGTCGTCGCAACGGGGAACGTGTCGTCGCCCCCCCGTTAAAGGTGACGTTCGACACGAATCCGTGCTCGGTCAGGGGAGATCTTCGAGGGCCGATACGAGCCGGAAGTACGCCTCGGGGGCCAACGACTCCGGTCGCAGCCGCTCCCACTCAGTGGGCCACTCCGCCCGCCGCGCGACCTCTGAGGCTGGACGGCCCTCATGGACGTGGAGGAGGGCGTGCGGGAGCAGGTTGCCGAGCTGCTTGCGTCGGCCGGCGAAGAGGGTGTCGAGGAGGCTCTCGAGCGTCGGAAGGGACCGGACGGGGAGTTCTCCTCGTCGGCGCTCGAAGACGACGAGTCGCCCATCGACGCGGGGGACCGGATAGAAGGCGGAGGCGGGAACCGTCTGATGGCACTCCACGACCCCGTAGAGAGCGGCGAGGATCGAGAGGCGACCATAGACCCGCGATCCGGGACCGGCCGCGAGCCGTTCGCCGACTTCCTTCTGGACCAGCGCGACGACCCGGGGGACCGTGCCCTGGAACCAGCGTAGCAGGAGGGGCGTCGCGATCGCGAACGGGAGGTTTCCCACTGCCGCGCCGACCTCCGGTACGGGTTCGGTCAGCGCATCCCCCTCCACGACGTGCACCCGGTCCTCGAAGTGGTACCGGAGGAACGCGGCGAGGCGAGGTTCCCTTTCAATCACCGTGACCGGGCCGAGACCGCGACGGAGCAGCGCCTGGGTTAGGAGACCGAGCCCTCCTCCGACCTCCAGGACCGCCTCCCCGGGAACGGTTCCCACGAGGGCGGCTTCGGCGTCCGCGACGAACGGGTCAGTGAGGAACGTCTGACCCCGCGAGCGGCTGGGGGTGAGCTCGAGGCCCTCGAGAGCGGCGGCGACCTCCGCCGCGTTGCCCGGTACGTGCGAGGGGCCGCGCCGGACCTTGCCCCGGTCAGGGCGCGACGAAGAGTCGGTACTTGTCCTCGGCACCTTCGAGCTCCTGGACGATCCGGCCCACGATGAGCATCTCGGGGTGCTTCACGTGGGTCCGCTCTTCGAGCGACGAGAAGCTCTCGAACAGGCCCCGCCGGCGCTCCTCGACGATCGCCCACATCGTCTTCTTGCCAATGCCGGGGAGCAGTTCGAGGAGATGGAAGCGCCGCGAGACGGCCTCGGCCTGGTTGAAGAACTTGAGGAACCGGGTCGGGTCCGCGCGGACGACCTTCTCGAGCACCACCGGCAGCTCGCGCTGCGCTACGGCGGTGAGTTCTCCGAAGGAGAGACGCCGTCGAACGTGGTCGATGGGCGGTGTCTGGTCGCCGACGGGCACGAGCGGGATCCGGTCGCCGACGACGAGGGCGATGCCCATCTTCGGCAGGATCTCGAGGAGCTTGAGCTCCGATTCTCCCAGTCCGAGGGCGACCGGCTCCTTATAGAAACCGCGCTCGGTGGCGCGGCCCTGGGGCAGGTAGTCCAACACGTACGCGTAGGTTTCCGTGGGCCGTCCCCCCGCTCATTTGTGCTGGGCTACGATCTCGAGGAGCCGGGTTAGCTGGGCCTCTTCGAGGAAGACGCGTTCTTTCGCAAAGAGCAGGCGGACCTCTTCCGGGTACTGGGGGAGGATGTCGGCGATCTTCACCGCGAGCGCCGCGTCGACGAAGGGAAGCGTACGGAGCTCCTCGAGGAGCTTCTTGGTCTGCTCGGGCGTGAGGCGGGTGAAGGTCTCGGCGTGCTGAAGGGCGAGCTGGGCCTCCCGGGGCAACGTGCGTTGGGCGGCCTCCGTCGCGAGGAGGTCCTTGACCGTAGCGAGCGGGACCGGATCAGGCATGGGACTCCGGCGTCGGACCGGCGGGGAGGAGATGCACGGCGTTGGCGATCAGCTGCTTCCGCTTGTTCCCATCGAAGAATTCGATCCGGAAAGCCCGGCCGACGCGCTCGACGACGACGGCGACGCGCCCCTGGTAGCGGGGATGGGGCTGCCCGCGGGGGTCCGAGGCCTCGAGGCGAACGATGACGCGCGACCCCGGCTCGAACGTCTGGAGGAATCGGGTGACCGGGGGCATGCCCCGCTCCCGGACCTCCTTCGTGAGCGCGCCCCGGGTGCGCGAGCGGAATCCCTTGGAACTCTTGACCATCGGCAGTTTCTCCTATCCGGTCCGGTCGTGGATTTCCAGTACGTCGAGCAGCTCCACGGTCAAGGGCGCTCCGACGAGCTGGGACAGGTTCGGGTCGGTTCGGCCACCATCTCCCTCGACCCACTCCTTGATGTATGTCCCGCTCTCGGCGCGGAGCTCGATCGTGAAGCGGTCCGCCGTCGACTCGACGAGGTGCGCGGCCAGGATCCGACGCGCGCGGACGCGGTCGGCCCGCCGGTGCGCCACGCGGGTCGGGGTCCGCTGGGCGATCGGGCGGCCCGCCACGACGGACAGGGCCTCATTAACTTTTGCGTCCGTGGTGGCGCCGCGCAGGACCACCCGATAGCTCTTCGTCGGCGAAGCCTCCTTGATCCGGACCACCTCGGCCCCGTCGCTCCAGGCGAGCTCCCGCACGGCAACGCGCCCCGCTGCGGCCCGGTTCACCTCCGACTCGAGGGCCGGGAGGTCCAGCGCACGGCGTCGAGGTCGGAGCACCTCGAGTACGAAGGGACGACCCGTACCGAGCATTCGGGCGTTGATGTCTTCGCGTCCCATGCCGTGGAACCGGCTGCCCTCGCCCCCCGAGGCGGCTAGGAACGGGGCCGCGACAACCTCCTCGACGCTCGACGAGTAGGTCTTTCCGGTTCCGCCACAGAAGTCGCAGCCTCGCCCTTGGCACCGACGGCACGGCCAACGGGTCTGCGGGAGTGTCCGGTCCTCCTTGAGGTAGCGGCCGCGAACATAGAGCGGAAGTACGGTGACCTCGAGGCGCCCGGTCGGTAGGTCGGCGAGCAGGACCACGTCCGGGGCTTGAATCACCCCGTCCGCGCCGGCCAATTTCTCCACGCGCTTCCCCAACTCCCGGTTAAAGGCGGAACGGGCGCTCTCCCCCCAGGTCGTTCCGACCTCGGTCCACAGCATCTCCTCCCGCGCCAGGCGCTCGGGGTCCCAGCGCGAACCGCAGTTGAACCGGTGGTACTCCCACCCATCCGTCGCGGCCCGGACCCGGGCCACCCACACCTCCCACCGGTCGAACGCTCCGGCGCAGAGGGTACACGGGCCCGACGGAACTGGGACGGGACGGCCGAGCGCGTGCGAGAGCCGCTGGGTCCGTTCCGGATTCGTGAGGCCGTGCCCGTATCGCCCGAAGAGCCGGCCATAGCATTCGGGGCACAGACCGCGGTCGAATGCGCGTTCCGCGACCTGCAGCACGTCGGGAACGACGTCGAACGTGACCGGGGGTGGAACCGGCGGTGAGGGCGTTTGCATGGGGGACCGGCGGACCGACAAACTCTTCAAGAGGTTACCGGAACGCCGACCCCCGGGGCCGAGGAGGCTGCCGCGCGCCGGATAACTACTTAGACGCGCACCCGCTGCCACCGCCCATGCCCGCGATCACCGAAGCCGAGCTCTCCCGCGCGATCGAGCGCACGCTCGTTGCGAAGGGGAAGCTGCCCCCGGAGCGGGCGCCCCTCATGGCGCGCATGGTCCTCGGGTACTTCGGGCCGGAGGACGCGGTCCTCGACAACAAACTCTCGAGCGAGGACCGCGACGAATTTTACAAGCTGGAGGAGGAGGGCCTCCTTACCAGCGAGGAGGAAGACGCGACGGTCAGCCGAGGCAAGACATGGCGGATCCATTACTGGCTCCTGAAGAAGAGCCGCATCCGCGACGCAAGCCAGATGGGCGAGGCCGCGCCGACGGCCGAGGACGGCGCCGTGTATCGCGAGGTCGGCGACGAGGCCTGGAACCGGCACCCCGAGAAGTCCGCCACCCCTCCGCCGTCGTGACGAGCCGGCGGACCTACCGGTAGCCGGGACGGCTCGGCGGACGACGGGGGCTCGGCGGCGCCTGGTAGGGCCGCGTCCCGGTCCCCAGCGCGGGGTACTCAGTGTACCGTATGAGCGTCCGGACGTGCTCGATCGCCGCGAAGGCGAAGAAGATCGCCGTGAGCAGTCCGACGATCGATGCGTACGTCGCGTACTGGGGGTAGCCGAGGAGCCGCGCGACCACGTCGCCGGAAGCGAGGAAGTTGAAGCTCGCGTGCATTCCGACGGCCACGAGGTAGTACGCGCCGGCGCCGGCCCCTGGCACGCCAAGCTTGCTGCGCGCGTACCCGTACCCGAACATGCCCGTGCTGCTCCCGTGGAGCAGCACGCTCGACAAGCTTCGCACGATCACGAGCCCGACCGCCGCCGCGAGCCCGCTGACGAGGAAGAGAGAGAGGCCGTAGAGGAAGGTCTCGAAGAAGCCGAAACCCAGCCCGGTGCTGGCCCCGAAGACGGGCCCGTCGGCGATCGTCCGGAGCTTGTCCCCGTTTCGGACCACTCCGGAGGCCTTGAGGCCCTCCTCGACAAACGGCGCGATAACCAGGACCAAGAAGAGGACACCGAGCGAAGAGTTCCCGTTCAGGAAGATGAATTCCGGCCCCGGTACGGTCTGGGAAAGTTGGGTGCCCGCGGAGACGAGGATCGTCTCCACGATGGCGGCGACGATCGTCGCGACGATCGCTCCGTAGGCGAAGGAGGCGAGGAGGGGTCCCCAGGCCTCCTTCGAGTACCGCTCGGTCTGACGGATCCAGAAGAGGTAGACGAGCGCGGGAAGGAACGCGGCAAACCAAAGAATGACTAGGTCGCCGATCGCTCCGAAATCCGTCATGCCGGCGTACCGGGCCCCTCAGGTCGCGCGGGGTACGTATAGAACCCCTCTCCGGTCTTGCGGCCGAGCTTTCCCGCCTCGACGAATCGACGGAGCATCGGGCAGGCCCGATACTTCGGGTCCCGGAAGCCGTCCCAGAGCACATCCAGGATGGCGAGCAGCGTATCGATCCCCACGAGGTCAGCGAGCTCGAACGGACCCATCGGATGATGGAATCCGAGCTTGTACGCTGTGTCGATCTCCTCCCGTGTGGAGACGCCTTCCGAAAGGATCCAGGCCGCTTCGTTGATCATCACTCCCAAGGCGCGAGTGGTGACGAAGCCGGGAGAATCCGTCGATCGAACGACCGTCTTCCCGAGGGACCGAGCGAACGTGGCCGCCGCCTCGACCACCTCCGGTCGCGTACGGTGGCCCGCGATCACCTCGACGAGCTCCATCTTCAGCACGGGGTTGAAAAAATGAACGCCGACGAGCCGGCTCGGGTCCTCGAGGACCGAGGCGATCGAGGTGATCGGAAGCGAGGAGGTGTTCGACGCCAGGAGGGTGTCAGGACCGAGGGTGGCTTCTATCTCGCGGAACAACCCCCGCTTCAGCTCCAGGTTCTCGGGCGCCGCCTCGATGATGATCTGCGCGCCCTCTGCTCGGCGTAGACCGATCGCGATGTCGATCCGCTGAAGGGCCTCCTCTTTGGCGCTCGGGACGATCCCGCCACTTCGCACGGCGTGCTCGAGGGCTTTCCGAACCCGGTCGAGCCCCTGCTCCGCGAGCTGAGGGTTGATGTCCTCGAGCGTGACCGCGTAGTCGGCCAGCGCGCATTGGGCGGCAATGCCGCTCCCCATCAGTCCCGCACCGGCGACAAAGACTCGTTTGCGAAGGGAGGCGCGGGGGTCGCTCGGCCTCGACGGCCCCTCGAGGTCCGTCACGGGGGCGCGGACGCGGCGGCCATTACAATAGGGTTGCGAGCGGCGGAGAGGAACACGCAGGCGCGGCACAACGTTCCCGTCGACGGCTCGCCGCAATCCCGGCATCGTTCGGCCGTCCCGACGCCGACCGGGCCAGTGAGGAGAGGCGCCAGCCGCTCTTGGGTCCGCAACAGGGCATGCCGGGTGCCGGGCATCGCTTCCTCGAGTTGCCAGACCACCTCGCGGAACACGTTCCGGGCCGCCGCACGCGCGTGCGGACACTCGCCGTGGTCGAACGGAAGGCCGCGCAAGCGCGCGTAGAGGAAGACTTCGCGCTCGGGAATCTGAGCGAGCGGGGCGATCCTCGGGATCAAACCGGGCTGTCGGGATCGGTGGGGAGCCATCCGGGACAGCCGGTCCAGGTCCCCGCGCGCGAGGTTCATCAGCACCGTCTGGGCGAGGTCGTCGAGGTTGAACCCGAGGACGAGAAGGTCGGCCGAGAGGTCCCGGGCCGCCCGGTTCAGCAACTGACGGCGCCAGACGCCACAGTAGGCGCACGGAATCGTGCCGGGGAGCGTCCGGAGACTCTGCTCCGTGGTCGTCCCGTACGCGTCGGAGAATCGAACGATCCGGTGTTCGACGCCGAGCCGACGCGTGAGCTCGCCCGCGCTCTCAAGCGTCGCCGGTCGGTAGCCCGAGATTCCTTCATCGACGCTCAGGGCGACGAGGTGCACGTTGGGACGTGCTCCGAAGTATTGCTGGGTCAAGGTCAGTGCGACGGCCGAATCCTTCCCGCCGGAGAGGGCGATGGCGATCGTGCCCCCCCGGAAACGGGGTACTTGCCGATGGAGCTCGCGGCGGGTCCGTTCGACGACCGAATCACCAAAATGGGACTCGCAGAGGTGGGCGTGTTGGTACGGCTGGTCGATCACGGCGTCCTGATCGCACCGGTCGCACCGCACGGGCGGCTCACCGCGCCCCGGTATTTGAGCGTCGGAGGACGGGAATCTCATCGCGTGCGAAAGCGATACCACTCGACATACACGCTTAATTAACCGAACCCGGGCCAACTGAGTTCCGATGGCTTCTGCGATCGTTCCACGGACTCGCGCCGCGCGCACCCGGCCCGTGGGCGCCGCGCTGACGGGGGAGGCGCGTCCCTTCTCCGTCGCGCCGGTGGTGGACCGGTTCACTCGGTTGCTTCAGTCCCAGGAGCGGAGCCCGTGTACGGTGAAGCAGTACGGTCACATCGCCCGAATGTTCCTCGGATACGTTCAGAAACCACTCGAGAACGTGGCCCCCCAGGACCTCAATGCGTTCCGGGAGCACCTCGTCCTCGAGCGCCACTACAGCAAGAACTCCCTCTACACGACGGTCCGCGGCCTCACCTGTCTCTTCCGGAGTTTCGGTCTGACCACCGCCGAACAACTCGAAGCGCCCCGACGACCGGCGCGGCTACCTCACTACCTTACCGAAGAAGAAACGCACCGGCTGTTCGAGGCCGTCCAGGGCAATCCACGGGACTCCGCGATCATCCATGTTCTGGCCTACTGCGGACTCCGGGTGGGGGAGCTGTGCCGGTTATCCGTCGAGGACGTGGACTTGAGCTCGAACATCCTCCATGTCCGGTCCGGCAAGGGGGACCGCGACCGGGAGGTCATCATCGAGGAAAAGACCCGGATCGCTATCGACCGGTACACGGCCGAACGGGCGCTCGCCGGACAGGCTGGGCCCCGCCTGTTCCCCGTCAGCCCGGTCACCGTAGAGCGGATGGTCCGAGCGAAGGCCGAGGTCGCGCAGATCAACCGGCGCGTGACTCCGCACATGCTCCGGCATACGCTCGCGACCACGCTGCTCAGCCGAGGGTGCGACATTCGGTACATCCAGAAGTTGTTGGGCCACGCCTCGGTGGCGACAACGCAAATCTACACCCATGTGGACACCGCGGCCCTTCGCGACGCCTACCGCCGCGCGAAGCCCAACTATTGATTCAATACAACCGGGGTCCATCCCCTACGGTGTCGCGCGGATTCGCTCGAGCTTCTCCAGGAACTCGATTCCCTCTCCCGTGGTCATCGGGTTCCCATCCTCTCGGGTCAGCGGAAGGCCGGCGTCCGCGCACGCCTGTTCGGGGGTAGCGCCTTCGAGGAGGGCCCGGACCGCGCGTCGCTCCTTCCGACCCAAGCTGAGACCCTCGATGACGAAGTCCTCGAAGGCCTCGTAGGCGATCGGACAGACAGCCCGAACGGCTCGTGCAAGTTCGGCGGCGTAGACTCTGATCTCCTCTTGAGAGTGAGCGTCGAGGCGCAACGAGAGGAAGTGGAGCAGGTTCCACAGGTTGATCTTCCAGTACCATTGCGTGTAGTAGGCGAGGGGCAGGATGGTGCGCGCCGTTTCCCGGGCGACGCCGGCCTCCAGGGCGGCCGTGTAGGCGGTGTAGGCCTCGTGACTCACGCGTTCCAGATCGGCCCGGAACCGTCCGGCGACCTCGGGGGGCAAGGGCTCGGCGCGGCCCTGCCGGTTCCGAGTGGATTGCCGCCGGATGTCTTCGACCGGAGGAAGGTCGAATTCGTCGGGGACGATCGAGTAGCGCGCCGAGAACTCATTCGTTGAGCTGGCTCTATGCCGGATCCATTGGCGAGCGACATAGATCGGGAGTCGGACGAGAAACTTGAAGTCGACCATCTCGAACGGCGTCGTGTGCCGGTGGCGTAGCAGATAGCGGACCAGCCCGCGATCGTCGCGGATCGACTTCGTTCCGGGGCCGTAGGACACTCGGGCGGCCTGCACGATCGCGGCGTCATTACCCATATAGTCGACAAGGACAACGAATCCGTGGGAGAGTACGGGCCGCTTCACCCCGATGAGCCGGTCGGCCTCAGGGACCGATGGGCGTGTCATCGGCGGGTCGTCAACGCGCATGCCGGGAAGGGAACAGAGGACTGGAATAAACCCTGCGCGCGCGACGGTACCCGCTGAGCGTGGGAACGGTTGCCTCGATAAGGGGCGCCCAAATCGTTTTGGCGCCCCAAGATTCCGTCCCTCTCTCGCGGGGGAGGCAGGCTTGGCGCGAATATTCATCGGACTCGGTTGGCCGTACGCCAACGGCCCTTTCCATATTGGCCACCTCGCGGGCGCCTACTTGCCCGGCGATATCTTTGCCCGTTTCCACCGGCTCCTAGGCGACGAAGTGCTCATGGTGTCGGGATCGGATATGCACGGGACCCCTACCACCTACGCTGCCGAGAAAGAGGGGGTGCACCCCCAGGTCATCGCCGAACGGTACCACGAGATCAACAAGACCTCGTTCGAGAGGCTGGGGGTCAGCTTCGACCTCTTCACGCACACGCACACGACGATCCACGAGAGGACCACACAGGAGCTGTTCCTGCGCCAGTTGCAGAATGGATTCATCGACCGCCGGAGCGAGGAGAATCCGTACTGTCCGAAGGACCGACGGTTCTTGCCGGACCGATACCTGGTCGGTCGATGCCCGTTCTGCGGCAACGAATCCGCTCGAGGGGACGAATGTGACCGCTGCGGTCGGATCCTAGAGCCGAAGCAGCTCCTCGAACCGCGCTGCGTTGTCTGTGGGACCGGGGCCGAGTTCCGGCCCACGGAACATTTCTACCTCCGGCTCGACAAGATGCAGGAGACGCTCGGCCACTACCTCAAGGACAAGGACTACTGGCGGGGGAATGTGCTGGCGGCCACACGAAACTTCCTCGAAGGAGGTCTCAAACCACGGCCGATCACGAGGGACCTGACCTGGGGCGTTCCGATCCCGCTCGACGGATATCCCTCCAAGCGAATCTACGTCTGGTTCGAGGCGGTCATCGGGTATCTATCGGCGTCGAAGGAATGGGCCGTACGGAAGGGCGAGCCGGAGGCCTGGCACCGGTTCTGGGACCCGGAAGCGCCGGTACGGCAGTACTACTTCGTCGGGAAAGACAACATCTTCTTCCACACGCTGCTCTGGCCGGGGATTCTCATCGCCGTCGGGGGATTGCAACGGCCCTTCGACGTGCCGGCGAATGAGTGGCTCCAGATCGAGGGTCGGAAGATCTCGAAGTCGAGGCCGTCCGACGTGGACGCGTACGTACCCTCCCTCCTGGCCCACTACGCGCCGGACGTCATCCGGTTCTATGCAGCCGCCCTCGCGCCGCAGAATCACGATACCGAACTCGACTGGGACGAATTCGCTCGACTGCCCGAGGAGGTGCTCTCCAACCAGTACGGAAACCTCGTCCAGCGCGTCCTGGTGTTCGCCCGGGAACAATATGGGGGCAAGATCCCCGCACCGCCCGCCGATTGGGATCGAGCGGCCCCCGAGGGGGTCGGGGCCCGGATTCGTCGAGCGCACGCCGAGATCACCGGCCACTACGAGGCCGTGCGTCTCAAGGAAGCCTTTGAACGGGCTCTGACCGAGGTCCGGGAAGGGAATCGTTGGTTCCAGGAAGCCCGGCCGTGGCAGGCGTCGGAGGCGGATAGGGCGCGTACGGTGCACGAGGGCCTCTGGCTGCTCAAGGCCGCCGCGACGTGGCTGAGCCCGGTGTTGCCGTTCTCGTCGGAGCAGGTGTGGCGGATGCTGGGGTTCGCCCAGGGCCCCGGCCCCGGGGAGTGGGCGGCCGCGCTGGACCCACCGCCCGCGGGGCAGTCGATAGGAAAGGTCCAGGTATTGTTCCCTCGCGCGGGAGCCCCCACGAACACGTCGCCGCCTCCGACGGTCGAAGCCTCGGGGGCGAGCTCAACGGACGCTTCCTTCGTACCGTTCGCCATCCGGGCCGCGAGGGTCCGAACGGTGGCCCCTCACCCGTCGGCGGACAAGCTCTACGTGCTCGAGCTCGATCTGGGCGAAGCGAAGCCGCGGACCGTCGTGGCGGGGCTTCGGCCGTTCTACCGAGAGGAGGAGCTCCGGGACCGTCGAGTGGCGCTGCTCTCCAATCTCGAGCCGCGAACCATCCGGAAGATGACCTCGCAGGGAATGGTGCTGGCCGCCGATACAGGTTCGCGCGTGGAGGTGCTGAGCCTTCCCGAGGCCGTCCCGCTCGGGGCTTACGTGACGACCGGACCCCCGGGCTCTCCTGCGATCTCATATTCGGTGTTCGAGTCCAACCCGTTGCTCGTCGGAACCGTGACCTCGGTCCGCGATGGTCAGTTGACCATCGACATCGGGGACCGCACGGTGGCGGTGGAGGGGAGCTGGCCCACGGGGAGCCGTGTCGTCGTCCAACTGGATGGACCCGGAGGCTCCCGGGGGCGCATCATCCACTTCGCCTCGGGGGACCTATTAGTACCGGGAGGTGACCTTCCGGCCGGTACCCGGGTACGATGACCGCCACTGTTCGACTGGACCTTCACATTCACAGCCGTCACTCGGTCGACTCGCGACTCTCCTTCGAGAAGATCGTCGAGCGAGTCACCTATCAGGGCCTTCAGGGCTTCGCGCTGACCGACCACAACACGACGGACGGCCTGCTCGAGCTCAGTCGATTGCGGTCCACCTATCCGGCGTTCTGGTTCATCCCCGGAGTGGAGATCTCCACCCACGAGGGCCATCTGCTGGCCTACGGCGTGACGGAGTCCCCGCCGCCGGGTCGCCCCCTCGTGGAAACCCTCGAACGGGTCGACGCGCTCGGAGGGGTCTCCGTTCTGGCCCATCCGTTCCGGTGGGTCCACGGCGTCGGCCGGCGGCTCGCAACCGAGGCCCGCGTGGAAGGCATCGAGGGCCGGAATGGCAAGACCTCCGAGCTCGCGAACACGCGCGCGGAGCTGCTCGCCGCCCGTCGTTCCGTCGCGAGCACGGGGGGCAGCGACGCGCACGAGCCGGACCGGGTGGGTCGAGCGTTCACGGAGTTCCCCGGGGATGTGGCCTCCCTCGACGATATTCTCGAACAGATCCGTCGGGGGGAGACGACGGCCGCCGGAGAATCCTTGTCGTTCGCGGGCCGCGTCCGGTCGAGCGTGCGCGACGGACTGCTGTCCGCCGTCCGGGGTTTCCGGCCCGTCGGTCCCCGCGCCGTCCACCCCGACCGTTTTTAATGCAGGGCGCCTCCGTCGCTGCGCGCCAAGGTGGCAGAATGGTTAATGCGACGGACTGCAGATCCGTTTCCTGGGGGTTCGATTCCCTCCCTTGGCTTCGGGTGAGGAACTGAACCAAGAGTTCAGTTCCCTCCGGTAGCGGCTGGTCGGCCGGCGCGGACCAGAGATTCAGCCAGCCGAAGCCTCGGATCCGGGGGCGCGAGCTTAATGGATTAAACGGAGCTGGCTATGGGGGGTCGCACAGTTCTCGGCGGACCCATCGGAAGGAAGAGACGTCATGGAAGCCCACAAGATGCACATCCTGGTCGGAACGCGGAAGGGAGGCTACGTCGTCGAGGGGGACGTAGCGCGCGACAAATGGAAGCTCACATCTCGGATTGAAACCGGTTATGAGGTCTTCCACATGGCCGCTGACCCCCGTCATCCCGGGGACATCTACGCCTGCGTCAACTCTTGGCTCTGGGGACCGGCGCTCTACCGTTCCCACAACTACGGGAAGAAGTGGGACGAAATCGGGACTCCGATGCTCGAGGCCAAGGCGGCGAGGCAGCCCCGATTCGACCCCGAACGTCCGGAGGCCCCGCCCCCCACCTACGCTGTGACGAACCTTTGGCACCTCGAGCCGGGACACTCCAGCGAGCCGGAGACCCTCTACATGGGTCTCGACCCCTATTCGCTACACCGGAGCGATGACCTGGGAGCCTCCTGGATGCCGGTCTCCGGCCTGAACGATCACCCCACGAGGGGGAAGTGGACCCCCGGCAATGGGGGCCCGTGTCTCCACACCATTATTGTCGACCCTACGCGCCGCGATCGGATCTACGCTGGAATCTCGTCGGCGGGGCTATTCCGCTCGGACGACGGCGGGAAGAACTGGGCCCTGGCGAATCAAGGGGTCGAAACCCCGTTCAATCCGGAGAAGTTCCCCGCGGTCGGGCAGTGCGTTCATAAAGTCGCTCTCGACACGGCCAACCCAGACATCGTGTACCGACAAGACCACGGAGGAATCTATGTCAGCCGCGACGCCGGTGACCGCTGGGAACGAATCGGGAAGTCGCTGGACGACGATTTCGGCTTCGTGGTGGCGACCGCGAAGCATCTCCCCGGACGCGCCTTCTTTGTCCCTCTCCTCAGCGAGGCTCGCCTGACCTTCGGTGGGGGGCTTCAAGTCCACGAGTGGACCGAGTCCACCAAAGAGTGGCGCACGCTGATGCCCCCGAGCCGATTTCCTGGAGACTACGGAACCCATCGGGAGGGGCTGGCCTGCGATGCGTTGGACCCCGCCGGAATCTACGTAGGGACGACGTCCGGCCAGCTGTTCGTTTCACCCGATGCCGGCAGGTCTTGGAACCAAGTTCCCTTCGTGTTCCCCGGGATCCACTCCGTCACGGTAGCGGGTCCGGAGTAGCGCACTCGGAATCGGGCTTCCGCTGACAGGGGAGGCCGGAGGTGCATCCACGGCGTGGGATGGACGCCGGGGAGCTCCGATGACTCGGAGATGTAGGGAGCGCGCTCAGGAGGATCCCTTCAAGAGGGTCCGACCGAGGTCGGTCACCCACTCCGGTCGGCTCCCCTTCAGGACCTGGGTGGCCGCCGACGCTCTGTCGGCGGGACCTCTCGACCCGGAGCTTTAACTGTCGGACGAATCTTCTCGGCGCGTGCCCGAGGGCGCCCGCCGACTGGCCGCGATCATGTTCACCGACATTGTCGGATTCACGGCCATTACGCAACGCGACGAGGTCGTCGCGGTGCGTCTGCTCGAGGAGCATCGGTCGCTGCTCCGCCCATTGTTCGCCCTGCACGGAGGACGGGTGATCAAGACCATGGGCGACGGGTTCCTCGTGGAGTTCCCCAGTGCGCTGGAATCCGTACTGTGTGCTCAGAAGATTCAAGCCATGCTCGGTCTGCGCAGCTCATCGATCGAGCCCCAAGAGAGGATCGCGCTCAGAATCGGCATCCACGTCGGAGAAATCATCGACCAGGGAGATGACATCGTCGGAGACGCGGTCAATGTCGCCTCCCGGTTTGAACCACTGGCGGAGCCCGGTGGAATTTGTGTGTCCGAGCAAGTACTCGATCAGATTCGCAACAAACTACCCGTGAGCTGGCAGGACCTGGTGACTCCTTCGCTGAAGAATGCAGAGTTTCCTATTCGGGCCTACCATTTGCATGCGTTGGCCGAGGGCGCTACGTTTCCCTCCTCTCCACGGGACACCGGGTCGTATGTACGGCTAGCGGTCCTTCCGTTCGCCAGCTTGAGTTCGGATCCGGACGACGAGTTCTTCGCCGATGGCCTGACGGAGGAGCTGATCAGCCTTCTCTCGCGAGGAACGGTGCTGCGGGTGGTCGCACGGACCTCCGTCATGCAGTACAAAGGAGTTCGCAAGGGAATCCGAGAGATCGGCCGCGAGCTGTCGGTTGGTTCGATCCTTGAGGGCAGCGTGCGCCGTTCTGCGAACACGATCCGGATTGCGGTCCAACTGATCGATGCGAGGACAGAGGACCACTTGTGGGTCAGCAGATTCGACCGTGAGCTGACCGACATTTTCGCGACGCAAGATGAAATTGCCCAATCGGTGTCGAAGGTTCTCCAGGGAAAGCTCGTCGCCAGGATCCCTCCCGCGTGGCGGAATCAGCGCGTTAACACCCCGCCGGTGCAGCGTTAGGCAAGTGATCGTACATCCGGCTCGCCCCGGCTGGCCGAACGTCATCCGCGACGTTCTATCCACGTGATTTGGCCATCTAAGGCGGTCGCCGGACCCCGCTTTCCGGTGGGTAAAACGAAGGAGCCCCCTGCGTCTCAGCCCAAGGGGAAAGTTCAGCGGCCGAATCCCTTCCGGCTCAAGATTCATGGCATTCCGCACGCCCCCCCCGCAGGATGACGCGGGCCATCCCGTCCATTTCCAGAAGGACGCGGCTCTCGTGGGAATTCAAGCCATCCGTACCCCAGCGAATCTGCGGGAGTGGAAGTGGCATTGAACTCTAGATGCAGGTCCCTCCCTTGGCTTCGGTAAGGAATCGTACCCGGGGTTCAGTTCCCTCTGGTCGGGGGCTTCCAAAACAAGCCCAGAGCCCGTTCGAGCCACGGGCCCCTACCAAGGGCTCCCTGAGGTCGTCATCCAAGCTCCCTTTCGAAGAAATCGGTCGCCCCCTCGTCGTGACCCGCGTCGCTGGGCCCGATGTACTGCCTTGGGAGCCATGCGGGAGAATTGGCCCGACTCAACAGAGTGAACTCTTCCATGCCCCGGGAACCCGGGAGGTGTAGGTCACTTGGCTCGCTCCAAGAAACGCTGCGAACCGGGCGATCGTCTCTCCGATCTTGGCGGCAACCTCCCGGTCACCGGGCGCGTCGGGCTCCGCGTGGACGGCATTGATCACGAGTTCTGCACGCCCTTTGTCCAAGCGGGGGTCGATCCTGCCGATGAGCTGGTCTCCCCAAAGGATGGGAAGTACGTGCGTCCCGAACCTTCGCTTCTCTTTCGGCAGGAACTGTTCACGGACGTAGTCGAAACCGAACAGCCTCTTCGTTCTGGCCTGGCTGTAGATCAGATTGTCGAACGGGGGGAGCAGGGACATTCGGGGCTGCCAGGCCGCAGTACCCATCGATTCCAGGAGAGGAACGTCCTGATCGTGGATGTATCGCTCGTCCCGATTGCCAAACCCCTCCACGTGCACGCGATGGATCGTCGATTCCTTCAGGAGGCGCGCCAGTGTCGCGCGAAGGTTGTGATAGCGACCGCGGACGAAATGGTAGTTGATCTCGGTAGGAGTAGCGGTCCCGAGGGCACGAATGGCCCTCTGCGCGGCCGCGCGGTCGACGTCTTCGTCTGGTAATTCCTTCTTCTCAACCCAGTCCGGAAGGAACCGCTCGGAAAGGCCCCAGAGGTTCTGGTTTCCCTGATGGCCGACTACCATCACCGTTCCGCTCATCAGCAGGTGGAAGAGCATGAGGGAGACATCGCTTCCAAAAGACCACTCGCCTTCGTTCCTCCGGGTGCGAGTGTGGTCCTCGAACTGACTCAGTTGACGCGGTCCCTTCCGGAGCTCATTCAGCATCTTCCTCCGGAGTTCGGAATGCTCGGCTAGGAACTTCTTGGCCCGCGTCCGGTGGTTGGCCCAGGATCGGGAGAGGGACTCGGGATATCGGCGCATGAGCGAATAGTAGAGGGGATAATCTTCGGTCAGGACGATCGAAGCGATCGGGGTCCAGTGTAAGAACAGCGTCTTCTCCTCCCATAGGAGTCGATCCAACTCTGAGGGTTGGAAATCTCCGACCCTGCACCAGAAAGAGATGAGGTGGGATGGGGCCACGACGGTGACGGGGTCCCATTGAACGTAGGCCAGGTCTCGCACCACGGAGAGCATCGCCTTCGCCGTGGCCCTTGCTGGCAGCTTCCCGGCCAGATGCTGCTTTGCGACCGCCAGACGTCGGACGGATTCCAGTGAGGCGGTGAGGGGCCCTCGGCTCATCCGAGCCGGCCCTCACGAGAGATTTCCTGAGCGATTCTCCGAGCGAGTCCCCGCAGCCATCTCTTCCGAAAACTCATATGGCTTCCACTCGGGACAGCACGCCCAAGGCCTCGACCGTCGCGGAGCGGCTCGGGGCGTTCGGCGGTTCGAGCCGCAACGGCCAGACCGGTCCCTCGTCGAACGAGTACCCCCCACGCCGAGGGTCGAGATCCGGATGATCGGCATCGGTCGCCCAAGTTCCGTCCTGCCGGCGCTTGCCGAGCAGCCAACGTAGCGCGGGCCGGATTCGGGGATCGGAACCGTACCCGAGGCGGGTCAAGACTCGAAGCCCGACCAGCAGGTCGTAGTAGTAGTGGTTTGGGTAGTGGATCCGGAACCACGGTGGATACCGGACTCTGCCTTCGTTCATCAGCCGGCGCTTCAAGTAGAATTCCGCTCCCCACTCGATCGATCGACGAACCGACTCCTCGCGAGAATCCTCCGGGATCTCTGCGAAAGCCGCGAGTCCTTCCCAGCAATCCAAGGATCCGGAACTCGAGGGAAAGCAATACCATCCTCCGTCCGGCTTCTGCGTCCGAACGAGCCAGGCGATGGAACGTTGGACCACCGGGTGGTCCAGGTAGCCGAACCGAATCAACATCCGAGCCGCGTTGCCGGTAACGCAGACTTCCCCGTCCGGGCCGCCTAGAAGGTCCGTACCGCGTTCGGTCCATCGGCGCATGATGAGCTCGGACGTGCGCCGAATCCGGGGGTCGTCCCGGGTCATGCCCAGTTCGGCGAGGAGGATGGCCCGCCAATTCGTCACAATGTACTTCGGTCGGAAGAGTTCCTGATCCGAGGACCCGGGCGTGGTCCAGCGCCCGTCGCGAAACTGATGCTTGAGTATCCCTGCGGCCCACCCGGTGCGGCCGATCGCCCGACGGGCCGCACGAACCCGAGAGTCGCTAGGCGGCCGGCCCTCCACTTCCGTCCAGTAGCGCCACCGGACACTGGGGTCCGACCCCGCTCCCGTAAGCCATCCTCGCAGTCGAGAAGAAACTCGCATCCGTCGACGAGACCGCATCCCACCCAATCCTGCTTTTGGAAACGGGCCTCGGACTCAAGACTCAGCTCGCTTCCTCGACCCGCTTCAAGATGCGAAGCGCCGTCAGGGTAATCCACTTGCTCGGCTCGCCCGCCCGTTCCAACGCGAAGGGGCGAATCCTCTTCGTATGGGGCTTGTACCCCGCGCCCGGTCCAAGGTCTGGGTGGACCCGGTCCAGGACCCAGGTCCCGTCACTTCGACGCTTGTCGCGGAGGATCTTGAGGGCGGGCCGGAGCCGCCGATCATCGGCGTAGCCTAAGCTTGTGATCAGGTCAAGGCCGACCAGAATGTCGTAGTAGCAATGAACGGGATAGTGAAACCTAAACCACGGCCCGTATCTCTTTTCTCCATCATCGAACAGCTTTCTCTGGAGATAGAATTCGACTCCTCGGTCGATCGATCTCTTGATCTTGCTGGACATTTTCGACTTTGGAAGAACGGCAAATGCGGCGAGTCCTTCCCAACCGTCTAAGGTGCCTCGGTCCGAAGGAACGCAATGCCATCCGCCGTCTTCCTTCTGATCCTCGACCAGCCGGTCGAAGAGTTTCTTCACCCGATAGTCATCGCCGTATCCGAAGCGGGTGAGCATCCGCGCGACATTTCCGACTAGGCACACTTCGTCGTTGAACATGTTGCACGCCGTGCCCAGTTCAAGCTTGTACCTGAAGAAGAGATCGGCGATCTTTCTGACTCCCTCTTCTTTCGAAGTGAGCCCCAGGTCCGCGAGAACGAGGGCTCGCCAAGCGGACGCGACATATTGTGTCTGATAGAGAAAGTCAAGTTGTCCGAGGAAATCTGTCGGCTTGGGCTCGCGAGCTTCCCAGTAGCCTCCGGGTCTCTGTAGCTTCAGAATCTCCTTGGCCCATCCCTTCTTTGGAATGTTAGCACGGGCCTCCCTTACTCCCGGCTCACTTTCCTTGTGATCCAGAAGGTCGACCAACGTGTAGAAGCGAACTGTCGGCTGATCTTCCTCGAGCAACCAATCTATGACGTGCGGATTCGTCATTGTCGAGTGTGAATTCGGCATTCGGTTCGTCGGACCGGACCTGAAAAGAATTGCACGGCTGGACTGTATTAAAGCAACAGGGCGCGGCGGGAAAAGTTTGTTGACCCCTCGGCAGAAAGCACCTTTCGGCGAACGGCCCCGGAGACGCCATGGGTCTCCGAGTCTGCGGGCTGACTCACGAAAAGGGGGGGGTATAGCTCGCACACCCAGGGCTTACTCTCTAGCGGTGACTCGTTCTCGGGGCCGCGCGACAACTCCTCCGAACACGCACACCTCCGATGGGCACAACGAGAGAATGTTGGGTTAGAATGGCCGAAGGGGATCCGAGGTCGGGATCCTCGGTCCCTCGGTGAGCCCGGGGGTCGGAGGGTCGACATTCTGCTCCGCTTGGGAACGTCTTGTCGGTCGCGTTGGGTGTTCCCATGAACGCGAAGGGGCGACTTCGAAGGGGGCGCGGTCGCAGACAAGATACTACGGCCAGCACCCTGACTGCGAAGCCTGACTGGGGCACATCCGTCCCATCCGACGGCGTCGAAGTTCTCCCCGAGGCGAACTCAATAAGGGAGTGCGCGGTCGATGGCAAGACCGCGACATCATTCAGGAGGGCGATTGAAACACCCCGAGGTAGCGTCCGCGCCAGCCGGGTTTTTCGAAGAGCGGGATGAAGCCCAGCTCCCTCAGCGTCTGTCGCACGTCCCGAGTTCGAGAGAAATCCCGGAACACCAGACACCCGCCCGGTGAGAGCACGCGCCGAATCTGCCGCAGCACCCCGGGGCGTTCCCGGTACTCCGAGTGTTCCGCCTCGACGTGGTGCAACATGTTGATCGCGAAGACGCCATCGAATGAGCCGTCGCCGAACGGAATCACCCGCGCGTCCAGCGGGCGCAATTCGATGGTCGGGGGGAGGGGGCCGAGCTCACCGGAGAGGTAGGCCCTCGCCGCCTCGACTTGCCGAGGGTCGTAGTCCGTGACCACCAGATGTCCCGGTCGGTACCGCTGCTGCAGCAACGCCGACAACCCGCCTCGACCGGCCCCGAGCTCGAGGAGTCGGGGCGAAGATGGGAGGGGCAACCGGTTCCCAATGGAGTCCAGGAGACGTCTCGAGCGTCGAGCATTGCCCGCATTCACGAGCCAGCGGCCGACCCGACTCATTTCGGCCATTTTCTTCTCCAGGACCTTGCGCTCACGGGACCCGGCGGAAACTCGGTCGAGCGTAAACGGTTAGCTTCGGTCGGTCGATTCGAGCCGGGAAAGCTTTCGGCCGATCCCGCAGTTTAGAGCGGCGGAAGCGGGTCCGAACCGGTCCCCATGTCCGGATCATCGACGGGGACCGCTCGAGGGGGACCGATGCGGAGCCCGGCGGGTGCAACCCAGGTGTAGAGATTGAGGACGAGGCGGCCGTTCATGAGGGCCGGATCCGATTCAGTCAACCCACGCACGTCGTCGAAGGAAGAGGCGGAGAAGATCAGGACGCCGCGGAGGTCCCCATCCCCTTCGAATGGGCCAGAGACGATGATCTTCCCCGCCTTTTCGAGCCGTCGGATGTGGGCCAGGTGGCCTTCTTGAATCCGCTCCGCCTCCTCCTCGGAGACGGCCGGTCGGTTCGGAGCTCGCCGGAGCAAACCCAGCACGTAACGCGTCGTCGCAGGCAATTTCTCGGTCTCGGTTGGCGGAGTCGGGTCCGAGGGGGGCTCACCGCTCATCTCACTCTCTGTAAGGGGACGGAGCTGAAAAGCTGTGACCCGTGACCGGCCCGCGAGTTCTTCGGGCAGCTCTCGTACTCCCACCAAGAGCGGCACGTGGCCTGGTTGAATGCCGCGAAACGGTCCGATAAGCGGATCCGACGTCTCAGCGTACTCGTCGAGCGACTGACCCACCGCAAACGCCCGGGCTAGGCGCGACCGGCCAGTGCCAAGTCCTCGAGGATCGCCCGAGCCGCGTTGTGGCCCGGCGCGCCGAGCACGCCTCCCCCCGGATGGGCTGCGGACCCCGCGAGGTAGAGGCCTTTGACCGGCGTTCGGTACTGGGACCAGCCCAACACCGGCCGGAACGTGAAGATCTGATCGGGGGTGATGTCGCCCTGAAAGATGTTCCCACCGGTCATCCCGAGGGTCGATTCGATGTCAGCCGGCGATATCACCTGCCAGTGCCGGACGACGGTGCGAATCTTCGGGGCGTACTCCTCGATCGTGTCGAGCACCGTGTTCGCCACGTCCGGTTTCGCGGCGTCCCAGGTGGTTCCCGTGAGTTCAGTCGGGGCGTATTGCACGAAGCAGCTCATCGTGTGTTTTCCGGGCGGCGCCACGGAGTCGTCCACAGCGCTCTGGAAGACGATGTCCATGAACGGCCGCCGGGAGAACCGGCCATGCCAGGCGTCGTCGAACGCGGCCCGGGCGTAGTCCATGTTCGGTATGAGGTCCACGAACCCTCGGTGGTGCGGCCCCGGCACGCCGGGCGCGGCGGTGAAGTCCGGCAGGCCATCGAGCGCCGCATTGAACTTTAGCGCGGAGCCCCGGCTCCGGATGGAACCTACCTGGCGTCGGAACTCCGGATTGAGGGCCTCGGGTGGGAGCAGCTGGAGGAAAGTATGGCGGGCGTCGATGGTGGAGGCCACGACCCGCGCCTCGACGCGCTCACCACCCTGCAATACCACCCCCACCGCACGTCCGTCCCGGACCAGAACTTGCTGCACCCGAGCGTCGGTGCGAACTGTGGCGCCGAAATGCTCCGCAGCCCGCCGGAGGGCCTGGGTGATGCCCCCCATTCCGCCGCGGGCCAGCCCCCAGGATTTCGCGTGACCCTCGATGTTCCCTAGCTTGTGATGCGCGAGCACGTAGGCAGTGCCCGGGGCATCCGGCGGTAGGAAGGTGCCGATGATGGCGCTCGTGCAGAGCGCCCCTTTGAGCTCCTCCGACTCGAACCACTCGTCGAGCATATCGGCCGCGCTCCGGAGGAACAGGTCGCGAACGAGCGCTTCGACCCGGTCGTCTGGCACGAACTCGAGGAGCTCCGGGAGCGGGACGGGAGCCGACAGGAGCAACGGGTCCAGGAGCTCGATGACCTCGGTCCAGTACTGGGAGTACCTGGGGTAGGCCGACGCGTCCCGAGCGGAGAATCGGGCGATCTCGCGGGCCGAACGGTCGTCATCGTTCCAGAGCGTCAGGGAGCGTCCCCCCGGAAGGGGGACGAACATCTCGGGATCGAGGAGGAAGGTCTGGTAGCCGAAGCGTGGGAGCTCGAGGTCTGAAACGATCTGGGGCCGGAGCAGTCCCGCGGCGTACGAGAAAGTGCTGATCTTGAAGCCCGGCCACGGCTCCTCGGTCACGCACGCGCCGCCGACGATCCCCCGCTGTTCGAGTACGAGCGTGCGGGCCCCGGCCTTCGCGAGGTAGCCCGCCGCGACGAGGCCGTTGTGGCCCCCTCCGACGACGACGACGTCGACCTCGCTCCGTCCCGGCACGCCGGGGCCGACACGGATGGGGTCGGAAAAGGGTTCCCCGGTTCACCCCGAGGGGCCCGGGATTCGTCTAGCGGTTCGGGGGGTGGCTAGCTCGCGCGACGCCCACGAACGGTGGGGAGCGGCGCCGTCGGAGGCGGAACCGGTGAGGGCGTAGGGGCCGGCCGCATCGCCTGGAGGAGCCGGCCGTATCGCGCGACTTCCCGCCCGACGGTCTCGAGCCGTTCTCGGACGATGGGGTCGGTAGGGTTCCCGGCTCGATCGAAAGCACGGAAGGCAAACGGAACGACCGCCCGGTTGGGTACGACCCAGGCGTGGAGGCCTTGGAGCTGTTGGCGGAGCGGTTCGAGCGGGTCCCCCCGGTCGGCGGAGCCGCCAGTGACCGACACGAGGGCGGTGGCCTTGCCGGCGATGGCGTCGTTGGGGATCGATTCGAGAATGGCGCGGAGCGGTCCGCTCACGCCGCCGTGGAAGGTGGGGGTGGCCACGATCAAGGCGTCCGCGTTCGCCACCGCGGTCCCGACGCGGTCGGCGACCTCGTCCGAGGGCAGGTCGTGGACGGTGCCGGCGCGTCCGTCGAGGTTGGAGACGTCCAACACCTCGACCTTGGCGCCCGCTTTGCGGGCCGCCTTGAGGGCGACTTGGAGGGCGGTGCGCGCCCGAGAGTCCTCACGTTCGCTGCCCGCGATTCCCAGAACCGTAAAGGTCGACATGCCCCGTCTAGGCCCTCCGGAGTATTTAGCTGGGTTGTCGCAAACGGCTATATGTATAATTGAGCTTACCATCCCCGTGCGAAAGGATGTCCTGGAGCGCGCCGTGCTCCGTGCGCTCCATGGAAAGGAGCTCCACGGCTACGCCATTCAGCGAGAGCTGACCTCGGCCGGATTCAACGTCGAGGTCGGGAACCTGTACCGGGTCCTTCGCTCGATGGAGGTCCAGGCGCAGGTACGCAGCCGATGGTCGGAGAGCCATCGGGGACCCCGAAAGCGGGTCTACGCCGTCGGCCCCGAGGGCCGGCGCCGGCGGGAGATCATGCTGCGGGAAGCGATCTTCACGGTCCTCCAGGAATACGCCGATTACCTCACCGCCCACGTAGCGCCGCAGACGGAAGATCTCGAGGGAACGATCGTCGTCGTCACTTCCCCCTTCTTCGACCCCGTCCGGCAAACGGTGCTCCGGAGGATCTCGAGCCGGCTCGTCCGGGGACGGTTGTACCTCGTTAAGCCCCCCCAGGTCTCCTTCGAATACGACCATCGGAAGGTCACCATCCTCGACGGCTCCCATGTCCACATCCCGATCGAGGACGGCAGCGCGACGGGCGTCATCTTCAACGACATTCCCTCGGGGGCCGAGATGGAGCAGGCCCTGGACGAGGCGACCCGGGTCCTGGACCCGAAAGGGTGGCTGTCGATCGCCACCCTGTTCCCGACCCGGCCGGCCGAGGACCCGGCGCCGCTCTCGGTCTACCTCTTCCGCTTGATGGCCACGCTCTTCGGCAACATTCCCTCGGTCGACCCGGAGGAGCTCGAACGTCGTCTGCGGGAGCGGTTCCGGTCCGTGCACCGCGTGGCGCTCGCCGACGAGAGCGTGTTCAACGCGTGGGACCTGCGGCCCCCACGCCTCGCGCGTCGCTCGAAGGGGACGGTAGACCCCGCCCGACCGGCTACGACTCGACCGAAGTGATAAAGTCGGGCGACGGCCCCGGTCGGCCCGGATGAAGGCGCTGGTGCTCATCGGGGGGTTTGGGACCCGGCTTCGGCCGGTGACCTACTCGGTCCCCAAGCAGCTCATCCCGATCGCCGGCAAACCGATGCTCTACCACGTGCTCGACCTGCTCCCTCCCACCGTAGAGGAGGCGGTGCTCGCCACCGGGTACAAGGCCGACGCGATCGCCCGGTACGTTACCGAGCACCCGCCCCACCTCCCCGTCCGCACCATAGTCGAAGCCGAGCCGTTGGGGACCGGCGGCGCCATGCGGAACGCCGGTGCGGGAATGTCCGACCCGTTCCTTCTCATGAATTCGGATGTGATCGCCGGATTCGACCTCGCGTCGTTGCTGGCCCAGCATGCGGCGCACGCGGGTCTAGGGACGATGACGCTCGTCGAGGTCGACGACCCGACGCCCTACGGCGTCGCGGAGCTCGACCCCGACGACCGGATCCGTCGATTCGTCGAGAAGCCCACCCGCGAGGAAGCGCCCTCCCGATGGATCAATGCGGGGCTGGGCGTGTGGCGGCGCGAGGCCCTCGACCGCATTCCCGACCGAACGCCGCTCAGCTGGGAACGTGAGGTCGTCCCGACCTTGCTCGCCGACGGAGTGTTCGCCTATCGGGCGACCGGCTTCTGGGAAGACGCCGGCACGCCGGAGCGGTTGCTCCGGGCCCAGCGGTATCTCTTCGACGCGGGTCGGGGAGGCCGCCGGGCGGTCCCGAAAGGAACGACGGGCCAAGGCCCCGTCGCCATCGACCCATCGGCCATGGTGGAGGGAGCGACGTTCGGGGGCTCGGTGACCGTAGCCCCCCACGCGGTGGTCGGAGCCGGCGCCTACCTCGAGGACGCGATCGTGATGGACGGCGCGACGATCGCCCCCGGGGCGTCGGTGCTCCATTCCATCGTCGGCCCCCACGCGCGGGTGCGGGCCGGTCATCGCGTGAGCCACCAGGTGCTCGGCGAGGCCGCCGAGGCGTAAGCCCGCTCTCACCCGGAATAGGCCGGGCCGGTGGCGATCACCTTGAGGGCTTTTTCGGGCTGCGCGGCGAGCTCGAACGCCTCGGGGAGCTTGTCGAGGGCGAACCGGTGGGTGACCAGGTCCCGGACGTCGAACCGTTTCGCGGCCAGCAACGCGTGGACCTCGGCGATGTCCCGCTCCGTCGTCGCGTAGGTGGGGATCACTTTCAGGCCCCGGAGATAGAGCTGCTGCAGGTCCTCCTCGAGGTGGCTGCCGGCCTCGGGGAGTCCGAACAGATTCACCGTGCCGCCCCGACGTACCAGAGAGACGGCGACCGAAACGGCCGAGGGCGCACTGGTCGCGACCACGGCGAGGTCGACGCCTCTCCCCCCGGTCGCCAGCTGGACCAACTGGCGGACCTTCTCGACGTTGCGGGGGTCCACGGAGGCGTCGACGCCCCGGCGGCCGGCGGCCGTCCGCCGAAGCGACGAGGGGTCCCCCCCACCGATCCACCCAGCGCCGAGGGTTCGCGCGAGGCGAGCGTAAAGGATCCCCACCGGACCGAGTCCCAGGATCATCACCGTCGTCGCCGGGGGCAGCCCGACGATTCGGAGGGCCGTGAGGGCGCAGCCGGCGGGTTCCAGGAGCGCCCCCTCTTCCCAGCTGACCGTCGGGGCGAGCGGAAGGAGCGCCCCGCGGCTCACGTTCACCGCCGGGACGCGGAAGCGCTCCGCGAACCCTCCGGGGTCGAGGTTCGTTTTGGTGTAGGAGGGGCAGTAGGTGTAGGCACCGCTGTAGCAGGCCGGGCATGAGTAGCAGGGCACGTGGTGGTGAGCGAACACGCGCGTGCCGACGGCGGGGGCCGTGACGCCCGTCCCCAGGGCCGCCACCGTGCCGACCGGTTCGTGTCCGATGAGCTGGGTGGCCCGGTAGTTTCCCTTGACCTTCTCGAGGTCGGAGCCGCAGATCCCGCAGGCGGCCATCGAGACGATCACCTCGCCCGGGCCGGGGGTCGGGTCGGGACGTTCGTCGACGGTGACGCGACCGGGCGCTGCGAGAAGTCCGGCCTTCATCGGGCCCGGACGGCTGCCCCGATGGCCGCGTCGAGGATCTCGACCCCCTCTTCGACCTCGTCGCGCTGGATGATCAGGGGTGGGATGTACCGCACCGTTGATTTGCCGCAGGGGAGCAGGATCAGACCTCTCTGGTACGCTTCCACAAGGATCCGGTCCCGGAGGGCAACGGCGGGGACCTTGGTCTTGGGATCTTCTACGAACTCGGTGGCGACCATGAGCCCCAGCCCCCGCACATCCCCAATGACCTCGTACTTTCGTTGGAGCTCCTGGAGCCGTTGGACGAGGTAGGCGCCCTGGACCCGCGCGTTCTCGAGCAGCTGCTCCTTCTCGATCACGGTCAGGACGGCCTGGGCCGCCGCGACGGAGACCAGGTTGCCCCCGAACGTGTTCGAGTGGGGCCCCTTGTACGGGTAGTCGAGGTCTTTGCGGAATATCATCGCACCGATCGGCAGGCCCCCGCCGAGGGACTTCGCCGTGGTCACGATATCGGGGACGATGCCGTGGTGCTCGACGGCGAACCAGTGACCCGTGCGTCCAAAGCCGGACTGCACCTCATCGTCGATGAACAGGATCTCGTGCTCGTCCAGGATCGATTTGATCGTCGTGTGCCAGCCCTTCGGGGGAACGATGTAGCCGCCCTCGCCCATGACCGGTTCCGCGATCATGGCCGCGACATCCTCCGGTGGCACCGACGTTTCGAAGTAGAGTTCCTTCAGAATCTTCGCGCAGTACAGGTCACAGCTCGGGTAGGTGAGCTTGTACGGGCACCGGTAGCAGTAGGGGGGCGGGATGTGCGTGGCGCCGCCCGTGTGGGCATTGAAGCGGGCCCGTTGGACCGGCTTCGAGGCCGTCAGCGCAAGCGATCCCATGGAACGGCCGTGGAAGCCCCCGAGCAGGCCGATCACGAGGGGCCGTTGCTTGTTCCAGCGGGCCAGCTTGATCGCCGCTTCGGCGCTCTCGGTTCCGCTGTTGGTGAAGAAGACCTTCTTGGGGAACTCCCCGGGAGTTAGGTGGGTCAGCCGCTCGGCGAGCTCGGTCTGAGCGGCGTAGTAGAAGTCCGTTCCGGCAAAGTGCATGAGGCGCGCGGTCTGCCGCTGCACCGCCGCCACGACGTCGGGATGGCAGTGACCGACATTCAGGACGCCAACGCCCGAAGAGAAATCGAGCAGACGGTTCCCGTCGGCGTCGGTGACCCAGACTCCTTCGGCTTCGGCGGCGGCGACGGGGGAGGTCTTCGTCGTGGTCATCAAGTACTTGTCGTCGGCGGCGACGATGGCCCGGGTCTTGGGGCCCGGGATGGGGGTGACGATCCGGACCCCCCGGGATTTGGGCGCCTTTCGGGCGGGATCCGTCGGGGGGGCAGCCTTTCGAGGCGATGAACCGGACGACATAGTGACGCCAACGGGAAGTTACGAGACTTGTCCATTAAAGGACTTCGCGGGATGAAGGGCCCCACGCTCCCGACGGGCCCGGGTAGCGCCAATCAGCCGGCGAAGGTGGATTCGTTTCGTCGAGGTCACTGCATGAGAGGTCAGTCGGGTCGTTCTGCTTCCGCCAGGTCGGTCGTGTATTACTCATGATAGACCAAATGCAGTAGCACTCAGCCACCTACGCTTCGTCTCCCTTCTTTGGCTCGCCTGCAGGGTCCGGCCGATTTTCATCGTCCGGGCGCCACCGCGCCGCCTCCAGGAGCTCGTTGAGCGCGTTCGGGGGAAGAGCCGCTCCCCATAGGATCGACTGCCCCCGGGAAAGAATGGCGACTGCAGCCATCCGGTCCCGGTGGAAATCGCCCTTGCAGTTCTCGCAGGTCGCACGTCGCCACGTCGGGTGGGCCAGCGGCCCTCCGCAGCGGGGACACTCGCTGGAGGTCCCCCTCGGGTTCACCCGCACGACTGCGGTTCGGGCTTTGTACGACATGATCCGCTGGAGGTGCCCATGGCTCCAAGCCGCCAACCGGCGGCGTCGTTCAGATGAGCCCCGCTCACGCAGCAGCTCGTCGGTGGTCGCATTCAGATCCTCCAATACGATGTTGCGGTCCCCTACGGCGTTGAGGAGCGGATTCGCGGCCTCGTGAAGAAGCGGGATCGCCCGGTTTCGTTCGCGCCGGCCGTACCGACGCAACACAGCCCGCTGGTGCCGCACGTCCTTGGAAATAGCACGGTGTATGGAGATGCGTTTCCGAGCCATTGCTCCCTGTACCCGACTGATCGGCCGAAGGTCTACCGACCCAATCTGCCCGTCCAACCTCGCGTAGTCCAACGAGGACATGTTGAGGTCGATGCCCACGGATTCCTTTGCGCGGCTCGCTTCTGTAGGGGTATAAAAATGGAAGAGCAGGCGGTGGTCGGTCACGCTCAGACCGAACTTACCGTTCGATTCTCCGAGATATCTCTCGAATAACGGGTTCCGGACCTGGGAGAGGTCGACCGTGACGTGTCGGGAGGGATGGATCGTGATATCCAACCCGCGGCCCTTCAACCGATACTGGGCCGGGTGGAGGCTGGCTTTTAGATGCGCCCGATGAGGGAGCCGTGACCGCATCCGGTCGAACCGGGCGAGATCGTGCCCGCGCGCCCTGCGCAACATTCGGTCCCAGGAATTCAGCGTCGCCGAGGTTTCATTGCACCCCACCACCGCCCACTTGGACCCCAGGTGGGCATAGACAGAGCGAAGGGCAGGATACGAGCGCTTGGTAGCAGCGAATCGCGACAGGTCAGGTCGGTGACGCCATTCGATGACGAGCCGATTGACCATTGAACGGACGTCGTACAGAGCCCGCAGAAGCGACGGAGGCGGACGGAACGGTATGACGACGGTCCGCATTGTCGGTCCGTCGAAACCGAGGGTCCGAATGATAAAGCCCTCGGACCCTTTGAACGATGAGTGCAAGCTCCGAACACTGGAGACAGCCTCGCCAAGAGATGATCCGTCAACCCCGGGCCACGCCTGAACTAGGCGTTCGGAACAAGCGCCCGCCCTCCGAAATCACGAGTTAGGGTACTTAATCAATGACCGGTAACCTCGACCCGGTTAGACAGGAGAACTTGCATGGCTGAATCCGAACGTCCAACCCGCCCTCCACCCGCGGCCCCGCCACTAGTCCGTTTCGAAGAGCTCCCCCTTCATGCCACGCTCCGGCAAGGAGCACGCGAGATGGGCTACCATACCGCGACCCCGATACAAAGCCGGGCAATCCCCGAAGCCGTCCTCGGTCGAGATATCGTCGCCACCGCCCAAACGGGTACCGGCAAGACCGCCGCCTTCCTCCTCCCAATCCTCGAGCGGACGATGGACTTGCCACCTGGCCGGATCTACGCCCTTGTCCTCACTCCCACCCGCGAGCTCGCGTTGCAGGCGGAAGGATTTCTCAAGAAGCTCGGCCGCTACACCAAGCGACGCGGCGCCGCGGTCTATGGCGGGGTCGGCATGGAGCCCCAGACCCGGGCCCTTCGAGGTGGGGTTGAGATCATCGTGGCGACGCCGGGCCGACTGCTCGACCACATGGCCCGTGGATACGTGGATTTCCGAAACCTTCGGATCCTGGTGCTGGACGAAGCCGACCGGATGCTCGACATGGGATTTCTACCCGATGTCCGGCGGATCCTCTCCTCCCTGCCTCGGGAACGACAAACGATGCTCTTCTCCGCGACGATGCCACCCGAGGTCGTCAAGCTCTCTCACGAGTTCCTCCGCGACCCCCGGATGGTCCATGTCGACCCCGCCATTGTGGCCGCCGTCGGCGTCTCCCACCTCGCCCTGCCGGTGCCCTCGTATCTCAAGGCCCCTCTGCTCCGGGAACTTCTGCAGGACGCCACGATGACCAGCGTGCTCGTCTTCACCCGCACCAAGCATCGGGCCGACCGATTGGCCCGGCAGCTCCAGCAGTGGAACATTCCTGCGACAGTGATCCACGGCAACCGGAGCCAGAGCCAGCGGATCCGGGCCTTGGAGGGCTTCCGGGAGGGGGAGCACCGGGTCCTCGTGGCCACCGACATCGCCGCTCGCGGCATCGACGTCGAGGACGTCAGCCACGTCGTCAACTTCGATGTGCCCCACGAAGCCGAGGTCTACGTCCACCGAGTAGGGCGGACCGCGCGAATGCAACGGCGAGGCGACGCCTTCACGCTCGTGGGCCCCGAAGAGCAGGACGACTTCGACCAGATTGAGAAGCTGCTGGGCTTTCCGATCCCGCGCGCGCGGATCCCGGGTTTCGTCTATGACGCTCCAGCGCCTCCTCGGATGCCCGACCGACCAGGCGGTCCGCCACGGGGCGGGGGCCGGTCGAGGGGCGGCGGTGGATACGCTCGGTCGTCCCGTGGGAACCCGTCCTACGGCCGGCGTTCTGGGCCTCCGCGCAGTGCACCGCCGGAGCGCGGCGGACGCCGAACCTACCGCCGCTGGTGAATCGGGACGCCGGACGAGCCGGTGGACCGCCGGGACCGGGGCTTCTTAAGAGACGGCCCCTGAGAGCCGGGCAGGATCCGGGGGGAATCGATCGTGGGCGCGCCTCATTCCAGCGCATTGTACCAGAGCATCCACCAGCAGCCCGACGTCCTGCGGGACATTCTCCGTCGGGAAGCCCGCGCTACTGAACACGCTGCCGAGGTCCTCGCCGGGGCCCGCCGGGTCTACCTGACCGGCACCGGAACCAGCGGCCACGCGGCGATCGTGACGGAATACCTGTATCGCTCCCTCGGCCTCGACGCCGAGGCGAGGTCGGCTTTCGACCTGAGCCACTATGGACCCCGCTTGCGGCCGGACGACGTGGTGGTGGCCATCAGTCACCGAGGGTCGAAACGGTACGGGAACCGCGTGCTCGAGCTCGCCCAGGGCGCGGGCGCGAGGTCGATTGGTGTGACCGGTCTCGAATCTCCGATGTCCGTCCCCGAGGTGATCCTCCACACGTCGCCGCAAGAGAAGTCCTCGACCCACACCATGAGCTACACCGGCACTCTGATGGCCCTCGCCATGACCGGGGCGGCGGTCGCCGAGCGAGGCGGTGGGACTCTGTCCTCCCTCCGCCCCGTCCTCGAGGAAATGCCCACCGCCTACGAGGACATCCTACGTCGCCAACACGTGGTCCAGCCGATGGCGCAGTCCCTCGCCCGGTCGGGCCGGCTCGTACTGGCCGGCGCGGGCCCCAACATCGCGACCGCGCGCGAGGGCGCCTTGAAGGTGAAGGAATCCTCGTATCTGGTCGCCGAGGGCTTCGAAATGGAGAACCTGCTTCACGGCGGACTCCAAGCGCTCAAACCCGGCGACACGGCCGCTGTCATCTTCCCGCACGGCCCCCCCGCGGAACGCGCGACCGATGTCGTTCGGGCACTCCGCCTCCTCGGCGCAGAGATCCTGATCGTGCGCGACCAGGCCGAACCGTTCGAGCAGCCGGCCAACGACCTGTCCGGCCCGGCGGTCTCGACGTTCCTTTTCCCAAAGGCTCCCGAGCTCCTCAGCGCGATGGTCGCCGTGCTTCCCCTCCAGTTGCTGGCGTGCTTCACCGCCGAAATCCGCGGAACCAACCCGGACATGTTCCGGGCGGACGACCCCGCCTTCAAACGGATCAGCGACAGCTACACCCTCTGAGCGAGCGGCGACTCCTGCCGGCGCGGGGAACCCATCAGCGCCGGGAGGCCGGAAGGGCGGCGCGCCCGGGGGGCTCAGTCGCGGGGCCGAGGGCGGCTCTTCCGGTAGTCGCGCTCGAGCGCCCGGGTGAAATGCTTCCACCCGACGGTTCCCGAGCGCTCTCCTTCCGTTTTCGAGCGAGGGGTGAACTCGAGAAGTCCGGGCCGGCGACGCCACCACAGGTCCAGTTGGGTCCGCCGGTCGGGGAGTTCCGTGAGCTGGTAGTCGGCGACGACCTCTCGCCGATTCCCGGTGCTCTCCATGTGCCATCGGTCGGGCGGCGTCAGCTCGACGTCGCATCGAGTCCAATCCCATCCGCGCGGGGACTCCTCGAGATCCTCGAAGACGACCCGCCGACGGGTGCGTTGGACGACCATCCGTCGATATCCCTCCCCCTCGAGCTGCGCGTCGCCCGGTGAGTAGTCGGTGCACCAGGCGAACACGTACGGCCGCGGGGCTCGGAAGGTCGCTTGCACGTGGTACTCAGGTCCGGGCCACCGTCTCCGTTCGAAGAGCCTCGCCATCGGTATCGGGCGAGGGAAGAGAGGGACGGCTCAAAGACGTATCGGGCGAGGGGGACCCCGGGTCCGTCGAGCCCACCGGGCCCGGGCCGAGTCCGTCCTGGAGGTGGCGGGTGGGGGGATTCCTCAGTCCGTGGAGCGGACCGCCTCCGCGGGCGGAATGCGGGACGCTCTCCACGAGGGCCCGGCAATCGCGGCCATCGCCAACCCGTACGCGGCGGCGAGGACGATCCCGATGTTGAGCCACGGGATGCTGAACGAAACGATCCCCGAGGCAGCGGCATTTGGGGACAGGGCCAGGTTGTACACGATGAGGACCCCGAGAGAGGTTCCGATCGCGAGTCCGAGCACCGTGACGAAACTGTACTCGAGCACGAACGCCTTGAGCACCATCCCCTGAGTGAACCCCTCCGCCCGGAGCATCCCGATTTCTCGGCGACGCTCGACCACCGCGCGGAGGGCCACGATTCCCATGGCGGCGATGCCGACGGCCAGCCCGAGACCCACGAAAATCTCGAGCAGAGTGATGATGCCCTCCTCCCCCGCGATGGCCGTCGCTATGAGCGACCCGATGTCGAACAGCACGAGCCCCGCACTGAAGAAGGCGGTCTTCGCCTCCGTATCGGCGATCGAGATGGAGACGCCCGATCGGACCGTGAAGAAGTACAGCGTCTGGTTCAGGTACCCGGTCGCGGCGGCGGTCTGGGGATTCACCCAGATCCCGTTGAGAATCGTCTCCGAAAGCACCCCGAGGATCGTCACGCTCGTCTGCCCCGTCGATCCCGGCCGGCTCAACCTCACCGAGTCTCCCGGGTGCACCAAGGGGTGCGCGGCGACCGGGCCCCCGCCAATGGCCCCCGGCGCCGGATCATAGGTCTGGTCGACCACCGCAGCGGTCGGGTCCGTCTGAAGCGCCGCCCACACCTGGGCCGCCGTCATGCCGTGCAGCGTCGCGTAGAAATTGAACCGGTTCGTGCTGTAGAAGTTCGAGGCGGGGCCGGCATTCGTTGGGGCGGCGAACAACGTGTCGGCGAACGGGTTCATCGAGTATCCGGTCGCATTGACGTTCACGGCCCCCGCGACCAGAGGCACGACGGTCGAAAAGGCCGCGGCCAGGGTGGAGTTGTTGGCCACCTTCCCGGGCAGGTCCGGGATCGTTGAGGTGGAAAATCCTACGATGCTGTATCCCCCCGATTCATTGTTGATGACAGTGTTGAGATTGGACTCGACGGTGGATCCGAAGGTGGCCACAGCGACCATGGTGAAGACAACGAGAGCGAAGATCGACAGCGTGATGGCGGTCCGGGCCGGCTGTCGGCTCGGATGCGCTAACGCGACGCGGGCGACGGGGGTGCGTCCGGAGCGCCCGGACGCGAGCCGGAGCATCCCGTTGACGAGGCTGGTCGAGTTGAAGACGAAGAGGAGCAGTGCCCCCGCGACCATCAGGATTCCCGAGACGAAGACGACGAAGATCCCGCCGGAATGGCTCGAACCGAGGACGGCGGTCTGCAGCGGTTCCGCACCTGCCCAGAGGAGGAGGGCCAGGCCCACGAGGCTGAACACCGGACGGTTCTTGAAGAATCGAGAGGCGATCAGGCCGAGCCCCAGGATCAGCAGCGCGCCGCCGAGTACGGGGACAGAAACGTCCGAGGAACCCCGGAAGCTCGTTGCGAAAACGAGGACACCGAGGGCCGCGAGAACTGCCCCGAGGTAGGCCAGGTACCGGTAGATCCTGACGGACGGGGGCGGTTCCGGGATGTCGCGAATCGCTCGAACGATGTTGAGGCGACTCGCGCGGCGACTGGCGAGCGTCACCGTGACGATCGTGAGGAGGAAGCCCAGGACGTAACTCTCCACCAGACTGATCGGTGTGACGGTGAACGATTGCAAAATGGCGTTCGAGGTCAGGTTTCCGGACGCGAGGAGGATGCTAAACGCCCAGACGAGCGAATAGCCGGCGATCACACCGAGGAACGTGCCGGCGAGGGCGCTCCCCACGGAGTAGACGAGCCCTTCGAAGTAGAAGATCCGGACCAGGTCGCCCCGTTGGACGCCGACCGCACGGAGCATGCCCATCTCGCCCTTGCGCTCTTCGGCGAGCATGACGAAGATGCCGACGATGAGCATCGCTCCGGCGACGATCGAGAAGAGCCCGAGCACGAGGAAGATCGTCTCGGTGTTTACCGACGAGGCTACGGCATTCGCGACGCTGGTCTGGAGCGGCGAGTAGACCTTGAGCGCGGCACCGCCGGTGACGGCGGTCAGCGTGGCATTCAATGAGGAGCTGACCGATGAGGAGAGGCCCACCCCGCTGGCCTGCGACCCCACATTCGTAACGGCGATGTAATTGATGAGGCCCGAGACGTTCTGGAGCGCCTGGGCGGTCGAAAGGTCGGTGAAGACGTTCCCCCCGCTCAGGCCGGCGGTCAGGTATGCACCCCGAACGTTGTCCTGAACGACGGCCTGGACCTTGACCACCAGCGTGTGCGGGCCGAACAGGACGAGAGTGTTTCCGACGGTGGCGTTCATCTGACGGGCCCCCTCGTCATCGAGCAGGATCTGGCCCGGGACCGGGCCGGCCACCTGGGCGCCGCTATCGGTGACAAAGGTCCCCAAGGCAGCACTTTGGTTCGCGTTCGTCCCGATCAGGTTGAGGTTCGTCTGAGGGATCCCGGTCGACTTGTCGAGAGCCTGGGTCAGGTCGATGATGGCCGGAGTGATGCCGGCGATCGACGGGTTGGTGCCGGCGAGCTGGGCGATTTGGCTGTAGGTGCTGTATGGGAAATACAAATGGCCCCCGGACGGCGCGATGCCATAGATCGCCTCGTCGACGTAGCCCCCGCCGAGGTAGGTGTAATGGAGATTCAGCTGCGTGACCGTGTCGCCGACCACGAAGCTCCCAGAAATGATCGTGGTCCCCACGAGGAGCCCCAGAATGAGGAGCACCGTGCGACCGCGGCTACGCCGGACGTTGCGCATCGCGATGCGGAACGTAAGCCGGTTCCGGAGGGCCACGACGGCCGACCCGACGAACACTATGAGGACGATGAGCAGCAGAACGAGGATGGTGGGGTCAACCATTCCCAACTCCCCGCCCCTCAGGTGACGAACTGTCCATCCTTCATCCGCAGGGTCCGGTCACAGCCCGTCGCAACTTCTGCGTCGTGGGTGACAACCACCATCGTCTGCGAGTACTTCCGATTCAATTCGCGCAGGAGCGAGGTCACCAGCTTCGACCCTTCGTCATCCAGGTTTCCCGTCGGTTCATCGGCCCAGACGATGGCGGGTCGGTTGACGAGGGCGCGGGCGAGGGAAACCCGCTGTTGTTGTCCCCCGGAAAGCTCCGCCGGACGGTGATGTAATCGATCCCCGAGCCCGAGGTCGGTCAGGACCTCAATGGCGCGCGCGCGGGCTTCGGTGCCCTTCGCGCCGGCGATGAGCATGGGCATCTCCACGTTTTCGACTGCGCTGAGAACGGGCAACAGATTGTACGACTGGAATACGAACCCCGTCCGCTTCGCCCGGTATTCGCTCCGTTGCCGATCGCTCATAGCGTGAAGGTCGGTTCCCTCGATCGTCACCCGTCCTCGAGTGATTTCATCGAGCCCGCTGAAGCAGTTCAGAAAGGTCGTCTTGCCGCAGCCGGAGGGTCCCATGATCGCGATCATCTCGCCGCGGCGAATGTCTACGGTCAACCCTCGAAGCGCGTGAACCTCGGTCTCCCCTGCGCCGTAAACCTTCCAGACATCCTCCCCGCCGACTACGGTCTCGGCCATCGATACCTTTCCGCCGCCAGCGCTTGGGGAACAGCCCTCCGAGCGGAGGCGTTGGCCGATGGCCAGGCGCAAATATTAGGCCATGCTCGTACGCGTTGCAGGTAGCCGGGCGACCGACGTGGAGCGGTGCGGGTCCCCCCAGTACTTGTGATTCCCCAACTTCGCGAGGGGACCGGATCAACGTTTCATCGGAGCGCATCGTGGCGTCTGGGCAGCAACTCGCCCGAGGAGAGGCCCCTCGCACGAACCGCTCCGTTTCAACTTGGATGGCACACCTCCCTCGGCCCCCAACCAAGCGATTCGCCGACCGCCACAGGATGAGTCCGGTCCCGGGGTACTCGGACCGGGGGCCCTAGCTCGACGTACTCTGACCCGCCCAGCGTGCGGTCGAAGATTCCTCGGTGGCTCGCATCGCGGATCGGACGCCATGTCGATACGCGGCGTATGTGACGAAGAACGCGACGAGGAGCGCGAGGGCGATCACGGCGTAGAGGTTCACCCGGCCGCGGCCACTACCGGACATCGAGGAGTAGGCCGCCCGGAATCCCTCCACGTAGATCGTAATGTCCCAGACCTCGGCAAACACGTTCCAGGCGGAGACTGCGATGCTCCCCCAGGAGCGTCGGCGGTACGCGATGGCGATCGACTGGGCCGTAACCACGAGCCCGAATCCGATGATCATCGCCCCAAAGACGATAAAATCAAACGAAAGGACCACGACCAGCTCGACGACGCTGAGGTAGCCCACGTACAGGGCGATGAACGAGAACACGACGAGCATCGCGTAGGCCATCCCGGCAAACGCGAGACCGAGCCCCGCTACCGCGGCGGCCTTCGCGAAGTTCTGACCGGACTGACCCTTGAGGAGCGTGAGCGAAAGGCCGGCGGCGTAGGCGTTCCAGATCGAGATGACGACGTCGATGACGAGTATGACAACCAGGAAGAGCGTTCCGAGATCCACCAGATCGGTCCCCGTCGCGGGCAAAGGCCCCCCCGATTTATTTCTTCCGGCGAGGCCTGGGGGGGCCGCCAAGCCGGCCGACCAGAGCGGACGGGTCGGCGGCTACTAGTAATGGCTCGGAGGCTCTCAGCGGGAGGGACCTCTCCAAGTCGGGGACGAGAGTGGGGGGACATCATTCAATTGATCTTGCAGAATCGTCGTGCCTGGAACGGAGCCCACGAAGGGCCAGTCGAAATCACGCCGAGCGGGCTAGGAGTTCTTGGGCAGGGTTGCTCGCCAGGTCGTCCCGGCAGCTCCGGGTCGCCCATGACAAATCGCGGCCTCAGGGAGGTGTCATTTCGAGTGCCAATGGTACTACCCCCGGGCGGAAGTGGGGGGATGCCCGCCCCACTTTGGATCAGGGGGCATCCCCCCCCACCACCCGGACAGGCTAGTACCCTAGGCCATTGAAATGAAACCCCCCCGGGGTGGCGAACGAATATGCTGTAGCAGTGTCCTGAACCCCGCAGACGGAGCTCCATAATTCCAAGGTGGTTCCAGCATGGTTGATGGTGACCCGCGGCCCGCCGGGAGCGACCTCGACCGATCTTTGAACGCCCAGAACCAGAAGGGCCGTCGCTGGCTCTTGTTCGCGGGAATCCTCGCTCTTTTGGCCGGGCTCCTGGCCAGCGCTCCGTTCGTTGGGAGAACGCTGTGGACGGTGCTGGTATGGACCGCTCTAGGCGCATTACTCGTCGCGAACGTCGCCTCCCATCGCTCTGCGGCACGGCGCGGTTTCTTCCCTCTGACCTTCGCCCTGGGGGCCTTCATACTGGCGCTGCTCCTCCAAGGCCCGGTTGCGTCTTGGGTCCTCGGCCCCTTCTGCACCGCGGGCCGGAATTGCTCCGTCTCGGGTCTCGTCGTCCTGCAGCTTTCGATTACGTCCTTTGTCGTAGCCCCGATTGTTGGACTGACCCTTATTCGACGACAACCGCTGTCGACCCTCTATCTGGGCCTCGGCCGTTGTCCGCGACTCGGGCTCGCCATCGGGTTTCTCGTGTTCGCGGCCTCTCTGGCCGCCGCCCCGGTTCTATCGCACACGCTCTTCGGTGGCCCGGTGCTGACGCTCTCTCGGCTCGTGGCCCTCTACCCACTGGCCGTCGGTTTGGCCGCCACAAACGGGGTGCGAGAAGAGCTGTGGTTTCGGGGTTTGATGCTCCCTCCTAGCGAACGAACCCTTGGAGCAGCGCCGGCGAACTATCTGCAAGCCCTTGTCTTCATGAGCGCGCATGTCGGCGTGACTTACACTCCGTTCTTGCTAGAGTTCCTTCTGCTCACCTTCGGGCTAGGGCTCGCATTCGGTCACCTCATTCAGGAAACGGGGAGCCTGTACGGCGCGATCGTAGCACACGCCGGTGTGGATGTTCCGATCTATATCGTCTACCTCGCCGCCACATGACCTCTCAAACGGCGCCGAGCCGTGTTCGCCCTCGTGCCCGACGCGCTCCCGTAGTCCACGAGGGGGCCGTCTCCGGGGTCTTGATTTCCTCGCCGAGAGGGCGGGTCTACCTACCGCGCGCGCATCCGGTTGTTCTTCGGCTGGTGCTCGACCTCCGCCATGCCGAGCGCCTCCATCACCGGTGGGACGTAATTGCCGAACCGTCCCCGGAGCCCCTTCTTGATTCCGTACCAACCGCCGACCGGGTTGGAGGAGGAGCGCGCCCACGCTTCGACCGTGCCGGCCGCCGCGGGCTTCTGCTCGTCGGCGCCGCCGAGCGGCATCCAGTCGCCGTGCTTCTTGAGCATCGCTTGGAGATCGGTCAGGCATCGAAGTTGGTAGCTCAGGGTGGTGCTGCCTACCTTGACCACGAGCGCAGGGGGGTCCGCCATATCGTCCTCGTAGGCCTGATAGCCCGAGAGGCCGCTCGGAGTCTTCAAGTCCCACGGCTTGTCCTTCGTTCCGGCTCCCTTTGCAGCCAACTTCGCCACCCGTCTTCCGGGAGGATCTACCGACCTTAAACGCAGGTGTCAACGGTTTAACTTCGGGCGCCGGCTCGGCTACGGACTCGATGCGCCGGGGCGACCAGCTCAGAGCCGTTCAAGCGGGCCGGGATACCCACGACGATCTCGCCTCAGCGCTGAGCGAACAGCACCCGGTTGTCGATGATCTGCCACACCACCGCGACGGTGCGGAATCCGGACCGACGGAGGGCGCGCACGTGGGACTCCAACGGCAGGCTTTGCTCCCGCGGATGCTGAGCCTGCCGACGCTGGTGCTCGGCAAAGCTGGGGGCCAGAGCAGGAACCTTCGCCGCGGCCGGATTCCGAGCCTTTTTATCGCCGAGCGCCGTGGCGCCGCCGGTCCCATGAGCGGAGAGGTAGGCCACTTTGAGATACCGGCCGACAACGTCGATCGCGCGCGGAAGTTCTACACCGGAGCGTTCGGTTGGAAGATGACCGAGATTCCCCAGATGGAGTACACCATGGTCTCCACCGGTCCGGTGGACGACAAGGGGATGCCGAGCCGACCCGGCTTCATCGGTGGGGGGATCGGCAAGCGCGGCGGGAACCTGAGCGCCCCGGTCGTTACGATCGTCGTTGATGACATCACCGCCTCCGAGAAGACGATCGAGAAGCACGGGGGCAAGATCCTGCAGAAGAAGCAGGCGATCGGCGACGGGGCGATGGGCTACACGGGCTACTTCCGCGACAGCGAAGGGAACGTGGTCGGCCTCTACCAGGCCGGCATCGTGCCTCCTTACAGCGTCCGAATGTCGGAGTTAGTTCCCGGCTCCGTCGTGGATTGAATACGGTTCTCCGACTCACCCCGAGCCTTCTCGCCACCTCCGTCGCGCTCCCCCTGAACGGGTCCGGGTCAACGTACCGCTTCGCCCGGCCTCCGACCGCCCGGAGCCCGAGCACCCTTGCCTCCTCGACTCGGTTCGCCTCCTTGCCCAGTCCGACCTCATTTCTTCGCCGAGCCAGGACATGCCTTCGAATCGCCCGCCCATCCGAGCTGAAGAGGTACTTGCGGTCGGTGTGACGGACGAAGTCCTCGACCACCGAGCCCCAGGACCGCTGACGGGGCATGGCCATGAGCTCGGCTTGGGTAGCCGAGTCCTTCGGGTCGACGAACGCCACGAGCTCGGAGCGCATTTCGTTCGGCTCCGGGGACGGTTCGAGGAGGCGTGCGGTTAGGAACGGGAACGGACGGATCGGGCGGAGCGCGCAGTTCATTAGACGAACCACACTGGACCATCGCATGGGGTTCCCGTGCCCGTGGGGCTGTGCGCAGAACGTCGAACATGAAAGTGCGTGGGAGTGTCCGAAGTTCTCACAGAAGCTCCTAGGTGCTCTTCAGGCCATCGTCCAAAAGGTGGGTTCGCAGGCTCCGTGAAGGCGACTCCGGGCTTGTGGGTTCTGGCACGGCCGCGCCCCCTTTCAAAAGTAGAAATCGGAATTTTCGGAGGTTCGTCCGGGCGAGCGGGTCTTGGTGAGGGGGATGCCCCCCGGGCGGAAGTGGGCTCGGCCGGATTCGAACCGGCGGTCTTCGCTGTGTGAGAGCGACGTCTTAACCGCTGGACTACGAGCCCACCGTCGAGGCGTGGAGCAGCCTCGGGGGCCATAAGGGCCACCCTCACTTCGCGTTCAGGAGGGTGGGCACAAGGAGATCTGCGCCAAGTCGTGGCGCCGCCGAGGGCCGTAGCACCGCTGAGCTCCCCCCCGTCGACCTGGGTGCAAGCACCAATGAGCGCACAACGCCCAAAGATGAGGTGGCAGCTGGTACCTCGCCACTAGCGGCCCAGGCGATGCTTCTGTCGAAGCTTCAGGTAGAACTCAGGTCGAGGTCCAAAGCCGTACACCCGCAGGATCTCGCCGTCCACTCCATAGTAGGCTCGAACGGCCGGGTAGGCGCCAAGCCGAAGTCGCCAAAGTCCGGGTGCATCGCGTAACTCCTTAACGCGATACCCGGGGCCCGGGCGAAACGGCTGGTAGAGCAGGCCGTGGAAGGCATACAAGAACTCCTCACGAATCTCCGCGGGGAGCTCACGAAATTCGTCCTCGGCCTCCGATCGAAATACAAACCGAGCGGGCAACGCCTATCGGCCCTTCCGTTGAAGCGTGGTGTGCAACCGCAGGACGTGCTCGCTCGAAACATCTCGGCCGTGCTTTCGTCGTCGTTCCATCTCGGCAACCCACTCGGGGGGGTCGTACTCCTCCACCAGTTCGAGGAGGAATTCGTCCCAAGTCTTGCCGCCAGTCTTTCGAACTTGAAGCCTGTGGAGCACGTCCGCGTGAACGGGGATGCTCGTCATCGGGGAGCCGCTCATGTCACTGCAATGGTTACCATTGTATTTACCATTAGCCGGTCTGGGGCTGAGCAAGGTCCCGGACGCTTGACGCCGAGATAGCTGAACGGTTGCGAACGATCAAGCCCGCTGGCATGGACATAACACAGCCGAGGCTCAAGTCACGAGGCACGAGCGGTGCTGCCGTATGGTCAGAACCAGACCGGATACGGGAAGCAGGCTGCCGTTTTCATCGCTTCCATATCGGGTCATGCTGTACCGAGTAGTATCCATGGCGGTCGCGCCTCCGAGGGAAGCGAGTCCGATTGCGCCGACTCTGCGTCCCAACCAAGGTGCAAGCGCCAGTGCGCTCACTGGGGATCCTGCAGTCGCACCAGCCCAGGAACCACGTAATTCCTACATGCTCCTGCGGCGCAGAAGAATCTCGAGGGGGGGCTCAGAGCTCTTGGACATCCTTGGTGCTGAGTGTTCTTATGCCGGGAACTCGCGCGAAGTCCTTGTCCAAGGTCCAAATAGGAGACTCCAACGCGAGACAAATTGCGATGTACTCGGTATCATCGACCGCGTCGGCCGCATGAGCAAGTCGCCGCGCGGGACTGAGGAAGGCCGAGTAGACGGCCGGCGGGACGAGGTCGATCGCTCCGAGCAGGTCGTTGAGGATTGCTTCGACTGTAGGCTGCGGAAGCTTCGCTCGGGCGGCAACCCGAGGGATGTGTTTGGCCGCCTCTGCCTTCAAGTAGAGGGGGGCGGAGAAGGTGACGCCGTCAGCATTTAGCAACGTGTCACGAACCCTGCCGTCCTTGAAAAGTCCGGCAACGAGTACGCTGGCGTCGACGACGATCGACCTCAACGCCGGCGTGACGGCTCGCGTCGCCGAATTTCTCGACCGATCTCGACCGCGTCGGCCTCGGTCAGTTGTGACTTCGAGAGTAGACGGTCATAGATGTGCAATCGATTCACCTCCCGCGCCAGTGCCTTTCGAGCGATCTCGGACCATCGCACATCCTTGTGCCTGCGGATCTCGCGGTGGAGATCGTCCGGCACAGCGAACGTCATGTTCGGCATGGGCTCATACAGGAAGACACGGATATAAGTAGATTTACTTAGACCTGGAAAGCGGCGATCCGCTGTCGGAAACTGTACACCGCTGCGCGAAGTCACCACTGTACCCATCATGATGAGGCGGGGCTAAAAGTGACGGTGATTCGCGAGCTCGAATCCATTGCAGGTTCGACCGAATCGAGAAACCACTAGGGATCGATCTTCCGTCCAGCTTCGGGAGGTACCGCGGTGGGGGGTAGACTCATCTTTATACTGGTAAGATGTACTCGATTCCATGGCAAGCAGGGCTCTGCATGGCGTCGTCCATGTCGACGTGAACCTGTCGACGGCGGAACTCATCGAATCCATGCTGGAGGAGGTCGGCATTCCTGTCAGCAGGAATTGGCTGCTGGAACGGCTTCGGGAGTCGGGGCATCAGACCACCCGGCCTCGGCTGAACCGCGTGTTGAAGCACTACCTCCGACTCGGACTTGCGGTCGAAGGCTCAAAGGGCGTCCAGTGGACGCACAACATGAGCCCCCAGCTCCTGCATGCAGTCGCGGTGGGCAAGCGGCTCTGAGGCACCACAGTGCCTTTCCGGCCGACCTCGGTCGTGGTCCATCCCGCTGCAGAGGAGCACCTGAGTCGGATCGCCGAGGACGCCCGCGTCGGTCGGCAACCGGGGCAAGCCATATGGAAGAGTCTCCGTGCCGCAATGGTCCGGATCAAGAATGACGGGCAGTGGGGCGAAGTCATTCCGTCGAGTTCGATACCCCGCGGATACGTGCGCGACTTCGGTGTGACCAATCTTTACTGTATCGATCTTCCTTCATTTCACAGGCGGTTCTATACCATTCGGGATCGAGATATCATCGTGCTAGGCCTCGTCGATCATCTCGAGTACGATCGCTTGATGAAGGCTTGATTGGAGCGACTCATCCGGGCCGTCGCCTTTCCCTCGGGGCGCTCCTATCGAGGAACTTTCCCAGCAATCAACAGGAATCATTCGTGATCATTGGTGCATCGCCTCCTGCGTGGGTGGAGGGACAAATGCACCGAGTCGCGTTCGATTGATCCTTCCTAAGCCGGACAATTTGGTCGTCGCCCGCCCGATTTGCCGAACTCCGTTCGGCTCCGATAACGCTCCGATTGTGCTACCTTCCGGGGAGCCCACGGGTGGTGCCGAAAAACGAAAAACCTCGAGGGGATGCCTTCGGTCGCAATGGCCGAGGGGGCAAGCTCCGAATGAAGGCGCAGGCCAAACGCACTACGGAATCCCGGCGCGAGGCGCACTCGCCGAGAGTGACGTACGTCGAGGACAGAGGGGCCGTCTACGACGCTCCCCTCGAGATCGTATGGGACTTCATGGGGGACGAGACCTTCCATCCCCAGGCCCACACAGCTGATGTGCGGAACTTCCGGGAAAAGGCCCTTTCCGAGGTTACGACTCTCCTCAGCTATGAGCGCCGAAATGGGAGCCGGTGGGAGAAAATGGTCTGCCGGATGACTTCCATACGTCCCGCTGTGAGGATCCAGGAAGACCTCAATGGCCCGTATGCAGGGTCGAGGACGGTGTTCCTCTACACGCCGCGGGGCGACCGCACGGTCGTCGATGTCTTTGGCTTCGTGCAGTCTTCCGAGCTCGCTCCCGCGGAGATCAAACGGGACAGGAAGAAGACCTGGGCGAAAGCCTACACCGAGGATCTCCCCTATTTTCGCCGCTTTGCGAAGCAACACTCCTCCCTCAAGGCGAAGCAGAGGTGATCGCCCCGCTGAATGGGGCCGGAACCGCACTCGAACCGCCGGACTTGTTGCATGAGTGGCTCGTCGTGGCCTCTCCACTCTCAACCGGCCTGCTGAAAGGGGCCCCTTGAGCCGATCGAGGCCGGCGTCCCTCACCCGAGACTCAAGACTAGCGGGACCAGAATCCCGGCCGTAACGGTCAGGAGGAGGCCGGAGACGAGCGCCAGGCTTCCGGCATCCTTGCTCCCCCATCGAGTCACACTGTAGAGGGTCGTGTCCATGGCCGTCGCGCCCCCGAGGGCCGCGAGGCCGTCGCCGCCCAATTTCCGTCCGATCCAAGGTGCAAGGGCTATTGTCACCACTTCCCGAAGGAAGTTCGCCAGGAACGCCATCAACCCGAGCTCGGGGCCCGCTGCCCGAGTGACCAAGGGGCCGGCAAGCGTGTACCATCCGAATGCCCCTCCTGTCGCGAACGCGACAGGTACGGGGATTCCAGTAAGCGCAACGACGGTGAGGGCTGCGGTCGTCGCGCCGATCCCAGCGGCGGCAAGAGTGA
>JAKIWV010000002.1 GCA_022749815.1 Thermoplasmata archaeon
CGCTCGGCGATAAAAAGGCTCGGAATCCGGCCGCCGGGAGCCCCGAATCTGAGATTGCGGAGGGCTCCAGCCTCCCTACTCTCCCCACTTCGGTCTGCCGCCGCGGAAACGCGGCAAGAAGCGCCTCCGGTGCGCGGTCGCCCGCTTGAAGCGCCAACCGTATCGGTTCGGGTTACGTCCGGATTCAGGGCGCCAACCTGCCGGAATTCGGCTAATGTCGAACGGATTGGACCTGTTCGAGGGCAGCGTACTAATCGAACCGGATTCGACGAGCTACTGCGGAGCTTTCTGACTGACCTCGTCGGAGGGCTCACCATTCCTCCTCCGCCGGGCTCGTTGCTCTACGGGCCACCCGGGTCGACACCCGAAAGCTAAGCTCGTCTTCCATACTTTCTCACTGAGTCGCGCCGATTGCCTGAGAGGTGAGGCCGTCATTCTTTCGGCGATTTGGGTCCGGTGACAAGTCTGACGGTAACCGAATCAGTCTTACCGGTCTTGGGATCGGTCAGGCTGAAGGTGCCGTCTGTCGTCGATATTCTCAGACGCTTGTCGAGGACTACCCTTTCCTCATAGATGCGCTGGAGGTTTGCTCGATCGCCGAGGATGGAAAGCTGAATCGTACGCGCGTCAAAGGTTCGGAGACCATCGAGCGGCTTCCAGTCCCCGCCCTCCCCGGGCCAGATAATCACCCACCGTTCGAGGAAGGTGCGTTTCGAGCTTGCGAGCCACCGTTCGAGCCTTTCGTTGATGTGCTCGAGAGAATTGCGGGCTCCGCGCGGAAGGCCGCGCTATCTTTCAGCCGCCTGATTGGAAAAGGCGCGTATTTCGGCGTGCTCGAGCCGTCCAAGGGGCTTGTACGTAAGGACCGCCACTCCGCTCCTGCTCGTCAACGAATCGACAAGTTGAAACCGTTCGGGCGGGAAGCCCTCCTCGAATAGCCGTGCGCCCCTCCCCGCTACGACGGGGAAGACTGCGAGTCGCAAAAGGTCGAGCACATTCGCTTTGATCAGTGACCCGACAAGCGTGGGGCTTCCGTGGACTCCAATGTTTCGGCCGGGCTGATTCTTAAGGGCTAAGACGCCGTCTCGCAGATCGCCGCTAAGGAGGTGCGCCTTACCTTTCGTGGGCCAAGTGACCGACTTCAAGGTCCTTGACACCACATACTTTGGAACCCCGTTGATGTGGCTCGCAAATGGCTCGATATCCGAATCGGGCCAAAAGTGAAGCCACTCCTCGTAGGTCTTCCGTCCCAGGAGCATCGCATCTTCATCCGCAATCTTCGAGGTGAAGGCTCCCTCGACCTGTTCATCTATAAGCTCCATGATTGCCGCATGGACAGCGTCCAACTTCGCGACGCCGTCGAGCGTGAGGATCATGTTTGCAACTACAGTTCTCGCCAAAGGCAATCCCTCGCTTCCCGTAGATGATCGAACGATCGGGATCGAGCTTTAGTCGCCTGTCTCAGTTTCCTCATCGCCTCTCTCGACCGCCGCCCGTCGGTTGAACCCGAACATGCCGAATCTATTAGGATTCGTCCGTCGCTTCCGCCATTTAACCGGGGGTTGCCCAAATCGCTCGCCCGTCAAGGAGGTAGTGCAAGAAATGGAGAATTGGCACAACCCCATGCGTCTAGTGGGCTCGGCCGGATTCGAACCGGCGATCTTCGCTGTGTGAGAGCGACGTCTTCACCGCTGGACTACGAGCCCGCGCCGAGGGGGCCCGACGCGCCGGCGACCTTAATGGTCACTCTCACGCGAAGGCGAGGACGAGGGGAACGGCGAGACTCGCGACCACCGTGAGCGTCAGTCCGCTGGCCAGCGCCATCGAACCTGCCGCTGCGTCGCCATAGGCCGTGACGAAGTACAGCGTCGTGTCCATGGTCGTGGCTCCCCCCATCGCGGTCAGTCCCTCGGCCCGAACCTTTGGGCCAAGCCATGGCGCACTGATCATCGTCAGGTTCTCGCGGAAGAAATTCGTGAGGAACGCGACGAGTCCGGCCAACGGTCCGATCCCGGTGGTGACGAGAGGGCCGGTTAGACTGTAGAAGCCGAACCCGAGGGTACTGGCGAGGGCGGCGCGGAAGGAGAATCCGGTCGCGAGGGAGAAGATGGGAGCGGCGACGACCGCCCCGAGGAGGGCCGCGAGCACGGGCGTCGGGGTCGTGCGCAGGGCCTCCCAGGAAAAGCGGATGTTAAATCCCACGAGTGCCAGGAGGACATAGAGTGTCACCGTCAGCGCTTCGGCGGCCGGCAGCGAAACTAGGTGCCCCACGACGTATCCCACAATCAGCCCGACGACCACGAACACTCCCAGAGGTCGGGGTCGCTTTCCAGTTCCGGGGACCCGCGGCCGCCGAGGGAGGAGCCCCACGAAGCCGAGGGTCAGTGCGAGCGTCAGGCCCACGAGGCCCAGCGCGAGCGGGATACCGGTGAGCAGGTGGGCCGCGGGAACGGCTGACAGCAACCCACCGAGGAAGAAGACCAGCACGACGATGTCCGCGACCGTCGCGCGATCGACCCAAGGACTCCGCCAGCGGGTGACCTGTCCCGCGGCCACTCCGGCTCCGAAGGCCACGTAGAGGAAGGCGTCGATCACGCGTCGCCTCCTCGGCTCCGAGTCGAGCCGGTCGCCGTTCAGTCGGTCCAGGGCGTGATCGTCACCGGGTGGGCCGGAGCCCCGCGACCGAGCCAGAGCGTGTCCTCCCGGTCCGCGCCGTAGCTCAGGTATTCCACGGGCACCCGGGTTTCCTGGGCGATGAAGCGCATGAACCGCTTGAGGGCGCCCGGGACCGCGGCCGCGCCCTCGCGCCGAAGCTTTTCTCGGAGACGCTGTGTGAACGGCGGCCAGCTCGGGAACTGCTCGTAGATCGGTGTGACTTTCGCGTAATCGGCGGCTTGAGTCGGAGGATAGTCCGAGATCGTCTCGCCCGAGTCCATCCGGTACCCGACGCAGATCGGAACTTCGTCGAGGCCCCCCAGCACGTCCACTTTCGTGAGGGCGAGGGAGGTGAACCCATTCAGCCGTGAAACGTACCGGAGCAGCACGAGGTCGAGCCAGCCACAGCGTCGCGGGCGACCGGTGGTGGCGCCGCGCTCATTTCCTTCTCGGCGGAGGAATTCGCCCAGCTCGCCGGTGACCTCGGTCGGGAACGGTCCGGTGCCAACTCGGGTCGCGTAGGCCTTCGCCACGCCCAGCACCTCATCCAGCTCGGCGGGGGGGATGCCGCTCCCGACCAGCGCACCCGCCGCGGTCGGGTGGGAGCTCGTGACGTAGGGGTACGTTCCGAAGTCGACGTCAAGCAGCGCGCTCTGGGCCCCTTCGAGCAGTATGGAGGACCCTTCCGCGATAGCGTTCCAGAGCATCGGTTCGGTCGGGCGAACATACATGGCGAGCCGGCTGCCGGCCTCTCGCAGCGCCGCTTCGAGCTCATCCCGGGGCGGTGGGTTCGGAAGGAAGCTCTTGGTCGCGTAGAGAAGGTCCAGGCTTTGGCCTAGATCGGCCGGGTGGACCAGGTCGACCATACGGATCCCCCAGCGGCCGTACCGGTCGGCATAGGCAGGCCCGATACCCCGACGTGTCGTGCCGAACGAGCCCGCGGGGTTCTTGGCGCTTCGGAGCTCCTCTTCCCAGGCGTCTTCTAGCTGATGGATCGGAAGCAGGACGTGGGCCCGTTCACTAAGGACGACTTCGCCCTTGAGCAGGTTCCGCTGTTGCAGGTCAAGGATCTCCGCCTCGAGGGCTGCCGGGTCGATGACCATGCCGGGGCCGGAGACGCCCGTGACGCCGGCGCGAAGCACGCCGCACGCGAGCTGGTGGAGGACGACCTTTCCCTGGGGAAGGTGGATCGTGTGTCCGGCGTTCGGACCCCCGCCGGTCCGTACAACGAAGCGTGCGTGGGCTGCCAGGTAGTCGGTGATCTTCCCCTTAGCCTCGTCGCCGAACTGCGCCCCGACAACGACGGTAACGGTCGTGAACCTTCCCTCCGCGGCGAACGGTAGCGCGTCGATACATGTGGATTGCGCTCGCACGTCTCAAGCGGCCGCTCGTCCCGTCAAGTTCCCACAATGGTTATGGGGCCGACCCAAGTCCCGCGGCGGTGGTCGCGCAGAGGGTACGCGACATCGAGATCTCGGGCATCCGTCGGATGTTCGAGGCCGCCCCGCCGGGGGCCGTCAATCTCGGTCTCGGCGAGCCGGATTTCGAGCCGCCGGCGATCGTGATCCGGGCCCTCGTCTCGGCCGTCCATCACAAAATGAATCACTACGGCCCGTCCGCCGGTCTGACGGCGCTGCGGGAGAAGATCGCGGACCGCTACCGCGCCATCGACCCCGATGTCGGCCGTGAGAACGTCATCATCACCGCGGGGGGCTCGGAGGGCCTGATGGCCTGCGCGTTGGCTCTGTATGACCCCGGGGACGAGGTGCTCGTGCCGGACCCGGGGTTCGTGCTCTACGCGCCCCACGCCCGGATCGCCGGAGCGACCCCCGTGGCGTACAGCCTCGCCGAGGAGAAGGGGTTCCTTCCAGACCTCGATGAGCTCGAGCGTCGGGTCACCCCCAGCACCCGCGCCATCGTCGTGAACTCTCCCTCGAATCCGACGGGGGGCGTCTTTCCGAAGTCAGTGGTCGAGCGTCTCCTCGCGTTCGCGGACCGCCACGACTTGACCGTCGTCTCGGACGAGGTCTACGACGAAATGGTCTACGAAGGGCACCACGTATCGTTCGCGGGGAAGGGGGACCGGGCCGTGGTCGTCAATTCGTTCTCGAAGATGTTCGCCATGACCGGCTGGCGCCTCGGGTTCCTGGTGGCGCCCCGCGCCCTGGCGGTCGAGATCAACAAGGTCCACTACCATCTGGTCGCCTGTCCGTCCACCCCGGCACAGGCCGCCGTCTTGGCCGGACTCGGTGCCCTGCACGAAGCGACCGCGGCGATGAGAACAGAATTCCAAGCCCGTCGAGAGCTCATCGTCCGGGAGCTCAACGTCATGCCGGGCATGCGGTGCGTCCCGCCCGCGGGCGCCTTCTACGCGTTCCCCCGATTCACGTGGCCGGTGACCGCGTACGCCGCGGCCGGAGATCTCCTCAAGCGGGGGCTCATCACCACGCCGGGCGACGCGTTCGGGCGCCTGGGCGCCCGGCATCTTCGCCTCTCGTTCGCCGCCTCGAGGCCGGATCTTCGGCGCGGGCTCGGGATCCTCCAGGAGTACGCGGCCGAGATGCACGGCCGCCGGAGCCGGGCGTGATGCGGTGGCTCGCCGTGCAGATCCTTCGGATCTCGGCGGCCGTTCGCCGGGAGCCGGAACGCCAGGCGCTTCGTCAGTTGGCCGACGAACTGGGCTAGGGAATCCGGCCGCGTCGGGTCAGCCGGCGAGTTCGCGATACAGGGCCAGGTGATCGTCGATGACCCGGCCCCAGGAGTACTGCTCCACCCGCTGGCGGCCGGCCGCGGCCAGCGCAGCGGCCGCCTCCGGCGAGCCCAGGAGGTCCCGGATCGCGCTCGCGAGCGCGGGCGCGTCGCCGTAGGGAACCAGCCGCCCCGCTCGGCCCTCCTCGAGGACCTCCGGCACCCCACCGACCGCTGTCGCGACGATGGGGACCCCGGCGACCATCGCTTCGAGGAGCACGAGGCCAAAGGCTTCCCATTCGGAAGGCAGGGCGAAAACGGTGGCCCGGCGGAACACCCGGCGGTAGTCGGCGGGATCCTCGATGTGCCCGAGCCACACCAGGTCCCGTTCGATGCCCAATCGTTGCGCCCGGCGCTCAAGCTCCGGTCGCATCCCCCAGTCCCGGCCCATCAGGACGAGGGGGATCCTCTCCGACGCGGGGGTCCGGGCGACGGCGTCGAGCAGGAATCCGAGGCCCTTGTTCTTCGCGATCCGGCCCGTATAGAGCAGGTAGCGCGGAGGAAGGGCCGGGAGACCGGGGGGCGACCCCTGCGAGGGCTCGGGTACCCGCCACTCGGCCAGATCGATGCCGTGGGGGATGACCCGGATCCGCTTCGAGGGAACGAACTCGGCGAGCAGCCGGCGCTCCTGCTCCGTGATGGCGATGATCGCGTCGGCGGTACGGTATGCCGTCGCCCCAAACAGGTAGTCCTGGATACGGAGAAGCCCGCGCTTCAGCGCGCTCTGGTCCCGCCGGGCGGGATGGTAGTGCGCCGTCACGACCCAGGGGACCTCCAATCTACGGGCTTCGGCGGCGGACTCGAGCACGTGGCCGTACCGGTGCGAATGCGCGTGGATCACGTCCGGGCGAAACGCCCTCAACCCGGTCATCAAGCCGACGACGAGCGGCATCGTCACCCCCACCACGAGTTGCTTGTACACCGGATATCGATGTACGGGCACCCCGTCCACGACGGGGGGAAAATCGCTGCGTCGTACCCAGTGCGCCTCGTCGTAGAGATCGCTCGCGAACACTTCGACCTCCTCCCCCCGGCTCCGAAGCCGCCCGGCGAGCTCCCGGACCACCGTCTCGACGCCACCGGGAGCGTCGAACCGGAGGGTCACTTGCGCGATCTTCATCGACCCAGGGCCCTCTGGTACACGAGCTCTAGGCGTTCGACGACTCGGTCCCACTGATACCGAGGCACTACCGTCTCCCGGCCGTACGTGCCCCAGCGCCGTCGGGTCGCCTCGTCATCCCAGAGCTCCCGGAAGGCCCGAGCCAGCGCCCCAGCGTCTTCGGGAGGGATCAGTCGCCCCGCCTTCCCATCCTCGATGAACTCCGGGATCCCGCCCACGCGGGAGGTGATCACCGGCGTACCCTGGGCCAGCGCTTCGAGAAGGACGAGTCCGAACGCCTCGTATTGGCTGGGCAAGGCGAACAGCCTCGCCTCCCGGAAACCCGCGGCCAGGAGGGATTCGTCCGCCACGAAACCGGTCAAGCGCACCCGGTCCGAGAGTCCGAGCTCGCGGACCCGTCGCTCCACCGCGGCCTGTTCTCCGCCGTCGGCACCGACCAGTACTAGCATGGCGGAGGGGTCGTGCCGGTGCAGGTCTGCAAACGCCGCCACCAAGGCCGGGAGGCCCTTGTTCGAGGCCAGCCGGCCGACGAACAGCACGAAGGGCCCATCGATCTTGAACGCGCGTCGAAAGGCCGCCGGGTCATCGGCCGGGGGAGCCGCGGGGGAGTAGCCCGGTGGGATCACCTCGACCGGCGGGAGGGGAAATCCGTTGGCGCGGATCAGTCGCTCCTCCTCGCGGGTCTGAACGATAAGCCGTGCGGCATCCCCCACGATCGCGGCGGCGAGCCGTCGATCGTAGAACCCCCGGATCGTGTGGCGCAGACGTCCGCCGTGGATGGACCAGATGGGATGGTAATGGGCGGTGAGGACGTACGGTACCCCCGTCCGCCGGTGGTACCGACGGGCCACCGCCGCGTGGTTCGTACCGTAGGTGTGGACGTGCATCAACTCCGGTCGGTCCGATTCGAGTCGTCGGTACAACCCACGAAAGAACGGATAGTGCAGCTCGCCGGGCAGGCTCCAGGCGGGCATCCGCCGTATCGTAAGGCCCGGCGGGGTCGGGGGTTCGACGAAGTCCGACGGGAAAGGCTGCCACGGGAACTCGCGATAGAGGCGGCTCGTGTACACGGTCACGGGCCGGCCCCGGGCCACGAGCCGCCGGGACACTTCCTCGACGTGACGTTCCACGCCGCCCGGTGCCGGAGGGTACCGGGTCGACAGTTGCGCGAGCGCCACGGGGCGGACCTATCCGGCCCGAGCCTGGACCAAGCGCTGAGCGTATTTCTTGAACACCTCGGTGGCGCGGGCCACCGATTCGATCTTCACGTACTCGTTCGCCTGGTGGGAGAGTTCCTCCTCGCCGGCCCCGAAGATCACGACGCGGGGGTTCACGAGGGAGTAGTGGACCGCTTCGGAGGCGTGGACGAGCACCGTGCTTTCGGCGCCGGACATCTCCTTGAGCAACCGGATGTGCTCCGAGTTGGGGTCGAGTTGGACGGAGGGCATGGACACGATCCGACGAAGTGTGAAGGGCGTCTTGATCCGGCGCAGGTGTTCCTCGACCTCGTGGTAGAGCTGGTCGGGAGTGTACGGGGGCGGGAACCGGATATCGACCTCCGCCACGGCCTTGTTCGGCACGACGTTGAGCCGGGCGCCGCCATGAATCGTCCCGATGTTGATCGTGACGCTGCCGAGCTCGGGGTGGGCGATCCGTCCCTTGAACCCCTCGAGGGCCCGCAGGATCCGCATCAGCTTCGAGACCGCGTTCTCACCGAGATGCGGCATCGCGCCGTGGGCGGCCTTTCCCCGCGTCTCGATCGCGAGGTCGAGGACCCCCTTCTCCGCGGCCGCGATTCGGAGACCGGTCGGTTCCCCGACGACGACGGCCTTCGCCCGACGAAGGGTGAGGGTTTTGGCCAGCGCCTGAGCCCCCTGCATCGTGGTCTCCTCATCCGTCGTAAAGGCGAGGGCGACCGGTATCTTGCGGGAGACCAGGTCCTGGGCCGATTGCATCATCGCGATGACCGTCCCCTTCATGTCAGCCGCGCCCCGCCCGTACATCCGGCCCGAGGCGAGTTGACTCTGGGAGAAGCTCCAATAATCCCCGACGGGCGGCGTGTCGAGATGGCCGGACAGGACGGTCCCGGCCTGACCGTACTCCGCGAGCAGCGCGGGGGTCCCCGGGTCGCCCAGGAGCGTGTTCCGCATGTGAATCTGGTCGGTGAAGGTCTGGACGTAGTCCAGGATCTCCTGCTTGTTGGAGCTGGGGTCGCTCGGGATCTTGATCAGTTCCGCAAGCATGTCAACCATCTGTCGTTTCATCAGGAATCTGAGACCCGCTGACCGACCGGAACCCACCGGAAATCAGACAGCGCCCCGAAAGCGGACCCGCCCTTTAACGGTTCGTTAAGTGTTCCGCGAGAGAGCAGGGGCTTCCGGTTCAAGCTCGCGAAGGGGAGGCCGACGCGGCCGATCAGATGACGGTCCGGAAGGCGCCGATCAGCTCCTGCGAGGCGTTCCGCCACAGGGCCGGGACACTGTGCCGACCGAGTCGCAGGTCTCGGGCGAGGAGCCAAGCGAGCCACTTCGGGTAGGTCGCGAGCCCCCACCATGCCATGTGTCGGGCGAGGAGACGGAGGCTCGCCTCGTCGACGATGAGCGCCTCCGCCGCACGGCGTTCCTCCGGCGATGGATGGAGACCCGCGAATTCGGCGAGGCGGGCGACGGTCTCCGAGGGGTGGTGCGTGATCTCCTCGAACTGCAACTCGAGCCGAGGGATCTCGGGGTGCCGCGCCGAGATCTTGGCGAGCTGGGTGGCGAAGCGAGCGGCGATGCGCTGACTTTCTTCCGGGCCGGTTCCATCCCGGCGGAACAGTGATTGGGCCACCTGGAGAGGGTCGCGGAATACGAAGATGAACCGGGGGTCGCGGACCTGGGGTAGGAATTCCTCGATCGTCAAGACGCTCCATGGGTCCTTCCAGCCCCACACCCCGCCCTCGGTGGCTCGGAGGATACGGTCAATTTCCGGCGCCCACCTCCGGGCCCGCTCGGGGATCTCGTCCCACCGAGGGCTCTCGTGGACCCCGGTGCCATCGTAGCCGAGGATCCGCCCGTTGAGCCACACCACGTCCGGGTTCTCGAAGTGACCCATCGGGTTCGACCAGTGGCGGCCGACCCAATCGGGTCGGGCCTTCTTGGGGCCCATCCGGACTCCGAGACGGTCGAGCATCCCGGCCACGGCCGACGTGCCGGAACGGTGCATCCCGAGGACGATGTACGTCGGCATTCACCATCGGGCCATCGCGTTGAGGAAGTTGGCGGTCAGGGACAGGGTCGGCGAGAGGACATAGAGTGCCCGCGAGAGTCGCACGGAGGTGGGGACGTCGTTCGTCGCCCGAAGTTCGGCCCACATCTGCCGCCGGGACACGTGGCCTTCCGCCACCTCCAGGAAGTGCTCAATCTCGCACGTACGCTGTCGAATGATCGTCTCCGCCCAAGGGACGCCCGCCGCCATCTCGAGAACCACGCGGTGGCTCTGCAGGTGATCGGCCTCCATCTTCCGATACTGGTTCACGTAGCCACGAAAGGACGCGCGCGACGCCCGCGAGAAGTTCTCGCTATGCACGCGGAGTCGCGTGAGCGGGGCGCGGGAGAACCGGACCCCGCCCGTTGAGAGCAGGCCGGTCCACAGAAGGAACGTGTCGATCGAGGCCCGGATACGGCGGAGGAACGTCTCCCGCCCGAGGAGGACTTCCCTGCGCAGCGTGATCGAGCTGTCGTTCCCGGGGTCGGCCCAAAGTACCCCTGCCACCGATTCCGATATCGGAGGCGAGAGCTCGATATCGTCCCGAAGCCGCTTCTGCCGCCGCCACATCGCCCCCCCCAGGGGCGCCGGCCGCCCCGCATCATCGATGACCGATTGCCCGTGGCCGTAGTACCCCAGCCTCGGGTGCGACGCGAAGATGGATACCACCCGCGCCACCTTCTCCGGCTCCCATACGTCGTCGTCGTCGAGGAAGGCGAGGAGGTCGCCGTGCGCTGCGTTGGCCGCGTCGGCGATCATCTCCCCGGCCCCCAGGCCGGTCGAGTCGAGGACGCGCACGCCCGGCAGCTGGTCCACATAAGGGTCCGGGAAATCCTTGGTCACGATCACTTCGTACGAGGCGGGGGCCCCGACCTGACTCCGCGCCGAATCGACGGCCGCGCGAAGGAACTCGCGACGGGTATGAGCCATGACGATCGCGCTGATGTGCATGACTCGGTGCGTTCCGCCCCAGAGGCGGTATTCGGACGTGTCGCTATTTTATGCTGCGCCTCAGAGCGTGCAGTTCCTTTCCGCCGACCGCACCAGAGGGGGATCCGGTCCTCGCGGCCAGACAATCGTTTATGTCGGGGCCGGATTCGCGCCGCGAGGCGACGGGCGTGACGGAAGAGATCCGGGTCGTGGACATCCGGGACGAATCGCTCACCGGCTCGATGATGGTGGTCGGGTTTCCCACCCACGGACTCGTCGGCTCGGTCGCCGCGTCCTACCTGGTCCACGCGCTCGACATGACGCCCGTGGCCTACGTCGCGAGCGAAGGGTTTCCTCCCACGGTGATCATGGAAGGCGGCGCCGTCAACTCCCCGGTACGGATGTACGCGAGCAAGCTGGTCTGCGGGGTGGACCGGAAGTGCGATCAGCTCGTCGTAGCGATCTCGGACATCCAGCCCCCCGTCGAGATGCTCAACGGTCTGGGCCGCTCGCTCCTCGACTGGGCGGAGCGCAAGGGGATCCAGATGGTCGTTGCGGTGGAGGGCCAGCCCGTCGACGAGGGGGTGCGGGGGGATGCCCGCGTCGTGGCGATGGCGAACCGGCCCGCGGTCCCCATCATCGAGAAACTGGGGTTCGAACCGGCGAACGGGGTCATCACCGGATTCGCGGGCGGGATGTTGCTGTCCGCCCTCGGTCGTCACATTCCGGTGCTGTGCCTCGTCGCACAGGCCCACAAGGACTTCCCCGACGCGCGCGCGGCGGCGAAGGTGATCGAGTCGATCAATCCACTCGTCCCGATGCTCGCGCTCGACACGAAACCGCTCCGGGAAAAGGCTCGCCTCCTCGAAGCGCAGATGCGCAAGTCGCTCGACGAACAGAAGAAGTCGATGTCCAGCATGCGCCAGATCGAGACCGAAGGGCCGGGTGAGATGTATCGCTGACACGGCCCCGCGTCCGACCAGCTCCTCGGTGCCAGCCGGCCCCGCCGCCTCCCAGCTCCGCCGCTTCCACCCGCACGACATCCCGGTGATCGCCGACATCGTCCGGGAGTCGCTGCACGAGAACTACGACAACTCGCTCTACATCTCCCTCGGCCAGCAGTGGCCCGACGGGTTCCTGGTCGCGACCGACGCGCTCGGACGTCCCGTGGCGTTCATGCTCGGGGTGATGCAGGTGGACGGGGAAGGGCGTATCCTGATGTTCGCCGTCGACCGGGAACACCGGGGGCGCGGCATCGGGACGCAGCTGATGCAGGCTTTCCTGGAACGGTGCCGGGCCCGGAGTCTCCGTCGCGTGACCCTGGAAGTGCGCGTGAGCAACGCGACGGCGATCCGGTTCTACACCGACTTTCGATTCTCCGTCATCGACCTGCTGCGGACGTACTATTCCGACGGCGAGGACGGGTACCAGATGGCGCGCGACGTCGCGTGACGGACCCGCGGCGAAATCATATACGCCGTACCGGCTCCGTGGGTCCGGGACGCTCCATGGCTACGCAATGGCCCACCGCCGGCGATATGATGACGGCTCGGCCGATCACGCTGACAGCGGAAGCCCCGCTCTCGCAGGCACTGGGGATCATGCGGGCGCGCCACATCCACGAGATCCCGGTCGTGCACCACCGGCGGGTCGTCGGCATGGTAACCTTCGACGCGATCGCGCGGCGCACGAATCTCCCCCTGGCGACAAAGGTCGAACACCTGATGCTCCTCCCCCCGATCGTCGGCACGGGGACCCCGTATCCCGAGCTCGCCGAGCAGTTGCTCGCGACGGGGATGAGGGCCGCTCCCGTGACGAGCCCCAAGAACGAGCTCCTGGGCGTCGTGTCCCGGACCGACCTGGTCCGCGCCCTCCCCAACATCCCGGTGCTCGCCGAGCGCCATGTCGACGAGGTGATGGCGCCGCTCAACCTGATTCTCCACGAGCGGGACCCGTGCCGCGTTCTCCTTGGCCAGGAGGCGCTCCGGCACCTCGAAACGCATCCCCTGCCCGTCGTCGACCGCCAGAATCGACTCTCCGGGGCCGTCGGCATCGCGGACCTCGGCGAGATCCTCTGGCGCCCGACCGCCCAGGGACACCGGGACGTCTCGAATCGCGGCAACGTCTACGACGTGGAGGTCCGGGCCATCATGCATAGCCCCGCCGTCACCGTCCCCCACGGCACGACCACCGGAGCCGCGGCGGCCCTCATGAGCCGCGAACGCGTTTCGAGCGTGTTCATCGTCGACGAGGGCAAGCCGGCCGGCATCGTGTCCCAGGCCGACTTGATCAGCCTGGCGGTGGGGGGAGGCACGCCGAGCCGAAGCGCGCTCGGGGATGTCTTCGTGCAGATCCAGGGTCTCCGCGCCTCGGGGGATCCCGCCATCCTGGCCGACATCGACCGGGTGGTGGCTCGCGGCCTCCACCGGATCGCTCGCTACGTTCGGCCCGTGATGTTGAACCTGCATTTCTCGCCCCACGCCTCGCACCGGTCCGGCGAGGCCACGGTCGAAGGCCGGCTCAACACCGCGCACGAGATCTACTACGCTTCGCGGACCGGTTGGAACCTCTACGGGGCGCTCAACGACCTGCTCGACGAGATCGAGACGCAGGCCCGGCGCAAGAAGGAAGAACGGGGTCATGGGGCGCATCAGCTCTCGACGCGCCGCCTGACCGATAGCCTCGAGGAGGAATCCAGCGACGGGGAGCTGGAAGCACGAATCCGTTCCGCCACGCGCGGAGGCCGACAGCGACGACGGTAGCGAGCATCGGAGGAGGATCAGACCATGATGCCGGGGGGTCGCGTGAACGAGCGCCAGATGAAGCTGATGATGAAGCGGCTCGGGATGACGACCGCGCCGATCGAGAACGTCGAGGAAGTGATCATCCGGACCCGGGACCAGGAACACGTGCTCAAGGCACCCGAGGTCACGGTCCTCACCGTCCAGGGGGTCCGGACCTACCAGGTCGTCGGTGAACCCACCATCCGTCCGAGGACCGCCTCGTCGCCCTCGTCGGGCCCGGAATCCCCGTCGGTGGCGGCCGCCCCGGCGGGTCCACCGGCCGAGGACATTCAGCTGGTCGTGGAACAGACCGGGGTTTCCCGCGCCGAGGCCATCGAAGCGCTCGACGCCGCGGGCGGCGCGCCCGCTGAGGCGATCCTCTCGTTGCTTTCCCGCCGGGGCGGCGGTGACCGGTAAGCGCCGGCGCTTCGACCAAGAATGCGTCGAAGGCTACCTCTTCGTCCGCCGCCCGCTCCGCGTCCTCCTGTTCCGGCGTCCTCCCGCTCGGGGCCGGATTTGGGTCCCCATCAGCGGGAAGGTCGACCGCGGGGACCGGAGCTTCTCGCTCGCCATTCGTCGCGAGGTGGCGGAAGAGACCGGGTTCCGCCGGTTCCGGCGCGTGTCTGCCCTTCGGTGGGTCTTCCCCTTCCGAGGTCCGGAGGGGGGACGGTGGCGGCTCCACGCCTTCGCCGTGGAGTTGAACTCCCTCTCCACCCCGCGGCTGAGCGACGAGCACGACGCGTTCGAGTGGCTAGAGCCGTCGACCGCCGTCTCGCGTCTCCATTACCGGGACAATCGGACCGCCTTGCGGAGACTTCTACGAAGTGCCAGGGTCGACCGCCGCCGGAGAGTCCACCGGGCGACGCCCAATTTGAAGCGCTCGCGTCGGGGACCGCGGGCAAGAGGTCGTCGGACCAGAAACCTTTAGCGCCGTTCGCGGCCATCGTTCCTCGTAGTGACGGCTGACGAAGTGACCTCGGGTGTTCCGGTCGATCTGGCACCGCTCATCGAACGGGCGGAAGAGCGAAGCCCGGGCGCCGTTCGTCGAGTGTTCGCGACCGTGGGTCCGGACCTGTTCGCCGCGCTGCGCAGCTCTGGCTTTCGACGGGTGGCGCTCCAGGTGCCGGCGGGGCTGACCCGAGGCGCGCGGGAGTTGGCCGACCGGGTCCGCACCGAGGGGCGGGTCGATGTGGTGCTCGTGACACGCGCCTGCTTCGGTGCCTGTGACTTTCCGTCTCCGGACGAAGTTCCGGGCATGGACGCGGCGATCGTCCTCGGGCACTCCCCGATCCCGAACGTTCGTCTGACCCTCCCGACCTTCTTCGTCGAGATGCGGCACCTGGGGGGAGATCCCGTCGTCCTCGCGGAGATGCTGGCCGCCGCGCAGCTTCCTTCCCCGTTGGGTCTGGTCGCTTCGGTCCAGCATATGGACCTGGTCGCTCCCCTCGAGGCGGCGGCTCGCGCGCGGGGGATCGAACTGACCACCGGCGAGGGGGACCGTCGACTGGCCTATCCCGTCCAGGCGCTCGGCTGCAACTACACGTCCGCCGAGCAGATCGCCCATCGGGTCCGGGGATTCCTGTTCCTCGGCACCGGAGAGTTCCATCCCCGCGGCCTGGCGCTCGCGGTGGACCGCCCGGTGTGGAGTCTCGACCCACTGACCCAACAGCTCGCTCCACCGATCGATCGCGCGAGACTTCTTCGGGATCGGTTGCTCCTCATCGCGCAGTGCCGTGACGCGCGGAAATGGGGGGTCCTGGTCTCGACCTTCGCGGGCCAGAACCGGAGCCCCACCGCCTTGGCGCTGATCCGAAAGGCACGGGCCCGGGGCCTGGATGCCGAGGCGCTGGTCTTCGGACGGCTGGACCCGGCCGACCTCCTGGGAAGGGATTTCGACGCCTACGTCAACACGGCGTGCCCGCGCATCGCTCTCGACGACGCGTCGCTCTATCCGCGTCCCGTCCTCACCCCACCGGAGTTTCTGCAGGCGATCGGCGAGCGGCCCCTGACGGAGTACCGGTTCGACACCTACCACTGAACCGGCCGAGACAGATCCCCGGGGGCCCGAATGCGAAGCGTCGTGCGCGCCATCGGTCCGGCCGCACTGATCTCCGGGGGGATTCTCGTCGGGGTCGCTCTCGCGACGGGCGCCGCCCGGTGGTCCTTGGTCCTGATCTTTCCGGTGATCACCGGGACGACGGCGCTCTTCGCCTCGGCCGTCGGGCTGCTCCTCGTCGGAATTTTCTTCCTGCCGCTGGCGTTCGCGGGGGACAACGGGCCGGAGAGCGAGCCTCCAACCCTTCTCGGGTCGAATCCCGCTCCCATCGAGGGGGGCACCGGCGGCGTGATCTTCGTCGGGCCGTTCCCGATCTTTTTCGGGAAGTGGCGGACGCGTCCGCCGATTCCCTACCGCTGGGCCCTCGCCCTGGGAGTGGCCTTCGTCGTCGGCACGGTGGTCTTGCTTCTCTGGGGTTTCGCGGGCTTCTGACCCCACACCGCCTCCAAGAAGGCGTGATGCAGACGCGGGTCTCCCGACAGTTCGGGGTGGAAGGTGAGTCCCCAGACCGGCCCGGCGCGCACGCCCACGATTTCGGTCCCTCGGAAAGCGAACGGCTCGGCCCCGGCGCCAACTTCGAGGATCCTGGGGGCCCGGATGAATACGCCGGGGTACTCTGCCCCGCGGAGGCCTTCGACGCGCACCGGCGCCTCGAACGACTCCCGCTGGCGCCCGTAGTCGTTCCGCCGGACCCGGACGTCGAGGACCCCTAGCGTCGGGGGGTCACGACCCGAAGGGCTCGGCTCGAGCGTCCGCGAAAGGAGGATCAATCCGGCACAGGTAGCGAGCACGGGGAATCCTTCGGCCAGCCGGTGCCGGAGGGCCCTCCAGATCCCGGTCGCTTCGAGCAGCCGGGCGATGGTCGTGCTCTCGCCACCGGGGAGGAACAGGGCATCGACGGCTCCGAGGTCGGCCTCAGAGCGGACGAACTTCACGTCGCGCGCCGGAACGACGCCCTCGAGCGCGCGACGATGCTCCGGGACGTCGCCCTGAAGGGCGAGGACTCCGACCCGTCTCATCGCGAACCGGAGGCCCGGAGCTCGTCGAGGATCTCTTTGGCGCGGTCGATCCGGATGCGATGCTCGGAGACGAGGCGGGCGACCACTCGGTCTACCTCCTCCGGGCGCGCACCGGCGGTGGCCGCGATGTTGCGGGCATGGAGCTCCATGTGACCTCGCTGGATCCCCTCCGTGGCGAGTGCGCGCAGCGCGGCGAAATTCTGCGCCAGGCCGACGGAGGCGAGCACCTGGGCCAACTCGGCGGCGCCGGAGACCCCGAGCAGCTTGACGTTCGCCTTCGCCGTGGGGTGAACGGCCGTCGCGCCGCCGATCAACCCCACCGCGAGTGGAACCTCGATCGACCCGACGAGATCTCCCCTCGGGTCCTTCTCGTAGGTCGTCAGCGGCCGGACGACCGCCCCCTCCTTGGCCTGGAACGCGGCGTAGGTGTGGGCCCCGCTCTCGATGGCACGGAAGTCGTTGCCCGTAGCGACAACGACGGCCGACAGACCGTTCATGATGCCCTTGTTGTGCGTCGCGCAGCGGAACGGGTCCACGAGCGCCAGGGTGTACGCATCGAGGATCGCTTCGACCACTTCGGAGCCTTTCATAGACTCCGTCCTCAGCAGGTCGGCGCGGAAAGTGGCGGAGGCCCGGGCGAGCCGGTATATGGCCAGGTTGGAGATGATCCGGAGCAGGCTTCTCCCTCCGGCCAGCCGGGCCAGGTCGGGCGCCAACGCCTCGCACATCGTGTTGACCGCATTCATCCCCGCCGCATCGCGCGCGTCGACGAGCAGATGGACGACGACCATCGTGCCGCGGGGAGATGGGATCACCCGGACCTCCAGGTCGCGAGCCCCGCCGCCGAACTTTACGAGCATGGGGTCCTGCGCGTTCGCTTTCTCAAGAAGGGGGGCGCGGGCGGCGAGGATTCGCAACCGCGCGGCCGCGGGGTCTGCGACGTCGAGTACTTGGACCTGACCGATCATCACCGGCGGGGTGGTTTGGGCGGAGAATCCCCCTTCGGCCCGCGCCACCTTCGCCGCGTTCGAGGCGGCGGCGACGACGCTGGGCTCCTCGATGGCCATCGGAACGAGGTAGTCCTTCTGATTGATCCGGAAATTCGTCGCGATGCCCAGAGGATAGGCGTAGCTTCCTACCACGTTCTCGATCATGCGGTCGAAGATGCCCGGGTCGATGCCGGGGGGAAAATCGTAGGCGGCGAGTTCGGCGTCGGTGAGGCCCGCCCACTCGCGGAGGATTTTCCGTCGCGCCTCGATCGACAGCCGATAGAAGCCGGAAATTTCGGACGACTTTTCCATCTGTTTGACCTCGGGGGGTTACGGGGAGCTCTCCTCGGTCGACGGGGTATGATCGCCGCCGGACCCTGGATCAGGCGTCGGAGCGGCCGGAGTTTCAGCTCCTTTTGGGGCCCGCGCGACCAGCACCTTGGCCGGCCGAAGCAGTCCGCCCTGAAAGCGGTACCCCTGCTGGACCACTTCGGCGATCTCGCCGTCGGCCACGTCCTGCGTCCCGACCGCTTCTCCTACGGCCTCATGTTCCTCCGACCGGAATGTTTCCCCGACCCGAGCGACGGGACTGAACCCCAACGATTCGAAGATCGCCCCGAGCTCGCGTCCCAGCAACTCGAGCCCGCGCCGAAGGGGGTCCGAAGACGGGAGGGACTTTCCGGCTGATTCCGCTTTCTGAAAACCTTCCACTAGAGGGATTAATCGTCGGAGGAGATCCGCCTCCGCTTCGCGCCGGGTTCCGGCGCGCTCTCGTTCCGACCGTCGCCGGAAGTTGTCGAAGTCGGCGAGCAGGTACTTGAATCGGGTCTCCCAGTCCGAGGGCGCCGGGGAGGCAGCGGGGGGTGTCGCGGGAGCGATTTGGGGCTGCTCTTCAGCAGCCGCCTTGTTCTCTCGTTCCCCTGCGTCGCTCGGCATCGGTGGCTCCCGCGGCACCGGACGACATTTATTTGGGGTTTCCGCGCCCGACCGGGGGATGTTTTTTCGAGAGAGAGCCGGTCGTGGAGCCGACGGCGGGACCCGATCTAAGGTCGCTACAGGAGACGGCCGGACGGTCGTTCCAACGGACGTTTCCGGCGTCCCTTTCGTGCCTCATAAGCTTGCCGGAAAGGGCTCCGGAGGCGGTCAAAATTCCACTCTGTCCGAAGCCTTATAACGCTTAGACCGGGTCGTTTTTCTAGCCGATTCCGGGGTCGGTTTTTGGATGGTACAGGAGACGGTTTCAGCGGGCACGTACGACGCTAGTTCGATCCAGGTTCTGGAGGGACTCTCCGCCGTCCGGAAGCGACCCGGGATGTACGTCGGCTCGACCGATGCCCGGGGATTGCACCACCTCGTCTGGGAGGTCGTCGAAAACTCGATCGACGAAGTTCTGGCGGGCTACTGCACGGAAATTTGGGTGACGCTCCTAGCCGACGGGAGCTGCACGGTCGTCGACAACGGGCGAGGAATCCCGGTCGAGATCCACCCGCGGTACAATCGGCCGGCGCTCGAGATCGTGATGACGGTCCTCCACGCCGGCTCCAAGTTCGACAAGAACACGTACAAAGTTTCCGGCGGCCTGCACGGGGTCGGTGTCCACGTCGTGAACGCCCTCTCGGAATGGTTCGAGGTCCGGGTGAAACGGGGCGGCCAACTCTACGCCCAACGCTACGAACAGGGCGCACCCGTGACCCCCCTCCAGGGCCTCGGAGCGGCCGAAGGCACCGGCACGGAGGCCCGGTTCAAACCCGACGCCACCATCTTCGAGACGACGACCTTCGACCGCGAGACGGTCCAACGCCGATTGAAGGAACTCTCCTTCCTCAATCCGGAGGTCACGATCCATTTCAATGACGAGCGCGACGGCGTGACCGAGACCTTCCATCACGCCGGCGGCATCGCGGAGTACGTTACCGACCTCAACGCGACGCATACGGTCCTGTTTCCCGAGCCGATCTACCTGCACGCGAAGCGGAACTCCACCGACATCGAGATTGCGCTCCAGTACAACGACGGGTACAACGAAACGATGCTCGCCTTCGTCAACACCATCAACACCGTCGACGGCGGAACGCACGTCATGGGGTTCCGGTCGGGGCTGACCCGGACCCTGAACGACTACGCCCGGCGCCGCGGGTTGGTCAAGGGCGACAAGGAGCCGCTGACCGGCGAGGACGTCCGGGAAGGGCTCACCTGCGTACTCTCGATCAAGGTCCTCGAGCCCCAGTTCGAAGGGCAAACGAAGGCTCGGCTGGGAAACTCGGAGGTCAAGGGGCACGTCGAGAGCGCGGTCAACGAAAAGCTGGCCGATTTCCTCGAAGAGCACCCCGCGGTAGCGCAGGGATTGATCCTGAAGGCCGTTCAGGCCTCCCAGGCCCGCGAAGCCGCCCGAAAGGCCCGGGAGCTCACGCGGCGCAAGGGGCTGCTGGAGGGCGGGGGACTCCCCGGCAAGCTGGCGGACTGCCACTCGCGGGACCCCGCGGCGTGCGAACTGTTCATCGTCGATGGGCCGTCCGCCGGTGGCACGGCCACGCAGGGACGCGTCCGCGAGTTCCAGGCCATCCTTCCCCTCCGCGGGAAGATCCTCAACGTCGAAAAGGCTCGGCTGGACCGAATGCTGCAGAGCGAGGAGATCCGCGTGCTGCTGAGCGTGATCGGCACCGGGATCGGAGACGACTTCGACCTCTCCAAGCTTCGGTATCACCGGATCATCATGATGACCGATGCCGACGTCGACGGCTCCCACATCCGAACGCTTCTGCTCACGCTGTTCTACCGGAAGGTCCCCGATTTGATCCGGGAGGGCCACGTGTTCATCGCCCAGGCCCCGCTGTATCGACTGCAGAAGGGAGGGAAGGCGGTCTACGCCTACTCGGACGAGGACCGCGAGCTGCAGCTCAAGGAGCTCGGTGGCATGAAGGGCGTGACCATCTCAAGGTACAAGGGGCTCGGAGAGATGACCGCCGAGCAACTGAGCGAAACCACGATGCGGCCGGGCGCCCGGAACCTCCTCCGCGTGACCATAGACGACGCGGCGAAGGCCGACACACTGTTCACGATCCTGATGGGCGAAGAGGTCGAGCCTCGGCGGCAATACATCCAGGAACACGCCGTCGAGGTCACGAACCTGGACATCTAGGGCTTCCCGGGGACGTCCCGGGGCCTACCGACGTTCGAGCTCGTGCTCGAGGACTCGGGCCTCTTGCTCCACGTACACGAGGCTGTCGTGCCAGATCTGGCGGACGACGGGTCCCACCGCAAAGAGGAGGGTACTGACCACGGAGCCGACGGAGATGAACGCCATCAGCGAGGCGAAGAGCTTCGCGGTGTCGGAGGTCAGCGTGAGCGGGGGTCCCTGGCCCGTCGCGAGCATGCTTTCGAAGTAGATCGAATCCACCGCCGAGAGACCGGCAACGAGGTGGAAGCCGAACGCGCCGATCACCAACACGGCGCCGATGCCGAGGAGACCGTACGCCAGGCGCCGCACGGCCGACCTCGTGAGCCGGTCACGCTTCACCGCCGTCACGATGCCGGCTTCTCTGCGAGGTTCCCGCTAAAAACGTGGTGGCGGAGTGGGCCGGCGCCTCCCCGAAGGAATCCCCGTTCGGAACGGCGGAGGGATGGAGGACCGGTACGGTTTATATCCGGCCCCGGGTCCCGCCCGCTGTGCCGCCCCGCGCCCCCGCCGGGTCTACCCTGTTCCGCGGCGCGCTGCTGGTCACCCAGGATCCGACTCGGCGGGTCCTTCGCGGGGATCTGCGCGTGGAGGACGGTCGGATCGCCGCGGTGGGCGCCGTTGGGAAGTCGCGCGCCGACACTGAAGTGGACGCCTCCCAGTACGCCATAGTGCCCGGCTTCGTGAACACCCACACGCATGTGGCCATGAGCCCGCTGCGGGGGATCGCCGACGACCGCGACCTGGGGGGATTCCTGGAACGATTGTTCGCCATCGACGCCCGTCGCGGAGAGCCGGATGTGGAGGCCGGCGCCGCTCTGGGCATTGCCGAGATGCTCCTGAGCGGGACCACGTCGTTCCTAGACTTGTACTATCTAGAGGACGCCGTCGCCCGGGCCGTCGAACGTCTCGGCATTCGTGGCTTCCTCGGCTGGGCGGTGCTCGACCCCGCATTGACTACCCAGAAGGGCATCCCTGTGGAGAACGCGCGGTCGTTCATCGGGCGATGGAAAGATCACGAGCGGGTCACGCCGCTCGCGGCGCCGCAGGGAGTCTACGTCTGCTCGGAGGAGACCTGGCTCCAGACCCGAGACCTGGCTCGCGCGACGGGCACGCTCTGTCACTTCCATCTCTCCGAAACCCGACGCGAGGTCCACGAGTTGCAGGAAAAGGTGGGGGACCGGCCGGCCGCCTGGCTCGAGCGGATAGGGTTCCTCGGACCGGGGATGGTCGCGGCGCACGGCGTCTGGTTGACCCGGAGGGAGATTGAAACGTTGGCGCGACGGCAAGTCGGCATCGCGCACTGCGCGAGCTCGAACCTGAAGCTCGCCGTGGGCGGAGTGGCCCCGGTCGTCGAGCTTCGAGCCGCCGGTGTTCGGGTAGGCTTGGGGACCGATTCCGTCGCGAGCAACAACTCCCTCTCGATGTTGCGGGAAATGCACGTCGCCGGGCTCCTTCAGAAACACCACCGGTGGGACGCCGGGGCGCTCCCGGCCCAGACGTTGCTCGACCTGGCTACGGTCGAAGGGGCGTATCTCGTGGGCCGGGGCATGGACCTCGGGTCGTTGGAGGTGGGCAAGCAGGCCGACCTAGTGCTGTTCCGACTCGACCATCCGACGCTCACGCCCGCCCGGCCCGAGGCCATCGTCTCGCACCTGGCCTACGCGGCCTCGGAGGAAGCGGTCGATTCGGTGTACGTCGGGGGCGAATGCGTGGTGCGCCATCGCGCGTTGGTGCGAGAACCCTGGAGCGGCATCCACGCCGCCGCTGAACGCACCGCCGATGCGTTGTGGTCCGGCTAGCCGTCCGGCGGCTTGTCCGCGAGCGCGGACCGCAGGCGACGGGCCAGCTCGATCGGGGGAATCCCGTAGACTACCTTCTCCAGCGAGGTCAACGAACGGACCGCCAACTCCGCGGGCAGGTCGAACACTTCCGACAGACGAGGCAGGTCGAGGCGGTAGGGGAGGACGCCGTGGTGCAGGAGGGCGAGACGCGTGAGGTGCTGGGCGGCTCCGCCGAGGGCCCGTTCGCCCACGGCGAGCACCGCGCCTCGTCCTGCCAAGAGGCAGTACTCGCTCGGGGGACCCGCGGGGGCGCGCCATTCGCCCGCGACCCCGAAGTCACCGAGGAACCGGACCGCTCCGGCCCCGAGCCGGGCGTACGCCTTTGAGAAGTCGTTCCCCACCCGGACGTCGGAGCGCGGAAGGATCAGAGACCAGACCACGTCGCCGGGCGCGTGCCAAAGGCCGAGTCCTCCCGAGCTTCGCCGGACCACGGGGATCCCGAGCCCTCGGGCCCGGAGAACGCACGGGGCGTCGTCGCGTTGGCTGACACCGATCGATAGGGCGGCGGAGGAGAGAACGGCGGTACGTGCCACGGGCCGCCCATCGCGGAGCAATTCCTCGTCGGTCCGAGTGTACTCCTCCGGGGTTATCGTGGGGACGGGGGATTCCCGTCGTTCCGCCCTCGTCTCGGTCATGGGGGTACCTTCGTGGTGGATCCGGTCAGGGGAGCGGTCCGTCAGCGTAATGTTATGCGGGAAGACGCCGGTGGGCCCTCATGGCCGAACTCGGGACCTTCCGTCTGCACCCCGGTGACCCGGCTCCCGCGTTCTCGCTGCCCGGGGTCGACGGCAAGACCTGGAGCCTTCCCGATTTCAAAGAGAGTCCCTTTCTCGTCGTGACGTTCTGGTGCAATCATTGCCCGTACGTCCAGGCCTGGGAGGGACGGACCATCGCCCTCCAGAAAGAGTTCGCCTCCAAGGGGGTTCGCTTCGTCCTGATCAACGCGAACGACGACCGGAGCTATCCCGACGACCGATTCGACCGGATGGTGGCGCGGGCGAAGGAGAAGGGCTACCCGTTCCCCTATCTGCGGGACGATTCCCAGAACGTCGCGCACGCCTACGGCGCGCTGGTCACTCCTCATCCGATGCTGTTCGGGCCCGACCGGCGGCTCCTGTTCCAGGGCCGGATCGACGACAACCACTCCGAGCCCGACCGCGTCCGGCATCGGTACCTGCACGAGGCGTTGGACGCCGCGACGGCGGGTCGCCCGGTGCCGGCGGCGGAGTTACCGGTCGCGGGCTGCTCGGTGAAGTGGCGGTCCTGAGTTCCGTCCGCGGCGCTCACCGGGTCCCCGCCGGGGGCCGAGCGCTCGGACCTCTTCGGTCCGATGCTTGAATGCGGCGGCCAGGTCGGGCCGGAGCGGCCGGCCCTCCCGGTCCAACCGGGCCGCGATGGCGACCTTGCCCGCGAGCGCCCGGGCGAGTTTTCCCCGCGCCGTCCGGGGCGCGCTCTGGATCTCCGGATGCAGGAAGAGTAGTCCGTGTCGGGGCGGGGGAGCGCGCCCCCGCAGGTGCTCGAAGAACGCCCGTTCCGCACCGAGGACCTGGACCGTACTGGCGGGAAGCTTCGCCAAGCGGTCCAGCCCGCCGGCCTGCTCGATCATGCGCGCGGCGAGGAGGGGCCCGAGCAGGGCCGACACATTCGGGGCCTCCTCCGGAACGCGTTCCTCCAGGGCTTTCTCGATCGCCGTGGTCGTCTGGCGGAGACGGAGGTAGAGCTCCGCGACCCCTTGCCGAGCCCGACCGAGCGAGCCGACGGGCGCCGCGAGCGCCGAGGACCCTTCGGGCGCGGCCCCCGTCGTAAGTCGATGCGCCACCGAGTCTGCCGAGCCGCTGAGGTTCCCCTCGGTGGGGGGGGCGTCGCGTCCGGCCCAGCTCGTCAGGCGCTCGCCCAGAAGGTTCCGCGTCGCTTCGAGGTCGCGAAGGGCGCGGACCGCCTCCTCGATGTGAACGGAGGGGTCCCACGCGCGACGGAGCGATTCCTCCGCGTCCTGGAGAATCAACGCCCGCTGCCACGCGGGGTCGATCCCGAAGGGGGCGGGATCTGGGTCCGGCGAGTCCAAACGGCCCGGCGTGGCGCCGGCGGAGATCAGTCGCCGGTCCCGGCTCCGCAGGCCGTGCGCCATATGATCGGCCAGCAACCGAGCCTCTTCGCTCGCGAGTCGCCCGTCTCGACGAGTGCGGAGGCGCTCCATCAGCGCGGCGGGGTCCGCCGGAAACGGATAGGAAGCGATCACGCGCCGGTCCTCGAGGACAAACGCGCCGAACCACGTCGTCACTGCATCCCGCACGACGGCCTCACCCCATCCGCAAGCCGCCGTTCACCGGTATCGTGGCCCCGGTGATGTACGTCGCGGTGGGCGAGGCCAGGAAGGCGATCGCCGCGGCCACTTCGTCGGCGGTTCCGATTCGCCCCGCAGGGATCTGACGCGCCCGCTCCTCGCGTTGCTGGGCGGAATCGGCGGCGAGGACCGCGGTGTCGACCGCTCCGGGGGCTACCACGTTCACGGTGATCCCCGGCGCCAACTCACGGGCGAGGGACCGGGCCAGGCCGAGCTGAGCCGCCTTCGCCGTGGCGTAAGGACTGCCGCGGCGGGAGCCTTCGAACGCGAGGACGCTCGAGACGAAGACGATGCGGCCCGACACCGAACGCCGCAGCAGCGGGAGAAGGTGCCGGGTCAACGAGGCCGGTCCGACGGCGTGGATCCGGAGCTGTTCCTCGAAGTCCGAGTCCCGGGTCTTGGAGAAAGACTGACGCGGATAGCTCCCGGCGTTGTGTACGAGGACGTCGAGCGTGTCCCAGTGGGCCTGTAGCTGTCGGGTCAGTGCATCGATCGACGAGAGGTCCGCCAGATCGGCACGGAGCGGAAAGGAGTCGCGACCCATCGTACGGACCTGGTCGACCACAGCATCGGCTTCAGCGGCGTGGGCCCGATAGTGGACGGCTACGTCGCTCCCATCCCGGGCGAGTCGAAGCGCGGTGGCTCGGCCGATTCCCTGGGAGGCTCCGGTCACCAGCGCCCGCACGGCGGGGGCGTTACCCGAACGGTCGCTTTAGGATTGGCTCAGACGATGGGTGGCCGCCGGCAGCCCTTCCACGGCTTTGTGTCTAAAGTCCCGGGCCAAGGGCACTTCTGAAACATGCTCGACAGCTTTTGAAATGGGGATTGACTGTACTGGGAGTTCCGAGGGTGCCGTCGATAAATCTTCCCCTCCCGGGGGCGCCTGTCGAGAGTTACCCTACCGTTGAGCAGAATGATTTACGAAGCCCTATCGGAAAGCTGTGTCCCATAATTCGATCCCCGCGTAGGGCTCTCGAGGAAGGGCGACCGCTCTCCTGTGGAGTGGGGTCTAAGTGGCCGGAATCTCTCCTCGATATGCCCGAAGACCGTCGCGCCGCTTACCGGGCCTACGACCGGGTCCGTCGGCATGCGCTGGAGAGCGTCACCCGACTGCTCGAGGAGATCCTTCCCGAGATGCCGAAGCCGCGGGGGTGGAGCTACCAGCCCCACGTCGGTCGTCCCGGCCCTCACCGGCGGAGGTGACCGGAGCGGTTCCCGTGGGAACCGATGGCGAAGGCGCTGGGGCTGATGCACGCGATGGGGAGGGACTACCGTCAAGCGGAGGGGAACCTCTGGGTCGCCTCGGACATCCGTCGTCAGATCGGGCTGATTCAGGCCCGTCCCGCGTGACAATGTGGCGGGCCGGGCGACGGTTCTCGGAGGAGTGGCTGCGCTCGCTCAACGAGAAGGTGCTCGCGGCATTCAAAAAAAGAGTGCCACCCTGGCGTAGGAGTTTGAGCGCTTGCGGCGGACTCGACGGGACTCGGCGAGCACGCGCGAGGGGAGTGGCGGTCGTTCCGGTTCGGCCGGCGGCTCTCGGTCCGGCAGTTCCGCAAGCTCCATGTCGTCAGTGAGTGCCGAGGGGAGGGACGAGGACTGATCCACGCGTGGGCGCTGACGGCACCCCACGCGGCGGACGGTCCCATGCTCTTCACACTGCTCGACCAGGTCGAAGCGCCCCTCGGCGTGGTCCTGGGCGACGCGGCATATGCGGGCCGTCGGAACGTTACCTAAGTGGCGGAGCGGGGTGGGGAACCGTTCTTCCCCCCGAAGTTCCGGTGGACCGCGCGCTCCCGAGGGCATCCTGCGTGGCGACGGATGGTGCTGCGATACCGCTACCATGCGCAGGTCTTCCACGCGACGTACCGATTCCGAGCAAACGTCGAGGGAGCGTTCTAGGCGATCAAGCGGCACCAGGAGCCGTTCCTTCGGGCACGGAGGGCGGTGATGCAATGGAGAGAAGCCGGGTGGCGGATGGTCGCGCGCAACATCGACCTGCTCGCGCGCTCCCGCGCTTCGCTGGGGGTCCCATGAATTATGGGACCCAGCCCAGCTTCTCGGCATCAAGTCATACCGAGACGACATGCGAATCACGTCGGCTGAACAACGGTGATGCTAGAACCAGACTGGGAGCTTGCCCGGCGAGGTAGTCCTGGGGGTCGCCTGCCCTTGCTGGGCCTTCTGGCATTCATCTGTGTGATGCTGCTGGTTCCTAATGCCGGAGTGCGCGGCCAATCAAACGTAGTAGATGCGAGCATGCCATCTGGCGGTGGCGCCGACTGGTCCCTTCATGCTCCGGATAACAAACTCGTAGCTCTGTCAGGTCGACTCGATGTTTTACCCGCCGGAGCCCACCTTTCCGCCCCCCAGGTCCTTCCGAAGACACTGGAAGTCCAAGTCGAGTTAACCTTCGCAAACCCCGCTGCGGCATCGCGTTACATCAGTGCGCTTGCTGACCCGAGTTCCCCCGACTACAGGCACACCCTTACCGCGGAAGCGGCCTGGTCCCTCTTCGGGTGGAGCCCCGACTCTGTCCGTGAGTTGGTATCCTACTTTGCAAGCTTTGGTCTAGAAGTCGCCCGGGGAGCGGCCCCGTACGCTCTCGTAATAAGTGGGGCGCCTTCAAACATGGGCGCTGCCTTTCATTCTCAGGTCAAGGAATACCAAGTTGGGACAGAACTGGGTCTGGCTCCCACGAGCGCCCCGACCTTACCCTTTTCGCTGTCGACGCTCGTAAACTCCGTGTGGGGGTTGAACTCCTTCGATAGTTCGAAATCGGCGATTACCTCCCACTCGATCCTCCCAGACTTATGCCTTGACTGTATCGGGGTGCCGGACGTCCTCAGCGCTTACAATCTCTATCCCCTTTACGCCAATGGTTTTGAGGGTAGTGCGGCGATCGGCCTCGCGGAGGAATGCGACCCGCTGGAGTCGAGTTCAGGGTATCAGACCGACCTCAATTCATTCGATGCTGCAAACGGCTTGAGTGCAATCACTCTTCACTTTGTTGGGACTGGCGCATCCACTTGCCCCGCCTCTGCCCCTACTCCATGGGCCTTAGAAACGAACCTCGACATCCAGTGGGCGCATGCTATGGCGCCGGCGGCCCCAATTTACGTTTGCCTCGACGGTGGCAATCCTCCGAATGCCGTCTCATGCGACACGCTCTTTTCCAACAACATCGGAACTTGGTCTCTGGGAGTTGTTTCAAACAGCTGGGGGGTGTCGAGCTCGATAGGTACGACTATCGCGACTCTTGCGCTAGGAGGTGTGACAGTCTTCTCCGCCGCAGGCGACTCCGGCGTCCAGGTGATTTTTCCCGCTGCCGACCCAAACGGTCTCGGAGTGGGCGGGACGGTGTTCGCAGGCCCCGAAAAGACTTGGTCCCCAACGCCGAACGCGATTCCTCCTCAGTTCTGGGACTCAACTGGAGGGGGTTGCACCTCGTTGGCATCGCCGCCCCCCCTCCAAGCCTCGGTGGTGGGATACTCATGCTCGGTTGGCCAGCGGGGGATACCCGATGTTGCGGCCCTCGCCGGCCCTGTGAGCGTCGTCATGAATGGCGCTTGGGCCGACGACGTCCGTGGGACCTCTCTCTCTTCCCCCATATGGGCCGGAATAATGGACGTCGTCGAGCAGGCAACAGGGTATGCGACTCCGTACACCCAGTACATCTACAAATGGGCCGAGAGTTTGCGTTACGACCAGTACTTCAACGACATCACTTCGGGGTGCAATGGACTTGGCGTCGGAGGACTCTTGCCCCCTCCGACGGGGAACTGCGCGCACTACGGATGGGATGCTGTTACGGGCGTGGGGAGCCCGAATGCCTACGCGTTGGCATCGGGGTGGACGGTGGGCACACAATACACTGACCGTCCCACCACTGCGACTAGTATCAGCGCGGACATCGGCGTTCCCAATGATGTTGCAATTCCCGGCAACAGTTACGCTGTCGTCTTAGGGGCATACGATAATCTTGGTGCCTACGACATGGTCGGATTTTCATCTCGGAACGGACAATGGGGTTTCTTCTTTCAAGTCGGCAACACAGGTTGCGCGCCCGGCGGGGCCGTCAACTGGGACGCTTACACTCTCAACCCGGGACAGAGCTACACCTTTCGCGAGACTTTGAACACCGTTGCCCAAACCGTGACTCTTGAAGTTGATCTGTTGGATACGACTCTGTCGTACGCATCCGATTCTTTCTCGACTTCCGCCTCGGCCTTCATGATAAACAATCTAGCGCCATGCGGAACCAACTACCACAACCTTCTGCCAGGTTGGTCTGCCGCGGAGATTGTCGGAAACGACGTAGGAAACGTCTTCGGTGTTCCGATTCCCACATGGAACTTTCTCTTCTCTAACCTGAAGTATTGTAGCGCAAGTTGTACGAGCATTGACTACCGAAGCGTAGGACTCTTCTACTCTCAGGAGTCGCCTTCGGAGAACTTCGCCTCGGATTTTACACCTCAGGTTTCGCGCACGTACAACAATCCTCTCTTCGTCACCATCGCGAATCAACCGTACTCCCTCTCGCAGGATAGCACATCGATATTCGTCAATCGAGGGAGCACGGGACAGATCTCCGGATATGCGAGCGACGCAGACCCGGCCATCTGCACGACCGGTTGTTCAGTCACACTCTCGGCCTACTTGGGTCTCCCTTCAGGGGTGACCGGGGTGTCCATGTCCTATTCACCAGCGAGCGGAACCATTCCGTTCAGCTTCACGGTCTCCATCAGCACGACCAGTACAGCGACCTGCGGGACGTGGCCCGTGGGAGTGTCCGCCGCATCGAACTCTATGGTGCCTTCTGGTTACACCACCTTCCGCTTCACCCTCAATGTCGTAGGAAACTGCGGCGGCGGCGGGGGCTGCGTCGCATCAGGTAGCCTCATTTGGACCCCAAAGGGTTGGCAGAAGATTGATGACCTATCCCCCGGTGCCAAAGTCTATGAATACGACCTGGGGACCGGTGAGCTCGTCAAGGGCCGGCTCCTTCTTGGAAGCGTCACGTACGCCAACTCGACCCTGCTCGTTAACCACGGCCTCCTCAACTTGACGTTAACGGAGCAGCCTATTTGGATACACAATGCAACATTCACGGGATGGCTTAGGGATCCACAGAACCTCACCGTGGGGGATCAGATCTTCAATGTACTCCAGGACGCTTGGGTAAATGTGACAAATTTGTCTATCTCTCACTATCGCACGCTGGTATTCGACGTCGAGACTTCGGGGTTGAATACCTTCATCGATGCCGGTTTCTTGCTCGACGTGAAGAAGCCCCATTAGCGGTGTGGACCCTCCTCGCTTCCTCGATGTTCTAGGACCTTTGAATCGAACGGTCTCCCGGAGTCAAATTCGATTCCTAAAGGTAGGCCGTCAGGTCTAGTTTGATGAGGCCACTTTGCCGCGTCAGTTGAAGAAAGGGCCGGACTCAGACCTCTTCAGAGGACGCAGCACACGTCATTGGTCCGCACTGCTGTATCTCTTGCCTGCCTTGGGGCTGACATTCGGTCTCGCTTGGATTGCGATCCTTGTTGAGGGCAACGTTCTGTTCGAGATCGGGTGCAGCCCGCTCAACGGTCACCCTTGCCAGCCAGGGTGGGAGCGGTTCCTCGATGGAAGTTTGGGCTACTTCCTGGTTCTTGTCTCGGTCGCGGCGATTGTTGGGATCCGCAGGCTGCGCCGGGACATCACGAGTGCGCCGCTCAAAGCAAATTGACTGCACCAGCGAGTCCTTCGTGACAGCCAACTCCCTGGGACCTGTAAGTGGAAGATTGGCGGGTCCGAGCTCCGAGGGTAAACGCGATCTTGCTCAAGATGCCTCAGCGGGCCCCGTAACGTCTCACTCTCCGGGAATCGACCCCGCCCGCCCCAAACGATCCCCATCCTTTTCTTCCCGGCCTCCGGTCTATCGAGCGGTCGCATACGTGGGGCTCGTCGGTGCAATTGTCATAATCCTAGCAGTGGTGTTTCTGGCCGCGGGACCCATACGCGTCGCGCATGTTGTGCCCCTGGGGTTCACGATTTCGGACCCCGGGAACGGCGCAATCACATACAACCGTACTGTTGCGTTCTGCCCCGGATCAGGGCACGTGACATTTTCATGGGCCACGACCAACCGGAACGCTGCGACGTTTGTGGTGCTTGACCCTACAAACAACACAATCTATTCCAGCGACAGTTCCTCAGGGGCGGGGTCGTACCTAATCGATGGCCCCACCCACAACCGCTGCGCTACCTACTTGTTCGGGGTGTACAGCCTTTCCCCCGAGATTGTGAGCCTTACCGGAACGTGGTACTTCAACACAACGGCCGCTAGACTCTGATCGGCCGGGGCCGCCGTCAACTTGCGCTTGTGGCTCTCAGAACCGAAATCGGGTTGGGAGGACATCTTCCGCGGGACCATTCCCGACCTTAGGCGGAGTAGGATTGGTCTGTGCACGGATTGAAATGCAGTGAAACCCCGAGAATGGAGAGGTCTCCCTCTTTTGCATCGCGGTTACCGCTTAGCAACGATCCGCCGGGCGTTGCGGCCTTTCGCCGGAAGCCGCGTCCATCGGGTCCCTCACGGATTGCAGGACTTACGAACTTCGGTCGTCCCTCTTCTGCCCTCCTCGCCCTCCAACTTGAAATTTTGAAACCCCACGGTAACTGTGGCGACTGGCTGCGTTCGCCAGCGGACCTGCCGCGCGTTCGACGGCTAGGTATCGACTTAGCTAGGAACCGAACGCACACACCGTGGAGTCTTAGTAGATGCCCGGCCACGGACCCGCCCGCCCGAATCCACCGCGTCCCCAATCAGAGTACGCGGTCCGGCCGGAAAGAGCCGATGCTCGAGACGCCGAGCAATTTGCGTTGGCCCTCCGACAGATACCACAAAGAAGGGGGTTGTTTGTTCCACAGCATGACCCGAAATTGAGTTCGGATTCTCCGATGCTGTGTTTCAATAGTCTTCGCCTTCGTCTCAGAAGGGCCGGCGGCCTTTGGGTTTAGACACAAAGCCGCCCTTCCACGGGGCCATTAAATAGCGCGTCCCGGGTCGGTCGGCCATGGCGGGATCTGGGAAGGATTCGGCCCGCGTCCGCCTCGAGGTCAAGGGGCCGGTCGCCGTCGTCACCCTGAACTCTCCGCCGTTGAACATTCTGACGGCCGACGTGCTCCACGACCTGAGTCATCAACTCGCTCTCGCCGCCGCGAACGCAAAGGTCCGGACCATCCTTCTGATGAGCGGCTTGGAAAAAGGCTTCGCGGCCGGGGCAAGCATCCGGGAGATGGCCACGATGGGCCCCCGCGACGCCGAACGTCATGGGGCGCTCGGACAAGGGGTCACCCGCCAGATCGAGGCCTGCCCTCTCCCTGTCGTGGTCGCCGTCCACGGCATCTGCGTCGGCGGTGGTTCCGAGATCGTCGCTGCGTGCGACTTCGTCGTCGCGAGCGAGGATGCCACCTTCGGTCAGCCCGAGATTAACCTCGGCGTGATGCCGGGATGGGGCGGCACGCAACGTCTCCCGCGACGGCTCGGTCCTCAGCAAGCCAGGGGGTGGGTTCTACTCGGTCGATCGGTCGACGCGCGGACGGCGTTCGATCACGGCCTGATATGGAAGCTAGCGCCCCGGGCCGACCTCGTGGCGGAAGCGATGCGCCTCGCCACCGAGCTGGCCCAGAAACCTCCTCTGGCGCTCGCGGCAGCGAAGTACGCGCTCAACGACGCCATCGACCGCGGCGAGACGCGCGGCCTCACGGTCGAGCGACGTTTGTGGTCCCAGCTGTTCGGTACCCCCGACCAGCGCGAAGGAATGACCGCGTTCCTGGAGAAGCGGCCGCCGGTCTTCTGGGGCCGGGACGATTGGTCCCGGGACTCTCAAGGATTCCCTTGGGCGCCGCGGATCCTCCGGCGCACTCCCCCGCAGGTCCCCCGGCCGCGCCGCGGCCGGAGGCGAAAGAGTAAGCTCTGAGGGAGTTCCGCTCCCTCGCATGCCGCGGTGGCTCAGTCGGTAGAGCGGCTCCTTGGTAAGGAGCAGGTCGAGGGTTCGATTCCCTCCCGCGGCTGATTCTTCTCTTCGATACGCCGGGGGTCGGCGCGGAGGCCTCGGTTCAGTTCGCGGGAGCCTTCGCCCGTTCCGCGGGAACCTTCCGGACGACGACCCACCGATGCATGGCAATCTGGCGGGTCTTCTCGAATCCCGCGTTCTCGAACATGCCCAGCGTCCCACTGCAAAGGAACGAACGGGAGACCTTGCGGCCGGCGACATTTTCGGGGTAGGCCTCGACCATTCCGCCTCCGAGTCGGGCGATCTCGTGGAGCGCCTCGCGAAGGGCGAAGTTCGCGATCCCTTCCCCTCTGCGTTCTCGATCAATGAAGAAGCAGGTGATGCGCCAATCGGGAAACTCGCGGAGCCCCTCTTCGTACCTCTTGCGGCTCCGGATGTTCGGGAGTTCCGCGGTGGGGCCGAACTGGCACCAACCGACGGCGTTCGGCCCATCGAAGACGAGCGCGGCGTGTGCCCGACCTTCGCGGACCCGCGCCTCCTTCATGGCTCGATACTCGACGGCCGTGCGCTTCCCTTCGTCCGGCCCGAGATGAAAGGAGATGCACCTGCACCCACCGAAAATCCCGTTGTGCTTCTCCACCAACCGGGCGAAGGCGGGCAATGTGTCCGGGGAAAGCGATTTGGAGGTGAAGCCCGCTGCTCGTACCTGACGACCACCCCCCGGAGGGAGGGCAGGAGACGCCCTCGGGCCCCCGGGAGACGTCTTCGAGTCTCCGGCCCTCGAGAATCTCTCCGCTCCTACTCGCCAGCGCCCGGATGACGCTCGATGAATTCACGAAGTGCGGTGTCGAATGCATCCGGCCGGGAGAGGTTCAAGAGGTGGTCCGCTCCAGGAACGAGCTGCACCTTGGCTCCCGCGATACCGCGCGCCAGGAAGTTCGCGCAGTGTGGCATAGCGGGGTTGTCACGGTCTCCGACCAGGATCTGGGTCGGGGCGCGAATCTCCGTCAGCCGTTTTGCGGCGGGTTCTCCTTCGCGCGTTTCGTACCGGCCGGACCGCTCCTCGAAGATTTCCGTGGCATTATCCCGGACCATAGCCTGGAAAAGGGCGAGTGCGCTACCGGTGAGCGCCGAGGCCCATAATTCCCTGAGGTGCTCTGTAGCCTTCTCGAGCTTTCCGGCAGCCCAGGCATCGGCCGCCGCCTTGGAGAGCCTTTCATCGCGCTCGAAGGTGGCCTTCCCGCCGGGAACTTGGTCGTAATCCATGCCCGAATACCCCGGAGCGATGAGCAACAGCGCTCCCACCTTCTGGGGGTACGTAAGAGCCAGGTCGAGGGCGATCTTCCCCCCGACGCTGGGACCGACGATCAGCGGCCGCGTCAAGCCAAGGTGGTCGAGCAATGCCACCAGGTCGCGAACCGGGGAATATTCCGAAGTCGCGGGGGTTGAACTCCCGTATCCCCGTAGATCGTAGCGCACCACGCGATGGTCGCGCGCAAGGAGCGGGAACTCACGATTCCACATGCGTCGGTCGGCTATTCCCTCGTGGAGGAGGACTATCGCCCCACCCCGACCCCCCTCCTGGTACGAGATCTTCCCGCCGGGGACTTCCAGGGTTTTCGCGATGACTGGGTCGTTCATCGGTATGGGAGTCAATCACGGCTTCATAAATGGACTGGAGGGATGATGGAACGGCTCGAGAGTGACCCGCGCGGTAGCCTACGCTCCGAGGTCGGTCAGGATTTGAGCGGGACCCGCGCATGATTTCGGACCATCCCCGCCGGATCGGATCGGTCGAAATCGGGGCGGCTCTGCCTCCACCGTTCAACCCCCCCCGCGGCTCCCTCCCCGTAGTCGCCTAGTACCCCCCGAAGTACTCGTACTCCAGGTCTTCTTCGGGGATTCCCATTTCACTCTTCAGACGCTGGACCGTTTCACTCGCCATTTCGGGCAGGCCCACGACGTAGAACTTCGGCCGACGGAGCTCTCCGCTCACCTTCCGGATCCACGGAATATCGATACGGCCCGTCCGCCCACGCCAGCGTTCTTGGGACTCCTGCGGGCGTGTCACCGTGTAATGTACCCGGAATTGGGGGTGGGCCTTGACGAGGGCGTCCAGCTCCTCTCGGAAGGCGAACTCCTCGGGCACGCGGGCTGAATAGAGCAATCGGATCGGCTGGGTCGCGCCGGTGTCGGCAGCGAACCGGAGCATCCCGCGAAAGGGGGTCACGCCAATCCCCCCCGCGATGAAGACGGCCGGCCGATCCGGATTGAACAACAGGTCCCCGAGAGGGCCCATGACCAGGACCCTCTCGCCCGGTCTCAGATACTTCAGTCCCTCCTTGTACGGCGAGCCGGTCATCTTGGCGGTCACAGCGATGAGACCTCGTTCCGATGGGCTGGAGGAGAGGGAGAACGAACGCGCCGGTCCGTACGGGTCATCGACCCGCGGAAGCACTAGACGAATGGCTTGGTTCGAGAGGAACTGGAACTCCGTACCCTCTGTAGAGAAGCGGAACGTCATCGACGCCGGAGTTTCTTGGCGACTGTCCAGGAACGAGAACTCGTACCGCCGGGGGATTGGAAGCCCGGGGAATGGGCGAGGCCCGGGGGTCACGCTCGCTTCCGCGGCATTCGGCGGGGACAGTCGTTGGGTCCCGCCGGTTCACGACGAAGTCCGGCGGCCGGTCGGGATTTAGACCCTTCCTTCGGATGCGAACGCAACGTCGGCGTACACCACCCAGTGGATTGGAGCCACATGGAATCCGATTCTCCCCCACGCCGCGCGCGGTGAGGTCGCGGGCGATTCCCGGGCGGGCCTACGGGTAGATGGTCGGGAGATCGGAGGTGCTCTTCAGCAGCTCGCTGATGGGTGTGACGAGGTGAAAGTCCATGTCCAAGAACCCGGCGAATCCGCACTCCATGAGGCAATCGCGCACGGATTCGGCGGTAGGGGCTTCGAACAACATGAAGGCCTTGTGGGCCGGGTCGAGATGAATGTTCAACACCAGCTTGACCCGCTTTTTCCCGCCCTCCTTCTCGATCGAGTCGTACGCCCGGAGCGCGCTCTCGCGAGCTCCTTTGCTGTTCATCGGACAACCGTTCGCCGGGTGGGTTCCAATCACGGCATACTGCGGCATCCGCGATTCCCAGACGGGCGAAGCGATAAATCTTGGGGTGGCCCCTCGCTCCGGCCCCGGCGGAAATCCGGGGCAAGGGTCCCGTGGCTCTCGGGTCGGTCGAGGGTCCGCGCGGGCCCCTTGGGGTAGGAGTGTGGGCATACCTAAAAATTAGGGGTTGTCTAATATATCCTGCTGGGATTCCCTCTGATGATGGAGACCCTCCAGAGGTTGAGCCGTCGCCAAGTCGACACCCTCCAGGCCGTGGGGCGAAACGCGGTGGGCGAACGCGGGGCCTCGCTGATCTCGGTCGCGGGCGCCCTCAAGGTCCGGCCTCCCTCCGCCCTTGACCATCTGACGGTCCTCGAGGACCTAGGCCTCGTTGCGCGTCGTCGGGGGAAGAGTCGAATCACGGAGAAGGGACTCACGACCCTCCGAGAATACCGGCGCCACCACCGCGTGGCCGAGACGTTGTTCGGGCAGCTGGGCCTTGCGCCGGCCGAAACCTGCGTGGCCGCCCGAGAGATCGACCTTGCCCTCTCCCACCGAACAGTCGAGGAGATTTGCCGGGCGCAGAAACACCCCGCGGAATGTCCCCACGGCGAACCGATCGCCCCCTGCCACTCCCCCCGTCCCGCGAACTAGAGAAGGTTCCAATCTGGTGGTGGGCTCAACATGCAGAAGTGGGTGAAGGCGGCCGTTGCGATCGCGCTCGCGGTCGCCGCAGCCGGAGTGGGGACATTTGCGGTCTTGACAAGCACCTCTGGAGCCTCCCCGTGCGCCGGGATTACGATCGCCGCTCAACCGGTCGGCCCAGCACCGGCGGCAACGCCGAGCCCCCTCGCGGCCTCATTTCCGGGAGCTGGGCCAACCCCGACCAGCGCCGGCGCACGCGCCGGCTCGGCAGTCGTCCACAGCTCGCCGCACGTCGCTCCCTCCGGTAAGCTCATCCAGGTGGTGGCCGCGGAAAACTTCTGGGGCAGCCTGGTCTCTCAGCTCGGGGGGAACCTCACGTCGGTTTTGAGCATCGTGACAGACCCCAATGCCGACCCCCATGAGTATGCGGCGAATGCTTCGGACGCCACTGCCATCGCAGATGCGCAGTACGTGATCGTCAATGGGGTGGGCTACGACACGTGGGCTCTCCAGCTCATCGCCGCGGGTGGTAATGCCAATCAAGTGGTCCGAAACATCGGGACCTTGGTGGGAGTCACGCTCGGAGCGGGAGTGGTCGCGGGCAATCCTCACATGTGGTACAGCCCCAAGTACGTCAACGAAACTGTCGCCGCGATGTACTCGGACCTGGTCCACATCTCCCCGTCCAACACGTCAACGTTTCAGAAGAACTACGCGGCCCTGAACTCCTCGTTGGCGGCACTGTACAGCCGAGCCAACGTGATCAAGAATCTGTTCGCGGGCACCAAGGTCGCCGCCACCGAGGACATCTTCGTCTACCTCGCCAATTTCACCGGACTCGACCTGGTCTCCCCTCCCGAGTTCATCCAGGCCGTTGCCGAGGGAAACGATCCACCTCCCCAGAGCGTGGTCACCTTCCAGTGCCAGCTCGAGAGCGGGAAGGTCGGCGTCCTCGTGTACAACGAGCAGACCGTGACCCCGATCACGATCCAGATGAAAGCGATCGCAGCGGCGCACAACGTGACCATCGTCGGGGTCACGGAGACGATCCAGCCGCCTGACGTGACGTTCCAGGTCTGGATGAACGCCGAGTACTTGGCGCTGCAGAATGCACTAAACGCGAAAGCCCTCGGAAAGTGATGCTCCATTGAGCCGGGCGGCCGCTGGGTCGCCATTGGAAACCGCAGCGGCATCCCCGGTCATCCGAGCCGAGCGACTCGAGGTGGGTTACCCGGACAAGGTCGTGTGGCGCGACGCCACGTTCGAAGTGGAGCAGGGGGAGTTCGTGGCCGTGATCGGCCCGAACGGAGCCGGCAAGACCACCCTCTTCCGGATGTTACTCGGTTTGCGCCGGCCCCAGGGAGGTTCACTTGCGGTCTTCGGCGGATCGCCCCATCGGGGGAACTCTCGGATTGGTTACGTTCCCCAACGTCACACCATCGACCATGAGACCCACATCGAATGTGAGAGCCTGGTCCGCATGGGCGTGTCGGGCACCCGGTGGGGACCCGGTTTCTCGCTCCGAGAGGAACGAGAGGCCGCGAGAGCCTCCCTCGAGGCCGTAGGGGCCTCCGAGCTGGCCCACGAATGCCTCGGCACTTTGTCCGGGGGCGAGCTCCAGCGAATTTTCCTCGCGGAGGCTTTGGTAGGGAATCCGGAGATGCTCCTGCTCGATGAGCCACTTTCCAACCTCGACCTGCGTCGGAGCCGTGAATTGGTCGACCTCGTCGACCGGTTGACTCGATCGCGAAGGGTGACCACGCTTCTCGTGGCCCACGACATCAACCCGTTGATCCAGTGTCTGGACAAAGTGATCTACATGGCCAACGGCCGAGTGGCCACCGGGGCGCCCGAGAACGTACTGACGTCGAAAAGTCTCACCGCGCTCTACGGGGTTCCGGTCGAGGTGCTACGGGACTCCCGAAACAACCTGGTGATCGTCGGGGGCGAAGAGAGTCGGGGGGCGGAAGCCGAATGAGCTTCAGCTGGAATCTGCTGACCGACTTCCGCTTCCTGTGGCAATTCGAATTCATGCGCAATGCGTTCGAGGCCGGAACGATCGTGGCCTTCGTCGCGGGCATCATCGGGTATTTTGTGGTTCTCCGGCGCTCCGCCTTCGCCACCCACGCCCTGGGCCACGTCGGGTTCTCGGGCGGTGCCGCGGCCGTACTCCTGGGCGTCAACCCGGTCTATGGCCTCCTGGTGTTCACCATCTCGGGGGCCGGCGGAATGGCGCTGCTCGGTCGAAAGGCCTCGAGTCGAGACCTCGAGATCGGAACTGTGCTCGCCTTCATGCTCGCATTGGGCGTGCTCTTCATTCAGCTGTATAAGGGATACGCCGGCGCGGCCTATTCTCTCCTGTTTGGAGACATTATCGCCATCAGCGACGCGGAGGTGTTGTTCACGCTCGGGGCCAGCGTGGCCGTCCTCGCGGTGATGCTCCTCGTCTATCGTCGACTCCTGTTTGCTTCGCTGGATGAAGACGTGGCCGAAGCGAAGGGAATGCCGATGGTCGCGCTGGGTTTCCTCTTCATGGTCCTGCTCGCGGTCGCGATCTCAATGGCGGTCCAGGTCATCGGGGTCTTGCTGATCTTCGCCTTGATGGTGACTCCTGCCGCCATGGCCGTTCGACTGACTCGGCGACCCGCAACCGCTGTCCTGGTCTCCGTCTCCACCGCTTTGTTCGCGGTTTGGGCGGGCCTTTTCATCTCCTTCTTCGCGTTCGGCGGGCAGTTCCCCGCGAGTTTCTTCATCGTGAGCATCGCGTTCGCACTCTATGTGGTCGTGCGGGTCGCGGATGTGCTCGGATTGACTCGGGTGCTTCACCGTACGACGCCGGTGGTCAAGCCCGTGGCGCCCCCCGGTCCGAACCCTCAAGAGAGCATGTAACGGACCGCACGCTGCATGGATTCCTCTCGGCCCGACCGTCGTCCGCCCCCGGACGGTTTTCGCCGTAAGAGGACCTAAATAGGGCGGCCTTAATGCTCGCGCCGCAGCGGGGTAGGGTAGTCAGGAAAGCGGCCGACGCACGCCGGCCGTCCTGAAATCCCGACGGGCTCATAACCCGTAGATCCATGGTTCAAATCCATGCCCCGCTATCCCGCCGTGCGGGATGGGCCGCCGTAGTCAGCGGCTCGTACGCAGGAACGGCCCGGTACGGGTCAACTCCCGCCGGACCCGGAGGAGGGGGGCGGGTATTGCTCGTCCCACTCGGGAGCGGGCGCGGTGGGCCCCGGTCCGGACGCTGCCATGGGCACGGGAGGAACGGTGGAAGGAGGGCGGCGGCGGAGAAGCCATCCGACGGCCACCCCTGCGACGAGGCCGGCCACGAGACCGAGGAGGATCCATTCGAGGACTGGAGTGGAGTTCGTGGTCGACGGTCCGGGACCCGCCACGACGGTGAAGTTCGCGACGGCGCTCGCGCGGACCCCGTACCGATCCGTGACCGTGACGGAGACGCCAAACGCCCCCGCCTGAGCCGTCACGCACGAGACCGTCGCTACGGTCGCCGACCCACAGCCAGTGGGCAGTCCGGTCCAAACGATGGACAGCGGCGTGGTCCCCCCCGAGGCGACCGCTGTGAGCTGGACGGTACTGCCCACCGTCGAGGAGGAAGGGCCGGCCGAGGCGGTTACGGTCACGGACGGATTTACAGTCCACGTCGCCGAGCTGGAGGCATTGAATCCGTACGAGTCCGTGACGGTCACGGTCACGTGGAATATCCCGGTCGCGGTGGGGGCGCAGGCGCCGTTCGGTCCGGTCGGGGCCACGCAACCGGTAGGAAGTCCGAGATAGCTCCACGTGAAGGGGCCGACTCCGCCGGAAATTGAGGTCGAGAGTTTGGTGACCACGCCCGAGGTGACGGGGGAATTGCTGATGTTCAGCGCCGAAAGTGAGGGATGAGGCGCCACGGTGATGGTGCGGAGCGCCGAAGCGGCCGAATAGAGGCCATCGGTGACGTTCACCGAGACCGGATAGCTTCCCGCGGCGGACGCGACGCAGCTGAACAAGGGTGCATTTGGAGCGATGCACCCCGGGGGAAGACCCGACCAGCGGTACGTGAGGGCACCGGGCCATGAAGCCCCGGTCGTCACCGTCGCGGCAAACTCGATGGGTACTCCGACCTCCGTCGAGGCGGGCGCGATGGCGACGGAGACGAGCGCGAACGGAGCTACGAGGGCGATCAGCGTTCCGCCGGTGGTACTCACGGTCAGCGTAGCCGTGGTAGGCGTGAGGGGTGTGACGAGCAGCGAAGAACTTGCGGTCCAGCCGACGAACGTTCCCCCCCCCGTACCGAGCAACGTCACCGGATAGTTGCCCGCCGGGAGCCACACAGTCTCTCCCGTCGTGAGGAGCATTCCATTCACTTCGGCCACGGAGCCGTACGGGTTGGTGGCGGCGAACGTGACCGCGAACGGTGGGGCGATCCCTTGGAAAACGGCCGTCAGGTTCCCCGGGCCGCCCACCCCGAGGAGCTCGAACGGGAAGAAGTTCTGCACGAGCTCGCGACCTGTGGTGACCCAGTTAACGAACCGGTAGCCCACGGCGGGAAAGACGTTGAGCTCGTAGGCCCCGGGGGAAACGCTCCCGTTGTACGCCCCGTTGCTGTAATTCTGGTAGTTGAACTGGATGGCACCGCCCGCGGCCGGCGACGTGAAGAAGCTCAGCGCGACGGGGGACCCCCCCGCTTGGTAGGTGGCCGTTACGCTTCCGGATCCGAAGACGAGAAGGGTCCCCTCGATCGGAGGATTCGTGAACGGCGTGAAATTGAGGTACGTCGCCGAGCTCACCGACCACGACTTGATCGTTTCGGCGTTCCCCGGAACGGCGTTCAGGAACTCAAAGGTGAGGGTCGCCAGATCGACGCCGTATGTGTAGAAGAAGTGACCGTTCGTGACGGCGCCCCGGTAATCCGGGGCGATTCCCCCGCCCGTCGTCGGCAGGGTCTTCACCAGGATCGGGGTCCAGAAAAACGCGAAGAGGATCGTGGTCCCATTCTCGAACGTGATGTTGGTAGCGGCTCTCCAATCGGTCACAGCCATTGAATCGGCGCCCCCGAGGGCATACCACCGGTAGAAGCTGCAGCCGGAGGCCAGACACTTGGCGCTCGGTGTGGCGACCAGGTGATACGTTCCTACGCTGAGGGTGAACAGGAAGCAGAATCCCGTGGGCGGGGGCGCTCCCCCCGCCAGCGAAACGTTCCCACCTCCCAGCTCGCAGGTCTCGACTGTAGCCTTCGACAGGGACGCTACATAGGAGGCGACGACCGACACCGCCGACGATGACCCTGACACCAGGAGCCAGGTGTACGGGAACGTCGGCGCCGCGATCGTCGATCCGCTACCGGTAACTGTGAAACGCGAGAAATTGTATCCTGCCGGCGGCAGCGCTTGGATTCCGTAGACCCCGGGGGCGAGGAACAGGCTGTTCCCGGACGCCACGGTGGCAATGGGCGCGCCGGTCGTGTAGAGGAAGCTGGGGGACACAACGATCAGTCCCCCCGCCACGCTATCGGTGAAGGTGACCGTGACCGGCGATGCCGCGGCTGCGAACGTGGCGGTGAGGGTCCCGCCCCCGGTGACGTTAACGGTGGTCCATGCGCTCAATGGATCCGCGACCGCCACGCCGGCGCTCGAGGTCCATCCCGTGAACGCTGAGCCGGCCACGGAGATGGCGTGGGCCGAGTAGTCCCCTGCGACCAAGGGCCCGACCGAGGTCGGGCTCGTGTAGGCCCGCGACAGGAAATAGGCGGCGCCGCCGGGCACCCCCGAAACCCCGACGGTTAAGGAGAACATGGGCTGGCCACAGGCGGGCATCGAGTAGTTCGCTGGAGGGTAGAACCCGAGGTGGAGGCCGTTCCGCTGAAGGTGCCCGCCGCCATACTCTGAATACTTGCCGAAGTCGTTCGAAACTCCGGCCCAATCGGTCGCCCCAAATTCGAAGGCAGTGGCCGTGCACGAGTAGCTGTACCATGGGTAAGTGCACCATGCGCTACCCTCGGCGCCCGCGCAGGCCCCGTTGCTGATCGTGTCGACCGCGCCGAAGCCTCCAAAATCCTGCGTGAACCCGACCTGGCTCGGACGCGAGGTCGCGGCGGAGTTGAAGAATACCGGAGGCTGGATCAGCCAAGGGGTGCCCGTATCGTTGATCCACGCCGACGCGTCGTAGCTCGGGCAGGGAACCGCCGGATCTGTGAACGTTGGCGGGGGAACGCCGGGACTGCATCCACCGTAGGTGTTGTTTTCCGGATTCGGAGGGATCGCGTGGCCGGTCTCGAAGGCCCAGACGACCGGGTACTCGCCACCGGGGGTCCATTCGAGAGAGTTTTCCCAGGAGTTGGTCGAGTAGGCGGGATTGAGGGGGTAGTTGCCGGTCGAGTTGAAGAGCGTGAGATGGGAGCTCTGACCGTTCGTCAGGTCCTGGACGCTGATTGCCTCGCCGAGGGGATTGCCGACCCACCCGGTCATTCGAACAGCGATCGAGTCGCCTTGGGTCATGTTGAGATAGGCGGGCCCGGGGACACCGTTGAGGAACAGCGGCTGGATGAAACAGGGATTCTCGTGGCCGGTGCGAGCCTGGATCTGCCAGGCCACTGCCTGGGCGATCCACGCCCCGTTAACAGAGAGGCCGGGGATGCTGGGGCTGGGGTTGTACCACGTCTGGTCAGGATAGAACTGGAGTTCCAGGAAACACTGGCCGAGCCAACCGTAGGGGTCGGAGAGAGTCATTCCAAGCCAGACGGCCGTATACAGGTCGGTCTGATTTTGGGTCGGGCTTCGGTCTGTAGGCAGCGTGAAGCTCTCGGAGAAATTTCCCCCGCTACCGGGAAGAGACGAATAGAACTGCATTCCGGGCTCGTCGTGGCCGTAGCAGTCAGACGGTTCGTAGACGCGTTGTCCCAGCTCGTTCCCGGGCCACACACCGTTGCAAAGGAATGGTTTCGCGCCGAACAGGTTCCCGTTGGAACCTCCTCCCGCAGACCCTGAGTGACCGAAGGGAAACTCCCCGCCGGGCGGGCTGCTCTCAGGGTTTGTCCTCGCGGGACCCTGAGCGAACGTTGCTGTGGGCTTGGTACCGCCGGTGTGCAAGAACGGGCTAGCCGCCTGACTCGTCCGCTCCACCCCAACCGGGAGGACGGCACCGGCCGGTGTTCCGCGGTCCGAAGCCGGGGCGGGAGCCGGGGCGCCCGAAGGGCCCGCGGGCGCAACGCCAGCAGACGACTGCGTCTGACCCGCCGTTGGCGCAGGAGCCGCCGACGAATTGGCCGCCAGTCCAGTCAGGACCATGAGGACCGCGGCTGCGACGGCCGCGAGTCGGACTTTGATCTCGTGCGGGGGAAACTTCACCGGAGGCTCTCGAGGCACCCCCAACAGAGGGTCCTCTGGTAGCAGCCCCATCCCCCATGGTGTATTTCTCGGTTTATTCTGCGGGCGGGGCCGAAAGTTCACCCAACCGGAACGCTCTCTCGAGGAGGCACTCGGAGGTCGGTCCCGCCTCCATCGGAGGTCCGAGAGTCGAGCCCCCCGTCCGAGTCGACGGCGGGAGGACAAGACCTTACCAGCACCTATTTACGAGACAAGCCATTCGGTGCGCTCTACTCATGAGTTGTCCCAACGGGGGACTCGTCTACCGGTCCTTCGCCAGTTGGCGTGCCGTGGTCATCCCCCTCGCCGTATGTCTCTTGACGGTACTAGGGGGTCTTCCGCTAGGGGCGGGCCATGCACCGAGCTCTGCCAACGGACCTAATGCCTCGTCCGGGCCGGCGAGCCCGTCCGTCCGCCCGGCCCCAACTCCGCTCCTCTTCGGAACCAATGCCCCTAACACGACCGGAACTTTTTTTGCGAACAATTCGAGCGTGACTCCCTACACTAACCACACCGCTTGGTGCGGCAACACCGTGTTCTTCTCCGTCCAATGCTTCGCCGAGCGGCAGGACCCGAGCCTACTTCGTCTATCGAATGGCCGCCTGGCCGTTGCCTTCGGGTTGACCACTCCGGTGAACTCCTCGCCCTGTTTCACAAACAACTCAACCGCCGCTCGGATCGGATTCGAGGTCTCGCCCGACAACGGGGCAACCTTCGGGCCGATCCAGTACGTTACAGGCTCCGACAGCAAGACCTGCCCGTTCTTCCAAGAGATCGAACCCTCATTCGCCACGAGCGCCAACGGGACGGTCTATGGAGTGTATGTGGCCGCCAACGCGACTCCCTACGACCTCACCGGCTTTGGGGGGCCTTTCCTGAACTATTACCACCGGCCCCATGACGCGCTAGCGTTTGTCCAGTCCGCGACGGGTGCCGTCTTCTCCCCCAGCAAGGTCATCATCGCCGGCGGGAACATCTCCCGCCCCCAGATCGCGGTGTATGGAAAGTCAATCTACGTCGCGTATGAGAACATCAGCAACGGCTCGTCCATCCTGCCCGGGACGTACAGCAACGTCCCCGTCGCCTCCGAGCTCGTCTACTCGAACGATTCGGGGGCCACGTGGCACGGCCCCTACCTCCTCCCCGGGGAAAATGGCTCCAGCCTCAACACAACGCTCTCGCCGTCCATCGGCGTTACCCCGGGTGGAATGGTGGTCGTCGCGTATGCGACCAACCGCAGTTGCATGGCAGCCTGTGCGAGCTTCTTCCCGATCGACCGAGTGTTTGGAGAGCAGATCGTGGTCGCGACTTCAATGACCAACGGCACGCGATGGACCGCCCCGATCCCCGTGAGCAAGACGCTCCAGGCCGAACCTGGTTTCGTGGGAGGGGCCAGCAACTACTACGGGGCTTACCTCGAGTCGCTCTTCCAGTACGCACCCAACACCGCCCTCGCCATGGACTCGGCGACGGGCCATTGGTACGTCGCTTGGTCGGCCTCCTACAACCTCAGCAACAACCCGTACAGCATCTTCGGCGATTACTATCACCCCGCGTTGTTTGCCGGTGTGTCGACGAACGGCGGGGCCAGTTGGGCGAGTTCCAGGGTTTCCCCGCCGCTTTCGACCGATACGAGCACCTACGAAGAGGCGTACTTCAATCCCGGCCTCGGCGTTTCTGGCGGAACCGTCTATCTGACCTACACGTACTTCCTCTACTCGTTCGGCGGTTCGTGTGGCCCTGCCGCTCCCAACCCCCAAAGCATTCGATTCACCCAGGATCTATCGACGAGCACCAACGGCCTGACCTGGACCGGCCCCCTGGACGTCTCGGTGGGGGCGGCCTACTCGCCCGGCTACTTCGCGGACCTGGGATACCACGGCAGCGTAGCCTTCGACGGCAGCGGGCGTCCGATCCTGGCCTACGTGTACGAAAACGGGCAAAGCCTGTTTGACCCCACATTCCCCCATAGTATCACACCGGTACCGTTGGTCGTCGCGCGGCCGTACCTCGGGCCGACGGTTGTGGTGCAGTTTGCCGCCAACGGTCTGCCCGGGGGCACCCAGTGGGGGTTCTCCGTTTCGGGCAACGTCTTCGCAAACCTCACCGGCCCCGGAGTGAATATCACGAACGTGCCGCGGAATGTTTCCGTGATCATCGCTTTCCAGAAAGCACCCGTTGCCGGCGGCTACGCCACCGTGTTTCTTGCCGGGGCCTCCGGTGCGGCGGTCCTCGCTTTTGCCACCAACACGACGTATGCTTTCCAGCTCACCCAGTGGTACGGGTTCGGGTTCGCAGTCAGCCCGTCGAATCCGGCGTATTTCTCCATACAGATCTACAATTTCACGGCCAACTGGAACTATTACCACCAGTGGCAGTTCAACATCTTCTACAACGGCACCGGCTATTCGATCCAGATCATCCAGTCGGGTTGCCCTTTCCCGTGGTACCTTCCGGTCGGATACAAGTTCAGCCTCAGCCCGAGCTTTTTTGGCAGCTCGTCTTACAATTCCCCAATTCCGGTGTCGCACTGGGCCGGCACTGGGGCCGGAAACTACACCGGTTCAGGCGCGACCGCCAACATCACGATGTCGGGGCCCGTCAACGAAACCGCCTACATGCAGCCATTCTCCGGCTATCCGGTGAACTTCGTGCCGCACGGGCTGCCGTCCACCTCTACCTACCAGTTCACGCTCGACGGCACCCCTCACTCCGCGGCTGGTAACGTCCCGATTACGGTCCCCGGATTGACGACCGGAGCCCACTTCCTGTCAAACGTAGGAGCGACCTCGACCATGTCGGGTTGGGCGTACTACGGTCAGGCCCGGACCGGGAACCCCGTACTCGTCCCGAATACCCCCGTCGTCGACCTCGACTTTGCCCTCGTCAATACCGCGTCGTCCCCCGGCCCGGTCTATTTGCACGCCACGGGGCTGACGGCAGGGACGGTTTGGAGCATCAGTTTCAACGGCACCACCTACAGTTCCTCCACGCCGTGGATCAACGTCACCGTTCGGAACGGCACCTATCCCGTGAACGGTTACCCCGCTGTTTCGCCCAACGGGTCGGCTACGTTCGCGCCGCTGGGCCTCGGTTCCAACCTCACAGTGTTGACCGGAACTACGTACGACGTTCCATTCGTTCCGACCTTCCAAGTGACGGTAATCGCCAGCCGCGGCGGCACCGTCGCGCCCTCGGGGTCGTCGTTCTGGCTGGCGCCCGGCGCCAAGGCGAGCTTCACGGCGACCGCGGCTACTGGCTTCGCGTTCGAGAGCTGGACTGGCTCCGGGCCGGGGTCGTACACGGGCACGAACCATACGGCTAATGTGACCGCCAGCGGACCGATCGTCGAGACGGCGAACTTCATCCCGCTCCCCCCCGCTCGGTTTAACGTGACGATCACCGAGACTGGTCTTCCTGCGGGAACCTTGTGGACGGCGGTCGTGGGCGGGACCGGGTACAGTTCTGTCACCGCGACGATCAGCGTTCCGAACTCGTACTCGTGCGCGGTTTCCGGGCCGCTCGGCCAATACAGCCTCAACGTGCCGTTCGCCTTCGTCAACGGAACGCCGGGGGTCCGATTCGTGCCGAATGCATACCCCGGAACCGTTTGCGGGGGGACGACGCTGCCGGTCGTCTTCCAGACCCAGTTCTACTTGACGATCGGCGCGACGCCCGGGGGCAACGTCACAGCGGCGGTCGGGGCGATCATCACCTCGCACCCGGTCTGGGCGAGCAGCGGCCAGGTCATCGACCTCCAGGCCCAGCCGGCACCGGGGTACGTCTTCGTCGCGTGGAATGGAAGCGGCCCGGGAAACTACACCGGCGGTTTGTCCGCGACCTCCTTCACATTGCTAGGTCCCGTTTCGGAGCTCGGCGTCTTCGCCCCCGCCCCCCCAGCCGGGCCCCCCACGTACTACGTCGACTTCCATGAATCGACGGCCCTCCCCGCCGGGACGACCTGGTCGGTGACCTTCGCCGGCGGCACGTATTCGTCCACCTCGTCGTGGATCAACGTGACGGGCGTCCTCGCCGGCTCCCACGCGCTGGCGGTCGCGACGATCTTCGGCCCCTCGGGGCTCGTCCGGTTCACGCCGAGCAACCCGCCCCCGAGCGTCTCGGTCACTGGCAACAACAGCGCCGGCGTGCCGATAGCGTTCGGGACCGACTACTGGGTCCGGATCACGGTCATCGGAAGCGGCACCGTGACCCCCGCGTCGAGGTGGGACGCCGCGGGCTCCATGATCGCCTTGTCGGCCGCACCGGCTTCCGGGTCGGTCTTCATCGGCTGGTCGGGGATGGGAGTCGGTGCCTACTCCGGGCTCGTCGCCAGCGAGAACGTCACGGTGAACGCCCCGATCGAGGAGGTAGCGACGTTCGCATTGGCTCCCGCTATCGTGCAATCGACTACCTCGCTCTTCCAGAACCCGCTCGTGTGGGGCGCCCTGGGTGCCGGAGGACTTGTCCTCGGGCTCGTCGTGGGCGTGCTCCTGGGCCGGCGGCGGAGCCCGCCGACGATGCTGCTCACGCCGGAGACCCGCGTGTCCGCCGCTGTCCCTGCGGCGCCTCCCACGCCGAGCTGGAGCGAGGAAACGCCCCCGTCCGGGGGAGGTTCGGGGTGACCGACGCATCGGTCGGCTCCGGGGGGCCGTCGCAGCGCGATGCTGCCCAGCGGCTTATCGCGCTGCCCGGCTACATGCTCCGGTCGCGGGCGATGCGTGGGGGGTTCCTTGTGGGACTTGTCCTCATGGTTCTCCTCTCGGGACTCGGTATCTCTGGGATCTCTGGGATCGCCCGGGCGGCGCCCGGGCCGGCTCCCGTTTCCAATGTTCTAACTTCGTCGCACGCGGTTCCCTCCTCTCCCGGAACGGTCGTGCCCAACCGGCCCGCCTCCGGCGTCGCGCCGGCCGCCTCGTCGCTCGCCAGCAACCCCAGCTCCGGCCGAGGGGTGTTCTTCACCACGACCCAGCTTCCCCAGGTCGCGCCGACCAACCACAGCTGTGCGTACGTCAGCACGTTCTCGAGGGAGTGTTTCAACGCGACCTACGACCCGGTACTGAACCTGACACCCACCGGGAACCTCGTGATGGCGTATACCGCCCTTACGAACAATACCACGTGCCCCAATTTCCTACCGTCGCTCACGAACTACAATCACACCCAGAGCGAGATCGGCTTCGTCCGGTCGACCAACGGAGGTGCGAGCTGGTCGGCCCCCCTGTACCTGGGGAACCCGGATTGCTCCTCACTGAACGGCTCAAAGTATCCGAGCGCCTACGAGCCGACGATCACCTCCCTCGCGAACGGCACGCTCGTGCTCGCGTACGTCGAGTACAACATGAGCAACGGGAGCTACGTCAACTACCAGTACTTCGGGTCGTACTACTACAACGTCCCCTACGACCGGCTCGTGGTCAGCGAGAGCTATGACAGTGGGCTCTCCTGGACGACGCCGGTCGTCATCAACGCGTCGGTGAACCTCGGCCTCAACAACAGCTCCTTCGCGCCCCAACGACCTTGGATCACCGCCACGGGCCACACAGTCTACCTCACCTGGTACAACGCCACCAGCGCCCTGACAACCTTTTACAACTTCACCAACAACAGCTACTCCTCCCGGGGTTCCGCGGCCATCCATCTTGTCGCCTCGCTCGACGGAGGTAAGACCTGGGGAGCGCCGGTCCAGCTCAGAACCTTCCCCGGCAACGGGGCTCAGTACTCGATCAACCCGACCGTCGTCGTGCTTCCGACGGGTCGCCTAGTGATCGCCTACGTCACCAACGCCTCGTATGTCACTCCGTACCCGGGGTTGGGTGCCGCCTGGATTGTCAATCTCGAGGTCGCCGAGTCGACGACCAACGGGACGATCTTCAGCTACTACCAGGCCGTCCATGATGCGCTCCTGTACCTGTACGGCCCGTACAGCTCGATCGACCCATCTCCGCAGATGGCGTTCGCGAACGCGACCGGACAGCTCTTCATCGCCTACACGGCTGAGCAGGTCGCCCAAGTGTGCGACCCCTTCTTCGGTTGCTACAACACGACGGAGCCGTCGGTCTACCTCGCCAACACGTCGGACCTGGGACTCAGCTGGCACAACCACCTCGTCGGGCCCCACCTGATGGGGAACGGGAATTTCTTCCGGGTGTACCATCCCGCCATCGCGGTCAACGCGACCGGCGTCGTAGACCTGGCTGTGACCTACGTGAACAGCACGATCTGCCAGGTCGGCACCTGCGGCGCCACGACCCAGGTCTTCCTCCAGAGCACCGACAACGGCTCGAGCTTCGAAGGCCCGTACCTGATGAGCGCCAACTACTCGGTCTTCGCGGACTCGCCCGAAGGGGAGTACGCCACGATGGTGGTCGCCGGGGGCCACGTCTGGTCGGCGTGGTCGCACGCCTTTTGTCCCACCGCCTATTTCAGCATATTTTACTGCTACCCCCCCTCGCCCTATGCCTCTTGGTCACTCGTTACCGTCGCGTCGCTTTTCACCGGGGCCGGCAACACCCTCACGTTCGTCGAGCACGGCCTGCTCAATGGCCTTTCGTGGTGGGTCAACGTCATGGGGAACACGCGGGCGGGGATCGCACCTGCGAGCCTTTCCGTCTCTGGAGTGCCACCGGGCGAGAACGTCACCTGGAACGCGTCGACCCCGGCAGGGGGCTACGGCATCCGTTATCTGGCGACCCAATCCGTCAATCCACCGGCCGCTTTCGCGTCCAGCGCGACGATCTATGAGAACTACAGCGAGCAGGTGCTGCTCCAGATCTCGACCGTGCCTGCGCTTCCGGCGCTGGCCGGGCCGTTCAATAACTACTGCGGCGCCGGGTACTATTGGAACCAGACGGGCTGCCCCGGCATCAACTACAACGTGACGCCACTTCCGGGCCAAGACTGGGTCAACTACGGGTCGACGGTCGACCTCAACGTATCGGCCTACCCGATCACTTGCTATGGAGTGTTCCAGTTATGTTCATACACGTTCTTCTGGTTCAGCGAGCTCAACCTTACTTTCCTGGCATGGAACGGAACGGGTCACGGCAGCGTCAACACCACGGCGAATTTCACTTCCATCGTCGTAACCGCGCCGATCAACGAGACGGCCAGCTTCCAGCTCAACGGCTGGTGCTACTACAACTTCCCCTCGGCAGGTACTCACATCCAGATCTGCCTCCCGTCGAATCAGACGATCGCCTTCCAGGAGCAGGGCCTTCCCTCGGGGACGCAATGGGGAGTGACGATCTCCGGGAACGGAGGGACGGAGTCCGGAACCAACACGTCGAGACAGATCTCCCTGAGCGGTAACGCCACCGCGGGCCTTGTCAGCTATTGGGTCTGGACGGTTCCGGGGCCTGCGCCGGGAGAGTACTGGGTGCCCACGACGAGCCCCCTCTCTCCGGTGATCCTCCCCTTCCAGCCGGTAGTGACGGTCCAGTACACACTGCAAACGATCGCCACACAACCGTTCCCGATCGTGTTCAGCGAGACCGGCCTCCCATCCGGTTCGAGTTGGTCCGCGGAACTCGGAGGAACGGGGTACCACGCGGTCGCGGGAAGTACGACCACCGTCGAGGACATCGGCGCCGCGCCCGCCAACGGCTCCTTCGTCTACGGAACCAATGGCACGGCATACTACGTGAGTTCCATCTCCATCGACCCCCTGGTCGTCAACTCCTCCGTCACGACGGTGGCGCCACCGGCGCTCATCACACCGACCGGGCCGACGTTCGTCACCGTCCACTACTCTCCGATGTACCGGCTCACCGTCGCCGCAGGGACCGGCGGCTCCGCGGGACCTACGGCCCGGTGGGTCGTGGGCGGCGCCGCCGTCACTCTTACCGCCACTCCGAACGCCGGTTACTCTTTCGTCGGTTGGACGGGAACAGGACCCGGCTCGACCAACGCGACCCAGGACCTGCAGTTGGCCCCCACGATCCATCCGACCGGACCCGTCTCCGAGCTCGCGACCTTCGTGTTGATCCCGCCGCCCGTGTGGACGGTTACCGTCCGGCTCATTGGCCTGCCGGTCGGCATGGCGGCCTCGCTCGCCCTCGGTCCCCGATCCTACTCGGGAAGCGCGCTGTTCCATATCGCCGGCCTTGCGTCCGGATCGTACAACCTGTCGGTCCCGGACGCAACGCCCAACGGGACCGTCGGAGCGCGGTACGTGCCGAGCAGCACGTCGACGAGCTACGCCACCACGGGCACCGGCGCCCTGGTCATCGCGTCGAACGGGACCCTGAACGTCACCTTCGTGGCGCAGTACCGTCTCACCGTCTCCTCGACGGGCTCCGGGACGGTTTCTCCCACCGGCGCGGGTTGGTACAGCGCAGGGGTCCCCGTCACGCTCACCGCGACGCCGGCCACGCACTCTAAGGTGGCCGCGTGGGTCGGTAGTGGCAACGGGTCAGTAACGGCCGGTAGCCAACTCACCGTAGGGGTCTTGATGAACGGTCCGGTCTCCGAAGTGGTCCAGTTCGTCTACAACCCACCCCCCTCTCCCGCGACCTTCCAGCTCACGGTCACCGTAACGGGCTTGCCGGCCACTGTCGCCTGGAGCGTGGCCGTCGCCGGAACCGGCGCGGCCGGGATGGGGAGCTCCCTCGTCGTGGGCGGGCTCAATGGCAGCTACACGGTCATCGTTCCGACGGTCTACGTGGGTCTCGACCAGCGATACGTGCCAGCGAACGGCGGAAGCTTTGCCAGGACCGTGACGAGCAACGGCTCCCTCACCGTCGCGTTCACTCACGAGTACCTCGTCACGGTGGACGCCTCCGCGGGCGGCTCCGTCTCGGCCTCCGTGTGGGCGGCGGCGGGTTCGACGGTGACCGTGACCGCGACGGCCAATGCGACCTCCACGTTCGTGAACTGGACCGGCACCGTCGTGGGAACCCTGGCGACCCTCAACCTCACAGTCAACGGACCAATATTGGAGACGGCGAACTTCGAAGCGACCCCGGCCAAGATCATAGCGACCAGCGCCACGGCCGGCCTCTCCACTTCGCTCCTGATCCTGGCCGTTCTGCTCGTCGTCGGCGCGGGGGTCGGGGTCGTCATGAGCCGCCGGCGGGGCCCGCCGCCGACGGTCGTTGCGGCCTCCGCCCCGTCCCCCGGACCCACGGGGGGTGCGCCGACCCAAAAGGCGGCGCCGAGCTCCGGACAGGACTGGGAGGAGTACGGTTCCTCCCCGCCCTCCGGAAGCCCCGACTGGCAGGAATAGGCCGGGTCACCGACCGGCGGCCGCGGTCGGTCAGCCGGGGACGTTGGGGATGGGCCGGGCGGAAGCCCCCGCCGACGGAATGGCGCGTCGGTAGACCCAGGCATGGAGCGCTATCAGCCCGCAAAAAAAGGCAAGCCGGCTCCGTTTCTCCGTCACCGGGGGCTCGCCGGGGAGCCGGAAATCCTCCCCAGGGATCCGGTGCACGAGCCCGAGCGCGAGGGCAGCGACTTCGGAGGGCGTGGGCGCGAGCATCCGGCGCTGGACCACCTGGCCCGCCTCATCGACCCAGTGAAGAAGCTCCTCGGGCCCGACGCCCGGACGAACGGAGAGCAGGGCGGCCGGAACGTCCGGTGGGTCGAACCGGGATTTCGCCACTTCAACGAACGTCGCCAGCCGGTCGCGGCCGCTCTTCGGGGAGATCCCATGCGCGAGCAGGAGCACGTCGACCCGAACCGAATCGGGGTTCGGGTGGGACTGGCCCGGAGCCGCCGACGTGACCGCCGAGCGGATCCGGTCGAGCTCGGGGGCCACAGACTCCGGGAGCAAGGAGGCCACGGCCGCAACCTCCGGGAGTCGGAGCCAGGACCGAATCGTCCGGAAGCGATCGAGCGCGCGGGCAGGTTCCTCGGCCCCGAGCTCGAGCAAGGCCGCGACGGTGATGACCGGGCCGGTCGGCCCCTCGCTCTCCCGGAGGAGGTCGGCGGTCCGGGCCACGGGCGCGTAGCCGGTCTCGAGGTCGACGCCGGACGCTTCCATGAGTTCGGCCGCGAGGAGCCGGTCCCGGTTGTCCCCGCGGATCACCTCCACCCCTCCCCACGCCGCCCGGAACCGCTCGGCGAGTTCTTCGGGTTCCCCGCGCCGGCTCGCGAGTCCGATCGCTGTGGGACGGAGAAGGGGCGCGGCATCCTGGGGAACGAGCGGACCGAGCTCGCCCAGGAAGTACTCCGCGGTCTTCGCGACCCCGTCCAGGTCGGCGAGGATCCGGCTGATCTGGTTGCCCACCTCTTCGACGGCGCATCCGTCGGCTCGAGGGGCCCGCACCGTCAGCTCGCGCAGCACCCGCTCGCCGACCGGAGTCAGCTCGACGGTCCCTGGTCCTGAGCGGATCGCTCCGTACGCGTTCGCAAGTTGGGAGAGCCCGGGAGTGGGTTCATACGGCGTGCCCTGCCGAACCGCCTGGAGGTACTGCCGAAGCTCGCCGCACGCGACGGGGGGCACGGGTCGAAATACGATGTCCGATACATAGAGTGTGGGTCGAAGGCTCCCGACCCCCGGAGTGCGACGGTTCCGGAGGGTTGGGATGGCCGGCCCCTTCCTCAAGCGGCGCCGTGGCCCGTCACATAATGATTAATAAGCCATAACGAGTCGGAGGGCCCCCGAGGGGCCGTTGGCCGCTTCCATCCGTTTCATCCACCTCTTAGTATCCGGACATCACTCTAGGGACGCTCGTTTGAACCCGTGGAGCGGGACCTCGCTTTCAGGGGTGCGGGACGGAGCGCTCCATAGCGTCATCCGACCGCGGCTCCGCCGACTCCTTTCTCCCGCCCTCGCGATCGTCGTAGTCGGTATCATGCTGGCGACCGGGTTCGTGGGGAACGCGAACGGACTCGTCGGTTCCTCCATCACTGCTGCGACGGCCCCCCACTCGCCACCGTCGGCTCCGTCCGCGCCCTCGGCGCCCGCCGGAACGGTCCCCGGCACGCACCCGCAGGGCCAACCGTCACTCGACGCAGCGGGCCTGGCTGCGGCGAACGCCGTGCGATGGGAACACATTCGGGCAAACTCTTCGGCACACAACAATTCGTCCGCGACCTCCGGCGCCGGAGCCTCGGGGGCTTCGGCGCCCGTAAAGCCTGTGCAGACCGGTTGGTTCGTCGGCTACGTAAACAACAGTAGCTCTGCCCAAGGCATCCAAGGAGTGACGGTCCAGGCGTTCACCAAAGGGACGAACAACTGCCCGCCGACAACGTGTGTACCCGTGGTGACCAACCCGAGCGGTTACTTCAGGGTCGTGGCGCCGGACGGACCCGACTACGTTACCCTCCAGCTCACCGGCTGGCTCGAGAACGTGAGCTACGCCGCGGCATCCACCGGCATCACGATCGACTTGGGGACCCTCTACCTCGTCCACATGGCGATCGCGTACGGCGTCGTTCGAGGAGACACGGCCACCCAGCCGGCCCTGGCGAGCGTCGATGTCACCTCCGCGTCCCGCGACACGGTCGCGAACGGAGTCAATGGGGCGACCACGGGCAATGGACACTTCCGGGTGTACATTCCGCCGATGCCGGACGAGGTCTCGTTCACTCTCCCGTACAATTGGGTCTCGAACTTTACGTTCGTCAACGCGACCCCGTATGCGCAGGTCAACCTGGGGACCATTCTCCTGGAACCGGAGATTCTCTACGTCGCGCACATCTACGACCAGCTCACCGGGCGGCCGATCACGACCAGCCTCGGCTCCCTGACGATCTGCGCGCAGAGTGGGTCCCCCCTCAACGGCTTCTGTGGGACGCAAGGCGCGACGACGGGCGGGCCTCTGTTGTACGCGAAGGGGCCGTACGGACCGGTTCGGGCCGACATTCAGGAGAGCGGCTACGTCGAGAACATCACTTCCGTTGGCTGGGTCAGCCGCGCGGACGTGGGGACCACCGTGTATGTCGGAGGGGGCCCGTTCGCGCGGGTCAACCTGGTTCCCGAGTCGTCCTTCCTCGTGCGGATCAGCGTCTCCCACAATGCCACCCCGCTCCCGGCCAAGTGGCCGCTAGGTCAATGGGTCGGGTCCGTCTGCGGACTCAACGGGTACTTCCACATCGACCTGGTCATGGGACCGTTCGGCGGCACCAACACGACACCGACCCGGTGTGAAGGGATCGGGTGCGCGCCGATCGGGGCGTTCATTCTTCCCGGGCTCCCGTTGAGGGACGACATCGAAATCCATCCGGACTTCCTGGGCCAGTGCGGTGGACCTCCGACGTGGCCCATCCCAGGCGACCTCCCCGTTTGGGGCAACGAGCGGTGGGCGAACCTCACCGTCGGGCAGACCACCTCCCTGGGGTGGCTCAACCTGACCCCGGGAACGTACGTCTCCGGCCAGACGTGGTTGTTGGCGGGCGGGCCGCCGGCACTGCCGGGGCCGTTCACCGTCACCACCCAGTCGACCGATGACGTGGCGCTCTCGGCCTACTCCTACATTTCGAACGGTGCTCTGTCGAGCCCTTGGGACTGCGGGGGCATCCCGGCGTCCAATGCGTGGTGCGCCCCCGTGCCGCCGGGCGCCTCCAAGATATCGGTGATCTCCGTGACGTTCGGGACGAACTACACCTGGGCGATGACCTCCTACCGTTGCTGCGAACGTTCGCAGGAACCCCTCCCACTCTCGGGGGCGACCCTGAATCACTTCACCGACGTGAACTTCACTACGCCCGTAGGCGCGGTGACCGGAACCGCCATCCGGGCGGACACGGGCCTCGGCATACATTTCGGAAGCCTCATCGTCTGCGCGGTTCGGTTCCCGGCGAACTGCGTCGCTTCCGTCGTCCCTGACGGCGGCTTGTTCACCGTGACGAATGTCTCACAGGGCTGGGACTCGATCACGATCAGCGCATCGGGGTTCGCCTCGAACACCGTGTGGGCCAACGTGACACGAGGTTCGACCGGGCTCGGTACGATCCCGCTCACCCCGCTCGCGACGCTGTACGGACAAGTGGTCAACCCCGCCGGGCTCGGGATCCCCGACGCGGTAGTCCACTACTGCCCCGTGAGCGACCCGATCCCCTGCACGTCAGGGACCGGAGGGAAAGTCTTGGGTGCGCTCGGGCACTCTACGACCGACGGCCGGTACAACGGATCTGTCGTCGGGGGGTGGCTCCCCTGGACGAGCTACGTGATCGCGGCCTCCGCCGACGGCTATGGAAACGACTGGGCATGGGTCAACGCGACCGCCGGCAACTACAGCGTCGTGCCCACGCTCCTGCTCCGTCCAGTGGTCTCGGGAGTGCCGGCGGCGGTCCGGCCCACCGTGGGTCCCGCCCCGGTGGCCGGGGTCTGGGTCGACGGCCGGCTGGTGGAAGGGTCCACGGGATACGGGATCCTCACGGGGTTTATCACCGCGTGTCCGGCGCTCGTCCCCGGCCCCTGTCTGTCGCCGACCGAGGGAAGCAACTCCGGCGGATTCTTCAACCTCAGCGTGCCGGCCAGCGTCTACACGCTCTATGTCAATGCGACGGGGTACGACCCGGTCGCGATCGGCTTCAATGCCTCGGCCCTCAAGGTCCTGCATCTCGCCGCGCTCTCGATAAATCCGCGCCCGACGGTGACAGGCCGGGCCGTCATCGCTCCCGTCGAATGGCGCCTCACTACCGGGCCCGACGGACTCGGCCCCGGAGGTCAGGCCCAGGCGTGCGACGTGGCCCAGCGGGTGTGCAGCACCACCGCGCCCCTGAGCACCGCGGGTTTCTTCAATTTGACCCTCCCCATCGATGCCGGTTACGCACGGGTCCGGATCCTTCCCGGAGGAACCGGCACCGGCACTTACACCGGCGGCTTCTTGCCCGCCAACGCCACGTTCCGGATCCTCGGGCCGTACAACGTTCTCTCGAACAATTCGACGATCCCGGTGCCCCTCTTCGGGTCCGTCGCGGGTTCCGTCTACGGACGCAACACCACGTCGGGGGCGCCGACCGTTGCGGCGATGGGAGCCACTGTGACCGTCGCCACGTCCGGCGGCCTCCTGGGAACGGTCACGGTCACCGAGACTGCGAACCCGGAAGGGACTTTCGCCGTCTTCCTCCCCGGGGGTCGAAACGACAACTCGACCAACGTAAGCGTCACGCTGACCGGGGTCTATGAGTCCGGCCGCGCCCAGCTACGGGGGGTCGTCGCCGCGGGCACGACGCTCGTGGCGCCCCCATTCACCCTGGTCCATTTCGGCTGGGTCCAGCTTCGCGTGGTCGACCCCTCCTCGGGACTCGGGGTTCCCGCCATCGGGGTCACCACGAGCGTTAGCGACCCGGTTACCGGGATCGGCTATTCGGCGAACGACGTGACGGACCAGGTCGGGTTCGTCAACATCTCGTCGCCGCGCGGTTCGAACGTTACGGTGGACGTGGGCCCGAGCCTGGGGTACAACTCGACGAGCGTCGTCGTCGCGCGGGTCAACAGCAGTGCCACGAGCTTCCCCGGAGGCTCCGGACCGCTCCGTCTCGGCGTCCTGTTCTCGGCGGCCCTCGGGTTGGTCCGAAGCACGTCGCTCAACTACTCGAACGCGAGCGGTGCGCCGGACCTCCCGACGGTCGTGGACGCGACCAATGGCCGGCCGATTCCTCTGGCCTCCGTCCAGGTCGTGAGTTCGGACCCGCTCTACTCGGGGACCGTCGGAACGACCAATTGGATGGGGCAGTTCATGGTCACCGCCCCGATCGGGCTCCGGGACCAGCTGATCGTGCGGGCGACCGCGTTCGAAGGAAACACCTCCCATGTCTTCCCCATCGTGGCCGGAGAAATGCTGGAATTCGGCCGAATAAACCTCACCGCCACCGGCGTCGTGGCGGGCCGGGTCATCGGGTACCCGGGCGGACTCCCCGTCGCCGGAGCCCTTCTCTCGGTCTGCCCGCGCGGCTCGTCCGCCTGCGGACTCTCCGAGACGAATAAATCGGGGCTCTTCTGGGCCGACGCGGCACCGGCCACCGACGTGGTCCAGGTCTCCGCCAACGGCTACGTGACCAACAGCACCACGGTCGCGCTCGTCTGCTCCGATTGCTTCGTGCCGATCGCTCCGATCACGCTCTACGCCTACGCTACCGTCGGCGGCCTGGTCGTGGGGCTCCCGTCGGGCCTCCCCCTGGCGGGGGCCAACGTGTCGCTTTGCTCTCCCTTCGGTACTCCAACCGGACCGTGCGGGGTGTCCGCGCGCACGTCACCGACGGGATCGTTCGAGCTCGCCGCCCCGTTCGGCCCGTACGTCCTCGCCGCCGCTGCCCCGGGCTTCAACGGAAGCTACCTCCCGCTCTCGCTCTCGCCGGGAGAGACGGTGAGCGTCGGGGTGGTGTTCCTCTCGTCGTTCGGTACGATCACGGGCACGGTGCTGTCCGGACTCACCTTCGGGCCCCTGCCGGGCGCCCTCGTGTATGCCTGTCCAACCTGGAGCTACGGGAATTGCACCGCCGCGACAAAGACGGATATCGGAGGGGCGTTCTCCGTCTCCGGGCCTCCGGGCCCGTACCTCGTCACTATCTCAGCGGCGAATTACTCGAGCGCGTTCGTCGCGGCGAGTGTGCCGAGCGGCGGCGCCGTGAACATCGGGACGATCGTGCTGTCTCCCCTGGGCCCCGGTGGGACCTACACTGTCACCGGTACGGTCGTCACCCCCGGGCCGACGGGCGCCCTCGTCCCCGTCGCCGGCGCCGCGGTAACGGCTCTTTCGGGTCAGGTCCCCGTCGCCACGGTTCAAACTGATGCGACGGGGAGCTTCTCTCTCGCTTTGGTCTGGGGCGTCTATACCGTGCTCGCCCAGTCGCCGGGCTATCGGCCGACGAGCACTGCCGTTACGGTCCACGGACCGGTATACGGCGTCGGGCTCGTGGTGGCCATCATGACCTTCCCCGTCAGCGGCACGGTCCGAGACGGATACACGGGCGCATCGATCGCCGATGCCTCGGTCTGGGAAGGGGCGACGCTCCTCGGAACTACCGGCGGCGACGGGCTGTTCCTGCTTCAGCTGGCGAACGGGACCCACGAGATCCGCGCCGTCGCGCCCAGCAGCGACACGCCGTACGGGCCCGTGCCGTTCCAAGCGGTGGTCAACGGGGCTCCCCAAGTCCACGATGTCGCCCTCTTCCCTCCCACCGAAACGCTCTATGGAGTCGTGGCCGACGAGGTCACAGGTCTCGGCCTGCCGGATGCGTCCGTGACGGCCACGGGGACCGCCGTCGATGGGTTCGCGCTCGCGTTCGCCGTTACCACGGACCCGGCGGGACACTTCGTGCTCGAGCTGCCGGCCGGTGAATACGCGGTCACGGCCTCCGCGGCCCAGCACGCCGTCAAGCGGCTGGCGGTCCTGGCATCGAACGGGACCGCGAAATTGGAGGCCAGGTTGACTCCTCAAGCAGGGCCGGCCACCGGCGCATCCTCCCCGATGTCGGCGTGGACGTTCCCCCTCCTCATCGTCGGGGTCGCTGCGGCGGTCGCGGGGCTGCTGGTCCTCTGGGTTCGTTTCACCGGTGGCGCCGCCCGCGGCCGCGCACCGTCCGGGAACGTCGGGGCTCCCTCGAAGCCCCCAGGGAAGCACTGATGAAGGGGCTACGGGGTCCCCCCGCCGTGATGCAACGCCCCTACCTCCGAGCCGCAGAGCCGGCCGCTTGGGGGAGGACGCGCTACTCCCGTCTCGCACTCGCCCTAGCCTGTACGGTGGCGTTCCTTCTCTTTGCCGCCCCCTCGCTATTTCCCCCCCCGGCGCCGGCCCAGGGAACGCCGCCCCGGGCGGCGGGTCCGAGCCCGGCCATCGCGTCGAGCCAGCAGCTCCAGCTCGGGATCTCGGCGAGCCCGGGCCAGATCTGTGCCTACAATGCGAGCACCTGTCCCGCCGGCGCGCCGACGGCGCGCGTGACGATGACCGCGATCGCCCCGAGCGGCGGGACCCTGGCGTGGCCCGCGGTCCAGGTGGCGTTCGTCGTGGAGACGACCCTGTTCGATGGAGTCTACGACCCGTCGGCGGGCGACCCGGGGACCTCCTGCGCCGCGGGAGGGGGAGGGATGCCCTGCGAAGAGTCGAACGGAGTCCCGTTCTTCGTGGCCAACGCCCAAAAAATTGCGAACTCGATCCAGGCCGCGAACCCGCACACCCAAGTGTCGTTCGCGCTGGTGGACTACTTTGCGACCTGTAACTGGGACGACTGCGACGGCGCCGAGTACCACGTGGACATCCCTTCCTTCATTCCTTCCTACCAGTTTGGCGCCGAGGTACAGGGTTCCTTCCAGGCGAACGTGCTCAACGGCGGATGGATCTACGGGGACTCCGACTTCTCCGACAACATCCTCCACTCCTCCTCCATCACCGCGCTCTTCGGGACGATCACCGGGAGCGGCCTCGACTGGTCGAAGAACACGCATCACGTGATCGTGTGGATGGGTTCCACAGCGCCCCGGGACCCCGAGTACGTTCAGAACTACTGCGTAAGCCCGTCCACTGCCTTTTCGCCCGGCTCCTGCTACGGCGCGACCTGCGAGCCCGCGTACACCTTCTCCAACGGGCAGAGCCCGAACTGCGAGGGATGGATCGCGAGCCATGACGGGAACCTGACCCACTCGATCGCGGCGCTGGCCCGGACCGCCCCGCAATGCACCGAGTCGATCGGCGGGGTCTGCACCATCGACACCATCGACCTGTACGCCACGCCGACCGACTATCTTTCGAAGGACTGGCCGAAGTCTCCCCCGGCCCCGCCGGGCGGGGGACCGGACGGCCCCCTGGTCCAGTTGGACGTCGCCCGCGTCCTGGAGGCCGGGTGCGACCTCGCCGCGGCCACCGGCGGAACCTGGGACGGTCCGGACTGGTTCACCTGCCCCAACGGCCAGGCCGGCACGCTCCTCTTCGAACCCCACGGGCCCTCGGGGGCCCCCGGCACCGGCACGCCCAACCTCAACAACCCGACGCTGTTCGACGCGTTCCGGAGGACCGGGTTCGGGCCGGTCACCCAGACCCAGGTCGCGTCGGGCACCGCCCGCCCGCTCTTCCAATTCGTGGCCATCGGTAACATCGCCATCGTGCCCGGGTCGGGGCTCCAAGCCGCCGCTCACTGCGACCGCTACGGGGTGCTGGTATCGAGCTGCCAGGTCAAGCCGACGGTCCTCCACACGAATGGGCTGACGTATCTCGGCTGGAACTGGAGCCTGAATCGGACGCTGAACACTATGTTCGTCGGTGATTCCTGGAGCGCCTCGTTCAACGTGTTCGCCACGGGACCCCCGTTCACGACGGTGCCCGTCGACGCCTGCGTGACGACGTACTGCACGCAGGCCGGGAGCGGCGCCGTCTTTGGTCAATTCACGTCGGCGAGCTACCTCCCGGCCGACAACGTCACGACGGTCACCCAGTCCTTCCCGCTGGCCAGCGTCCAAGTGGAGCTCACTCCGACCCCGGTGCCCCCGGGCGCTGCGCCGCCTCCTCCTCCGCCGCCTCCCCCGGCGATCCCCATCGGGCCGGCCGTCCCAGTGCCCATCCTCACGGCGATCGGGATCGGCAACACCGTCGGGGTCGCGAACGTCTCGCTGCAGGCGACGGCGGCCGGCTTCATCGCCGCGGGCCTGATGCGCGTCGGAATCCGGAACCGTCCCATCGCGTTGCGAATCGCCGCCAAGTCCGGGGCCATCCAGTCGAAGTTCGACGCGGCCCTCTACTCCCAGGAAGCTCCCCTCGGCCGATGGGAGTGATCGCCATCCCCCCACGACCACCGGCACGACCGACCGCGATCGGTGAGAGGCCCATCGGCCGCCCCCGGGGCCCTCCGCCCGGCGGAGCCGGGGTAGTCGCATGAGCCGACGACCAGGCCACCGCCGCCCGGGCGCGCTCGCCCTCCTCGGCTCGGCGCTGCTCGTCGCGCTGCTCCTCTGCGAACTCCCGGCCGCGGCGACCGTACCGGTCGCGTCCGCGGCGCCCCTCTCGCCCGTCGGGTCCGCCGACGGCCTCCGCGCGACGTCGGCGAGCGGGTCTCCGTCGAGCGCGTCTCCGGTAGGTCCCCCCACCCCGTACTGCTACCCGATCGACCCCACGGCCTGCGTCGCCGCCGCGTCATCGACCGAGCCGAACATCGTGCCGCCGGCCGGGACGACCTCCGCGACCGTCGAACCGACCTCGAACACGAGCCTTCCCTTGCTCGTGAAGTCTCGTCTCTCGCTGAATTGGACCAACGCGCCCACGCCGCATTTCGGCCCCAAATCGCCGATCACGCTCAACGCGACCGCGGTGCTCTGGAATGGGGACCCGTACTACTCGGTCTGGGACAACACCGTGTGGCACAGCGCCAGCAACAACACGCTGTGGACGTGGTACGGGTACGAACCGCAGAACAAATCGTATCCGTTCTGGTACGAGGTGAACTTCTCGGCCCGCTCCCCGACGGGGCCGAACTTCTTCCCGGGCATGTCGGTGACGTGGTGGCTCGAGCTCACCTACAACCGGAGCGGAGTCTTCTCGCACAACGAGAGCCTGCGATTCAGTTACCGCTACGCCGGCGCGTGGGCGTATTCCCCCTGGCCCGGAGCGAAACAGTACGCCGGTAATGCCGCGGTGTCGCTCGACCTCAACCTCAGCTTCACTCCGGCGCGGCCGAACTGGAACGATTCGGTGGCCATCGCGATCGCGACCACCCCGGCGGACGTCTTCAGCCAAGCGAAGATCCGGTCGGCGTACGTCGACCTGAGCGAGGTCAGCGCCAACGGAACGCCGCTCGCGAACGGGACGCTGGTCTACGCCGTTCCCTCGAACGCCTCGGGAGGGGTGCCGGCCGCCACCGTCATCGTTCCGGCCACGTGGGCCCAGGCCGCCGGGGCCACCGTGACCTACCGGGTCACGGCGTTCGACGGCGCCGCCGACCAGCTCACGACGACGGTCCTCCATTACGTCGTGGGGGGGAATGGCTCGTTCGATTCCGGCCTGTTCGTCGACGACCTCGCCCTCACGATATCGCCCAACTCCATCGTGGCCGCGAGCAATGGGCCGGCGACGATACCGGCCGGCCAAATCGTGGCCCTCGGCCTCACGAGCCGGGACCCGACCTCGGCGATCCAGTTCGCCCGCATCCAATACTCGTTCTCCGCCCCGCTGGTCGGAGACCTCGTCCAGGGAACGTTGTCGTTGGGCCGTGGGACCTCCACCAACTGGACCGGGGCGCTGCCCGGGCTCCCGATCGACACGAACGTGAACTTCACGGTCCAGGCCTGGGATTTCCAGAACCGCCTCGAGTCGTCGCCGCGGTTCGCGTACCACGTCGAGGGTCTGGCGGGGTACGCCCCCGCGATCCCGGCCAACGCGACGTTCTTCTACGTGTTCGTCTACGACAGCGGGAGCGGCACCTGGGTCAACGGGGCCGTCGTCCAGATCCGCAGCCCGAGCGGCTACCTCAACTCGATCAGTCGGACGACGTTTGGAGTCGCCTATCCGAACGGGTCGTTCGACCCGTTCGCTCCGCTCCTGCTGCCGGCCAACGTGACCTACCGGATCTCCGTCGACGACCCGGCCTTCGTTCCCTCGAGCGGCCCCGTACAGCAACCGCTCGTGCTCGACTTCCCGGCACCGCACTCCCTCACCATCCCCGGTGGGGGAGAGCACGGGACGCTCATCCAGGCGCCGACCTACACCGTCCTCGTGGAGGGGGATGCCCTCCTCTTCTGGCTCAATGGAACCCCTCCCGGACCGGCGCCTTCGGCGTCGCTCGCTGCCGCACAGATCTCCCTTCCCCAGGTGGTGGGGCTCGTCGCGGCGGTCGCACTGACGGTGCCGTTGCTCGGCTGGTGGGGGCAACTCCGGAAGCGGCGCAAGGCGGAGGAACGGAGGATCACGCTCTGATGATGGCCCGATGGCACTGGCCGGCCCTCGTCGTCACGGTTACGCTTCTGACGATCCTCAATGCGTCGCCGGCCGGCCTCGCCCTCCGGCCGGGGAGCCCCGCGGGCACGGGAGCCGCGCCTACCCCGCCCCCCATCCCACTCCCCCTCGGGGAGGCCCTGGGGGATGGTCCTTCGCCGGTGCCGGTTGGTCCGCACGTCGTTCCTCCGTCGGCCCCCCCGCCGATCCGGGCCTTGACGCCGGCCCCGGCGCCCAACTGCCCGACGCCCCAGAACCTCCCCGCATGGTCGGGACCATCGTTCTTCCACGATGTCGAGGTGCATCCCGCGGTGCCCTCGCATCCCGAGCTGTCCGGTGCGAGCTTCCAGGTCGTCCCCTGCACAACGGTCCTGCCGACGTACTCGAACGGGTTCTGGTTCAACCTCAGCACGAACGTCCGGCTCTCCCAAGTCGCGGTACAGGTCTGGGCCACCGGGTGGCCCACTCCCGCGAACCCCCAGCCGTGGCTGCCGGGGTTCCGCCCGGACCATCCGGCGCTGTTCCCGATGGTGATCACCGGCAGCCAAGGCACCTCGGCCTCGTTCTTCTTCAATGTCTACCACTACTTCCCGCCGGGAACGAACGTCTCCTTCAATCTCACCGCGATCTCGAACGACCCGAGCGCCTCGCCGAGCAGCATCTACTCCGCCCAGGGGATCTACTCAGAACCCGAAACGTACGCCGGCGGGATCGTCCTCAATGCGACATGGATGTTCACCGTGGCTACGCCGTGGCGCTCGACCAATTTCAGCGAGGACATCGCCGTGTCGACCAGCCCGCCGGTGCTGCAATCCCCGGCCTTCGAGCCGAACCGGTACCAGGCACTCCAGGTGTCGATCCAATCGTTCAACCTGACCGGCGGCCCGACGACCCCCATTCCGGCCGCCATCCTCAACGCCACGCTGATGGGGGCGAGCGGCGGGTTCGCCCAGTACACCTTCGGCCCGCAGAACCACTCGATGATGAACCTCACCGTGCCGATCGGGCCGTACCCGTCGACCGACGTGTCCTTCTATATCACCGCCTACCTCCCCTGGCTGGGGGGCTCGGTCGACCCGATCACCAGTCCGACGTTCTCGTTCAGCTGGTCGGCCAACGGCGGCTGGTGGTACCCCTCGAGGGGGGTCGAGGCGAACCTCCAGGTCGGGGTATCCCCCACCTTCGCTCCGCCGGGCACCGCGACGCGCCTGCCGACGGGGGAGCCCGTGACCGTGACGCTCCACTCCCCCACGCCGAACGTGACGATCGGCTCGGCCCAGCTGGCCTTCCTGTACACCGACTCCGTCGGGTCGCTGAAGGGTTCCGTGCCGATGTCGGCCCTCTCGGCGAACACGTCCCTGATCCGGATCCCCGGGCTGCCCGCCGGCGCCACCCTCACGTTCTACCTAGTCGCGAAGGACATCTACCAGGACCCGATCACCTCGGGCAACATGTCGTACTCGGAATCCGGACCCCCGAAGCTGGCGCCCCCGGCCGGGGAAGGCCTGTTCGTCTTCGAGGCGCTCGACCTCTCGACGGGCCACCTCGTGCCGTTCCTCAACTTCACCCTCGCGAACGACACCTGGTCGACGACCGGCGTCGGCTACGCGTTCGGCTTCGCCGAGCCGCTCATCGGTCCCCGGACCGACGCCCTCCCCGTGGCGTTCGGGAGTTACTCGGTCACCTCGACCGCCTTCGGCGCGACCGGGCACGCCGCGGTCACGCTCCACAGCGTCGGCCCCGTCGTCGTCGTCTTCTACGTCGCTTCCGGCGCCGTGCCGGTCCGCACGGGGGCCGGGAGCCCGACCGCCGAGCTCGCGGCGATCATCGGACTCGCCGCCGGCGCCGTCGCGGCGTGGCCGATCCTCCGATGGTTCTCCGAGCGCCGCGCCGCGTCGAAGGCGGAGCAACGACGCATCACACTATGACGTTCCAGGTGGTATCATGAACAGTCCCACATCCCCGGCGCCGCGCTCGCCGACCATGCCCGCCCGGCCGATGGCCCCTCCGCCACCGCCGCCCTCGGCGCCGGCGTCGCCGCCCCTCGTCGCCGGCCCGGCGGCCCGGCCACCGTCCCGACGACGGAGGATAGGGAAAGTCCTGCTCGTCGTGGGCCTCGTCCTGGCCGTCGTCGGCGCGGTGCTCCTCTTCGTGCCGGTCGTCGCGCAGCCCAGCCAGACGGTCCAGACCACCAGCAGCACCCCGTACGTGGCCTTCACGGTCAGCGGATTCTCGCTGACCGGGAGCATTCCCGTCTCCGTTTCCTGGACCTCGACGGCGAGCGTGACGGTGCTGGCCGCCGCGTGCTCCGCCCAGTGCAGCGGGAATCCGAGCTCGATCTCCGGGCTGACGACGCAGACCGGGACGAGCGGAAAGTTCACCTTGAACCAGCCGGACGGCGGCGCCGTCGTCCTAGGAGCGCTGAACGTCGGCGGAGCGGCCGCTGCCGTGACCTTCAAGGTGACGACGGCGCTCACCTCGATCGGGTCGATCCTCCTCATCGTTGGCATCCTCCTCCTGGTCGTCGGCATCCTGCGATGGTCCCGCAAGGCCGAGATGCCGGCGGCCGCGATGGCCGCCGCTCCAACGGGAGCTCCCGGGGCTCCCCAGCCGCTGGCATCGGCCCCGGCCGGTGCCCGACCCGGGGCCCGGCCCCTGGGATTCCGGGGGAGGAATCGGGTCTTCTGGGCCTTCCTCGTCGCGGGACTCATCTTGCTCGGCGTCGGCGCGGGGCTCGAAGGGACCTTCTATCCGTACGTGGCGAACGCCCAGAGCGCCTCCGCGTTCCTCGCCTCGGCCCACGCCGTCCAAACCTCGGACCCGTCGGTGCAGATCGTGACGATCTCCGGAAGTTCGGTGGCCGCCGGCACGACGATCGTGCTTCAGGATACGGTGAGCTCCGTGAGCTACAACGCGGCGACCGGCACTACCTCGCTCGGCTTCCAATCGATCGCCAACTTGCCGGCGGGGGTCCGGAGCCAGCAATCGGCGCTCGCCGCAGAGCTGTTCGGAACGGTGCAGGGCGCGATGGGCTGGGTCACGACGGGGTCGCCGATCGTGATGACGTTCACCGTGGTCCGGGCCCAGTTCCCCGGGGGTCCGTACAACGGACAGAGTTACCTCACGCTGGACGCCCAGGCCGACGCCACGTACGCTGCCCTCCAGCACGGGGTCACCGGCCCGGCCGCCGTCGCCGTCGGGCAACAGTACTTCCAACCGTATCCGGCTCCCCTGTACGACGACCTGTTCATCTTCCTCGCCGCTCTCGGCGGGCTGCTGGTCGCGGTCGGCTACTTCTTCTCGGACAAGATCGCCCGCTGGCTGCTCAAGGAGACGAAGGAGCCGAAGCACGTCGGGGCGATCGTGATGGGCATCACGGCGCTGCTCGGCGGAACGTTCGTTCCGTTCTACCCGTGGCCGGCGGTGCTATTCATCGCGGTGGCGGTCTTCGGAGTCGCGTGGCGATTCCCCCAGCTCTCCCTCCTTATCCTGGTCCTCCTCGTCGCGCCGGAGGTCGGGTACCAGTCCGGCGCGATGGGATTCGTGTTCCTGTTCGCGGCGATCCCCGTGCTCTTCGCCGGTCTGTTGGACTGGCGATTCGGACTCGGGGCGTTTCTCACCCTGTTCCTCGCCCCGCTGGGCCTATCGTTCGCGGTGCCGATCTTCCTCGCGCTCATCTTCTCGCTCTCGTTGGGCATCGCCGTCGCCGTCGCCGGAGGGGTGCTCATCAGCCTGTTCGTGACCCTCGGCAATCTGCCCGTGCTCGGCTACCTGGTCGGCCCCGGTTCTTCCAGCACCGGCACGCTGATCGCCGGCCACGCCGCGGCGCTCAACCCCGTGCTCCCGCTCCCGTACTTTTCCTTCAACGCCATCGGCGCCGCCTACGGCAACATCGTGAGCCCGAACCTGGCCACCCTCGGCCAGGGGGGCGTCGGCCTCGGGGCGATCGCCATCCCGCTCGCCGAGGTGGTGGTCTGGTGCGTCGTCGCGTGGCTCCTCGTCCGCGAGCTGAAGGACCGGGAGCACCAGGAGACGGATCGCCTGGCCCGCTACTCCTCGATCTCGGGCGGACTGCTCGCGGTCACGACGTTCGCCGCGGTCGCGACGTTCGGCTACATGGGGTGGTGGAACCTGGCCCTCCTGCTGTTCATCCCGGCGATGCTGACCGTCGCGGCAGGCTCGCTGGTCACGCGCGACGCCTTCGAGGCCTATTTCACCTCGCGGCTCGGCGGCTCTTCCGTGGGCACCCGGGTGGCCGAGATGAAGGGGCTCACGAAGGTCACGTTCGAGATGGTCGGAGGCCTGCACGACGTGAAGGCCGACATCAAGGAGTCGCTCGTGATCCCGCTCATGCGTCGCGACGTGACGGCGCGCTTCAAGCTCGAGCCGCCGAAGGGGATCCTCCTCTTCGGGCCGCCGGGGTGCGGCAAGACGATGTTGATGAAGGCCCTCGCGTCGGAACTCGGCGTCGAGATGATCTCGATCAAGTCGTCGGACCTGATGAGCAAGTGGTACGGCGAGAGCGAGAACCGGATCGCCGAGCTGTTGCGAACGGCCCGGGAACGCGCCCCCTCGATCCTGTTCATGGACGAGATCGACGCGATCGCGAAGCGACGCGACATGTACACCGCCGACGACGTCACGCCCCGGCTGCTCTCGATCCTGCTCGCCGAGCTGGACGGGATCGACAAGTCCGTGGGGGTCATCGTGGTCGGCTCGACCAACAAGCCCGACCTGATCGACCCGGCGCTCATGCGACCCGGCCGGCTCGACAAGATCGTCTACGTGCCGCCGCCGGACTTCAACGAACGGATCGAGATCCTCCACGTGCACCTCGTCGGCCGCCCGGTGAAGCGCGACGTCGACCTCGCCGAGATCGCGAAGAAGACGGAACGGTACTCGGGCGCGGACCTGGCGAACCTGGTCCGCGAGGCGGCGACGATCGCCGTGCGCCGGCAAATGACGAGCGGCGTGGTGACGCCGATCACCATGGACGACTTCCGCCACGTCCTCCCCAAGATCAAGCCCTCGATCTCGCTCCGGGTCATCGCCGAATACGAGACGATGAAGCTCGACTACGAACGGAAGATGCACCAGGCCCAACGGATGGAGCGGAAGATCGTCGTCCATTGGGACGACGTCGGGGGCCTCGCCGACATCAAGCAGGCGATCCGGGAGTACGTCGAGCTCCCCCTCACCCGCCCCGAGCTCATGGAGAGCTACCGGATCAAGACCGGCCGGGGGATCCTGCTCTTCGGACCGCCGGGCTGTGGGAAGACCCACGTGATGCGGGCCGCCGCGAACGAGCTCAACATCGCGATGCAGATCGTCGCCGGGCCGGAGCTCGTTACCGCGCTCGCCGGCCAGTCCGAGGCGGCGGTACGGGACGTACTCTACCGGGCGCGCGAGAACGCCCCGTCGCTCGTGTTCTTCGACGAGATCGACGCGCTCGCGAGCAAGGAATCGATGCGCACGCCCGAGGTCTCCCGGGCGGTGAGCCAGTTCCTGACGGAGATGGACGGCCTCCGGCCGAAGGACAAGGTGATCGTCATCGCGACGACGAACCGCCCCCACACGCTCGACCCGGCGTTGCTGCGGCCCGGCCGGTTCGACAAGATCTTCTACGTCCCGCCGCCGGACGACGCGGCCCGGCTCGACATCTTCCGCATCCACCTCAAGGGAGTGCCGATCGAGGGAACGCTCCAGTACGAGGAGCTCGCCCAACGGTCGGCCGGGTTCTCCGGGGCCGACATCGCCGCCGTCGTCGACGACTCGAAGCTCATCGCGCTCCGCGAGGAGATGGCGCGAGAGAGGTCGCGGGCCGCGGTTCCGGCCGGCGCCGCGGCGCTGTTCGCCGTCGGGACGACCCCGGGCCCGGCGGCTCCCGCCGCGCAGACCGCCGTAGTGGGCGTTCGCATGTCGAACCTCCTCGAGGCGCTGGCCAAGACGCGCTCCAGCATCACTCCCGAGACACTCCGATGGGCGCAGGACTTCATCCGGGACTACGGGACGCGGAGCTAGACCTCCCCCGGCCGGGAGCCCTGGCCGCGTCCGGAACGCGGGCCCGCCCCGGGACCCCGGAGCGATGGAGCGGGGGCTGATATGGAGCCCGGGGCTGCGCCGACGCGGGCGACCACGCCGTCGGACCCGGACCTCTGGTTCGCCATCGGGATCGTGGGGGTCGTCCTGTTCCTGGTCGGCGTCTACCAACCCGCCCTTGCGCATGTCCCGTACCCGGGCGCGGTGCAGACGGTGGTGGCGGCCGCCGGCGCCGCCACGGCGGTGCTCGGGTTCACGTTCTCGTATCGCGCCCGGGCCGCCCGGCCTCGTCCGGCGCCGACGCGCGCCGCCGACCAGGTCCTCCGGCTCGGCCCGAGCGTCGAGGTCTACGACCCTCGAAGGGCGGTCGACCGCTCCCTCCCGCCGGAGGACACCTCCGGAGAGCCGATGGAGTCGGGCCCGCCATGAGCGACGGGGGCGGCTCGGCCCGCCGGGGGCCGGCGGCACGGCTCGCCGCGGTGGTCGGATTGGTCGCTCTGCTGGTCGTGCCGGGCTTGGTGGGCCTCGCGACGGCGCCCGGGTCGGTTCCGACCCCGGGGGCCTCCTCCTCTGCCCCGACGCTCTCCCCTCGAGTATCTTCCTCCCTCTCCGGAACCGCCGCGCCCGTACCCCCGCTCTCGGTGAGTTGTCCTCTGGGGTTCCCCACGTACCACCCCGTCGGGGACGGGTGGCCGCTCTCCCCCTCGCAGGTGTACCAGACGCCGTGTCCCCCGGTGGGGCACGACCAGGTCCACGCATCGTTCTTCTCCGCGGTGTCCGGCTCGGGGGAACGGTTCACCGAGTCGGTGTATCTCCCGACGGCGGGGGGCGGGCCGTTCGCCCAGGGGGACAGTTTCTCGGCGCTGTATGTAGGGATGGTCGTCCACGGCGACCCCCGGTCGGAATGGAACCAGTCGTACGCCCAGGTCGTCTTCGCGCCCATCTCCGGCGGCGCGAAGTACTCGGAGAACCTCACGATCTGGTCGCTCGTGAACCTCTCGAAGCTCACCGTCCCCTGCCCGGGGCTCAACCTCAGCTGGAACAACAGCTACTTTTGCGAGGTCGATGACGTGGCCCATGGCGCGGGCACGACGCTCACCTCCGCCCTCACCGGCGGTAGCTGGGTTACAGTGACGTTCGACGGGAACGTCTCCGCCACCGACGGCGTCCGGGTGTGGGTGAACGACTCCGCGACGCCGTTCGTCAACGAGACACTCCGGCTCAACGTCTCCACGACGGGGAACTACACGTTCGAGCCCTACTTCCGGAGCGCCTGCCCCAACGCCTGCGTGCTCAACTGGTCGGTCCAGTTCGGGACCGGGATCGGCTTCGACCTGTGTCCGACCGTTCTGACCGCCGGGGGTCCCTGCAATTCGTACAACGAGACGACGCTCCGACACCTGCCGGCCGCATCCTTCGGCCCGCCGGAGTACTTCGCCAACGGGTCGTACCGCAGCGACTACCGGTACTTCGCGCCCGAGTCAACCAGCGGGGCGTGCACCACGCAGGCGCCTCCCGGGACCGTGGCGTCGTGCGTCGACTTCAGCCCCCCGCTCGGCGGCTCGTCGTACTACCCGTTCTTCACCTTCAACGGGAGCTCGGTGAGCTTCGGCACGAACGCGAGCTGGACCACGCACGATTGGGGTCAGGCGCTCGGCCAGTTCGCGACGACGGCGGTGCAGACCGACCTCGGGCCGTTGTTCCTCGACTCGGTCACCAACTCGAGCCGGGCCGGGTTCGTCGGCCCGGGACTCCCGATCAACGTCTCGGCCGGCCTCGAGCTGTGGGGCGCGGGCCTCACCGCGACGCTCCACTTCCGGGTGAACACGATGCCGTGGTCGACGCTGCCGATGACCCTCGTCGGCGGGCCCGGTCCGAGTGGCCGCTACAACGCGACGATCCCCGGCGCCGGGGGCGACGGGACCGTCGCCGAGTGGGTCTCGGCGACCGACGGCACGGGCGCGACGGTCCGGTCGGCCAACGCGACGGTCGTTCGCGGCGTCCTTCCCCAGTTCCAGCTCCACCTGCTCACCGTGCCCGCCGGGTGCGGCGGGATCCGCTTCAACGGAACGACCGATGGGTCGGGGAGCGTCGTCTCGGTCGGCCCCGGCACGTATCCGGTCTCGGCGAGCCCGTGCTATCCCTACGCGTTCAGCGTGTGGAACGCGACCCCGGGCCTCCGGCTCTCTCCGGGCCCCGGAACATCTCGCGGAACCCTCTCGGTATCCGCCAACGGGACGCTCACCGGCGTCTGGCGCTATGTACGCCCCCTGGACACCGTCACGCTCCTCACGTCGCCCGCTTCCTGCGGGACGATCACCCTCAACGGGACGCAGTACACGAACGGCGCGATGGTCGGGCTGCTCGACCAGCTGAACTTCTCGCTCTCCGCGACGGCGTGCGGAGGGGCGCTGTTCGCCGGCTGGCACGTGGTGGGCCCCTTGGACATCCTGGGCGCCAACATCGAGCCCCGGGGCAACGGAACCCTGACGGCCACCTTCGTCGCGGCGACCTCGGCGTTCTCGCTCACGTTCCACACCACGCCGGCCACCTGCGGTGGCGTGGGGTTCAACGGGGCGGGCTACACCGACGGGGAATCGTTGGGCGTACTCGGCGGAACGTACCCGATCGCCCCCGAGCCGTGCGCCCACTACGGTCTCCTCGACTGGGCCCCCACGGGCGGGATGACCGTGAGCGGCCGCAACCTGACCGTGACCTCCGCGGGGTCGCTCACCGAGGACAACCTCCGCCTCACCGAAGTGACGATCGCGACGTTCCCCGCCACCTGCGGAACGGTGACGTTCGATTCCGTCGCCTACGTGAACGGCGCCGTCGTGGTCGTCTCCAACCACACCCTGCACCTCGCCGCAGGGAACCCCTGCGCCGGACGGTACCTGTTCGCCCTGACGGCGAACGGGAGCGTGACCGTCCAGGGGAACGTCGTGTCCGTGGATGGACCCGGCACCTTGCTCGCCACCTTCCTGAGCGGGACCCCGCAAGCGTTCGTCGGATTCCTGACGGACCCCCGGTACTGCGGCGCGATCGACTTCGGGGGGACGACCTACACCGATAGCAACTTCACCCGGGTGGCGCCCGGGACGGTCTGGAGCGTCGCGCCGGCGAGCTGCGCGAACTACGGGTTCGTGCGGTGGACCGTGACCGGGTCGATCTCGCTCGTCGGAGCGTTGGCCTACGTCAATGGCTCCGGCTCGATCACGGCCGTTTACCGGCCGCTGGTACCGGTCTTTCTCGCCACGGCGCCGGCCACCTGCGGAACGGTCCGGCTCGACGGAGTGGCCTACCCGGACGGAACGACGGTGAGCGTGCCCATCGACCGTTCGTACCTTCTCTCGGCCGTTCCGTGCGCCTTCCATGCCTTGGCCGGATGGGTCAACTCCTCGGCGGCCTGGCTGGGACCGGCAACGGTGACCTTCTTCGGGAGCGCGATTCTGACCGCCGACTTCAGCCCGATCCCGTACGCGGTCGCGGTACAGCTAGGTCCGGGGTCGTGCGGTTCCGTGGCCGTCGGCGCGGCCGTCGCGGCGTCCGATACGGTGCTCGACCTGGTCGCGCAGAGCTACCGGTTCCAGGCCCTCCCCTGCACCGGCTGGACCGAGGTCGGCGCGACGACCGCCGGGAACCTGAGCCTGCTCGCGGGGCTGCTCAACGTGACCGGGGCCGGGACGCTCACCGTGACGTTCGGTCCGGTCCCGCCCAGCCTCCGCTTGAGCGTTCCGGCGTCGGCCTTCGTGGGGATCATCGTGCCGTTCACGGCCGCCGTGGCCTACCCCTTGGCCCTCCCGGGGTACGCGTACACGTGGAGCTTCGGGGACGGAAGCGCCGCGGTACACACGCCGGTGAACTTCACGTCCCACACCTACGCCACCGCCGGAACGTTCCGCGCAACCGTCACCGTGCTCGACCCGTACAACCGGACCGCGACCGACACCCTGACCGTGACGGTCATCGTGCCGCCGGGGGGCGGGGCGTTCGGCGGCCTCTCCCGCGGAATCGAGGTCGTCCTCGGGATCGTCGCCGCGACCGGGGCCGCCGTGGGAGTCGGTACGCTCTTCCTCCGCCGCTCACATCGTGGGGGGGCCGTCGCGCCGACGAGCCCCCCGGAGACATGACCGTGCACGGAAAGGCGCGGGCCGGCTCCTCTCCCGCCCGGTGGCGGCGAGCGCGCGGTCCGTTCCGATGGTCGCTCCGGGACACGAGCGTCCCATTCTCCGTTGTCATCCTTCTCGCGCTGTTGCTCTCGGCGCTGCCGCCGCTCGGAGCCCCGGGGCGCTCCGCCGCCTCGCCCGGGGGCGCCGCGCCGGCCGCGGCACCAACGCCCGGGTCGGCGGTGTCGCCGCTCGACCGGCCCATCGCCGAGGCCGCGGCGAGCGCCTTCGCCACCGCGACGCACCGTGCTCTCGGCTCGCTGAGCGTCGGCGCTCCGACGCTCCCTCCACGCCTCGCGCTCTCGACGCGCGCCCCGACCGGCTCCGAGACCCGCGCCGCGGTGCCCTCCACCGCCAACGCGCTCGTCACCGGCTCGAACTGTACGTTCGAGAAGACCGTCGCCACCGTCGCCAACGCATCGAATACGATCGAGGTCGGTGCGACCAACGTGTGGCCGCTGTTCAACGGCACATTCGGCACTCCCTGCACCGCCGCCTCGCCGAGCGGGTTCTTCTGGAGCCACGGCATCTCTGGCGCCTTCCGGTCGACGAACGGGGGCGACCAGTGGACGAGCGCGTTCCTGGCCCTCAACCGGACCCACTGGCTCAACCCCTCCGACCCTGCGTACGGCTCGCTCAACTGGGGAGAGCCCGATGTCGTGAGTGGCGGGGCGGGACTCCTCCTCTATTCCGACCTCTTCGTCCAGCTCTGCGACCTCTTCCTCACCCCGTGCAATTCGAGCGCCGGGTTCACCGCCCCGTGGGGAGTGGCGGTGGCGCGGTCGTCCGACGGGGGGGCGAGCTGGTCAGCGCCGGAGCAGGTCGCCGCCTACCCGTTGGAACAGAACATCACCTCTCCGCCGAACTGCCAGGGGACCGTCCCGAACGGGACCTACCTCTGGGACGAGGCAGACAAGCCATGGCTCACGGCGAACCCCGCGAACGGCGTCGCCGTCCTTGGTTGGGACGTTTTCCACTTCCGGTTGAACGCGACCACCTGCCTGTTCGACGTGACCGCCGACGTATGGGTGTCGGTCTCGCACGACGCCGGAACGACGTGGGGCGCCGCGATCCGCCTGGGGGGACCGGCGGCGCTCGACGTCCAGCTGGCCGTCGGCCCCGCGCCCACGTACCCCCTCGAGGCCGTCTTCGCGGACTTCGCGAACCGGACGGCCTCCGGATCCTCCTGGGGATTCACCTCCTCGAAAGACAACGGAACGACCTGGGCGCCGGCCACCGATGTCGGCTCGGGGATCGTGCATCCCATCCCCCCGACCGCCGCGCCCGACGTGTTCCGCGCGCTGACCTTCCCTAGCATGGATGTCGACGCGAGCTCCACCTCCTCCCGCGGCAACACCGTCTATATCGTCTGGAACGACAACCGGACCGGGCCGCAGGCCGGATATCCGGGGATCGATTTCATGGCCGGCCCGAACGGGGGCAGCTCGTTCATCGCACCGCGGCTCATCTCGCCGGTCGGCACGTCGGTCACCGATTACCAGCCGACGGTCCGGGTCGACCCGAACGGGAGCGTGTGGGTCGACTACTACGGACTCAACCGGTCGACTGGCTTCTACGACGTCTACGGTCTACTGTCGAACGACGGCGGCGCCACGTGGTCGGCTCCGTTCCGGATCTCCTCAGCGGTCAGCGCGCCGGGGAACGCCATCGTGACCGACATCGGGGTCTACTTGGGACTGGTGGCGAGCGCCCAGGGAGTGTACGCGGCCTGGACCGATTGCCGGTCGCAGGACTGCATGAACCTCAATTTCACCACCGCGGAGACCGCGCGGCTCGGAGAGGTCGCGGTGCGGACGAACGCGACCAGTCCGGTGTCGCTCACGGTGGGGACGCTGGGACGCTCCTCCTCCGTTCCACTCCCGGGCGTCCTCGGGCTCGATTTCGGGGCCTCCGTCTCGTTCGCCGTTCCTGCCTACTTGCCGTACAACGCGACCTTCGTGGACGGGTTCACGAACATGACCGGCGTCGTGAGCGTCACCACGCCCTCGACGACGTTCGTCTATTCCGGGGGGGCGTCCCTGTTCATCACCTACGTCCCGTCGCGCGCCGCGTTCATCGCGGGCACGATTGCTCCGGCGGTGGCCGGCGTCGCCGTTTGGGTGGGGGGGGTTCCGACCCCGCTCCTGCCCGTCAACCCGACAACGGACTCGTTCAACGTGACGGTGGCCGGAGGCCTGTCGTACGCAGTGACCGCGACGGCACCGAAGTACATTCCCTTCTCTCACGCCGCGGGGGCCGTCTCCGGTGCGACCACTACGGTGGACATCCGGCTCAACCGGACCCACGGGTGGATCGCCGGGAGCGTGGCGCCGACCAACGCGACCGTGACGGTCAACCGTTCGGGCCCGCTCCCGGTGAGCCCGGGAGGGATCTTCAACACGACGCTGGGGTGGGGCTGGTACTGGGTCAACGCCTCCGCGTTCGGAACGACGACCTCCGACCAGTACGTCCAGGTCGTGCCCAATCGGACCCGGGCGCTCTCCTTCGCCCTCGAGGGCGGTTGGATCCAGGGAACGGTGGCCCCGATCCAATCGGCCGCCACTCTTAGAGTGGACGGCCATCCGGTGCCCCTCACGCTCGGGTCGTTCAACGTCTCGGAGCTCGGAGGGTTGCACGCGGTCGTCGCGACCGCGCCCGGGTGGAACGTATCGTCCCTCCAGGTCCGGGTGACCCCGGCCTTCACGACGATCGTCTCGCTCACCCTCACCGACAAGGGGACCGTACAGGGGGTGGTGGGCCCCGCCGCCGCGCTCCCATCGGTCGTGCTCCGGATCGTCAATGGAAGTCACGGAGGGCTCGAGCAGATCAATCTCACGTCGGGAGCGTTCCGGGCTCAGCTCGCCGGCGGGTTCGTGTACACAGTCAACGTGACCGCGACGAACTACGGGTCGTACCAGACGACGGTGCGCATCGATCCGGGCGTCACTTCCACCGTTCCTGCGGTCACGCTGGTCTACACCGGCTGCGCCGCCCCGTGTTCCTCCACGCCCCCTCCGAAGGGGAACGTCTCTCCTTCCTCCGGGAACACGCTCCTCTACGTGGGAGCGGCCGCCGGTACCGCGGTGTTGGTCGTGGCCGCCGCGGTGGTCCTCTCCCGGCGGCGCCGTTCCCTTCCGGCCCAGACCGCCGCGGGCGAGACCCCCGCCCCGGCGCCGCCGCCCGAAGAGCTTTACGGAGAGGGCGAGCCGGCGACCCTGCCCCACCTCCGGTCGGACGGGACGTTCGAAGACTCCTCGCGGGGTCCCCCGCCTCCCTGACCGGCCCGGCGGAAGCGACGGGCGGACGACCCCCCCCGAGGTTTAAATCCCCCGGGCCCGTGGCCCGGCGAAGGCCATTCTGTGGACGTACCGCTGTATGCCCTCGCCCTGGCGATCTTCGCGATCCTCTACCTCGCGATCGGCGTCTTCCTGGGCTTCACCCTGATCATCGCCCTCGTGCTCCTCTTCGCCTATCTGGCGCTCCGGTACGGGAACCTGGCCGAAAACTATCCGCACTCGGCCCCCGACTCGATGATCACGGTGATCTTCATCGGCATCACCTGGGCGATCTTCACCTATCTGGGGTCGAAGAACCCGGTCCCGTTCGTCGGGAATGGGCTCACCTACACGCCGGGGACGGCCTTGCCGTTGCCGGCGCTGATCGCGATCAGCCTGGTCGTCGCCGTGGCGTTCCTGGCCATTGGGTCGTTCCTCGGCCGCGACGTCCTGGCCGGCGGCCCGGTCGGCGGGACCCGCGGAGAGACCGGTGGCACGCCGCCCACCGGCGTCCGGTAGGGCGCGCGGGGCCGCCGGTTCCCAGACGGTTCGCGTAGGCGCCGTCGCCGGTCACGCCTCCCGTGGCCGATCGATGCCTCCCGGGCTTCGCCGGAGCCGTTCGGCCCCGGCTTCGGTGGCCCTAGGACTTGGAGCCCTTCGCCCGAGCCTTCTTTCTCGCGGCCGAGGGCTTGTGGGGATCTTCCACCGGCTCGGGAGGCCGAGAACTCGGCGAACTGGGCGGAGACCGTACCTCGGGCGACTCCGCCGTGGCCGGTGGAGGAGTCGGAACTGGAGCCGGTAGTGCCTCCATGAAGGGCTCCGGGGTCGGAGCGGCCGGCGGGGGGTCGGCGAGTGGCGAAGGAGGCGGAGGAGGCGAGGAAGGTGGAGGAGGCGGAGGCGGTGGAGCGGTCATCGGAGCCGGCTTCGGGGGTGCTGGCGGGGCAGGAGCGGGCGCCGCCGGGGGCATCGGAGGGGGACTCGCCAGAGGAGGGGCCGGAGGCGGCGACGCGGGGGGAGAGGCCGCCGGCTGCCCCGCTTGCGGGTGGTGGTGATGACCGGTGGACTGGATAACAGTGAACTCGCCGGGCCGCCAGGAAGAGGGATTGCGGACCACAGAGAGGTCGTGCAGGAAGAGCTCGGCATGGCCGCATTGTCGACAGATACGTGCACCGAGCGGAAGCTCTCCGCGGCCCCGGAGGGAGACGCTCCCCGAGCCGATGGTTCCCGTCTTGACCTCCGGCGCCCAGATCAGGTCGGACGAGCCACAGTTGGTGCATCGCGGCGCCACGTTCGTACTCTCTGGGACAGTTGATAGGGTCGGTTGGGGGATTAAGGGTTTGCCACGGCGCAGAGACGCAACGGCCATCTACTCGAACCCGTTTCTGGGGCCGGCGCCATGCCCTCCGTTGCGATTCATCGGATCACGGTCGCCTTGGATGGCTCGCCGTATGCCGACCACGCCCTGACGTTCGCCATCGACCTCTCGAAACGGTACACCGCCGCCCTCAGCATCCTCGCCGTGGCGCCGATGGTGCCGCTGTACCTCTCTTCCACGGAACCGTGGGCCCCGACGGAAATGCCCGAAGGCGAGCTCCGGTTCTACCGCGGCCTGGTGGACGGCGCCGTGGCCCGAGCCCGGGCCGAGGGACTCTCGGACGTCTCGGGGGTTTGCCTCGAGGGCCACGTCGTCGACGAGATCGTGGCGTTCCTCGAGGCGCATCCGGCCGACCTGCTCGTCCTGGGCTCGCGCGGATTGTCCGCCGCCAAGAGACTCCTGCTCGGAAGCATTTCAGACGCCGTGTCGCATCACGTCGGATGTCCCGTCCTCATCGTCCGGGGACTCCCCCCCGGGGTCCCACCGCCCGGGGCTACGACGGCGTCCGTCGGATGATCGACACCCGGGAGGGCGACGGCAACTTGTGGGAGGCTTTCCGGAGCGCTTCCTTGGCGTCCTCGACGTGCTCGTCCGACGTGTAGACCGTCATCAGCTCGGCACCGATCTGGGCCCGGACGGCGTGACCGACCGGCTTGCCGAACGCGCCGCGCATCCCGTCGGAGATACGGTCGGCCCCCGCGCCGGTGGCCATCTTGTGCTCGCGAAGGATCTGGTGAGGGAACCGCCGGACCTTGAGATGATAGCCGTTCGGCGCCTGTTTTTCCATGACTCGGACGGCGCTGATCCGGGCCGCCTCAAGCGCGATGTCGCGAACCTGAGCGGCCTCGTCGATCTGCAAGGTCACGGCGACCGGGAACTCCTCGTGCAGGTTGCCGGTATCGAACTGCGTCACTCGGACGTTCGGAATCCCGCCCATGTATTCCTGCCGGGTGTAGACCTGCCCCTCGATCTTCCGGTACATCCGCGCTGGCTTTCGCGTCATGGGAAGCGCGCCGAGCCGGCTGGGTTCTAAAACCTTTGTGCCATCGACGGCACGAAAGCGCCCCGAGCCGATATGCCAACCTCGACGGCGGAGAGGCGGGTCGACTCGAGCCTCCGCACCAGCTCGGACCGGGCCTGGGATGTCCTCGAGATGGCGAACAGGCTCCGGCCCAACATCGATTGAGCGACGGAGACATTCTTCGAGCGCAAGGCTCGTATTCGCCGGAGAACCTCCGCCGGCCCGACCCGGAGGGCATCCGTGAACCGTTCCGCTTCCTCGAGGAAACGCCGGAGCGACGGCCGAGACCCGAGGCGGGTCATCCCCGGGTCTGCGGCTGCTTGGACTCGCCGCAGGAACTGGGGGTTCCTGAGGAGCCGGGGACTTGGGAGGGGACTGCCCGCGACGATCAGGAACACGCTGCCCGGGCAGGGGAAATGTCGGACCTTTCCCCAGGGGGGGACTCCCGGCGATTCGCGAACCTCGAGCCCGCCGCCGAGAATCGCCGACACGCCCCCGAGTCCGCCCCCTCCGAAGAGGTCCGCGAGATGCGCCGTCTCGATGGCCTGCTGGCGGGGGAGGCCGAGTGCCGAAGCCATGGCGAGTCCGGTCGCCAGCGCTCCCGCAGCGCTCATGCCAAAGCCTTGACCGATGGGCAAGTCGTGCTTCAAAGTCAGTTGGAGCGCACTGGGCCGTGATGGCGCCAGGCGACGAACGACCTCGCGGGAGATGGGGAGAGGATCCGCCACGTCCGCCCGGAGCCGGACCGAGGTGCGCTCGGCCGGGCGCCAATCGACGACCGCGTGCACGCCCACTTGCAATACCAATCCCGCGCCCGTCGAACCGCGTCCTCGCGGGTCTCGAGCGTCGAAAGAGGGCGCGAAGATCCCGGTGAGGTGGGCGGGTGCGAACGCCCGTGCCGTACGATGTATAGCCAAGAGGGCCCCGGCTCCCAACCCTCGGCGGGGGCCATAAAGCCGGCGAGGCGATGCCCCTCGGAGCGCGCTGTGAACGAAACCGGACGGACGCTCGCGGTGTGCCGTTCGGCCCGACGCAAAGAGGTATAATCCTCGGCGGGCTAGAAGTGAATGGTCTCTTCGCGGAGACGTGCTGTTGAATGACGGATACCGAGCCTGCGAGTCAGAACGCCGATTTCGACCGCGTGAACTTCCTCGAGTTGAGGAACAGCCAACTCGCCGAGGCCATCAAGCGCGTGGAGAGCGAGCGGCACTACATGGAGGCGGAGATCCTCCGCCTGCAGCGCGAGGTCAAGCGGCTCAAGACCGAGCTCGACCGTCTCCGGTATCCCCCGCTCATCGTCGGGAGCGTCCGAGACATCCTCACCGATGGTCGCGTCGTCGTCAAGTCCTCCACCGGTCCGGACTTCGTTGTCAACTCCGCGGAGAACGTGGAGCACGACAAGCTCACCGTGGGCTGCCGGGTGGCGCTCAACAAGCAGACCCTCGCGGTCATGGGCGTCCTGCCGGCGTCCGTCGACCCGCTCGTCACCGCGAGCGAGATCGTGGAGAAGCCCAACGTGACCTACGCCGACATCGGGGGCCTGGGCGACCAGATCCGCGACATCCGTGAGGCCGTGGAGTATCCGCTCCTGCGAACCGAGCTCTACAAGAAAGTGGGCGTCGAGCCGCCGAAGGGTGTGCTGCTCATCGGTCCGCCCGGGACCGGCAAGACCATGATCGCGAAGGCGGTCGCGCATCACACCCACGCGACGTTCATCCGTCTCGTGGGGAGCGAGCTGGTCCAGAAGTACATCGGCGAGGGCGCGCGCCTGGTCCGGGAGCTCTTTCAGCTCGCGCGCGAGAAGTCCCCTACGGTCATCTTCATCGACGAGATCGACTCGATTGGCGCGAAACGACTCGAGGTCGCGACGAGTGGGGACCGGGAAGTCCAGCGGACGCTCATGCAGCTGCTCGCCGAGATGGACGGCTTCGAGCCGCTGGCCAACACCAAGATCGTGGCCGCGACCAACCGTCCGGACATTCTGGACGAAGCCCTGCTCCGGCCCGGCCGATTCGACCGGATCATCGAGATCCCGATCCCATCGTATCAGGGCCGAGCCGAGATCTTCAAGATCCACTCTCGCCCGATGGCGATCAGGGACACGATCGATTTCGACGCGTACGCGTTGCGGACCGACGGGGCGACCGGTGCCGATATCAAATCCATCTGCACCGAGGCGGGAATGTTCGCGATCCGTGAGGAGCGCGACTACGTGACGGCCGCCGACTTCGACCGCGCGATCGAGAAGGTCGTCGGCGACGAAGAACTCCACAAGGAGTCCGTCACGATGTTCGCCTAGGGCCGCCGGCGGGCCGCCGGAGCCTCAGGTCCCGCTGAACAACTCGACCCGGCCGCAGTGCGGACACCATTGCATCTCGAGCAAGATGACGTTCTCGCTCTGTCCCGGCATTCCGCCGGTTCGGAACGGGTGACGTCCCTGGAAGACCAAGGGCGTTCGGCAGCTCGAACAGACGCGGCCCGAGGACGGGACCGGTCGCGGCGACTCGGTCATCAGCCGGGGGGCCGGAGGGAGGGTCACGCCGAAGAGGACGCGGCGGTGGGCGTATCAAGTTTCACTTCCTCCAGCATCGTCCGACCCACCAATCGAGGGCCGGGGGCCGCCGAAAGGTCGGACACCCAGACCGGATCCCCCCGGTCGGCCACGAGGGCTCGGTCGGTCGTGAGCTCGAGTCGGTCGGCCGCCACCGACTCCACCCGGGCCGGGACTAGCTGGAGACCCACGAGGAGTTGCAGTTGCGCCCCCAGATCGACCCGACCCCGATAGTACCGGGAATCCCGGCGGTCCCTAAGGACGAACCGGTTCCCTACGGAATGGCTTCCGGCGGGCGCGAGCAGCTGACCGCGGGACAGCTCATCCGCATCCGCGCCCTTCAGGGCGACTCCCACTCGGGTGCCCGGACCCGCCTCGCGCACTTCGACGTCCTGCGACTGGATCGACCGGATCTCGACCTCGCGACCCGCGGGCCACAGGCGCAGTCGGTCGTGGGCATGGAGCGTGCCGCGCCGGACGAAGCCGAGGGCGACGGTACCGACGCCTTTGACGGGAAAAGCATGGTCGAGCCGCACGGAGACCGGCCCTTCCGTTGTCCGATCCGGACTCCACGCGAGCAGCTCCTCGCGCAATCGGGGCACATCGAGGTCGGCGAGAGGCGCCGATTCGAAGCGGCTTCCCTTGAGTACGCGTCGGACCTCTGCCTCCCCCGCACCGCGGCCGAGGTAGAGGGTGGTGGGGGTGTCGAACAAGTCGAGCGTCGCCACGCTCTCGGCGAAGGCACGGTCGAGCCCGGCCACGACGAGGACGACGCGATCCGCAAGGGCGATCGAGTAGAGCAGTGACGGGAATCTCTCGGGGAACTGCGTTGGCTCCACGGTGGTCAGCACCTGTCCGTCCCGGACCAGGTTGTACAGGGTGACATCGCTCGAGGTGCCCTTTCGACCCAGTTCCCGGCCCAGTTCCGGTGCGCCCACCAGGGCGACCACGGCGGTGATATTCGGTCCCCCTTACCCCGTCTTCGCGGCGCCCTTCGGCCCGGCCACCGTCAGCTGGATCTCGTTGTTTTTCGCGGTGATTGAGACCGTGGACCCGTCCCGGACCTCCCCCGAAAGAAGTCGGGTCGTCAGAGGGTCCACGACCAGCCGTTGGACGGTCCGCCGCAGCGGACGAGCCCCGAACTGCGGGTCGTAGCCGGACTCCGCCAGAAGTTTTCGGGCCTCGTCGGTCGCCTTGAGCAGGATCCGTCGGTCCTTGAGCCGTTCCCCCACGAGCGCGAGTTGCAGCTCGACGATGTGGAGGATGTCGGACTCGGACAGGTTCCGGAATATCACCACGTCGTCGAGTCGGTTCAGGAATTCAGGCCGGAAGTGCCCCCGGAGCGACCGGTCGACCGCCTGGCGGCGCTGTTCGTCGGTCTTCGCGTCCGCGAGGAGTTCCGTGCCCAGATTGCTCGTCATGATCACGAGGGTGTTGCGGAAGTCGACGGTCCGGCCCTGTCCGTCGGTCAATCGTCCGTCATCGAGCAGCTGGAGCAGTACGTTGACGACGTCGGGGTGGGCCTTCTCGATCTCATCGAACAGGATGACTGTGTACGGCCGGGTGCGGACCGCCTCGGTGAGCTGCCCCCCTTCCTCGTAGCCCACATATCCCGGAGGGGCACCGATGAGACGGGCTACGGAGTGCTTCTCCATGTACTCGCTCATGTCGATACGGACCAGGGCCCGGTCGGAGTGGAAGAGGAATACTGCCAGCGCCTTCGCGAGCTCGGTCTTCCCCACCCCGGTAGGGCCGATGAAGAGGAACGATCCCATCGGGCGGTTCGGGTCGGCGAGGCCCGAGCGGGATCGGCGCACGGCGCGTGCGACCAGGTCGACGGCCTCGTCTTGGCCGATCACTCGCCGCTTGAGCTCCTCTTCGAGCTGGAGCAGTCGTTGGGTTTCCCCCTCGAGCAGGCGCGAGACGGGCACTCCACTCCATTTGGCGACGACCTGCGCCACGTCCTCCTCGTCGACCTCTTCTCGGAGGAGAGTCTCCCCCTGGGCCGGTTTCAGCGCCCGGTTCTTCGCCTCCAAATTCCGTTGGATCTCGGGGATCTCGCCATACCGCAAGCGCGCCGCCTTCTCCAGGTCCCCGCTGCGCTCGGCCTCCTCGGCGTCGACCCGGGCGTGGTCGAGGCGTTCGCGGAGCGTGCGGAGCTCCTGGACCTGGCCACGCTCCCGGTTCCACCGGGCCGTCAGCGACGACTCGCGTTCTCGCAGGTCGGCGAGCTCCTTCTCGAGGGACTTCAGTCGTTCCTTCGAGGCGGTGTCCGTCTCTCGCCTGAGCGCGGCGCGCTCGATCTCCAGCTGGAGGATCCGACGGGTGATCTGGTCGAGCTCCGGTGGTCGGGAGTCTAGGCCCAGTCGGACGGCCGACGCCGCCTCGTCGATGGCATCGATCGCCTTGTCCGGAAGCCGCCGGTCGGATAGATATCGGGCCGTCAGCGTCGCCGCCGCGACGAGAGCGGCGTCGCGGATCCGAACACCATGGTGCAGTTCGTAGCGTTCCTTGAGCCCTCGAAGGATCGAGATCGTGTCTTCCACAGTGGGCTCGCGAACGAGGATCGGTTGGAACCGACGTTCGAGCGCCGCGTCCTTCTCGATGTACTTACGGTATTCTTGGGTCGTCGTCGCTCCGATGGCGTGGAGCACGCCGCGAGCCAGCGCCGGTTTGAGCAGATTGGAGGCGTCCATCGCTCCACCTTCTGTAGCGCCGGCATGGACCAGGGTGTGCAACTCGTCGATGAACAATATGACCTTCCCCTCGGATCGTTCGATCTCCTGCAGGACGGCTTTGATCCGCTCCTCGAACTCCCCGCGGAACTTGGCGCCCGCGAGCAACGCACCGAGGTCGAGCGAGATGACGCGCTTCTCTTTGAGCGACTCCGGCACGTCGCCCGACGCCACTCGCAGCGCGAGGCCTTCCACGATGGCCGTCTTTCCCACGCCGGGATCCCCGATCAGCACTGGGTTGTTCTTCGTCCGGCGCGAGAGGATCTGGATCACGCGTCGGATCTCCTCATCCCGGCCGATCACCGGGTCGAGCTTGTGCTGGCGGGCCAACTGAGTCAGGTCGCGGCCGTATTTTTCGAGCGACTTGTATTGCGCCTCCTCTTGGCGGCCTGTGACGGTCCGTCCCGCCCCACGGAGCGTCTCGATGGCGGCACGCACCGCGGCGGGGCGCACCCCGCTCTGTTCGAGCAGGTCTCGAGCAGCGGACGGCGCCTCGGCCAATCCGAGGAGGAGGGTCTCCACGCTCGTGTATCGGTCGTGCTGGGCCTCGGCGGCCTTTTCGGCCTTCTCGAGGACAGCGGCGAGCGGACGGCCGATGTACTGGTCGGAGGGAGCGATCCGGTCCGCGGTGGGCAGTTTTGCGAGCCGTTGTTCGAGTTCGCGGGTGAGATCTTCGGGCCTCGCGCCCAGTTGGAGGAGCAGCTCCCGAGCAGTTCCTCCCTCTTCGTTTACCAAGGAGAGCAGCAAGTGCTCGGGCTCGACGGCGGGGTGTCGAAGTTCAGCGGCCCGCGAAAACGCGCGCTCGAGCGCGGACCGGGCGGCGTCCGTAAGTCGTTCGAGGCGCATCGAACGGCGCTGACGGCATATGGATATAAACGGACCCCGGGTCGTTGGTGCCCGTGGCCGACCTGCGCACGACGGTGGCGGGACTTCCGTTTCGAAACCCGCTGTGGCTGGCGTCGGGGATCTGGGGGGAAAGCGGAAACTCCCTCAAGGGCGCCTGGGACGCGGGCGCCGGAGGCGTTGTCACGAAATCGATCGGGAGCCAACCCCGGATGGGCTACCCCAATCCCACGATCGAGACCTACGAGAAGTGGGGGATGCTCAACGCGATGGGGCTCCCGAACCCCGGCATCGACGAGTATCCGCAGGAGATCGCGGTCGCTCGGGCCGCGGGCGCTGCGGTCATCGGCTCAGTATTCGGCGCTGACGCGGACGAGTTCGCCACGTTGGCGGCGCGCATGGCTGCCACCGGCGTCGTGGCGCTCGAGCTCAACCTGAGTTGTCCTCACGCCAAGGGACTGGGCTCCGAGATCGGGCAGGATCCGGATCAGGTCCGGGACGTCGTGCGGGCGGTGAAACGGGCCGTTCGAATCCCGGTGATCGCGAAGATCACTCCGAATCATTTCGACCCGGCCTCGCTCGCGGCCGCGGCGGAGTCCGCCGGCGCGGATGCGATCAGCGCGATCAACACCATCCGGGCGCTCTCGATCGACGTCCAGCTGAGGCGTCCCGTCCTGGCGAACGGGCTCGGCGGCCTGAGCGGACCGGCGATCAAACCCGTGGGACTCGCGTGCGTGTGGCAGATCTTTGACCGAGTGAAGATCCCTATCGTCGGTGTCGGCGGGATCCAGCAGCCCGACGATGTGCTCGAGTACGTGCTCGCCGGCGCCCGGGCCGTCGAACTGGGCACCGCCGTCGCGTTCGAGGGGATCGGGGTGTTCTCCCGGCTCGCCCGGGAATTGAGCCAGCGGCTCGACACGCTCCAGGTGTCCCGGATCGAAGAATTGGTCGGGGCCGCTCACACCGTTTCTGCACGAAGCTGAAGCCGATGAGGCCACCGGCTAGGGTTTTAAGCCGGGGACGGTGTGAATCTCGTGCGCACTATTACCGAGGTCTCGGAGCGTATTGTCGAGACCCCTAGCACGGTGACTCTACGATTCCGATTTCCCCCTCCGGCCGCCCCGGGGCAGTTCGTCATGATATGGATCCCGGGCGATGACGAGCTTCCGATGTCCCTCTCATACACGGGGGATCCCAAGGGAGTTACCATCAAAGCGATGGGGAGCAGCTCGCGCGGCGCCCTGTCGATCGCGGACGGCACGCTCGTGGGGATCCGCGGGCCCTACGGGAACCGATTCGACCTGAGCCCGTCCCGCGTCCTCCTGGTCGGGGGCGGCTCGGGCACCGCGGTGTTGGCGCCCGCCGCCGAGGCGGCGGCGAGGAAGGGGAGCCGAATCGTGGCCGCATTGGGCGCCACCACCGGCGCCGAACTCCTGTTCGAGGACCGATTGCGGGCGATCGCCGAATCCGTCGAGGTCGCGACCGATGATGGATCGGTGGGTCACCACGGCTACGTCACCGACGTGAGCCGCCGGTTGCTCTCTGAGCAATCGTTCGACGCGGTCTGGACCTGCGGTCCCGAAGTGATGATGCAGAAAGTGATCGCCGCCGCCCTCCCGCGTCAGATCCCCGTTTTCTGTTCGATGGAGCGCCAGATGAAGTGCGCGATGGGGATGTGCGATGCCTGCGCGCTGGGTCCGTACCACGTGTGCACGGACGGGCCGGTCTTTCCCTCGCACCAGCTCACAGCCCTGCCAGAATTTGGACGGACCAAACGGGACAGTTCGGGCCGGAGAGTGCCCCTATGAGCCGTTCGCGCACGAGTCCGCCGTCGCAGCGGTTTCCGGTCGCCCCGGGAACCGTTCCGCGCCGCTTCGGGGGCGTGTTTCACCATCTCTCGCGAGGAGACTTTAAGGTGCAGCCCAGTTACCCGCGCGGGAGGCGGCTGTGAAAGTTCTCGTGGTGAGCGGCGGAGTTATCTCCGGCCTCGGAAAGGGCATCACGACAGCCTCGCTCGCCCGACTGCTGAAGGCCCGGGGGATCTCGGTCACCGTCCTCAAGATCGACCCGTACCTGAACGTCGATGCCGGCACGATGAACCCATACCAGCATGGGGAGGTCTTCGTGCTCGACGACGGCACCGAGGTCGACCTCGACCTCGGAAACTACGAACGTTTCCTCGGTCAGAGCCTGACCGGAAGTCACAATATCACGACGGGCAAGATCTACCGCGCGGTCATCGAGAAGGAGCGCCGGGGGGACTACCTCGGCAACACCGTTCAGATCATCCCGCACATCACGGGCGAGATCAAGCGCCAGATCCGCGAGGTCGCGCAGACGACCGGCGCCGACGTCGTCCTCGTCGAGGTCGGCGGAACGGTCGGCGACATCGAATCGATGCCGTTTCTCGAGGCGCTCCGGGAGCTTTCCTACGAGCTCGGAGAAGGTCACATGGCGTTCGTCCACACGACGTTGGTCCCCGTCGCCGGCCCCGTGGGCGAGCCGAAGACCAAGCCGACCCAACACTCGGTGCGCGAGCTTCGGGCCATCGGGATCCGACCCTCGATGATCGTGGCCCGTGCCTCGGTGCCATTGACTCCGGAGATCAAGGCGAAGATCTCGCTCTTTTGCGACGTGCCGCCGGAGGCTGTGATCTCCGTCCCGGACCAGCAGGTCATCTACGAAGTGCCGCTCGTCCTGGAGGCCCAGGGGGTGGGCCAACTGCTCGCTCGCCAGCTGAGGCTTCCGGACCGGCCACCCGATTACGCTCGCTGGAAGGAGTTCCTGTCCACCTATCGGGCCAACAAGGGAGTCGTCGACGTGGCGTTCGTGGGAAAGTACACCGAGCTCAAGGACGCGTACCTTTCCCACATCGAGGCGTTCCACCACGTTCAGGGAAACCTCGGATACGCCATCCAACTCACCTGGTACGATTCCGAAGACCTGCCACGCGACTCCGCCGCCGCGGCGCGCCTCCGTCGAGCCGACGCGATCCTCGTGGCTCCGGGGTTCGGAGCCCGAGGGGTCGAGGGAAAGATCCGAGCGATCGAGACCGCTCGAACCATGGGCATTCCGTTCCTCGGCGTGTGCTATGGTTTCCAGCTCGCGGTCGTCGAGTTCGCCCAGAACGCCCTCGGTCTCTCGCAGGCGAACACGTCCGAGGTAGACCCCCATACCCCCGACCCCGTGGTCTGCTTGCTCGAGGAGCAGAAGGTAGTCGCCGACCTGGGAGGCACGATGCGCCTGGGCGCTCAGCGGGTCGAGCTCGTGGCCGGCAGTCGCATCGCCGAAATCTATGGTCGAACGGAGATCTGGGAGCGGCACCGGCACCGCTACGAGATCAACCCGGCCTATCTCGACCGGATGCACGGGGAAGGCCTCGAAGTGACGGGGCGGTCCGTCGACGGTCGGGTCGAGTCGTTCGAGCTGCCAGCCCATCCCTTCTTCCTCGGCGTTCAGTACCACCCCGAGCTGCTCTCCCGGCCGGAGACGCCGCACCCGCTCTACATGGCTCTCGTGCGGGCGGCGCTCGCGCGCAAGGAGGTGGCCGCTTCTGTCGCCCCCGCGGCGGCTCGCGCGTGAGCTGCTCGCCCTCGCGGGATCTCCCGTGCGGATCGCGGGGCACCTCCAGGATTATCGGGCCCTCGGCGGCGTCGCGTTTGCCCTAGTCCGGGACGGCTCCGGCATCGCCCAGGTCACCTTGAAGAAGGAGACGACCGACCCCGCGCTCTTCGCGTTCTTTGCCTCCACGCCCCGGGAATCGGTGATCCAAGTCGACGGGTTGGTTCAGACTTCGCCCAAAGCCCAACGCGGCATGGAATTGATCCCGACCCAGGCGGAGCTTCTCTCGCTCGCCCAGGTCCCGCTGCCCCTAGGGGTGGTGGACAAGGTCGGCGCCGAGCTCGATACCCGACTCAATCACCGCGTCATGGACTTGCGGAAGCCCGCGGTCCGCGCGATCTTCGAGCTCCGGACCGCCCTGCTCGAAGGGCTCCGGCAGGCGTTCCTCTCCCGAGGGTTTCTCGAGGTCGAAACGCCGAAGATCCTCCGGCAGGGGGCCGAAGGCGGAGCGACGATGTTCGCGGTGGACTACTTCGACTCGCCGGCGTTCCTCGCCCAAAGCCCGCAACTCTACAAGCAGATGCTCATGAGCGCCGGCTTCGAACGCGTCTTCGAGATCGCCCCGGCCTTCCGAGCCGAGCCGTCCGATACCGTCCGCCATCTGACAGAATTCACGAGTGTCGACGGCGAAGTGGCCTACATCCGCGATGGAGACGACGTCCGGCAGGTCCTCGAGGCCGCCCTCGCCGATACCCTCGCCACGGCCCGGACCCGGCTCGAATCGATGGGGAATCCGTTCGCGGAGAAGTTACCGGTCGCGCGCCCGCCGTTCCCCCGGATCCCGTTCGCCGAGTGCGAACAATTGCTGGAACGCCCCGGGGCCGAACAGGACCTCGCCACCGAGGACGAGAAGCGCCTGGGAGAGATCCTCGTGGAGAAGTACGGCAACCCGTTCTATTTCCTCACCGACTTCCCGGCGGCCACCAAGACCCACACATTCTACGCCCATCGGTACGACGACCGGCCCAACCTCGTCGATTACTTCGACCTCGACTACCGCGGGATGGAGCTGGCCAGCGGGGGCCGGCGCGAGCATCGGCTGGACCGGCTGACGGCCAACATCCGGGTGGCCGGGTTAGACCCGGCGACGCTCGAGGGCTATCTCGAGGCATTCCGGTTCGGGATGCCGCCCCACGGGGGATGGGGGTTCGGCCTCGACCGCTTCGTCACGGTGCTGGCGGAGCTTCCGAACATCCGAGAGGCACGATTATTTCCTAGAGACCGCTACCGCCTGACCCCCTGAACTTCGGGAGCAGGTCAACGATGGTCACATCACCTCGCGTGCTCACCTCATCGGGCGAGCTCGCCGGCCGCTGGGCCGCCGTCTTCGAGGAGGCAGGGGTCCGGCCCCGGGTCCTGGAGCTCTCGAACCGCTTCCCCGAGGAGCGGTCATTGGAAATCCCGTTCTCCGCCCTCGAGAGCGCAGACACGGCGCTCGCCGACGAGATCCTGGTGCGGCCCGAGGAGGTCCTCGATTCCGGGGCGCGGGCGATGCGGGAGCTGCTGCCCGTCAGGGGTCCGGAGGCCCAAGGCCTCCGGCTCCGAGTGACGGGCCTACCGGCCACCGCCCATCGGGTCATCCGAGAGATCCGCGAGGGCGACCTGAACCGCTTCCTCGCGATCGAGGGCATCGTTCGCAAGGCGACGGAGGTCCGGCCCCAGATTCGTGACGCGGTGTTTTCGTGCGCCGCCTGCCGAGCTGAAGTGCATGAGCTCCAGGACGAGACGAGTCCGATCTTCCGAGAGCCGATCGAATGTTACACGGCCCAGGGCGGATGCGGTAAGCCCGCCAGCCGGACCCGGTTCCGGCTCCTGCCCGAGAAATCAGTTTACGTTGATTCCCAACGGATCGAGATCCAGGAAAACCCGGAGAGCCTTCGGGGCGGGGCGCATCCCCAGGGCCTCTCAATCCTTCTCACAGAGGACCTGACGGGCCGGGTCATCCCGGGAAATCGCGTGGTCGCCGTCGGGATCCTGAAATCTCTCCAACGCGCGACCGCCTCACGGACTGGCGTGGTGCGCTCTACCACCTTCGATCTCATCCTCCTCGGGAATTCCCTCGAGTCCGAGCAACGCGAGTATGCGGAGATTGAGGTCTCCGAGGAGGAACTCCGGGAGATCCTCCTATGGCAGGGCGACCCCACGGTCATCGACAAGATCGTGCTTTCTCTCGCACCGACAATCAAGGGGATGGAGGAAGAGAAGGAGGCAATCGCCCTCCAACTTTTCGGGGGCGTCGAGAAACGACAGCCCGACGGCATCCGGATTCGGGGCGACATCCATATTTTGTTGGTCGGAGACCCTGGAACTGCAAAGACCCAACTCCTACGCTACATCGCAGACGTTGCTCCCCGAGGAATCTACACGAGCGGCAAAGGCGCAACCGCGGCGGGCCTCACCGCCGCGGCGGTGAAAGACGACTTTGCCGGCGGCCGTTGGGTCCTCGAAGCCGGCTTGATGGTGCTGGCGGACGGCGGGGTCGCAGTGATCGACGAGCTCGACAAAATGACCCCCGAGGACTCCTCGGCGATGCACGAAGTCCTCGAAAGCGGAACCTGTTCGATTTCCAAGGCCGGCATCACGGCCACCTTGAACGCGCGCTGCACCGTGCTCGCTGCGGCCAACCCGCGGTTCGGCCGATTCACTCCGGACCGCAGTTTCGCTGAGCAGGTGAACCTCCCCCCAACCCTCCTCTCTCGGTTTGACGTCATCTATTCGATCTTCGACCGTCCGGACCGCCAGAAGGACCGGTTGCTCGCGAACCGCATCCTCGAATCCCACCGAGCGGGCGAGGTCCGGGAGGTGGGCGCGGAAACGAGCGAGTCTCCCTCCGGCGGCGGTCCGTTCCCGCCCGAGTTCCTTCGGAAGTACATCGCTTATGCGCGACGGACCTTTCGACCGGTGCTCTCGCCCGAGGCACTCGCCTCGTTGGAGGATTACTATGTCCAAGTCCGAAAACAAGGGGAAGACCCCAACGCGCCGGTCCCGATCACGGCCCGCCAACTCGAGGCGCTGGTTCGTCTCAGCGAGGCGTCGGCGAAGGCCCGGCTCTCCTCCGTGGTCACGATGGAAGATGCCCAACGGGCCATTAAGATCGTCACGAGCTTCCTCGCCCGAGTCGCTACCACTGAGGGTCGACTTGACATCGATACCCTCGCGACGGGCGTCACGCACAGCCAACGGGAGCGCCTCGACCTGCTCCTCGACCTGATGCGGCGGCTCCAGACGGACAAGGGGACCTTCTCGCTCGAGGAGCTGAAGGCCGAGGCGGAGAAGATCGGGATTCCCCCCGCTCGGGCGGACGCGTTGTTCTATTCGCTGCGGAACCAGGGCGAGGTCGTCGAGTCCCGGCCGAACCACTGGCAGTTGGTCCGGTTCTAGAGGCGCCCCACCGCCACGCAGTCGTCATAAGCTCGGCCGCCGGTTCCGTACGGGTTCCGACCATGGCCGACGGGCATGTGGAGGTGGTGATGCGCGTCCACCGGGTCCGCCGGGAGGTCGTTGTAGCCGCCTGCGACGCGGAACTGCTGGGCCGGGAGCTCCCCCTCGGCCGAGGAACGACGATGGTGAAGGTCTCTCCCCAATTCTACGGCGAACGACGGGTCCCGCGCGAGGAACTGGTTTGGGCGATCCAGCACGGCACGATCGTCAACCTGCTCGGGTCCCGGGTCTGCAAGATCGCCCAGGAGGAGGGGCTGCTCGCCGCCGACCATACGGGCACCCTGGGGGGTGTTCCCCATGCCGAGATCGTCAGTTTCAACCCCTGAGCCGCCGGCCGCCGACGAGTTCTGCGTCGTCTGCGGACGGACGGGAGTCCCTCTCGTCGACGGGGTCTGCACCGACTGCGAAGCGGCCCGCCGGGCCCTCGTCTCGGTCCGGCCGCACGCGACCGTCATCCTGTGCCCCCAGTGCGGGGCACGCGAGGTGGGGAAGCACTGGGAGCGCGCCGGCACGTCGTCGATGCTCGGTTCGGAAGACCTTCTGCCGTTCCTCGTTCCCGACGAGGAGGCCGCCATTCGGCGCGTCGAGTGGCAGGAGACCGGCGCCAACCCGTTGCTCAAAACGCTCCACGGGGACGTCCACGTCCGGTTCCGCGGCCTCGAGCGCTCGCTCCCTGTCGATTTCACCGTCCGGATCGTTCATCGCACGTGTCCCGACTGCAGCCGCCGGTCCGGCCACTACTACACCGCGCTGATCCAGCTGCGGGGACCGGAGGAAGGGTCGCGCCGCTCGGCCCACGAACTACGGGAGCGCCTTCGGGAGATATGGGATGCCACGATGCCCAGCGCGCGCGCGGATTGGCGAGCCCATCACTCCTGGACCGAACAACGGCCGGAGGGCTGGGACCACTTCTTCACCGAGACGCTCGCGGCCAAGAACGTCGCCCGGCTCTTCAAGGACCGATTCGGCGCCGAGGTGAAGGACTCCGCGTCGCTCTACGGGCGCAAAGACGGCCGGGACCTCTACCGGGTGACGTTCGCCGTCCGACTGCCCGTCCATCTCCCGGGCGATTACTACGTCGAGAAGGGTCGACTGTATCGACTCGACCGTCCCTCGACCCGTGGAGGGTTCGAGGTGACTTCCACCGCCACGGGCACGACCGAGCTCTGGCCGGCGGCCACGGTGGAGAAAGCCCGCTGGGTGGGGGGACCCGACAAGAGAGTGCCGGTGCCGGTCCGCCGGGCGCCCGACGGAGTCGCCGAGGGGCAGCTCCCGGACTCCCTCGTCTGGGTCCCGGTGCGCGGGGAGCTCCCCGAGCCGGTCGACGGGCCCGTGGAGCTCGTCGTGGACGGCGAACACCTCTGGTACGTCGCGCCCCGGCTCCGCCGGCGACAAATCGAACGGCATCCTTAAGAACGGTCCCTCGCCTTTCGCGCCCTGTCGACACGGGGTGGAACCGGTCATGATGAAGCGAAGTGGACTACTGCGACGGCATCACGGAGACGAGACGCTAGAAGAGGGAAGCTTCCTGGACTTGGGCTCGATGGAGTTCGAGGACGAGGCGGAGGGCCTCGCGGGGGCGCGCGGCACGGTGCGTATGGCGGAGATCATCCGGTTCGATGACCTCCACAACGCGACCAAGCTCGCGTATCAGGGCGACGTCGTCCTGATCGATTATACGTCGGTCTCGAACGACCAAATGACCCTCAAGCGGATGAGCGCCGACCTCAAGAACGTCGCCAAGGACATCGGCGGCGACGTGGCCGGTATCGCTAAGAACCTCATCTGTCTCACACCCGCGGGGATTCGGATCGATCGTCAAAAGGTCCGGGCCGGGTTCTGAGCCGGCCCCTGAATCCCCGGAACGGGGATAGGGATGCGATTCGCGCTGGACCGCCGGGAGGCCACGCAGGGAACCGTCGATGCGATCGCCGTAGGATTGGCGGAACGCGCCGAGAAAGAGGACGCCTTCCCTCGGGCGCTCGCCCGCGAGGACCAGGCCTACGGCAAATTCCTCTCCGGCGCCTGGGAACGCCGGGAGATCCGGGGCAAGCGGAAAGAAGTCACCGTCTTCCACCGCGCTGATGGGAAGGGACGCTTGCTGGTCGTCGGTCTCGGCCCCCGCACCCTGGTCGACACTGAAACGCTCCGCAACGCCGCCGCCGAGGTGGTGCGGGCGCTGAAGGGCCGGGGCGCCCGGACGCTCGGTTTCAAGCTCGCGTCGTTCGCGAACGAGCGCATCCCGGCGGAGACGGCCGTGCGCGCCCTCGTCGACGGAGCGGCGCTCGGCGGCTACGAATTCCTCCGGTACAAGAGCTCGCACGAGGGCAAGATCGAGGAGACGACGGTCTTCCTCGGCGAGGAGGCCGCGCGCGAGGAGGCGCCGCTCCGCAAGGCCCTCGAGCAGGAGGAGGCCCTCGTCGAGACGGTCCTCTGGACGCGCGACATCGCCAACGTACCGGCGGACACCGCCACGCCCGAGTGGCTCGCCGAACAGGCCCGTGGCCTGGCCAAGGAGTTCGGCGTCAAGGTCACCGTCTTCGATGAAAAGAAGCTCGCCGAGATGAACTGCGGCGGAATTCTCGGGGTGGGGGGTGGCAGCGTCCATCCGCCGCGGCTGATCGTGCTCGAGTACGGCGGCGGCGCCCGAAGCGGGAAGACGGTCGCGGTCGTCGGCAAGGGGATCACCTTCGACTCCGGCGGGATCTCGCTCAAGCCCGCGCCGGGCATGTCGACGATGAAGTTCGACAAATCCGGCGCCTGCGCCGTTCTCGGGGTCGTTCGCGCCGCGGCGGTGCTCAAGGTCCCCCCGCGGGTGATCGGCGTCATGGCGTGCGCCGAGAATCTACCGGGACCGAGCGCCTATCGGCCGGGGGATGTCCTACGGACCCACGGCGGCAAGACGATCGAAGTGCTCAACACCGACGCCGAGGGGCGGGTCGTCCTGTCCGACGCGCTCGGCTACGTGGTCGAGAAGTACCACCCGGACCAGGTCGTCGACATGGCCACGCTGACGGGGGCGTGCGTCGTCGCGCTCGGCCCGGATATCGCCGGGCTCGTCTCCAACGACGAGGTCCTCGCGCAATCCCTTCTCGACGCCTCCCGGCAGACGGGCGAGACGGTCTGGCGGATGCCGCTGACGGACACCCATCGGGAAATGGTGAAGAGCGACGTGGGAGACGTGCGGAACTCCACCGAGCTCAAGGAGGGCGGCATGTTGACGGCGGCGGCCTTCCTCGAGAATTTCGTGGGGAAGACGGCCTGGGCGCACCTCGACATCGCGGGGCCGGCGATCTGCGACGGCCCGACGGCACGCTACGTGCCGTCGTACTTCAACCACGGGGCCACGGCGTTCGGCGTCCGGCTCGTCGCACGCTACCTGATGACCACGCCGAGGTAGGGCCTCCGGCCCCCGCCTCAGTTGGGAACGACCCGGACGCTCTCGCCGCCGTGGCGGGTCGACCGGGGTCGTACCTCGCAGAAGAGCGGGGTGTGGTACCCTCCGCCGGTCACGAGGGCCGTGCCGACGGGAAGTCCCTGGATCATCTCGGTCATGCCGGGGGTCAGGCCCTCGATCGATTGGGCGATCGCCTTCAGGTCGAGGGGGTTCGTGACCTGCAAGATCAGCTGGGTGTTGCACTGGGAGAGGACGCTCTTGTCGATCCGGGCCGCGCGCTGGGTCACGACGCACAGCCCGAGGCCGAACTTCCGCCCCTCGCTCGCGATGGTCTTGAGCACCCGCGAGCAGCTCGCCGTTCCCTGCTGGGGGGCGAAGTTGTGCGCTTCTTCGATGACGAGGAAGAGGGGCGGGATCTTGCCCTTCTTCCGGCTCTCGAAGAGCGTGCTCGCGATGCGCGCTACGACAAGCTCCTGGATGTCGGGCGCGACTCCGCGGAGGTTGACGATGCTCGCCTTGCCCTCCTGCACCAACTCGGCGAGACTGGTGCCCTGGGGAGCGAGGAGTCGCGTCTGGTCCACGTACTCGAGCCGCTCATGGAGCGTATCGAGGATCCCGCCCTCGCCCCGCTCCGCGGCCCGTATCAGGTCCTTCACGGTATAGTCCGGACTGCCGGCTTGGACCTCCTCGAGGAGCTTGCGGAGGGGGCCCAGGAAATTCTTGATGTTCGTGAGACCCATGAAGACGAGCAGGTCCCGCGGGTCCAGGTGGCGCAGCGAGAACGTGAGTGGCTTCGCGCTGGCGTTCAGCGTCGGGTCCGGGGAGAACTCGAGGACCCGACTCGCGAAGCCTTGCGCGTCGACGTGGAATCGCTCGCTGTGGCCGTTCTTGTCGCTCGCGAAGCGGAGCGAACCATACTCGCCGTGGGGGTCGATGATCACGCAGGTGACGTGATGTCGGAGCAGCTCCTCGACGATCACGCCGAGCAGGTAGCTCTTCCCCCCTCCGGTTTTTGACAGGACGGACATGTGACGTTGGAAGAGCGTATTGATGTCGAGCTCGACGCGCAGCGAGTGGCCCCGAAGAAGCCCCACGTACGCCCCGGAATTGGCGTGCTTCTTCAGGCCCAGCACCTCGGCGATGAGGCCCTCCTCGGCCTGGTACACCTTCGCTCCCGGCCGGAACGGGATCGTGGGCACCTTGACGAGGCCGCCACTCTCCCGATAGCCGATGATCTGGACGATGCCAATCAAGTTCTCGTGGATCGGAGTGTCCGCGCCGTGCACGAGCGCCTCGGCCCGTTCCAGGTCGAGGTCGCTCTTTCGGCGCAGATCGTCGAGCTGGCAAAGGACCGGCCCGTGGAGCTCATCCTCGACGGCGAGGTAATCGCCCCGCTCGACGGGGCGGTTGAGGCTGAGCTGGAATCGCCCTAGCCCGACATCGCCGTAGATGCGGCCGACCTCGTCCACGACCTGTTGGAGCGAGCGGACCGTTCATTAGCTTGCCGTGGGACAGGAATCGACTCGCCTCACCGGGGACCGCTCCGGTCGCTTCGCTCGGCGGGGTTCGCCCCGAGGGGCAAGACCTTAAATCGGCCCCTCCTGTCGAACACCGTCCCGGTGGTAGTTCTCGATCCCGGGCGGTGACCCTTGGCCGACGCCATCGAAGAACTGGAACGGAAGCGCACCGAATCGAACGCCCGCGCCGATGAGCATCGGGCGACCCGGGACCGGTACAACGCGGAGGCCCGGAACTGGGCAGAGAAGCGCGCGCAGGTCATCGACGAGCTGCGGGACAAAAGCAGCGAGGCGCAGGCGCATCGACGACAGCGGGATGAGTTCAACGAGCAGGTCAAGGAAGCGAAACGGCTCCGCGACGAGTGGAACCGGAAGCTGCAGGAATTGTCCGACCGGGCCCAGGAACTCAAACGGTCCCGGACGCCCCGGCCCGGCGCGGTTCCTTCTTGGAAACTTCGGAAGGATCTCAAGGAACTCGAGTTCCGTCACATGACGAGCGCGCTGACGGGGGACCAGGAGAAGCGTCTCATCGCGGAGATGCAGCGGATCGAGCTGCAGATCCGGGAACAGGACGACCAGCTGCGGTCGGACCCCGAGATCAACGTCGTTCTCGGGGACTTCACCGAGGCCAAGAAGCAGGCCGAGGAAAACCACGCGCTCGTAGGCCAGCTCGCGGAGTCCGCGCAGCGGGAACACGAGGCGATGGTCCTCCTCTACGAACAGGTGGATGACCTGCGTCGCCAGGCCGACGAGGTCCAGGCGAAGCTCCTCGAGGTGAAGGGTCAGGCCGACGAGGAGCACCGCGGTCACATCGCCGCGATCGAGGAGGTCCGCGACTTCGAGAAGCTGCTGCACGCCGCCCGCGGTGGACGGGGCCCCGGCGCTCCCACCGAGCCGCAGGAACCGGCCAAGGAAGAGGACTTCCTCGCCCGGCTCAAGAAGGGCGAGAAGGTCTCGACCGAGGACCTGCTCCATCTCCAGAAGTCCGGGCACCGATAAGACCCGGCGCGCCGTACCCCGGACCGTGCCGCTCCGGGCGGTCCTCTGGGACTTCGACGACACGCTAGTCCCCGTGCACACGCTCGAACGCTGGCAGTGGGCATGGAAACCCCAAGGACCCCGGCTCAACGAACGGCACGTCCGCGCGTCGATCCGAGAAGGACTGCGACATTGGGACCGGCGGCGATGGCAGGGGCTCTTGGGAAACGCCTCCGCCGCCGACGCCACGGCGTACCACGACGCCTTGCGGGACATGCTCTTCGCGATCGCGGACCGAACGCTGCCGGAGGTGGAGACCGAAGCGGTCCTCGCGAGGTTCCCGAAGTACCCGGGCCCCGTCGAACCGTATGCCGATGTCCGTCCGTGCCTCGAGAGCCTCCGGGCCCGGGGTCTCAGTATGGCCGTCCTGGTCGGACCCACCGGTTCCCGTGCCCAAGCGCTGCTCGGACAACTGCGCCTCGCCGAGCTGCTGCCCCACGTGTTCGGAGAAACCGGCGAGAACCCCGCGGCGCCGGCGGCCGGCGCCTTCCTGTCGGCGTGCTCTAAACTCGAGGTCGCGCCGGACGAAGTGACGTACGTCGGAGATCTGTTCTGGAGCGATGTCCGCGCGGCGGGGCGTGCCGGTCTCCGCGCGGTGCTCCTGGACCGGAACGATTGGTGGGCCAGGGTCGAGTCGGCCCGGATCCGTTCGCTCGCCGAGCTGCCGGGTCGGCTGGTCTCCCCTTCGGGCGTCGCGCTCGACGGCTCGCCCGGGCCTCCCCCGGAGCCTTCCGACCTCGGGAGTCGCCCGGCGCGACCGGTCGAGGGGGGAACGCCGGGAACGGGCGCCAAAAGGCCTTTATAGCCTCCGATGGGGTGCGGCGGCGTCGCGATGCGCTTCGTGAAACTTAACCAGGTGGAGCTGCACAAGGTCAATGACCTCTACGAGGGGGTCATGTCCCACGCCTGTCACGGACTGTTCTTCAAGGAGGGGTCGGTCGTCGGGTCGGACATGGCCGAAGAGGCCCTCAAAGATCGGGCCCACTTCCACGACCGAGCGGCCGATATATTGAAAGAGAGGGGGTGGATTGAGAGTATCATCTTTCGCGACCAGGAGGTCGCGGTCAAAGGCTCGATCGAGGTCGTTCCCGGGAGTGATATACCAACCTGTCACCGGCTGCGGGGAATCCTTCGAGAGTTGTACGAACGTTTTAAGGGCACCCGTGTTAAGTGTACGGAAGAGGCGTGTGCGAGTCAGAATCAACCCGAGTGCCGTTTTCGAATCGAGGAGATGTAGGGGAATCCGGGGAGCATGATGGCGACAGGTAACGTAGGGGCGGTCATCCGAGACCTGAAGACACGCATCGGGGCGCTCGCCACGGCGCTCGTCTCCCGGGATGGTTTGGTGCTCTATGCGGACGTGCCCGCGGGCGTCTATACTGAGACGTTCGCGATCATGTGCGCCACGATCCTCGGGGCCGCCGCGACCGCCAACACGGAACTCAACCGTTCTCCACCCGAAAAGATCGTGATTGAGGGGAACGATTCGAAGACGATCATCGTCGGCAGCGGCAAGAAGGCGCTCCTCGTGGCCGTTGTGGACCACAGCGTCGACACCACGAAGGTGCTCGCCGAGGTTACGAAGGTCGCCGAGCTGGTCAAGACCGGCTGACCCTCCCGAACGGGCCGTTCTCCGGGGTTCCGTGGGCGACTCCACCGCCCCGCCGTCCGAGCGCCCTCCCGCGGGCAAGCGGCTGCTTAGGAATCTGGCCGAAGGGAAACGGTTCGAGACGTATGTCGAACAACAGACCCAGGAGATGCGGGTCTGCTTCTTCTGCGACAAGATATCCTATCGGCGGAAGCCGGTGCGGCGCGTAGGGACTCGCTGGGTCTGCATCGACTGCCTGCGGGCGCTCAAGGAATCCCTCGAGACGCTGGACCGCTGGGAGCAGCTCTCCACCCTACGGGACGAGATCGAGAAGGACGTCCATGGGGCCTGGAAACCGGAACGCTAGGACATCTGCCCCGCAGCGCTCTCCGACGGGCCGGCCCCCGCGGCGGACGGGGCGTTGAACGGCGGCGGAGGGCCATCCAACCGGCGCCCCCCGCCGGTCATTACGCGGGTGAAATAGCCGGCCAGCGCGGCGACGAGCCGGGCCCACGAAAGCACACTGCGCTGTCCGTGGAGCAGGCGGCGGAACCGGTAATTCCCCCACAAAGTCCCGTGTTTCTCCGTGAGTTGCTTGCGACCGTAGCCGTTCCAGAACGCCTGGTAGAGGAACCGGAACCACGTGGGGCGGGTCCGGTGGTAGACCACCGCCCCCGGGACGTACTGGATCCGTGCACCGACCTGGACCGCCCTCAGGTTCAGGTCGATGTCCTCGGCCGTAATGAAGCGCGGGTCGAATCCTCCCAGTTGTAGGAACAGGGACCGCCGGTAGCCGAGATTGCAGGAGGGGAAGGTGACGTCGTTCCCGCCCTGGTAGAGCTCCACCCGCTCGAGGTTCGCGTACGCGGGGGGGCCCACAACGATCGTGCGACCGGCCGCTACCGGCGAGTCGGCGAGGCCGCTCCGGAGCTGCGCGAGCCAGTCGGAGTGGGCACTGCAATCCCCATCGATGAACGCCAGCCAGGGGGCGCGTGCCCGGCGAGCTCCCTCATTGCGCCCGATACCGCGCGAGCCCGAACGTTCGAACACGCGCACCCGGTCGGGGTGGCGCCGGGCGTATTCCTTGGCGAGGGCTGGGGTCCCGTCGTGGGAGCGAGCGTCGACGAGGACGATCTCGAACGGAGGAGCCTGCCGGAGCAGGCTATCGAGGAGCTCCGGGAGGTGGGGCGCTTCGTTCCGGACGGTGATAACGATCGAGACGAAGGGGGGTGCGTTCGGGGGGCTACTTCCCAAGGTCCATCACGACGACGTCCTTGACCGCTCGCATGCTCTTGAAGGGGAGCACGAGGCGGCCCGACGCGTCGGTCTGGAAGAGGCGCGATTCGACATCTTCGCTCGCCGTGACGAGCACGTGAGCGATCCCACCGGTCTGCGTGTCGATGACGAAATTCTCGATAGCGCCCAGGATCTGTCCGTCGTTCGTCATCACGGTCTTGCCACGCAGCTCGGTAAGGAACTTCCTCATGAAGGGGCCCTCTGCGGCGAGATGGCGGGGGTCGCTATTTAACCGTTATTCGGCACGCGCAGCGCGAAATCACGCCGAGCCCCGGAGCGGAACATCCGCTCGGCGCGCGTCGAAATCTCCGCCGATCCGCCCGAGACAGGCCACCCTTTCGGCAACGCTTATATCGGGGACCCGGGTCGAGCGGCCTCCCCGCATGTCCGTCACTATTCGCAAGGAAAACCCGGAACTCGTCCGGGTCATTATCGAGCTCGAGAAGGCCGCGAAGGCCCACCGGGCCCCCGTATGGCAAGCCGCGGCCGAGCGGCTGGCGCGCCCGCGGCATCACGTGTTCCCGCTGAACGTCGGCCATCTCGAGCGACTCGCCCAGGCTCAGGAGACGATCCTCGTTCCCGGGAAGCTTCTCGCCGAAGGGAATCTGACCAAGCCCCTCACGATCGGCGCGATCTCCTATTCCTCGGAGGCGCGCTCCAAAGTGCACGCCGCCGGCGGCAAGGCCCTCACGATCACCGAACTCGTCAAGAGTCACCCCGATGGGAAGGGGGTCCGCCTGCTTGCCTGACGCCGCGCCCCCGCCGGCCCCGACGTCCCCGGCGGTCATCGACGTCTCGGGACTCATCATGGGTCGGGCGGCGAGCCTGATCGCCCAGCGCCTGCTGGCCGGCGAGGACATCATCGTCATCCGGGCGGAGAAGGCCGTCGTGACCGGCTCGCGCGCGAGCGTGCTCGAGACCTACCGAGCGAATCGCGCCCGGGGCTCCGTCCGAAGCGGCCCGCACTATCCCCGAAACCCGGACCGGATATTCCGCCGGGCCGTTCGGGGAATGCTCCCGCACCTGAAGAGCCGGGGCAAAGCGGCCTTCGACCGTCTCACCGTCTACATCGGTTGCCCTGAACCGTACGCCAAGCTGTCGGCGAGCACGATCCCGGATGCCCAGGCCCGTCCGACGCTGCGCACCCCCCTGACCCTTGAAGAGGTCGCGCGGCTGCTGGGGGCCCGGCTGTGAAGACCCCGCCAGCGCTCATTACGACCGGAAAGCGAAAGGCGGCGATGGCCCGAGCGACCTTCACAAAGGGTATTGGCCGCGTCCATGTCAACCGCCTCCCGCTCGAGATCTACGAACCGGTTTTTGCCCGGCAGAAGATCGCCGAGCCCTTGCTCATGATCGGGGAACGCTGGAAGGGCGTCGACATCGACGTTCACCTCTCGGGAGGTGGCATCGCCGGGCAGGCGGCCGCCGCGCGGACCGCGATCGCGCGGGGCCTGATCACCTGGCTCAAGGACGAGCAGCTCCGGGAGACCTTCAAGCACTACGACCGCAGCCTCGTCGTGAACGACCCTCGCCGGAAGCTTCCGAAGCGCCCGGGCGGCCGCGGAGCGCGGGCCCGCCGCCAGAAGTCGTACCGCTGAGACCGGGGGTCAAGAGTCGATGACGCTGATGGTCCCCGTCCGCTGTTTCACCTGCGGAAACGTGATCGGTCATACGTGGGACCAGTTCCAGGAACGGACGGCCCGGGGCGAACCGCCGGGAGCGGTCCTCGACGCGTTGGGCCTCCGCCGGTACTGCTGTCGCCGGATGATCCTGACGCACGTGGACCTGCTCGACGACGTAGGCCCCTACGGGTAGTGTAGTACTTCGAGCGGGACATCGGTCCTGAATCCTGCAACCGAGCCGCGGTTCAGGTCTCGTCGTCCTCGTCCTCTTCGTCGGCCTTCGAACCGGAGCCGCGCTCGAGGCGTCCGCCGCCTTTCGCCGGCGCCGCGGAGGCCTTTCGGCGGTACCGGTAAAGGAGCACCAGCGCCACGACCACGGCGATCGCCCCGCCACCGATCGCGGCGTATTCCAAGAGCAGCTGTTGCTGGTTCTGGGCGATCGACACCGCGACGTGCGCGAGGTTCTGGCCCGACACGTACGTGTTGGCCGCCGTGGCGTTCACCCAGAGCCACTTGTTGCCGGTCACCGACGGGGTCCATGAGATCTGCGCACGAACGGACTGGTTGTAGACGAGCTCGATCGGCGGGGTCAGCACGGTGGTTCCGGGGACTCCCTTGGTCACGTTGTAGAATTTTACCGAGGCCGGGGTGCCCGCCGTGGCGCCGTCGGGGCCAGTGGCGGTCTGGCTGGTGAGCGAGAAGACGACCTGAACGTTCTCGGCCGTCGAGAGCCTACCGCCCGTGTTCGTGACGTTGACCCACCACGTGTAGGCGGTGCCGGCGGTCATCGAGCTCGGCCCGGTCTCGTTGGTGACGCTGAGGATCGGCCTCGTCGTAGTGTTGAAGGCCACCGTGAGCCGGTAGCTCGTGTTGGCGACGTTCATCGCGCGGTCGGTCACCGTCAGGTTCACCGTGTAGGGCTTCGTCTGTGGCGTTAGGTACCGGACCCACGAAACGTTCGAGTTGGACACGTTGACCGAGGAATTGCCCGGGTTCTTGAGCGACCACACGTACGAGATGATCGACCCATTGTGCGGGTCGGAGGAGGCGTTCGCCTTCAATCGCACATAGGCGGTGCCGGACGCACCCTCGACGACCCCGGAGCTGGGGATCACGTTGCCGGCGGCGTTGTACGCCAGCACGACGGCGATCGGTTTCTGAGTGTCACGTACCAGGATCACGAGCGACTGCTTCGCGGAGTTCCCTTGGCCGTCCCACAACGTAAGGGTGAGATTGTACTGCCAGCCGAGGAAGGCGACCGAGTGACCGCTCACAGTGCCGGCACTCAGGTAATTACCGGCCCCCTGGAAGCTGTAGCTGACGGGCGTGCTGGCGTTGGCGCCGGCACCGGCCGAGAAGTTCCCGAGGATCTTCGTAAAGTTGTGGCTGGTAAGGGTCCAGTTGGCGACCGACAGAACCCCGTTCACCGGAGCGCCGGCGTAGAGCATCGAGGAGCTGTCGCTCAGATTGAACTGTAGCGAGGTCGACCAGTTCACGATGATGTATTGGGCGCCGCTCACCGACAGGTTCTGCGCCGCGGTCCAGTTCCCGTCGATCACCGCCGTCGGGGGCAGGTTCCCGACGTAGACGGTGAAACTGATGTTATTGTACAGCCCGCCGGAGGAGGTGACATTCAGCGAGCCGACGAACTTTCCGGTCGAATTGTAGATGTGGTGGGTCGTCGGCTGGGCGGTGTTGCTGGGGCTTCCTTCCCCGAACGTCCAGGCAAAGGCCGACCCATTGGTGCCGGCGGGGTAGGTCGAGTTCACGGCCGAGAACATGACGTTCTCTCCCTGGCCAACGACGACTTGGTAATTCGACCGAGTGCTGTTGATCACATTCTTTGTCGAGAAGGTGAAGGTCGAGACCGACGCGTCCACGCGCGCGGAGACGTTCCCATACTTGACTACGGAGAAGGTCGCCGTGTCATACGCCTTCACCGAAGGCTTGGAGTCGAGGTAGAACTTGGTCCACGTGCCGCCGGCGCCGGCGGGCACGAGCTTCGAGTTCGGTGGCGCGGTGGTGCCGGCCTGGAGGACATATCCCTTGGGCAGGATGATCGTGTAGTTGATCGACTGGCCGTTCGTCGGGTGCCGGTAATTGAAGGCGATGGCGTACTTGCCGCCGGTTCCCCCCTTGGGCAGGGTGCCGTTGGCGTCGTAGGACTGTTTCCAGCTCATCGAAAGGCCCTGGGCGTTGGCGAGGCCGTAACTGGCGGCGTATCCGCCGGTAATGCCCGGGTTGGGCGTCTGGTTCGTATAGTTCGTGGACTGGATGAACCCGGTGCTGTTGATGAATGCCTGGTCCTGTGCGGCCGGGAAGAAGGGACCCTGCGCCGCGACCCAGGGGAGCACCTGGGCCTTGAAGGTCGCGTTCGTCAAGGAAAGCGAGTGGGCGAAGTCGAGGGCGAGTTGGCCCCAGAGCTGGCCCACGCTGGCGTTGGGTAGATCTGGGAAAACGGAGTAGTTCTTGAGCGCCGCCACGGTGCTGACGTTGAGATATCGGAAGGCGTTCCCGCCGACTCCGGAGGTGTAGTTGAGCGTCGTGTTGTAGACGGCGGGAGGAGCCATCGGGGCGACGACCACGTTGCGGGGGTTTCCGCCCAGGCCTCCGGAACTGGTCGGTACGGAGAGAGTGAGAAACGCCGGCGCATAACCGACCGGTGAGAGTATCAGCTGGAACGTCTCGGGCGGTGTTCCGCTGAATCCGGCGGCGGGATATACGCCCACCGCGTAGGCGTGTCCGACCGGGTTGAATTGGGAGAACGCGCTGTACAGGTAAGAGCCGGCCGTAGTGTCGATTAGCGTCTGGTTGAAGCCCGCCAGTTCGAGCCCGCCCGCCTGGCTAAAGATCGAACCGTAGGCGAGATACTTGTTGACCTGGATCGTCACAGAGAACTTGCCGGAACTCGGGATCGTCACTGAGGTGTAGTTGAAATTAGGAGGGCTCCCGGGGGCCTGGGTATAGAGGAGCCAGCTGCCGGTCGGGGCAGGGAACGTCGTCACGCCGGTGCTGTTCGTTGTGCCCGCGGACAGCGGGACGCCGGGGAACCGGGGCGATATGACCGACACATTAGCGCCCGAGACGGGGGCGCCAGTACTGGCCAGCTGGACCGTGGCGTTGAGGGTGGTCGTATACGGAGCAATCGTCACATTCGAAATCGTACGCAAGCCGGGAGTCGTCAGATTCACTGCGCTTTCGTAGTAGTACTGTGGGGCCGAGCTGGCCGGAAGCGCGGCGCACTTGCCGAAGATACCGGAACAAGCGGCGGACCGGACTCCACCTTGCGGCTGGACCGACAGTCCCCACCAGCCGGGAGTCAGGGCCCCGTTGGTGTTGGAAGAGGTGAATTGGAAGCCGCCCCCCGAGCCGGTGGTGGTGGCGTATATTGCATGCGTCGCAGACGAGGTCAACTGGACGGTCACGCCGTCGGGGACGGGGTACCCTAGGGGTTGCGTTACCAATCCGTTGATCACGTAGTTGGGCGACGACGCCAGCGCCCCCGGAAGCGAGCTGAAGGAGGAGAGCGCCACTAAGGCGACGACGAGGGCCCACAGAGCGTGCCGCAGACGACGCGGTAGCCTGCCAACCATACCGTTCTTCACTCTGCCGGCCCGGGGGTTTTCCGCCGAGACTCGGGCGCGAACCCGGCCCCTCTACTTATAGCTTGCTCGCCGAAAACTCACGGTTTCCGGCGTGCGACGCTTCGACGGGCTCCGGCCTCATCCGGAGCGCTCCGGACTAGCGGTAAATCGCCTGGACCGCTTCTTCGCGCTTCCGGGCCACGCGCTCCCGCAGAAGCTGCTTCGTGAACTCCTCGTAGAAGCGGAGAGCCTCGGCGTCGACGGACGGACGCACGAGCTTGAGGGCCTCGTCGAAGTGGTGCATGGTGACCTTGCGGGCCTGGAGATTCTCCCGGATCGCGACGAGCCCGGCCTCTCGGCACAAGGCCGCGAGGTCGCTGCCGACGAACCCGTCGCTCCGTTGCGCGAGCTCGGCGAGGTCGATGTCCTGGAGCGGCATCTTGCGGCTGTGCACCTTGAGCACCTCGAGCCGGCCGGTAACGTTCGGTGGCTCGACGTACAGTAGCCGGTCGAAGCGCCCGGTCCGCAGCAATGCCTCGTCGATGATATCGGGCCGGTTCGTGGCGGCCAGCACGAGCACGCGCTCGAGCGATTCGAGGCCATCGATCGAGGTGAGCAGCTGGTTGACGATCCGCTCGGTCACGCCGCTCGACGTCTGAAGGCCTCGCCGAGGCGCGATCGCATCGATCTCGTCGATGAAGACGATCGACGGCGACGCTTGGCGGGCTTTCTTGAAGATGACCCGGATCGCTTTCTCGCTCTCGCCGACCCACTTCGACATGATCTCGGGGCCCTTGACGGAGATGAAGTTCGCCTGACTCTCGGTCGCGGCGGCCTTCGCTAGGAGGGTCTTGCCCACCCCCGGGGGTCCGTAGAGAAGGATTCCGCGGACCGGCTCGATGCCCATGTGAGTGTAGACCTCGGGGTTCCGGAACGGCAATTCCACGGACTCGCGGAGCTCCTGCTTGACCCGGTCCAGTCCCCCGATCTCTTCCCAGCGAGTGCTGGGGATCTCGACGGTGACGTCGCGGAGGCTGGACGGCTCGATCTGCTTGAGGGCCTCCTTGAAGTCCTTCTCGGTGACCTTCATCCGCTCCAACAGCGGGAGCGGGATCGGCTTGTCGAAGTCGATCTCGGGGAGGTAGCGGCGCAGGGCGCGCATCGCAGCCTCTCGGCCGAGGGCCGCCAGGTCGGCGCCGACGAATCCGTGCGTGATGGTCGCCAGCTCGTTGAGGATGCGTTCGCGCTCCTTCTCCGAGCCCTCCATCGGCATTCCGCGAGTGTGGATCTGGAGGATCTCGAGCCGGCCGGCCTGCGTCGGGACTCCGATCTCGATCTCGCGGTCGAACCGGCCGGGTCGCCGAAGGGCGGGATCGATGGCTTCCTCCCGGTTCGTTGCCGCGATGACAATGACGTTCCCGCGGCCGGAGAGCCCGTCCATGAGAGTGAGCAACTGGGCAACCACACGCCGTTCGACTTCGCCGACCACCTCGTCCCGGCGGGGCGCGATCGAGTCGAGCTCGTCGATGAAGATCACCGAGGGCGCGTTCTTCTCCGCCTCCTCGAATTTCTCTCGCAGCTCCTTTTCGCTTTCCCCGTAGTACTTCGAGATGATTTCGGGGCCCTGGATGCCGATGAAGTGCGCCCCGGCCTCGTTGGCGACGGCCTTCGCGATGAGCGTCTTCCCGGTCCCGGGGGGACCGTACAGCAGGACCCCCTTGGGGGGAGAGATTGCGAGGCGGTCGAACAGTTCCGGGTGTTTGAGCGGGAGTTCGATCATTTCCCGGACGCGCCCGAGCTTCTCCTTGAGGCCACCGATATCCTCGTAGGCCACGCGGGGCGCCGCGACCTCCGTCTCGGTGACGCTCTCGCTCTTGATGGTGATGAGGCTCTGGGAGCCGACCTGGACGATGCCCTTCGGCTGGGTCGAGACGACCATGAACGGCAGCGAGCCGCCCATCAGGAACACGCCAGGGATCACGAACACGTCCCCGCGCACGAACGGACGGTGGGCGAGGGCCTTCGAGACGAAGGCCTCGAGTCCCGGGCCCAGTTCCATCTTGGCGGACCCCGAATAGATCGGGGCGATCGTGATCGCTTCGGCCACGGGACAGTCGACGCGCTGAACCATCACCCGATCACCGATGCTCACGCCCGCGTTCCGCCGGACAACGGCTTCGATGCGGACGATTCCCTTTCCTTCGTCATCCTGTTGGGCGCGGTTGACCACCGCGGCGGTCACCTTTCGACCGCGGATCTCGATCACGTCGCCCACGCCGACTTTGAGTCGTTGCCGGGTGCTCACATCGAGCCGGGCCGTTCCGAGTCCGATGTCCTGCTGGAAAGCCTCGGCGACGCGCAGTGTGATCGCTTCCGTCATCGGTGTTCCATCGGTTCGGGCAACAATTTTAGGGGAGGTTCAGTTAAAAGGGTTCGCTTGGTGCGGTGCGCCTAGGCGGCACCGGGCTCGGACTCGTCGCCGACCTGCGAGTTCCCGGGGCCCGGTGCAGTGCCGGGTCGTCAGCTCCCGGCCGGGCGCACACCCGACGCGGATGCGAGGTACTCGGCCACCAGCGGTGGAACTCCCTCCCGATACGAGGGAAACTCTAACGTGACACCGAGTTCCGACTTCATCCGCCGGTTATGGGCGCGTACGTCGGCAGCGGCGGTCTCCGCCGCCGCCCGGCCCACAACGAGCCCAGCGAGCCAGAGCGGAACCTTCCGACGGGGTGCCGAAACTCCCAGTCGATCGGCCACGAATCGGACGAACTCCGCTTGACGGACCGGTTCATCATCGACGACGACGAATCGTTCGCCCGCGGGTCGCCGCTCGACCGCCGCAACGATCGCCCGCGCGACATCATGAACCGAAACGAGGGACACGAAGTTTTGCCCGTCGCCGACCATCGCGAATCGCCTTCGTTGGATTCGCCGCAGATAGTCGGGGAACCATCCCTCGGGGCCGTAGATCAGCCCCATGTGGAGGCTGACAAGGGGGAGACCCCAGGTCTGATGCGCCGCCTCAACCACGGGTCGAATTTGGGAACCGATGCGGGCGAATCCGTGGGGTCGGAGAGCGAGCGGGCTCCCCTCATCGACCCACCGTTCCGCCGTCGGGACGAGCTCGTCCAGCCCGGTCAGCCACACGTAGGAACCGAGCGAGGCGTGCCCGTTCCGGATGGCCGTGAGCAGATTCTGGGTGAATCGAACGCGGTCTCGTCCGGCGGCTGTGGCGCGCCGAGCGGTCAAGCGGCCTCGGGGGCGTGCCTGGGACGCGTCGATCACGCTAGTACAGTCGCCGAGATGGTCCTGCCACGGCCCGGGGGTGGATAGGTCACCGAGAATCGGTTCCGCACCCATCGTAAGCACCATCGTCGCGCTCGGGTCGTTGCGGACCAGCGCCCGGACGTGGTGCCCTCGGTCGACCAGGCGCCGGAGGAGGGGTTTTCCCACAAGGCCCGTTGCCCCGGCCACGAACACGGTTTCCGGCGACACGAACTTGCCTCAACCTCGGCCGAGCACGATGCTAGTCGGCGTAGCTCTCCGAGAAACCTCCCTGAGGAGTTTCGCGGGTGCCCCTCCCGCCATTACGTGCCGAAGGGTGGGCGCGCCTTACCCCTTTCGAGAGTGGATGAAGTTGGTCCGTACGATCACCGGCATCCGGCGTAGGCGCTGACCCTTCAAGTCCGCCTATACGCTCATATCACCTATCCCCAGTAAATCGGCAGGATGTCCGCCGCCGACCGGGCCAGCCCCCTCCTACGCCGGGTCCTCATGGCCGCCGGCTACCACCTGGAAGACCGTCCCCTCGGTCTCCGCGCGATCCGGCGCGCCGACCGCCGGGCGATTGTGGTGGTCGCTTCGGCCAATTCGATCGAGGAGATTGCCTCGGAATTCCCGGACGAATGCGTGCGACGGACGATCGTGTGCGCCGAGGACCCAGGCGAACCCGCCCGAGCGTATGCCGCCGAACATGGGCTCGAAGTGCTCGTTCCCGAAACCCTGGGCCCGGCGATGGGAGAGATGCTGCTTCTCGGCCCTCCCGTGGAGTCCGCGGAGGTGGCCGTGCCAGGGCCAGTCACGACACCCCCCCTCGCCTTTCCCAACCAGGAGCGGACCATCCGACCCCGGCTGACCCGCGAGGACGCGGAACGAGTGGCTGGGGTGGATGGCTTCCGATACACCCTTCGATTGGTACCGTACTATGTGTTCTCGTACCGTGTCCGTACCGCGGCGCCGCATGGAGGGGCCGGACCCGTGACCGACCACCTGGCCGCGGTGAGCGCGATTTCCGGCAAGGTGGAGTACTGGGAGAACCGTGAGCCGGAATTCGTCGCCGATATCGAGGAGCCCCATCAGCGACTCGAGCCCTCCATTCCCGAACCCACGGCCCAGCGGACCGCCGAGGACGCGACCCGAAGACGCCACACCGTCAGCGTCGACCATAGTGAACAGCACGGCGGTGCATTGATCATCGAGCGGCGGCGAGTTCCGCCGGGTCCCGAGGACCTTCATTTCAGTCCCCCGGTGTTGATTCACTGCCCGTACTGGTACGTCGAAAGCGCCGACGGACGTGTGATCCTCGACGCCGTTTCGGGGACCAAGGCCCCCGAGAGCGAGCTCGACCCTGCCGCGTAGCCGGTTCGCGCCTTCCGCGCGGCCCACCGTCAAATAATCTGCCCGCCTCCGAGCCGCGTGTTCCTCCGACAGTTCCAAATCGGCCCGTACCAGAATTTCACCTACCTCGTCGACGACGGAGAGGGCGGACCCGCGGCCGTCGTCGACCCTTCGTACGGCGTGGAGCCGGTGCTCGAAGCGATCGACGAGCGCCGGGTCAAGGTCCAGTACATCCTGAACACGCACAGTCACCAAGACCACTGGGCCGGGAACGCAGACGTGAAGGCCCGGACGGGAGCCAAGGTAGTGGCCCATCGACTGGCTCCACTGAGCCAAGAAATCTCCGTCGACGACGGCGACAAATTCCAGGCCGGAACTCTTCGGTTCCAGGTCCTGCACACGCCGGGGCACACGCCCGACAGTGTGCTCTACATTTTCGACGGTCACGCCGCCACCGGCGACACGCTCTTCGTCGGCGAGTGTGGACGCACCGACCTGCCGGGAGGAGATCCCGGAGCCCTGTACGATAGTCTGTTCTCGAAGGTCATCTACCTCGACGATGCGACGGTCGTCCTTCCGGGACACGACTACGGGGCGACGCCCACCTCAACGATCGGCCGGGAGAAGGCCGAGAGCTACATCCTGAAGCCACGAACAAAGGCCGAATTCATCCGTTTCCTCGTCGAGTGATGAACCAGGTCAACGTGCCGCCGATACCTCGGACCGAGACCCGCACCTTGCAGGCCATCGGGGCTCGACGGCCAGCGGGTAAATCACCGAGCCGCTTGGAACTCGTCCAGACTCTCCGCCGCCTTGCGGCGGAGGGCGGTGGGATCGTCGCGCTCTTCGACGCGCGAGCCATCGCCGGGGAACGCCACCTCCTTTCGGCATGGGCCCACATGGGCCGGACTCGGGCCCGTGGGGAGACCCGGCTCCGGGACCGAGGCGCGGAGCTCGCGTTGTACGTGGCCGGGGATGATCAGCTTCCCCGGGCGCTCTCGAAGGTGGGCGTCGCCGAGGACAGCGTGGAGTTCGTGCTCTTGGCCGAGCGGCCACGGGAGCCCGAAACCCTGCTCGAGACCTTTGGGCTCGTGCGAGATGACTCGGTCTACCCTCGGCCCCCGAGCGAGGCTACGTTGGAACGCCTGGGCGTGAACGAGGCCGAGCGGAACGCTGTTCCCCGATCGGCGTGGGAGGGGCTGGTACTCGAGCGCGTGGCAATGCTCGAACTCTCCTCCGCCCACGCGTCGGCGGACCCGAGGGAAAAACCTTAGGGGGGGGACCCGCTCGCTCGCGCCGGTCCGGCGGCCCGCGTGCAGGTGTAATCTAATGGCAGGATATCAGCCTTCCAAGCTGATGACCCGGGTTCGATTCGACCGGGCGACCGGCCCGTCGCGAGACTCCCGGCACCTGCATGCCTTGGGGGGCCTCCCCGCCGGACCTCGCCGGGATTCGTCCCGGTGGTCAGCATTATCAGAATAGACCCAGCTACCGGCCCCCGGCGGTGGATGCTGAGGTAGCCTAGCCCGGAAAGGCGCCAGTCTTGAAAACTGGTGGCGGTTCCGCCTCGGGAGTTCAAATCTCCCCCTCAGCGCTCCCCCTCTTCGCGCAGTGCTGCGTCGGTTCGCCGGGCAAACGGCTTTAGACCCCCAACCCGCTCGGCCGTTTCCTAATGGTCGAGAGCTCCCCGGTCACCCCTATGATGGAGCAGTACGAGGCGGTCCGGGCACGATATCCCGGTCACCTCGTGTTGTTCCGAGTGGGGGATTTCTTCGAAACGTACGGGGAGGACGCCAAGCTCCTCTCCCGGGAGCTCGAGCTGGTCCTCACCGCTCGATCGGCCGATAGCAAGGGCGATCGGATCCCCATGGCCGGGGTTCCTCAGCACGCGATTGAAACCTACCTGGGTCGTCTGGTCCGTCGCGGCTACAAGGTCGCCCTCTGCGACCAGGTCGAAGACGCTCGTTTCGCCAAGGGACTGGTGCGCCGCGAGGTCACGCGAATCGTCACACCGGGCACTGTGCTCGACGAGAGGATCTTGCCGGGCCCGGACCACAACTTCCTGGCGGCGGTTTTCCGGCCCCGGCGAGGACCCGGCGGCTTCGCCGCTGTAGACATCACCACCGGGGAGCTGTTCAGCGGCCCCACGCCCGTGGCCGGCCTGGAGGGATTCGCGGAAGCGCTCACCGCCTTCGACCCGCGGGAGATCCTCGTCGGGGCGGACGAGGGACCCGAAGAGCTCGAGCGGTGGCTCCACCGCGAGTACCCCCGCGCCCGCATCGAAACACCCCGTCCGTCGACGCCGCCCGACGATCTACCCGAGGCGTTCCGTGGGGAGGGGGGTTCACCGGGCGAAGTCGCCGCCCGTCTCGCACTCGCGGTCTACCTCCACTCGACCCAGCCGAAGGTCCTCCGGTTCGTCGAGCGCGTGAGCCTCGGAGGGCCCGCGACCCGCCTCCGCCTCGACGCGAAGAGCCTCCGACATCTCGAGATCTCTCAACCGATGGACCCCGATTCGGTCGGGACCCCGACGTTGCTCGAGGTCCTCGACGAGACGGTCACCTCCTCGGGACGACGGACCCTCGCGTTCTGGTTGCGGAACCCGCTCGCCGACGTCGCGGCGATCCACCAGCGTCAGGAGACCGTCGAGAGTCTCCGGGCCCGGGGTCCGTGGCTCCCCGTCCTCCGTGAGGAGCTCCGTCGAGTGCCCGATCTGGCCCGCATCGGGGCGCGCATCGCCGGACGGCGGGTCCGTCCCTCCGACCTGCTCGGGCTCGCCCAGGGCCTCCGGGCGGCGCGCCGGGTCGCGGACGGACTGAAGGGAGGGAGCCCGCCGACGCCGATCGACGCCGGGATCGAGGAGCTGAGAGTACTGGAACCTGTCGCAGAACGGCTCGAGCGCGCGATCCAGGATCCCCCTCCGTCCAGCGTGGAGGCAGGCCGGTTGTTCCGTGCCGGAGCCGACGCCGAGGTGGACCGTCTCTCCGAGACGGAAACGAGCGGCCTCGGCGAGCTCGAGTCGCTCGAACGACGGGAGCGGGAATCGTCGGGTCTCCGTTCGGTGAAGGTCGGGTACAACCAGGTCTTCGGCTACTACCTCGAGGTCCCGAGGAACCAGAGCGCCCTCGTTCCCCCCCACTTCGAACGTCGACAAACCCTCGCCGGTTCCGAGCGCTACACATCGAACGAGCTGCGCGCGCTCGAGGAGCGGATCCTCACTGCCCGCGAAGCCCTCCGAAGCCGAGAGCTCGAGGTCTGGGAACTGCTCCTGAAGGACCTCGAATCCGTCGTGCCGGCCCTCTACCGGCTCGGGCGTCGGCTCGGGGAGGTCGACGTGTTGACGACGTTCGCGGCCCAGGCCCAGGAGCGCGGGTACGTACGTCCGCTCGTCGACGACAGCCGGCTTCTCCAGATCCGCGACGGTCGCCACCCGATCCTGGAGCGGCAGCTTCGGAAGGAGTTCGTCCCCAACGACACCGATCTAGACCCCGACACCGGGCGGCTCGTCTTGCTAACGGGCCCCAACATGTCCGGCAAGTCGACGTACATGCGGCAGGTGGGGCTGTTGGTCGTGATGGCCCAAGTAGGGGCCTTCGTCCCCGCCCGCTTCGCACGGATCGGCCGGGTGACCGCCCTGTTCACACGGATGGGGTTCACCGACGCTATCGGTCGAGGGAAGTCGAGCTTCCTTGTCGAGATGAGCGAGGTCGCCGAGATCCTTCGGGACGCAGACGACCGTAGCTTGGTCCTCCTCGACGAAGTGGGCCGGGGCACGAGCACCTTCGACGGCCTGGCGCTCGCGTGGGCAACTCTCCAGTATCTCCACGACCGGATCCGCTGCCGGACGATTGTCGCGACGCACTTCCACCAACTCACGAGCTTGGTGGACGGACTGTCGTCGGCCCGGAACGCCCACCTCGCCGTGCTCGAGCATGAAAACGAGATCGTCTTCCTGCGCACCCTGGTCCCCGGAAGTACAGACCGAAGCCTCGGGCTGCACGTCGCTCGCGTGGCCGGTGTGCCGCCGGAGGTGTTGGCCGAGTCCGAACGCCTGCTCAAGCACCTTGAATCCGAAGGAATCGCGCTCCCCGGACCCCGGAACGCCTCCAAGAACCGACCCTCTCGGTACACCCAGGCGATTCTCCTGCCGTCCCCGGCCTCGCCCCACTCGGAGTTCGAGCGGGCCCTGGCGGCGCTCGACCTCGATTCGCTGAGCCCGCTCGACGCCCACCGTTGGCTCGCGGAGTGGCGACGTCGCCTGGAGAGCCGGCCGGTGGGCGAGGCTCCTCCGTGACGCCGTCCCTTGCGCGGCATCCAGCGATCCGGCGGTTGCCGCCGGAGGCGATCGAGAAGATCGCGGCCGGGGAGGTCGTCGAAGGGCCGGCCTCCATCGTGAAGGAACTCGTGGAGAACGCGATCGACGCGGGCGCTACCGAGGTCGAGATTCGCCTCGAAGGGGGAGGGCTCGAGCGGGTCGTGGTGTCCGACGACGGGTGGGGCATCCCCGCCGGCGAGCTGCCTCTCGCCATCGAACGGCACGCCACGAGCAAGATCTCGGGGGCCGGGGACCTCGCTCGGGTGTCGAGCCTCGGATTCCGGGGGGAGGCCCTGGCCGCCGTGGCGCAGGTCTCCCGTCTCCGTATTCTCTCTCGAACGCCGGACGCCGCGAGCGCCCACGGCCTCACCGCAGAGGGAGGGCAGCTGGGGGCACCGTTCGAGGCGGGTCGATCGGTAGGCACCACCGTCGACGTTCGAGACCTCTTCTTCAACACTCCCGCGCGACGCAAATTCTCTCGGAGCCCCGCCGCCGAGCAGGTCGAGGTGGTCGCGACCGTCGAACGACTGTATCTGGCTCATCCGACCGTGGCGTTCGCCATCGCGGGCGGCCAACAGGAGATCGCTCGGTATCCCCGGGCCGCGAGCCTCGAGGAGGCCGGAGCCTGGGTCTTCGGGTCCGGCTTCGTCGGAGCCCACTTCTCGGTCCGCTCCGCTCCCCACGACGCCATCCAATTCTCCGGGGTGTTCGCTCGTCCCACGCTCACCCGGGGAACCTCGGCAGCGGTCTGCATCGTTGTGAACGGCCGCGCCATCATCTCTCGTCCGCTGGCCCAGGCCGTTCGGGCGGCGTACCAGGACTACCTGCCGCGCACGCGGTTCCCGGTCGGAGCGGTTCAGTTGAGCCTCGACCCGGCCCGGGTGGACGTTAACGTTCACCCGACGAAGCGCGAGGTGCGCATCCAAGGGGAACGCGAGGTGGCCGACGCCCTTCGGCGCGGGATCCGTACCGCTCTGGTCGGGGGCCCCCAGGTCGCCGAGATCGGGACTCCGAGGGCGGGGCCGAAGGGATCGCGGGGGGAGACCGGGTGGGGTGCACCGACGACCCGTCGGCCTCTCACCCCCCCGATGGCGGCCTTGCCGGCGACGCAGACGCGCCTGGATGTTGCCGAAGGCACACGTCGGATCGTTGGAACGGCTCGGCACCCGGCGCTCGCGTTGCTCGGCTCGCTCTTCCAACTCTACTGGGTCGCCGAGTCCGACGGGGACCTGGTCCTCATCGACCAGCACGCGGCGAGCGAGCGGGTGCTCTACGACGAGCTCCGGGCCGCCGGTCGATTGGGTCGGCAGGAGCTCATGGAGCCTGTCCGGGTTCCGTTGACCGCGCGCCAGCGTTCCGCGCTCTCGGCCCATGCGGAGACGCTCCAGGCTTCCGGATTCACCGTGGAGTCCTTTGGAGGGGACCAGTTCCGGGTCCAGAGCGTTCCGTCGTATCGTGGCCATCGGGCCGAGACGGGGAGTCTCCCCGCGCTATTGGACGAGCTCGCGGACGGGGGTCGACCCACGGTTCCGGAGGGACTCGCGGAACGGGTCGCCGCCTCGGTGGCTTGCCATGCGGCCGTGCGCGCGGGCGATGAGGTCGGTGCGGAAGAGATCGGCCGGATCCTCGAAGCGCTCTATCGGACCGAGACGCCGGCCTACGCGTGTCCCCACGGCCGTCCGGTGCTGATCCGGCTCTCCCGGAGCCGGCTCGACGGTTGGTTCCTTCGCCGGGCGCCCTAGCCCGGGACGTGGCCCGCGAGGGCCTGCTCGAATGCTTCCGCGTTCTTCGCCCCGCTGAACCGGTCGGCGTACTGTCGGCCGGCATCGCCGATCTTTCGGCGAAGGACCGGGTCCGCGAACAGCTCCGCGAACTCGGCAGCGTAGTCGCCCGGATCGTCGGTGGCGACGGAGCGGAACTCCCGTTTCGCGTCGGCCCCTTCGATGACCACGCGCTCGGACACCAGCGCCGGGAGGCCGTAGCGCATCGCTTCGGCGACGGTGCACGTCGGCCCGGCCTCCAGGCTGGGAAAGAGGAACAGGTCGGCCGCCCGGAAGGCGCGGGCCTTCGTGGCGTCGTCGCAGACGCCGAGCGGGATCACGCCCGGATCTTGTTTGGGCGAGCTGCCGACGACCACAAAGCGGGCGCCGGGGAAGAAGACCCGGGACCGATGGAACGCCTCCAGCGCGATCGCCAATCCCTGACGCTCCGGCCGGCGACCGACGAACACTGCCGCCGGCACGTCCATCGGGATCCGCAACGCCATCCGAGCCTGCGCTCTTGTCTCGACGAGGTCGGGTTCAGGAACCGTGGGAGGAAGCACCGTCACTTTCGCGGAAGGAATCTTGTGATGCTGCGTCAGACGATCTCTCGTCGCGGAGGAGCCGGTCAACACCACGGAGGCCCGTCCGAGGGCGTCGAGTTCAAGACGCCGAAGGGTCCGTTGGTCGATCCAGCTGCCCAGCCGGTCCACGAGTCCCCGGCTCGCTCCATCGGATCCGGTGGTCGGGACCCGGTCCGAGGGAACCGAATGAAGGTACATGGCGAGGGAAGGGCTCCGGCCGCGAGGCGACCGCTTGATCGCCCCGGCCCGCTCGTCGGTTCCGAGGAGCAGCTGGGTGTCCGGCGCGACGCAATCGCCTGCGGCTCGGCCGACCTCGACGGCCTGCTGAACCTGACGACGACGGGACGTTACGATGGGAATCGGAACGCCTTCGACGCCCCGGTAGGGGGGAGGCACCGTCGGGGTGGCTGTGGCGTACAGTATCCGCACCCGATGGCCTCGGCCGACCAACCCCGCGCCGAGCTCCCAGAGGGATCGGTCGAGGCCCGAGGTCGTCGGTTCGGGGGGAGGGTTCCCGAGGACGTCGATCCTCCAGGGTGGCACCCGTCGCTCCCCCTAGGACGTCGAAGTTCCGAGCCAAGTGCCGAAGGACCGTCCCGACATCGTGGCGGGCGGGGCGATGCCCATCCCTTCCAAGACGGTCGGGGCCACGTCGAGCAAGGAGAACGGCCCGATCCGCGACCCGTGCGCCGATCCATTACCGGCGGCGATCAAGATTCCATCCATGCGGTGCACCCCCGACCCGTAGAAGTAGCCCGGTCGATGCGAGAGGAGCGGATCCGGGTAACTGAAGTCCATCCGGAGGTCCGTCTCCATGTCGTTGACCCGGAGCAGGAGTCCCGGCGCGGCCGGCGAGCGAACCTCTTGATAGATCTCGCGCGGTTCCAGCACTTCGATGCGGGCGTCCGGGTACGCCTCGAGACGTCGCCGGATCTCCGCGAGAACCGCCAGCTGCTGATCGGGGGTCCGGTCCTTCCGGTATCGATTCAGATAGATCCCCTCGGGGACTGGGAAAGAGAACGCCTCGGTCCGGGCCCAGTCGATCTTCGGCGCCATCGCCTCGAAGGTGGCGTCGCCGCCGATCCAGCGGTCCACGTGCGGCTCCGACTCGTCTCCGCGAAGCCGGTCGGCCAAAGCACTGACGACCCGGCGAGCCAGTCCGAAGTGCTCCGAAGCGAGGAGGACACGCGACAGCACGCGCCGTCGCCACGGCTCGGCCCCGCGCTTGAGGCGCAGGAAACCCTCCTCGAGGAGCCAGCGATTGGTGAAGAACTCGGCGCGGGCCGCTCCGTGGCCGTGGTCGGAGATGACCAGGGTCACGGCGGGCTCCCCCTGCGCGCGGAAGGCGTGGTCGATCCGGGCGCACGCCCGGTCGACGGCCCGCCAGAATTCGAGAAGGTCGGTCGGCATGCGCGACGTAGCCCCCGAGCATTCCACCCAGTGCTGATGCTCGACCCGGTCGGTTTCCCGCAGAAGAACGAACAGGAAGTCGGGATGGAAAGCGTCCTGCAGAAACTCGGCGGCGGCGGCGCGTTGCAGCACGCTCCGGGTGGCGAGCGACAGCCACTCCGCGCGCTCCGATTCCCGGTACGGGGGGAGCTCGGTCACGAGCGGTTCGCCGAGGCCGTGCTCGAGCCGAGTGCGAACGTCGGCGGGGTAGGTCGACGGGTTATCCCCGAACATGCCGGGGATCAGATACCCGTTGAGCGGGTAGGCGGAGCGCACCGGGAAGTTGAGCACGCCGACGCGGTGTCCTTGCCGGGAGAGCTGGTCCCAGAGCGCTTCCGCGGGGCGGTAGCCCTGAACGAGCCGGCTCTTGCCCGGGCCGCCGTCGGGCTCCGTGAAGCCGAAGATGCCCAGGGTTCCGGGGTCGAGCCCGGTGGCAAAGCAGTACCACGCGGGGATCGTCTTGGAGGGGTAGACCGACATCAAGGGCGCCGACACGCCCCGTTGCATCAACGACCGCAGGAAGGGAAGCTCGCCCGCCTCCATGAGCGGATTCAGGAGCTCGAAGGTGCCCCCGTCGAGACCGAGCACCAAGAACCGGTGAGCAGTAGCCGTTTTCTCTCCCCCCCCAACAGTGCTGGGCGGTTGGGTAGAAGAAGAGCTTGGACCCCCTCTTAAAGCCGTGTGCATCGCCGGGCCCTGCTCCCGAGACGATGGCGGCCGCGTCTAGGTCAGACGCACGGCGTCGAGGTTGAACGGAACGCGGCTCTCGAGGTTGAAGCGCTTGTGGAGACTCGACGCGAGGTCGAGCGTCTTCGATTCTTCCCCGTGGTTCAGGATGATCCTCTGCGGCCGGGGGTCGAGGCTCGCCACGTAGTTCATCAGCTGAACCCGGTCGGAATGCCCCGAGAAACCCTCGATGGTGGCGACCTCAAGCCGCACCGGCGTGCTGTACTGTCGTCCGTTATCGAAGAGTTGAGCCTCGTTCATTCCGCGTTGGAGCCGGCGACCGAACGTGCCGTCCGCCTGGTAACCGACGATGACGATGCCGTGCTTCTCGTCGGCGGCCCAGGCCCGGAAATACTCCATGACCGGACCCCCGCTCATCATGCCGGACGTGGCGAGGACGATGCACGGGTCTTTCTCGTCTAGGATCCCCATCCGCATCTGCGACGAGTCAACGCGGTGGAAGATGTCCGACAGGAAGGGATTGTCTCCCTGCTGGAAGATCTGGGTCCGCAGCTGGCTGTTGAGAAACTCGGGATAGGCGGTGTGGATCGCGGTGGCTTCGAAGATCATCCCGTCCAAGTACACCGGCACGCGCGGGATCTTGCCCTCGCGCATCCGCTCCTCCAGCACGAGCATCACTTCCTGGGAGCGGCCCACGGCGAAGACCGGAACGATCAGCTTCCCCTTCCGCTCGAGGACTTTGCTCACGAAGCCAGCGAACTCGTCCGACGCTTGCTGGCGGCTGGGCTGGATGTCCCGGTAGCCTCCATACGTCGATTCGAGGACCAGCGTCTCCAGTCGGGGGAACCGATTGACGGCCGGATTGAACAGCCAACTCCGTTCGAACTTGATATCGCCCGAGTAGGCGAGGTTGTGGTCTCCGTCCCCGATGTGGAAGTGGCAGATCGAAGAGCCCAGGATGTGGCCGGCGTTGTGGAGCGTGAGTCGGAGATCCGGCGTGATGTCCGTCGTCTCTCCCCAGCGCAGCGGGATCGTGCGCGTGACCATGTCGCGAACGTGCGAGGAATCGTAGATCTTCTGGCGGGCTTCCTGGCTCGTGACCTTGATCGCATCGAGCAACATGAGGGTCATCATGTCTCGGGACGGCGCCGTCGTGTAGATCGGCCCCTGGTATCCGTACTTCAGAAGGACCGGAACCAGCCCGCAATGGTCGAGGTGAGAATGGGTGATGACGACGGCGTCCAGCGAGTCGAGCGGTAGCAGTTCCGGCGCGTTGAGGAAGGGCGTCCGGTCGGAGCCGGGGTCGATGCCGCAGTCGATCAATACCTTCGAGTTCTGGGTCGAGAGCAACGACGCGCTCCGGCCGACCTCCCGATAGCCCCCGAGCGAGCTGTTCCGGGCCCAGATCTTCTCGTCGAGGCGATCTCGTGCGATGCGGGTACCGACCTTTTTCAGGAACGTTCGGCGCTGGTCGAAATGGTTCCGGAGGTGGACGCGCACCTCCTCCACCGTCTTCGAGGGGATCGGAGGGGTGCGGACGACGGTCGGTACCCAGCCGATCCGGCGCTTGAGCTCGGTGAGGACGGAGCCCTGACGGCCGATCGCCGCTCCGGGGTTCGCCGCTTCGATCGTTACTTCGCCGGTCTCAGGCTCGAAGTAGAGCGCCGTGATCTCCGCCTCGGGCGGGATCAGCTCGCGAATTGCCGTCTCGGCCTCCTTGGGGTCCATGAGCGAGGCCGGGTCGGAGCGGACGAGGACCCTTCGGCGAAGGCGTTGGGCGACTTGCCGGAGCAGTTCGCCCCCCGAGAGGAACGCGTCGAGCTGCTTCGTGTACAGCACGATGTGCGGTCCCTCGAGTTCGATATCGGTCACCTCGATATTCTCGGGGAGCACTTCGTGTAGCACTTCTTTCGTTTGCTGTAGTAGACTATCGGTACTCATACGATGACGGAAGAGGTTGGCCGAAAGGGGTTCACCGGTCCGGGAATCCCCGGAGGATTCCGCTAGGGAAGGACCGGCGGTAGGGGGATCTTGAGTGCCTTCAGGCGTTTATTGATTTCGTCCTCGGAGAATTCGCGGTATTCCTTGGACGTGATCGTGTGGATCAGGTATCCATCACCGGACGCGGAATCTCGCTTCATGGCGACCGTGAGGCCGCGCAGCGCGAGATCGACGCCGTCCGAGAGGGTCATGTCGCGGGAGTAGCCCTCTTCCAGCAGGCCGTACGCAAAGGTAGACCCACTGCCGACGGAGACGTATCGGTCCTCGATCGAGCCGCCGGCGGGGTCGACGGAGAACACGTGGCCCCCCTTCGTATCAACGCCGCCCATCAGGAGCCAAGCGTAGTAGGGAAACATGCGGTTGCCGCTGAGGATGTTCGAGAGGAGGGTGGCGGCGCCCTCGACGCTCAAGGGCGCGCTTCGACGAAGCCGGTACAGGGAGACCTCCGCCCGGAGATACCGGGCGAGGACTTGGGCGTCTCCCACCAAGCCCGCGATCGTGATGCCGATGTTGTTGTCGATCTTGAACACTTTCTGAGTCTGCTTCGCGGCGATCATGCTGCCGGCCGTCGCCCGGCGCTCGGTGCCGAGCACGACGCCGTCTTTGCAGACGGCGGCGATCGTTGTGGTGCCTTTCAGTAGCCGCTCTTGATCGGCGATTTCGATGCGTTGCATGGAGCCTTCCAATAGTCGATGGGAAAACCGGTCGAGGGGACCGGGGGTCGGTATATAAGCGCTCGCGGATGCGAAGTCCATCGCGCGCCGGAAGCACGCATCTAGCGCGCCTCCTTGCGCAGTCGTGATAAACCTCGGCCCGGTCGCACGGCCCGAGAATGTTGCATCACGACATCGTCGTGGTCGGCGCCGGCCTCGCCGGCCAGCGCGCGGCGCTCGCAGCGGCCCGGGCGGGCCACGATGTCGCCGTCGTATCCAAGCTGCATCCGCTGCGCTCGCATTCGGGCGCTGCGCAGGGCGGGATCAATGCCGCGATCGGCGCCGAGGATTCTGTGGATACGCACATCTTCGACACGGTCAAGGGCTCGGACTACCTCGGGGACCAGGACGCGATCGAGTTCTTCTGCCAGCAAGCGGGACCGACGGTCATCGAGATGGAGCACTTCGGCACCATCTTCAGCCGGGGGGACGACGGGTCGCTGGCGCGGCGCGCGTTCGGGGGCGCCGGGTTTCCCCGAACGATCTACGCCGCGGACCGAACGGGGCTTGCGCTCCTCCAGGGGATCTTCGAGCACCTGAGCACCGAGACGATACGGATCTACGACGAGTGGTTCTTGCTCTCGATCGTGGTTCGGGAGGGTCGGGTCCAGGGCATCACCGCCTTCGACCGTAAATCGGGGCAGATCGAGGGGATTGTCGCCAAGGCGGTCATCGTGGCGACCGGCCCGGCGGGGCGTATCTACGGCCGGACGACGAACGCCCACAGTTGCACCGGCGATGGAATCGCCGCTGCGTACCGGGCGGGCGCGAACCTCAAGGACATGGAGTTCGTCCAATTCCATCCGACCGCTTTGCTCGAGTCGAGCATTCTGATCACGGAAGGCGCTCGCGGAGAGGGCGGGATCATGAAGAACGCCTTGGGGGAGCGCTTCATGACCCGCTACGCTCCCCACGTACTCGACTTGGCCTCGCGCGATGTGGTTTCGCGCGCGATCGTGACCGAAGTCAAGTCGGGTCGGGGATTTCCGGGCGGGTACGTGACGCTCGAGCTCATGCACCTTGGGAAAGAGAAGATCGAGAGCCGGCTCCAGGAGATCTGCGACTTTTCACGGGCCTTCGCCGGTGTGGATCCAGTGACGGAGCCGATACCGGTGTTCCCGGCGCAGCACTACATGATGGGCGGCATCGGGACGAACATGCAAGGGGAAACGAACGTGCCCGGGCTCTACGCCGCTGGCGAGGCGGCCTGCGTGTCTATCCACGGGGCGAACCGCCTCGGCGGTAACTCCCTCCTGGAGACTCTGGTGTTTGGAAAGCAAGCCGGAGTCGCCGCGGCGGCCTACGTGTCGGGGGCACCGGAATCACGGCTCGCGCCGACGGACCTCGAGCGCGAGACCGGCCATTTCCTGGCCCTGCGGGCCCGGACAGAAGGGGAGTCCCCTCGGGTCCTCCGCACCGAGCTCCAGCAGACGATGGACCAGTCCGTCGGGATCTATCGCGATCCGGATGATCTGTACCGGGCGCTCCGCAAGGTGCGAGAACTCCAGGAACGGAACCGGAACGTCCACGTGGTGGACCCGGCGACGACCTACAACCTGGACCTCACCGACGCCCTCGAGGTCGGGCATCTCCTCGACCTGGCCGAGGTCATCGTCGTCGGCGCGATCGCGCGAACCGAAAGCCGCGGGGCCCACACTCGCGTCGACTTCCCCGCGCGCGACGACAAGAATTGGATGAAGCACACCATCGCGCGCTGGACTTCGGGGGGGCCGGAGCTTTCGTATGCTCCCGTCGCCTATACTCGGTGGGACCCGACGGAGAGGGTCTATTGATGTTCGCCGCCGAGAAGCTCATCACCGTTCCCTTCGACGTCTACCGCTACGATCCGACCCGCGGAGGTGAACCACGGTACCAGCACTACGAGCTCCGGCTCGCTCCCCATACGCCCATTCTGTCCGGGCTCTTGCGGATTCGCGACGAGCTCGACCCAACGCTGACCCTCCGCTACTCCTGCCGGAGCGCGATCTGCGGCTCCTGTGCGATGCTCGTGAACTCGAAGAGCCGGCTCGCGTGTCACACCCCGGTCGGCCCGGAGGTCGCCGAGCACGGCCGGATCGTCGTCGACCCGATGCGGAACCAGCCGGTCCTCCGGGACCTCGTCGTCGACCAGAAGCCGTTCTGGACGCGTTACGAGCAGATGGACCCCCACCTGATCCCGGACCCGCTGCGGCCCATGCCCGAGGGGCGCCCGACGCAAATGACGCCGGCCCAAGTGGACCGGTTCAAGGAGACCCCCCGGTGCATCGCCTGCGCTTCATGCTACTCGGCGTGCCCCGCCGTCGAGGCCGACCCGGAGTTCCCGGGCCCGATGGCGCTCGCGAAGCTGTACCGATTCGTCGTCGACCCGCGGGACGGGGCGCACAAGGCGCGGTTGCAGAAGATTCAGACCTCGGGGCTGTGGCTCTGTCTCCGGTGCCACTTGTGCACGGAGGCGTGCCCGAAGGATGTCCGACCGTCGGAACGGATCCGCGACCTCAAGGAACTCGCCGTCCGGGCGCAGGGGGGGACCGAGCCGGGGTCGCGCCATGCGATCGGCTTCATGAAGAACATCGAGGAGGCCGGAACCCTGAACGAGCTCAAGCTGGTTCGTCAGACCTCCGGTCTATCGGGGATGGTGGCGGCCGCCGGCCAGGGCATCCGCCTCGCTCGCAAGAAGCCCGAACTCCTCAAGGGACCGAAGACGATCGAAGGGATCGCGGAGGTCCGCAAGCTGTACGCTGCGTTGGAGAAGGACGAAGAGGTGCCGCTGTGAAGTTCGCCTACTATCCCGGATGTGTCGCCCAGGAATCCGGCAAGGAGCTCGACCTCGCGACGCGCTGGGTCAGCGCCCGGCTCGGCATCGAGCTCGTGGAGTTCCCGAGCTTTTCCTGCTGCGGCTCGGGGTTCCTGGACGAGGCCAACGGCATCCTGAACGTGGCCCTCAACGCCCGGAACCTCGCCATCGCCGAAAAAGCCGGGCTCGACCTGCTCACGATCTGTTCGACCTGCCAGGGGATGCTCACCTATGCCAACCGTCGGCTCGAGAATCCCACCGTGAAGGCGCGGGTGGATGGCGCCCTCGCTCCGCTGGGTATTTCGTATTCGGGAAAGACCCGGGTCACCCATCTGCTGCAGGTGCTGACCGAGCAGGTCGGCGCCGACCGAATCCGCTCGATGGTGCGACGTCCGCTGACCGGCCTGAAGGTCGGGGCCTTCTACGGGTGCCACCTCCTCCGGCCGGCCGACGAGATGCGCAGCGAGAGTGCGGAGGAGCCCCACTCGTTCGAGGACTTGATCTCCGCGCTCGGCGCGACGCCGGTGCTCTACCGAGGGCGGGTGATGTGCTGCGGCTTCCCGATCCTGTTCGTCAAAGAGCCGACGGCGAACCGCATCGCGGGTCGGCAGATCCTGGACGCGAAGGCCCACGGCGCGGACGCGATGGCGACCCCCTGCCCCCTCTGCCACATCTCGCTCGACTCGTTCCAGAACAAGGTCGCGAAGGAGGTCGGCGAGAAGCTGGACATGCCGATCTTCCATCTCCCACAGCTCGTTGGCCTGGCGCTCGGCGCCACGCCCGAGGAACTCGGGTTGCCCCGCCACATGGTGTCGACCGACTCCGCGCTCCAGAAGCTCGGCGGAGTGGCCGTCCCGGCCTAGTCCGGTGGAGTGACGCCCCCCCCGGTCCGTGGGCGCGTCAGCTCCCGGGCGCCTTCGCCCTGGACTACAAAGAGATGCAGGCGGTCGCAGGTGTTCCGGAAGAATTTCCCGCCCTGGCCCCCGTAGGTCTCCGTGAGGTGGGCGCGCAGGGATTCCTCGGACCAGGAAGGGTCCACCGTCGGGCTGAACATGCATCGAAAGACCAGGACGCGATGCCCCTCGAGGTCCACGCGGTCCGACTCTGGAGAGCCGCAGAACGGGCAGTGCTGCACGTCCCACTGGAATCTGGCGAACGGTATGAGCCTGACGGAGACGGCAACGGAGCGCGCGAGCGTCAGGCGACCCGGTAGCGGCCGGCTCGGTCCTGAAAGAGCACCCCGCGGATCCGGAGGCGCTCGAGTTGGTTCTCGATGTCCCACTCCGAGGCGACTGCGCCGGAGGCACGAAGTCCGGCCACGGCTTCCGAGAGCGAAAGTCCGGCCGCCCGGTCGAGGAAGAGTCCCTCGAGCGTTCGCCTTAGTCGCGTGGTGCGTCCCCCCTCGGTTCGGTCGAGGGCACGGACCAACGGGCCCTGTCCCGCACGCGCCCAGACCGTCGCCCGGTCGGTGACGCGGATGAGGGAATCCACGACCCAACGGAGGTCCGATGCTTCGACCTCGGGCGCGGCTCGGAGGCGGGCCCGGCCGATGGCCGTTTGCGCGAGTCGGTCCCGGAAATTCCGTCGGTCGACCATGTCGCCCCACCCCTCGTTGGGACGATCCGGAGGAGAGCCCGGAAGGGTGTCCAACGTTTCCCGAAGTCGCGGTTCCTCCTCCCGGAGCCAACGGTACCAGTCGGGCGCATCGGGAGGCTCGGGCGTCCACCAATGAAGTGCCCACACCGCGGCCCGTACTGCGTCCGGCACTTCCTCGGGGACCTGAGGGACGGAACCGGTTTCCTCGGGGCCCAGTAGTAGCAGGCCCGGTCCGGCGGAGAGGAAGGACGTGAACTCGGACCTCAGGGGGGGGCCATAGGTGATGACCGAGCGCGGGGCCATCTCCGAGGAAATGGGGGCCGGGGGCGCGCTCGAGACCGACCGCAACTCTACCGAGAATGGGCGAGCGGTGGCCGGGGACCCGCGTCGGATCCGCGCGCCAGAGGCCAGTTCGAGCAAGCGGGGTCCGGTCGAGGAACGTCGCCCCGAGCGGTGGACCCAGTCGGGGACCATGTCGAGAATCCCCGTGAGGAAGGTTCGGTGTCGTGCCAACGACCAGCCCGCCACCTCCACGCATAGGTCGAGACCGGCCGGAAGGCCGTGCCAGGGATTGGACCCCACGAGGGGTAGAAGCAGAGACTCAACCGCCCGAGGGGGCAGGTGCCACAACTCCGACAGAACGGATACAACATTCGACGCCGATCGGGGCGGAGTCCCCGGTAGTATCTCGTCCCAGGTGGCCGGCTCGAATCCGCGCCGCGCCTCAAGTACGATCTCGCCAAAGGGGCCATCGGACCCGGTCAGTACCCCCTTCGTGGGTTGAGGGAGCCGGACGAGAGCTCCCTCGGCGGGGCGACGCGTCCGTGCGGGGAGCGACGCAAGATAGGTGGCGCCCAATCCCGTCGGCTGCGCCGCGAGCGCGAAGAGCCGGCGGTTGGCCTCGGCGTCGGACCAGTGGGCCGGCGGCTCGATCGAGTAGGCGAAACCGACCACATCTGGCAGCGGGCGGCCGTACGGGATGCGACGGAGCTCCGTCTCCCACCGCGCGAAGGCGAGCCGGCGCATGCGTTCCCAGGGATGCTCTCGCCGATGCGCGGTGGACTCCGGGGCAGGAACGGGGCACATGAGTCCGAATCAGCGTCGAGACCGGCCGTCCACTTGACGGCGTTCAGTCGATGTATCCGAGCGAGCGGAGCCGGTCGCGGAGCTGGCGTTCCTCTTCTTCGGAGAAGGGGGTCTCGGAAGTCGATTCGGCCAGCCGGGCGAGGATGAAGGAGACGAAGTCGTCGAGGGAGCCAAAGGAGGTCCGTGCCAGCTTGCGCTCGAGCTGCCGCGCCACTTCCTCCGGGATCTTGACGGTCCGAGAATTGTGCGTGGGTGGGGGCGCCGGGGTCATACAAACCTCCGGCCCGAGTCATCGCCCAACATATGCCCTTCCATCCCCGCCCGCGGTGGGCGGCCGTCTATTCCCACTCGATCGTCGCCGGCGGCTTGTCGGTCACATCGTAGAGAACTCGCGTCACCTTTCCGGAGAGCTCGCGCGTGATTCGTTCCGCGATGGTGCGCAGGAGGGTCATGGGAACCCCCATGGCCGTGGCAGTCATGGCATCGGAGGATTCCACGATCCGAACTGACACGGCCTCGCCGTGGACGCGGTTGTCTCCCTGGACGCCCACGGTGCGGACCGGGAGCAGTACCGCGAAGTACTGCCACGGTCGGGCGATCGACCCATCCGCGATCCTCCGCTCGACCTCCTCCTCGACGACCGCGTTGGCCTTCCGGACGATGGCCACACGCTCGGCCGTGACGGGGCCGGTGATCCGGACGGCGAGTCCGGGACCCGGGAACGGCTGCCGTTCGGGAGAAGGGATGTGCAAATAGGTGGAGAGGGCCCGGACCTCGTCTTTGTAGAGGTCTCGGAGCGGCTCGACGATCTTGAGCTTCAGGTCCTTCGGGAGTCCCCCCACGTTGTGGTGGGTCTTGATCGTGTCGCGGAGCGCGCCTCCGCTCTCGATCCAGTCCGGCGCGATGGTCCCCTGGATCAGGGAATCCGCGCCGAATCGCTCGGCTTCCGTCTCGAAGAGCCGGATGAACGCTTCCCCGATCCGTCGCCGTTTCTCCTCGGGGTCCGCGACGCCCGCGAGGACCCCCAGGAATCGGTCCGCGGCCGGGAGGACCTCGACGTCGAGATGGCTCGCCGCAAAGAACCCTTGCACCCGCTCGGCCTCATGCAGCCGCAGGAGGCCGGTGTCGACGAAGAGGGCGCGCGACCGTTCCCCGAGCGCCTCCTGGGCGAGCAGCGCCGCAGCCGTGCTGTCGATCCCTCCGCTGGCCGCGACGATGGCCCGACCGGGTATCTCCGCCCGCAAATGGGCGATCGCGTCCCGATGGAATGCGGCCGGGTCCCTCACGCCGGCTCCGTGGAGCGGCCCGGGGCGGGTTCTTCACGCCACTTCGCGCGATATCGCTCCAGCGCCGCGGTCAGCTCGGGATACTTGAGCGCCAGGATCTCGACCGCCAGCAGCGCGGCGTTGTCGGCGGCATCGAGTCCCACCGCCGCGACGGGAACGCCGGGGGGCATCTGGACGACCGAGAGGAGACTGTCCAGGCCGAGGCCCTTGTGAATGGGCACGCCGATCACCGGCCGCAGGGTCCGGGCCGCGACCGCTCCGGGCAAGGCGGCGGAGAGCCCCGCCATCGCGATGAAGACGTCCGTCTCCGGGTCGTGGGCCAAGCGCTCGACCTTCTCGGGGGTCCGATGCGCCGAGGCGACATGGATCTCGGCCGGGACATGGAACTCGGAGAGTCGCTGGCGGGCCGCCTCTGCCGTCGGCAGGTCCGACTTGCTCCCGATGAGGATGGCGACCTTCATGCGCCGACCGAGTCGCCGCGCGGCAAAAAAGATTGAGGCACGGTGGGGCCGAAACCTCCATAGGTCGAGAGGCCCCGCGAAGTGTGTGCGCCTGAGGATACTTACCGGCGGCCGGTGGCGTCGTTGGCTCGGGGCGCGGCTTGGGGGCGACTTCGAGCTCGGCGACCGGGCCTGGCGCCGGACGCTGCACTTCTTCGGCGCAGCGGTGCTCCTCTACTACGCGCTCCCCACGGACGTACTCGGGGGCTTCACGCGGGAGGAACTACTTCTCACCGCCTTGGCGCTGGTGCTGGTCCTCGAGTTGCTCCGGTGGGCCGCCGGTGTGGAGCTGCCGACGATCCGTGCCTACGAGCGGGCACGCATCGCGTCCTACGTGTTCTATGCCGTGGCGTTGGTGGCGGCGGTGCTCTTGTTTCCGCTGCCCATCGCGCTCGTCGTGGTTCTAGGTACGGCATTCGTCGACCCCCTGATCGGGGAACTTCGGTTGTCGTCCCGATGGCGGTCGACCTACCCGTGGTTCCCCGGCGCGGTGTATGTCCTACTGGGCTCCGCCGCGTTGATCTTCGTGACGCACTGGCCGGCCTTTGCGGCGGTGCTCTTCGTGGGGATCGCCGCGGTCGTGGCGCTGGCGGTCGAACGGCCGAAGATCCCGGACCTCGACGACGACCTCGCGATGACGCTGGTGCCGGCGTTGGTGCTGGCCGGCCTGATGCTCCTCGCCCCGGGGGTCTTCCCGTAGATGGGGAATCGATTCAGAGGATCGGGGTCAGCAGGGCGTGCGGAGGGCCCTTCGTCGGGTCGTACGAGATCGAGTAGATCGTCGTCCGGGGCCGGATCCCGTAGATGCACGGTGCGTTGTCGATGTTGATGATCCGGAAGTACGAGTCCATCATGTTGAGGATCTCGCTCGACACCAGGAGGCCCGGCTTCAGGAGACCGATGCCCAGGTTGCCGAGCAGCTTGGTCCGCTGGACGCCCTGGAAGTAGAGTCGGATAGCGACCTGGTCGCCCATGAGGCTCTCCATCGTGTCGAAGGCGGTGTACTCGATGAACGGCTTGCCCTCCGGTCCTCGCACGGCCTTCTCGGCGCCGGTCATCGCCCGCGTCGCTTCGTCCCGGCCGTACCGGGCCATGGGTACGATGTAGCTCTCCTCGCTCTCCGACGCCGTGTAATCCGCGATCCGGACCCGGCTGTCGAAGATGTGGGGCGGGCAGTACCGGGTAATGGTGTCGCGGAGCTTCTCGGGGGACTCGCCGGCGGCCAGCACCGCCGTGATGCCCCGGCTTTGGGTAAGGAAATTGAGGAAGGTCGGGACCAGCACGAGGTAGTAGTCGTCGATCCCGACGTTCACGTCGACCTCGAAGGCGTTGTAGCTGCCGCGTCGGAAGCCGCCGCCGAGCAGCGCGTCGAAGTCTTTGATCCCCGTGGAGTAGAACCGTTCCGGGTCGCCTTCCGGAACCCACGGGGACGGAGGGGTGGAAGGATGGCCGAGCGGCGAGCCGGGGCCGAGGGCGGTGAATCGCCCACCGGCCAGCGTGACGGCATACCGCGGTTGACCGATGGCGGTCGCCCGCAACTTCTCGAGCCGCATGTGCCGGACCCGGCGTTCGTCGAGCTCCTCGCGGACGACGGAGACAAGACCGTCGACGAGGTACTCGATCCCGCCGGCTTCGGGCTTCTCCAGGATCATGACGACGTTGGTGTTGGAGTTCTCGACCAGGTCCTTCTGCAGGGCCATGACGAACTCTTCCATCTCGAGTCCATATTTGTGGGTCACACCCTCGAGAGAATCGATGACGAGCAAGGCCTTGTCCGGGAGAACTGCCTCGATCCGGTTGTAGCAGTTCTCGACTTCCGGCATCGGGTTCCGCCGGAGCAACGCGTTGAGCTGCGCGCGGTCGACCCGTGTGGGGGGTCCGCGCTCGTCCGTGATGGCGGACATGACCTGTCGGGCCGCCGTGATCTTCGCCCGCTGGTCCTCCGGCAGCTCCTGGACGACCGCTTTGTCGCGGGCGTGGAGCGTGTCGAGGAACAGCTTGCCGGCATCCAGGATGCGCGTACGCAGCTCGCTCGCGCGGAGCCAGGGGAACTGCCGGTAAAGCGCTTCATCGCTGACGCGGGTGGAGAGGTAGAACGATTGGTTGGGCTTGCCCATCCGCTCGAGCAGTTCGAGCCCGAAGGTCGTCTTGCCGGTCCCCGCGCCGCCCTTGACAATAAGGGAACGGCCGCCTTTCCCGCTGAGGAAGATCGACACTTCCAGGGGGATTGCGCCGTTGGCCGATCCGTTGTTTCCCTGCATCCGTGGCACCGAACTGCGAGTATCCCCCGGCCGAATGAGGGCCCGGGTATCCGTTAATGGTGACGATTAGAACGTAAAGGTTTCGTTGCGTAGTCGGTGGTTCCCCGACCTAAGCGCTCGCGTTCTGCGCGAAGTGCGCCACACTCTGCCGGCCCACTGCGACGGCGTTCTGGAGCGGTTCCCCCGGTTCCCCTTGGGCCGTGGCGGCGGAGGGGTTTCCGCCCCCCTTTCCGGCGAACAGGGGCTTCATCGCTTCGAGAACCAGGTCGGCGCGCACCTCGGGGCTCGAAGAGCCGACGAACAGCATTCCCCGCCCCTCCGATTCAGCGGGAAGGATCGCTACACGCCCGGGCAATCGGGTGAGTCGGCGCGACAGCTCCTGAAGCTGGGCTCGGTTGAGCGCTAGCGGCCGTCCGACGGTCAGGGTCACGTGGCCCACCGGATGCGTGACCTCGGCATCGGCCTCGAGCTCCTCGGCCAGTTTGCCGAGGTCGCGCTTCTCTTCCTGGCGTCCGGCGCGCCGGATCTCCTCGAGCTCAGAGAGCAGGCGCGCGACCGCCGACGGGACCTTCTCGGGGGCCACGCCCAGCTGGCGGGCCGCCTCGTGGAGCGCCGCGTCACGCTCCTCTCGGACGATTACGGCCCGGTCGCCGGCCACATACGTGAGCCGAACGATCCCGTCCTGGATCCGGTCCGTGTCGAGGACCTGGATGGCGCCGACCTCGCTCGTGTGGGTGCAGTGGGTGCCACCGCAGGCCTCTACGTCGAATCCCTCGACTTCGACGATGCGGAGCTCTTTGCCGGGCACCGCTCCGCCCTGATAGAGGGTGAAGCCGAACCGGCGCTCCGCCTCGGTGCGAGACTCGAAGTAGCTCTTGACCGGTCGATTCTCGGACACGACGCGGTTCGCCAGTCGCTCCACCTCGCGCAGTTCCGCCGGCGAGAGGGGCCGATAGTGGGTGATGTCGATGCGAGCGACGTCGATCCCCTTGTACGCGCCAGCCTGCCAGACATGGGGGCCGAGGACGCTGCGTAGCGCCCCGTTGAGAATGTGCGTCGCAGTATGGTGCGCCATGAGTTGTCGGCGCCGCTCGGCGCCGATATGCGCATGGACCTCTTCGTTGGGCCGAAACTGTTGGGCCCGTTCCAGGCGATGGAAGACCCACGGCCCCCGGCGAGCGACCTCGACCACCGGCACCTCGCCCAGGCGCCCGGTATCAGTGATCTGCCCGCCGCCGGTCGGATAGAAGTAGGTCCGGTCCAGGACCACCCAGTCTCCGTGACTCCACAAGACGTGGCTGCGGAACGAGAGCGTGTACGGGTCTAGATAGTAGAGGACCTCTGTGGCCGGAGTATCCGCGGGAGGCTCTGGCAATCCGGTGCCGGTCTCCGAGTACTCCTTCTCGGGCTGGTCGCCGGCGTGCCGGGCGGCGACGAGCGCGTAGAAATCGTCGGGAACGACGGGCGGCACCCGCAGTTCCTCCACGGCCACGTCGGGGGGGAGCCCGAGCGAGTCATACCATTCGACCAGGTCACCGAGGCCGACGGTCCGGCCGTCCTTCTCCAGGCGCTCCTCCAACCGGCGGACCTGAAGACGACCGCGCCGGATCGATTCCTCGTAGCGCTCGACCTCGGCCTCCAGCACGCGGCGGAGGTCGTCCCGATGCGCTCCGACCTCGGGGTAATCGCGGGCGATCTCCCGTCCGCTACGATCGATGATCTGGAGGAAATCCGGGGAGCCTTGAGCCCGCGCGAGGATCCGAAGCATGCGCCGGATGAGCAGGCGGGCGTAGTAACCCTCCTTCGCGTTCGACGGGACGACGCCGTCGGTGACCAGAAAATTGATGGCTCGGGCGTGGTCCGCTAGGATCGCTGCCTCGTGCGGCAAGAGAACGGTCCGGAGTTCGTCGTAGAGTTCTCCGAACACGGCTTCGTAGGCGGTCGAAGTCCCTTGGGACAGCCACGTCGATCGTTCGAGACCATAGCCGGTATCCACCACCGTCAAGGGCATCGGTTTCAACCGGTCCCCGTCGCGGACGTATTCCATGAAGACGAGCGTTGCGACTTCGAGTCCCTGGAAGCCGACGCTCAGAGAGGGTCCCAGGTTGCCGCCTCCCTCCCATTCCTCCTCCTTGTAGGAAATCTTACGAGGATCGGCCCCGAGCTCCCGAGTAAAGAGGCCGTGGCACAGTTCCGTGGTCCGGTCCTTGAAGTACACTTCGTGGCCGGGTCGGTTGAACGCGTGGTGCGCCATCATCTCGAATAGCGAGAAGTAGCGGCTGCTCCGGCCGATCTCTTGCAGGTCGTTCAACCGGAGGCAGGGTTGGCTGATGGCGAGCGGGTTCGCCGGGGGAGGGATCTGGCCGGAGGTCACCCAGGGTTGGAAGTCGTAAATGCTCGCCTGCGTGAAGAACACGTCGTTGCGCCACCGCGCCACGATCGGGTACCGACGGATCCGAGTGTGGCCGTTTTTCTCGAAGAACGAGAGAAAAGTCTCGCGCATCTCCGAGGTCGAGAGCGCGCGGCGGAACCCGGAGGCCCCAATGAAACTGTACGGGGTACAGGGATCCTCCTGGCATCGGTCCAGCTCTCCGAGGGCCCAGAACGCGGCACCGCACGATGAGCAGGTCCGCCGGTGGAATCCTTCTTGGTGGAAGAATTTCAGGTCGTACTCGCTCGGGTCCATCGGCGGCTCGCCGAGTTCGGGTCGAGCTAAAAGAGTTCGGTCGCACGGCGATCCGCGGATGCGGTCATCGGCGGCGGCGCGCCGGGGGACTCGCGCTCTGCCCCGACCGATGGGTCCGGGCCCGTTTCAGACGAGGCCGGTCCTCCTTCCTCGGGGGAGTCCGCCCCGCCCGGAGCGCTACGCCGGTGGCGCAGAGCTCTCGGATCGGGCAGTCGGGGCACCGGGGACCGACGGGACGACAGATGTTTTGCCCGTGTTGGACGAGCACGGGGTTGAGCGGGATCCAATACTCGACGGGGACCCGCCGAACGATCTCGCGTTCGGTCTGCTCCGGCGTACGGGTTCGAACCAGCCCGAGGCGGTTCGCGATGCGGTGGACGTGCGTGTCCACGGGGACCGCCGGTAGACCATAGCCGAACACGAGAACGCAGTTCGCCGTTTTGGGTCCCACGCCGGGCAAGGTGAGCAGAAGTTCCCGGTCGGCGGGCACTTGGCCACCAAATCTGTCGAGGATCGCCTGCGAGGTGGCCCGGATGTGGCGCGCCTTGGTCCGGTAGTATCCGGTGGAATGGATCAATTTCTCCAGAGCAGACTTCGGCGCCTTGGCGAGTTCCCGAGGGCCCGGGTACTGTGCGAAGAGCCGGGCGCTGGCTTTGTCCGTGTTCGCGTCCCGGGTACGTTGGGACAGGATGGTGCCCACGAGGACCTGGAAGGGGTTCTCGGCATGGTTGCGCAGGTATGGAACGCGCCAGTCTCCGCGGTGGTAGAACGCGGTGAGTCGATCCAGGATCAGATCCCAGTCGAACGACCGGGAAGCCGTCATCGAGCTCGACGCCCGCGGGCGGCGGCGAGGGGGGCTTCCTGCCCGGGGCCGCGCATCGCTGGGTCGGACAGGTCCGGTTCGTCCACGGGGGTCCCCTCCAGCGCGTTCAGTAATTCCCCGATGAGATAGTCGCTCCCGAGGGCGAGGGTGTACCCCTCGGCCCGGGTGGCGACGCGCGCGAGCTGCAGCCCCTCGGCAGCCGTCCGGGCGACCACGACGCGGGGGAACCGGGTTCGGGCGGAGCGACGGAGCTCCTCGACGTCCGCCGACCGGTCGGACCGGATCGGGGTCAGCACGACGGTGCGTGCCAGAAGCGAGAGCGGCTCGAACATCTCGTCGAACCGTTTCCCTTGGAGGCAGCCGAACAGGAGGGCGTTCGCGTCCAGTTCCGAGAACGGGAACAGTTCGCCCAGGCTCTGCGCTACCGCGCGAGCGCTTTCCGGTGTGTGGGCGACGTCGAGGAAGAGGGGCGGCCGCGGGGCAGCGAGTTCGAGCCGGCCCCGCCATTCGATCGACCGGAGTCCGTTCCGGATCTGCTCCTCGGAGAGCTCGCGGTGGATCGTCGCTGCGAAGAGGTCGGCCGCGGCGACAGCGAGGGCGGCGTTCCGTGCCTGGAAATTGCCGAGCAGAGGGATGTCGACGCCCGCCAGCACCCGGTGGGGGGTCGTGATGTCCAGCCGTTGGCCGCGTGAAGAGAGGATCCGATGGTCGACGTGAATCTCACGGTCGAGCCGCCACAGGGGGGCGCCCGCGATCCCGGCGACCCGGGCGATTTCTCGCAAGGGCTCTTCCTTCGTTTCCCCGACGACGAGATGCATTCCCGGATGAGCGATGCCCGTCTTTTCCCGGGCCACGTCCGTCAGGGTGGGTCCCAGGACCTCGGTGTGCTCGAGCTCGATCGTCGTGACGACGCCCACTTTGCTCCCGAGCACGTTCGTTGCGTCGAGACGCCCCCCCAACCCGACCTCGATGACCGCGACGTCGACCTGCTCCCGGGCGAACCATTCGAAGGCGAGCGCCGTCGTCACCTCGAAGAACGTCGGCGGTCGGGGGATCCGGCCCGTGCCTGCGAGCGAGACCGCGAGGCCGCGGACTCGGTCGATGCCGTAGACGACCGCCCCGGGGTCGATGGGGCGCCGGTCGATCTGGATCCGCTCGCGATAGCTCTGGAGGTGGGGTGAGGTGAACAGGCCGGTCCGGAGGCCCGAGGCCGTCAGGATACCGGCGGTCAACGCCGAGACGGAGCCCTTCCCCTTGCTGCCGGCCACATGGATGGAAGGAAAGCGGCGTTCCGGGTGGTCGAGCGCCTCGAGCAGCCCCTGCATCACGTCGAGTCCGGGCTGAGCCCCGAATCGGCGGAGCTGGTAGAGATGGGCGAGTGACTCCCGATACGCGTCGTCCGACACCGGTCGCCGGTTTCGGGTCAGGGGGGGCGAGCTATAACGCTGCCCGGGGAACGGAGGGGAGGTCCGCCGTCGTCAGAACAACGACCGCTCGCGGTAGCTGCCAAACACGTCCTGGAAGGCGTGGACGATTTCACCGAGGGTGGCGCGGGCCCGCAGGGCGCCGAGCACTGCCGGCATGGTGTTGGCGTCGGGCTTCTCCGCTACACGACGCACTGCGTCGAGGGCGGTCGAGTGCTTCGCCCCATCTCGACGGGAGCGAAGCTGTCGCAAGCGCTTGGATTGAGCGACGCGCGCTTGCTCAGAGATACGGAGCCGGGGCACTTCGACCGGTTCGTCGACGGCGTAGGCGTTCACGCCGACGATCCGCAGGTCCCCCGAGTCGACCCGCCGTTGGTACCGGAACGATGCCTCCTGGATTTCCCGCTGGAAGAACCCACGTTCGATCGCCGGAATCACGCCCCCGAGCTCGTCGATTCGGTCGAAGTATCGCCGCGCTTCCTCTTCCATCCGGTCGGTGAGCCACTCGACGAAGTAGCTGCCACCAAAGGGGTCCACCGCGTCCGCGACCCCGCTCTCCTCGGCGAGGATCTGTTGCGTGCGGAGCGCGATGCGGGCGGCGTCCTCCGTGGGCAGCTGCAGCGCTTCATCGTAGGAGTTGGTGTGGAGGGACTGGGTCCCGCCGAGGACGGCGGCCAGGGCTTGCACCGTCGTCCGTACGACGTTGAGCTCGGGTTGCTGCGCGGTGCACGAACAGCCGGCCGTCTGGGTATGGAACCTCAGCCAGAGCGATCGTTCCTTCTTCGCGCCGAACCGGTGCTTCAGTACGTCGGCCCAGATCCGGCGTGCCGCACGGAATTTCGCGATCTCTTCGAAGAAATCGTTGTGGGAATTGAAGAAGAACGACAGCCGGGGCGCGAAATCATCGATGGGGATCCCCCGTCGCCGGGCCGCCTCCACGTAGCACATTCCATCGGCGAGGGTGAAGGCCAGCTCCTGGACCGCCGTGGAGCCGGCCTCGCGAATGTGATACCCGGAGATCGACACCGGGTTCCAGCGGGGGAGGTGCTCCGTCGCGTACTCGACCGTGTCGGTCACGAGCCGGAGGGCCGGCGCGGGGGGGTAGAGGAACTCCTTCTGGGCGATGTACTCCTTCAGGATGTCGTTCTGCGTGGTCCCGCCGAGTGAGGCCGGCGGTACGCCGGTCGCCTCGGCGGCGAGGAGGTACATCCCCCAGACGATGTTCGCGGGGCCGTTGATCGTCATCGAGGTGGTCACCCGGTCCAGCGGGATGCCCCGGAGCAGCCGCTGCATGTCGTCGAGTGACGAGACGTTCACGCCGCACTTTCCGACCTCCCCCAGCGACTCCCGGTCGTCGGCGTCGATTCCATAGAGGGTCGGATTGTCGAAAGCGATCGAGAGGCCGGACTCGCCGTGATTCAGCAAGTAGTGGAACCGGCGGTTGGTTTCCTCGGGCGTTCCGAACCCCGAGAACATCCGCATCGACCAGACCCGGCCGCGGTACATCGTGGGGTGGATCCCGCGGGTATACGGATACGCACCGGGGTAGCCGATGCGCGTCGGGTCCGGGCTGTCCCCTGGGGGGAGGTAGAGTCGTTCGACGGGGATCCCGCTCAGCGTTTCGAACTTGTCGAGACGTTCCGGGTTCTTTTCGAGGAACGGACGCAAGGTCTCCTCCGTCCAGCGGTCCTCCGCCGCGGCGAGGGCCCCGAGGCGTTTCCCTGCTCCGGGCGCGGATCCGCTTCGAGCGCGGTCGGCCGGGTGCGTCGCGGCCATGGGACCTCCAACCGCCACGCGGCGATTAAAGAGGTTCGGGGACTCGAAGCCCCACGAGGTCGGACCGTCCTCGGCGGAAGACCCGGGCGCCCAGCGAGCGGGCGAACCGGTCGAAGGCTTGACCGGTCCACTGGGTATTGTCGGCCATGACGACGGAACCCGGGTGGAGCTTCGGGCGGATCGCTTCGAGTTCGAAGGTGAGGTGAGCGGGGGTGTGGTGGCTGTCGTGCAGAAAGATGTCGACCGTGGAGACTTCGCGGACGAGTCGAGGGAGTTGATCCTGGCTCAGTCCGAGCCGCAGGTCCCAGCCGGAGAGGTACTCCGGTGGAATGGCCCAGCCGCTCGAGCGGCCCCGGGGCACGCTCACGATGGACTCCCCGGCGGCGAGCGACTCGGAACGCTGTACCTGCGGCCGGTCCACTGAGTGGAGGGTTCCGCGCCGGTTGCGACGTAGGCCGGCGAGGAAGTGCACCGAGGAGACCCCCGAGGAAACGCCGGTTTCGATCACGTGGTCGGGGCGGGTGGCGCGGGTCATCACGAACAGTTCGAGGGGCGCACGAAACTGGGCATAGAACCGACGACCTCCGCTCTCGTGCGCCTTCCGAAGAGCTCGTTCGAGAGGGGCGAGGTGGGGGATTTCGTCCAGGAGCCGGCCCAGCTCTTTCCGGTCGATGCCCAGCAGGCCCGAGAGCCAGGTTCGATTGGGGCGTGCCCGGGCGTCTCCCAGCGCCCGCACCGTCTTCAGGATTCGGGGCTTGAGCGGAGGCCACGCGGTCACGGCCTCCGCCAATCGGGCGGCACGTTTAGGGTTGGGGGGTTCTGTGGGAGGCGCCTTTCGATTCCAGATGCGCCTCGCGTACGACCAACCGGGAGCTGGACCCGTGCTGTTCGGAATCGACCCGATCGAGGATGAGCCGGTGGCTCCAATCGGGCACGTCGGTCACCAGCGTCTCGTACTCGCCACCCTCTCCGGCCACGTGCACCGCGCGGACCTCCCTGCTCCGGCGTTCGATCTCGTGCAGCAAGTCAAGATCGAGCCGGTGCCCGAGAAGCTCCGGCGTTAGGGGCTCGGCGGCCAGCTGGACGAGCCGGATGTCGAGCCCCGCGCCGATCTCCTCGCGGACGATTCGACCGGGATCCTTTCCCCAGAGCGGTGAATAGAGGGGCCGCCTGAGGGAGAATGTAACGGCCTGGAGGTGACTCCACTGGTAGCTCGAGGCGATGGCCCCCGCGACCACCGGGCCCTTGGCGTCCGAGAGCGCCTCTCGGACAGCGTCGAGCTCGTCTCGCTCGGACGCGCCCCGTACCTGGACGGTCCGACTCGCCTTGCCCCAGGCCTGGGCCTGAAGGGCAACCAAGGGGAGATTCGGTGTGTGGAACATCATCGAGTCCGGGTCCGCGGGCTTCAGGACCACGAGCTCGTCGACGTGCAACCCCTGCGTGTCTGCCAGGTAGGCGGAGTATATCGAATCCTTCCCGCCCGAAACTAGCGCAGACACGGTCACGGGGTTCCCCCGGTCAGGTCCAGCGCAACCCGTCGCGCCAAGCGGTGTAGAGCTCTGAGAGATCCAAGTCGGCGACCGTGCGGTCGGTCCATCGGAAGTGACCGCCCGTCGCAATGACCTCGCCGAGACGTGCGACCGGCTCGGCTCGGAGCTGGCGCTCGAACATCGGTACGAGGGTACGGTCCACCTCGACCACCCAGCGAGAGGCTCCCTCGCCGACGGCGGCGAGGCCGGGCCCCGCGAGTCCCGTGGCTGCGAGGTCAACGGAGAACCCGAGACCGCTTCCGAACGCCATTTCGAGGAGGGTCAGAGCGAGCCCGCCGTCGGAGACATCGTGGACCGCCCTTAAAGCGTGGGAACGAGCGAGCGAAAGAAGCGCCTCTCCCATGTGACGCAGTCGAGCCGGGTGAGTCGGGGGGATGGGTTGGCCCCGGAGGCCGTTTCGGCGAGCCCAGAGAGATCCGCCCAGTTCGGGTCGGCTCGCGCCGACGAGATAGAGAGGATTCCCGGCCTCTTTCAGGTCGACCGAGGTGCACTGCCGTACGTCGGGGACGATGCCCGTTGCGAGGAGCACCGGCGTTGGAGGGATCTCGGCGCCCAGCCCTCCGTTGTAGAAGCTCACGTTTCCCGACGGAATCGCGAAGTCGAGACCGCGGGCACCCTCGGCCAAGCCCCGAACAACCGCTGCGAACTGGCCCAATACATGCGGATCCTCGGGGTTCCCGAAGTTGAGACAATTCGTGAAGGCGTCCGGGCGGGCGCCGACGGCGTACAGGTTTCGCGCGGCCTCTTCGACCACCCAGCGCCCACCCCCGCGCGGATCCTCTTGGCAGGCCCACGGCTGGGCCGCCACCGTGAGAGCGAGTCCCTTCCAGCTCTCCGTTCGGGGCCGGAGGACCGCCGCATCGCCGTGCGACGGCGAGGTCACCTGACCCTGGAGCGGCTTCAATATCGTGTGACCGAAGACCTCGTGATCATAGACGCGGATGACCGGCTCCCGCGACACTGAGTCCGGGGCGAGCGTCTGGTCGCGAATGAGTTCGGCAAGGAGCTCGTCCGGGACTCTGGCCCTCGGTCTGCGGGTGGCCGAACGGGGGGCTCGTGTCGGCCGACGACGTGGGGTTGGTGCCACGCGGAAGCCCACATCGAGGGTCCCCGCGGCTACCCCGCCAAGCCGAATCCGTTCGATCGAGCCTCGGTTCACGCGGCCGATGTCGGTCGCGGGGACGTCCCACCGACGGAAGATTGCCAGCAGGGCGGAGAGGTCGTTAGGACGTACGTCGAGCAGCATCCTCTCCTGGGATTCGGAGACCCAGATCTCCCACGGTAGGAGGCCGCGTTCGCGGAGCGGGACCCGGTCGAGGTCGATCTCGGAGCCAAAGCCGCCGGCGTGCACCAATTCACCGGAGGCGGTGGCCAGGCCCCCGCCACCCAGATCCTTCAAGCCGCGGACCAGCGTTCGGTCGAACGCTTCGATGCAGGCGTGGATGAGGGGTTCCTTCATGATCGGATTACCGAGCTGTACGGCGCCTCGGGATTCGGTCTCGCTCCGTTCGGTGAGCTCGCGAGAGGCGAACGAGACGCCGCCGATACCGTCCCGACCCGTGAGACCTCCAACCAGGACGAGCCGGTCGCCGGCCGCGCGGGCCCTATTCGGAAGCAGTCGTGCCCTCGGAAGGAAGCCGACACAGCCGACGTTGACGAGCGGGTTGACGACATACTGGGGGTCGAAGTAGATGCCCCCCGTAACGGTCGGGACCCCAACCCGGTTGCCGTAGTCCCGGATCCCGGCGACGACCCCGTCGAACAGGTAGCGGGGGCTCTTCACGCCGGGCGGCAGCTGTTCTCGGGCCCGGTCCAGCGGTCCGAAGAACAACGGGTCTGCCAGGGCGATGGGCTTCGCGCCCACCGCCAGGATGTCGCGGAGGATGCCTCCGATTCCCGTGGCCGCGCCGCCATAAGGCTCGACGGCGGACGGGTGATTGTGCGATTCGATCCGGAGGGCATAGGCGAACCCATCCTCGAACTTCATGACCCCGGCATCGCCGGTTCCGAGCACCCGACGTGCTGACTGGAGCTTCCCGAAGGCGGCGCGCAAGAAAACGCGGGAACTCTTGTAGCTGCAGTGCTCGCTCCAGCTCTGGGCCAGCCCCGCGAGCTCGAGGTCTGTGGGTTCGCGGCCGGCCCGCATGTAATAGCGCTGGATCCGGACCAATTCGACGGAATCGAACCCGAGGTTGAGACGGGCGGAGGTCCGGACCAATGCGGCGCGGCTCAGATTGCGGAAGGGAACCGTGGAGACGCCCGGCGCCCATTCCGGTTCCCCATCGATGGCCTGGCCGGGCATGACTTCCCTCAGTCCAAGAGGGGAGTCACGGTCACCCGATGGATCACCGGGTTCGCCAGGAGCCGATCCACCGCTTCTCGGGCCATCGCGTCGGCCCGGGCCCGATCGACGTTCGCGAACTCGAGAATGTACACGCGAGCGGTCGTCACTCGTGAAACGGGAGTTATTCCCAGCAGGGCGAGCGATTTCTCGACCGTCTCGGCCTCGGGATCCAGGATACCGGACTTCAATTCCACCCGGATCTCTACCCGGAGGTTCCGGTCGCCGCTGCCCATCCTCTCCGCTCGGTCGCTTCGAGCCGGCCGGGGCATATTAGGTCTGACGCCGGGCGCACCGTCGGGGGCGTTCGGTCGGGGCGCAGGCGGAAGGAGCGCGTCCGGGGGGCTACGACCCTCGCCCGCGACGGACAGTCACCCGTAGAAATCGAGTCCGAGGCCGGCTTAATACGCCGTTCGAGGTCGGCCCCGCTCGGCGAGGGGGGCGAGATGAAGGTCAAGGGAATCTCCTGGGTCGGGATAAAGACTGACAAGCTCGGAGAGCTGGCGACGTTCTTCCGAACGATTTTGGGCTTGCGCGCAATCAGAGAGGATAGGGACTTCATCCTCTTTCGACTGCCCGACGGTGATCTTCTCGAGCTGTTCGGACCCGAAGGGCCCGACCTCCCCGGCCAGTTCAGCGACGTTCGCGTAATGCCGGGTTTCGCCGTCGACGACATCGAAGGCGCACGAGAGGAGCTCAAGGCTGCGGGCGGGGAGCTCATGGGTCCGCTGGAACGAGACGACACGATCGGGCTCGCGTGGCAACACTTTCGCGGACCGGACGGATGGATCTACGAACTCACCTACGACCGTTCGCGCTCGTGAAGGCCCGGAGGAGGCCGACCCCCGATTCGGGCTCAATTTAGTCGCCAAAATGCCTAAATAGTGGACCTTTTTCGGAACGGGGGTCTGGGGGTTGGGGTGGAGGAGCTCATTTGCAGTGTCGAGTTTCTTCGGAGCCGGAAGGAGCTCGTCGCGCGCGTTTCGAGTGAAGCGGGGGGAGTGCGCGAGTATCGCGCGCCCGCCGCCGGCCAAGTGATCGAACAGGTGGTCGACGACCTCCAAGAGGAGTTCGAATCGGCCCCGGTGACCTGACGAGGGTTCTGCCGACACGGGGCCCACCGCCACTGCCAGCGCCGGATACGTGGTTGCCGAGTGAGTGAGGGAACAGGAGGCGAAAGTATCGATGGAGAAACCAGGAACGAAGAGCAAGGGACCGGTCAGCGGAGCCGTCGAGAGCGCCTTCACGAAAGTCTGGGGGGACGAGCACGTCACCGCGCTCATCGCCCTCAAGGTGGAGACCGCCGAGGCCGACGGAGTGGCGGCCGAAGTGGCGAGGTTCACCGAGGCCGAGGACGTCTTTCTCGTGACCGGTGACACGGATATCATGGTCAAGGTCACTTTCCCCCACTACGAGGAACTGAAAGAATTCGTGCTCCACCGCCTGCCGGTCGTGAAGGGGATCCGCGAATCGAAGACGCTGCTCGTCGTCACTGCGTACAAAGAAGGAGGCGAAGCCCGTCGCGCGTAGGCGCGACGAGTCTCGGACGTTTTCTTGAACGCTACCGATAGTCGGGCCGTGCCGCCGACCGCGGCCGAACCCTCCGCCATCGTCGGCAAGACCCTCCAGCTAGAGCGGATCGCCCAGTCGCTCGTTGCGCTCAGCGAGGACGGTTCCGTTCCGCGGAACATCCGTCGAGGGGCTCAGTCGGCCCGCGACGAGCTGCTGAAAGCCGCGGTCGCGCTCGACCTGCGCGTCGCGAGCGCCGTCTACGTGCTCGACGACTTGGCCAACGATTCGAATCTTCCTACCCACGGTCGCACCGCCATCTGGTCGATCATCTCGAACTTGGAGAGCCTCCAGTGAATCACCGGCGGCGAAACCTGAAATACGAGCCCCGGGTCGCGCCCCGTCGGAACGGCCGCGGGCCCGTAGCTCAGTTCGGTAGGCCGGCGGGTACGCTCGTCGGCCCGACACAGAGCATCTGGCTTTTAACCAGGCGGTCGGGGGTTCGAACGAGAGGCGCCGCACGCGTCGGCCGCGTTCTCCGGAAATCCCCCCGGGCCCGTTCCGCTCCGCTGGAGTCCGCATGAGCCCCGCGCGTGCCCGCACCCGCAAATCGGCGAAGAGCGTGAAGGCCCCGTCGAGGCGGGAGTTCCAGACCCACCATCTGATCCCTTCGCACGAGCTGCTCACCGAAGCCGAGGGCCGCCAGGTCCTCGAAGAGCTCGCCACGCCGATCGAGCGGCTGCCGAAGATCCTCGCCAGCGACCCTGGCCTGCTGACCGCTCTGGCCGTTCGCGCCGCTAAAGAAGCCGCCGAGCCGCTCTCTGGCCGGCTCATCCGGGTCCGTCGGCCCTCGCCTACGGCCGGGGAAGCGGTGGCCTATCGGGTCGTCATTGCGAACTTGGGGGACTAGAGGTTCACTGTCATGCGCGAAATCGTAGATGCCTTCTTCCGCGAACGATCGACCGTCAACCATCACTTGGCGAGCTTCAACGACTTCCTACCGACGCCCGACAACCCGAACTCTCGGATGCAGCGGATCGTCGACGACGCTCGGGTCAGCGAAGACTCCACCGACCGCGGGGTCATCCGGTTGGACGTCCAGAAGACCAAGAGCTCCATCTACGTGCGCGTCGGCCGCCGGCGCGACGCCCGGTCCCAGCTCGACTCCACTTCCGAACCCACGGTGTTCGTGGGCCAGCCATTCGTGAAGGAACCGGTCGGCTCGAAGCCAACCCTGACGCCGATGGAGGCCCGTCTCCGGAACCTCACGTATCAGGCCCCGATCTACCTGCGCGTCACGGTCGTCGAGAACGGGGTCGAGCGCGCACCCGAAGACGTGCACATCGGCGATCTCCCGATCATGGTCAAGAGCCGGCCCTGCAATCTCCACCAGGGCAACATCGAGCGCGACTCGGGATTCCCTCTCTCCGCGGAGGAATACCGCGCCAAGCTCGTCGAGTACGGCGAGGACCCGGCCGACCCCGGTGGCTACTTCATCATCGGCGGGACCGAGCGGGTGATCATGAGCCTCGAGGACCTGGCGCCCAACCGGATCTTCGCGGAGTTCAACGAACGGTACGGTACGCCGATCGAGAGCGCCAAGGTGTTCAGCCAGCGCGGCGGCTACCGGTCGCTCACCGTCGTCGAGAAGAAGAAGGACGGCGTGCTGCATGTTTCCGTCCCCAGCGCCTCGGGCCAGATCCCGCTCGCGATCCTGATGAAAGCCCTCGGAATGAAAAACGACGAGGAGATCTACCAGGCCGTCCTGGGCGAGCTTCTGCCGCTGGACGAGCCGTTCGTCCAGACGATGAAGCACCTCCTCAATGTCAATCTCGAGGAGTGCATCTCGAAGAAGCTCTACCCCCCCGAGGGGATCCTCACCACCGAGGATGCGCTCCTCTACCTGGAGAAGAAGTTCGCCACCGGCCAGGCGAAGGAGTACCGTCAGCGCAAGGTCGACGGCATCCTCGACCGCTCCCTCCTACCGCACCTCGGCGATTCGAAGCCGGACCGGCTGAAGAAGGCCCTCTACCTTGGCCGCATGGCCCGTACGGTCCTCGAGCTCAACCTGGGCCAGCGCGGCGAAGACGACAAGGACCATTACGCGAACAAGCGGCTCAAGCTCGCCGGCGACCTCATGGAGGACCTCTTCCGGGTGGCCTTCACGATGCTCCTGAAGGACCTCAAGTACCAGCTCGAGCGCTCCTTCGCCCGAAAGAAGGACCTGCGGATCGCTTCGGCGATCCGGCCGGACCTCCTCACCCAGCGGCTCGTCCACGCCCTCGCGACCGGGAACTGGGTCGGCGGACGCTCGGGGGTGAGCCAGCTGCTCGACCGGACCAGTCACATGTCTACGATCTCTCACCTCCGCCGGGTCACGAGCCCGCTCACCCGCAGTCAGCCGCATTTCGAGGCGCGTGACCTGCACCCCACGCAGTGGGGACGACTCTGTCCCAACGAAACGCCCGAGGGACAGAACTGCGGCCTCGTGAAGAATTACGCTCTCTGTGTCGACGTTTCGGAAGGCGCCGACGAGGACGAGGTCGCCCTCATCCTCCGGGACCTCAACACGCGCGAGATCGGCCCCGAGGTCTTCCAGGAAGCCTCCGGGTCGAAGGGCAAGCGGGCCGCCCGGGTCTACGTGAACGGGAACCTGATCGGACTCCACTCGAACCCGACCGAGCTCGTGCAGGAGATCCGGGAACGCCGACGGTCCGGTACGCTGTCCCCCACGCTCGGCGACAAGATCTACGAGATCAACGTTCGGAGCGATCAACGCATGAATGAGGTGATCGTTCACTGCGATTCGGGACGTCTTCGTCGGCCATTGATCAGCGTCAAGGAGGCGACCCCGCGGGTCACCCGCTCGGACCTGGACGAGTTGGCCCGAGGGACGCTGTCGTACACGGACCTGATCCGGCAGGGCAAGGTCGAATGGATGGACGCAGAGGAGGAAGAAGACACGCTGATCGGCGTGGACGCATTCCTACCCCCCGAGCGGTGCCCGAACTGTGAACGGGCCCTCTCGCGAAGCGATATCCGCTGGGTCTCGGCGGGGGACAAAAAGGAGGCCGCCGACGTCGAATGCGGTCGGTGTCACCACGTCTTCCCTACCCCGTCCCTCCTCCACAAGGAGCACACCCACCTCGAGATCGACCCCAACCTCATGCTCGGGGTCTGCACGGGGCTCATCCCGTACGCCGAGCACAACTCCACCCCGCGGAACACGATGGGCTCGGGGATGGCCAAGCAGGCGCTCGGCGTCGAGTCGGTCAATTACCGCCGGCGACCGGATACTCGGGGACATCTGCTCCACTACCCCGAGGCGCCGCTGATCCGGACCCAGACGATGCGCTACGTCCAGTTCACCGAGCGTCCCGCAGGGCAGAACTTCGTCGTGGCAGTCCTCTCCTACGAGGGGTACAATATGCAGGACGCGCTCGTCTTCTCCCAGGCCGCGATCGACCGCGGTCTCGGCCGCTCGTCCTTCTTCCGAACGTACCGGGGTGAGGAACGCAAGTATCCGGGCGGCCAGGAAGACCGCTTCGAGATCCCGCGCCCCGATGTGGCCGGCGCCCGCGTCGACACGGCGTACCGTAACTTGGGCGAGGACGGGCTGATCTTCCCCGAGCTGGAGGTCACGGAAAGCGATGTGCTCGTCGGCAAGACCTCCCCGCCCCGGTTCCTGGAGGAAAAGACCGACCTGCTGACTCCCCAGAAACGCCGCGAAACCTCGGTGACCGTCCGCGCCGGCGAATCGGGCTGGGTCGACAGCGTGATTCTGACCGAGGGAGAGAACATCTCGAAGCTCGTCAAGGTCAAGGTCCGCAACCAGCGGGTGCCGGAGCTCGGGGACAAGTTCGCCTCCCGCCACGGTCAGAAGGGCGTGGTCGGGCTCATCGTCCCCCAGGAGAACATGCCGTACACCCGCGACGGGGTCACTCCGGACCTGATCGTCAACCCCCATGCCATCCCGTCCCGCATGACCGTGGCCCACGTGCTCGAGATGCTCGGCGGGAAGGTCGGCTCCCTCGAGGGCCGCGTCATCGATGGCACGCCGTTCTCTGGCGAGCGGGAGGAGGCCCTCCGTGAATCGCTCAAGGCGCTCGGCTTCCACCCGTCCGGACGGGAGACCTTTTACGACGGCCTCACGGGCCGACGCCTCGACGCCGAGGTGTTCGTCGGCGTGATCTACTATCAGAAGCTCCACCACATGGTCGCCGGGAAGATGCACATGCGATCCCGGGGCCCGGTCCAGATCCTGACGCGCCAGCCGACGGAGGGCCGGTCGCGGCAGGGCGGTCTCCGATTCGGAGAGATGGAACGCGACTGTCTGATCGGTCACGGCGTGGCGATGGTCATCAAGGACCGTCTGCTCGACGAGTCCGACGGAACGATCCAGTACGTCTGCGGCAACACGGAATGCGGCCACATCGCGATACCGGACGCCCGGACCGGTTCGCTCCGGTGCCCGAGCTGCGGCAATACGTCGTCGATCTATCCAGTCGAGATGAGCTACTCGTTCAAGCTGCTCCTGGAGGAGCTGATCAGCCTCGGCGTGATCATGCGCCTCCAGCTGGAGGACATGCGGTAGGAGGTTCCTCGATGGCGCAAGGACTATCCAAGCGGATCAAGAGCCTCCAGTTCGCCTTCCTCTCGCCGGACGAGATCCGGCGCATGAATGCCGTGAAGGTGATCACCGCCGACACGTACGACGACGACGGCTACCCGATCGAGATGGGGCTCATGGACCTTCATCTCGGCGTGATCGAGCCGAATCTCCGGTGCCGGACCTGTGGCGGCCGCGTCAACGAGTGCCCGGGCCACTTCGGCATCATCGAGCTCGCCATGCCGGTGATCCACGTCGGCTACGCGAAGGAGATCAAGCGGCTCCTCCAGTCCACCTGCCGCGCCTGCGGTCGACTGCTCCCCGACGCCCCCACCGGCGGGCGCGCGGAGGTGGCCATCGAGGGCGACGACGGACCGTCGTCCCCACCGACGCCGCGCGAGACGAAGGAGGAACGCAGTTGTCCCCACTGCCACGAGGTGCAGCAGCGCATCATCCTCGACAAGCCGACGACGTTCCGCGAGAACGGGCACAAGATCACTCCGAAGGAGGTCCGGGCCCGCCTCGAGCGGATCCCCGACGACGATGTTCGGGCCCTCGGACTCAACCCGAAGGCCGGCCGTCCCGAGTGGATGGTGCTTACCGTCCTGCCGGTCCCGCCGGTGCAGGTCCGCCCGTCGATCACGCTCGAGAGCGGGGAACGGAGCGAGGACGACCTCACGCACAAGCTGGTCGACGTGCTCCGGATCAACCAACGGCTCCGCGAGAACCGCGACATGGGCGCTCCCCAGCTCGTCGTCGAGGACCTGTGGGAGCTGCTCCAGTACCACGTGACCACCTACTTCGATAACCAGACGAGCGGAATCCCACCGGCCCGCCACCGGTCCGGCCGGCCCCTCAAGACGCTCGCCCAACGGCTCAAGGGAAAGGACGGCCGGTTCCGGTCGAACCTCTCCGGGAAACGGGTCAACTTCTCCGCCCGGACGGTCATCTCCCCCGACCCGATGCTGTCGATCAACGAGGTTGGCATCCCGACCGAGATTGGCCGGGCCCTGACGGTCCCCCTCGAGGTCACTCCGTACAACGCCGAGATCGCGAAGGAGCTCGTCAAGCGCGGGCCGACGCCGGCGGATAAGGAAGGAATCTACCAGTGCGGGGTGAACTACCTGATCCGCGAGGACGGCCAGCGCATCAAGGTCATGGACAAGAACGCCGAGGCGTGCGCCGAGCTCGTCACCCCCGGGTGTGTCGTCGAACGGCAGCTGATCAACGGCGACATCGTCCTGTTCAACCGGCAGCCGTCACTGCACCGGATGAGCATGATGGCCCACTTCGTCCGGATCCTGCCGCACAAGACGTTCCGGTTCAACCTCTGCGACTGCCCGCCTTACAACGCAGATTTTGATGGCGACGAGATGAACCTGCACGTGCTCCAGAGTCAGGAGGCCCGCGCCGAGGCGAAGGTCCTCATGAAGGTCGAGGAACACATCCTATCACCCCGGTACGGCGGACCGATCATCGGGATGCTGCACGACCACATCACCGGGATGTTTCTCCTCACCTACCAGAACCCCCACTTCAACCGCCACGAGGTCACCTACATGCTCTCCCGGATCCAAATGCCGATCCCGCCGCCGGCCGGCACCGAGAAGGACGGGAACGAGTTCTGGACCGGCAAGCAGCTCTTCTCCACCCTCCTCCCCAAGGACCTCACCCTCGAGTACCGCGCCAACATCTGGAACAAGTGCACCGACCCGCCGCTCCACTGCCCCCATGACGCCTGGGTCGTCGTCGACCGGGGCGAGCTCAAGGCCGGCGCGATCGACAAGAAATCCGTGGCCTACGAGAAGGGCGCGCTCCTCGACGCCATCGCGCGCAACTACGGCGTGGCCCGAGCCCGGCAGTTCCTCGACGAGGCGAGCCGGCTCGCCATCGCCACGATCGACCTTCGGGGCCTTTCCACGGGCATCGATGACGAGGACGTTCCGAAGAACGCCCGGAAGGAGATCGACGACGTGCTCGCGGAGGCCCGGCTGAAGGTCAACGAGCTCGTCGAGCAGTATCGGAAGCAGGAGTTGGAGCAGATGCCCGGGCGTTCCCTCGAAGAGACGCTCGAGGTGCTGGTCCGACGCGAGCTCGGCCGGGCCCGCGACAACGCCGGAGAGATCGCGGGCCGTCACTTGGGGCTCGAGAACCCCGCCGTCATTCTCGCCCGGTCCGGCGCCCGGGGGTCGATGCTCAATTTGACCCAGATGGCCGGCGCCGTCGGCCAGCAATCGGTTCGGGGCGAGCGGCTGATGCGCGGCTACTTCAACCGGACGCTCCCGCACTACGGCCGGGGCGACCTCGGGGCGGACGCCCGGGGGTTCGTCTCGTCGAGCTACAAGCGCGGTCTGTCGCCGACGGAATACTTCTTCCACTCCATGGGAGGCCGAGAGGGGCTCGTGGACACGGCCGTCCGGACGAGCCGGTCCGGGTACATGCAACGCCGCCTGATCAACGCGCTCGAGGACCTGCACGTCGACGAGGACCGGACGGTCCGGAACACGGCGGGCACGATCATCGAGTACAAGTACGGCGAGGACGGCATCGACCCGACGCGCTCGTATGGTGGGCTGGCCATCGCGCTCGACGAGATCGTGACGATGGCCCTCGGCCGACGCGTCAAGCCGTCGTCCGACGACAAGCCGGACGGACCGGGGGGCACCCCGCCGGTCACCGAAGAGGAGATGGATCTTCTCGCCGAGGCGCAGTTGGAAGAGGATTCCGAAGAGGAAGAGGCCGATGAGGTTCCCTCTCCCGAAGAGGGTCCCGGCTTCGAGGGGGAGTGACGTGACGAAGGAAGAGAAGAAACCCCCCTCGAAGCTCGACAGCCTGCTCGTCGAGTTCGCCGCGATCGACGGGGTGGTCTTTCCGCCGCTCATCCTGAAGGAGTTCCACGACCGGGTGCAGCACCTCCGGCTCGAGCCGGCCGAGCTCAAGAAGGTCGTCCACGAGGTCGCGGTCCGATTCGGCCGGGCCCGCGTCGACCCGCACGAGTCGGTGGGCATCATCGCCGCGCAGTCGATCGGCGAGCCCGGCACCCAGATGACGCTGCGAACGTTCCACTACGCCGGCGTCGCGGAAATGAACGTGACACTCGGGCTCCCCCGGCTCATCGAGCTCGTCGACGCGCGGCGCGTCCCGTCCACCCCGATGATGACGGTCTACGTGGAACGGAAACACCGCACCGACCGCGACGAGGTCCAGAAGATCGCGCTGCAGATCGAAGTCACGACGATCCCCGACGTCGCGGCGATCGGAACCGTGGTCGAGGACCTCAAGGTCGTCGTGACGCCCCAGCTCGGCCTGATGCAGGGCCGCGGGGTGAAGCGCGCCGACATCGAGCGGTCGCTCCAGGAGAACATCGATACCCGGAAGTTCCGGCTGGGCCACGGGTCGGGCTCCGGCGAGGGTCGGTCGTTCGAGCTCTTCCTCGCCGAGCCCCCGACCCCCGCTCCGGGGAAAGCGAAGAAGGAGGACCCCGATGAGGACATGCCGTTCAAGAAGCTGCTCGCCGCCAGCGAAGAGGCGAAGGGGATCCGGATCAAGGGCGTGAGCGGGATCAAGCGCGCCCTGATCAAGAAGGAGAAGGACGAGTACGTGATCTACACCGAGGGGTCGAACCTCGAGGACGTGCTCGAGCTCCCGGGCGTCGATGGCGACCGTACCACGACGAACTCGGTCTTCGAAATTTACAAGGTCTTCGGGATCGAGGCGGCGCGGGCCGCCCTCATCCAGGAAGCCTCGCGGACGCTCGGCGAACAGGGATTGACCGTCGACATCCGGCACCTGATGCTCGTCTCCGACGTCATGACCAACGAAGGGGATATCCGGGCCATCGGCCGCCACGGGATCTCCGGCAAGAAGACCAGCGTGCTCGCCCGGGCCGCCTTCGAGATCACCGCAGCGCATCTGCTCCGCGCGGCGATCACCGGCGAGGCCGACGACCTCAAGGGCGTCGCCGAGAACATCATCGTCGGCCAGCCGATCACGCTCGGCACGGGCGCGGTGAACCTCGTCTACCGACCGACGATCGCCCCGCGGACGCCGCCGCAGCTCACGCCCCCGCCGCCGCCCGTCGAAGCGGCCGACGCCGACGAGCCGACGGTCGAAGCCTAGGGAAGGAGAACGATGGATCTTGGACACGCGCTCAAGGTAGCATTGCAGACCGGCAAGGTGCGGATCGGCGTGAACGAGACGATCGACGCGGCGAAGGAAAAGCACGCCCGCCTGGTCATCGCGTCCACGAGCTGTCCGTACGAGCCGTTCCTCCACGAGAGCCGGTTCGAGAAAGTGCCGGTCTACCACTACCCTGGTACGAGCGTGGAGCTGGGCGCCGCGTGCGGTAAGCCGTTCCCGATCAGCGCGCTCGCGATCCTCGACCCCGGGTCCTCTGCGATCCTCTCGCTGGAGACGTCGTAGCCGTCCGGCGCCGGTCGAGAACCCGTTCCATGCCCGAGATCTCGTTCGATACTGAGACGCTGGGGTTGATCCGGCTCTTCGAAGAGCGGACCGGCGCGCGGGTCAAGGATTGCCTCCACGCCGAGGACAAGGTCGTGTTCCTGGTCTACCCCGGGGAAATCCCGAAGGCCGTCGGGCCGGGCGGCGCCGTCGTCGACCGGCTCAAGGGCCAGACCCACCGGGAGATCCAGGTCGTGGAGTACTCCGACGAGGCCGAAGTGCTCGCGCGGAACGTGTTCTTCCCGTTCGGACCCCGGAAGGTCGAGTTCCAACCGAAGGGCAAGGGTCGGCACGTGACCGTCACGGTCGACCCGACCTGGAAGGCGCGCGCGATCGGGAAGGCAGGGAAGAACCTCAAGATCGCCCGCGCGATCCTGATGCGACATTCCGACATCGTGTCGGTGAATGTAGCCTAGGCGGACCGCGGGGGTCCGCGACCGGCGCTCGCCGTCGGAGCGCCTCGTCGCCGGTCGTGGAAGGCGCCCAGGGAGTGCAGCGGGCCCCTGCGGGAGAGGAGGCCTAGATAGTGCCCAATTGGAGCCCCAACGGAATATTTCAGGAATTTATCCCGCTCAGCCTTAAGCGGCTCGAGACGATCGGGATCAAGGTTGACGGAACTCCTCGAGGCGAATTCCTTCAGATGGCTCTCGACGGCAGGTGGTGCGCGTGGCCGACGCCATTGGCGACCTCAAGGAGTCCGGGAGCGCGGGTTCCAGGCCATGTTCACCGTCGTTCCGATCCTATTGACCCTGGTCGTAGCGTTTTGGCCTCAATTGAGCTCGCAAGTACCTTCGGCCCCTGCCACAATTTCGACGGACCGCTCGGGGATGACGGCGGGTCCAGAACCAACCCAGTCTTCGGGTCCTCTCGGTGCGGCGCAGCGATCGCTCTCCTCCGGTAACGGCCCGGCCGAAGGCGGGCACTGGTCGTGCACCGGCGGCGGCAGAGATTCGGTTCAATGCGGTAACAATCTCGCACCTGTGTCGAGAGTCTCCACGATCGTTCTAGGCTGGAAGCCGATCGGATCTATTCCCGCCTTGACTACTGGCGGACTCATGACCTACGACGCGGCGGACGCCTCTGTTCTTCTTCTTGCCCAGGGCTCCATCAACCCCGTCAGGGCGAATACTTCGACCTGGACCTATGCGAAAGGGACCTGGACGCTTGTGAACACCTCGGTCGCCCCCGGCGGCTGCCGTGGCTCCTCGCTAACGTACGACGGTGCAGATTCGGAGGCGGTGCTCTTTACGGGCGCGAACTGCACAGCCCGTGCGCAGACGTGGGTCTTCCAGGCTGGCATCTGGCTCCAGCTTCACCCTTCCCGGGTTCCACCGGCCCGAGACCAAGCGACGTTTACGTATGACCCGACACTTGGTTCCGCCGTCCTGTTCGGCGGGTACAACTACACCTCGGCTTGTAACGGCCTGTGTCTTGACACGTGGGCTTTCTCCGGAGGGGGATGGACGAACCTGACGTCCCTCGTGATGGGCCACCCGCCAGGACGGGGGTACGCGGCGGCAGCATTCGACTCTCGCGACCACGACATCGTCCTCTTCGGCGGGTTAGGCGCGTCGGGCCCCCTCAACGACACCTGGACCTTCAACGGGACGGCGTGGGTACTGGCCACGTCCATCGGGAGCCCGCCGACGATGGTCTTCCCTCTGCTCACGGACGATCAAGCGGATGGTTACGTTCTCCTCGCGGGGGGCGGGTATTCGAATTGCCCACAAGCGAAGTGCCTCAACGACACGTGGAGGTACGCCTCCGGTAGCTGGACCGAGTTCCGCCCGCCCGGGACCCCTCCTGCGAGCGGAGAGTGGGCGTGGACGTACGATGCGGTCGCCGGTACGGTGATTGCATTCGGGGGGCGTCCGACGGGGTCCCCATCGCCGAACACCGGCCTCACCTGGACCTACTCCGGTGGGAATTGGACGAATCGGAGCCTGTCAGCTCCACCGCCGCCCCGCGCCGGGGCGAGCATGGTCTACGACGGAGCCGACGGGTACGTCCTCCTGTTCGGTGGGTATGCCTCTTTTCCTGGCGGGAACAGCTACTTCCTCGGGGATACCTGGACCTACCTGCACGGAAACTGGACCGACCTGACCGGAACGCTGTCGACCGCGCCGAGCGCACGAAACGGCGCGGCTCTCGCCTACGATGGGGCGGACGGTTACGTCGTTTTGTTTGGGGGCGAGAGCGTGAGCTGTCGGGGCGGAGCGAATCCCTCCTTCCCGGTCTGTGGGGACACCTGGGAATTTGTAGGCGGGGGGTGGACCCGGCTCACCCCTTCGGTCGCACCGTCCAACCGGAGCGAGGCCGGAATAGCCTACGATCCCGTCGATGGCGAGGCGGTCCTTTTCGGCGGGTCGAACGAATTTGGACTCAACGACACCTGGACCTTCCGAGCCGGGACCTGGACCAACATTACGGTCTCGAGTCATAGCCCGCCCCTTACCTCGCCCGTTTCGGCCCCGGGGCTGACGTACGACGCCGCCGATGGTTACCTTCTGCTCCTCGGGGGCGGTCTGAACAACCAAACGTGGGCCTTCCATGGGGGTGCCTGGACGGACCTGACGGGTTCGGTGCGGGGCGCTCCGTCTGCAGATTTCTACGCAACGCTGGCCTACGACCCTACCTTTGGCGTAGCGGTCGAGTTCGGAGGGTGCGGGACGGCCGATTGTACCACCCTACTCGATCGGACCTACACGTACGTCGGCTCGAATTGGACTGCCCAGTTCCCTCCCCAGTCACCGAGTCCGCGGGACGGTTCCCAGATGGCGTTCGATTCGGCCGACGGGTACTTGGTGCTCTTCGGCGGGCAGACGGCACTCGGAAGTACCGCGGATCTGTGGGAGTTCGGTACGGCATCTTCGACCCTCTCGGTGAGAGGGTTCACATCAACTCCAGACGTTACGGATGTGAGTTTGCCCGTCGCGCTAAACGTGTCGACTGCGGGCGCGAACGGGACTCTCAGCTTCTCCTACCTTAACCTCCCGCCCGGGTGTCCTAGCCAAAACGCCTCCGCGATCCGCTGCACCCCGTCGATGCCCGGATTGTATCGAGTGGGGATCGTTGTCACGGACTCCACCGGACACCATGCCGCTGCCCAGCTCAGGCTCACCGTCAACACCCTGCCGAGCGTGTCCTCCTTTCAAGCGGTGCCGCCGGTTCTCCCCGTGGGCAACCGCACCCTCCTGGAGGTTGCGGTCACTGGCGGGACCGGAAGCTACGACTTCGCTTACTCGGGGCTCGCCCCCGGGTGCCTCTCGCAGACGATCCCGACGCTTCCCTGCCAGCCCAGCACTTCCGGAAATTACACTGTCCTTGTCCGCGTGACCGATTCCATCGGCGGGGGCGCGACGGCGACCCTGAACCTGACGGTCGTCCCGGCCGGAGTCGGGACGGCACCGCGGGTCTCCGAGTTCGGAGCGGTTCCGTCGCTCATCGCGTTAGGGAATGCAACGAACTTCTCGGTTGTCGTGGTTGGGGGGAACGCAGGGCTGACCTTCGAGTACGCCGGCCTTCCACCGGGATGTGCCCCGGCCAACCTTTCTGTGCTACTTTGCACCCCGACCACGGCGGGAACCTACACGGTCCAACTAGTCGTCAAGGCGGTGCGGGGGGTCTCTACCGAGGTTGGTACGATGCTGACGGTCTATCCGGCGGGGGGACGCGGGCATCCGCAGGTCGAAGGATTTGCCGCAACGCCCAACCGTTTGGTCCTCGGCAATTCGACAGTATTCGCTGTCACCGCTTCGGAAATGGCAACGGTGCTCGCCTTCTCCTACAGCGGCTTGCCGCCGGGTTGCCATTCGAACAACCTTTCCAACCTTCCCTGTCTTCCTTCGGCAGCCGGGACGTACTCGGTGACAGTGCTCGTACGGGACACTCACGGAAATTCCACCTCCGTTGACACGTCGTTGACCGTCACGGGGGGCCGCCCCGTTCCGGGCCCGGGCTCCACACCCTCCTCCATCTATGGCGAATTTGCGATCGCGTTGGTCGCGGTCGTCGTTGGAGCCCTCGGAGTCGCCGTCCTCCTTCTCCGGCGTCGCGACCGGCGCTGGCGTGCCGAGGGAGAGCAGTGGATCGGGGCGCTCCTGTCCGAAGGGCGTTCTCCTCCGAAGAAACCGGGTATCTAGACGCCGGCGAGGGTGGGTGCGGTCCTGGGGCGATCGGGGTCGGCGGGTCGACTCCCGAACGCTCCGCATCCACGGACGCGCCTCCTTCAAGGGCTAGGCCATACCCGGATTCGTCCATGAGCCTCGGGGACATCGCACTCGGCTTCGTGGCTGGTCTCGGAACCGCCCTGGCCGTCTGGGTCGCTTGGAGCCTTCTCCGAGGGGCGCGGGCCGCACGCGAACTGCGTCCCCCGGACTCGGTGAATGACCCACCGCGAGGGGGCGGGGCGTTTCCCGAACGGACTGCGGAGGTGGACAGTACCCAACTTGAGCAAGGGGAGACCGCACCCGTCCCGGAAATGGAGCACCAGGTGGTCGCATTCGTCGAGGGAACCTCGATGGTAGACTCATCAGGGCGCTTCGGCGCGGGCGTTCCCGAAGTGACGGTCGGTACACCCCCCGATCAGCCATCGCCATCGGGCGTCGAAGGGCAGGAGATTTCGCGGAGGGTCTTCTTGCACTTGATGAAACAACGTCCGTTCTACGACGCGGATGTCGCGCCGCTGGCCCTGACCCAAGAAGGGATGGCGACGGCCCTCTCCGTTCGACAAGGCTCCCTGGCAAAGGTCCTGCAGCGGCTTGTTGCTTCGGGGGCGCTCGTGGTCGAGCGGCGCCACGTCGCCCACCGGTCCACTCGGTTGAAGGTCTACCGTCTCACGCAGCTCGGCATGAGCGTTGCTCGAGAACTGCGCCCAAGGTAGCCACCGCCGCCGTTAGGTTCGGGTGGAACGCGCGCTCGAGAGGCTGGAGGACTCCGCTCTTCGCGGGTCCGCACCGCCCGAAGATTGAAGAGCCCGGCCCGTTCGGGTCCGCGGTATGGCCCCCCCCACCGGTAATCGCATCCACGCGGTGCTCTTCGACCTCGGGGGAACGCTGGTGGACTTCGCCGACTTTCCGGCCGTGGAAGACATGGCGGCCCGGGCGGGGCTCCCGGTCGACGCGGACGCTCTCTCCCATTGGTTCGGGAAGAAGCAGGAGGAGAACGATCAGGGAGGCGAGACGTGGTCGCTGGAGGAGTTCTGGCGAAAGGTACTCGAAGGAGCGACCGGGGGGCCGGTCTCTCCGACCCGCTGGACGGAGTTTTATCGGGCCGTGTCGACGTACGAATTCCGGCCGAGCCTCTTCTCCGACGTCCCCCTCTGCCTCGACCAACTCAAGGCGAGCCACCTGAAGCTCGGCGTCGTGACGAACCACATCTCTGAGATGTCGGCCCGCCAGGTACTGGCCCATGCCGGGGTCCTCGGATTCTTCGACGCGGTGGTGGCCTCCGGCACCGAGCGGATCGCGAAGCCGGACCCCCGTATCTTCCAGCGAGGGGCGGAGCGACTGAAGATCCCGCCGCACGAGACACTCTACGTCGGGGACAAGCCGAACACCGATGTCCGCGCCGCTGAACGCGCCGGCCTCCACGGTCTGTGGCTCCACCGGGAGGGCACCGGGTATGGCGAGGACCCGCCGGAGATTACGTCGCTCGGGGAGGTGCCGATCTGGATCACCCAGTTCGAGGTTTCGGGTCGCGGGTTCGGACCGCCCACGGCCGACTTCGACGAAGGTCCCGGCGGCGTGCCGCAGCGGCCGCGCCGTCGGCTTTGAAACGTAACTTCGCCGGGAGGACCTCCTGAAACGTAACTTCCCCCGCGTGAAACGAAACCGATGCCCGGGGGTTCTGCTAATCTCCCGGGCTCGCCGGTGGTGCGTGATCTCGACGGGGCCAATTGGAGACCCTAGTCTGCGATGGTACCCAGCCGAGAGAGGAGACTGGGTATCCAACTCCACCGATGGGCGTTATCCCGCATTCACCCGGCTCTCAGTCGAGGAGTCCGCTCGTTTGTCGACGCTGGGTCAAGGACGAGATAGTCTTTCAAGGCTGCGAGGTAGGCTCGAAACGCTGCATCTCCTTCGGAGGTTATCGAGATTCGGAGTTGGAAACCTCTCGCGGTGAACGCGAAATGGCGCCGAACGAAGCCGGCCTTTTCGAGCTGCACCGCGTGCTGGTATAGATTGCCGTCCGTCATTCCCAAGGTCTCACGGACCCACACAAACGCCGCGGAGCGGTTCCGGAACAACAGCGCCATGATGCGCATGCGGCTGGGCTGGTGGATCCGCGTGTCGAGTGGGAAGGGGCGTCTCACGACCGCGGTTGTTCCCTTGACGCCACGAGTGCCCCACCGAGCGTGCAGACGAGCCCCGTCGCCAACGGGGCGATCAAGGTGAACCATGTGTACTGTTCTGTGAGACTGCCTCGCAGAACCGCAGCAACCGTCAGCGCAACGCCCGCCAGGACGGCCCCCCCAAGAACCCAGATCCCCCGGTCCGCCCGAGAGACGCAATTCAGTCCGGTCCCGCCGACCAGGATGAGAGCCGCTCCGGAGCCGAGCAATGCCACCGCGGGCTGAGCGAACGGCAAGTGGAGCGCGCCCACTATGGTCAAGCCCCCGAGTATGACCAGGAGGAAAACGAGGGCGGTGAGAATCCCTTGACGCCGGGCGACGGGCCGGGAAACGGGCACCTGCATGCCTGCCGTTCGCCAGAGGAACGCAGTAAGGAGGATCCCCAACCCGACCCAGGGCGCCCAAATGAAGGGGAAGATTGCTGCCAGGGCCGGGTTCGATACGCTGAGCAATCCCACGAGCCCGTAGGTCAGGAAGATTGCAGGAACAACGATGCCCCAGACCATCCAGGTCGCCCCACTCGTCCGCCGTAGGAGCGCATCGTTCAGCCGGGTTACTCTCACGATTTCTCTCAGCGCATCGCTAGGGCTCAATGCCTCGGGGGCCGACAACGCAGGGTCCATGATCTTCACCATGGAGGTTCACCGATAAGCCAGAGTGGAATCTTTGTGCGGCAAATCCGAACCGGGGGTAGTTTCCCGGGGACACAGCCTCGGCCAGCGATCATGAGGAGTTCCTACTGCTCGCCCCGAGAGGGAGGTGCTCCGCTGCCGGTTCAGTCCGCGCGCGATGTCCAACCGTTCAGACCGATTCTGTGAATCTTCGGGGCTCGCCAGTACAGCGTGACCTCTACGGGGGCCATCCGAAGACCCGAATGGTAACAGTGCCCTCCTCGTGGGGTCGGGAGCGGGGCGTACGATGAACACAGGACAGTGAAACGGAACTCTTTGGCACGAAACGTAACCAGGGGGGCTTAGGTGGGTTGCGTTTCAAAGCCCGCGCCGTCGCTCGGGTTAAATATAGGGCCGAACTGGGAACGCTACCCCGTGGGTTCCCTGAAGGGAACCGACGAGGCGACGCCCCCACGGCGCGCCGGGGACCCGATGATCCGGGCGCTCCAGGGAACGTCACAGATGGCCCGAAGGGGCGTGGAGCCCCGAGAACCCCTCCCTGGAAACGGGGAGTGACCTCTCGGGACCGACAAGGAAGGTAGAGAAGAGTTCGCTTAGAACACACGAGCTCGTCCACGGACGAGCTCGCAAAGAGCAAATTCCGCCAGTCAGAATAGATTCGGTTTCTTTGACCGTCACAATAACCCAGAATGAATGAAATCCGGTTGATCCTGCCGGCGGGCACCGCTATTGGAGTTCGCTTAAGCCATGCGAGTCGAGAGGGGTAAGCCCTCGGCGCACTGCTCAGTAACACGCGGACAATCTGCCCTCGAGACGGGGATAACCCCGGGAAACTGGGAATAATACCCGATAGGCCTGAGATGATGGAAGGCTCTCAGGTTCAAACCCTGCGGGGCTCGAGGATGGGTCTGCGGCCTATCAGGTAGTAGGGGGTTTCACAGACCCCCTAGCCGTAGACGGGTACGGGCTTTGGGAGAAGTCGCCCGGAGATGGATTCTGAGACACGAATCCAGGTCCTACGGGACGCAGCAGGCGCGAAACCTCCACAATGTGGGAAACCACGATGGGGGAACTCCGAGTGCCTACACTGTGTGTAGGCTGTTCTCGAGCCTAAAAAGCTCGAGAAGTAAGGGCCGGGTAAGACGGGTGCCAGCCGCCGCGGTAATACCCGCGGCCCGAGTGGTGCTCATTATTATTGAGTCTAAAGCGTCCGTAGCTGGCCGGGCAAATCTCCGGGTAAATCGGGCCGCTCAACGGTCCGAATTCCAGAGACACTGCCCGGCTTGGGATCGGGAGAGGGAGGAGGTACTCCCTGGGTAGGGGTAAAATCCTGTAATCCGGGGGGGACCACCAGTGGCGAAGGCGTCCTCCTAGAACGAGTCCGACAGTGAGGGACGAAGCCCTAGGGCGCAAACGGGATTAGATACCCCGGTAGTCTAGGGTGTAAACGCTGCCGACTTGGTGTTGGGGGTCCTGCGTGGGCTCCCAGTGCCGGAGTGAAGATGTTAAGTCGGCCACTTGGGGAGTACGGTCGCAAGACTGAAACTTAAAGGAATTGGCGGGAGAGCACCGCAACGGGAGGAGCGTGCGGTTCAATTGGATTCAACGCCGGAAAACTCACCAGGGGCGACGGAGGGATGAAAGCCAGGCTGAAGACCTTGCCCGATTCTCCGAGAGGTGGTGCATGGCCGTCGTCAGTTCGTACCGTAAGGCGTTCTGTTAAGTCAGATAACGAACGAGACCCTCGCCCTCAGTCGCGATCTCGGGGGGGACCCCGAGAGCACACTGGGGGGATCGCTGCTGCTAAAGCAGAGGAAGGAGAGGTCTACGGTAGGTCCGTATGCCCCGAATCTCCTGGGCAACACGCGCGCTACAAAGGTTGGGACAATGGGATCCGACCTCGAGAGAGGAAGGCAATCCTGAAACCCAATCGTAGTTCGGATTGGGGGTTGTAACTCACCCCCATGAAGCTGGATTCCGTAGTAATCGCGGGTCAACATCCCGCGGTGAATGTGCCCCTGCTCTTTGCACACACCGCCCGTCAAGTCATCCGAGTTGGGTCGGAGTGAGGGTGACTCTTATTGGGTCGCTCGAACTTCGGTTCAGCAAGGGGGACTAAGTCGTAACAAGGTATCTGTAGGGGAACCTGCAGATGGATCACCTCCTAGAACGCCGGTCTCTGAAGAGACCAAGTTCGGAGACGTGCAAGACCGCCGAGTCGCTCGGACTGGCGAACCCTCTCCCTTCCCTCCCTGAGGGCCATCAACCCATTCCTGAGTAGTTACTACGTTATTATATCTCCACTTCGGCTGTTGCCGGTCGTGATCGCTGAGACCCGTCCTTCGGCGGCACTTCCTTCGCAATTGGCCCTGGCAGGGGACTGCCTAGCCCATGGCGAGCCGGTGCTGATTTACGACGCGCCGGACCGCGAAGGCGAGACCGACCTCGTCATTCTGGCCGAGCGCGCAACGCCCGAGCTCATCCGGCTCCTGCGGAAGGATGCGGGGGGGCTCCTCTGCGTGGCGGTCTCCGACGAGCTGCGCCGGCGCATCGGTCTTCCATTTCAATCTGAGATGCTCGCGCTCGCCGAGCGACGGTTCCCGGCCCTCGCCCCCCTGCGTCGCCAGGACCTCAAGTACGATGCCCGAAGCGCCTTCGGGGTGACCGTGAACCACCGGACGAATTTTACCGGCGTCCCCGACACCGACCGGGCGACGACCGTGAGGGCCCTGGGCGAGCTCGCTCGCGACGCGCCGACGTTGAGCGATGTCGAACTCACTCGCCGCTTCACCTCCGAGTTCACGTCGCCCGGCCACGTGCCGATCCTCTACGCCGCGCCGGGCCTGGTCAACGAACGAAAGGGCCATACGGAACTCGCCATCTCGCTGGCCCGGATGGCAGGGCTCTCGGAGGCGGCGGTCGTCTGCGAGATGCTCGGAGACTCGGGAGGTCCGAGGTCTCCGGAAGCGGCGCGCCGCTACGCGGAGACCCACGGGTGGGTCTTCCTCGAGGGGCGCGCGATCCATCAGGCGTGGCCGGCATGGTCCGGGTGATGGCCACGGGGGTCTTCGACCTCCTGCATCCGGGACACGTCTTTTTCCTGGAGGAGGCGAAGAAGCTCGGCGACGAGCTCGTCGTCGTCGTCGCGCGCGACGCGACGGCGAAGCGCCTCAAGCACGAGCCCATTGTCCCGGAGCACCTCCGTCTCCAGATGGTCTCCGCGCTCAAGCCGGTCGACCGGGCCCTTTTGGGCTCGCCGACGGATATCTATCAGACCGTGGTCGACGTGCGGCCCGACCTGATCGCGCTCGGCTACGACCAGATCTGGGACGAGCACGAGGTAGAGGCCGAATGCCTCCGCCGCGGGGTGAAGGTCCAGGTCGTCCGGCTCCCCGAGATCCCCCACGACCATCTCGCCACGAAACGGCTCGTCGAGCGGATCCTGGAGAAGGCCCGGGCGACGGAGGAGCCGCGCCGATGAAGCGCATCGGGGTCGCCGACACGACATTCGCCCGGGTGGACATGGCCTCCGCCGCGCTCCTCGCCCTCCGCGGAGCCGGGACCGGCTTTCGGGTATACCGGCGGACCGTTCCCGGCATCAAGGACCTGGCCGTCGCCTGCCGGCAGCTGTTCCAGGAGGACTCCGTCGACCTCTGCCTCGTCCTCGGCATGCCGGGCCCGGCGGAGCTCGACAAGAACTCGGCCTTCATCGCATCGCTCGGCCTTCAGTTCGCGTCGGTGCTCGAGGGAAAGCCGATCGTCGAGTGCTTCGTCCACGAGGGCGAGGCGCGGGACGCCCGCGAGCTCGACCACCTCGCCCGCCGCCGGGCCGAGGAGCACGCGCTCAACGCCTACCATTTGCTGTTCCGGCCGCAGGAGCTCGCCCGCCACGCCGGCGAAGGTCTCCGGCAGGGATTCGCCGACGCGGGACCGGTGCGCCCGCGACGGTAGGCACGGAACTGCACCCCAAGAATCCAGGAAGGAACTACGAAGATGCCGAAGAAAGCACGGGAAGGGAACGGGGTCCGCATCGCCATCGTCGGAAGCGAGTTCAACTACGACATCACGACGATGATGATCGAGCGGGCCCGGGAGGAGATCGATTTTCTGGGCGCCGAGGTCGGTCCGGTCGTCAAGACGCCGGGCGTCTACGACATGCCGATCGCCGTTCGGGCCCTGATGGAGCGGAAGGACGTGGACGCCGTCGTCACGCTCGGGGCCGTCATCGAGGGCGAGACGAACCACGACGAAGTCATCATGAACCAGGCGACGCGGAAGCTCACCGACCTGACCGTCGAGTACGGCAAGCCCCTGGGGCTCGGGATCTCCGGACCCGGGGAGACCCGGCTCCAGGCCCAGGATCGTATCGAGAACGCCGCCGCTGCGGTCCGCTCCGTCGTGAAAATGGTCCGCCGGTTGAAGGAGATCCGCGGGGGCTAATCGGACCCGCGCTCGGCCCCTAGCGCCACGCGCAAGGACGACCCCGTGAGTCGTGCTAGCACGTGTCGCTTAAGAGCCCCGGTCGCTCGCGAGCCGCCGTGGCGCCCCATCGCTCTACCCTTGCCCGGCTCCGCGCGCAGGTCGACCGGGCCGACCGCGACTTAGCGCGTGCCATCGGTCGGCGGCTCACGCTGGCGGCAGCAATCGGCCGATCGAGGCGGCGGACGAGCTCGCCGCTACGCGACTACGCTCGGGAGTCACGAGTCCTCGGGCGCTGGCGCCGCCGGCTCGCCGCCACGGGAGTGGAGCTGATTCGGAGCGAGCCGCTCGCCCGGTGGCTGATTGAAGAGTCGCTTCGGGTCCAGGAGGCGGGTCCGCGACCCCGGCGCCGACCTCAAAGTCCGGGTCGCCGAATCGCCATCGTCGGGGCTGCGGGCGGGATGGGGCGCTGGCTGGATGACTTCCTCTCCGACGCGGGGCACGACGTCCGACTGCTCGACCCGAAAGTGCCTCGAAGCTCCCCACGTCGGTTGGCCTCGATCGAGGCTGCGATGACGGAACGCGAGATCGTAGCTTTCGCAACCCCCATCCGCGGAACCGCCAAGGTTCTCGAGCGGGCGCTTCGTGTGCGTTCCCCCGCCGTGGTGTTCGACGTACTGAGCGTGAAGGCCCCGATCGCCCACCTGCTCCGTGCGGCCCCCCGACGGGGGCGCCCCGTCACGAGCCTGCACCCCATGTTTGGACCCTCGGCCCGGACCCTCTCCGGCCGAAACCTACTGCTCGTCACCTGCGGCGTTCCCGAGGCCGATCGTCCGGTGAGGGCGTTGTTCTCCCACTCGGCCGCGAACCTTCCAGAGGTGCGTCTGGAGCGGCACGACCAGTTGATCTCGGAATCGCTCGGCCCGGCCCACTTGGTGAATCTTCTGTTCCTTGCAGCGCTCGCGTCGGACCCCCTCACGCCCCACGACCTCGCCCGCGCGGCGAGCACGACGTTTCACCGTCAATCCACCCTCGCGGCCTCGGTGGCCCGCGAAGGTCCGGAGCTCTATCTCGACATCCAATCACAAAATCCGCCCGCGGGCGAGACCTATGCGGCAGTGCGCGTTGCGCTAACCCGTCTCTCCACCCTCGTCCAGCGACAGGACCTCCCGGGGTTCCGGAAACTCCTCGTCGCGGGGCGGGCAAAGATCGAACCCGGTCCCGAGCCGATGCGTTCGTGAGCCGGGCCACCGACTCGGACCTGGCCTTTCGTACCGCGTTGGACCTGGACACGAATTCTCCTCCCTCGAGGGGGTGCCCACGGCCCTACACGAGCCCGAGGTCCGAGATCCGAAACTCAATCGAACCCTCCGGACGGGAGCGGTGCTTCATGAGTACCGCTCGACGCCATTCCCCCTGGAGGCGATCGAACCGGAGGATCGCCTTCGCCGCGTGACTCAGAAAGGCCCCCCCCACGGGCTCGAGGGTGCCGTCGCCGACCTTGCGCCAGACCTGATTCGTCACCAACACGGGCACCGGGACCTGCAGCGCGGCTGAGACGAGCTGCGCGAGCTCCAGTCCGAGCTCCCTCCGCGCCGTTTCCTCGTTCTTCCCCCCGAGCTCGAGGCGGTAATGCATCGTCGCGGAATCGACGATGATGAGGCCGACGGGACGCGACCCGTCCCGCGCCAGTCGAGTGGCCATGTTCACGGCGCGGCTCTGCTCGGCGAACGTCCCGGGAGAGGAGATCAACAGATGCTCGAGCAGTTGGGACATCCGGGGGCCGGCCATCGCCTCCAGTTTGTCCACCGAGACTCCTTCCGTGTCGATGTAGACGACCCAACGGCCAGAGACCGCGACCGCGAGGGCGACCTGGAGACAGAGGATCGTCTTCCCCGTGCCACCCTCGCCATACACCTCGGTGACGGAGTCGGTATCGAGCCCCCCTCCGAGCAACTCATCGAGCGCGGGGAGGCCGGTCGGAAGGTGGTCGGTGGGCATGTCGCCGTCCGACACAGCGGCGTCCCTTAAGTCGGAGGGCGTCCGGGCCCTATCGAGCGGTCACTGGGTACGCCACCCCCTTTTCGGGGGACACGACGGTCGTGCCCTTCGGGTGGAAATCGTCCGGGTGCTCAGTGTGGATCGGGAACGTGGTCGACGACTTGAGGCGCTGCGCGATCGAGAGCAGTTCAGCCCCGGAGCAGTGCCCGGAGGCGTGGAGGGAATGCCGGCGCAATTGGAAGTGGTCGAGCCAGTTCTGGAGCACCTCGGCCTCGAGGTCCTCCTCTGAGAACGGCTCGCTCATCGAGTACACGAACGGGCTTCCCTTGGGAGGCCGGAGGTCGATGAGCTCGGGGAAGTGCATCATTTCGAGCATGAGGAAGAGTTTCTTCCCCTGGGTCCGGACGTACTCCGCGTCGACGGCCCCGGCGAGGAACGGTTCCTCCCACTTGTAGTAGACTTTCTTGGGCCGCTCGTACACCAGAAGGTCCGGGGTCTGTCCGGGGACAGGGACCTTCGGGAAACCCGGCTGGCCGGCCACGGCCGATAACAGATACGCCGTCTTCAGCGATACGACGAACGAACGCTCGGCCGTCTGCGACGCGTGGTAGAGAGTGGCGATCCGGTCGATATCCCGCGGGTAGCAGGTTCCGAGCACGAGGTCGGAGCTCGCTTCCAGGACACGGTCGACCTCGCCGCGGACGGATTCCTCCGTGAAGTTCTTTCGGGGGTCGGGGCCGACCCGGGTCCCTTCCGTAATGAAAGCGGCCGGTTCCTCTCTCGCCGCGGCTTCGAGGAACCCCTGGGTCAGCGCCGCCCGAGGGCCATGCTGGCGGAAGTCGCCGGTGTAGGCGATCGAGCCCGCCGAGGTGTGGATGACATAGCCGTACGCGCCGGGAATCGAGTGGTCGACGGGGTGGGGGACGACCTCGAGGTTGCCGAGACGCACCGGCGTTCGCGGCGTCAGGATCTTCCACCGGTGCGTGCCGTAGCCGCCCCGGCCCGAGACCTGGATCGCGTCGAGGAGCACCTTGGTGTCGGCGCCCAGATAGACCGGGATTTCCGGGTCGATGTGCTTCAGGTACCCCGCATGGTCGAAGTGAGCGTGGGTCACGAAGACCGCGTCGATCTTCGGTGCCTCGTACTCCAGGTCGGCCCCGTGGAGAGACTCCCGGGAGTACAGCCCCGGGACCCTCGGAATGAGGTCGAACTCGAGCAGGTCCTTGATCGGGCTCGTGGACCGGGGCTGAAGATAGTTGAGGTAGAACTCGTCGTACCGGGGGGAGAACGACGGGCCGAAGTCGAACAGGATCCGTTCGGGACCGTCCTCGATGAGGATCTTGTTGCCCCCGATCTCCCGTACGCCTCCGAGGAACGTGATCGACGGCTCCGGCATCACCGGCCGAAGCCGCCGTGGGGTTTAGGCGGTTTCCGGCTCCGGGGCCCGCTGGGGCCCGGAGGCCCGGAACCGGAGGAACCCCCAGAACCGGTGCGGACGGGGAGTCTGGGGGCCCCTGTCCGAGGCCAGCGCCTGGCTCCGGATGTAGGCGGGGCTTTCGTGGGGGAACTCGAGACGGGCGTACTCGAGCAGGGCGTGGTCGTAATCGGGTCGGCTCAACTCGGCGATTCTGGGCGCCAGCATTCCGAACATGGGCTTCCTCACAGGGGGATAGGACGAGCCGAACGAAGGTCGTCGACCCGCGTAGGGCGGCCGTCGTACGACGGGTCAATGCCTATCTAGCCCCCGGGCATTCCCCTCCCTGATGCCGCTGTGGGAGATCTCGTTCCGAAGCCGCTACGACTACCCGTTCATCGAGCTGTCCCGTCAGTTCCCCGATACGCCGATCTCGATGTGGTGCCTTTGGGACAAGGAGCTGCTCCAGGTGCCCAACCGCGATCCTCGCACGTTGGAGGGGATCGAGAAGGGGATCCGGAAGGCCGGTCACGTCGTCGAGGAATGGGTGGATACCGGCCAGGGCCGGCTGTTTCTCCTGAACTGCACCTGCGAGAAGTATCACACGAGCATCTGGAACATCGAAGACGCGCACGAGTGCCTCGATGCTCCGCCGGCGGTCTATCGGGACGGCTGGGGATACTTCCGGATGCTGAGCCTCGACGATAGTAGGACCCGGGCGCTCTTCCAGGACATGAATCGGCGGGGTCCGACGGAACTCATCCGGAAGCGGGAACTGCCGCTCAACTCCCTGCCGACGAACATCTGGGTCCACGGGCTCTTCAGCGAGCTCACCGCGAAGCAGCGCGACGCGATGCTCCAAGCCCACCGGTACGGGTACTATGCCTCTCCCCGTCAGATCAAGACGGAGAACATCGCGAAGGGACTCGGACTGAGCCGTTCCACCTACGAGGAGCACCTCCGGAAGGCGGAGAACCGGATCCTGACCGCTCTTGTGCCCTACCTCGAGCTTTACTCCACCTCGAATCATCCGGCGAAAACTTTGCCCCTTCCCCTCCCCCACACCGAGGTTCCGGCGGAGGTCGAGGCCTCCTAGGAGGAACGATGTCGCTCGTCTACTCGGGCATCCGGGTGACGGACCCGGACCGGTCGGTCCGCTTCTACACCGAGGGCCTCGGCCTCAAGGAACGGACCCGCGGCCGCATGAGCCACGGAGGGGTGTTCATCGAGCTCCAGGACCCGAACACGATGCAGCAGCTCGAGCTCAACTGGTATCCCCCGAATCACCCCCACAACACGCCCTACACGGTCGGCGAGGGGTTGGACCACCTCGGGTTCGAGGTCGAGGATGCCCGCGCGACGTATCGGCAACTCCTGAATCTCGGCGCGACCCCGGCGATCGAGCCGTGGCTCGAGGAGGGCCGTTACTGGATCGGTTACGTGCGCGACCCGGACGGGTTGTGGGTCGAGATCCAGAGCCTGATCAAGCCCGAGTAAGGGCGGCGCGGCTCAGCGCGCCTTCAGGACCTTCTTCACGTTGGGATGTTCCTTCGTGAAGATCTTCCCGCCGCAGTTGTCGCATCGGACGCCGAACAGATTCGCGTCGCTCGGCAGCGCTTCCCCGCACCGGATGCAACGGAACATGAGCGGCCCTCGACCCCGGGCGATGCTTAACGCTTGCCGGCGGGCTTCGCGGGCGGATTCTCGACGGAGCCCCGTTCCTGGCGCGTGATCGGAGGCGGCGGCACGTAAACGTAGGCGCCGGAGGAGACGCGCACGCCGCAGCGTTGGCACTCGTAGATCCCCGATGCGACGCGCCACAGGGTGACGGTCGAGCACTTCGGGCAGGTCGAGGCCTTGTGCTGCGCTCGGTCGATCTCGAGGACGCGCCGGCGGATCCGGATCCCGTACCGGGGTCCCATCCAGCCCGTCGAGCCGACCTTCTTCGTGCGCCGCATCGTTCCTACGTCCCGCGCGCCAGGCTCCGGAGGCGGTCGCCGTGCCGGAACGCTCGCTCGACGGTCTCCACGACCTCGTCGGGGGAGAAGGCCCCGATTTTACCTTTTTGCATGGCCACCACGTTGCGGGCCTCGTCGGTCGCGACGGTCAGACGACCTTGTCCGGCGGCCTCTTCCTCGAAGGTCGGGTCGGCGACGATCTTGTCTCCCAGGCGGACGAAGGTGCATTCGACGGGAAAGTGATTCACCTCGAGGGGAAAATCGTGCTCGCCGACCCCGAACCGTTTCGCGGGCATCGTGGCGTGCGTCAGCGCCCCGAGGGCGGCGAGCTGCGCCGCGTCGATGAGGTTGCCGGCGTGGTCGAGGCAGTGGATGTCCACAAAACAGGTCCAGCACTTCTCCGCGGGGGTGACGCAGAGCTTGGTGAGGTCGATGGTTTCGGCGGCCCGGATCGACCGGTCGACGACCCGTGACAGTTCGATCGCCTCGGGCTGGGGGGGCCCGGGCTCGAAGGTCGGGGAGGAGAGGGCGATGAGCTCGGCGTTGGTGGTGAGCACCCCCGCGTTGGGAGTATCCGGGAATGGCTTTCCGATCTCGAGCTTGACACCACAGAGGACGGTCGTGTGTCCAATGTGGACCAGCGCCGACCCGTCGGCGCTCTTGATGTAGCCCGGTTCCACCTTGACCGGCCGCCACTCGTCGATCCCCCGGCCATCGAGCCGATGGCCGCTACGGGCCAAGTCGATGATGTGCGTTGTCTGAATCTCCGCGGCGACGACCTCGCTCATGCCGCGACCTCCGGGGCGGCACTCCCGGCCGGAACGTCGTACCGGGAGCGCAACGCCTGCCGCATCTTTTCGTAAATGTCTCGGCAGCCCTTGACGCCCAGGTCCAGGGCCTGGCGGAGCTCATCCTGGGTCATGTGTCCCTCCATTTGGATCAGCACGAGTCGGCCCGATTGCGGCACGAGGGCCAAGGGCATGTCGGCATCGCCGAAGTTGTCTTCCTCTTTCTTGAGGTCGAGGGCGATGCGACCGGCCACTTTTCCGACGGCCACCGACGCCACGAGGTCGGCCATGGGGATCCCCGCGTCGGCGAGGGCGAGGGAGGCGGCGACGAGGCCGGCACAGCGAGTCCCGGCATTCGCCTGCAGAACCTCGATGTAGATGTCGATGCTCGTCTTCGGGAATTCTTCGGTGAAGATGACGGACTCGAACGCTTCGGTGATGACCTTCGAGATCTCCTGGGATCGGCGGTCTTGACCGGGCCGCTTCCGCTCATCGACGGAGAACGCGGCCATGTTGTAGCGGCACTGGACGATCGCCTTCGCGGTCTGCATCAGGTGACGGGGGTGCACCTCGCGCGGGCCGTAGACGGCCGCCATGACCTTGTTCTCGCCCCACTCGACGAACGCCGACCCATCGGCACGGGTGAGGGGTCCGACCTTCATCGCGATCTGTCGCAGCTCGTCCAGTCGGCGGCCGTCGATCCGGCGGCCCTCGGCGTTGAGCAGCTCCGGGACTTCCTTGGCTCCTACGCTTCCCATGGTCCTTCTCCTTCGTTGGTTTCGTCCGGTGGAATATGAGGCGAGGCCGACGGCGCTCGGGGGTCGTCGTCGGGAGGGGGTGCTCCCTCGTCGAACCGCTCCGGCTGGGTTCGGTCGACGGGCTCCGGACCGGGGGGCCGGGGGCCGGTGTCGTCCGTCGGTCCGGTCATTTGCAGGAACCCTTCGATGCGCTCGGTGAGGCCTGGCCACTGGCCCTCCTCTTCGATGATCCGTAGGCATTCGCGTACCCGATGGATGCCGTCCGGAGTACCTTCGACCCAGATGCGGCCGTTCTGTCCCACGGCGACGCGCGTACCGGTGAGCCGCGTGATGGTGTGGATCATCGAGCCCGCCTTGCCGATCACTCGAGGGATCTTGGCCGGCGAGATCGTGGCGAGGGTGCCCCCGCTCAGTTTGCCGAGGCCTTCCCCTTTCATGGTGACGCCGATCTTCCCCGTCGGGTCGAGGTTCTCCACCGCCACGAGGACGGCGTCGCCGATCCGCAAGTACTGGTCCAACTCACCGGGTCCGGGTTCCCACGGGGTTCCGCTGGTGTGGAGCGGGGCCCATCGAGAGGCATCGATGTCGAGAAGGTAGAAGGTCTTCTGTACGTCCTGCACCACTCCGACGATGACGTCGTTCGGCTTGGGAATGTACCGGCCGGCGAACGGCACGACGCGGACGAACGGGTCCCGCCACGTGGCGTAGCCCATGATGCTCACGAAGAGCCGGCGGCCGACGCGGTATGTCCCGAACCCCGGTTGGAGACCCCGGTCCGGGATCTCGTCGCCCGGAAGAACTAGAACCTTCGGTTCGCTCTGCGGAGATCTTGCTCCGCGGTCGCGCCCACGATGGCGCGGCCCTTGACCGTTGCCCATTGCGTTCCTGTCACCGGGGCGTGCGACGGGGAGTCGCTATTTAACGCGAGCGGCTTCGGCGGCGCCTTTCGTTCGCGCGTTGAGCTTCTCGAGCAATTCGGTCTGTACGCCGGCGGGGATTTCGAGCAGAGCGCTCCAACTTCCGTCGCTCCCCCACGCCTCCTCCGACAGCTTCCCCATCCCCTTGAGCTCACCGATGACCCGGGGATAGAACTGGCCCGGTACGCGAAGCTTCATCCGGACGGTATCCAACCGGATCGGCAGCAAGGGCCGCAGCTTCGTCAGGATCTCCTGGACCTGAGCGTCGGCGGACCGGAACGGGTCGACGTGGACCTTCGCTTCCAGCATGGCGGCCTCGATCCGCGCCGGGGGGTGGGGCGCCCCGGTCTGGGGGTTCATGGCGTTGCGAGCGATGGTAGCGACGATCTGCCGGTGCTTGGCGGTTTGGAGCTGGTGCCGTTGCTCGGTGGTGACCTGGACCTCCCCCTTCTGGATGATTTGCCGAGCGATCTCGACGTAGTCGGAGGTGTGGAAGATCTTCTCGAGATGCTCTTCGGAGATCTTCTCGCCCCGGCTGGCGTCCTTGTAGATGTGTTCGCTCGCCAAACGATCCCGAAGCTCGATGGTCTTCCCGTCGCGAATTTCCTGGACCGCCGTCGGGTCAACGAGGATCTCGAACCGAGACCCCTGGTGTTCCCACCGGGCAACCACCGCGTTATCGACCTTAACCGTGCGATCCCTTTCTCCGGTTCTGGAACGCCGGCCAGGGATCATGACTACGACCGGCTCGACTTCCCGCCGCCCGATGGGGCCGGGAGCCGACTGGCGAACTTCTGAATTTCCTCGGGGGAGAGGCGGAAGAAACCCTTGCCCTCCACGAGCGTGCAGACCTCGACCTGGCTCAGGCTGGCGCCCTCATCCAGGGACTGGCGGAGGCCCTCGAGGGCGAGGAGGATCGCATCGTCCGAATCCATTCCGTCCTTGTACTTCTGTTCGAAGAGCTCCATGGCGGGACCCTTGTTCCCGCCGGTTGCCGTCGCCTTGAAGCTCGTCAGCGAGCCCGAAGGCTCGGTCTCGAAGAGGTGGAATCCCACGTCATCGTACCCGCCCACCAGGAGCGCGGTGCCGAAGGGTCGGACCCCCCCAAACTGAGTGTACTGCTGCTTGTAGTCGCAGATCCGGCGAACGAGGAGTTCGAGCGGCATCGGCTCGGAGTACGTGACGCGATTGATCTGGGCGGCGAGCCGGGCGTAATCGACCAGGACGCGGGCGTCCGCGACAAGACCGGCCGTGGCGCACGCGACATGCTCGTCGATCTGGTGGATCTTCTCGAGGCTCGTAGGCTCGGCGAGTTTCGGGTTGGGGATGCGCCGGTCGGCCACAAGGGCCAAACCGTTCTTGAAAATCACACCCGCCGTGGTCGCGCCGCGGCGAACGGCTTCTCGGGCGTACTCGACCTGAAAGAGCCGGCCATCGGGAGAGAAGACGGTGATCGCCCGGTCGTAGGCCATCTGGCCCGGCTGCATCTCCATGAATTTCTGCCTCGGTTGCGGGGCCACCAATGGGGGGTTTATAAGTGATACCGAGCCGCGGGGTTATCGATACGTTCCGGCGAGGAAGAACGGAGTTCTCTAATGCCTTCCGCGGTCTCGAGCGCTCATGGCCGCGGAATCGGCAGAAAAACCGGAGCGTGAAGGAGCCTGGCGACTCGCCGGGTCCAGCTCCGTCTATTTGCAGAGCGCCCGCGAGCAGGCCATCGACTGGTACCCTTGGGGGGAAGAGGCCTTCGAAGCCGCGCGACGACTCAACCGGCCCGTGCTGCTAGATATTGGGGCGGTCTGGTGCCACTGGTGCCACGTCATGGACGAGGGCACGTACTCCGACGCCGAGGTGGCGCGCTTGATCGGGCAACACTTCGTGGCGGTAAAGGTCGACCGCGACGCGAACCCCGAAGTCGACCGTCGGTATCAACGGCAGGTCAATGCATTGACCGGCGAGGGTGGTTGGCCGCTTACGGCGTTCCTCACCGCCAAGGGGGAGACCTTCTTCGGCGGAACATATTTTCCGGCCCAGGAGGGCCTCGGGCGACCCGGATTCCGCCGAGTACTCCTCGAAATCTCGCGGCTGTGGCGGGACGAACCGGAGAAGGTACGGGAGAACACCCGCTCGCTCGCCACCGCCCTCACCCACGAACACCACGGGACCGGCCGGACGGGTGGGCCATCGAGCTCCGCGTTCATCGACTCCGTGCGGGCCTCGATGCTCACCTCCTTCGACCCCGTCAACGGGGGGTTCGGCACCGCCCCGAAGTTCCCCCATCCGACGGCCATTTCTTTCCTCCTCTGGGACTCCTTCTCCTCGGGCTCGGAGGGATCCGCGCAGGGCGCCCGCCTGACGCTGTCTCGGATGGCCGATGGCGGCATGTACGACCACATCGGAGGTGGTTTCCATCGCTACTCGGTGGACGAAGGGTGGCACATCCCCCACTTCGAGAAGATGAGCGTCGACAACGCAGCGCTCCTTTCGGCGTATGCAGAGGGCTACCGACGGTTCCAGGACGAAGGATTCCGGGGCGTCGTCCGGGGGACCGTTGACTGGATGGAATCCACCCTCGCGGACTCGAACGGCGGCTTTGGCGCGAGTCAGGATGCCGACAACGCCCCCGGTGACGACGGGGGCTACTTCACATGGAGCCGGCCCGAGCTCAAGGCCGTTCTCGACCCGTCGGAGTTGAGGCTGATCGCCCGGTACTTCGGCGTAGGAAGCCAGGGTCGGATGCCCCACGACCCTGATCGGAACGTCCTCTTCCGGTTGATGACCGTGGAGGAGGCCGCCGAGGGGACCGGTCTCGACGCGACCGCGGCGCGTGCGAGCCTCGCTCGTGCGCTCGAGAAACTGCAGACCGCGCGGTCACGTCGGTCGCGCCCCGTGGTGGATCCGGCCCTCTACGCTCATCTGAACGGCGGATTCATTCGGGCCCTGACGGCCGCTTCCGTCGTGTTGGACGACTCGAGATTGCTGACCGTGGCCCGCCGCGCCGCGGACCGGTTCCTCGCAGAGGCGTACTCCCCGTCACGGGGCGTCGCTCATCGGCTCGGCAGCGACAGAGCGCACGGCTTCGGCCACTTGGAGGACCAGGCGGAGTTCGCCTGGGCCTTGGTCGAGCTCGCAGGGCAGACCCTCGAACCGAAGTACGTTTCCCGGGCCGTCGAGCTCTACGAGCTGATCGGCTCGAAGTTCCGCGTCGAAGGCATGCCGCTTCGCGACATCGCCCCCGACCTCTACGACGGTCCTTCGATCGGTGCGGTCGCCGATCCCTCATTCCCGATCGAGGATATGCCCCACCTGTCGGCGAACGCTAGCGTAGCCCTGGGGCTGCTCCGGCTCGCGTCGTTGACGGGAGCTGACCGATGGCGTGTGGAGGCCCGGGAACTCATCGGGAGCTGCCTTGCCCGGCTCGAGCGGGCCGGCCTCTACGGAGGCGGTATGGCGCTCGCCGCGGGTCTCTCCGAGACGGAGCCGATCCGCATCGTCGTCCAGGGAAGAGCCGCCGATGCTCGTGCCCTCTGGCGGGCCGCTCAGACCGCCTGGCACCCGAATGTTTGGGCCTTCCGGGAGACGCCCCCTCCGCCGTTCTCCCTTCCTGAGGAGCTGGCAGCGGCGGCGACCTCGCCAGCCGAGGCTCGGGCCCTGGTCTGCTGGGGGATGCGTTGCGCTCCGCCGGTCACGGATCCGGAGCGGCTGCGGAGCCTAGTCGCGAGCCGGTCGGCTCCGGGGCCGGCGGCCTGAGCAGGCCCAAGTCCGTTCCGTCGAGCAGGTACGCGCGCGCCGTCCCTCGGAGGACGAACCGCTTCCAGAGGAAGGACCGGTACCGGGCCGGTGCCGCGCGATTGAGGGATTCGGTCCCCGTCAACGGATTCAGTGCCGGCAACACGATGAGCTCGCGCGCCAGGACCGGCCCGTGCCGACGTCGACGATGGTCCCTCCGCGGGGGCGGAAGCTCGACCCGAAGCCAACAGCGCTTCTTTCCTCCGATGGAGTCCGCCGACGGCGCGAGCCGATAGCCCGGGTGCAAGTGACCTGCGACCAGCACCGGTGACCGGAGCACCGCGTTGGAGGGCCAAGCATGCCCGTGAAAGATCCCGACGTTCAGGAGCCGGGCGCCCGCGACCGGGTGGAGGCGGACCTCTCGAGGGAGTCCGCGGGCCAGGCCGACGTCGTGGTTTCCTGGCACGACGTCGACGGACAATCCCGTCGACAAGAGGGTGGAGAAGAAGTCAAACAGTTCTCGGCGGAGCGGCGGCGACATGCCCACGATCGGCTGCTTGATATCTCCGGCAAAGACGAACGCCTCCGCCTGCGTCGACCGGGCGACGCTCAGCAGTTCGTCGGCCATGTCTTCCGCCCGAGCGCCGGGAGGAGAGGGCTGGCCGGGCCGGAAGCTCCCGAGTCCCAGGTGTGCGTCGGCCACAACGAGCACTCCTCCCCGAGTGGCCTCGAACGGGGTCACATTGAGTATCGGATGACCGGGGATCGGTCGCACCGACGCATCCTTCATACGGCTCGCGACCCAGCGGTTCGCCATGACAGTTCGCGCGGTCTGATCCTCGCACCCGGAGGGCGGCCCTTCGGGGGAGACGATAGTATTCGTTTATATACAACCCTTCGCTGATTCGGTAGGAAGATGACGCCGGAGGGAGCTCGCGACCGTTCGGTGCAGGCGGTCCAAAGCTTGCTGCAGAAGGCGGGCTTCTTCGTCACCGATACTCACAGCGTCCGCCCCACCAGTTTCGATCTGATGGCGCGTCGCGACTCGACGCTTCTGATACTCAAGGTGCTGAAAAACATCGATGCCCTCGACGCGCCGGAGGCCGACCGCCTCCGGGAGCTGTCGAAGCTCTTCGGCGCCGAGGCGCTGGTCGTGGGCCAATCCTCCGGGGCGACCGAGCTCGCGCCCGGCGTCGTCTACTACCGGTACCGCATCCCGATCTTGACCGAGGAAAGCCTGACCGAGTTTCTACTCGAGGGGGTCCCTCCGTTCCTCTTTTCGAGCCCGGGCGGAATCTTCGTTCGAGTGGACGGGGGCCGCCTCCGCGAGCTGCGGGAAGCGCACAATCTTTCCCTGGGCACTCTCGCCTCCGTGGCCGGTGTTTCCCGACGCACGATCCAACTCTACGAGGGCGGCGGCGGAGCCGAGGTCGACGTCGTGGAACGCCTCGAACGGTTCTTGCAGGAGCCGATCGCCCAGGCGATTCACCTGTTCTCGGCCATTACGGGTCCGACGCCGGGAAAGGCAGGCCCGGCCGCCGATCCCGGCGCCCGGGCAGCGGGGGGATCCCCTACGGAGGAGGCGACCCCGACAAAGTCTCCGCGTCGTCTGGCCTGGACGGGGGACGCGCTCCGCGACGGAGTGTTTCGGCAGCTCGACGGCATGGGTTGGGAGGTCGTCGTCACGGTCCGTTGCCCCTTCGATGCCTTTACTCGGGGGAGTCCCGGGGGCGAGCAAGAGTTCCTGTTGACCGGCGTCGGAACGCTTCGGAGCGCGCAGCATCGCGCCGAGGTGCTGTTGGGCCTCGCTCGGGTCGCCGAGGGCCACGCGGTCTTCGTCGTCGGGGAATCGGCGAACCGTACCACCATCGAGGGCGTCCCGCTGGTGACCACGAAGGAGCTCAGCCGTCACCGGGGCAGCGAAGAGTTCTTCGAGCTGATCGAGGAAAGGGAATCCTGGTGATCGCCGAGCGACTCTCGGGTCGCCCGACGATACTCCTCGTCGGAGCGGTACGGGGCCTGGCCGACGAAGTCGAGCCGGTGCGGGCCCAATTGGATTCGTTCGACCCGGGCGCCGTGGCGGTGAGCCTGTCGCCCGAGGAGGCGGAAACGCTCGCACAATACTTCGTCGGCACTCCGACGGAACCGGTCGTGCCGTTGAGCGCCTCGGAGGCTTCCCATGCGGTGGGCCTGGCCCGGATCTCAGAGGTCCAAGTGCCGGCGCCGGCTCTCCTCGGGGCCGTAGACTGGGCCGCCCGTCGCGAGCGACCGGTGCTCGGCGTCGACCCCCCCGAGGACGTCTACGCGGAAATGTTCGCGGCGCATATCGGGTACTTCGAGCTCGTTCGCCGGACGTTGAGGGAGCGTACATTGGTCAAGCGGCCGCCGGAGGTGGAGACGGCCGACGACTATGCGCTGTCCTGGGACCGCACGATGCGTCCGGGGGACGGCTCGGAACGGCTAGCGCGGGCCCGCGACGAGTACGCCGCGGGGAAGGTTCGAGAACTGGGCCGGGCCCACCCGAAGATCGCCCTCGTAGTCGACCGAGAACGGTACGACTCTTTCCGCAGCGCGCTCCGGTCGGGACCCTAGTCCTTCCGCTCGAGGATCTCCTCGATCCGCCCCCGGGCGGCGCGTCGGAACTCGTCGAGCGATCCTTCGTTCAGCAGCATCCCGTCGGCCAGGCTGAAGGCGTTCCCGATCCCCCACTTGAGCTCGCGCCGGTCCCGGTCGAAGAACTCCTGGAGCGACATTCCATCGTCGCCCCGGCTTCGCTTGATCATCCGGTCGTAGCGCGTTTCCGGAGAGGCGAAGATCCCCAGGACGAACAGGTCGCCGAAATTGTGGCGAAAGACGGTGACCTCGTGGTCGGAGCGGCACCCGTCCACGAGCATCTTGGTCTCGGTGAGTTTGGGCAGCGCCCGCTGGGCCCAGATCCCCGGCCCGTGCTTTTCCCGCTCCTCGTTGGCGACGCGGCCTAGGTTCGCGTTGGAGAGGGGCAACCCCCGACGGCGCGTCTCGTCGCGGACGAGGTCGCCCATCTTGAGCGTGGCGAGCCCCACGGATTGCGCCACGGCAATCAGTTCGTCCTTGCCCGAGCCCGGCATCCCGACGGTGACGATGAGCTTCATAGCTGGTCGTGTTCCCCGGGCGTGTCGCCGGCGGGGGCTGGCATCGGCGGGGGAGGCTCCGGCGGCGGAGGGGGATTCGCCGTCGCGGCTTGCGCGGCTTCGGATTCGGTCGCCATCTGGAGCCGGTCCGCTCGCCTCAGATAGTTCTGGGCTTCGACCTGCGCGACGCGGACCTGGTCGAGGAGCCGGTCGGCGCGGACCTTGAGCACGGCGCTCACCTGGGTCTTCACGGCCGCCCGGTGCTCGATGCGCCGGGCCTTATGCTGCACGTCGACGATCTTCTGCTGGAGCTGCCGAATACGGTAATGGAGTCCCGTGATGTCCGAGCCCAAGCTGTGCACGGTCTGGTGCGCGGTCGTCGTCTGGATCGTCCGCTCGTGCTGAGCCATCTCCTGCTGGTACTCGGGAATCCGGCTGAGGACCGTCCCGGACTTCTCGCGGAGCAAGGTCGCCGTGTGCCGGAGCTTCTCGATCTTGGTATGCAACCGCGCCACGCGAGCTTGGATCTTGGCGGCCAGCCGTTCGTGCTTGGCGGCGAGCTCACGAAGTTTCGTGATGTCGGCGTATCCCTCTCCCAGCCAGCGAGACGTTCCGGTCAGATGGAGGGACGGGGTGCTAGAAGTCGCCGGAGGAGGCTCTGGATCCCCTCTCATGCTACCCGACCCTCGTCACGGGGGATGCGGCATATATGGGTTCCTCCGAGGATGACGCACGCCGGACGCCGCGTCGGCTCACCCAACGGTCTCTAGCGGAGTCGGGCGGGGCGCGACACGGCTCGACCGGAGGCGACCGACCAACGCTTCCAACGGTAGGCGCTCTTGGCTCTTTGAATCCCGGTCCCGGAGGGTGGCCGTACGCGACTCGAGGCCGGGCGTTTCGAGGGTTTCCCGGTCGATCGTGACGCAGAATGGCACCCCCAGTTCGTCCATTCGCGCGTAGCGACGACCGATCGAACCGCTGGCGTCGAATTCCGCGTCGACACCGGCCTCGCGGAGCCGTTGCACCCAGCGGAGTGCCTCGGCCGTGTGCTCTTTCTTCATGAGCGGGAAAACGCCCACGCTCGAGGGAGCCAAGTACGAAGGAAGGCGCCAGACGGTGCGTTCGCCTTCGACGTGCAGGCCGAGGTCTGCGAGGGCCCAGATGTTGCGGTCGACGCCGAACGTGACTTCCAGTACGTGGGGAAGCAACCGTGGCCGGCCCACGGGGGCTACGGAGAGGTCCCGACCCGATCCGGCCGAGTGCCGGCTGAGGTCGTAGTCGCCGCGGTAGTGAACCGCGCCGAGCTCCTTGTACCCCCCCAAGCTGTCGAGCTTGACTTCGAAGTCGAATTGGATCCGGTTATAGAACGCGCGCTCGGCGTCGGACTTCTCGAGGAGCCGAATGGTCTCGGCGGGGTAACGGAGGACGTCCCGGAAGAAGCGGTACAGGTGGACGAGGAAGAAGACGTAGAATTCCGGAAGTCCGTCGTCGACCAGCGCTCGGGCGCTGGTCATCTCAGGCCTCTCCTCCCCCGCCGTGCGGCGGGGGACCCGGAGGACCGGGAGGCGTTCGTTCTCGACCGAAGCGAACGGCAGCGGGAACGACGCGGGGTCGAAGAAGACCTGGAGCTCCGCCTGAGTGAAGGCGCGCATCCGGAAAAGGACTTGTCGGGGCGCGATCTCGTTCCGGTACGCCTTGCCGATGACGGCGATGCCCAGCGGCAGCGCGTGACGCCCGACGTCCCACATGCGAGCGAAGGCCAGGTAGCTGCTCTGTGCGGTCTCCGGTCGAAGGTAGGCTTTCTCGCCGCCCGCGGCACCGAGGTCGAACCCGAACATCAGATTGAACGGTCGCGGCATCGAGAGCTCCGTCGAGCCGCAATTGGGGCACCGGACCGGGTGCTGCTTGAGCAGTTCGCCGATCTGAGCGGGGGTCAGCCCGTCGAGGCCCTCGGGTCTCCACTTTTCGAGAATCGTCTCCGCGCGGAAGTGGTTCTTGCACTTCGCACAGGAAACCTCGGGGTCCGTGAAGTTCTCGAGATGCCCCGAGGCTCGGACCACCGCCTCCGGGAGGATCTCCCCGGGGTCGATCCGGTGAAAGTCATCGGAGAGGCCCACGAACCAGGCCGCCCAGGCTTCCTCGACGAGCCGCTTCAGCTGCGCGCCGGCCGGTCCGTAGTCGTACAGACCCTGCGCACCTCCGTAGATTTCGGCGGTGGGCCACAGGACTCCCCGTCGCCGGAGGAGAGCGAAGAGCTCGTCGGACTTCAGACGCTCACTCCCCTCTCTCGGCCCCGGTCGGGACGATAAGCTGTGCGGTGGCCCTCGTCACCAGCTGATAGGCCGGGTCCTCGGTGGGCAACCGGAAGGCCAGCGGGGTTCCGGTCATTCCGGGGGCTATTCGGGCACGTCCGGGTTGGTCGAGCCAAAGCCAGGGCTCCACGTAGGCGGCGCGGGCCAGGTACTGCGCGTCGACCGGGTGGCCGAGCCATCGACCCGCCAAGTAGGCGAACTCGGTCTCGCGGAAGATCGACGGGGCGTTGAGCATGGCATTGTCCGACCCGATCAGCAGCCGCACTCCGGCGCGCGCGAAAGCGGCGAGGTCCGGGCTCCGGCCGAACAGGGCGTTCGAGCGGAGACAGACGGCGACAGGAACATGGGTCTTCGCGACGGTCTCCAGGTCATCGGGGGAAGCCTTCGTGAGGTGCACGAGCAAGTCCGGCCTCGGCCGCATGTACTCGTCGGGCTTCTCCCGCACCTCCTCGCTCGCGTGCAGAGCGAACCACTTGCCCATGCGATGGGCCCGGTCGGCGAGCCGATTCCTGGTCTCGAAGGTCTCCTCTCTCGCGGAACTCACGCCAATTCCGTCGGCGATCCGCAATAAGCGGGAGAGTTCTCCCGGTACGATCGGTCGCGCCGTCGGTCGCCCGAGGGCTCGCACCTCTATCGGCAGGCCCGCGGAGGCCCGCCGGAGTTGCGCGACGCCAGGGACGCCTTCCTCTCGGAAGTCGACGACTGCGCCCACTCCCTCGCGGACCATGCGCTCGAGGGCCGACCTCATGGCGTGCTCCTTTTCCACCGCCGAACGTTCGGCGAGCAATCGGAACTTGAGTCCGCCCGGACCGACGATCTCCGCCACGCCGGCGTGGGGCGGCTCCCGCGCCGCGGCGGCATCCCCGAGGTGGGTGTGGGAGTTCACCGGCCGAGGCGTGACGATTCCATGGACCCGGTGTTCCTTGCCTCGACTGGAGTCCGTTCCCGGGCTTCCGACCTCGACGACCTGCCCCTTGCGAAATCGCACGTAGGCCCGTCGTGCCCCGTCGACGTCCACGACGGCGCCCTCGACGATCACGGACGTCCTGCCGATGGCCTTACCATCAGCATTATCTAAATCTCCCCGCCGATGCCGGGGCGGAGCAGCATGGAAAGCGGCCGTCGGAACGGTACTACACGCTCCCCATCCCGCCCCCGGCGTCCGGGACTCGACCTCGCCGTTGTCGGGCATACAAATATCGATCACATCTTTCGCGTCGCGCGGCTTCCGGCGACCGACCGGACGGTCCCCGTGAGGAACCGCGAGACCCGTCTCGGTGGCACCGCCGGGAACATCGCCCGGGTCGCGGCGCGCCTCGGGGTCCGGACCGCGCTCGCGTCGCATATCGGAACCGATTTTCCGATCCAGTTCCGAAAGACGTTGCTCCGTGAAGGCGTGGACCTGACCGCCTTTGCGACGGTGCGCGGCGCCCGTTCACCGGCCTGCTTCATCGTGGAGTCAACGCCGGGCGAACAGGTGACCTTGATCGACCAGGGTCCGATGGAGAAGGACCCCGGATCGCCGGTTCCCACGCGGCTCCTTGCGCGCGTCGGTTGGGTGCACCTCGCGACGGGGGATCCGCACTACCAGTTGCGCGTCCTCGCGGAGGCTCGGCGCCTCGGGGTGCCGGTGACGGCCGACCCCGCGCAGGAAATCCACTACCGGTGGGAGCCGGCGGCATTACGACGTCTGCTGAGCGGTTCCGAGATGTTTTTCGCGAACCAGGACGAACTCGCTCGGGCGCTGCAGATGCTTCGGATCAAGGGCGTCCGGGGGCTCCTAGAGGTCGTCCCACTCGTCATAGAAACGCAAGGAGCCGCCGGAGCGGTGGCATGGACCCGGGCTGGGTCCGTGCGGGTTCTCGCCGTTCGTCCCCGAAAGGTACGCCAGGTGACGGGTGCCGGAGACGGGTTTCGCGGGGGGTTCTACGCCGGTTGGTTCCGGGGCCAACCACTCCGAGATTGCCTCGCCTACGGGAGCTGGGCTGCGGCGCGATGGCTGGAGACCGGCGACCCCTCCAAGTTGCGCCCTCGAGAGCCTCCGGTTCGCGCGCCACCCGACCTAGGGGCGTTTGCCCGAGCAGAGGTTTGATCATCCGTGGAGATGCGGCCGTTCGGAAAACTGATCCCGATGGAGTTGGCTCTGCGCCGGATCCTTGGCGCCGCGAGGCCCGTCGAGCGTGTGGAGCGAGTTCCGCTGGGTGAGTCGCTGGGCCGGGTGAGTGCGGAGACCTACCACGCCCCGATCTCCGTGCCGAGATTCGCACGGGCTACCTGGGACGGATACGCGTTCCGGTCCGCCTCAACGCGGGAGGCGAGCCGGCGACGACCGACTCGCTTCCGGGTCGTTGGCGAAGTGTTTGCCGACCGAGGCTACACGCTGCGACTCGGTCGCGCCGAGGCGGTGGCGATCGCCGCCGGCGGCCGGCTTCCTGCGGGCGCCGACACGATGGCTATCTTCGAAGAACTCCGGCGGACTGGATCCGACGTGCTCGTTCCCCGATTTGTGCGGGTTGGGGAGCGGATCGCAGCGACCGCGGCGGATTTCCGTCGAGGACACGTTCTCGTGCGACGGGGGGACGTGCTCGATCCCGCGACGGTCGGGTCGATGGGCGCCGCCGGCCGAACCATGGCCCTCGTGTTCGCGCGTCCTCGGGTGGCCATCCTTCCCAACGGCAACGAGTTGGTGCTCCCGGGCCACCCCCTTCGTGGGGACGAGATCTACGAGACGAACAATCTCACGTTGGGGGCCATCGTACGGGCGAACGGCGGGATCCCCCGGCCGCGGTCCCCTTTACGGGATGACCCGAGGGGAATCGAGGCGGAGGTCCGGCGCGCGCTCGCTCGGAACGATCTCGTCTTGCTCACCGGAGGCAGTTCGGTCGGCGAGCACGACTACGCCCCCGAGGTTCTTCCCCGGGTCGGCCGAGTCCTGTTCCACGGGATCGCCGTCCGGCCGGGGAAGCCCACGATCGCCGCGGTGAGCCGAGGTCGCTTGGTCATCGGGATGCCCGGCCACCCGACGTCGGCGCTCTCCAACAGCTTCTGGTTGTTGTCGCCCCTGCTGCGGCGATTGGGGCATCTCCCCGGGAACGGTTGGGTGGACGGGAGCTGCCGGCTGGCGCGCGCCGGTGACCATCCTTCGCACGACCTTGCCTCGGTCCTGCCCCTCCGTGTCGTGGATGGGTGGGGCTACCCCACGTACCACGGGTCCCACGCGGTGACCGGGCTCCGGGGCGTGAACGCGTTCATCATCCTCGCGGCGGGATCTCGACCCCTGCGTCGTGGCCAGAGAGTGTCGGTGCATTTGCTGCCGGAACCGATCGCGGCGCCGCAGCGGTCGAATGCCGCTCGGTCGCGCGGCTCAACGCTTTTACGCGCGCATCGGTAGGTGAGCACGTGCGCCGAGACCGGCTCCGAATCGCCCTCGTGTCGATCGAGGGGACGAACAACGACGAGGAACTCCTCGCTGCTCTCCGGGCGCTCCGGGTCCCCGCCGAAGTCGTGCAGCTGAAGCAGTTCGAGGGCCGGGACGTGGAGCGGTCGCAGCGACGCGACCTGTTCGACTTTCGAGTGCTCCTCTTTCCCGGTGGATTCTCCGCCGGAGACTACGTGCGGGCAGGCGCGATCTTCGCCGCCCGGGTCCGGGCCGCCGTCGGCCCCTCCCTCGAGGAGTTCGTGCGCGCCGGCCACCTCGTCGGCGGAATATGCAACGGATTCCAAGTTCTGACGGAACTGGGACTGCTCCCGGGTCGCCCCGATGGACGCATGGGCAGGCCCCAGGCCGCGCTCATGACCAACGACTCCGGGCACCACGAATGCCGCCCGACGTTCCTCCGGTGGGAAGGAGGCCGTTTCGCCCCGCTGCAGTCGCTTCCCCCCGGGGAGCGGTACATGATCCCCTCTTCGCATGGGGAGGGGAAGCTGGTGCTCTCCGACGAGCCGGGGGCCCGGTTGGAAGATCTCGAGCGGACCGGTCAGATCCTGTTCCGGTACGTCGGGCCCGACGGCGGGCCGGCGGAGTACCCCTGGAATCCCAACGGCTCCGTGGGAAACATCGCGGCCGTCACGAACCCGATGGGCAACGTGTTCGGCATCATGCCGCATCCCGAGCGGTCGTTCTACCGGATCCAGCACCCCGACTGGACCCGGAAGGGCCACCCCGAAGGGCCCGGCGACGGCCACCTTTTTCTCGAATCGATCGTTCGCTACGCCGAGACGCACGACTAAGTCGCCACACCGAGAGGGCCTCCCCATGCCACCGGAGCTTCGCAACGGGGCGGCACTCGCCCCCCTCGACCCGCCAGCGGGTCCGAAGCGCGCGGAGACGCACGGCGGATTGGAGCGAGGAGACGACCAGATAGGCCCGACCACCGGGCGTCAGATGGTCGGCGAGCGTTCCCAGGAGCCGTCCCGTGACTCGGCACCCATCCGGTCCGCCGTCGAGCGCCAGATTCTCCCACGGGTCCCGATCCTGTTGCTCTCGGGTCGTCGGAAGGTACGGAGGATTCGATAGGATCAGGTCGAACCTCCGCAGACCTGTGGCCAGGTCGGTACGCACGACCTCTACCGGGAGCCGTTCGCGGCGTGCGCGGTGGAGTAAGGCGGTCAACGCGGCGCGGTTGAGGTCGGTCCCGACGACCAAGCGAGCCCCGTGCCGTGCGGCAACGAGGGCCGCGTGGCCCCGGCCCGCTCCTACCTCGAGGACCCGGTCCCCACGGCGGGGGCGAGCGAAGCGAGCGAGAAGTCTCGAGTCTTCGCGCACGGGATACACCGCCGGCCGCGTCTCGTCGCTCGTCGCTCGCAAAATCGAGGCCCCGGACTTCGTCGCACCCCGATTACCTTTTGGCTATGCCGTGCGTATCGGAGACGTGAAACGAGGGGAGGACGGGTCGTGGCTTCGCATTTGGCTTCGGTGAAGATCGGGATCACGGGGCTTCCCGGCTCCGGCAAGACCGAAACCCTGCTCCGGATCATCAACCTCCTCGAGGACGAGGGGATCAAGGTCGGCGGCATGATCACCGAACCGATCGTCGAGAAGCGCCGGCGCAGCGGTTTCCAGATCGTCGACTGGATGTCGAAGGAGAGCATGGTCTTCGCGCACGAGGGCATGAAGTCCCGCGTTCGCTCCGGTCGGTACGGGGTGAACCTCGCGGCGCTCGAGGACCTCGGGATTCGTGCGTTGGCGGATGCCCGACAGAACGCGGACGTCGTGGTCATCGATGAGGTGGGGAAGATGGAGGTCGAGAGCGAAGCGTTCACCAAGGCCGTGGTCGACACGCTCGACCAGGACAAGTCGATCATCATGACGCTCCACAAGAAATCGCGGAACCCGCTGCTGCAGGATATCCGCCGGAGGGACGAACTACGGCTCCTCGAGGTCACGCCGGTCAACAAGAACCTCCTGGCGTTCAAGATCGTGAAGCTCCTGACGGAGCGCACGCACTAGCCGAGCCGCTCGCCCTCGGACGAGAGGGCGGCACGCGGCTTTGGCTCCCTCCCTCGCTGACGACGCGCGGACCCGCGCGCCGCCGGGCGGTGTTCTACAACGCCGCCATGGAGCTCGACCGCGACCTCAACGTCGCGCTGGTTCGCGGATTGTTTCCGCCCGCCCCGGTCGCCCGCCGGGGATGGGAGATGCTCGCCGCTACGGGGGTGAGAGGCCTCCGCCTTGTTGGGGAGACCGACGCGTTCGAGCGGTACGACTTCCACGAGCGCAGCCCGGCGGCGTTCGCGGTGCTCGAACGGAACGTTCATGAATCCGGGCACGCCGGCCTGGTGACCCACCTCGGGGATTCGAGGCAGTCGGTCGAAGAACGGGCCTTCGACTACGTCGATCTCGATCCTTTCGGCACCCCGGAGCCGTTCGTAAACTCGGCCCTGAGGGCCCTGCGACCCGGGGGGGTGCTTGCCGTCACCGCCACCGACATGCCGGTCCTCGCGGGGGTCGCGCGCGGAGTCTGCGAGCGACGGTATGGGGGGCGACCGATTCGGGGGTCCCAGGGACCGGAAGGAGGGCTCCGGATACTTCTAGCGTACCTGATTCGGGAAGGAGCTCGCCGGTCCGTCGAACTCGAGCCGGTGCTCAGCTACCTGCACGACCACTACGTTAGGGTGTTCCTCAAGTCGCGGACCGCCCCGAGTGAAAATGCAGCGGACGCCCTCATGGGGGACCCGAGCGAATCCGGCGACGCCGGCCCGGAGATTTCAGGCTCGGGGCCGTTTGGTCCGATGTGGCTGGGCCCGCTGTTCGAGGGCAGACTATTGGCACGATTGGAGGTCCCTGCCACAGCCCAGCGGCCGGCGGAGCTGCGGAAATTGCTGGACCGGCTCCGTGAGGAATCCACGGTGGAACGCCCCTTTTACTACGAGCCGAACACCCTCGCGTCGGAGCTGCACCTCTCCGAGCCCCCTCCGTTGGCTCCCCTACTGGCCGGGCTTCGCGCCCGCGGCTTCGCCGCCGCCCGAAGCCATGTCCGGCCCAGCGCTTTCCGGACTTCCGCCCCCCGGTCCGTGGTTCAGGACGCCGCGCAGGGACTCCGGCCTCGGAGCTAATCCCAGAACGCCCGCGTCCGGGCGTAACTCCGCTCGGCTCGCAGGATCTCTGCAAGCAAAGCGTCCTCGTCGCGGTAGTGACGCGCCAGGAGTCGGCGGGCCGTGTCGGGCCCGATCCCACGTCCGGCGAGGCACAGGAGGGCCCGCTGGCCGTAGGTGGCGAGCAATTCCGCCGAGGTGTACGCCGCCCGGAGACGGGCCGTCAGACCAGCGGAGGGGCCTTTGCGCTTCGACGTTCCCTTCCGCTTGTCTCGTGCGTACTTCGAGATCGCGTCGCTCTCTTCGGTTCGCCGGGGGGACAGCACCGCGGAGAGGGTGCCGTGGCAAAGGCGGCAGTTCGACGAGCCGTCGGTCGTCGAGCGCGCGGGCGTGGTGGTCCGGGTGAACCCGCATCGGAGGCAGACCAGGGTGAGCTCCTCGTTCTGGAGTCGCTCGCGGATCGCCTTCAGAAGGGTCGGGGGTGGGATATCGGGAAGGAACTGCCACTTGAGCGTCTCGAGGATTCGGTCGCTCCATGCGTCGGGCGGGGCCGTGACGACCTCCAGTTTCTGGTCCCGGATTCTCTCCAGCACTTCCCGGGCGTGGGGGACGTCATGCCGGTCGTGGAGTGTCTTCTCGAGGGCTTCCTCGCCCAGGGGGGTCGTGCGCGACTGCCCCATCAGTGAGTCGACGATCCGCAGGTCCCGCGCGTCGGCGGAGGCCGGAAGGACCCCGAGCTTCCGCGCGACGGTGATGAAGATCCAGCGGTACTCGAGGCTCGATGGAACGAGCCGATCGAGCAGGGTCTCGAGGTGGTCCGGGGGGATCGACAAGCTCTGGCGGAGCGATTCGGGGTCGAGGGCCACGGGGAGACCCAGCACGAACCAGGTGGGCTCCACGTCGAGCACTTCCACACGGGCTCCGAGGCGAGCGGCCAGAAGTCCCGAGACAACGAGGCTCAGCGTCGTGTTGGTCCGACTCCCGAAACAGGCGCTGACGGTCACCAATCGGCCGTGGGTCTGGAGGACTACTTTCCGGTCCGTCGCGAAATGGGTCGAGCCGGCAGCGCTCCGGAGCCGGTCATCCAGTCGGGCCCGCGCCGCCGCCGTGAGGGGATATCCCGAATAGCTTCCCTCCCGGCGAAGGCGGCCGACCTCCTGCGCCGCCTCGAACGGGACCGGCAACTCTTCGCCCACCCACCGGGGTTCCTGGCCGAATTCGGCGGCCGCCTCTACGAGCATCTCCCCATCCCGGAACTCGACGACCCGCCAGGGAGTCCCGTGGAGCAGGAAGACCAGGTCCGGCTGTCCGATGACCTGCGTCATGACGAACCGCTCGTCCAGCGTGCCGATCACTCGTCGCGAGCCGATGTCTCGCAGGCGGTAGGTACGTTCCTCGGGGATGAGCGACAACGTGGCGTAAAATCGGTCGAGAGTCCCGCGACCCGATCGAAGGCGGCCGTCGGCGTGGCGCACGAGCCCGAGGCTCTCGAGGTACTGCGCCAGGTCGCGCCAGTCCGCGTCGGTCAGGTCGTGAAGGGCGGCGGCCCGTCGGAGCCGGTGTCCGATCTCCTTCGGGTCGACCGTGCCTTCGGCTCGGAGGGTCCCCAGGATCTGCTGCGCCGCGGCCAAACGATTCCGGGTCCGCCACGTCGTCGGCTCCACCTCTCCCGCGAGGGCCCGGCGAGCCAACACGGCGGCTTCCTCGAGGTCCTCGTCGTCCAACGCAACGACGATCCCCTTCGAGGTTCGGTCGAGGCGATGGCCGGACCGGCCGACTCGCTGGAGGAGGCGAGTGGCTTGCCGGGGTGAGCCGAACTGGAGAACGAGGTCGACGGCGCCGACATCGATGCCCAGTTCGAGCGACGACGTCGCGATCAGTGCGCGAAGGTTGCCCGCCCGAAACTCTCGCTCCGCCTCCTCCCGAACCTCCCGGGACAGAGAGCCGTGGTGCACCGCGATCGGGAGGTCGGGGGCGATCCTGTGAAGCCGGGCCCCTAATCCCTCAGCGGTGGGGCGAGTATTGACGAAGACCAGGGTGGTGTGGTGCGCGCGCACGGCGCGTTCGACATCGCGGAGGGCGGCCAGGTACCGGGAGTCCGCATGGATCTCGAGCTCGAGCCTGGGGTCGCCTCGTTCCGGAGCTGCCTCGGGCCACCGGACCTCGATCTCGAGCTCCCGGGGCTCCGTCGCGATCCGGGTCTCAACCCTCCGGGGCCGGGGCGACAGGAAACGGGCGACCTCTTCTGGATTGCCGACCGTCGCCGAGAGGCCGATCCGCCGGACCGGTCGGCCCACCCACGAGTCGAGGCGCTCGAGCGTGACGGCGAGCTGAGCCCCCCGGTCGGAAGGAAACAGCTCGTGAACTTCGTCGACGATGACCGCGGTGAGGGCCCGGAGCCCCTCTCGCAGCCGTTTGCCGACGAGGAGGAGTTGGAGGGTCTCGGGGGTCGTGATCAGGAGATCGCGTGGATGTCCGGACTGGCGAAGTCTCTCGCTGGCGGACGTATCCCCGTGGCGCACTCCGGCGGTCAGTCCCGCGGCCCGGACGAGGGAGATCAGTCGTTGTTCCAGGTCGCGATTGAGCGCGCGCAGGGGCGTGATGTACAGCAACGCGGTGGGAGCCGAGGGATGGAGGAGCCGGCGCGAGAGCAGCGGGAGTAACGCCGCCTCGGTCTTTCCCGTCCCCGTGGGCGCCACGAGCAGCGCGTCGCGGTCGGTGGACAACAATAGATCGAGGGAGAGCCGCTGGATCTCCGTGGGGCTCGTGATCCCTCGCTCTTCCAGGAAGGCCCGGAGGCGAGGATCAAGAGCGGCGAAGACCGTTTCCCCGGGGGCCGACATCGGAACGAAGTCGGGCAGCGCCGGCGCAGGAAAACGACTCCGTAGCGGTGCGAATCCTTCGTTAGGGTGGGGCGAGGCGCTCGGGCTCCAGGTCGAGCTTTCGGAGACCGAGGGTCTCGTCGATCGGCCGACCGAAGGTGCGGCCCGGGAATGTATCGATCAGTATCTCGTTCAGGACCCAGACGGTCCCGCGGATCAGGTGCCCGCCAACCAGTTGGTGGTTCGGAGCGGCGAGGGCGGCGTGGAGGTGGATGGACGGACCGTCGGCCTCGGCGATCGAACCGTGCAGCCCGACGAGTTCATGGGGTTCGGCCAAGTCCTTCCGCACGTATTCCGAGCCGTTCCAGTACCCGACCGCAACGTCCCGTAGCATCCCGATCCCTGAGACCACAACGGCGGCTCGAATCGAGTGTTCGCGGGCGAACTCACCCAGCGTCGCGAACAGATCCTGCCCTTGGTCCAACCGGAGCATCCACCGCGTCCCTTCGGCGACCGCCTGCATTACCCGCCCCACCGGGGCCGCAAGTTATGGGCGTTTCGCCGACCCCCGGGCAAACCGTAATGCCCCGCCCCTGGTTGCCGATAGGAACATGCTACCGAACCTGTCCTCCCGCTCGCTCCGGGAGCCCGTGCCCGCCGCTTCGATAGTGTCGCAGCTGGCCGGAAGGCGCTCAGCGTTGGTCGCGCTTTCCGGCGGAGTCGACTCGTCGGTCGTGGCGTTCCTCGCCTACGAGGCCCTCGGATCGAATGCGGTCGCGGTGACTCTTTCCGGCCCCGCGGTCTCCTCCCAGGAGATCGACAGCGCAACGAATGTGGCCCGGGCGATAGGGCTTCCCCACGTCTTTCTCACGTCCGATCCGCTCGTCGATCCACAATATGCTGCGAACCCGACGAACCGCTGCTACTTCTGCCGGCGCCACGAGGGCGGACTATTTCGAGCGTGGGGGGAGGAGCACGCCATCGAGCTGTATCTCGACGGAGTCCACGCCGACGACCTCGGCGACGACCGGCCCGGCCTCCAAGCCATGAACGAACACGGGTTCCGACACCCCCTCGCCGAAGCGGGGTGGACCAAGGCCGATGTTCGGGCCTTCGCCCGTTCGAAGGAGCTGTCCACGTGGGACCGACCCTCGAACGCCTGCCTCTCCTCCCGGATTGCGCACGGGCAATTGATCACCGCTCCCTTGCTCGACCGGGTGGCGCAGGCCGAAGTGTGGCTGTCGGGGCGGGGATTCCGGCGCGCCCGCGTCCGGGTATCCGGAGATCGGGCACGCGTGGAAGTGGATCCCGACCAGGTCCCGAGGCTTCAATTGACGACGAATGCCGAGCCCCTTCGCGAGGTTCTCGTCGGCCTCGGGTTCGCGACCGTGGAGATCGACCCGAACGGCTACCGGCTTCGGTCCAACGCATGACGCCGGCCCGCCGCGCCTCAGGACTCCGGGGACGAGCCCCCGCCACCGTGGACCTCTCCCAACGGTTCGAACTCGACACCGAGTTGACGCCCCAAGGCGACCAGCCGAAAGCGATCGCGGAGCTGGTGCGGCGGCTCCGTGCGAAGGAGCCGTTCGAGACCCTGCTCGGGGTGACCGGGTCCGGCAAGACGTTCACGATGGCCCATGTCGTTCAGGAGCTGCAGCGACCCACCCTCGTGGTGTCACACAACAAGACGCTCGCCGCCCAGCTCGTGAGCGAATTCCGGGCCCTGTTCCCTCGGAACGCGGTCGAGTACTTCGTCAGCTACTACGACTACTATCAACCCGAAGCGTACGTTCCGCAGATTGATCTCTACATCGAGAAGGATGCCCAAATCAACGAAGAGATCGACAAGCTGCGACACCGGGCCACCCAGGCTCTACTCACCCGCCGGGACGTACTCATCGTCGCGTCGGTGAGCTGCATCTACGGCCTCGGCTCGCCGGAGGAGTACCGGGCGAACACCCTGATCCTCCAGAAGGGAGAATCGATCGGCCGGCAGGCTCTCCTCGACCATCTCGTCCGCTTGAAGTATTCGCGGAACGACACCGAGTTTCAGCGGGGCCGCTTCCGCGTGCGCGGCGGGAACATCGATATCCAGGGCTCCGGCGAGTCGCTGCATCGGGTCGTGCTCGAAGGGGACACGATCGCCGCGATCTACGAGCTTGATCACCTGAGTCAGGAGGAGATCCGGGAGGTCCGGACGCTCACCGTCTTTCCGGCGACCCACTTCCTGACCGTGGATGACGAGTTGGAGCACGTGCTGTCGCAGATCGATCAAGAAAAGGTGGCTCGCGTCAAGGAGCTGGAGGCCGGGGGGCACCTCGTCGAGGCTCAGCGGCTCAAGAGCCGCACGGAATACGACCTCGAGATGATCCGGGAGACCGGATTCTGCAGCGGGATCGAAAACTATTCGAGGTACTTTGCCGGCCGGCACGAGGGCGACCCGCCCTACACGCTGCTCGATTTCTTCCCCCCGGACTTTCTGACTTTCATCGACGAGTCCCACGTATCCCTCCCGCAGTTGCAAGGAATGTACAAAGGGGACCGAAGCCGGAAGGACAACCTGGTCGAGTTCGGCTGGCGCCTGCCCTCGTGCCGGGACAACCGTCCTCTGAAGTTCCCGGAGTTCCTGAGCCACGTCGGGCAGGTCGTGTTCGTCTCGGCCACGCCCGGTCCGTTCGAGCTCAAGCACTCCACGGGCACCGTCGAGCAGATCATCCGCCCCACGGGCCTCGTCGACCCCGTGATCGACGTCCGGCCGCTCAAGGGGCACATCGCCGACCTGATCGGGGAGCTCCGACGCCAGGTGGACCACGGCGAGCGGTCGCTCGTCACCACGCTGACCAAGGCGACGGCCGAGGAGCTCTCTTCGTATCTCGCGAACCTGAACTTCAAGGTCCGCTACCTGCACTCCGATGTCGAGACGCTGAAGCGGATCGAGATCCTGCGGGACCTCCGGGTCGGACGGTTCGACATCCTGGTGGGCATCAATCTTCTGCGGGAGGGGCTCGACCTGCCCGAGGTGAGTCTCGTGGCGATCCTCGACGCCGACAAGGAAGGGTACCTGCGCAGCGATACGTCGCTCATCCAGACGGCGGGGCGGGCGAGCCGAAATGTGTCGGGACGCGTCGTACTGTACGCCGACCGGATGACCGGATCGATGGCGCGGGCGATCGCGGAGACGTCGCGGCGTCGAGAGCTCCAGGTCGCCTACAACCGGGAGCACGGTATCGTGCCAGAAACGATCGTCAAGGAGGTCCGCTCCCTGCTCGCGGCCTCGGAAGAGGCCGACTCGGGAGAACTCTCCACGTCGGGCCTCGGCAAGCGCTGGAAGGAGCGGCTGCCCGTCCTGATGGCGAACCTCGAAGAGGAGATGCGCCTCGCGGCGGAACGTCTCGATTTCGAGGAAGCGGCGCGGATCCGGGACCGCATCCATGACATCGAGCGGAAGGCGGGTCTCTCGCGCGCCATGCGGCCGTCGGCGCCGGCGTCCGCCTAGTCCCGAGTCGGTCAACTCGCGGGTGGCACCGGGGTCACGGCCGCCGGGAGCGACCCGGGGCGACGTCGCCCCCGCGTGTAAAAGCCCTCGATCGCCACGAGCGAGACTGCCGTCGCTCCGATCGCGAACGCGAACAGTCCGACCGGACCCGCCAGGCTGAGCGCGACGCTGCCGCCGAGCGGGCCGAGGCTCCAGAGCGTGGAGTTGATCAGGGAGAAAACGCCGAGGTACTCGGCCCGCCGACCGGAGGGCGCCAGCCGGGCCACCCACGAGAGCATCGCCGGGCCCAGGAAGGCGAAGCCAAGGTTCCGGAACGCCTGGGCCGGTAGCAGCTCGACCCAATTGGAGGCCACAAGGAACCCCGCGATGGCGACGATCGAGACACCGGTGCCCCAGAGGAGGCCCTTGATCTCCCCGATGTCGTCGACGATCCGGCCGATCGGGACGGACATCAGCGCCATCGTCGCGAGTCCCGCGATCGCGACGAGAGCGACCTCGAAGAAATTCGCCCCCAGCGCGGCGGCGTACACCCCGTAGAAGGCCCCGACCGCCCCGGCCCCGAGAGAGCGGATCGATACCGTCGTGGAGAAGAACAGGAGCTCTTTCATTTCTCCCAAGGGTCGGCGAAGAGGGGTGCCCACGGCTCGATCATCGGGCACCCGGATCAACAGGATCCCCAGCGTGCCGGCCTGGACCAACGCCACGAAGTAGAACATGTAGGTGAACCCCAGGTCGAGCACGAGCAGCCCGACGACCACGAATCCCACAATGCTGCCGGCGGAACTTGCGGCGTTGAGGAGGCCATAGGCGCCCCCCCGTTGCCGATCGCGCGTCACGTCGGCCACGAAGGCGCTCAGCGCGGGTCCGCCCATCGACAGGATCGTCGTCCCGGCGATGAAGGCGAGTCCGGCGGCCAAGTAGCCCGGAAGGAAAGGGATGGAAAGGTACAACGGGAGCGCCCCCAATTCAGCGCCGACGAGGAACGGGCGTCGGCGGCCGAGCCGGTCCGACCAACGACCGGCAAGGGGCGCTACGAGGCTTCCCGCGACATACGCGACCGAGGTGAATGCTAACGCGGTCGGGATCGGAGCGTGGTCCACCAGATGGAGGAAGACCGGAAAGAAGACCAAGTAGACGCCGGATCGGTTGCTCGCCAACAGGGAGTACAGCGAGAGACCCACGAGGGTCCGGTCGACCATGGCCGCGAGGTGCAGGACCCATATTTAGGCCGCGCGCCGACCTAGACGTATCGGCGAGGTTCTTTTGAGCCGGGGCCGGTCCCGCCGGCGTGACCCCATCGGCGGCGGCTCCCGATCGCTCGTCCGGTCTCTCGCTCCTGCGTCGCAGCGGGACCGTGACCGAGTTGCTCTTCCTGCACGAATGTGCCACGCGAGAGGTGGCTCAGCTCCGGCCCGTCGCCCAACGCCTCGGCCTCACCGTCCAAGCCGCCTCCCACATCTTCCGGCAGCTCCGGCGACGGGGATTGGCCGAGGTGCGGAACGACCTGTACCGGCCGACGGTATCTGGAATCGCCTGGCTCCACGCCGCGTTCGGTTCGGTGCGTGAGGACTTGGACGAACGTCTCCAGCGATTGCGGGTCATTCGCTCGACCCGAGCAGTGGCCCGGGGCCGGGTACCGGCCGACGCCGGTGTCGTTCTGGAGCTGCGGAGCGGCATGCTCGAAGCGCGCGTAGGCTCGAGAGGCCCCTCCCGGGGGCGGGCGCGCCGGGCGGCGAGGGACGGCGAACTCGTGGAAGTGACCGACCTCGAGGGAATCGTCCCGCTCCGTCCGGCCGAGATCCGTATCGTCACGCTGCCCGACTCGGGGGCCCTCGAGAAGTCGATCGTAGCTCAGCTCCGTCGCCTGCTCCGGGGAGGTTCCGAGGGACTGTTGGCCGCGTCCGGAATCGAAGCCTTCCATTGGCTCCAGCGGGCGTCCTCGCGGCCGGTCCTACGCTATGCCGTCGCAGCGTCGGCCATCGAGGCCTCCAACGTCGGTGTGCCGACCACCCTCGTAGTGCTCGAGAGCGACCTGCCCTGGCTGCTCGCCCAGTTCGACCAGCCGCAACCCGTGCCCCTCACAGTACGTCGTCTACGAGGCTAGGGCGGGTGCGGCCCCGTGGGGCTCGGCGCCGTCGGTTCCGGCCGACGTCGGGGAAGGTTCCAGCTCACGGAGAAGGTCGTCAGGGCTCTCCAGCGAGCGAGCGCCGGCCGCCACGAGCCGGTCCCGCACAGCCGCCGCCGTGCCGCCGGTGAAGTCGCGGTGGGGCCAGCTCGCCATCCCCAGGAGGAAGATGGGCGTGCGTCCAGCGAAGGGCACGAGGTCCTCCAGGTTAGCGAGGTTCCCAGGGCCTACCGGGAATGGCGCAACCACGATCCGGTCGGCCTCCACGAGCAGCCGGCGATGCTGCGTCCGGCTTTCGTCGCTCAGGGGGGCAAAGGGAACCTCGGTGGCGACGGGGATCCCGAATTCTTCCGCGGTCGTGTGGTCGGTATCGAAGAGGGCCACGACGCCGCTGGTCACGAAGAACCCCCGCTCCCATAGGCGGCGTAGAATGGGGGACGCGGATCCCCCACCCCCCACCACGTGCACGCGAAGTGGGGGCGTCCGAAACGGCACTCTCGGTGCCTCCGGCGGCAGGCGGGGAATCAGGTAGGGGACCCCGCTGCGGGGATCCTCGCGGAGGTCGGCCACGATGCCCCATACCTCCTGCAGCAATACCGGAGAGAGCACGGCCGCCGCCGGTCCATCGGCCACCAGGCGGCCGTGGTGCAGGACCGCGACGCGGTCTGCAAAACGCGCCGCGAGGTTGAGGTCGTGCAGGGCGGTGACCGCGGCGCTCCCCTCTCGGTGGCAGAGCCGGCGCACCCGCTCGAGGACCTCGAGCTGGTGCGCCATGTCCAGATGCGCCGTGGGCTCGTCGAGGAGAAGGGCGGGCGTCGATTGGGCGAAGACTCGAGCGAGACGCAGGCGCTGGCGCTCGCCTCCGCTGATCTCCCAGGTCCGGTCGCCGGCCCGGTCTCCTAGGCCGACCTCGTCCAGGGCCTTCCGGGCCGCGAGGCGATCGCCCGCCGATTCCCCTCCGAACCGGGGAACGTGGGGGTGACGGCCGAACAGAACGTACTCGAAGAGCGTGACGTTGTCTCCCGGCAACTCCTCCTGGGGCATCCACGCGAGGTGCCGGGCCCGCGCCGACAGGGACAGCCGTCCTGCTGGAACGCCGGCGAGGAAGATCTGACCTTTGTCGGGCGATACGAGACCAAGAACCGTCCGGATCAACGTCGTCTTCCCCGAGCCGTTCGGCCCCGCGATCGCCAGGAGCTCTCCCGAGCGCACCGACAGTGAAACGTCCCGAAGGGCGACGGTCGTCCCCAGGCGGACGGTCAGGTGCTCCACAGAGATCGCCGCGGGGATCAGGGTCGTGGTCACGTGCGGGGTCCCTCCGAGGGGGTTCGGCGTCGATACAGGAGATACAGAAAGAACGGCGCGCCGGCGAACGCCGTCGGGATCCCCACGGGCAGGACGATCGCCGGCACGACGACCTGGGCCAGGTCCCAGGCCGAGGCGAGGAACGCGCCGCCGAAGAGGGCGGATAGGGGAAGGACGGCCCGGTAATCGGGCCCCACCAAGCGTCGGACGATGTGCGGCGAGACCAGTCCCACGAACCCGATCACCCCGGTAAACGCAACGGCGGTGGCGGTGAGGAGCGTCGTTGTTAGGATCAACTGTCGGGCCACTCGTCGTCCGTCGACCCCCAGACTGCTCGCCACATCGGGGCCGAGTTGGAGAACGTTGAGCTCGCGGCCTCGAAGCGCCGCGACGCCGCCGGCGATGAGCACGCCACCGAACACGATGCCCGCCCGGCCCCAGGTCGCACCGGCCATCCCCCCGAGGAGCCAGAAACTTACCTGGAACTCCCCGAGCGGATTCACGAGCAGGAATGCCGCCAACATCGCAGAGAAGAACGCGCTCAGGGCGACGCCCGTAAGGACCAACGTCTCGACCGCGCGGGCGCGGCCGGCCGCCCAGTACACGATGATCCCAGGGATCAATCCCCCCAGGAACGCGAAGAGGGGGAGCACAAGGTAAGCGGACGCGAGTCCGATCCGGAAGACGAAGATCAGCGACGCCCCCATCGCAGCCCCGGTGGACAGTCCGAGGAGGTAGGGGTCCGCGAGCGGGTTCCGGAACACGCCCTGCAACGAGCCGCCGGACAGCCCGAGGGCGGCCCCGGCGGCGAGAGCCAGGACGATCGCGGGCATCCTCGCTTGCCAGACGATTTCGGTCCAGATCGCGCATTGGCGGGCCGAGACCGCAACGGAGCTACAAGCCGAACCCGCGAGGGCGCCACCCGTGAGACCGTGCACGCCGATCGACAGGACGACCCCGGGCGGGATCGGCACCGGTCCGATCAACGGGGAGAGGAGCAGCAACCCCAGGAGGACGCCCGCCAGGAGAAGCGATGAAATCCAACGAAGTCGCCGGCGCGGCTGTGTGTTGGCCCCGGGGAGCTTCTCCGTCGTGCCGGGGGTGGGATTCCCCGGCATTCGTCGGTCCCAAGAACGGGGTGCCTACGGCGGGGGCACCAGGGTAGGGTGAACCAAGTGCAGCAGGATGGGAATGGCGAGGATCAGGGAGGGGTCGGCCTCCGTCATCAGGGTGATGTCCACGGCGTCCTTGGCCCCGGTCAGCTGGCTCCAATAGGGGGCCCCCCCCGTCGTCGATTGCCATTGCGCCGGCGTCTGATTCGCCACGATCCAAGGGTCGTTCCAGCTCGTGCCGTAGAGCACGACGTCGGGACTCGCGTTGAGGACCGCCGTCGCGTTCATTTCGAAGTAGACTAGCGGGGACGAGGAGGCGATGTTGACCGCCCCCAGCACGTCGATGAGCGACTGGCCGAACGAATCCGGTCCGAAGGTGTAGTACCCTCCGCCGTCGTAATAGTAGGTGACGAGGACGGTGGGCAGAATCCCCCCGTTGCTCGACAGGTTCGAATCAAATTTCTCCGCCGCGATCAACTGGAGGTTCAGTTGGGTCACGAGCGCATTCGTCGTGGCGCCCACGGAGGGGAACAGCTGCCCGACCAATCGCACGTCGTTCACGATGCCTTCCAGGCTGTTCGGTGAGAGAAGGACCACGGGGATGTGGTACGTTACGGAGAGCTCTTCCACCGCCGCCGCCGAGGTGATGGTGGAGGCTAGAATCAGCTGGGGGCTCCGGTACAGGAGCTCCTCCACGGCGATCGAAGGAAAGTCGGCGATACAGAGAGCGGCGGACACGTTCCACAACGCCGACTGATTGGGGGTGTACTCGTTCAGCAGGCCCCCTGAAATGAGTGGGTCGCATCCCACCCCGACGACCCGGTCGCGGAGGCCCAACCGGTAGACGATGTCGAGAACGCTCGGGGCGAGCACGACGATCCGAGAGGCGTTGGCCTTCGCCACGACCGAGCGGCCCAGATCGTCGACGACCGTGACGTTGGGTCCGGGGCCGGTCGGGGAGACGGCCTTGGACTCGATCGCCGGCTTGAGCTCGAAATAAACCGCGGTCGCGGCGACCGCAGTACCGGAGGCGATGAGAAGAGCGACGACCAAGAGCGTGACGGAGATGCGTCGCCCGGCGAGGGAAACCGGTCCAGGGGAGGGATTCAACGACATTGGAATCCAGACAAATACACTTTAAGATAAACATTGTGTCGCGATTCGGGCGGGCAACCCCCGAGGAATCCCCCGGCGCGCCCGGGTGGGGGGCGGAGTTTCGCTGGACACGGGTCGGGGGTTCACGACAAAGAATATCTGCGGGAAGGCTCCGGGACCACGGGAGGGAGCATAGGCTAATCTGGCAGACCAGCGGGCTCCAGTCAGGTCTCCTGCGAGGGGGATCTTTGCATTGGGTCAGCGGAGGGACGCTTCGGCGTACCGATGACGAGTGACTGGAGCGCGCGGAGAGACCCGCATATCGGGGTTCAAATCCCCGTGCTCCCATTGAAAATGGGCGGCCAGACCCATCTCCGGGGGTCCTTCGGGGCCCCGGAGTTTAGTTTCTCCATAGGCAAACTTCGTGCGAGAAAGGGGTGCTTTTCGAGCGCAGGAGTCAAGGGAGTGGTGGCCGACGATTCTCTAGTGTCCGGCCGCCAGCTTGTCCGGCTCGTTCTAGAAGAAGGTCGGGCCTCGGTCGGCTATTGTTGTTTAGCCCTTTGGCCACCATTGTGCCTGCGATTCAATTGCCCCCGCGGTCCGAAGCAGTACCGGACTTTCGACTCGAGACTATCGAGTTCAGCAGCGGTCAACTTGTTTCGCTGACGCATGCATAGACCTTCGCACGCATCCGCATCGTCTGTGGGTCGAAAGTGCCCTCGAGGATGCAGACGCTGTTGTTGAGCCACTTGTACCGCTCGTCTTCGGTTTCAAACAGTACCGAGAGAAGCTGCCGGCCCCCCGCCTCGGTAAACACGGTACGGCCTTGCAGCGAGACCAGAACGAGCGCGTCGTCGTGCGTCTTGATCAAGCCGTGCGCGTCGGGCAGCATCGCGCCATCGCTCCGCCGGCGAGGATGATTTGTCAGGCGAAGGGAGCCACGAAGCTTGTCACCCGTAACCGTTCCGTCCAGCTCGCCGTACCCTGCCCCGCCTTCATTTCCATAGGGCCTCACTAGGACAAACTTCTCGCCAAAGGAGGAGTCGCGATACGCCGCGTCAAGCTCACAGATCGGCTCCAGACGCATAGTAGCACCGCCTGCCGGCGGAAAACCAGGCGTGAGTAAAGAACCTTCCGCACTATCCAAGTTGTCGGCCGTCGTACCCGAGTTCGCCGTCCCGCATAGGCTACTATGTCGGAGATCTACAAGGAGTTCGAAACGGGCCCCTAAGCGTTTTAAGAGAGCGACTGGCTTTTGCTGAACTTTTCCAAAGGAGGGGATTCTCTAGGGCCCCCCTGGCGTGCTTCAGCTACACCGCGAGGGTGCAATCGCCATTGCACCCTCGAACCCGGTTACCTCACTGGGGCCGGAGAGCGGATCCATTTGCAACGGCTCACCCACCACAGCGGTCAGACATCGCAGGTTCCGAGGGCAGCCGCTCTTGGGGCGATCGGAGGAGGGGGAGGCATGTCGAAGCGGGCCCTCTGACTCGAGCCACGGTCAGGGTTCCTCCTTTCACCCATCCTCCCCCGTGGCCATCTCCACCCTCTCGCAGGACGCCATCTGTCTCCCTTGGATAGTTGTCGAGGGAGGAGTTGCGCCGCCTCTAGGGCGCCGCAGCGACGTAGGGGCCGACTTCGGAGGCTGCCTCCGAGGCCCGCCTCCCCATGGCTCCCTCCGGATCCGGCCCAGCGGGCCTGGCTCGGCGAGGGGCATAGCCGAGAAGGGGGGCGCCGAGCCCTCTCGGACGAGTGGGAGCAAGGGGCCCTCGCCACCGGGCGTATGAGTCAGCCCGAGATTTTGGACAGGAGCGCTCGCGTTTGGTCCAGGTCCGGGACGGCCGACATTTCCTCGAAGAGCTCCAATGCGTGCGACAGGGCGGCCCGCCCGCCCGGGCCGTCCCCGCCCTCGGCGAGGGCCCGGCCGACCTCGACCCAGGTGCGCGCCGTCTCGTACGTCCAACCGAGCCGGGACCACGTTCCGATGCATCGGTGCAGGAGGGGCACCGCCACGCTCGCTCGTCCCTCACGGACGAGGCACTCCGCTTTAGCGCGGTCGGAAAACGCGCGTATGTAGTCGGAATCAAAACGGTCGGCGAATTCCTGGAGAGGGCCCAGCAATGCCTGGGCCTGTTCGAGGTGTCCCTGTCGCACGGCCACCGACACGAAGAGCGCGAGGGCTTCGGGGTACAGCTCGGCGTACCAGCCCTCCGGGCCAGTCGCTAGGCAACAATCCCGCGCCGCACCGAACGCCTGCTCGGCGGCGGCGAACTCGTCCCGGAGGAGGAAGTGTCGACCCAGGTAGAGGTGGATCAGCGCCTCGAGGTACCACCTCGGTTCGGTCCGCATGAGGGCGAGGGCGGTCTCCAGCGACGGGCGGGCGCTCTCAGTCTGACCCAGCAGAGCCCCGGCCGCTCCATGACCGAACAGCGCCTGGACCGGTTCCGGGACGCCGTGCACCGCCGCGAACCGGCGCAGTTCGTCGGCGCGCAGCACGACCTCGGTAAAGTGGCCCTGGCGCAAGAGACCCAGCGGCTCGGCATACCCCCGCCACCAAGCTTCTATGTCGGCGGTACCGGTTCGTCGCGCGAGCTCGATCAGCTCGCCGGAGGCGTCCAAGGCGCGAGGGAGGTCCCCCTCCACGTGGTAGATCGCCGCCGCCTGGTAGGTCAGGGCCTCGATAACTAGGTCGGTGAGCCCGTGGTCCTCGGCGATCGCCTTCGCCTCCCGGACGAGTCGGAACGAGTCCCGGATCCGGCCTACAGGGAGCGACCGAGCCGAGATGAGCCGGGTGAGGACCTGACCGTGACGGTCCCCTTGGGCTTCCGCCAGCCGCAACGCCCGCTCCGCGTCTTCGCGGGCTGGTCCGACCCGACCCAGGACGTAGAGGAAGTTCGACCGCGCCACGAGCACCTGACCGAGGAGCGAGTCCTCCGGGCTTTCCCCCAGAAGCGCGGTCGCGCGCCGGAAGAGCGGCTCGGCGCGGTCCGGCGTGATATCGGCGTTGGTGCCCATCGCCGCGATGCATCCGACGGCCGCGGCGAGGTCCCCGAGGCGTTGGAAGCCGTCGGCGGCTTCTTCGAAGAGGTCGAGACCCTTGCCCGCGTCCCCGACCCGGATCATCTGTTCTGCGAGGCGCGACTGGATGCGCCAGCGTTGCGAGCCCGCCGGTTCCCGGGAAAGCAGGTCGAGTGCCGCCCGGTAATGCTCGATTGCGTCGCGCCGCGCATAGATCTGGGCCGCGCGGTCCCCCGCCTTCATGCAGTACTCGAGGGCCCGAGCCGTGTCCCCGGATCGCAGGAAATGGTAGGCGAGGATCCCCGAGCGGTCGGACGAATCGCCCGGCGGACTCGATTCGAGGGCGAGGCCGATCCGGTGGTGGATCTCGCGCCGTCGCGCCAGAGGAACTTCGGCGTACAATGCTTCCTGGATCAGCGGGTGGGCGAACGTTCCGACGTCGTCTCCGGCCGGGCCCCGCACCACCTGGACGAGTCGCGCGCCTGCCGCGGCTTCGATCGCATCGAGGACATCTTTCTCGCCACGGCCGCTAATCTGCGGGAGCAGCCGGACGTGGAACTCCGGCCCCTCCGCTGCGGCCGCAGCCAGCACCGTCCTGTGGTCCGTGCCGAGGCGTCCCAGACGTTGTTCGAGCACACTCTGGACGCTCGAGGGGACGCGGAGGGTTGGGACCGATCGTCCTTCCCAGCCATCCGCCGTGGGAAAGATTGCCCCCGACTCGATCAGCGATTGGACGATCTCCTCGACGAAGAACGGGTTTCCGCCGGACTTCTCGTTGACGAGGCGGACGAACTCGGGGAGAGGGACGGCCTGGCGGAGCAGCTGGCCCACCAGGGCCGCCACCTCCGACCGGTCTAGTCGCGCGAGGTCGACCCGTGTGATGAGCTTGCTCCGCCCCAGCGTGAGCACGAGCTCCTTCAGGGGCGGGCTCTGGTCAAGGTGGGTGTCCCGTGCAGATACCGCGATGAAGAGGGGGTTCGTCCGGGTCGCCGGTGCGATCGCCTGTAGGAGCTCTACCGACGATGCATCGGCCAGCGCAAGGTCGTCGATCGTGATCAACGCGCTCCCGGACCCGGCGATGGCGATGAACAGGTCGCACAGCTCACGCACGAAGGAGTGGCCGTCCAATGGGTGCGCGCGCCAGTCCGGACTCGGGGTAAGCCAGACTTTGTCCGTAAGCTCCGGCAATAGCGCGAACACCGCATCCGCACAGGGGACCACCGTGGAACGCACCCTCCCCCGGGGTTGCTCTCTGACGAACTGCCGGAGGAGGTCGATCCACGGGGCATACGGCACGCCCCGCTCGATTCCCTCGCACTGGGCCGACAGTTGGAGCATCCCTACGGTCGTGGCGACCCGGTGGAACTCGTCGATCAATCGAGTCTTGCCGATGCCGGACTCCCCGGTGAGGAGGAGCAACCGGCCCGATTCTTTGGTCGGACCGTCGACGAACGACTGCAGGGCCCCGAGCTCCGCCTTCCGGCCCACGAATGCGACCGTGGCGGCCCCAAGGCCCCCGGGCAGGCGTGGGTACAGAAGGCCCGGGTCTCGAGGGGCGACATCCGGGTCGCTCACGTGAGCCGTCCGGGACGAGCACCGAGCGGGACGACGGATGCCGCGCGCCCCAACCGGTCGCGCGGCGGAGCTACCCTCATTCGATCTCCTTCCGCGAGCCGTCGCTCGCTACGAACGCCCGCCAGCCGTCCGTGGAGTCGAGCTCGAGCTCGCCCTCGAACCGTCCGCTCCTCGTTCCGCGGTCGGTGGCGAACTCGACCAGGAGCTTGAACGGCCGCGTCGAGTGGTCGCTGGCCTCGAGGAGCCACTTCATCAGCTCTTCGTGGCGCGACCAATCGACCTCGACGAAGTGGCCCGGGAGCAGAGAGGGCTCGTAGGCCACCTCCTTCCCCGCCAAACGGGCCCGTAGCTCCTGGACCGGCTCGGGGGAGCAGTTCCTGAGGAATACGCGGTGGGAGGCCCGCAGTCGCGTCGGACGCGCCACATAGGCGGGCTCGAGTTCGTGGCGCTGCCGCTCCCCCACGGGCCAGACGTGCCGATAGAGCGAGGTCGGGCGGACCTTTGGGGGCGACCGGTACCCCTTCCGCCAGCGTTGGACTTGCCGCAGTCGGGCAGCAAAATTGGGAGTTTCGTTCTTCCAGTTGCCGTAGATAACCGGGGCGAGCGCCTCTAGCTCCCGCTCGACCTGGCGGGCCGACCACTCGGAATGCGCCCGCTCGACGTTTTGGGTGAGCTGCTCGAGCTCCTTCCGAGGTCGGGTCATGCCGCGGCCCGCGACATCTGTCGGACCCCCGTGAAGGGGCGAACGGCGCCTGGGTCGATAAAGATGCGCGAATCCCCGACAACCGGGGCGGCACTTCAGCGTACAGAATCCCCACGGGTGAGGATGGCGGCACCGCGATTCAGCCCCGGGGCATCGGGAACCGTCCGGAGGGGGCCGGCCAGGCCCGAGGGGCCTCTCTCCAAGGGGTGCCACAGTGCCACTTTCTCCCCTCCAGGACGAACCGGCTGATGACCGCCTCCTTAGAAATTGCGTTCTCGGAAGCGGTCGAACGGTGGGAGACGCATCGCAAGGCATGCGCGCGGTGCGCGACGAGCCAGCGGGGGGAGTGCGAGACGGGTGACCATTTGTTGGCCGCCGCGGCCGAAGCTCGAGGACGCTGGTTGCTCCGCCTCACACGGTCCGTGGGCGTAAGGATCGCGGTCCGTCCTCCTGCCCTTCCGACGAGCAAGCCCGAGTCCCGGCCAAGGAAGAGGACCAGGTAGCAGTGGGCCGGGCGCGTTCTGCATGGGAGGAGGGGGAACGGGACCGTTCGCCCCGAACCGATCTCTGGGGGGATCGCTTCGTACGGTGAGTCGCGTTTCGCTCAGCCATCATTCCACCCGCTCTCGGCCGCCCCCGTGCACACGGAGTACGAGGTTCGTCGTTGTCAGATCCACAACTGCGCCGCGACAAGTGTCGAGGGTCCGTGGGGCGGCACCTCGCGAGGCCGGCCGAGGAAGCCGACGGGGGAGCGCGACACGCGAGCCGAAACCTCGGACATATGGAGAAGCATGAAGTTCCCAAGCGGCACAGACGAGCATAGCTCCCAGCCCTGCCCAAACGACTTGCCGAAGTACCGTCGATGCGAGAACCGACTACACGGGACCCTGGCCGAATGGGACCGTCACATCGCATTGTGCGGTGAATGTCTGTCCTACGGCGTACACCTTTGCGCTATGGGCCAGAGCTTATCCCTTGAGGTCGGACGTGCACGAGCACGCTTGGACATGGTCGCAGCCAAGCTCACGCGGACTCGGCCCCGCCCGGAGTCGGTGGTCCCCGAACTCCCGATTCGAAGCCCACCCTCTCCTTCCCTGTCCGCGGTGGTTTCGGGGACTCCGTGACGCCGAAATGGTTTCACGGGGGGTCGGAGGCGGCACCCTATCTTCGTGGTGGTGGTAACGTCGGTCCTCCTGCCGGCCTCCGCAGCCGCCGGCACACCTCCCACGTTGGGGAGGGAGTCCAGAGTCTTCACTCACGTTCGCCTTACGATGAAACCGAACCTGGCCCCGAGCGTGACCCTCGGAGGTGCAAACGACTTCTTCCCTTGAAAGAACAGTCCGTGCCCATGGAAACGGGGCGAGCGGCCCGGCTCCCATGCTGGAATCCCCCCTCAATCCCGGGACGTTCGTCACGGCCTATTAACCTCCCGAGGTCGCCGTCCGGAAAACGACCCGGACGGTCGCGGACTTGGCCCCAACAGCGCAGCCAGATCGCTTCCATTGCGGTCGTGACTCTCGCTCTCATCGTAAGTTTCGGCATGTTGCCTTGGGCCCGGGCGCCCGCCCCACTCTCCTCCACTAGTGGAACACCTGGAATCCACACTCTAGATTTGAGCATCCCCATGGTCAACACGTCGTTTGCTGGCTATGTGCTGCTCAACCCCAACCATGGCTCGGTGCAGGCGATTTCCGATACGTTCACGCAACCGAGAGGGACTTGCAGCTCGGGCGAGTATGTTGTGAACTCAAACGCGTCCTATCCAAATGACCAGAATGTGTGGATCGGGCCGGGCCTTTACGACGGCACTCTCGACTTTTCAAATTTCGGGGCCTATCAAATGGGAACCGAAACGCTCTGCCAGTCGCTTACTCAGGACCCCGTCTACATTCCGTTCTACTACTCGATAGCGATCCGGCCGTCGGACCCGCCGAACCCCGACAACGTCATGCACGCCTTCACGGGGCTCGTGGTGAGTGCCGGCGACTCGATCAAGTCCACGATACTTTCGTCGTCCGGAACTCTGACATTCACGTTTACGGACCTGACAAGCAATCGGACCGTAACGGCTGAGGTCAGTGCATCGGAGTTCAAGCCAAACGGAGCGTTCTGCATCCTGAACGTCTTTGGAAATCTGGCAAGATTCTCCAGGTTCACCCAGTCCTGCGAGCCCAACGTCGGTGGCGAGACGGCCGGTATTGGTGCCTTTACGACTCCGAACATCGCCCTTCGGGCAGTCATGGTCAACACCACTGGTGCGATCCAAGCCGCCGTGTCCCCACTATCTCCCGACGGAGCGACATTTTCGACCCGCTTTGTTTTCTCATCCCCCCTCGGCCCACTGTTCCCGCCCGGTCAAGATACGTTGTTTCGCGCTTCCCACGCCGCCGGTTATCTTCTCCTGAACAGCTACCACGGATCCGTGGTCTCGGCCTCCGACTCGTACGTTCAGCCTAAGGCCTCGTGCTTCGCAGGAGAGGCGTACGAAAACGCCACCGGGCACTATCCGGGCGACCAGGACGCTTTCGTGGGGGCAGGGCTGTACGCGGGCAGCACCGACTCCTCCAGCTACAGATTCTATCAGGTCGGCACTGAAGCGTTGTGTCAGCTCTTCTTCCAGAATCCGGTCTACATCCCGTACTACCTCGTGACGGTCGTGACTCCGACCGACCCCACCGGGGACTTCTCCATCGTCGTCTTACCGAATTTGACTGTGAACCCCGGCGACGTCATTCATTCTGCGGTGAAAGTATCGGGAGCAACTTCAGGTGACGACCCGCAGAATAACAGGGTGACGTTCATCCTGGCCGACCTGACGACAGGCATGACCGCCCGAGTGACCATTTCCGCCGCTGGGTTCGCCCCGAACGGCGCGGCCTGTGTCATGGAACCTATCTTCCTCACCCCGAAGTTTACGCCAATCGCACAGTCCTGTAAGGCAACTGTCGACGGGGTGAACGATGGGTTTGGAGACTTCGCCCCTCCGAACCTTCTACTCCGGTTCGACCTCCGCAGCAACCTCAACTCGACGGTGGTGCAGGCGCGCACTTCCGGTTTTATCGCCGACGGCGGGGACTTTTCCATCACCTGGATCACTTCGGAGCCGCTTGGGTTCTAGATTCTATCCCTTTCACGCCCCTGGCCGCCTAAATTCTCAGGCACTGCCCGGGCCCCACGCGGGACCCAATCCCTCTGCATCAGGCAGGGGTGGCTGCAGCCACTATTGCACCCTCGAACGCCGCAACCAGCCTGGAACCGGGAAGAGCATCCAATCGCAACGAGATGGGTGGCCTGAGGGCAGAGTCGATTCCCTAGCGGACCGGCGGCTGGACGGTCCACTCGAGGTCCGCAGAGGGGGTCCGAAGGCCCGGCGCGACATCTGTCGCGTCATTCACAGACGTGTACTTTCGCCTTCCTCGATGGAGCGCTCTCCAGGCGCGACAGTCCGACCGAAACATCGGCACATAGACTAACCGAGGGAACCGCGATGACGACACAACTATCGACCGCCCTCTCGGCCATCCAAGAGCACAACGCCCGCGACCAGTCTGGAAGCTTCAAACCGGGACGAGCCAACGTGGCGCAAGCCCGTTTTGAACGCGTCCTTTGCGAGTGGGACTCCCACATAGCCCGGTGCACAGAGTGTCTGTCTTACGGCGAACACCTGTGCATGTTGGGTGGTTTTCTTGTTGAAGATGTCGGGAGCGCGCGAGATCGTCTGGTCGGTCTGGCGGTAGAGCTCCCCCCCCCGAGCGCGGATGTATCGCAGCTTACCGGAGCACGAGCTCTTGGGGCGATCGGATACATGCTCTATGGGCCCCGAGTCTATGCCGAGAACCGAACTACCCGTGCGCCCTTATCGGATTGCGACGCTTCGAAGCCCAGTCCCAGTTGAGCCGCTCAGGTCGACGAGCAGGAGACGGCAGGCGGGTGGCGCGGGCCAGGAAAAGGGCCCCTTGTTCCACGCTCGGAATAGCGTTAAATCGATCGTGGCTAACCTCGGGCTCGGACGAGCCGACGCGTTCACGTCCAATCATCGGAAGGTCCGCACGCGCTGCGGGGGTGCCCTTTAACCGACTCGCAGAAGTGAGCGAGACATGGCGGAGCGGAAACAGGCAAAGCCGGGCGCGCAGAAGTCAGTTAGCGGATTCACGGAAGAGGAGCGAGCCGCGATGAAGGAAACCCTCCAAGAGCGGAAGGCGCAGCGTGCCGGCAAGGCAGACGGGGAACGCGACGTGCTCGCGAAGATCGCCGCGATGCTGGCGCCGGATCGCGTCATGGCCGAACGGCTCCATGCACTCATCAAAGCCAGCGCGCCCGCCCTCTCACCGAAGACCTGGTACGGGATGCCCGCCTATGCCAACAAGGATGGCCAGATCGTCTGCTTCTTTCAGGACGCCAAGAAGTTCAAGACGCGGTATGCCACGCTCGGCTTCAGTGACAAGGCGAACCTCGACGAGGGTCACATGTGGCCGACCGGTTTCGCGCTCAAGGAACTGACTGCCACCGAAGAAACCAAGATTCTCGCGCTCGTAAAGAAGGCTGTGAGCTGAGCGCCGTGCATCGCTCAGACCCGTAAGCTACGTCTTGATTCCTAAGCAGGAACGCGCTGTCCGAAACCCCCTCCGGCGGACCGTTCCGGGCCGGCTCGCATCGTGTGGTTTACCCCCGTGGGGGTACTCTCAAAGTGCTGACCTCCGACCTGCCACTCAACGATGAAGAAGCTCCGAAGCTTGCCTTCCGAGGCGATGTCTACTGACTGGGGATCGGTACTTACAGAGGTGGTGGACCGGATTGACCATCCCCTCAGACGGGCCAAGGTCGATTGGTCGCTTGCCGGCTCCGCCGCCACCGCAATCCAAGGCTGCGAGATTGTTCCGCGGGATCTCGATATTCTCTTGAAGAAGGCCGACGGAGTGGACGCGTTGGCGAACCTCATGCACGAGTACGCGCCTCATACATGCGACGCTATGATGGGATCCGAATCATGGGTTTCCTCTCAGGATACTCCGTTCGCTGACGAACGGGATCCTGAGGGCTTCCTCTGGCACTGGGGGCGTTGGTTGGTTGGAGGGTTCAAGGTCGAAGGAGCATACATCGTCGCGCGCGATGGTGCGCAGGGTGGCGAGCCGGGAATCTGGGAGAACGGGCCGGAGATCTGGACGCTCCATCGAGTGGTCGAGTTCGGCGGGCATCGAATCCGGGTGCCCCCGCTCGAAGTTCAACTTGCAACCTGCGCTCGCCGAGGTCTATCAGATCGCGTTGAGGCGATCATCGAGGCCCTTCAACGCGACGGCGTGAATCGTAAGCTCCTCGAGCGGAGCCTCTCGGATCCGCAGGTCCACGCCTTGCTCAATCGTTCCTTGAACCGCCGGGCAGGTCAGACGTAAACTGAAAGTGGCACTGCGACGAATCCAAGCGGTTCAGTCACGACGTGAGGGTCGGGTCAAACGACACTTCATACCCCCACGAGGGGGCTTGAGTCCCCCCGCAAGGGGCTCCTTGTGTCGCATTGGGACCCAATCGATGCGGTCAGGGACGACGACCCTTTCGCGCACATGGGGTTGCGCTCGATGGGGTACCGTCGTCTCTCCGGGAGGACCCCGACGATCCTTGGAATGTCGGCGAGCGGCCTTCGCCGCGCATGAGCATTCGAGCCGCTCGAGCGGCTAAGCACGACCGATTTTGGTGAACGCCTCCTCTCTCGAAGAAATGGGATTGGTTGCCCACAACACGGGGTGGGAACCCGTGCTCCCATTGCCCTCCCCCACGTCGTCGCGCAAGCTCTCGACGATGTGGGCACCTAAGTGGGCAGCCTTGCGTCGCTGAACGTGGGAACCCGATTCACCGATGGTGCACAACGGCTTTCTTGAACCCTAGCGTCGACCCGGCCGATGAAAGAGCCGACGCCGCCCGCGGTCGATGACGAGCTCGAGGGGAAGATTGAGGCGATCGCTCGCATCGGAGCCTGCTACCATCCGACGATCGCCCCCGACGGCAGTGCGATTGCCTTTGTCTCGGACCTGAGCGGTTCCCCTCAAGTGTGGAAAGTCTCGGCGAAGGGCGGTTGGCCCGAGCAGCTCACCGCATTCGACGACCCGGTCCTTGGGGTGACTTGGTCTCCGAGCGGCGAGTGGATAGCGTTCTCGCTCGCTCCTGGGGGAGGAATGAACGGGCAAATCTGCCTCGTTCGGCCAGATGGGATGGGGCTAAGGCGACTGACCAAGGGGGGCCCGACGAACAACTGGCTCAATTGTTGGTCTCGAGACGGGCGACTTCTAGGATACTCCACGAACGAAAGCGACCCCTCACGGCTGGAGTGTGTCGCTATGGAAATCCAGACGGGGGAATTGAAGGAGCTCGGTCACACTCCAGGAACCGGAGACGTTGTCGATTTCGCGCCGGATGGGAAGACCGCCCTCACCCTGGTCGACCCCCAGCGAGGTGATTCGAATGTCTACCTCGTCGACCTTTCCACCGGCAAGGCGAATCTGCTGACGCCACATGACGGAACCGCGAACATCAAACGCGCTCGCTTCGCTGCGGATAGTTCAACGATTTATCTATCCTGCAACCTCGGCTCGGATTTTATCCACTTCGCGCGATTGAAGCTCGGCCCCCGCCATACGCCGGGAGCCTTGGAAGTGCTCGCAGCGCGAGCCGACGCCGACTTGGAGTGGTTCGACGTGGGGGAAGACGGGCAAAGAGCGGCGCTGTTTTGGAATGTGGCGGGCCGTTGCGAAATGGACTTTGTCGACCTGAAATCCGGGAAGCTCACCAAGGGACCCGCTCTGCCAGGGGAAACTATTGACGGTCCGGTCTTCACCCGCGACGGCCAGACCCTGGTGTCGTCCTTCAGCGGTGCCACGTTACCGTGGAACGTGTGGGCGCTATACCCTGGCAGCCGCTCGTTCGAACAACTGACGCGGGCTCCCCATGCCGGCGTCCGCCTGGAGGAGCTGGTCCGCCCTGTGCTGCTCCAATTCAAGGGCGAAGACGGGCTGCCGTTATCGGGATGGCTCTACCGGCCGCGTGGATTCTCCTCCGCCATACCGGTCGTGATCAGCTTCCACGGCGGACCGGAGAGTCAGGAACGGCCGTACATCGACGCCACCTACCAGGCTCTGCTGATTCAAGGAATCGGGGTTTTCGCGCCGAACGTCCGAGGGTCCTCCGGTTTCGGCAAGTCTTTCCTCAACCTCGATAACGGCCCACTCCGCGTGAATGCGGTTCTAGACATCGGGGCGTGCGTTCGGGCCGTCGTCGACGCTGGGGTGGCGGATCCCGCCCGAATTGGGGCGATGGGAGGGTCTTACGGCGGTTACATGACCATGGCGGCGTTGACCGAGTTCCCCGACCTGTTCGCCGCCGGCGCGGACTTGTTTGGAATCGTCAATTTCGAAACGTTTTTCGCTCACAGCGAACCCTGGATGGGCGCGGTCTCTAAAGCGGAGTACGGAGACCCCGAAACCCAGCGGGACCTGCTACGTGCACTATCTCCCATTCACAAAATTGACCGGGTGAGGGCTCCCACCCTGGTTCTCCACGGGGCAAATGATACGAACGTCCCGATAGTAGAAGCTCAGCAGGTGGTGGCCGAGCTCCGGAAACACAAGGTCCCGGTCGAGCTCATCCTCTTTCCTGACGAGGGACACGGCTTCGTGAAGACTCCGAATCGAATTCGCGCTACCCGGGAGATAGTTCGTTGGTTTGTCCTTCACCTCAAGGGGACCCGAGCAGGCGATCTCCAGTAGCAACTTCCAGATACGGTGCCTTTGGGGGAGAATTTCTCACTCCTTCGAGATGGATTGCCGCGGTGGCCAAGGTCGAATGTTAACGCTAGGGAGGGCGCAGCTAGCTCAGCGGAAGAGGACCTGCAGAAACTCGGATGCCTCCTCCCGTCTTTCTTTACGGGGCCCGGGGCGGTCCCTCAAACGCTGGTGAAATCTGCAGGGCCAACCACTGGCGCGGTTCGGTTAGGCGATTCGGCCTCCCACCCTTTTCAGTGGTGCCCGGACTCGGCCGCGCACTCCGATGCCGCTCCCCGAGAGACTTCGGAACGGACCGGGCTGACTCCGTTCGATTCGATTTTTCCGCGGCCGTTAATCGCCGGTAGTATGGTATCTGGAACCCACAACCGAGGGTGGGAACCCGTGCTCCCAATTTCCCTTCTCGCGGGTACACCCCCTGAGGACCCCCTCGGAGTCGATCCCGCGGCGCTGGCTCAACCATTAAGATGAGCGGCCCTTCCAGCGCCCGCGGAGCGGGGTCCATGGGATCGAAAGGGAAGGTGCTTCTGATTGCTGGAGTAGGGGCCGGCCTCGGGAGTGCGGTGGTAAGTGTTCTCGCCGCCACCGGCGCGACGGTGGTCGGTCTAGCCCGGAGTCGGTCGTCGCTCGACCCCCTTCAGAAACTGGCGGAGAGCCGGGACTGGTCCTTCCGCGCGGCCACCGCCGACCTGCGGGTTCAGGCCGAAGTGAATGCCGTCGTGGACGGAGTGACGGCCGAGTTTGGACGACTCGACGGCGTGTCCGTCAATGTGGGACACTGGATGACCGGTGATACGCTCCTGCACCGTACGACCGAGGAGGAGTGGTCGACCGGGTTGCACGACAATCTCGACGCCATCCATCGCGTGGGTCGGGCGGTGCTGCCCCCGATGATTAAGCAGGGACACGGCTCGATGGTGCTGGTCTCCGCGGCCGAGAGAGTCCGCCGGCTGGGGAACCCCTCCTACTGTGCCGCCAAGGGGGGGATTCTCGACCTCACCCAAAAGCTCGCGGCCGACTACCGGCCGTACGGCATTCGCTTCAATGCGGTTCTCCCCGGGAATATGGAGCATCAGCTCGGGGCGCTCGACCCGCCGGGGGGTGGTGACCCGATCCCACTGCGGAACAACTCGGGCGTCGATGCTTGGCAGGTGGCTCGGGCCATCCGATACCTGCTCCTCGAGGACGGCGAGTGGATTACCGGAGCTCTCCTGACGGTGGATGGGGGACAATCAACGGGCGGCACCGAAGCCCCGGCGTAGCCCAGGCTATGGACCCGGAATCATTCCGGGCATTCTGGCCCTCGGACGAAACCTGAGGTCCGGCTGATGCCCGCCCACCGGACGCCGAGTGGTGAGAGCCGTCGCCCTCTTCCGCGTAGAGCGCGAGCCAGATTCCACAGCGCCCGAGCGCGCGATCACGCTCGGGCTTCAGGTCGACTGTTTCTCGGCCTCTTCGAGCGCGGAGACCAGAGGACCGAACTCGGGATAGCCATCGTACCTCGAGCCATTGATGAAGAAGGTGGGCGTTCCATTGACACCGCTGCGTATGCCGCTCATGTAATCTTCTTCAATCCGGGTCAAATGGACATGCTGCGCGACTTCGTCTTTGAGCTTGGCCAAGTCCAGCTTGAGCGCCCGTTCGTACCGGGCAAAGAAGCCCTCGTCCCCCAACGATGACTGGTGCTCGTAGAGAAAATCGTGCAGCTCCCAAAACTTCCCTTGAGCCCCTGCCGCCTCGGCGGTCTCAGCCGCCCACTGGGCTTGTGGGTGCAAATTTGTGATCGGGAAATTCCTGAAGACGAATCGCAGCCTTTTTCCTAGGTTCTTCTGGATCTTTTTCACGATTGGATAGGCTGCCCCGCAGTAGGGGCACTGGTAGTCTCCGTACTCGACGAGCACCACTGGCGCATCGGAAGGCCCTTCGAAGTGGTCTCGCTCTCCCGCGGGCAATGTCAGTCGGGGCGATTTGTACTTCTGGGTCACTGCGGTACACTCAATGGATCGCTAGGCGCGCCTGAGTTTCTCCAACGCGGAGAGTATCCCGTCCGCGCCGGGGTTGATCCCGTCCGGGGAGAGCAAGCTCCATCGGATGATCCCTCGTTCATCGATTACGAAGAGCGCCCTCGCCGATTCGCCGACCCGGGCTTGATAGGCCCCGTACGCCCGGGAGACGGCCCCCTTCGGCTCGAAGTCCGATAAGAGTGGAAAGTTCAGTTTGCGGTCCTTCGCAAAGGCAAGATGAGTCCAGATCCCGTCGACGGAGATTCCGAGGACCTCCGCATTGAACTTCTTGAACTGGGGCATGACCTGAGCGTACAGTCCCATCTGGTCAGTGCAGACCGGGCTCCAATCGGCGGGGAAGAAGGCAATCACTACCGGTCTGCCCAGGAAGTCTCGAAGAGATACGGTCTGGTCCGGGGTACTTTTCAGGGTGAAATCTGGCGCCTCGGAGCCGGGCTTCAAAATGGAGGGCGGTTTGTTCCGGACGGTGCTGGACATTGGATGGTGCGGGGCGTGTCCAATATAAAAACGGGCCCTATCCTACATCTCATTTGCCCAACACAGTGGTCGGGCCCGCGTGCCCGCGATGGGCCCCCCACTCGAGTCCCCCTCTGTTCCCCCATGGGCTGGTAGCGAGTCCATCTTGGGATGCGACCGGTTTTCTCGGAAGGTCCTCTGGCGATTCGGCCCTTACGCGGTCGCGGGAGCATTGCAGGCCCGTCCTGATATGGCGGCACGAGGTTGAGCAGTCACCCGCTCGCGCCAACCGTCACAAGGAACCTAAGGACGACAAACAGCACCGATGTTCCGAAGCCGATCGCCGGATCGAGAATCCCGATGGTCGCCGGGGGGTCGCGCCTTCTCTTCGCCGCGCCGTCTACCGGCATCCCATTGAATCCGGTCCCTTTCACGCGCGCTTCCCGAACCACCAGTCCTTCGAGTCGTCGGGCCAATTGATGTCGATCACATCAAAGAGATTACCGTCCGGGTCGGCCAGCGTGACAAAGTCGTGCCCCGGCTCGGCTGCCCTCTCGAGCGTCGCTCCGAGGCGAAGAAGACGCTCCACCTCTGCGCCCGGGTCCGAGGCATACAGATCGAGGTGGAGACGATATTCAACCAATGGGCCCTCAGAGGTCAGGCTCAGGTTCAGGTTGGGGCCGCGACCTATCGGGTCTCTCAGCATGACGCCGTCCGGTTGCGGGGGCTCCCGAGGAACGTAATGGAGGGCCTCTCCCCAGAACTCTATCATTCGAGGCAGATCGGTGCAGTTCACAACGATTGAGCCGATCCAAATCTTGCTCCGCGCTGCCGGACCTTCCTCCTCCGAATCCATGGAGTCCTCCGTGCCCGTTGACCCCCGACCCTTGTTCGAGTCATAACCCTCCCGTCTTGGAGCCGGTGCGACTCACTTCGCCGCGGTACTAGAAGAAACGGAGTGCTGCAAAGTACCGGTAGCTCGACTGTTCCCGGGAGGCCCGCGCGGTCCTCGCCGTCGCTCAGGGCGGAGGGGGCCGAGACCTCGCGGAGTGCAGGTGACCTGCGAGGGTCGACCCTTCGAGGGGTTCTGAGGGGGTTGGCCTCGGGACAGAGGGACGCCGATGTCGCCTTAGCGAGGGCGCACATGAGCTCCGCTTGACCAAGCAGGCCGTGGCTTCCGGTCGGCCCGCCGCCGCATCGAATCCCCTTCGTGGTGCGCTGCTCGACCACGTCCTGATTTTCGTTCACGACTTCGATCGAATGCTCCGATTCCATCGCGATACTCTTGGATTCAAGATGCGATACGGCAACGATCATTTCGCCGAGCTCTCGTCGGCCGAGGCGCGGGAATCGGGCTCCACGCCGGAACCGACAAGGGGGTAACCCGCGAGCCGAAGATGCTGATCGAATTCCGGGTCGCCGATATCGGCCGTGCGGTCCGGACCCTTCGGGCCCGCGGGGTGAGCCCGTCCCCGATCCGAAACGAGCCCTTCGGTCGGATATCCGAGCTTCTCGACCCGGAAGGGCACCGGATAGGCCTCGAACAATCGAAGCGATAGGACCCCCTAGTCTCCGCCGGGCGCTTCCCCGGGCCCTCGTCCCCGGCTCCCGCAAGTTGCCTCGCGAGTTGGCGGGAACGTCCCGTGGCGGCTGGCCCCACTCCGGGTCGACGGTCGACCCACTCAGGCCACGGACAGAGGTTTATTTCCCGGGTCGCCATCGGTGACCCGGCCACAGGCGGGCTAATACGGGGGTTCTACCTCGGTTTCCCTTCTGCGGCGAGGATCCGAAGTTGAGCCAGCGGGGAACGTACGTAGTCATCGAAGGCATCGACGGGACGGGGAAGACTGAGCTCGCCTCCCGGTTGGTTCCACCCCTTCTGCGCCGGGGCCACTCCATTTCTAGCTTCCGAGAACCGACCGACAAGTTCCTCCGGGAGCAGTTCGCTCGGCTGAGAAAGCTGGATTCTCTCGCCGCGGCGCTCTGCTTCACCGTTGACAGGGAAATGCTCCGCCCCGAAGTGGAACGGGCGCTAGAGCACGGGGACGTGGTGATCCAGGACCGTTCTTTCTATTCGACGCTCGCCTACCAGTTCCCCGCGTTGAGCCCCGAGAGCTTCCGCGAGCTGGAACGGATCGAGGAGCAGCTCGCGATCGAGCCCGACATTGTGTTGTATCTGGATGCCCCCGTCGACGTCGCGGTCAAGCGGGTGGAGGCTACGGGCCAGCTCGATCCCTTCGAGAGCCCCCCGTATCTCGAACGGGTGCACAAGAAGTTCGAGCAGATGTTCCAGGCCCCCCGATGGGTCCGCGTCGATGCCCGGGGCGACCCCGATCGAACTCTCCAGCACGCAATGAATGTCCTGATGGCGGCCGGGCTCTAGCCCGCGCGCTGTCGGTTCAATCGAACTCTACGAGGTACTCTCCGCGCCTCGGCGGACAGGGGATGGCCCGATAGGGTTCCGTCGCGCACGTCTCTCAACTCCGAGCCCCGGGGAGCCCACCCCCGAGGGAGCTCGAGCATTGATCGGACCCCTTCAACAGCCCGAGCGCACCTCGGGGACCGAAGCAATAAGGGGCACAGACCCTGTCACCCAGGAAGTCCCCATGCACGCAAAGATCCCGGCTCCCGGTGCTACCGCCGTGAAGGCTTTCGAAGAACTGACGCCGGTGGGCCCCAAGATCGGGGTCCGGAAGGTCTTCGGTCAGCCCGCGGCGTTCGTGAACGGGAATATGTTCATGGGCGTCTTCGGCGAGAAGGTTTTCGTGCGCCTCTCCGAAGAGGAGGGCAGAACGGCAAGGGAGCGCGAGGGCCTCGCGCCGTTCGAGCCGATGCCCGGGCGCCCGATGCGTGGGTACGTCGTCCTTCCCCCCAAAACGCTGTCCGATCGCGTCACGGCCCGGCAATGGGTCTCCAAGTCCCTGACCTTCGCGGCAGGGCTCCCCCCGAAGGTTCCGAAGCGACCCCGCGGCTAGGGGGCGTCTGGCCGGACCGGCCCGTCGTGCGGTTATCTGCTCCCCGGCATGTCTCACATTCGAGGGACAGCCGTGACGGAGCGCAGGGCCGGGCAGGGGGGGTTCACGCCAGATTTCTTCCGTTTCCTTCGAGAGCTCGCCAAGAACAACCATCGGGAGTGGTTCAACGCGAATAAGGCCCGCTACGAGGCTTCGGTGAGGGACCCCTCGTTCGCCTTCGTCCGGGCCGTGGGACCCAAGTTGGCCTCCGTCAGCCGACACCTCGTTGCGGACCCGCGTCCAGTCGGGGGGTCGGTGATGCGAATCTATCGGGACATTCGGTTTTCAAAGGACAAGAGCCCGTACCGTACTTCCGTCGGCATTCATTTCATGCACGACGGCGGAACCGAGAACGACGAGCACCTCCCCGGGTTCTTCCTGCATCTTGCCCCGGCCGACTCATGGGTCTATGCCGGAGTGTGGCAACCGGAGCCGCCTCGACTCGACAAGATCCGGAAAGCCATCGTCGCCCGCGCGACGGATTGGAAAAAGGTCCGGGCCAGTATCCCCCCCATCGAGGGCGAGTCGTTGAAGCGTCCGCCGCCGGGGTACGACGCTACCCACCCGCTGATCGACGACCTCAAGCGCAAAGGGTTCAGCGCGGGGCTCCCGGTCAAGGACCCGGAGGTATCTGGTCCAAATTTCCCGGACCGGTTCGTAGTATTGTGCCAGAAGCTCGACCCGCTGAATCGCTTCCTCGCTCGGGCGATCGACGTCGCCTACTGAGGCTGGGCCGCCCCCCCCCGCGCGTCTTGTCAGGCCGGGGTCTCCGGAGCGGATTGCATGTCGCGCCAGGCGCAGTAAAGGATCAGGGCACTGACAACGAGGACCACTGCGGAAAGTGCCAGGGGCCCCGGCGGATCCGGCGGCCCCGCAACGGCCGAAAGGTCGAACAGGACGATTGCGACCGCCGCGGCCGCCACGATCAGCGCCAGGCGAGCGGTCCAGTCGGACATGCGACGCGCCGTTGCGACGGCGGCCAAGACCCCGGCAAAAATCAGGATGGTGAGTCCCAGAAAGACCGGCCCCGCCCACATGGCGTAGTCGGTGAACTTCCGAGTCTCGATTCCGAACCCCGGTAGGGAAACGACGAACAGAACCGCCTCGACCAGTAACAGAGCGACGAGGGGCCTCCCTAGCTTCTTCGTGGCCATGGCCCGCGATAGAGCCGCCCCTACTTTTCGATTCCCAAACAGGCATCACCGCCCGCAGCGGCCCAGGGGGCCGACTCCCCGGCCCTACCCGCGAGGGCCTCTTCGCGGGGCACCAAGCCCGGCCACGGTTCAGTAGTGATCCGGAATCGGCCCGTCCCACGGTTCTTCCGGGTGATCGTAGAGACAAATCAGATTGCCATCGGGATCCGGGATGTAGGCGATCCGGTGGCCGGACGCCGGTGTCCAGACATCCTGCTCCATCGCCTGGGCCACGCGCGGGTCGGCTGTGGCCCGTTCAACCCCCGCCGGGTTCACCCAGAGTTTCCGGTTCACGGGCAAGACCCCCCGGGCCTGCAGGCGCTCGAGCATCTCCGGTACACTCCTCACGCGCACCTCGATGTGATCGAGTCCCTCCCCAGCCACATAGGGGGCCCAGAACGGACTGGCCTCAGAATACCAGTTCAGCTCGAGCCGTTGGCCCGAGCGTCGGTCTTTGAGGAGCACGTACGCGCTGTCGTCGTCCGCTTCGCGCTTGAGTTCCACCAAGTCGAGGAGGCTCGAGTAGAACTCTATCGATCGTTCCAGGTTGGTGACCCGGATGCCGATGTCGCTCAGCCATGCATCGGCCATGGAATCGAAAACCCCCCCGGCGGATTAGGGCTTGCGCTTGACTCACCCGGGTGCAAGCGGACGAGGATCCGGTGGCTCGTGCTCCCTCCAACGGAAACGGAATCTCCTCGGAGCTGGCCGACCGACCGGGAGCGACGCCACCGGGTGGAGGGGGCGGCCCTTAGCCCCCCGGACGGGACGAGCGAGCGCGCTCGACCCCGGCCTATCGGATGGTGATCGAGTTGAGGACCGCTCCCGAGCCAGGCCCAGCCATCGTAACGAGGCCAGACTCGCTCGCTCCGGTGAGTGACGCGTCATAGGTGTAATCGTACGCGTCGACGTACGAATACCAACTGACCTGAAGGATGTACACATGCGACGCGACGAGCCCTTTCGCGTGAATCGACCAAACGACCTTCTGGTTCACGCTGACATGCGAGTTCCCGGTCACGTTCGAAGTGCAGTTGCCGAGGTAGCAGGAGTCGTAGAGCGAGCTGGTCGCGGCGGCCCCCGTCCAAGGGGTGGTGCCGAACCAGTAAGTGAAGTTGGTCGTATCGATCAGGTAGGCGTACGCGTACAGTTGTGCGCTCGCGGCCGCGTAGCAGTACGAGAACGTGGTGTTGAGGAGAGCGCAAGTCCCGCCCGCCAGCTGCGACGCGATCGAAGCTTTGAGTGTCCATGTGGCATGGATGGAGTTCGTGCCCGAATGGGCGGGAATCGGTACCGAGACGGTCTCGGAGGCGGTGGTGTAGCCCGAGTCTCCGTAGAGCCCAGGACACGTGTTCGCGTGGGCTCTCTCGGAAAACCCGAGTCTCCCGTTGGTCAGGTTGAAGAAGGGTGCCCGAACGATCTTCCCCACCCCGCAGCCGGCGCTCGACAGGGAGCTGGATGGATAGCTAGTCGCCCCGGTGAAGGGGGCTTTGATCGTTACTAGGGCCGTTCCTGATGCCGTCGCCTCGGCCAGCGGCGCGAGCAGCAAGAGCAGGGCGACCCCGAGAAGCCCGCTAGCCAAGAGCGTCGATCGCCATCGGCTAGTTCTCGCTTGCCAGCTCCCTTCACAAGTTCCGGATTCCTTCATTCACAATTTTCCCCCTTTTGCGTTGGTCCCACAGCGCCGCCCCGATGTTCTGCGAGACCTTCCCCGTATCGAGCTCGGTGATATAATAGAAGGAGAGGTCGGATCACGGAGCCCCGCGACAGATTCCGCCCCCCGGGGAGCAAGTCGTCACAGTCATCGAGCGATCCGGCGCTGCCGACTCCGAGGGGCAGGTTCGAGGAAACCTTCGCGGGCGCGCACCTTTTTTGCCGAACCGGGGCTCCCCCCTCGCATGGCCCGAGTCTGGTTCGAAGGTCTACCGGATTACTCCACCCTCGGCGGGACCATCGAGGGGATGCTCGGACTCGAGGCGGACGGGGTCGTTCGGGCGACGGACCTCCTCCTCCATCTGCATGGATTGGAGACGTCACAGGTCACCGTGGGTTCCGGCAAGTCCCGGAGGGTCATCGTCGAGCACGCGTCCTTCCTAGAACTCGTCTCGTCATTCCACGACTCGCTGCACTTCCAGGACGCCAACCATGTGGGGCCCGGCACATACCGATTCCCGTTCCGTTTCGACATCCCTGCGACCGCGGAGCCGTCGCTGGCGACCGAGGAGCTCCCCCGAAGCCGTGGACGGCTCAGCCAGCGTCCGGACGGGATGTACGTCGAGTACGAGCTGGAGGCCCGACTGACCGTCCCGTGGTGGGTGGACCCGCTCGACCGCGAGGTCGTGCCGGTGTATTCTCCCCGCCGGGTGCTCGGCGCCGTGCCGGCTTTCTCGACCGAGGCGGGCCCGGACCGGCCGACCGTCCAAGTTCGCATCGACCCGGTGATGATCCTCCCCGGGACGACCGTCACCGGAAGCTTTGCGATCCAGAACCCTCACTTGAAGGAACTGCCTCAGCTGACCGTGACGTTGTTCCGCCACGTGGAATACCACGCCTCCAGGACCTCCGCTCTTCGGGAGGCTCCTCAATTCCCCGCCGCGATCCAACTCGGGGCCCGTGCTCCGAGCTACCAGGGGACGTTCGGGATCGCGGTCCCCAATATCTCTGAAACGACAGGGCCGTTTACCGGCGAGCTGTATCGAACCTACTGGGTCGCCCGGGCCGAGCTCGAGGTAAGTCTAGGGTTCAACGTTCGAATGGACGCCATCTTCACCCCCGCTTGACGGAGCACGCCGTCGCCTCACCGCCACGTCCGTTCGGAGCGGGTCGTCCGACCGATTCGGTTATCAATCGGGGTCCGCTCAATCCTGAGGAGCCAATCCGTGGCACTCGCGAAAGGCGTGGCTCGGGTAGTGGCGCTGATCCTCGTCGGACTCGCGTTCGTAGTGGTCGGAGGGACGATCTGGGGCGTGTGCGCCAGCGCTCCGCAGGTCAACGGGGTCGCCCCCAACTGCGGCCCGGGGCCCGCGGCCGTCATCGCGCTTGGGATCCTTCTCATCCTCGTGGGCATCGGGGTCGGGGTGGCCTCGGCGTACAGCGGCCCACGAACGATCTATCCGACGATGGACCCGGCCATCCCGCCCCCCTTGGTGCGGCCCGTGGTCGTGCAGGAGACGATCGTGCAACAGACAGTGGAGGTCCGGTGCCGGTACTGTGGAGGCCTGAACCCCGTGACAGCCACCAAGTGCTCGTCCTGCGGCGCCGCCCTCTGATCCCGCCCGTCCCCTTCCGCGAGCGAGCGGGGGCCCGAATCCCAACGCTAGGCAGCCGGCGGTCCCGAAGAGCCGCCGGCCCGGGGTCCATCGGTAGCGGGCTTCCGAATCTGGACGTAGAGCCAAATGGCAACGAGGAACAAAGCGGTCTCGAGCGTCACCAGGACGTACTCGAGATTGGAGATGGCAGTGGGAGGGCTCTGGGTGGCAAATTGACCGGTCTGATCGAGGATGAAGCCCGGGATCACCAGAAAGATCCCGAGGCCCGCGAGAACGGCGGAAACACTCGGCCGACCGCGCAAAAAGGCCAAGGCAACGGCGTTCAGAATGGCGGTCACGAAAACGAGGACGAGGGTGAAGACTCCGATGGGATGAATGAGCTTGAGATTTCGGGTTTCGAAACCCGAGAGCGGGGTCAGAAGGAACACTGTGACGAACATCGCAACGGCAAGCGCTACGAGTACCATTCCGGGTCGCGACAGGCTCATTCCGATCCCCCCCGTGCGCGAATCATCCGCTCGGTGCCCCTCGAAAGGCGAGGTCACCTTGGTCCCACAGATAACTTAGCCCGGTCAAGACCACCCCGATCGCTGCCACGGTAGCGAGGGCGACAAAGAGGGGGTCGCTCGAATCCAGATAGAGAGCCATCAGGGCCCCGACGATGAAGAGAGCGCGACCAGGGCCAGCCCGGTCAACAGTAGGCATGGCTTCATGTTTCAGCGGTAGTCGCGACAGGTCACGGGTAAAAGAAGGCCCTTCCGCCCGCCGGGGAGTCACCCAGGGGCTTCGCCCTTGGGAGCAATCAACATTGCACCTCTCCGGAAACCGTTCCCAACCTTCGAATCGAGAGTGATTATTGACCCCTGAGGCGGCGCCGAAGCCACCCCAACGATTCGACACCCTGTGCATGCTGGAATGGCCGCAGCGTAGACAGGCCCGGAGGTGGCGGCTTCCGGGAATTTCCAAGGAAGAATCCGGTCAACCCGGAGAGGATTGAATCTACGTCCTCTGGGCGCGCGTCATGACTTAGTGGGCTCTCGTCGAACGTGAACCATGGCTTCGGACCACCTTGCATTGCAACGCTGGGCAGGAACATGAGCAAGTCGATCCACCCGGCCCCAATGCACGCGGAGGGCCAGTCGGCAAGAAGATTCGTCGTTTGGTTACAAGGAGATTGTCTGCCCGAACATCGGAATGAAGCAACGTAGAGCCTGATGCGGCTTCGGGGAGATTTGCTTCCAGCTGCGTGAGTTGGTCCAAGTGCTCCACAACCCATGGATCTACGTCCGTGAGGGCATCGGTTCCGTGGCAACGAGCCTCCCCCATTTCCCGCCACAGGCTGAACATTCGACGGTGCCTCTCCTCAAAGGTTGGTGCTGAGAAAGGCGCCGGTGTGAAGAGTGAACTAAGCGACTCGACGGCCCTGAGGACCCGCTTGAGTTCGGCTGCTCTCCAGGGGAGATGTGGGGTATGCCCATCCACCTCCTCGAGAAAGAGACCCACCCAACGCCCGTCGTCGTAGGTTGAAAGTAGATGTGGGACCGGGGACTCCGGAGGCATCTGGGCCAGAACCCGTGCCTCCGTCCGGTGAAACTCAACCGAGTCGGGGTTCGGGTCGCGACCCACAACCTTCGCGAAAACTCTCCGTCCGTCGGACAAGCGCAACCGCGAAGCGACACCCGGCGAGAATCCGCCGGGCTCAGATTGTGTATCATCCACGTGCGCACCGAGGTGCTGCTCGAGCGCACTTCGGACCGAGCCCGGGAGATCTGACCAGACGCTTCGTTCGCCTTCCGCGGGCGGACCTGTCCTTTGTTCCTCGGTAGACCGGCGAGTCACGGGTCTTAGTTGAACTCGATGAACGATAAGGTGGTTGCAGAGCTGCTCTAAATGACGAGGGTGCAATCTGCATTGCAACCCGGGCGAGGGGAACGCGAGCCTCACCCGGCGATTGCGGACCCCTAAAGAGACCGACCCGGTTGCTCCCGCATCGGGAGGTGGGTTGGGATGAAGAGTAGGACGCCTCCACGACAAAGGCCAAAAAGAAAAAAGGCGTCGAACCGCGCAGCCCACCGTAACCGTCCCTCCGCCGCTGAAGCAGGCCTCGACCTGGAGGCGTTGTGCCGGCTTCCGTCGCTCCTATTCCCCAAGTTGTCCTGGCGCCGCGACCGCTTCGCGTACTATTGGGATGGAACGGGTCGTATCGAGCTCTACGTACGGTCAATCGACCGCGACGACCCCCGCCAGTTGAGCCACGGTGAAGTTCCTCGCTCCCTCCGGTGGCGGCCGATCTGGGATCGCAGCGATCGGTCACTGGTGTTCATTAGGGACATCGGGGGGGACGAGCGCTACGACCTATTCCGAATCGATCGCGGCTCGGGGGCGGTCCACCAGCTGACGGACCGCCCGGCCGACAGCTACCCGACTGAATTCAGCCCGGACAACCGATGGATCTTGTTGCAGTCGAACATGGTCGGCAAGGGTGGACGGGCTCAGTCCAACCTGTGGCGGGTACCAGCGGACGGCGGAACGCCCGAGCAGATCACCGACTACGAGTCCCCGGTATCGATCTTCGGTTTCGGTACGGCCACGTGGAGCCCCGATGGGCGACAGATTGCCTACTCTGCGAACGAGACCGCCGACCCTCGCAACCAGGATGTCTATCTCTGCAACGCCGACGGGACGAACGCGCGGCGTGTCTTTCGGGGGGGAGCCGGCTCCCACGACAGCGTCGCGGGATGGCACCCGGACGGACGCCGGCTCGCTCTGTCCTCCGACGTCAGCGGTCGTTACCAGTCCGGAGTCCTCGACCTCGGGAGAGAGGCGGTACAGTGGTTTGGGGACGGGCGGCGCGACGAATCGCCCGTAGAGTTTTCGCCGGACGGCCGTTCGTTGCTTACGGTGGTTTTGGATGGAGTGCGCGTCGCTCCTCGAATGTACTCCGTGGCCAGCCGTCGCGGACAGAACGTCGAGACAGAGGGCGGCGTAGTGCTGGACCAAGAATTTGCTCCCGACGGTCGCACCGTCCTGGCGTGGTACCAGAGCCCCGTGCGACGAGGCGAGTTCGCACGGCTCCGCGCCGGCCACCCGCCCGAGACTCTCCTGCCCGCCGAATACGGCTCCGTGGACCGAAGCGCCTTCGTGAACCCCCGCACGGTGCGCTACAAGTCCTTCGACGGCCGCCGGGTCGAAGCGCTGCTCTACTCCCCGAGGTCTCCCCGACCACGATCGCTTCCTGCCTTGGTCGAAGTCCACGGAGGCCCTACCGGCCAGTTCGCCCGCTTCTTCGACGAGACAACCCAGTACATCGTTAGTCGCGGATTCGTGGTCCTTCAACCGAACATTCGCGGGAGCACCGGATACGGGATCGAGTTCCAGGACCTCAACCGGCACGACTGGGGCGGGGGAGACTTGCAGGACGTGGTCGCCGGGGCCCGGTTCCTCGCGAGCCTTCCGTTCGTGAATCCGAAGCGCCTCGGGATCTGGGGTGGGAGTTTCGGCGGGTTCATGACATACCTCGCGACCGTGAAAGTGCCCGACCTGTGGCACGCGGCGTGCGCGTGGGTAGGAGTCACCGACCTCGAGCTCCTCTACCAGGAGTCCCGGGAGCACTACCAATACTTCCTCCGTGAACAGATGGGAGACCCCGAAAAGAACCGCCGCCTCTGGCAGGACCGAAGCGCGATCAATTTCGCGGAGAGGCTTAGGGCCAAGCTGCTGATGGTTCACGGGATCAACGACCCACGGTGTCCCATCGACCAAGCCCGCCGGTACCGGGACCGGCTGCTCGCGTTGGGTCGACGGGAAGGCTCAGATTTCGAGTATGTCGAATTGGGGGAGGAGGGCCATGGCTCGGCCGACATCGAGCAGAAGCTCCGCTCGGCTCGGGTCGTGACCGGCTTCTTCGAGAAGGCGCTGGGCGCTCCCCGGGCCCCCACCTAGATCCGCTCAGGCAGACCAGCCCAGTGCGAGACAGCACAGACCGGGCCGGATCCGGTCGATCTAGTGGGGGCCCGTTCAGACAAACCTAATCCCCGTGACGGAGATGCGGGAGAGCGTGACGGCTGCCCCACCGATGGCCCCCCGGCCGAGAGCGTCGTACATGCCTTCCCGAGCGCGCGTTGTGGCGTCCATCCTGGGGCCGGTGGCCTGGCTCAGTTTCACGCTGTTGTACGTGGGGTTCTGGGCGCAGGGGTTCAGCTTCTTTCAGAGCGTGATCGTGATTCTCGTCTCGATCATCGTCCTCGCCGGACTCATGGCAGCCCTGTGGGCCTCGTGGGGGATGGGCCACCGCCGATGGGGCTGGGACGAGTAGGTTCGGCTGGAGTCCTCGCAGGTCGTACCGGACCCCCGTCCCGTTCTTGGAGTAGACTTCGGATTCGCGGTTCCTCATCCGGTGGTCGGCGATGCCGACACGAATCCACATGACCGGCGGTCCGTGGCCCGACCGCTCGTAGTACAGTCGACCGCCCGAGACGTCCAGCAGTCCCGAGCTATTCCGACGGGACATCGTCCAAGAGGTTCCGAGGCTGGGAGCGTTCCACTCCTTATAGCGGTGGTTCGGAATCGCCCTGGCAGCGACCGAGGAGGGAGAAAGGGCGAATGGGGGCCAGAGTGCTGTCGCCGTTCACTGCCATCGATCGCCTGCGGGGGAGACTCGTGGCGCTTCGGTCTCTTCGGGTCACGGATGCCTCAGCGTTGGATACCCTGTTGCGCGACGGCCGCGTCACCCGGCTGCTCCCGCCGAGGGTTCGGCGGGAGACCGGGCGGCAATTCGTCACCCGGGTCCTTCGGGAGCAGCGGAGAGGCGAGGGAGTATCGTTCGCGGTCCTCCCACTTGGGAGCGACGAGGTCATCGGGCAGATCCGGCTGATCAACTGGTCTCGATCCGAACGAACGGCGGAGGTGGGATATTGGTTCCGCCGGAAGTATTGGGGTCGAGGCTTCGCCACGGATGCGCTCCGGCTGACGTGCCGGTTCGGCTTCCGGCACCTGTCCCTCCATCGGATCGAGGCGATCGTCGTAGTCGGCAACGTTGGGTCGAGACGCGTGTTGGAGCACGTCGGTTTCCGGCTGGAAGGCCGGAGCCGGCGCGCTGCTCGCCTCGCCGTTCGTTGGGCCGATGAGTGGCGTTTCGGGCTCCTGCGCGGGGAACTGCGGTGTTGAATGCCCGGAGACATTTCAGATCCTAGTCGTTCTTGAGGAACGCGCTGCGGGACGGGCCGTCTGCCCCCCAAGTCACTTCACCGGACGGTGACGTCCTTCCGCATTCGGATCTCACGGACCCCGGCTCCGATCGATCGGGTCCAGGCGTTCTCCTCCTCACCGGTAATCTGGAAACCGTGGCCCTGCCACCATCGGAGGGACTTCCACGGCACCCCCGCGGCGCTCCGGCTCGTCCCGAGGGTCACCGCGTGCTGGCCGTGCTGCCGGGCGTGTTCTTCGACGAACCGCACCAGCTGGCGGCCGATCCCCCGGCGTTGATGGTCCCGGGAAACGTCGATATTGTTCAATTCCAAAATTTCGCCGCGGTTCTCAAGGGTCACGTAGCCGACCACGCGCCGGCCGACCTCCGCGACGAAAATCTCCTCTCCGCCTGCGCGGTTCGGCTCGTGCCATGCCGCCGCGAGTCTGCCCTCGTCTGTGAAGGTCTGCTGAGACCACGGCCGGCCGAACCCGACCCCCTCACTCTCCGTCGTCGAGGAGGTGGCACACCGGACCAGGGCCGGGATGTCCTCTCGCGTGGCCGGACGAACTCGAATTTCTAGGTGGCCAGATGACACGCGACGCCAAGAAGGACGCGATACATCTCATTTCCAGTCAGGGCCGCTCACTCGCCCGTGATGGAGCGACCCCTCCGATACCGCACGGGGATTTGGGGCGGGGCTTCTTGGTCCTGCGCCGGAAGCGGGGCCCTAAGCCAAGCGCGGAAGGGGCGGCGCGTCACTCCGATTCGACTTTGGAAAGTAATCGAAGAAACGTTCGGTGGTCCCCTCGCTCGTCCTCTCCGCCCTCAACCGGGTCCGCTACTCAACCCTGTGGTGGGCGGAGAGTTGGACTCGATTCAGCTCCCCTGGGCGCGTTCCACCCATCTCGGAGGTGACCGTCGGGCCTCGGCATGTTGTAGGGAAGGTTCAATGATTCGACCCAAAGCAAATGACCGAAACCTCGCCTCCGCTTGCGGCGATCGCATTAGGTCGCTTCCTACCGGTGGAACCGAACCCCGGGGTGGGCACAATATAAGCCCCATGTCGCTGGAGTGGCCGTCAATCGATGGTAGTCCCCAGCGGGCCGCCCGGGAGAGTGGCCCTGCTCGGGGCCGTTCCGTTGCTTTCGAAGTTGACACCGAGCCAGCTCGAGAAGATCGCTGCGACCGGGGCGGATCGAACGTTCCATCGCGGAGAGACCATCGTCCGACAGGGAGAGAAGGGCGTCGGCCTCTACCTCCTCTTGAGCGGTTCGGCCGACGTCCGACGATCCGGCCAGAAGGTCGCGTCGTTGTCCGCGGGCCAGTTCTTTGGAGAGGCAGCCCTCTTGGTGGATACACCGCGGACCGCGGAGGTTTTCGCGATTACGGAGGTCCGGTGCTTCGTCCTGAACCGCTGGGATTTCTGGGGGGCCGTCGGCGTCGATCCCCAAGCGAATCGAGCCCTGTTTGAAGAGACGGTCCAACGGCTCAAGTCGTTCCACACGGAGTTGGTCGAATAGCACCCGCCGCGGCTCGAAAAGCTAGGAGGCGGGGGAGCGGCTCGATCCGTCAGGGCGGACTTCTCGGAGCCGAGGCCTCGAGGTTGGCGAAGGGAGCCGGCTTCGTCGGGGCTTCGCCACGGGACTGAAGCTCCAGACCGTCCGCGGTGGTCTCAGCGAGGGCGTGCTTTCAAAGATTCGATGGATTCGCCCAAGCGCTTCGTTGCCTCGTTGTGTGAGGTCTGCGATCCGGTCGTACCGGGCAAGTGCCGCCGGGATTGGATCGGCCGTCGGGTCCATCGGGCGCCACGCGTCCCATAGAAGGAGCTCCTGACGGTTGAGCGAACAGAAATCGAGAATGAGTCGACTTCGAACGAACCAGAGTCCTCGTAAGGAACCCCTCGATTCGACCCCAAAGGAGCGGGGGTCGGCCTGTGATTCTCGGCACAATTGCCAGGCCCGACCGCCGACCAAGAATCGGTCCCGCGGAACGTCGATCGGTACGAAGGGGAGGCGGTTGTACTCAACGAGCCGCTCGCTCTGCTCGGGGTCCACGAGATGCCATCGACCGGCTCCTCGGTCCCAAACTTCGGCGATCGTATGGTCAACGTGGAAACCGGCCGGTTCATCTCGGAAGTAGGTGGCGAACCCCACTCGCACGCGACAGGGGATCCCTTGATGCCGGGCCATGGCGCAGAAGAGTACCGCAAAGTCGCGACAGCATCCCACGATCCTGCGTTCGACGGGTCGGGGCTCCGATAGCGGACGTTCATCCATTGCCGCCAGACGAGCGAGCATCCGCGAGACGAGTCGAGTATCGACTTCTCGCAGTCTCTCCCGGGGGAGGCGCGCTTTCACGACTTCCTGACTTCGGTAGTGCACCACGAGGCCCTGGACAATCTGACAGAGACCGGAAATTCCATTCGGCAGGTCCGCAAAGAGTCGTTGGTGCTTTCCTGGGTCGGTGAATAGGCTCTGGCGAGTGTAGTACGTGACGGCTGCGGAGAGACGATCCGGCATAGTTCGGACCCCAAGCCGCGCGCACTGTCCTCCGCCCCATGAACCCTCCCCTCCGAGCGACGAGGGGCTGTCGCCGGCCTAGGGTATTCTCTTCCGGAGCGCAATCAGTCGTAGGCGCTGTCCTCGCTCATTCGCATGATCATTCCCCCGCATCGGGGGCATTGGACCAGGCGCCATTCGGGCTCGACTGTGATCACTGCGCGACACGTCGGGCAGACCACTTGTTGACTCGTTCCGGTCATCCGTCCATCGCGATCCAGCGGCCTGCGTCGCCGGCGTAACCTCCTTCGGTGTCAAAAGGAAACCGTACTGGGCATGTCCGCCGGTGGTCCTTCTCTTCCAGAATGTCCTAGCGGCCCCATCAAGGCGGAGAACCTCCCGACCTGTCTGGACTCGGAGGATCTGAGGAGCGGGTCCAAGAGACTCGGGCCTCTCATCGGCACGGCCGATTCAATCGCTCGATTCCTCTGACGTGACGAACTCGGACACCGACGGAGCGCCGGGTCGGCGGGAGAGAAGCTCGATGGGGTCGCCCGTTCCCATTTCTCCCTCGTCGATGACCGCAAGGTAGAAGCCGGAACGCCGCGAACGATAGAACCGCTCGATCATGTCGGACCGGCCGAACGCCGCGTTCATTTTGTAGCACGGGCTCCGCGGTTGCGTAACCTCTAGCGTGGCGGATCCAATGCGTACGTTGTCCCCGATGCACGCGGTCGATTCGAGCCACCCGCTGGTGGTAAGGTTCTCCCCGAAAGATCCCCAACCCAGGGAAGGGGAAACGAGCGTCTCTCGCCAGAAGCCGTAGTGCTCCGACGGGTAAACGTAGACGGCCTTTCGTCGCCCGCCGTGCACGCTCCGATCGGCCTGATCGTCACCTAGGAAGTTCACACCGCGGAGCGGGATTCGGCCTTGGACCGGGTGCTTCCTGAACCCCGTCCGGATCTGACGGCCCTCCCAACGGATGACCTCAACCTCCCCGACGTTGAGGGAAACCACGTTCATCAGGCCCTCGCGAGCCGATTCGCGCTGTTACGGTTTCGCTGTTTCGTTGGCGGCGTGTAGCTACCGTAGAAGACTCCACGGACGGGGGGTTCTCGTTCAGGGGCGGAGCGGGCCGAATCTGGAGTTTGCCTCGGGCTGGGGGCCATTGGGGTTCCAGAAGCGACCGTTATGTTGTCCCTTGCCTTGCGTCGATGGATGCCCGGACTCCCGAATATCCCAACGCCGTGCTGCCCGAATTGTCTGCCCGCACACCGAGGCGATTGGGAAGTTCGAACCAACCCCTACATGCTCTACGAGTCGGGCGGTCCCCCGTGTGCGTACTGCGGGATGGACGACCCCGAGTGGATCCTCACCGTCGCGTGCCCGATCAACCTCTCTGGGCCTCAGGCAGCCGAAGTTCGCCCCGGTCGGTTCGACAAACCCAACTAGCGGCTCGTCTGGCCGCGTTTTTCATCCCGGGAGCGCCACCCTTCCCATGGCCACGCTGAACCCCTCTGAACCTGAGCTGAACGCAGCAGTGATTGCGACTTGGATGGTGCCGGCTGCCAGAGGGGCAGGGCGAATTCACGGCTCGGGAATGGGTGCAACGACTATTGCACCTCCGGACGGTGAAGCGGCACCAGCGAGACTTTTTCAATCCTCAAGTGACCAGTGGTTCCATGACCGGCTACCGGGCTCCCAATGTTCCTCCGACCAAAGTCACTCCCCAGCTCGTGAGAGACGAACTACTAACGTGCTTTCAGAGCGCGAACCGGGAGTTTGCGAACCTGCTGAACCAGCCCGTCACGGACGAGCAACTGAAGCAGCAGGTCAACCAATTCGTGCGCACCGTGTTCGATCAATGTGGCGTCAATTTCGAAGCGCCCACGAAGGAAGGGATCACTCGGGCGATGGCCGAGTGCAGGAGTAACGCCGAGAAGATGATGGGCCCGAAGGGCTCCTCGATCATTCAACACCACTACGACGAAATGATGAAGCTCGTGCGGGTCCTAACAGACTGACCGCGGATGCACCCTCGAGCCGCGGAGCCGGTTCCCGGCTTTTCTCCCGACGGACGCGGTCCGGTGGTAGCGCAGTCGGGGGGAGGGGATTGAGGTCTGGAATACCTCCGGACTCCTAGTATCGGGAAGAATCGGCGCGATGAAGTCGGACGTCGACCTCTCTCTCCACGTAATTCCACTCCTCCGTCTCTCGTAGGCGTCCCACCAGTCGCTCGAACGCCGGCGAATCGCTGGGTTTGAACTCGAACCAGGTGAGAAAATCGAACGGCTCCCCCAGGCGCCGGCTGTGATAGAGCTGCCGCGCGACTGCCGGCAGATACTCGAGGCCCGTGGCGAGGTGGTGGGACCGATCCTCGAAAATCGCTCGTCTCTCGTTCAACGGCAAGTCCCACCAGTCCGAGGACTTACGGATGGGTATGAGCGCCGCTCGGGTGCAGCCGGATCGACCGAGTGCAGGCTGAACCAATCGAAGCCGCGCTTGCTCCGTCGGAGTCGTGTAGTGCTCCTGCTCGATGATTCCTCGAAGTGCCCAAACCGACGCCACGGGCACCCTTGATTCCACCCCGGGGATCATGTCCACGGCAGACACCCTGGGCAAGGGCGCGCCTCGAATTCCAGCGATCTGTTCCACTTGCCACGGGCCGCGTTTCCCGCCCACAAAAGTGGCGCCGGCGTTTCGCGGAACTTCTCCCCCACCCCCGCTCATGATGATACCCGGGCCGCGTTCCGGAGGTCCATTTCCCCGCGACGTACCCCGCAATCCTTCTTGATGTGGACGTCACAGCGATGGGGTCGAACCCCTGCGGACGACCGGGCCCGTAAGAGAACTCCTCCCAAGTCAAGAGTGCCACCCGCGGTGAGACGAGCCACGACGCCCTGCCCAGAGGAGAATGACCGTTGCAATCCGAGCGCCCGATCACAAGAGATCAGGACCGGCTGGGATGAGGATCCATGCTCACCACTAGCAGTCGTTCGATCGACGTTCTCGAGGTCACCGCCCTTCGTCGCAGGGACCTCCGCGGCCGGGCCTGTGCCAAGTCTCATTCAGGGTCGTCAAGTTCCCAGTCGGACCCGAGACCGGGTCGGCGACAGATGCCTGAGGAGCAGAGTGGCTCGTCTCCGCTAGCGCTTTGCCGCCGCGATGTTGTGTGTGATGTGGGCGTCTCGCTCTTTTTCGGTGAGGTCACGCATGTGAGCGGTCATCGTCACCACTCCATTCAGCTCTAGTCCAAGTCGTGTGCCTGCGAGATTGAGCCTTACACTCCGCAGCTGAAGGTCCAGCTGGGTGTGCTTGTCACTCAACGCGGCGATCAGATCTTCCACCATCCCCGATGAACTGGGTCCTCTCTTTTCCGGCATGTCCCCTCGATAGAGCCCGGAGCGGCTTCGTCCGATATACGATTTTGGGCGCGCCTCGACGCCGAGGGTCCTTCCGGCTCGGCGGGCGGGACGGAGACCCACCCTGCGCTCCTAAACGCTGCGTGCCCGACGGTTAATGATTCGTCAGTCCTCGATGGCTGGCCGAGGGAAGCGAACCGACGTTCACGGGACGTGGGCCGGTTTCCCGTACCGACGAAGCGGATAAGGGCGGGCGGCTGTCTCCCCGAGGGGCGAGCCAGGGGATCGAGAACAGTTGATCCAGTCCTACCGAGGAGTCCGGATTCAGCGCCGCGCGCCGATTCGACTGTATCCGTTTGAACGGTTCTTCCGCGGATTCGCCACCGCCCCCCCAATCCTGGAGCTGTTCGGGAAGAACGCCGGGAAGATCCTCGGCGGGCTCAAGGTCGAGTTCTTCTCCCCGCCGTTTGGGTACATGGGGACGAGTGACATCGACGGGCATCTCATCGTGAGCAGCCATCACCTCAAAACGAGCGATCTCCGAACCCTCTACCTCGATGTCGTCCACGAACTCTGTCACGTCAAGCAATTTCGTGCCGGACGGGCCCTCTTTGACCGGAAGAGGAAGTACGTTGACACTCCGACCGAGGTCGAGGCGTATGCCTTCACGGTAAAGGAAGGGAGGCGGATCGGGATGACGAACCCGCAGCTGTTCGAATACCTAAAGGTCGAGTGGGTCGACGCGAAGGACCTCCGTCGGTTGGGGCGGAGGCTCGGTGTGCTCGGAACGGGGCGACCCGCCCGGGGTCACCGGCGCCGGTCACCCCCGACACGAGCCCGAAGACGCCGATAAGGGTCGAATGGGAGGGGTCATGATTTCCGGAGCGCACGCCATCCTCTACAGCAAAGATGCCGATGCGGACAGAGAATTCTTCCGCGACGTGCTCAGGTTTCGTTCTGTCGACGCCGGCGACGGATGGCACATCTTCGCTCTCCCGCCGGCAGAGGTAGCCGTGCACCCGGCGGACAAGAATGGCCGGCACGAGCTCTTTCTGATGTGCGATGACCTCGACGCGACCATCAAGTCACTCCGGCGGAAGAAGGTCCGGTGTTCGGCGCCCGTTGAGCGGGATTGGGGTACCCTGACCATGGTCACGCTGCCCGGCGGCGGCAAGCTCGGAGTGTATCAGCCGAAGCATCCCTTGGCCCACGGCCGAGGATTGCGATCAACGTCCTCACCCTCCCACAGACCGTTCGATGGCAGCAACTCACCCCCCTGAATCCAGGATCGATCCCAGGGGAAGATGCTCCTTCGCGGGCGCACCAGGGAGAAGGACCGCGAAGAGCGGGTCGAGCTCAGCTAGGCCCCTTTCGTGGTGGCCTGCTCAGACCCGAGTCCTGCCAGGAACGTCGCCGAGGGCACAAAGAATAGGCTTCCGGTGACCGCGCGGCTGAAGTCCAACAGGCGGTCATAGGTGCCGGGCGGGTTGCCGATGAACATGTTCTGGAGCATCTGCTCGATGGTGCGGGGCGACCGGCTGTACCCGATGAAATAGGTGCCGAACTCCCGCAGCGCCGCATTGCCAAAGGGCATGTTGTCCCGGAGAATCTTGACCTCCTTCCCATCCTCCACGATCTTGGTCAACGCATTGTGGGCGTAGGGAGGCTTGACCGAGTCGTCCAGTTCTATGTCGGTCAACTTCTTGCGGCCGACGATCCGTTCCTGCTCTTCGGTGGGAAGCGCTTCCCAGGCCTCCAAATTGTGGAGGTATTTCTGAACGATGACGTAGCTGCCTCCGGAGAACGGCGGGTCCTCGTGGTTGACGAGGACGGCCTCTCTGGCGTCCGCTCCTTTCGGGTTCTCCGTTCCGTCGACGAACCCGATGAGGTCGCGGCTGTCGAAATACCGGAATCCGTGCACCTCGTCGACGGGGGAGACCGCCGCCCCCAGGCGGGCGAGTATCCGCGTCGCCAGTTCGAAGCAAAGGTCGGGCCGGTTCGCCCGGATATGGAACAAAATATCGCCAGGCGTGGCGACGGCGTGCCGCTCGCCGGCGCGTAGTTCGCGGAACGGTCTTAGCTCGGCGGGCCGGGGCGGGCCAAAGAGCCCATCCCAGGCTTGGGACCCGAAGCCCGTCACGCAGGATAGGCTCCCATCCAGCTCACGGAAGCCTACCGAGCGAACGAACGCGGGCAGATCCCCGCAGAGGGACCGGATAATGCCTCGACTTTCCGAGCCCGGGGTCACCGTCACCACAAGGAAGATCGCTGCCCGGGTCAGGCCAGCCGCTACTTCTTGTGGCACCGGCCCCGATTCGTGGGAAGCGCTCGTGGGAATCACCGATGAGGGGTGCCCTGTGGGAAGAGACTGAGGGGATAAACCTCCTCTCAACCGACCGAGTGACCTGGGAGGGTACAACGGCGGTGGCACCGGGTTCGCGCCCAGCGTTGCCCGGTCGGGATCACCGACTGTCGTTATCATGAACAGCCGTGTGGAGGGACGGATGACCACAGATCGACGATTCTGCCGATTCGCCCGCTCGAAGGAAACCGACCCCTTCGGAATGCCCGAGGTTCCCGAGGACGGGCTCTGTCTGTCGGCCTTCGTGATCCTCAGCCCGGAAGACGATCCGTCATCCGTTCTCATGGGTCACATGAACCCGGCGGCACCGTGGGATCACCTTGGGGCGATGGATCCAGGGCGGGTCGAGGCTCATCGGCACGGTTGGATGCTCCCCTCCTCCCATCTGATCCTCCAGGAATCCCCTGAGGAGGCCGCTCGGCGCGTGCTCGCCGAGCAGCTCGAGCTTCCCCCCCTTCCTCTCGAGGGACCGAAAGTCGTCTCGGAAGTCGGCCCCTCTCGCCGGTATCCGACGCGCCGCGGGCACTGGGACCTGGAGTTCCTGTTCCGTGGCCGAGTCCGCGAACGGGATCTCCCTTCTCCGGAGGCTTGGACCGAGCTGCGTTTCGTGGATTTACGCACGATTCGGAAGATGGAGATCGCTCGATCCCACGACGAGGTCCTCGCTTCCGCCGGCTTTCGGTTGAACGATTGAGACCCCACGTGGGGCAGCTCCGTAAGGACCAACTAGGGCGCCGGAGACGGTCGTTGCCTTCAGGCCCGCCGGGATTCCAGGTGGCCGCGCGGCGGGCTGTTCGGGTTAGAAATCGATTCCATTGAGAGGGTCGTACGCTGGAATCGCCGCCTTGGAGGGAGGGTCTTTCCCCCCACTCGAAGTAGTTCCGATTGGGCCGCGCTGATTCTACTCGACGAAGGAGCGTCGGACTGGCCTTCTCGGGACGCGGGGGGCTAGAGAGGACAGAGCCACGCGGAGAAAGAGGCGGGACTCCAGCGCTTTACTGATATTCTGATCGCGGATATTCTCCGTCATTCGGGCGATCTCGGAACTGATCGCCTCGGTGAGGGCTGCGGGAGCTTGGGTCTCGTTGAGAAGGGACCGACCTTTCGAGATCTGGTAGTTCATTCGCGGGACAAGAAGCCCCCACAGGAGTCCGTTGGCCCGTTTCAATCGTCGCTCGATCTGTCCGGCCTCGCCCCTGCGCGGGATACGGATCGCCTCGGCCACTGGCCGCAATACGCCGGGCGCGACGCCGCCCATCTCCCGGAGCGCCCGGATCATCTGACCCGCTTCGGTGAACTGGGTCTTGATCCGGCTCCAGCTCGCCTCGATCGACTCTACGGTCCGCTGGGCGTTCTGTCGTTGTTCCTCGGCTCGAGCGAGTTCGCCTCCGCTCAGCGCCTTTCGGTAGGCGGCCAGGTCAGCGTCCAGGGCTTGGGTCCGCACCCGCCGTGCGATCGCGTCGCGACGGTCGCACAGCGTGCGATACCGGTCGACCAGTCCGTCGAGGACCGACCGGACCAGGGAGTGGCGAAGCCGAGAGAGTTGGACCGGATCTCCGTCCGAGCGGGCCTGCCGCATGGCTCCCATTAGACGCGACAGGTCCAGTCCAAGGGCGCGTCCTATGCGAAGGGCCTCCTCCCAAGGACCGGGCAGATCCTCAACCCGACCGCCGGTTTCGGGATGCAGTTCCTCCCCACCCGGTACGGATGGTTCCTCAAGGGTCCGGTCGTCCACTGCAGGCGCCGGGGATTCGAGCAGTAAGGGCGGTGACGGCCCGGGGTGGACCGGTGGTCTGGCCCCGGTGAGTTCTTCGAGAGCGTGAGTGAACTTGGCTTCCTCCGCCGGATCAGCAATGTCGCGGACTGGCTCGAACATCTCACTCGGCAGACCGCACGCGGCGCAACCGGTCTGACCTGGCGGACCCACTGCCCCACAGACTGGACACTCGACCATGCTGCCTCCTCGAGGCCTCCCCCGGCATGCGGCGACCGAGCCCGCGGTCGCGCGAACGGCCGTGAGGGGGCTTTGTTCGAGGAACGAACCGAACCGAACAGATATACGTCGGAAGACGTAAGAACTTCTCGGTGCCGGCGCCGAGTCGGGGCGCTTTCCCGTGGGCTCCAAAAGCGGGCTCAGTTGCTCGATGGCCGTGCAGGGAGCAACCTGCGTCGCACGATCGGGACGGGGTCCGTTGCGTACGCGTGAACGGGAAATTCTCAGCGATCCCCTATCATTCTGCGAACGATACCGATTCATACAACCGCGTTTCTGCAGCGGCGTGTCTCTCACGGATATCGCTACGTGGGTGAGCATTGCGGCGTCCTCAGCGCTCGTGGTATCGGTAATTCTCTTAGCATACAATGTGAGAGCGAGCAGGCTGGACGCGAGGAGGAACTTGGCCTTCTCGATGATGGAGCAACTGACCTCGGCCGACTTTGCCGGGCGTCGATGGAAGATGCACCATTCTGTCGAAACTGCTTCTGCTTCCGGTTGGAGGGGGTTCGACGACAGCCTCGAGGATTTCGAGAGCAGATCCTTTGCCTACCAGTACGAGTTGATCGGCCAGATGGTGTTGTCCGGAACGCTGGACTACCGGCTGGTCAGGGACTTTGTTCGGTTCACTGTTGTCTCAGACTGGAATGCGTTCGAACCCTTGGACGCTCACCTGACGGAGCGGTTCCCTGGACGCCCCAGCCCTTGGGCTCGCTTTCGGCAGTTGGCCCAGCGGATTACCACCGAATTGAAGGGCCCCGAACTTCTTAGACGAGCTCCTTCGCAGTCTGACGAGAAATAGCGCCGGTCCCTACGCGAGGGCGTCACTTCCTAGGCGGCATAGGCACCGGCGAGCAGCCCAGGTGCCAACGGGTGGGGTTTGCAAAGCCCCCCTCGCATTGCAACCTGCCGTAGGTTCCAGAGATTCATTGTGCCTTGCACGGATCGCGAGGTGCGACGCCTCCGAAACGTAACGACGGCCCCCCAATCAAAGGGGCGCCCTCTCAACGCGGAGGACTTCCATCCGCCAGGCCCTTGTGGGCCTAACCCCCCCTCGGGCGAATCTTCGGCCGTGCCCAACTGGCCCCAAGTTCGGGCCCGCCCACGGATCCATCAATCGTCTGCGCCAGTCGGCCCCAAGCGGGCGGGACCTATGTTCCGCCGTACAGAGTCGCTCCACAGTTCTGGCAGATTCGGGCATCCCCGGAGTTCCGAGCATCACATTTCGGACAGTACCGTACGATCATCGAGCCGGCACTCCGGGGGAGTAAGGCTTCGGAATGGGGGGTGGTCTGTGAAACCACGGGGGTGGTAGGCTGAGAATACAGTCCCTCCGGAGTCTTGGGAGGAAGGGGAGACTGCGCGAAGACGATACCGATCACACCCGCGATGATTGCGAGGACGAACCCGACGACGAATCCCCCTCCAAGCCAGAGGGAGAACGCGCCAAGAATAACGATCAGTGCTGACAAGGAGCCTCGCCGCAGGGAATCGTCAGAAAGCAGGTAGAATAGGAGGACAAAACCGAGCAGAATCGCCAGCCCGATATCGACGACACCGAGGAAGACGACCGGGCCCGAAACCTGTAGAGGGGTTGGGAAAGACGCCACCGCGGCAAGGTATACGATTCCGTTGATCAGGATGAGCAGGACCGCAGGTATGCCGAGTAGGATTACCTCGATCCTGGCCTCCCCATCGTACATTGGCTCGCTCTCATCTCACCAGATATCCAACCTATAAACTGAGGGTGAGCGCGCCGGCAGGATGCTTGCGGGCTCAACGTGGCTTCGATCCCCCCATCCACACGTCGGAGCCGCGCCTGCCCGAGCCGATCTCTCCCAATCGGGAGGACTAGGCGCGGCCGCCTAAGCCGCCCGCCTGAAACCGAACTTCGCGGAAGTGTCACCTCCGTTGTCTGTTTTAAGAACGGTGAATTGTGGACACCTGAATTCCTCTTCCCAACCCATTTACGCCCCTTCTTTCTGAGCGACACGGGCCTCCGCCGCGGTGAACAATTGAAGAATTCTCAGGTGGGCAGACTACGTCGTTGTCCGTGGGCGGGGGGTGATCCACTGCTCCGTGAATACCATGACGAGGAGTGGGGCATCCCCGTTCGCGACAGCCGCACACTTTGGGAGAAGTTGATGCTCGACGGTTTCCAGGCTGGTTTGTCGTGGTCGATCATCTTGCGCAAGCGCGATGCATTTCGCAGAGCCTTCAAACAGTTCGACCCGGAAGTGGTCGCGCGATTTCGAGAACGGGATATCACCCGTCTGCTGGCTGACCCCGGTATCGTTCGGTCGCGGGTCAAGATCGAGGCGACCATCGCGGGCGCACGCGCCTATCTCACGATGCAAGCCTCGGGCACTGATTTCTCGACGTACGCATGGAGAGCCGTGGGCGGGACCTCAATCCAAAATTCAGGTCCCGTCCCAGCTAAGACTCCCCTCTCGGAGGAGATTTCAAAGAGTCTCAAAGAGCGTGGATTCAAATTCGTGGGTCCGACCATCGTCTACGCGTGGATGCAGGCATCCGGCCTCGTGAATGATCACTCGGCGGATTGCTTTCGACGCATCCCGATTTCCAGAATGGGGCGACTCTGAGGCGGTCTTCTACCGCGTGCCCGGATGGCGGCAGGGGCCTCCCCCAGACCAAACCGACCTCCACTGGTTGAGGGCAGTGCGCACGGTGGCGGGCCTCGGCGTCCTTCGGGAAAGACTGGAGGCGTAACCCCCGTTGCACCTTTCGAGGAACGCGCCGCTTTCGATGGGCGACGAAAGTAGCGCTGCCACTGCCGCGGAGGGCTCCGAACGTTGGGGGTGGCGGGCGGATTATCGTGCACCTCCTTCGCCGACGTCGGGGTAGGTTACACGGTCGAGTTGGCGGCGAAGTCGTGACTGTTCATCTTGGACGAAGGTCCAGATGTCCTCCAGATCGACTTCCACGTAATCGTGAACGAGCCCACCTTTGCGCGTGTGAGGGTCATTTCCTGGAATTTCGCCGAGTCCGGACCCAGGCCAGTATTCCGATAGAACGGCCGGACGCACGGTTGCGCGAGACGCGTTTATGGCCTACGGAAGGTACCCGACCGACGTGAAGGCAGCGGCCCCGGCCTGGTCGGATTTCAGTTACGTCGTCTCCAGTCGATATCGGGAGCAAGTGTTCGCCGCGCTGGGCGCCCGACCGAAACTTCCTAGGGAACTTGCTGAGACAACGCGCCTGCGCCTCGGCCACGTAAGTCGTGCGCTGAGGGAGCTCTCCGACAGACGCCTGGTCGCGTGCCTCACCCCAGAACTTCGCGCCAGGGGACGATTGTACGGCTTGACGCCCCAGGGCGCCGCGGTGCTGAATCAACTCGTCCGACCGGTCGGCGGGGCGATCGTCGCCTCGACCGAGGACATCGCCCCGCGCTTTGTCCCGAAGATTCGGGCGTCCACGGTCCTAAGAATGATTCAGTACCTTCGGCAAACTCGGGGCTCAGCCCCTGTCGCTCAAACGATGAAGGAATGGGGGGTGGATGTAGACGAACTCGCCGAAGATTCCTGGCTCCCCGTCGAGACATGCGCGCGACTTCTCGAGCTGATTGAGCGCAATTTCGGCGACGGGAGCTACGGCTTCGTTCGCGAGGCATTCCGAGAGGCGGTGGTCACATTCCCAACAGTACGGGAGCAATTGTCGAAAGCCCTCCCACTCGCCGCGCTCTCGCGACATGCTCCAACGGTCTACGCGCAGGAATGGAACTACGGACGCCTTGAGGTTGCGGTGACCAGACGGCGGGCGGTTCTCCGGCACTACGATTGGACGCCTACACCGGCGATGTGTGCCTTGTTCCATGGCGTCTACGAGGGTATCCTTCAGGCTCGAGGAGTCAAGGGACGAGTAGTGAAAAGTCGCTGCATCCGGGTGGGCGATCCCTACTGCGAATACGTGGTCGAATGGTAGGGAGGGGGGTTGGTTCGAACGTCCCGGCTCCAGTCGAGGGGCTGCTGGCAGACCGCAGGGCCGCTCCAAGGACCCTGAGATAGGCGTGCAACGAGTCGCGTTGTTCGGATCCGCCTTGGAGAAACATCACCACGGGAATCAGCACGGTCAGCCCTCGGACGTCGACCTCGGCGTGCTCGGAGCCAGGGGCCTGCAACGAGACGGCCCGACGTGAGTACTCTGCCCACCGTGCAAACAATCGCTCGTAGTCTTGCATCCTGGGGCACGGAGCGCTCGCGTCCGCGCGACCCGCTTCGGCCTCCCTATCGTGCGCCAGGGCGAGCGTGACCGAATTGACGATGCCACGTCTGAGGTCGGCTTCTCGCGTAACAAAATGGTCGATGGCCCCCACGACGATGTCGAGATAGTACCACGCTTCCAGATGGCGAGGCAGGTCAAAATCGCGTGGAAGCAGGCTCGCGCAAGCGAGGTCGACGAGCGTCAAGGCCCCGATCCAGGTGAGCTCCCCTACGTACCGGTCCACCCAGGGCACGTCGGCCGCAGGGGACGGGAGCCCCCACGCGAGGTCGCGCACTTGGGAGACGTCCACCTTGGGTCGCCGGAGGCAACGGGAGACCGCTTGGCCGGCCGCAAACCCCTCGTTCTCCGAACGGAAAGACTGGGCCACGACTGAAAATTGAGGGGCTGAGAGGAGGGAAGCCCGAATTCGAGAAACTAGCTCGACCACCTCCGCAGCCCACTCGACGGTCAGCCCCTGCCACCGGGTTCTCAGCCTCTCGTGGAGCACTTCGAAATCGGACTTGGGTGCGGTGAGGCTGTGAAGCGTCTCGGCGATCGCCTGGCCAACTTCGTTCTCGTCAAGGTGGGCTTCGTCCACGATATCGTCCAACAGGTCGAACAATCGCACGCACAGCAGTTTCGTGGCCCAAGCGCGGCACACATCGGAATCCGTCATCCACCCACGGAAGAGGTACGTCAGGAGAAGCGCCCCCGAGCACCGATACATGCTGTTGGGCCGACCGAGGAGTCCTTCGACGGCGGGGTCGAGCATCAGATCCGACCCCTTCGGAGCTTGCACCCGAAGCGCGGCCGGGAGCAATCCGGCATCGCGAGCGAATGAATCGAATAATGGGCGAAAGTCCATCGACGGGCCGCCGAAATCGTGATCGCGAATTTCCGTGGCGGCCCGCTTCCCGAGCGCGCTGAGTGTGCGGGCGATCCACTCCTCTACCTCTGGGCCTCGAAGGTGGGACGGGGTCTGCATCGTTTCCCTCGGCGCGAGAATGGAGTGTTGGGTTAAGTCGAAAGTTACGAGAATCATACCATTCCGATACCAGACGCTCATCGGATCGAGGCCATTCCGCCCGATCCGGCGCCTCCTGGTTTTCCTTACCACGAACCTGAGGCCGGACTTGTCAGTGGGGGCTATACTTCCGGGGAAGGGATTCGAAGCTTGCTGGGATCGATGGCAGTTCTTGGAAGGTCTGCCCCTCGACGGTCTTCCGACCCGTAAGAATCCACCTGTCTGTGAACTGTTCCCAGCTTACCTGACACCTATCGCACTCCTTTGTGGGCCTCTGCCCAGGGCGCCAAGAGGCCCGATCATGGCTATCCCTGCCACCAAGAGCTCCACTCTAGTCCCCAACCCGACGTACGCGAAGCCGGCAACGCACGAACAGCTCCTCCGGGCCGCGGCCCGATTGAAGGAACATGGAATCCACGCCGTAATTGTCGCCGATCGAGCGGAGGCACTTAGAACGGTGCTCTCGCTCATCCCGGAACGCTCCGAGGTGTACACTGCGCCCTCAGAAACTCTCGCCCGCATTGGGCTGGAGGCTGCATTGGAGGAATCCGACAAGTACGAGTCCGTCCGAAAGCGCTTGATGGGGTTGAACCGGACCACCCAGGAACGGGAGATCCGTAAGCTTAGCCAGGCCCCCTCGTTCGTGGTCGGCAGCGTTCATGCGGTCACCGAAGAGGGTGACGTCCTCGTTGCGTCGGCGACCGGGAGCCAACTCGGTCCGTATGCCTACGGCGCAGGGATGGTCATCTGGGTCGTCGGGGCCCAGAAGGTGGTGCCGACCCTACAGGACGGCCTGAATCGTCTGCGGGAATACGCCTACCCGATGGAGGACGCCCGGGCCCTGAAGGCATATGGCATCAACAGTGGACTCAACAAGATCCTGATCATATCCAAGGAGATCAGTCCCGGCCGGGCCACCGTCATCTTGGTCCCGGAAGCTCTCGGGTTCTAAATCCGGCGACCCGCGCCCCTTCATCTTCAGTCGGCGAGCCCGTGAGAAGATTGAACTATCGAATCCTCCATCGTGCCGGGGAGCGGGGGGCCGATGCGCCGTCAGCGACTAGCTTTAGTCGCCGTTCCGGCCGTCACCTTTTGCCCTTTGCTTACCGTGTTCCTCGCCATCGGGCTAGGGGCGGCGCCGGCCTCGACGGGCCATGCGTCCGGCCTACCCGCCTTAGTTGCAGGCTCGACCGTTCCATCGTCGGGACAGCCTTTCGGGGGTATTCAATACCCTGTGACGTTTTCCGAGACCGGCCTCCCGGCCAACATCACTTGGTCCGTCACGCTGAACGGGTCGACTCGCTCCTCGTCGGGGCCAGCGATCCAGTTTGCCGAGGTCGACGGTAGATATTCCTTCTCTATAGGGACCGTCGCGGGATACATTGCGAATCTCCAATCTGGTAGCGTCACCGTGAATGGAGGGCCGGTCTCCCAGGCGATCACCTTCTCCTCGGCGACATCCCTTCCCTCTGGCTGGAACACCATCACCTTCTTCGGGTTACCCGTCTGGGAGACCGCAGCCATCACCGGCATCGCCGTGGTCGTGGTGGCACTCCTCCTTCTGGGCCTCCTCGATTGCCCCGACGAATGTAAGCCGAAAGGGGCCAAGGTAGACTGCAGTTCCAGCATTACCCTCGAAATCTATCCGTGCGGCCAAGCGCCCGGTTCGACGAAGGACCTCGAGACCGGTGCAGAGATCATGGCCCTCGGCGCGAAGCTGGCGGGGAAGCTGGAGGTCTTCGGCGAGACCTACGGTAAGATGCTCGAGGCGATGCCCGGATGGATTAAGGCCGGCGGGAACGTGATCGGGCAAAAGGTCGGAGTGGAAGTCTACGCCACAGTGAACTGCCGGTGGATGGTCTGCACCGACGTACCGTGCCATTATTTCTGGAAGAAGGTCGATTGGACCAGGGACTGGAGATTCTGGGGGCCGTCCAAGCTCACACCCCCTTCGGGTTACGCCAAAAGCGGCGGGGCGGACTGCTTCGGACCCGGCTTGGACGCTGGGGACCTCTCCGCGGCAATCGGCGGGGCCCTGGACGCCAATGAGAAAGTGGCGGAGGCCCGAAGGAACTGCAAGAAGGTGTGCGCATGATATCGCGGGGACGGTTCGGTACGTGCCGGCGTTGCGTAATCCTGAATCTAGCGGCGGTTGCCATCTCCGCTGGCGGGCTCATCTGGTCGATGGAGAGTTCGGTGTTCCAGCTCGAACCGCTCTGGATCGGCCTTCTTGCCGTGAGCGGCAGCCTACTGGCCCTGCACCTTCTCTATCGACAAGTCCGTTCAGCGGGCCGAAGCCGGTCGGAGACCTGAACTAGCCCAATCGCGCACGGGTACTGGGCGAGCCCGCAGCAATACTGGGAGCGAGTGGGTCGGCCCAGAAGATCCATAGGAGGCAGCTTGGCCCTCGCGCCGAACCTTCGATTCCTCGATAGTTCTCTGTGCAACGGGTCGGCCAAAGCCTCCATCGGCACGCACATAGCTGGACCGACTGTGGGCGTAACCTCCCCGTGCACCACGCTGCGCTTTTAGGGGCCGGGAGTAGTCGGAACTGGGGGAACAGTGCCCGAGTCCAGCCGGCGGATATTCGCGACGCAGAACATTCGATTTGTAAAGATCGCCAAGGTCCCTCTCTCGTATGCCTACGCGTGGTGTACGGACTTCCGGTCGGACGATGGAAAGTTCTCCGGTTCCACGGCGCGGTATCGTGTTCTGAAGGCCGCCCCGGACCGCGCGGTCCGCATCCGGACAGCAAAGTCTGCCGGTAAAACCCCGGTCATCGCGATCGAGCTGGTCCGGTTGATGCCTCCCGATCGTTGGCACGTCGACCAGGTCGATGAGACCGACCTCGCGGCGGTCGACTACGAGCTGACGAAGCTCGGGCCCAACAAGACCCGAATCGAGCTCCGGATCACCGAACGATGGATGACCCCCCGATTTCCGAGCCGCTCGGATTACCTTCGTACGACCAGCGACTACTGGGACAAACTCGTGGGAGCGCTCGAGACTCGCCACGCTCAAGGGCGCCCGCCGCGCGGCTAGTCGGGGAAACGGATCTCGTGACGGAGAATCCCACCTGAAGAAATGGATTCTCGCGGGACTCTAACCCCACCCGCTCCGGAACTCAGGGAGGTGCAACTTCCATTGCACCTCCTTCGCAGGACGCGGCTCTCTGGACGCCTGACTAATATTGCACGACTAGAAATGGATGGGCTTCTGACGCAGAGTGTGGCTCGGGAACCGAGAACTTAGCTGGGGGGGAGGCAGCACGTACATAGAGTGGGCCGGCGTCGTGTTTCCCATGGGACCGCGTCCGAGTCCATTGGACCCCCTCGGTCTGGCGATCGTATTTGGAGCCCTGATCCTCTCCTCGAGCGGCGGGGGTTTGCCCTTCGGGACGGTTGCGGGCGCCTCGGTCAATCCGTTGGACAGTCGGCCCGACGTGCGATCGGTGGGGGCAGCACCTCTGTACCCCCAAACGTTCACTGAGACTGGCCTTCCTTCCGGATCGCCCTGGAACATTACGCTGAACGGACAGACGCAGAGTGTTGTCGCTCCGTTGCCGATCGTGTTTTCGGAACCTAATGGAACCTACGCGTACACGGTCGGCGGCCCGTCCGGTTGGGAACTTGTGCCACCTTCGGCGACAGGGATAGCGCGTGTGGCGGGCGCCCCGAACACGGTGGCACTGCCGAACATCGGGGTGGGGACCAACCCCTATGACACAGCGTACGACACGACGAATGGGTACGTGTATGTGGCGAACTTGGGATCGAACAACGTAACGGCGATCGACGGTGCTACGGACAACGTAGTGGTGCCGGGAATTGGGGTGGGGACCAATCCGCTTGGGATCACGTATGATCCCTCGAACGGGTACCTGTACGTAACGAACTATGGATCGAACAACGTGACGGTGATCGATGGTGCGACGGAGAAGGTGGTGGTGCCGAGCATCGGTGTGGGGAGTGGCCCAAATGTGATCGCGTTTGACCCTTCGAACGGATTTCTGTATGTGGTGAACGGCGGATCGAACAACGTGACGGTGATCGACGGTGCGACGGACAAGGTGGTGGTCCCGAGCATCGGCGTGGGGGCCACTCCCACTGGAATTGTGCAGGATCGTTCGAACGGGTACCTGTATGTGGCGAATTATGGATCGAACAACCTATCGGTGATCGACGGTGCGACGAACAAGGTCGTTGTGCCTAGCATCGGGGTGGGGATGAACCCCTATGGGATTGCGTCAGACCCCGCGAACGGATATCTGTATGTTGTGAATTTTGGATCGAACAACGTGACAGTGGTCAACGGTGCGACGGAGATGGTGGCAGCGCCGAACATCGGAGTGGGGGCGAACCCCGACTGGATCACGTATGACCCGTCTAACGGCTATCTGTACGTGGCGAACTTTGGATCGAATACCGTGACGGTGATCGACGGCGCCACGGGCAATGTTGTGGTCCCGAGCATCGGAGTGGGGAGCGGCCCGAGCGGGATTGCGTTTGACTCTTCGAACCGTTTTCTGTATGTGACGAACTATGGATCGACCACCGTGACAGTGATCAACGGGAATGGTTTGCTGTTGACGGACTGGAAAGTGGCGCCGAGATATCCGGTGACGTTCCCGGAGACCGGCCTTCCGTCGGGAACGATCTGGTTGGTGACGCTGAACGGTGCCGCGGGTGGTTCCGCCGGGCCGACGATCACGTTCCAAGAGCCCAACGGGACGTACACCTATACCATCGCCCCAATCGCCGGCTGGACCGTCGCGATGTATCGCGGGAGCCTGACGGTGCCGGGCGCGCCAACCGGTGTCGCCGTGGCCTGGACCCAGACGACCTATCCGGTAGCCTTCGCAGAGACCGGCCTCCCGTCGGGACGGAGCTGGTCAGTGACGGTGAACGGGGCGCCGCAGAATTCGACGACCTCGACCATCACGTTCGCAGAGCCGAACGGGACGTATGCGTACATGATCAGTTCGGTAGGTGGCTATTCCGTCGCTCCCTCCTTCGGGGTTTTGACCGTGAAGGGACCGAACCTTGGGCCGTCGATCGTGTTCTCTCCCCTCCCTCCGCCTTCGAGACCCGGGTTCCTCGGGCTTTCCGGGAACGAGGGCTACCTGGTCGTGGGGGGCATTGCGGCCGTCGTGGCGATAGGAGCGGGGTTCGGGCTACTGCTCCATCGGAGGCAGGCGCGTCAAGTGAAGGTATCCGAACCGGATCCGAAGCGGGCAGCGTGACTAACCTCTGATGAGCGGGTCGGTTACTCAGCCCCTTACCGAGGTCGGTCGGTTTCTAAGGCCCCCTTCTCCCCGAGTTTCGCAAGGCGGTGGACAAGTGCAACCTCCATTGCACACCCTTCGCAGGACGCCAGACTTGGCACTAACTGGCGGTCAGAATCAGCTGCCGGTCGATGCCCTGGGAACTGTCGTCCATTGCACGATCGAAATCTTCCAGTGAGAGACGCTGTTCGGGGCCTAGGTCGGGGTCGTGGAAACTGATCCCACCGTCCTCCATGTTTGTCACCACCACCCAGTGCAGGACTCCGCCCGGAAAGTCGGGATCCGGTGCGTAGGAGCCCTGATCCACCATCACGATGGCCGGACAACGAAGGGCATCCGACATTCGAAGGCGATCCACCCTGACGGGTTCAATTGAAACACGCACACCTCGGCGTCGGGCTTCCCACTCTCGGTAGCGGGCCACGGGGCTCGCGAAGTGACCGAAGGCGGTTCCGACCGCGTCGAAGCTCGTCCCGGTCTTAGGCCGTAGATGAAACCCCGGACTCTCCTTTGGAACGGTTACGTTGGCCCCGGAGTTGCGGAGGAGGACGGCGAGTCCGGACGATTCCGTCATCCCGAACGGGAACAGCCAGCTGCGAGCCCAGGGAACCATGTCCGACCCTGGTCGAACAACCGGGGATCTGGCGAGCCAACCCCGGACCATCTCTACGCAGGCGGGTCCGCAGCTCCCAATCATCGTCTGTTTGAGATACGGGACCGGAAGGGCCACAACCTCGGAAACTGCCCGAGCCCATAACTCGGACGAACCGAGGAACGGCGAGAGGTTTAGCTCGGTACCACGCGCGGTCCGAGCTAGTCGTGGTCGGCAGCAAGTGGTCGATCCGCAGAGGAGGGATTCGGCAAGTGCTCAATCAGTTTGCGTTTTCCCGTGCGGCGCCAGGGCGAAGGCGAAAGCCCAGAGGCGCGGCAACCTTCAGAGGAGCCCTTAACACCCGGGTCTTAGATTCGGGTACGTGCCCGAGGAGTCGCGTCGGCTCGCCGCGATCGTGCTCACCGACCTCGTTGGTTTCACCGCGCGGACGCGACTTGACGAGACCAGGGCACTTGAGGTCCTCGAAGAGCACCGGGGGATTGTGCGGTCCGCTCTGCGGGAACACGACGGACGCGAGATCAAGACCATCGGCGACGGATTCCTCGTGGAATTTGGTAGCGCCTTCGAGGCTGTTCGTGCCGCCATTCGGATCCAAGAACTCATGCACGACTACAACGCCCAGCCTCGAAGGGCGCAGATCCGTGCGCGGATCGGGGTCCACGTGGGAGATGTTGTTCACCGTGAAGGAGACATCTACGGCGACTGCGTGAACCAAGTGTCACGAATTGAGCCCTTGGCCGACCCAGGAGGGGTTTGCGTTTCGAGCCCAGTCTACGAACAGGTGAAACATCAGTTCCGAGAAGGGTTCGTGAAGCTCGACTCCCCCGCTTCGAAGGAGGGTCCACTTCCGGTCGACGTTTACAAGATACTACTGCCCTGGGAACAGGGAATTCAGCTTCGGCTGGGGACCGCGAGCCTCGTGGGTCGGGGCTCCGACTGGGACACGCTGAGATCCCTCCTAGACCGCGCCGCCGGGGGCGAGGGTGGGGTCGTATTTGTGTGCGGGGAGGCAGGGATTGGAAAGAGCAAGTTCGCCGAGCAGGGTCTTGCCTATGCCCAGAGGCGGAAGATGACCTGCCTTCGCGCCCGGTGCGCCCAGAAGACCTCCGCGATACCCTACGGACCGTGGAGCGAAATGTTTCGGGAACTCGCTCGGGAGGCGACGGCGTTGTACTTGTCAAAGATCGCCGAGGGTTCCGTCGAGGCTCTGATCACGCTCGTCCCAGAGCTTCGTGACAAGCTCGGTCCGAGCCGTACGTCGGCGGCCCTCGAAGCGTCGGCGGACGACCGTCGGCGCTTCATCGACCATCTATGCCAAGTCTTCCTCAACATCTCGCGAGATACCCCTCTGCTACTCTTCATCGAAGATCTCCAATTCGCCGACGAAGGGTCTGCCGACCTGCTCGAGACAATTGCGCGAAAGGCCCGAGATGCGGCCTTGTTGATTGTCGGGAACGCGCGAGATGCAGAAGTCGAGGAATCGACTCCGTTCGGACGGCTGAACTTCGTCCTCCATGCGGACCGGCTGAACACGGTGATCTCCCTCAAACGACTCGACCGGAATCAAGTGGCCGAGCTGATCGGGGAAATCCTGGGGGACTCTGGGGTGAGCGACGAGTTCCGGGACATGATCTTCGGCAAGACCGGGGGGAACCCGTACTTCGTCGAAGAGCTGCTTCAGGCGCTCATCGACGAAGGGACGATGTTCCGGACAGGAGTAGGATGGGAACGAAAGCCGATGGCCCAGATTCGATTGCCACGTACAGTCCGTGAACTGTTACATCAGCGCCTCGCGCGGCAGGACGAGGATACGCTCAATCTCCTCCGGGTCGCGTCGGTCGTTGGAGTGGAGTTTCCGTTCGGGCCCGTCCGCGAAGTGACCGCGTTGGATGAGGAGCGCGGCGTCAACGCACTCGAGCACGCGCTCCGTGCGCGGTTGGTCAATGAACGCGAGCTGGGTTCTGGGCGAGTCGTCTACGAATTCGGAGACCGCCAGATTCGCGACGTTCTATACGAGGAGATTAGTCTCGTTCGGGCGCAGCGGTACCACCGTCAGATCGCCCAGGCGCTCGAGAGGGATCTCGAAACGAAGGCGGATGAACTGGCGGGCGAGGTCGCGTATCACTACCTGCTAGGCAACGAGCGGATCAAGGCGCTCGAATTCTCGATTCGGGCCGGAGATCGCGCCTCCCGGTTGTACGCGCACTCCGAGGCCGTGCGGCAATACACGACGGCGCTCGATATCTTGGAGGAGCATCCCGACGACCCGGTGCGAGCTCAGCTGTTCGAAAAATTGGGGGACGAGGAGGACCTCTTGGCGAACGCCAAGGGGGCCGTCCAAAGCTGGGAGCAAGCCGCCCGCGGTTACGAACGATCCGGCCGCCGAATCGCGGCCGGTGCAACGCTGGTCAAAGTGGCCGGTCACCTTGCAAGCATGCTCGTGGATCGGCCGCGATCGATTCAAGTTTTTGGCGAGGCGCGGCAAATGCTGGAGTCCGAAACTGAATCGCCAGAGTTGGCGTGGCTGTACGCTCAATTGGCCGCGGTACATTCGTATTCGTCCGGCACGAGCGAACTCGTCCAGGACCTGTGCCGCCGGGCCATCGCTCTCGGGGAACGGCTCAAGTCACGCAGCGCAGAGATCTCAGCGTACAGCACGCTCTCGACCGTGCTTCCGGCCCACGAACGCCGGAAGGCCCTCGATCTTCAGAAGAAAGCCCTAGATATTGCCGTCTTGAACCGGTCCGAGGTCCTGACTATGGATGCCTACTCCGCTCTCGGATTTTCCACAATCCAACTGGACGGAGATTGCGCTGGGGCCCTTCGATGCCAGCAGCACGCGCTCGAGATGGCGACCCGAGCCGCGGCAATTGGATTGGAAATGCGGCTTCGGGGGGTACAGATATCCCTCGTGTTCATTCGGATGGGCCGCCTCCGCGAAGCCCGACAGTCGTCGGAGGAACTCTACCGATTCGCCGCGGAACATTTGCCGCGGAGGCGATGGACCGACTTGTGCATTCTAGGGGAGGTGCTAGTGCTCCAAGGCCAGTTGACTCGGGCCCAGGAGGTCCTAGCCGAGTGGGACTCCCTTCCGAAGGATTCGGTGCCATGGTACTGTCAAGCACGAACGAGCTCGGTGCTCGCCGAACTCGATCTGGCTCTGGGAAGACAGGATTCCGCTGAGAAGCGCCTCGAGACCGCGTGCGACTTGGCCCGGCGCCAGGGCTTCGCTGCGGTGCACGCCTACGATGCTGCGAAGGCGCTGGCGCTCCTGGTCGAGTGCCGCCTCCGGCGGTCACAACAAAGGGAAGCCGAAGATGCGCTTCAAGAATTGAAACGGCTGGGGGACGCTTTTGATGGAGATGTGGTCTCCGGATACCGGCTTCGTGCCGAGGGCCTGTGGGATGCGGCCCGCGGGGATCGAGCTGCTGCTGTTCGCCATTTGCAGCAGAGTATCGTCGTCTGGGAGCGAGTGGCTTGGCCCTACGAAGTTGCTCAATCGCAATTCTATCTCGGAAGAGTTTACGCCCAGTCGGGTGACACTACTTCTGCGGCCGTCGCCAAGAAGCAAGCGCTGGAAGGGTTCACCCGAATCGACGCGCAGCTCGGCGTAAAACGCGTCTCGGCTGAGAAGGAGCCACTCCAAGCTTAGTAGTCGTTCATCGCGGACAAACGAGGAGTCTGTAGGCCTCAGGGTGAGAGCGGGGGCGGCCGGCCGGGGTGGCTTCGCGACCTCGCGTGCTCGCCCCCATCCTAGGTCAGCCTGGGTCTCCGAGTGCCATTGGACTCAGGCGTTCCTCGAAATGCTGTTGTTCACCCCCCGGTTCCCTGTCCTGGCTGGGCTCTGACGCCTTACTTGTGGGCGCACGTCGAGCTGCAACTACCATTGCACCCCTGTCGAGTAGAGGTCGCGGACTGAGACTCCATAGTCTATCCCGCTCCGACGTCGTAGGAGGCCGGTCGCGCTTCATTCGACACCGTTCCATCACCCCCCCTCTAAGGTACATATGCTAGCCGAAAGTTGGAAGGCCCGTATGCCGACCGATTCCGTCTCGTCCCAAACCCGTGCCAAGCTCGCGCGATCCGTCCTCAAGAACAATCTTCAACTGAAACCTGGAGAACGCGTAATCGTCGAGGCCTGGACCCACACACTACCGTGGGCCGTTGCCTTCGCGCGCGAGGCCCGGCATATGGGTGCGCAAGTGCTCATCCCCTACGAGGACGAGGAGGCGTACTGGGACGCTGTCGCACACGGAGAGGACCGACTACTCGGGAAGGTGGCTCCCCACGAATGGGCCGCGCTGGCGAAGAGCAACGTGTACATCCACATGTGGGGTCCGGGGGACCGTGTGCGGCTCAACGGGCTTCCTGAGGCCCAACAGAACCGGCTATTCGGGTTCAACAACCAATGGTACTCCACGGCCCTGAAGAATGGCGTCAGAGGTGCCCGACTCGAGCTCGGTCGACCTTATCCCGCGCTGACCAAGGCGTACAAGGCTGACGAAGCCGCGTGGATGGACCAGGTGATACGGGGGACGATGGTGAGTCCCGACTCGCTGGCCCGAATCGGGTCACCCGTCGGACGTGTGCTCGGCCGTGGAAAGCGCATCCGGATCCAGGATGACCGAGGCACTGATCTAACGCTCGGTCTCGCTAGGCGACCCGTACGCATGGACTATGGACGAACGACTCCCGCCGAAAGGAAGCGACCGTTCAATCAGCTCACCACCCTACCGTCGGGTGCAGCCACTCTGGCGCTGGATGAGAGTGTGGCCGACGGGACGATCGTCGGCAACCGGACGTGCTTCTACGACGACGCGATCGCGACGGGGGGCGTTTTCAGTTTCCGGAAAGGAAAGCTCGCTCACGCCGAGTTCGAGACGGGCGGGGACCGGTTCGACCGGGACTTCAAGAAAGGCGGAAAGGGGCGTGACCGTCCGGGTCAGCTGCGCATCGGACTGAACCCCCAGTTGAACAACACGCCCCAGCTCGAAGACCGCGAGCTCGGTGCGGTGATGGTATCTCTCGGAAACAATCAGTTCTACGGCGGCAAGAACCGGTCTCGGTTGTTCGGTTGGGTCATCAACTCTGGCGCCACGGTCGAGGTGGACGGCAAGCCCCTGGCTCTCGGAAGCTGAATCTCCGTCGGCCCACCGCACCGGTTGGGCCGGGGTCCCCGGTTCGGTGCATCGTGTCAAGAAATACGAGCCGCCCGCCCGAAGAACGCCTCCTCTCGCGCTGACAGCTGCCGATTTTCGAGAGGTGCACTTACCATTGCGCCCTATCACTCCGTTCAGATTCGACGGCTGGAGCGGCTTTGCATACGGCTCGGCTACCGGACCCAGGTTCCCTCACTCCCACAAAAGGAAAGTAGAATGCCCAAGTTCGGGGAGACGTGCCCGAGAAGACGGACCTCTACGGCTTGACTTACTCGAAGTTCTCCGAGGATTCTCTTGCGCAGGTACGGCTGGAGGCCTATGGACCGGACATTGGCCAGAACAGCTGGACGCTGAAGTCTGAGTACGAAGGGTTTCTGCAGGATCTTGGCCTCGGAGCTGGCCGCAGACTGCTCGACGTCGCCTGTGGAGCGGGCGGTCCCGCGCTCTTTAGCGCGCGCACAACCGGCTGCGCAGTGGTAGGCGTGGACATCAGCGGCAACGGAATTCAGACTGCGACCCGTCTGGCCTCCGAAGCTGGATTGTCAGACCGTGTGACCTTCCAAGTCCTGGATGCCAACTCGACACTGCCCTTCCACGATGGAACCTTCGACGCAATCATCTGCGTGGATGCGTTCATCCACCTTCAGGATCGGCTGGTCGTCCTGAACGACTGGCGCCGCCTCTTGAAACCCAAAGGGAGGGTCGTTTTCACCGACTCGGCCGTGGTCACGGGACTCATCACTAACGAGGAAATCGCCATACGGAGTCCAAACGCGAAATGTGTCTTTTCCCCACCAGGGAACGACGAACGCCTCCTGCGGGATTCGGGGTTTCAGCTTCTTCGAATGACGGATTCGACCACCGCGATGGCCGGAATTGCTGGGGCCCGGCATTCAGCCCGTGCTCGACATGAGGAAGGTTTGGTTGCCCTCGAAGGAAAGCAACTGTTCTCTGGCTTTCAACGCTTCCTCGATTGCGTTCAGCGCCTGGCAGCTGAACGAAGATTGTCCCGGTTCGTATTCCTCGCCGAACGACTCTAGCCGCGTCTATGGGGGCGGGTTGGTAGACCCGTCCGAGCCGAACTGACCGGGGAACTCCGTCGCCTCGGGTGGGATGCCTTCCCCATTGACCTTTCGACAGACCGGGCAAATGAGATCAGGTGGGCTGAAGTGTGCGAAGTACGAGGCCCGATACGCATCGTATAAGCAACTCACGTTCGGCAACTCCTGCCCATCGGGGCCCTTAGGAGTGCCGATCCCTGCTGAAGCAGCTAGACTGTAGAATGGTTCAGTCCTGAGACTCTCTATTGATTCGGGGCGCTCGATGTATCCAGTTCGCCCGGGAACTGGAACTTCCGCGTACCTCTTCGCGCGCGGAGGGGTCAGTTGCTCGAGAACCCACACGGGCTTGGAGGGACCAACTGCAATCCCCATTTCAAATGAAACCCATGCCGCCCTTTGGATTCTTTCGATGTACGGGGAAAGCAGGAGGAAGAGTGAGGCGGACTCCTCGATCCTCTGCCTCAGAACATGATCATGGGGAGGTCGGGGGCCCTCCCAGCTGTAGAAGAAGGCCCCATGGTCGACCGATCCGAACAACGTTTGTAAAAACTCCTTCCCGTTTACGTCACGGGCACTGTGGGAAACAAAAAACCTTTGACTTCTGCAAGCCGGGAGGTTCTATGCCGACAGAACCTTTCACCCGCGGTGCCCACAAGCGCGAACCACTTTTCTCTGACATGAAACCGGCTTCCCAACGCCCCGGCGGGGGTTTTTCCTCGGGGAGAAGCGTGCTACTCTAAAAACGCAAGTACCATTGCACGTTCCGCGCTACCCGACGCTCTGGCTTGGCAACGACTGCAGGACCGTTCGAAATGTGTAGGTTTCCCAGGTCCAGGAGGGGAGTTAGGTCGGTGTCAGTCCCGGTTTGCGACCGGTGGCCAGGATTACTGTCTCCGGGACGCTTACGTGGCCATTGGACTCGAAACTTCTCATGGACTCCGTGATTTCTTTGGCAGCCCGAGTCCGGGCCTTTGCGTCTAGGGCGTCTATGACCCGTTTGAACGGGGGAGCCCCAGAGAAGAACACGTCGCACACTTCTTCGGGAGATCCCGGCCAAGACCACATTACCTCCTTAGAAACCTCATGGACGTCTACAAAACCTCCCGCGGAGAGGGCCCTGGTGATGGTTCCCGTCTCCGCAAAGCGGAATGGTTGAGTGGCCTCCGGGGGAAGTCGAGACAGTCCCGCGTGGCGCATCGCGACGAACACCGTCGATAGAAAGAACGGCTGCTCGACGGGTCCCCACACCAACCACGCAATCTTCCCACCCGGACGCAAGACGCGTAGCGCTTCAGTGATTGCTCGGGCGAGGTCTGAAAAATACATCGCTCCGAATCGACAGGTGACCCGATCAAAACTTTCGGCGGGAAAGGAGAGTTCCTCAGCAGAGCCCACGTGGAATTCCACCTGGCGGAGCCCTTCAACCCGAGCATATTCTTGAGCGAGGGAGACCAAAGTGTCAGAGGGGTCCACTCCGGTTACGTGACCGCTCGCGCCCACGCGGCGCGCTTCCTCGAGAGCCGGCTCCCCCGCCCCACTCGCAACGTCCAGAACCTTCAGGCCCGGGCGAAGGGCAGCCGCTTCCAGAAGAAGGTCGGTCTCGGATCGACCCGCGGCCAAGCCCTTGGACCGGAGCCGGCGCATCACCTCGATCCGAGAGTCTTCCCCCCAAACGGTCTTCGTTGGCGTCGGGGGAGCACTCGGGTCCGGCATTAACGAGTCACGGAATGGTACGAGTGTATGAAGATGCCTTGGGGGACCCGAGCAAGGTCTACGCTCAGTCCTCATGCCGATTGAATGGTCAGCGAATCCCCGATGAAGAAGGCCCCCACAGCTGCGCCCAAAGGCGAATCGCTCCCGACAAGCGCCTTTCAAAAATGGGGGTTGTAGTGACTCCCCGGCTTCGCGCTTCCGAGGATAACGCGGACGTGCAACCAACATTGCACCTCAGGGCCGACTTCCCCCCCGCCAACACCCCACGGAGCGAACTTCGGCCCAATCTTGCCTATCCTGATTAGCGATCTCGGACGGCGCCATTGAATTCTCCGAGAGCGTGATTCACCGTCGGAACGCTGAGCTCCCGATTCGGCCTAAGATTACTTGGGGGCTAGCGGTCCTCTCGACGGGAGTCTCGCGATGTCCGACCCGCTTGGAAACCCTCGAGTGGTTCAGCTCCTGATTTGGCTAGTCCCACCCGGTCTGGCATTGGTAGGGCTTCTGGCGTCGGGCCTCGTTTTCGGGGTAATCCTTGCGGTCCTCGGGCTGAACATGGTGTTGACTTCGGAGCTCCTTCTGCGGCAGTCCGCGCGTCGGTTCACGCCCCAAATACTCGAGTCCGAGCGAGATATTGTGGATCAATCGGCGAGGATGCTGACCGACGCTGAACTGGAGCTTCTCTACATCTGGACCGCGGACTACTCCGACCCGAAGACCGACGCGGTCCGCCGGTCCGAGAAGGTTTTTCTCGAGTCGAAACGGCCGGAGTTCCGAATGCGGGTCCGCTACGGCCCCCGATCGGTGAACTGGACCCCCGAACGGTGCCAGGCGCACCGGGACTCGATGCAGGAACTAATCACCTCAGGCAAACACTCATTCGCCCCCACGACAACCGAGGCTCTGGAGCTCTCGTATGCCGACTACGTCGACGATCGGGGGTCGCGGCAGTACCGTGCCTACATCAACTTCGTTCTCCCGGACCGAACGCCGTACGGTGTGATCTCTTTCGACACCGGAATCGACGGGGAACACGAGCGCGTGTCCCAGTCCATCAAACGGATCTTCGAGGCAGAGGGGGCTCGGGCCTCTTGAATCCCGATCGTTTCGATCCCGTGCAGAAGGGTCCTCTGTCCTGGCCCTCCGGGAATGGCTGGGTCTCCGATCATTGCGTGAGGTAGTACTGGCTTCTTCGGAGCGCCCCTTGGTTGCAATGACCTTAACTTCGAAGCGCTTCAGTAGGCGCGATGGGCGTCGAAGAGAACAAAGAACTAGTGCGGCGTCAATTCGAACTCCTTAATGCCGGAGACACCGGTGGCGCCGCCGGTCTCTGGGCCGCCGAGGCATTCAATCACGGGAGAAAGACCGATCCGAGGGGGATCTCGAGAGTCTACGAAAGCCTACATGCTGTCAACGAAACCCACACTCTCCACGAGATGATCGCGGAGGGAGACTGGGTTGCTGTGCGAACGACCTGCAAAGGGGTTCACACCGCAGAACCGGAGCTCCCGGTAAACGGCGGAATATTTGTGGGGCTTAAGGCGACCGACCGAATCTATTCTGTGCAGCATCTGCACCTCTTCAAGATCGTTGATGGGAAACTCGTGGAGCATTGGGCCAATCGCGATGACCTCGATGCGGCACGGCAAATCGGACTCGTACTCAGGCAATCGGCCGACTGAACCGGGTTTCTGCGGTTAGCGGGGTGCGATCCCCGTTGCACCTCCCGCGTTGCGCGCCACCTCGGGGAGCGAAGGAGGAGGGCAGCGGGCTGAGCAGGGGGAGCTATCCGGAACAGGCCGCTCTCCGCAGGAAGTGCGTGAGCCGTTCGAACTGATACCCGGAGAGTGGAATCGGAAACGAGGGGAGCCAGCGCGACCTGTTCACGTACAACCGGCCGCTGTGAGTGCTCACCTCTTGCCACTTGAACTGCTGCTGGCGCACGCCCCAATCAAGAATCGCCCCGGCGGGAGAAATGCCAATCCCGACCGGCGGCATCGGCACGAGCAGAGCCCAGACGATGGCCCACGGGACCACGATTGCCAGCGCGACCCCCAAGACCAAGAGGAATCTCAGGAATCCACCTTGAGCCCAGGCCGGGCCGAAGAGTACCCCGGGGATCACTGTAAGCGTAACCCAATAGAGAACGAGTAAGAACGAGAAGTAGGCGAGGAAATACCAGGTTCGCGAATTTCCCTTCACCCATTCGATGGGAACGGGGGAGGAGTACATGCGCCCCCAAATCCCTCGACTCACTTTACCCTAACGCAGAACGGGGACAAGCTGCGATTCCACGACAGCCTTGTTGCCAGCTGGGCTTGATGACTCGGGGCGAAGTTGCAATTCTTGTTGAACTCTTCACGCGGTCCGGAGCCCAGGACGGGTCGTTCCCCTCGTCTTCAACCGTCCACGGCAGTAGAATGACTTATATGATATTCTAAATGTCGTATGTGCGATGACGCTGGTTCAGGCCCAGATCCCCGAAGCCGAGTATCGCCTGCTCCGCCAAAGGGCGGATGCCACCGGGCAACCGATGAAGGAGGTGGTGCGAAGGGCCCTGCACGCGTACCTGAGCGACGAGAGCGTCGATCCCAAGGATCCTATCTTCAAGATCTTCCCGCTCGGCAAGAGCGGCAGGAAGGGGCACCGGACTGCACGACGCCATGATGACGAGCTCTACGGTCCCGTTCGATGATTTTCGTCGACACAAGCGCCTGGCTGGCGTTGGCTGATTCTCAGGATCGTGACCATTCCGTCGCGGCAGAGTTCCAGCGACGCATCGCCCGGGGTGAATTCGGCAAGCAGGTCACCACGAACTATGTTATCGCTGAGACCATAACGATCGTCCGGAGGCGCCTGGGCCTCGCCACCGCTATCAAGTTTTCCAAAGCGGTGCGTGATGGAAAGGAGGTGGGGTTGTTCTGGATAGAACCAGTACACCACCACGAGGCCATTGATCTCATGGCGGCTCACACAGACAAGTCTTGGAGCGTCACGGATTGTTCTAGCTTCGTGATCATGCGCTCGCTGGGAATTCGTGACGCCTTCACGTTCGACGGGGACTTTGCGCAAGCCGGCTATTCAATGCGGCCATAGCCACCTCGCCCGGAAGTTCTGGCTGCAATCCGAATTGCACCCTCAGGCGAGCTACATACGCAGGTTTCTATTGCCCCTACTTTCTGCAAGCATTAGGTTATATTCTACAGAATGTAGGGGCAACAAGCATGGATCTACAAAAGCGCCGTCGCGGCCGATTCGCGTACTATTACCTCGTCCAGACCTATCGGGAAGGCTCGAAGGTTCGAAAGGTCGAGCGCTACATCGGCCGGAAGCTGCCCGAATCACTGTCGGCCCTCAAGGAAGAACTCGGCCAGGATCTGCTCACCCGTCACTGGGGCCGGAAGTTGGAGGCGATCCGCGCGGAGTACGCCTCCAATCTGAACCGGATGCCCCCGAGCCTCCGGACTAAGGAGCTCGAAACCTTCGCAATCCAATTCACTTTCGACAGCAACCGAATCGAGGGTTCGAGTCTGACCCTTCGGGAAACCGCATCACTACTCGAGCACGGAGTCACACCCAGCAACAGACCCCTGTCCGACGTCCAGGAAGCGCTGTCCCACAGGAAAGTCTTCCTCGCTGCTCTGTCCTCGCGCGAAAGCTTGGATCGCTCCACCCTGCTCTCCTGGCACAAGGCATTGTTTACGGAAACGAAACCGGAATACGCTGGGCTAGTCCGCCGAACGCAGGTCCGGATCGCCGGGAGCAGGTTTGTGCCGCCCGCCCCGTTCGAGCTCGACCTCCTCTTGGACGAGTTCTTTGGCTGGCTCCGGGGGGTTTGGAAGTCCCTCCACCCGGTGGTTCTGGCAGCTCTCGTCCATCTCCGACTGGTAACCATCCATCCCTTTGGGGACGGGAACGGGCGGGTCTCGCGTATCGCGATGAACTTCGTCCTGTTCCGCAAGGGATTCCCGATGCTGGACATTCCGTACCTCAGACGATCAGGGTATTACCGAGCCCTCGAACGAGCGCAAAGCCAGAAGGACGAGTTTGTCTTCGTCCGTTGGTTCCTTCGCCGGTACTTGCGGGAAACTACGATTCGGGTTCGCCCAGGGCGGTCGCAAGTGAGCATCAAGCGAGCATCGGAGGGGACCTCCAAGCCGAGATGAGACAGATGATTCGGAGTTCAGCGAGCGCCCGCGCTGATAGATGCAATCTCGATTGCAACTCGCCCCTGGGATCCGTCAGCCTCTGTTGGCGCCAGGCAGGGAAAGCGTTCGGTTAATAGAAGACCACGTTCAAACCGAACGCGTTGGCCACTTTCCCGAGCTGGCGATCTCGTGTGATCAAGGTGTGTCCCCCCGCAAGAGCTTGTCCCGCGATCATTACGTCCGGCGCACCGGGCGAGCGGCCCGTTCGGAGAAGCTCTCCCCGAAGTTCGGCCGCTCTGCGCGCGGACTCCCGGTCGAACGGTTCGACATGGAACCGAGCAAGAAGGGTCTCCAATCGGGTTCTTTCGAGACGTGACCGGGTGTACTCGACTCCAGACAGGACCTCGAATACTGCGACGGTGCTCAGAACGGGGAGGCCTTTCGTTCGCTCTTGAAGGTCGGTTTCTCGAAGGAGAGCTTCGTTTCCCCGAAGTACATCGATGAGCGCGCTAGTGTCGAGGGTGACTCCCACGGGATTTCTTCCAGAGATTGAGGCGTCGGTCCTCGCCGGGCGCCTCCTGTTTTCGCATCTTTCGAACGGCTGCCCTGACCTCTTCCGCTTCTGACGCGGAGAGTGCACCGGCGAGCTGTCGGAAGGAGGGCCTGGAATCCGCTAGGATCCGATGGACCGCCTCTGAGAAGCTCTCGTCGGTGCCCTTCGCAGCCTTCAACCGTTCGTAGGCGGATTCCTCGAGCGACACAGTCTTGCTTGGCACACTCTACACATCTACATACGCATACTAATAGACTTCCAGACCCTTGAACGGTGGTCTCCTTGGTTCTCGTGGGTCGAATGGACCGAAGGAGCGATCTCCGTTGCACTCTGCACAGTTGACCTGGCGAGGCGTTCTCGCTGATGGCGAAGAAGTTTTCTCGAGGGTCGTCGAGGTATCTTTATGGGTCTATCGAGGAGCCACGAGAGGCCTGGCGAGGGGCGGGAATTGTTCTCGGCTCCGGTGCACCATAACCTGCAGTGAGTGCTTGATGTGCGTCTGTCGAAAACTCCCCCGCCACTTGGATCGCCGCGAAGCAAATGCCTGGCGAAGGCGCGGGGTGGAAAGTTCGCTTCGGAGCGCTGCGCAACACTTCCTTCGCATTGGTGTGGTGTGCCGGAGTGATCTCCCTCGTCGGCGACTGGGCGCTCATGGTTGGATTGGCGTACTTCGTATACGTGCTCACAGGTTCGACATTGGCCACGGGCACCCTGTTTCTCGCCTCGTTCCTCCCGTCGGCGGTGGTCGGTTCAGTGGCCGGCGTCTTCGTCGATCGTTGGTCACGAAAACGGACCATGGTAGTGTCCAATCTGGCTCTCGCGGCCGGTCTGTTTCCACTCCTCGGGGTACATTCCCTTAACCAGCTCTACATCGTCTACGCCGTCGCGGTTTTCGAGGCGTGCGTCGCAGCGTTCTTCTCCCCCGCAGAAGGAGCGCTCGTTCCGTCGATCGTAGGGGAGGAAAACCTGCTCCGGGCGAACTCGATCTACGGCACCGGCCGCCAGTTGGCGCGGCTGATCGGCGCGGCGGTGGGAGGGGTTCTGGTCGGGTGGCTCGGACTCGCCGGGATCACCTTCGTCGATGCGGGCAGCTTCGTGGTAGCGGCGGTCCTCATCCTTCCAGTCGTCGAGGCGCCCCGGCGTGTCGCCGCGGACGTAATGCGAGCGGGCCGGTGGCTGCAGTCGATTCTCTGGAAACTTAAGGATGAATGGCTCGAAGGGCTGGCGGTCGCTCTCCGGTCACGCCAGGCCTCCACGATCTTACTTTTCATCGTAATCACGGCCTTCGGCGAGGGGATCTTCTCGACCTTAGTAGCACCCTTCGTCGTGACCGTACTCCACGGGAACGGGCCCGATTTCGGATGGTTCAATTCGTTGCAGGCGGTTGGCGGAGTCGTGGGGGGACTTTACGTCGCTACCCGCGCCCGAATATGGGACCCGGCCAGGGTTCTGCCGGTGACTTCGATCACCTTTGGTGCGCTGGACCTCCTCCTGTTCAATTATCCCCTTCTCATCCCGGGGATCGGTCTCGCCTTCGTCCTTATCGTACTCATCGGGCTTCCGGCCTCTGCGGTTGGGGCATCCTACGCCTCCCTTCAGCAGACGGCAGTGCTCGATGCCTACCGGGGGCGATATCTCGGTTTGACCCAGTCCGCGAGTCTGGTGACTGCCACTTTGGGTCTACTATTCGCTGGATTCCTAGGCGGTCTGGTAGGAATCATCCCCCTGCTTGAAATTCAGGGCTCGGTGTATGTCGTAGCTGGAGTCCTCGTGGCGGCAGCCCACCTAACCCGAATGGGTCCGCAGGGGGGGACCGGTACCGTTGTCGCAAACCAGGGGCCCGTCGAGCCCGTACTCGTAACCGCGCCATCTGGTGCCGGCTCTTCCGGCGCACTCGGGCGGTACGAGGCCGAGGAGTGCGATCTCGATTGCGTGTTTGGAGTAGCGCGCTCTCGGCCGAGGAAAAACCCCCTCCCTGGGGCTGTGGGGACCCCGTTCCACCTCAGGGAGGAGTGAGACTGCTGCATTCTCTTCGAGGGAGCTGGACCGGGCCAACCGAATCGAATCCCACACAGCGAATCGTGAGCAGGAGGTCTTCCCGCCGTGTTCAATTAGCCCTAGGTGCTTCCGCTTCGCACGGCCGGTCCTTCGCGAGACGTAACCTATGCTCCGAACCAAATTCACTGACCTGGTCGGCTGCACAGTCCCGATTCAGCTCGCAGGGATGGGACAACTCTCGACGCCAAAGCTGGCCGCCGCGGTCGCGAACGCCGGTGGGTTAGGAATGTTGGGGTGGGGAGGCGCTCCGGCCGAATTCGTCGAAAAGTGGCTTGACGAAACTCGTCGGTTGACGCGCGGTCCATGCGGGATGAACTTCATCGTCCCCGGATTAGTCGACGAAGCGACCGGAAAGCTCGAGCCGGAAGCGATGGCATGCGTGCATGCCGCCGCCACGCACGCCCGGGTCGTTGAGTTCTTCTATGCGGAACCGGACCCGGCCCTTATTTCGGCCGTCCACAAGGATGGGGCCCTCGCCTCCTGGCAGGTCGGATCCCCGACGGAGGCCGCTACGGCGGAAAAATCCGGCTGTGATTTCATTGTGGCCCAGGGAAGCGAGGCCGGAGGTCACGTTCGCGGGAAGATCGGAGTCTTGGCACTCCTCGCAGAGGTTCTTCCTTCGGCCACGATACCCGTCGTGGCGGCGGGCGGCATCGGCACCGGAAGGGCGATGGCAGCCGCCCTTGCCGCCGGCGCCGCGGGCGTCCGAGTGGGAACGCGATTCGTAGCGGCCGACGAATCGGAAGCTCACCCGAGGTACGTGGACCGTCTCATCGCGGCTTCTGCGGGCGATACGGTTCTGACGGAGGCCTTCTCCACGAACTGGCCGCACGCGCCCCATCGAGTGCTGCGAGGCTGTGTTGAGTTCATGCAGAAATCGTCAAAGGAAGTCGTGGGCGAGAGGGTCTATCAATGGGCCCCTGACGAACGGGTCCCCGTCCACCGAGGTGATTCAATCGTACCTATGCGGTCGACGACCGGAGATATCGACGCGATGCCCCACTGGGCCGGCGAATCCGTCGCCGCTGTGAGAAGGGTCCAGCCTGCGGCGGAGATCGTTAGGGAGTTGGCGGAGGAAGCCCAGGCACTTCTCGAACGGCGGACGATGGGCTGACTATCCATCGAGCGCGCAGCAGATTCTTGGGCCGGTGGACTGAATGCGAGGGCGGGTCCTCCCACGCTGGAGGAGTGCATTCTCGATTGCGTCCTTTCCGCCACGCAATGAAGACGGGCCCGAGTCCCGCAGGAAGTCCCCCCGGTTCTTCGGGAATGGTTCAGCCTGAAGGAGGAGCCAAAGGCGGTGGTGCGGGCGGGGAACGGGCCGGAGGGCGAGAGTTCTTGCGCCTCCGATACCAGACCACGAGAGCCGTCGCGAGTACTAGCGCGGCGGCCCCGTCGAGGACCCACAACGCGCTAAAAGATGCCCCAACTCGGCCGCCGGTCCGGACCCGGAAACCCGGGGGAGCAGTTCATGAAAGCTTCTATCTGGGGTCTGGTTCTGGGGAGTCGAACTCCCGGGCGAGTCAAGCTCCTCCTAGGTAGATCGAAGTGTCGACCCCCTCGTGGAAAGCAGCTCCACACGGTCGCGAACTAGCCCGCCCGGCTCTCCTGGTCCTCGCGGCCTTCGGGGCAGTCATCGTGGCGGCTTGGGTCGTTACGATCCTGACGGCCAACAGCCTGATGGCTCTCCTCGGGAACGAGCTCGCCGGGGCAGCACCCATCTCCCATCTGGCCTACTTCTCGCTGACGGCGGTCATGATGACGGCGATGATGTTGCCTTCGGCGATTCCGATGGTCACCGTCTATCGAAGATTTGCCCTGGCCGACTCCGCGCTGAGGGAGGGAAACTTTCGCGCAGCACTATTCACTTCGAGCTACCTGCTGGTCTGGGCGACTTTCGCGGCGCTCGTCCTGGTCCTCGTGATGGGGCTCGGCCTCATGGGGGGTCTGCCGGGCTGGCTCGTCCTGGTGTCTGGGGCGACACTCGTGGCGGCCGGAGTCTACCAGTTCACCAGTTGGAAGCGCTACTGTCTCGACCGCTGTCGATCGCCCATCGGCTTTCTCATGGCGCGGTGGCGACCTGGCCGGTGGGGGGCTGTCCGACTCGGGCTCGCGCACTCAGGTTTCTGCCTGGGATGCTGCTGGTTGCTCATGTTCGTAGTCTTCGTGTCCGGGGCGATGGGTCTGCTCTGGATGGGGGTTTTCACCGGTCTCGTGCTACTCGAGAAAGTCTGGGGAAACACTCGGTGGGTAACCCGCGGGATTGGGCTCGGGACTTTCTCCGTCGGGGTGGGGATCTCCGCTCTGGCCTTGGTCGGTGCTCTCGGCGTCCCTTGACCGCCGATGTTCTCCCCGCCAGCCCGGCGGGCGGCTAGGGCCCGTGGGCGGAAAACGGGGCGAAGAAGCTGTTCTTCTCGGCCACGTCCCACTTCCATCCGTAGTCAGTTACGATGAGTCTCTCGGATTTGGCCACCGAGACATCGGCCGCCGCCCCGAAAGGAGCGTTCGTGATCTTGACTTCTTTTCCGTCCGAGGTAGTCAGAGCCTGAACGCGCATCTCCGCTACCCCGGGGATCTTCATCGAGCGCTTCTTCCCGTCGACGTGGAACTCGATGGGAACCGAGCGGATCCCGTGGACCTTGCCAAAGAAAGGAGCCAGCACACCGAACACGCCACCCGCTTGGCCCGTCAGGATCGTCTCCAACGCCCTCCGTTGGACCTCGGTGGCGTGCTGGTCCAGATAGATCGCTCCCTCCCACTTGTTCTTCAGCATGTTGCCACGGCAAAACGCGGCGATCGCGAAGCTGAGCCCGTCCAGACTGTGCGTCCCCGACTTTCCTTTCTCGACGTGGTAGCCTAGGAGGACGGTGCATGTGTCCTGCGTTGGGTCGCTGAGGAACACGCAAGGGCAGGCGACATCGCAGTTACACGCTTCGAAGTACTCTCCCTTCATTGACCAGGCGTCGGGCATGCGCCGGGATAGACTCCGGAAGATAAATCCCGCATCTCGCGCTCACTACCCATCGACCGGCGGGATCCGCGCTCTCCGATCGACCTCCTCGTGTCGCGCGAAGCATGTCCGGCGAGGCACGCCGATGAGCGAAGACACGATGACAGCGCTCTCTGTCCGTCGTGGGAGAACCAATCACCGAGAGTTAGTCCGGCGATCGCACCTCGAATAGCGACCAAGGTTCGCCGACGCCCTTCAGGACGTGCCGGCCGAAGTTGTGAAAGCTGATCCCGGATCCGGATACTAGTTCCTTCACCGTACTCGTGACGACAACGTTCGTGCCGTCGGCCTTCCCCGCAACGCGCGAGGCGAGGTGCACACTGAGGCCCGCAATGTCCTTACCGACGACCTCGCACTCGCCGGTGTGAAGTCCAACACGGATCGAGAGCCCGAGTTCTTTCAACGATCGAAGGATGGCAGCTCCGCAGTGGATTCCGGAGGCCGGCCCATCGAACGTGGCCAGGAAGCCGTCGCCCGTCGACTTTACCTCGCGTCCCCCGAACCGACTCAATTCCCGCCGAATCCGCTGGTTATGACGAGCCAGAAGGTTGGCCCACCCCCGATCCCCGAGTGCCCGAGCCTGGGCCGTCGACGCCACGATGTCGGTGAACATGACCGTCGTGAGCACCCGTTCCACCGTCCGGGGTGCTCGATTTCCGGTGACGAATTCCTGGATCTCCTCCAGGATCTTGTCCGTGTCTCCTACCCACCACAGGTGATCGTCCCCCGGTAGCTCGACGAATTTTGCCCCCGGTATGTGTTGGGCTAGGTACCGACCGTTTCCGACTTGAACGTCGAGGTCACCGCTCCGGTGAATCACGAGGGTGGGAACGTGGATGGAGGAAAGCACGGCCCGTATGTCGATGCCGGTATTCATTCTGGCGAGGTCGACAATGGCCGAAGGACTGGCGCTGAGTCGACTGAAGGTGGCGAACCAACGTCGGAAAGTCTCATCGCGGGCCACGGAGGGCGCGAGCGAGTCGACCTCGACAGGGGTGCCCCATTCGGCTTCGATCTGTCCGATCCATTTTTCGCGTTGGGCCCGCGTGGGCGCCCACGGATAGTCCGGGCTCCGCAGGCGCTTGGCGAATGCGCCGTAGAGGATCAGGGCGCGGACCCGTTCCGGGTGCATCGCGGCGAACAGGGCACTCATCGAGCCCCCCTCGCTGACGCCGAGAATAGCAGCCCGCTTCACCCCCGCCGCATTCATGACCGCGCGGAGGTCGTCCATCCGTTCCTCTAAGATCGGAAAACCCGAAACCCGGTCCGAAAGGCCGCTGCCACGTTTGTCGAACCAGACCACGCGCGAGAACGACGCGAGTCGCTCCAGGTACCGCGCGTACATCGGCTCTTCCCAGGAATACTCGAGGTGGGAGGCCCACCCGGGCACGAACACTAGATCGGGGGGCCCGCGACCGAACGCTTGGTACGCGACGTGGACCCCGTGGCTCCGCGCGTACTTTGTCTCGGGGATCATCTGAAACAGCCAGTCTCCACTACGCGTTTTAGCCCTCCGCAACCCCACGCCGAGAGGGAGGGGGACAGAGACACCATCGACGGAGGAACCGGCTTTGCGCTGGGTCCGTGGAGAGGAGTTCGACCGTGTCGGCCCACCCGCCCGGACAGGTGTCGAATGACGCTGGCGCTACTTGGCGCCGGCCGACGGGACGAGGATTTCCCGTTCGACGAACTCCCGGAACGCGGGGTCGACCCAAGCATGCATCTGAGCATCCTTCCAATAATTCCCCAACCGTCCGTGCTGAAAGGCATTCTTGGTCCACTGGAGCCAGCCCGCCCAATCGTTGTCGCTTAAGATGCCACGCTGTCGCATGTGAAAACAGTGCGCGCAAAAGAACATCACATAGTACGCGAACGCTGCCTCGGGGGCGAACGCCGCTTCGCCTCCCTCAGCGGGAGGCACGTCGTTGAGGACACGGACGTAATCGGGTTTCTCCATGAAGATCTCCCCCATCCGATGGAGCTTTTCGTCAAGGTCGTTCAATACGCGTGCCTCGAGATCGGCTGCGAGCGCCTGAATCTGGCGGCGCGAAAAGTACACGGCAATGATGATGGCCACAATGATTGCCACCGTCTGGACGAGGGTGAGGAGCTCGGGGAAGTCGATGCCGGCCATGGCGGCCGGACAGCGGGTCCGATTCATCAAGGTTGAGTCGCCGCGGCCCGAACCTCGCGACCTTCTGCATCCGCGCACTCACGCGCAGCCAGACAATGTCGAGAGACGCTCGACCAATGATCGCCCTCGCCTCCGGGAAACGATTCATCCTGGAGTGGGGCAGTAAACATGTTGGGGGAGGGCCCCGCCCTCCCCCTGAGGCGCCCGACCTACCTTCGCCGAGTGGTCCGGTACAACACTACGCTCCCTGCCACAGCAATCAGTCCTATGAGGAGGAGGGGGACCAGCGGGGCTCCGGCCGACCCGCCCCCCACCCCACTCAGTGGGTGAGCGGGACTTTTCAAGGAGTGGATTCCTTGGGCGGCTTGAGCCGGAGTGATCGGGGTGGCGACGACGTCGGTCCCGGAGGCCGGCTTTGCTTCCACGGACGCCGGCACCGGTCGATTTGGGGTGATGACCGCTCGGTCTCCCGGGGTCGCCGTCTGAGCGACGGCTGCCGCTGCCGGATGTTCCTGGACCGCCGGTGCAACGCCTGCAGCATGGCTCGGGTCGGCGGCCGGCAACAACAGCAAGCCGTCGACCAGGATCACGCTCTTCGAACCACCGGAATCGGTGTAGGCGATGACGTACCCCGTCTCGGCCGTGCCGTTCGGTTCGTAGATGGTCTTCGTCCCGACGACGACGAAGTCAAATGTCAACGTCTCGGTCCAATTCAGCGCGGCGGAAGCGGCCCGGCTCTGCGAACCGCTGGGTCCGTTCGGAACTCCAGCGGAAATCGCCGAGGCCGCGGCCCAACTACCAACGAATCGAACCGTGCTCGAGGCGGCCCAGTTCTTTCCGACGTGGAGCGGCCCCTCGACGAGGGGGATCGCGGGGGTGAAGTTCGCCGACAACGCGGCGGCTTCCCATCCGTCGGCCTGGATCCATCCCGTGACATAGTGGACGGACCAAGAGCCCGGCGATCGGGTGACATTGGGGAAGTTCGAGGCGACGAGCGAGATGTTGATCGCCCGGTACATTGCGACCCGTTCGTTGTCGAGCGAAAGCGATCCGTTGGTACCGGTGGTCAAGTTGAGGGACGCCTGGTAGAGAGCCAGCGTCCCGACCCGAGCGTGAAGGCCCACGTTCATCGGGACGAGAGGAACTGACGAATTGTCGGTGTAGTTCCCTGCGGCCGGGAAAGTCCCCTGCGCGGCGAGTTCGATTTCGAGGACCTGGTACTCTGCGGCCTGTAGTTGGACCTGGAGGTGCCCAACCGACGGACTTGTCACGTTGACGATCGCGAAGGCCGCGTAGCCGAGATGCAGCGACTCGTGGAGTGCCACGTAGGCACCCGAAGTGGTGAGGTTTCCCGCCGTGAGATTCTGGCTGCTGTTGTAAGCGCCGAGGAAATCCAAGGTTACCGACAGGTTGGTCTCCACGCCCCAGGCCCACGACGCCAACGGCGAGACTTCGCTGGCCGACCGGCTGGGCGCCGACGCAACGTCACTCTGGGGCGGCGCATGCCGGGCCATAATGGCGGAATCGCGTCCCGGCGCCCCTCCCATTGCCAAGGTAGGCAACGCCAACACCGTGAGGAACAACGTGACTACCGCAAGCACGACGAAATATCGTCGGATCGGCTCTTCTGCGCCTTGCGGTCGACCTCGCGTTCTCGGCCCTCGTTCCTCTTCGCCGGTCATGGGTTCCTGGACTGAGGAAGAGCTTGCCTGGGCTATCGGGTCGCACGCAGAAGAGGGTCGGCCAACTGTTTCGGAGGGGTTTATCTACCCGCGGCAAGAGGAACTCATGTGAGCGGCCCGCCGGGAATGGAGGATCCCATCTCCGCAATCTTCGACCTTTCCGACCGAGTAGCCGACATGGTACCGGTCGTCCGTCGAATGTATCGGTACACCGCGACGATCCTTGTCATCTGGGTCGTTCTCATGGCCTTCGTCGCGCTCCTGACGTTCGGCGCGAACCCGTATGTCTCGGTTCTCGCCGCTCTCGGCCTTGTGGCCGGGGCGATCGGGCTGAGCCTACTGCGTCGCACGGATCGGTTCTTCCGTACGTTCGCCCAACGACACCGGTCGATCCGGCTCCTTCGCGATGCCGACCCGGTCGTCCGGATCCCGGAAGGCCGAACCCCCGTCGAACGGTTCGCGCGCTACCTCGCTCTCTCGAACCCGAGGGTTGAGAGCCTGCTCTCGGACGCCCCTTCGTCGGCTCGGTATCGGGCGAGCCTAGGTGCTCACGGAAGGACGGTCCCGTTCGACCTCGTCATCGAGCAACGCAGTAGCGGGTCGGCGCGATGGTTCGGGGTCGGCGATCCGGGGTTTGCAATTCTCGCGCGTCTGGGCTCCGCGACGCCCACCGTCGGCGACCTCATGCAGCTCGAGAGCGACACCCAAGCGGCGGCATTGGGGCTCGCCGCTGCCCCGGCCCGGATCATACTCCTTCGGACCACGGGGGGACCGTTAGCAGAGGAGGTCTACGATTACGCCGTCGGCCACCCCGTCTTCGTGCGCTGGGGTACGCGACGCGTTCGATTGAACTTGGAGATCATCTCGGAAAACGCCGATGGGACCTACGACTTCGTTCCGCACGTCCTAGGAATGCCGTAGACCGCGGTCGCGCCCGCCACCTACGGGGAAGGGGACGCGTCCTCGCGCGCTCCCTCTGTCGGGGAGAGCCAGTCGGGGGACCGGACGTATCGGTAGTGCTCGCTAAGTTCCCTCGCGTACAACTCTCGGTAGAGCCGGTTGTACCTTCGAAGGTGTTGGACGCCTTTGGTGGTGATGCGAATGTCGTAACCGCGCTCATCCCTGCTCGCGGCGGCGAACCCTTCAGCCACGAGGTACTCCACCACCTTGTCGGTCATGTGGGAATTCGACCGGATTGCGTGGAGGATCTCTTCCTTCGAGACGTGGCCGGAATAGTTCTGGAGCGCGCTCGTCGCTTGGGCCTCAATATCCCCCTGGATCAAATCGAGGTTCAGCTCCGCGAAGAGTCGGGCGAGCGCGATGTATGCATAGACACGGTATCCTTTGTAATGGCGTCCGGGAGGTTCCCGGAGCCCCAGATCCCCCATCGCTGGGCTATACCACCGGATTCCGGGGGAAATAACGTTCTGTCCGACTCTCGGCCCGGGCGTCTTCCCGGAGGTCTGTAAACTAGGCGCGAGTGAGGTCCCCGCTTGGCACGACTTCTCTTTGTACGAGGAATCCCCTCGGTCGCGTACTGCGGAGGTTCCGTGGGACTCGAAGTGGTTCCTGGATCCTTGAGCAACCGGCGTGTGCGGGCTAGCCTGATTCGCCTCCTCCGAGAGAACGTGCTGGCTTCGTTCGCCTCGGTCGGGCGTCGCGGCCGAGCTCACATCAATACGGCCTACTTCGCCTGGACTCGGGATTGGTCTCTCTTCTTCTACTCCTACCCTGATTCCGCCCACTGCCGGAATCTTCGGCGCCACCCCTCGATGGCGGTCGCGGTTTTCGACTCTCGCCAGCGCTGGGGACACCCCGACCGGGGAGTGCAACTCTTTGGTTCATGTCACGAGGCCGATGGAAGGTGGGGAGAAGTCGCCTCGGTCGCCTACGCCAAACGGTTCAAGGGCTTCGAGAAATGGCGGGGTCGGTTGCGGAGCGAGGCAGGCACCTTCCCACTACGACCGTATCGGTTCACCCCTCACCGCGCTAAGATCTTCGACGAACGAGCGTTGGGAGCCGGGCGGTTCATCGAGATTGAGATTCCCTGAGCCGCGACGCATGACGATGCGCGCGGAGGTTGTGGCCGCCTCGACACGTTGACCAGGTCGGCCTGATCTGACGAGCTCCGCTCGAGACGCAACGCTGCACTGAGCGGCCGCTAGCCAGAAGGGCCGGAGGGGAGCGCTGGAACGATTCCACGTGGCGCAGGAAACAAAGGGCCCGGTCGCCGTGAGAGACGATACTCCTCTCGAGCGAAACGACGCCTGGGTACCTCGCGAAGCGGCATGCTCGACGGGAAGTGCTATCAGAATTCCAGCCCCGGTCGGGCGGCTCGAAAGTCTGACGGGTTACTTCGAACACGTCGCCCGTCAGGTTATCGTGACATTCAGCGCGCCGTTGTACGCGCTTGGGCAGATCACCGTGATACCCAGTATCTGTGGGAACATGGTGAAGCTCATCGGGACGGAAGCGACCGCGTGGAACCCCGATGTATTGGTCGAGACACTCGATATCGTACAGGGTATGGCCGCCGAATTCGGGGCCAAGAGGAGCGTCTTCCACGCGCCGGAGTCCGCGTTGAAACCGGGTTGGTTATCTCCTTGGAACCCGCAGGCGTTGTCGGGAGAAGTTACGACTACCTGAGTTACCACTACGGCCCCGCTGCCAGGTGGCGAGGTCGACCGAGGAATCGATGCGGCGAGGCCGACGATGATGACCAGAATGATTACCACCACCACCACCGCGCCGATTGCGGCCGGTGGCACTCCGGGCGGCGAGGCGGGGGAGGGGAGGTCGACAGGACGATATCCTGTAGGAGGGCTTATTGGGGGCGAAATCGGGGGAAGCGCCGAGCCACACCACTGACAGTTGGGGGCCCCCAGGGGGTTGCCTCCGCCGCAGTGGCTGCACGTCCCGGGCTCCACGGCCGGCAATCTATTTGCCACCGATAATTGTTGGCGTCGCGGGCGGACCCCACCGTGAACGCAGACCCCGGGTCGAGCGCCAGGTATGGCAACGACTCGGGTCCCGTGGCGTCTTCGCTTGCGAAACACCGGCTTGGGGTGGGGATGGCCCAGGGGTAGGAATGCGGTCCTTGCTCGTTCAAGGGGAAGTGGAAGCCGCCGACCTCGCCGAGCTTCTGCCCTCGGTCGGGGCAGAAGTCCAATCTGCAGCTGCGTACGCATTCGGAACCACGCGCATCGTGCTCTACGTGGGCCGCAAGTTCTACTTCCGATCCAGCGACTACCTCGGAATCCTCCTGCTCGCCGCCTCGGACGGGGCCTCCCAGCGGATCGACATTTCCTATGCGGGCGGTGGATCCGGCTTGATGGGAGTTCAGTGGGGAGCCGGGACAGACTTGGAGGCCAGCATATTCGACGCCGTCGTGGCGGTCTTGACCGGAAAGTCGCTCAGCTACACCGAACTCCCTGCAGCGCGTGAGAGCTAGGGAACCGGTCGAACCGCCCGATAGTCACGAACGCCCCGGCGCTAGTGCCGTGTCTAGCGGGAGAGTTCGAGGTTCCTGACCTCTAGCGCTAGACGCGGCACTAGAGGAACTTTCCGGCGCGGATGACTGGAGTCCCGTCGATCGCGATCTCAGATCCGGCGAGCGAAATCCAACTCATGAAATTCGATCCGTCGGTGCCCCCGATTACCAGGGTAACGCAGCCGCGCTCGATGTCCTCCAAGTTTGGGACGTCCTTGACCGCCGGGTTCAGACCGAGTTTGAGAGCGCTGGCACGGTCCTTCCCCGCCGTGCCGTTCTTGTACTGACGGGCAAACTCTTCCTCCCCATCCTCGAAGGAATACGAGGTAAGCTTCCCGTCAGTGAATTCAAGCTTTCCCCCGGCGTGCGAAGTCCACCAGATATTTGTCCGGCGGTTGGCGTGGATGCTCCCCTCCGCGGTTTTGGAGTCGAGGGCTACGTCGACGCGTCCGGCAGGGATGCTCGCCAGCATGTCATACGGGGAGTATCTCTTGTCGTGCGGGTGGGGTCTCCCGTCGTGCAACCGTGGAGCGACCCCGGCCAGGGCGACTTCCACGTCGGTTCCGTTGGAGTGGGTGATCCGCACCTTCTTCCCGCGTGAGAGCGCCTTGCAGAGCCGAGTCCCGCTTTTGGCCGTCTCCTCCGGGTCGATGAGACATGCCCGCAGCAAGCTTTCCTCCCACCGCGCGGGGTCCACGCCCCACTTCCGGGCCCGTCCCTCCGTCACGAACCCCGCGGTCATCCGCCCACCGCGGAGCCCCGTCTTCCTGGCGACCGCGTACCAGGGCCAGTTCCAGGCGAGCGCCTCGTCGAAGGTCCTCTCGGGAACCTTCTCGATGCGGTCGGTGTCGCCCGGACCCCAGAACATCACGTACACATCCGCAGCTTTCACCGCTGCCCACTCCGGGGCGCTCGACTTGCCGAGGAGCTTGCTCTGCTTCCGGTCGATCGCACGCCACCACGCGTTCTCGTCCTCGTGGATGAGGAGGGCTTTGCCTCCTACACGGCGGACCTCATCGACTATCGCCGTGGCCAAAGGCATCGTGTGGTTCCACGACTCGATGATCGCGTTCTCTCCCGCTCGGACCTTGAGGTACTTGGTCACGATGTTGCGGGCCGCGTCGCGTTGTAGCTTCGAGGGGGTTTCCGGCATGGCCCGGGGCCGAAGTAGACGGGCCTACTTGTAACCCGCCAGGATTTGTGAACCCGTGGGCCCATCGGCACAACCCCCCCCACCCCTCGTTCCGACTCTCCTGATGCGAGGCGGGACGCCTCCCGCCCCTCGGGTCTAGGGGGTTAGGGGTTGCCGTTCAGGCCCACTGGGTGTCCCGAGCGAGAGTCCGCTACGTACCAGCGGCTCGGCGGAGTTCGCTACCTGATGGGCGCCTACTGGCTAATCCTCCTGACGCGGATCGCCGTCAAATGTGTAGTAGGGAGCTACCCGACATTCCGGGTCCCTTAGCATCACAAGTTTCTGACGAGGCGGTCCGTGATTAACTGGGTGCAATTAATGTTGCAACCCGCGCAGTTCGGTTAGCGAGGGCGAGGGAGTGGGCTCCGGGACGACGCGTCGGGCAGCGTTGGCTGGCTACCTCGCTCGAGATCAAGTCACCGTCACGGTACCGGTCATGTACCCAGGGACATTCATCGGTGCGCTGTTGTACGGATTGGGGCCGGTGCCACACGGCGCGAAGCAATACCAGATGAGTTCCCCCGCGCGGGTCAGGTCGACGGTGAACTGCACGACGCTCTGTCCGGGGCTCAGGATCTGCAATCCGATGGCAGGGATGTTGAACGTATGGGCGACGTTGGTTCCGGGTACGTTTCCAATGGGGGTTCCATTGAGAAGCTCCAGACCGTCGATCGTGCCTCGCACCGGGCAGGGGCACGACGACCAGCTCACCGGCATGTCGTTGTCGAAGATCGTGATCACGACGCGACCCACGGGGACGGTGAAATTCGCCGGCGAGTACTGCGGCCATCCGTTGGCGGGATCGATGGCGACCGTCAAGTTCACGAAATGGACCGGACCGACCGGCGGTGTGCCGGATGCCGCCGCGGGCGCACTCGGGAGCACGAAGACGAGTCCGAACCCTACGCCGAGCGAGAGAAGGGTTCCGACGACGAAGTAGGCGAAGAGCGTACGGGGTGTAAGGACGAAGGTGGACGGATGGGGCGCCGGTCGGCCCACCGCGATCTGCCTCGCCCTCCGGCTCGCCAGAATGTTTCGAAGCCACAGGTCGGCAGATAGGGAGCGACCCGCGCCGCCGACCACCAGCACCCCGTAGACCAAGAGGTAGAGTGGGTGAGCCCCGACGTCCGTGCCGCCGGGGAACAGGTACGTGGTGCCGAATTGGGTCGCGAGGAGGACGGCGGAGAAGAAGCTCCCCGTGAAACAGGCAATCCTCGTGGTGAACCCGAGCAGGAGTGCGACCGCCATGTAGCCGGTGAAGAGTGCGATGCTCCAGGCGAAAAACGTGGAGTGCGCGGCCACGTACTGAGCCAGACCAGGTCCACCCAAGGTGGTCGGCGCGTAGGACAGGGCGGTCGTCGAGAACTTGGACCAAAACTGATTCTGTGGGTTGACGATGAATATCAGGTTCAGGAGCCATACAATTCCTGCCCCGATCCGAAGCAGGTCGATCGCGTTCCTCCCGTTCCAAGAAGAGCCCGGTTTCTCGGGAGGCGGCGTCGCGGGGGCGCCGGCAGCGGTCATGAGATTCGACTGAGGATCTACCGTTGTTTTCCCGCTGACAGCGGCCCCCACATCTGCAGGGGCCATGCGGTTCGTCCGAAGAATCGCTCCCCTGACCCACCGTCGGAGCTTCATCGCCTTCACTCCGGGTTCGGGGCCTGTATTTTCGCCCGGAGGCACGGCCCCGGGCTCCCGGGCAGTGACCTCGGGGATCGCCCCGCGATGGACCGAAGGGGAATCTGTCCGGATCCTGCCATACGGCTGTAGGGAGGGACTCAGCCCGTTAGTCGCTATGGGAAGTTCTTTCGACCGATTCTCACGAGCGAGAATGGGCCCCGTTTCCGCCGATCGACGTTGGGCGAACGGATGCCTCGACCAGAGACTTTTGCGGAGCCGCGCCGCAGACCCCGATTCGTGGATTCAACAGCCGTCGTGGCTCAGGTGCCTGGGGGGGGCGTTCCAAGGTCCGCCGGCGGTTCCGCTGGAGGCTCCGTCGAGCGCCGGAGGATTGAGTAGAGGATCACCGCGAAGCCGGCCCCGTCGAACGCGGCGCTCACGCTCCAGGCGGTGAGCAGGTCGTGCGTGACGAACTCGTACAGGATTCCCGCCAGAGCGGCTGCCACGGTGACCAGAACGAAGCCGAGACCAAGCAATCCCAAGGAGGTCCGGCCCGTCCGAGCGTACGCCCGAAGACTCGCATAGGCGATTCCGGCGCCGAGGACCAGCACCAGCCCCTCCAGGGCGCGGAGTAGCCAGATCGCGTCCGTCATCGACCGAACCTCCGTACATCCTGCCATAGGTCATCGATCCGGTCCGCCGCGTCCTGGCGCAGGATCACCGTCACCCGCACGGTACCGTCCGCGAGGAGAACCCGTACTTCCTTCACCCGACCGCGGAACACCTCGACCTTGCGGCCTTCCCGCGTGAAGGCGTAGCGGGGGACGGAGGCGATCCCGTATTCCGCCAGTTCGCGTAATTTGCGGTAGACAGAGCTCTGAGGCAGGCCCGTCTCAACGACCAGGGAATGCACATCCCGTTCCCCATGGCTCAGCGCGGCGAGTACGCGTAGCGAGACGGGGTCGCCCAGCGCTTCGAGAATACGTCGTTCCGCGGCGGTGATCGGAGCGACCGGCACAGAGGTGGGAGACAGGGTCTTCATGGTCTCCGAGTCCGACACTCTCGCCGCCTCCAGAACGTGCTCGAGGAGGTGCGGGGCCAAGAGCCTATGGTTCGACCCCAGGCCTTCGCCGGCCGAACTTCCCGAACTTCTCAGTTCCGGGAGCCAGCCCCGAGAAAGCCCTCAAGTCTCTTGGGGGTCGGAATGGCGTACGTCGTCTGTGGGCGTGCCCCGAAGGGAGGTTCGGCCCACGGAGAGGGAAACACCGATGGGAGACGCGAGCGTGGTCCGCGGCAATGGAACGTCTTGGTGGGTCCGCAACGCCCACCCTCTGAAAACGACCTTCCGCCTTCTGCTCGGCGGAGTGTGGCTCATCGACGGAGTACTGAAATTCACGTCCGGCTACGTGAGTAATTTCCTGGGAAATGTGCAAAACGCTCAGGCGAATGCCCCGGCGTGGCTGTCGGGGTGGTACTCCTTCTGGACCGCCCAAGCCACTTCGAGTGGGACCCTGATCGTGTATACCGTCGGGATCCTCGAGGCGGTCCTTGGCCTCGCGCTGCTCCTCGGATTCATGAGAAAGATCGCCTACGCCGGCGGGGTCGTACTCAGCCTGTTGATCTGGGCCGTGCCCGAAGGGTTCGGAGGCCCGTATCAGACCGGCGCGGGAGGAACCGATGTCGGTACGGGGATCATCTACGCTCTCGCATTCTTGGGCCTGATCCTCATCAACGCGACCTACGGTCCGAGCCGGTACAGCCTTGATTTCCTGCTCGAGAGGGGGTGGCCCATTTGGCAGCGGTTGGCCGAGTTCCGTAGCGAGGGCCGAGGCGCGGGAGGGTCGCCTACGGGGGGCGGCGGCCCATGAGCCCCATCGAGGGGTTAGTGTCTCTCCGCGGGAAGGTCGCTCTGGTTACGGGGGGGGCCATGGGCATCGGGGAGGCGAGTGCCCAGCTCCTTGCCGAGGCGGGCGCAGCGGTTGCGATCGGAGACGTGAACGTTCCGGCGGGAGAGGAAGTGGCGCACCGGATCGTCGCACGCGGGGGCCGGTCGAAGTTCGTTCGTTTAGATGTCGCCGAGCTCTCCCAGCACCAGGCAGCCCTAGACAGCGTGACGAAGGAATTCGGGGGCCTCGATCTTCTCGTGAACAATGCGGGTATCTTTCCGTTCTCGCCTGCGTTGGAGACCACCCCCGACCTCTGGGACCGGGTGCTTTCCATCAACCTGCGGGGGGCGTTCTTCCTCACGACCCGCGCGGCCGCCCACCTCCGCCGCTCCGGGGAAGGGGCCGTCGTGAACATCGCCTCGGTGGATGCGATGCGGCCCACGGGGGGGCTCGCCCACTATGACGCATCGAAGGCGGCTCTCGTCATGCTGACCCGCTCCCTCGCGGTCGAGTTCGCCCCGATGCATATCCGGGTCAATGCGATTGCTCCCGGGGGGATCGAAACCCCGGGCGCCCAGGCGGCACTAGGGGGCGCATCGGGATCCTCGCCCCCGGCCGTTCAGTCGTTCCTCAGCCGAATTCCGATGCACCGAATGGGCAAGCCCGACGAGATCGCGCGGGTCGTTCTGTTCCTGGCAACGCAACTCTCGTCGTACATGACCGGCGCAGTGGTCGTGACCGACGGCGGGTACTTGGTCGCGTAGGGCGACCCCGGTCCTCCTCGAACAATCTCAACGGGGCGTCAGTGGGACACTGATCGGGTACTGCCCCGGTCCGCCGAGTCCGACCGTTGACCCGGCGGTGGGACCTAGCTTTCGGGTGCGGTTCGGTTCGCACCCGAGGGGGTGCTCGGTGGAGTCCCGATCCCGCCCGGCGGGGGTCGACCGTCGGCCCGTTTCACACCAGCCTCCGTGGCGTGAAGCGTAGTGGCCCGTCGACGCGGGGGTCCGTTCTTTCGTGAGCGGACTACAAGCCGGGACGCGCCGTCGATTTTAGATACGCTTCGGAACTTTCGGCCAGCCAACGGAAATTCGGGTACGCCGGCACGCCCCATGACCGCTCGAGCTGGCGGACGGCGGGTTCGATCGCACGCCAGTCAGATACCACCCAGTACCCCAGTGCTTGCTGCAGGTTTCCCTCATCGATCCTGCCGATCCGGGCCATCGTCGCACTCGCCTCGTAGGTCGCAGCAAAGGCCCGAATCTCGAACGCATCTGTGGAGTCGAGGAAGCCCTGCCACTCCTTCGAGGCATATCGGGCCACGAGGTCCCGAACCAGTTTCCGTCGGAGAACATACTCCCGGTCGCTCAGGCGCTCCGCGATGCTCAAGAACACTTGCGCGCGCGCTTGATGAATCATCACCTCGACCTGACGATTCGACACTTGGAGAATTCTAGCGTTCTGCTTGAGTTGGAGGACGATGAACGGGACCCCAAGGATGACGGCAATGGTGCTAGCGGCGCTCAGGAGCTGGATCAATGTGGTCACATCGATCACCGGTTTCTCCGCCTCTTCGAATCCGCGGAGCGACCGCGGATATGTAATGCGAGCGGCGACCGCGCGGACGGATCGGGGCGAGCCGTTCACTGCGGGCGCGGCCTTGACATCGGCTGACAACGATCAGCTGTACCGAGGAGGCGGAGCCAAACGGCAGTTCCAGGAGTCGCCTCCCGAATCCGCGGAGTTCTACCGTCCGAGGCCGGTCACCTGCGGCCGAAATGCCCTTCGTGAGGAGCAGCAGATCGAGCAGGGGAAGGACGGGTGGTTCTACCCGGTCAAGTCCCTCGGGGCGGACGTCTTCGCCGAGCGTACGAATTCCGGCGGCGTGCTGGTCAGGAACAGGAGTGTCCCGCACAGGATCATCGCGCCTAGGAATCCCAGCTCCATGCCAAACGAAAAGGCACTGGCCTGAGTGAATGTGAACACAAAACCTTCTTGGATCGCGACGACGACCGAGAGGAAAGCCCCCAGGGAAAGCGCTCGGAGGCCGGTACCACCGCTCCTCCAGCCGTAGAGGAGCAGGAACACCCCACCGATGAGGAGAAGGAAGGCGCTCAGAATGTGGACGGTGAGGACCGGGGTGAGAACGAACACGGCTCCGATGTTCGGGGGAATCCCCAGAGTGATGTACAGATTCAGGACTAGGCCGGACAGGCTCTGAACCGCGAGAAGAACTAACTCGGCCCATGCGAACTGACGGAGCGACCGAATGTTCGCACCCGTGGAAGCTCCGGTCGGAATACCCGCGGCTTCGACCATGCTCCCCGCCGTCGCGCCTCGAACGGTCCTCATACAGGAGGTGGATCAGTTGAGTGATTTTGACACCGCGTCTCTCACCCTCAGCCGGTCGCCCCCGGCGCCTTCAATAGGGCCCGGTGGCCCGAGGGTTGAGGGCGGTCGTTGGGATGCTCGTCCCGCTGCCCTTTCGAGGACGTGGCGGTTCATAGGGAACGGAGGGACGTATGGTCTCCCTCGCCGATTTCTGGGGGCGCGATAGCCTTGCGCCCCGCACCTAGGAATCTGGATATTGACGATGTCGCGGCTTTCCGAAACCGGGCGGATGGAATGGCCCGGACAGCCACGTGGAGGCGGGACCCCGGTTGATGGGTCAACGACTAGGGGGTAGATTCCGCTCTGCCTTGTCCGGCCTCGGGGTTGGGTGAGAGCCGGTCCTGGCTGCTCCGAAGCCGCCTCGGAACGGGGGCCAACTCGACCCAGTCGCTTAGATTAGAGACGGGATCGCCCCCGGCCGGGCTTCAGTTTTTATTCACAACCTGGCGAGCCGGGGTTGCGCAGGTTTGCGGGGGCGACGCCGCCCGGAACAACCTTCGGAATCGGGGCAGGCGCATACCGAGCGTCGAGATTTCCTTTCGGAGCCTTTTTCTACCGGCGGTAGTACCCGCAGCCATGGTGTTTGTCGCCGACTGGGGAAGTGTGTTCGACGCGCCGGTGGAAAAGGTCTGGAAGTACGTACAGTCCGATATCGATCACGGCCCGAGCCACAAGGGTCGCAGAAACTTCGAAAGGAAATCAGTCAATGAGAACACCGTGATGCTGGGGTGGGAGCAGGAGGTCGACGGCAAGTGGATCAAGATGTCGAACCGGCTCACATTCCATCCCCCGATCGGTTTCTTCGTCGAACCCCTGGAGGGGCCGATGGCCGGTTCGAAGTTCTTCAACTACTACGTCCCGAAGGGGAACAAGACCGAAGTGGTGGTAGTTGGCGACTGGAACTCGAAGACCATTCCGCCGGCCCAACTCGAAAAGGCCGTTTGGGCGAATCTCGAGAAGGTCTACAACGAGGACGTCGCCGGCCTGAAGGAATTCAGCCGAAAGAGTTAGGGCACGCCCCCGCGGGGCGTTCCGACCGTTTCTCGCCTACTCCGGAGGCGTTGGGGTACCGGCGGAGGGGCGACGACCCTACGCCCAGGGCCGATGACTCCGTGTCGCAGTCCGAGAGACTCTTCGGGTCAGAATGTAAGTAACTCCAGAGGTTGAGGCACCGACCAGGAAGGGGTCCATGGAACCATCCGTGGAGATGCTGCAAGAGATCCTAGGCGCCTTCAATCGACATGATCTCGACGCGATCATGGAGTTCTTCACGGAGGATGCCGTGTTTGACATGCCCCGGGGTCCAGAACCTTGGGGCCTTCGGTTTGTCGGAAAGGAGAATGTGCGGAAAGGGCTGGCCACACGGTTCTCCGGAATCCCCGATGTTCACTACGGAACGGGGACCCACTGGCTCGCCGGGAACCGGGGGGTGTCGGAATGGACCCTGACCGGTACAACGGTCGCAGGGGCAACGCTCCGAGTCCGAGGATGCGACCTGTGGGAGTTCCGTGACGGGCTCGTGGTCCGGAAGGATTCTTATTGGAAGATTGTCGAGCCGTGAGACTCCGGATCGAACCCCCTCCGGTCAGGACCTGGACATGAACCGGGCCCGGACGGCGAGATACTCGGTCAGGTCCTCCGGAAAGCTCCGCCGGGTCATGCAGATCCGGACTCCCGTGGGGTCCCCGAAGAATGCGCCCGAGCTCACGAGGATAGACCGGCGGAGGGCGGCGGCCTGAACCTTGTCCCCCGGGAGCCCTCGCCGCCCACGGTCTAACCAGGTGGGCCCGGCCGGCCGTCTACAACCCGGGACTGCGTTCCGCAACGCCCGCACGTTAGGGCCAAAGATTCCGCGGACCTCGCGAAGGACCTCGGCCCGTGCAGAGAGTATGGCCATCGCCGCTCGAACCGATCGCTCCGCGACCTTGTCGGACGCGACCGGGTGAAATCTCGCATAGGCGGCGGTGACCGGTCTCGGGGGGATGGACCATCCTACTCGGATCTGGTCGGCCCCGTAGACCTTGGTAAAAGTTCCCGTGGCCCAGAGGTTCTCCTCCCCCGCCCCCGCGATGGAGGGAGCTTCCGTGAATTCGCGGAAGGCCTCGTCGACGATCACGCAGCTAGCTCCTCTCCGGTCCCCCTCGATCTCCCGAGCGGAACGCGACCGACCCGTGGGGTTGTTCGGGTTCGAAACGAGCCATACATCCGCCCCGCGTTCCCCGGGGACCACCCGGCCCCCCAGCCCTCGGGCCATGTCGAGGAGAGGTGGGTATTCGGGAAGGTCCACCCGTACGGTCAATCGCCGACTCGACCGTTGCGCGCCCCCCATGAGGAACGCAAGGGCGAGGAAGTTCGCTTCGTGCGCCCCATGCGTCAGAAAGAGGTCCGCGGGGTCAACGCCGTGAATCCTGGCGAGGGCCGTCCGCAGGTCCTCGGGCGTCGCGGCTGGGGGGTCTCGAAGTACCCGAGGAACGGTCCTCAGGGCGCCGGCCATCCCAGACAACGCAAGGTTGTGCCGGACGGAAGAATGAGCGTCCACCCATCGGCCGAGCGGAAATCCCCGCGAACCTTCGGACTGCCTCATCCCGCCTCCGCGTCGATCTCCTGCGGTGAGAGGTCGAGCCATCCTCTGGCCATTTGAGTCTTCCGCGCCGAGCTGGGGTACTTCCGAAGCCGCCGGGGCGGTGAGACCCAACTCGCCTGTGGGATGGGAGCACGGAGTCGCTAGGCGGCACCGGGGATCGTCGGTGGACCGGCCAAGGTAGTGCGATGGCGGATGGACCCGCGTTGGGTCTGGGACGGGACCTGTATCCGGTCCGGTTTGGGGCGTGTCCCGTGCTAAGGCGGGGCTTAGTCCTACTTATCCCCTTCGGCGGTTTTTATATAGAAGAGGAGAAAGAATTGACGCAACAGACAGAGCAAGAAGCCCGACAGATGGTCGCCGTTGTCAACACACGAAACGTGGACAAGGTCCTGGAGCAGTACGCGGAGAACGCGACGTTCCAAGTGCCCAGTTTGGACGCACCCCTCAAGGGGAAGGAAGCGATTCGCGCTTTCTACGCAGGGAACTTTGCGGCATTTCCCGACTGGACCATCGACATCACCAAGATCATCGTGTCTGGTGACGAGACGGTCATCGTCAACTCGGTTCGCGGAACCCACACGGGCCCGCTCACCGGATCGGACGGCAAGTCGTTCGCCCCCACGCACAAGAAGTTCAGCCAGGACCTGATGACCCGCCTCGTCTTCAATGACAAGGGTAAGGTTCAGTCGCTGCGCGCGTACGGCAACCCAGCGGACCTCTACCGCCAGCTCGGCATCGCCCAGTAGGCCGATCTCCCGGTACGCCCTCGGGTTTCCCACCCGACAACGATCCTAACCCCTTCCCCGGCCCTTCGGGCCGGGCCCCAACCTGCAATCTTCTGCTCACGATTCACGGCTGGTCTCGGGCTAGAGGCTGAGCGGATCGTGTGGTCCGGCAAAGGGGCCAATACCAGCGTTCCCTGAGATTTTGGTTGGGTACCATCGATGCAACCCGCCTCGCACTCAACTGCATTTGTTCCATCGGGTCCAGCGTCCGACTGCGCCCGCCCGACGCCCGGCCGGCGCGGAGATATAGTGCCCCGCGTTTCACCGTTCGTTCCGGTGACGGTCGAGGTAGCACGTGGTGTACCCTGCAAGCCCGGTAGGTCACCAGCTGCCTCCCCCGCTTCCCGGTCCACCGATTCCTGCGGAACGCCCGGACACACCGTTCGTTCTCTCCGTACTGGGAGGGGTGTTCATCGCACTCGCGGGGGCCGTCGAGATCTACGACGGCGCGGTGGCCCCCTTTGCACCGTTTGGTAATGGAGGCGTCGACTACGTTCTCTTTGGAACGCTGGGGTGCGGCCTCGGGGTTCTCATCATCATTCTGGGTTCCCTCCTCCTTTCACGACCAGAACGCCGTAGCGAGATTGGAATCCTGATCACAGTGCTTTCCGTGATCAGCGTCGTAAGTTTCTTTGGAGGCTTCGTCATCGGACTCGTCCTCGGGGTACTCGGGGGCGTCTTTGCAATCGCGTGGCGACCTCGGCCCTTTGCTCCGGCGTGGCCTGGTGCCGGTTGGCAAGTCCCGGCCCACCGTGTCTGCCTCCACTGCGGCCGGTTCCTTAGCTTTGACATGAGGGTCTGTCCCTACTGTGCGACCCCGGTTGGATAGGTTCCTGATCCCCCTCACGTACCAGACGCCCAGTGCCTCGGATGGGGCGAGTTAGGCGCGGGGTCGATTGCCCCCAGGTCGCTACCGTTCCCGGCAACCGCCCATGCTGAAGCGTAGGCCCGTCCCGTGCGAGGGGACTGATCTGGGAAAGTCGTTTGGGGCGTCGCGATATCAATCACCGAAACGTCGAAAGTGGGCGCACGGGCGCTCCATGGGGAGGGCAATCGATCCAGTCCCGTCCGCCTTGGACTGTCCTACCCCCCGAAGGAATATGGGTCCAGGAACGCTCCACCGCCCATCCCGCCCAACCTCTCCCGCTCTGTACAAGTTCCAATCCGACCGACGTGGTACGCGGGCTCAGCCACGTGGTACGGGGAGGCTTGGACCATGCTCCACCTCCCGTATACCTCGATGGTCCTCAGCTTCGTCGTCGTAGGAGCTGTAGCTTCCCCTCGACTCTCGTGGACCCTCCTCCTTGTCACCCTGCTGGCCTACTTCGCCGCGCTCGGCGTCGGTGCCCACTTCCTCGACCAACTTCCCGGAATGGGTTCGCACTACGTGCGTCATTGGCCCCCCTGGGCCCTCTGGACCGTCGGGCTCGTCGGGGTGACCATAGGGGTAGGCATCGGTATCGTGGGTAGCGTTCTGCTGGCGGCGCCTGCCCTACTCGTCTTCGTGCTCGTCCAGGGGATCTGTGCGTTGGGCTATCCACTGGCGCCCCTGTTCGGAGGGCTCCTCCACAGGGACAGCGTCTTCGCCATTTCTTGGGGGAGCCTCCCCTGCCTGACCAGCTACTACGTCCAGTCTGGAGCTCTCTCCCTAGAGTCTCTGCTCCTTGCCGCCGGATTCGCATTGCTCGCGGTGGCCGAGATTCGGGTTTCCCGGTGGTCGCGGGAGTTGCGGCTGCCCGGGCCGGGCGTTGCGGCTGCCGGCGCTGCGGTTCCGGTGCCCGATGCAGCGGCGTTTCGTCGGCCCGACCTATTGTTGTTGGCGCTTTCGCTAGGAACGACTCTGGTTGCGGTCCTGCTGCTCGTGGGCCGGGCGGTTCTCACGACTTGAGGGGGAGAGCGCGATGCCCGACCGTCTTCCTGCGACTGCCCTCGACCGCTCGGCTCTCCCGGATCGCCGGTTCGTCGCGGCGCTCTTCCAGGGCCTCGCGCCGCGATACAACGGCGTACTCCTCGCGTACTCGTTCGCGCAGGACCTGCGTTGGAAGGAGATCTTGGTCCGTCGATTGCACCCGGAGCACGGCGAGCGCGCCCTCGATCTGGCCTGCGGGACCGGGCTGATCCTCGATCGACTCTCCATGTTCCTGGGAGAGTCGCAGACGGTCGGCGCGGATATCAACCGGACCATGCTCCGCGAGAACGATCACACCGGGGCACGCTATCGGCTCGTTCAGGCGGACGCCCAGCAGCTCCCCCTCGTCTCGGGGTCTTTCGACATCGCAACCGCCGGATACCTTCTGAAATACGTGCAGCTCGACCGGTTCTTCTCCGAGATCGCTCGGGTGCTCCGGCCGGGGGGCCGGTTCGGCGGCTACGACTTCTCCCGCCCCGTGCGCGGAACGTTGGCCGGAACTTTGTACTCCGTCTATCTGCATAGGATTCTTCCGTCGATTGGACGCGGGCGAGGTAAGTCGGCCGCCGCTTGGCGTTCTGTGTTCGAGTTCTTGCCCCAGATTGCCGAATCGTCCGGGTGGGAGTCCCGCGTGTCGGAAGCGTTGGAGGGGGCGGGATTCGTAGAGATCGAGGTCGTTCCATCACTGGGAGGAGCCATCACCTGGGTCTGGGCGCGAAAGCGCGAGGCGTGACCCGGCCGCTCCCGTCGACCGGGTCCTCAAACCCCGAGACTAAGCGGCGCGGAGACCAGAGTGATCTGTTCGGCCTCTGGGTGGACCGACGCTCAGCCACCCACGAGGACTGGCGCAGAAGAGCTTCCGTAGGGCCGTGAAGGCCGGGGCTAGCTGCCGGGGGGAGAGTAAGCGCAAGCAGCCGTGGGAGCGGGGCAGTCCGACGCGGCCGCAGGGCGGGCGATGGCGCTGACGAAGAACTCGAACGGGAACGGGGGCGGGAACGCGGTGTCGCTTCCGATGTAGCGTCCCGAGGTATCGAAGAACGACCGGTACGCCGATGGGCCGCGGCAGTTCGTGCCGCATCCGTCGCACACCTCGGGATTGCTGGCGTCGGCCCGGGGGTCTACCGTCATCTCCGCAATCTCGTGACTGACCGCCTCGGCATAGAGGTCCGCCCGGTCGTCGAGCGTGAATCCGGAGCCGAGCGCGTTCACGAAGCTGTACGGAACTGAGGAAAACCCGTGATATCCCAGGACCCCGACCCCCCCGCGCTCCCGCGCGTCCTGGTTCACCAACCCCGGGGGGTTGAGGACCAGGACAGCGGACCCTGCGGGGAGATTGGTTGCTTGTACGACTTGGCTGATCCAGCCCTGCAGCTGCTGGTCAGTGTACTGTCCGTTCGCGACCGTCGCTGTGAAAGGGGGGAGTAATGGGCCGGCGGTCAAGCGGGTCGGCCCGTATTGCGACGCGTATCCGGCGATCGGATTGACCACTCGACCGAGGTACTGCACCACGGTCGCAAGGTCGATAGCGGGAATCGCCCAGGGTCCTCCCGTCCCGGCGAAGTGCATGTTCGCCAGGTAGACGGTGCCTTGGAACAGCGGGCCTGCGGTGGTCGCCCCCGCCCCTCGAGGGGGGTCCCCAAGTCGACTTCGGTGAGCCTGTTTCCACGCGCGGGAAACGCAGATTCTTCTCATCATGGTCCCCCGAAAGAGCCCTCGGGGTCGGCGAGTCCGTCGCTCAATGGATGAAGGGCGGCCGTCGGATAAACTCCTTGCGGGCTCCGTCTCTGGGAGACGCCTGGCCGAGGCTATACCGGCACGAACGGCCGCGGGGGTGCCGCGAAGTCGAACGCCTCCGAGAGGTTGTTCGCCAGGGCGTCCCGTGTGCTGAGCGGACTCAGCGAGTATTGGGTCTCGACGAACTTCAGGATCGACGTGTGGTCATTCACGGTGTGATCGATAAACCCCCGCCGGGCGTACGGGGAGATGACCAGGCACGGGACACGGAATCCATAGCCGAACGCATCGACCTGCGGGGGCGGCACATGGTCGTAGAATCCTCCGTAGTCATCCCACGTCACGAACAGGGCGAGGGATGGCCAGTAGGGACTCTTTCCCAGCGGATTGATCACACCGTCCGCGACCCCATTCTGTCCGGTCTGCACGTTGGCCGGAGGGTGCTCGCTTCCTCCGGCGGCCCCGATGATCCACGACACGTCCGCGAGGGCGCCGCTCGCGACGTCGAGGGTGAACTGAGTCGCCGGAGAGAACCGGGCCTTCGCCCCCGGCGTTTGCTGCACATACGCGAAACTCTCGTAGTAGTTCGCGAACCCGTAGACCTTCCACGCGATTCCGTGGGCGTCGAGCTGGGCGAAAATTGGAGGAAAGGGAAGCGCGGCCGGGAGGTGGTTGTCGATAATCCCCCCGCAGGTGCCTGCGACAAGGAAGAGGTGGTTGGGAGCGCTTTGCGTCATGGCGGACGTGAAAAAACGGTCGCAAAGGACGTAATTGTCGGCTGCGGCCCAATAGCGGGGCAGGTCGGAGCGCTCGAAGTAGGCAAGCGTAGACTCGTTACCTTCCGTGTAGACGAATCCGTCCATCTTCCCGGCGTCGTAGTCGGCGTGGGCGGCATTCCAATTGTTGTTTAGTGCTACCGGGGTCAGCGTCGGACTGCGGGTGGGGCCGGCGGCCGGCGGCCCCCCCCGCGAGATCGGCAACCGGAGCCCCTTGCCTAGGGTGCCATCCGACGCCGGGTAGGTTCCGAAGTAGTTGTCGAACGTGTGATTCTCTTGCAGAACGATCACAATCTTCGAGATGGCGGAAACCGCCCGTCCCCCCGCCACATGCGTCTGCGCAACCGCCGCCCCACGACCTGACCGCCGCGACACTTCTTCTCGGTGGGATCAAGGGTCAGCTGCCTATCAGATTGTCAGGTAGAGGTGGCCGCGGACCGGCGCGGGGTTCGGGGAGCGAGGCCGGCCCCCCCGGGTAGGATAGACCGATGTACCCCGGGTACTTTCTGGTTGGCATGGCAACGGAGCCCGATTACGACGCTGCACTAACGAGCCGGATCCAAGCGGAACTCGATGGGATGGGAGGCCCCCTTCCGGAGGAGCGAAGTCGGGTCGGAGTTCTGATCGGACGACTCGAAGGAGACTTTCGATCGTTGATCTCCGAGCCCACCCGCCGAGAAAAGACCCTCGCTTTCCTCCGAGGGCCGGCTGCGGCGGGCGTTCGTCCGACAACCGCTTCTTCTGGCCCCTCCGCCGGCCCGCTTCGAGGGGCTCTGAACCAAATGGTGAGTCTAAGCACTCGCCTCGATCAATCCACGGACCCCGCGGAGGGATTCTCGCTGGCGGAGAGCGTCGCGCAGCAGGTGCATGAGATATCGAACATTGTCGAGGGATTCCTTCCCTCTCTCGACCCCGCCGATGCGATGGCGGGCGGGTTTCATCGCCTGGTCGCCCTGATGAGCCAGCTGATCCGAAACGCCGTCGCGAAGATGCGGACCTTCGCGAACCTGCTCGGCGTCTCCTCCTTCAGCGTGACTTTCTATACGACCCCTCCACAAGTCTCGGTCACCTTCAATTTCGACATACCCGGTAATCGTGCCTAGTACGGGCCGAGCTCAGAATTTGGCTACTAAGGTGCAATACCGATTGCACACTAGATATTCCGGGCCGTCTTCAAGCGGGGGATTGGGCTACCTTTCGAGCGGCACTCGCTGCGGGGACCCGGCGATTCTGATCACGGGGGGGGGCAGAACGACGCGGAAACGCGTGGGGTTGGCTGGGGAAGCGAACGGGAACAATGGCTCGGTGGCTGTTTGTCAAGAAAGTGGTTCGGCCGGAGCTCGATCCCTCGCATTGCCTTGGGCAGTATCCCTGTACACGGGGTTGATTCCCGAGATGTTCAAGTAGGGCCGGACCCTAAGATTGCTTTGGAATCCCCGAGGCGTCGGTTTGACTCCCGATCCGCTCGTACGATGACGAAGGACGACAGGGCGTCCGAATGGCCGCGTGCTTATCTGCGGCAATCTCCCGTCACCGCCCTGTTCGTGAGCTTGAGCATCGTCGTGCTCGTAGGCTTCGCGGCGATTCCGAAGCACAGTAGCGTGGCGTTTACCCCTGAGCCACGAGGACTTGCGACAAGCTGCCCGAAGCTGGGTTGCAACACTTCGAGCTGGTGGTACCCGGTCTATTCCGGTATCTTCACTTTTCCGGCGAATGCCGCTTCTGCAGAGGTCCGTTGGAACGCCGCGGCGGCCGTCCTGTTCTTCATCATTCCGCCAATTCCGTGCGGGACGACGTTCTGTTTCACAGGCTACAACGCAGCACCTTCCGACCGGTCGATCCCCGCGGTGATCTGTTTGAGTATGGGGATCCAGGGCAGTTGTCAATTTTCAACGACTTCACCCGCTAATCAGACCTGGGTGTTCGAGGCCCTATCCCCTGTCCCCCTAGGCGATGGGTTCAACTTCGGCTTCGAGGGAGCCTACGACGTTCCGGGCCCCAATCTTCCGTGGTGAGCCGGGGATCATCATTCTTGGGTTCCCGGGATCGGCAGGTATCGCCGCTCTATTGCGCTTCCACGGTGATCCAACGGTCAATGGGTCTCTTTGGTCGCGCGTCGATTCGAGGGACAGATGAAGCCCTTCCAAACTGTCGTCCCGATCGGATTTGAACCGTGTGCTTGGGGACACCATTAAGAGAGGCAAGGTGGGCCGAGCCTGTTTCCACCGAGCACGATTGGCGTGGGGATCTTCAGAGGGTTCCGGTTCTGAGCGCCCTAATCCCGGTGCCGGACCACGTGGACCAGCGCCGCCAAGGGGGCGAGCACCCACACGAGTCCATCCCCGACGACGGAGGCGTAAGTGATGCCGTAGTCTGAAGGAGCGAGGGGGGTCGTTGGGCCGATGACCGAAACCGACCCTAAGAGCAAGGCCTGGACCAAGCTCAGGAACTGGACCGGGTTGAAGAACTCCAGCTGAACCACCGTCCGTTCGTACCCCGGACTGAACACCGCTCCGGAAAGCACACCGAGGAGCGGAACGAGTACGAACCAGCCGATCGCAAAGAACGCCCACAAACCGATGGCCGTCGCGACGAGGCCTGCCGAGGAGCGGAGCGCGTGAGCCAGGAGGAACACCAAGCCAGTGAACGCCCCTATCTCGACGAGCAACGCACTGAATAGTAGAAGCATGACGGTGAAGGGGAGGAACCCTCCGAGCACCCAAGCGACCAACGCATCCAGTACGGCGGCTGCTCCCGCGACGGCCAAGCACAACGCAGCGATCACTGCCAAGTACCGGGACACCGCCAGGCCGAGTCGGCTCACCGGGCGTGCCAGGACCCCTTCGAGGACCCCCGTCAGCCTGTCTCTCCCGTAGACCGAGTAGGCGGCGAGGACCGCCATGAGCGGGACGAGGAACGCCATGATGCTCCCGACGAAGACGAACGCGACACTGACCCCTTCGGAGTTGGTTGGGGTGCGGACGAAGTTGCCCGCAGATTGGTTGGCGTCCATCGCAACCCGTTGGCCGCCAGTGGTGAAGAGTTCGACTTGGACGATCTGTGGGATGCCGACCGGAGGGTCCCGCCCCATCGACGGCACGCTCAAGGCGTAGGTCTGGTGGGGGACCGACAGGCCCCCCAAAAGGTGCATGGAGCTCTCCGGCAATGGGGCCGGAGACGGGCTGATATTGAAGGGGCCGGCCCAGTAGACCTGGTAGTTTGGGGGAGCTGTCCCGTTGGGTCCAAGGAAGAACACTTGGAGTAGCGTGGAGGCTTGGTACCCGGTCCCGCTCAGCACGGAGCTCAGAGAGCCGCAGCCGAACGGACGTATTTCTCCCGGCGGCGGACTGGTGATCGACGTGGCACTCGAGAAGAACTGTCCACCGCATCCGACCGACTGATTGTTCGGTCCGACCGCAGAGTACTGGACCGAATAATTTGACTCCGCGAGGGCCACGGGTACGTCCACGAGGCCGTTGGCCGCGGTCCGGCCTGTAGCGTTTGCCACTGGACCGCCTGGGGGCCCGCCCGTTGTGTTGGCCTTGAAGACGGTGAAGTTGAACACGACCCCCGGCGCCGGGTTCCCGTACGTATCATAGACGTACGACTCGAAGTGGTACTCTCCTTTTGCGAAATAGAACAGGTTGGAACTCTCGAGAAAGGTCGACGGGGGGGTCCGGTTCACCGCAAAAGTGGCGAGGACGCCAAAGGAGGCGAGAACGATGAGCACGGTCAGGACGATCAAGGGGACGCTGAGCAGCGCCCGGCGGAACTCATACAGGAACCCGCTCAGTGGGAACGGTCTCATGGCCCGGCCGCTTCGGGGGCTCGGATCGCGTCGAAGAAGAGTTGCTCCAGGTTGCGGGGCTCGTAGCCCAGTGCCACTACGGTGTAGTTTCGACGTACGAGCTCCGCGTTGATTTCGCTCGACTCCTTGATCGGGTTCGATATCCAAACTGTGTTCGCCTCCCGTCGGACCTCTCCGAAACCTCGAAGGATCCCTACTCCGGCCTCATCGAGGTTTGCGACCGTGACCCGGAGGGTCAATCCACCGGCGTTGGCCACCTCCTCTCGGGTCAGCGTCTTCACGAGTCGGCCCTGATGAACGATCGCAACGCGGTCAGCGACCTGCTGGACCTCCGAAAGGATGTGGGAGGACAACAGGATGCCCCGGTTTTGCCCTCTCAGTTCCAGCATCAGGTTCCGGACCAGAGCGACTCCCTCCGGGTCGAGGCCGCTGAGGATCTCGTCGAACAGCAAGATCTCCGGGTCTCCCAACAACGAGGCGGCGAGGGAGAATCGCTTCCGCATCCCCTGAGAGAATGTCCGGAGTCTGATCCGTTCGACCCCGGGCAGCCCCACCTGTTGGAGCAAGGCGGAACATCGCTCGCGCGCCGCGGGTCCCGACAGGTCGTAAAACCCGGCGTAGTAACGCAGCTGAGCCAAGGCGCGGGATCCGGGCTCAAAGTTGGGAACCTCAGGAACCCAACCGATGTGCCGGGAGGCTTCGGCCTTCTGGCGGGTCAAGTCTAGACCAAATACGGTCACAGTCCCTGACGTGGGGGTGCAGAGCCCCGCGGCGGCGCGAATGGTCGTGGTCTTACCCGCCCCGTTCAAGCCCACCAGACCCACGATCTCGCCGGGTCGAACGTCCAGGTCGAGATCAGTGACCGCGGGAAGGGCCTTCCCTCGGAAGACCTTCCGAAGACCTCGGATTGTCAGCATCGGACCTGCAACTCCCGAAGGGCGCGCCTTTGATAAGAGTCGATGGGGGGAGGAGGGGCCGATCAGACTCGAACCGTGGGTGGACCTCGCGTGGCTTCTTGCCTGCCACGGCGCAATCTAGGTTGCCCCCGGGCCCGAGGGACCCTGGACCCGAACCGCACTGAACGGGCGCGCAGGCCCCTACATCGGTGGGAAGTTCTGCCAAACCATCAGCAGATTTCCCTCGGGATCCTTGAAGAAGGCGGCAGCGCCGAACGAATCATAGGCGATCGGTCCCTCGACTCTCGAATCCGGCCCCATCCGCTCTGCCCGTTGAAATTTGACTCCCTTTCGCTGCAGTACCTTCACCGCGCTCTTGATGTTCTTCACGAGAAAGGTCGAGTAAGCCAGGGACCTCTTTTCTCGCTTGGGTGGCGCGATCAACCAGACCTCACTGGTCCCGAGATTCACAGAGGCCCAAAAATTCCTCATCTTGCCCCGCGCTCGGTCCCCCATCCTTCCCCCGAGCACTTTGGTATAGAATTTGATCGCCCGGTTCATATTGATAATCGGCATGAGGGTCACCATTCGCGCTCCGGAAAACATCGTTCTCACCCAGTTCCGTCCTCGCCCTAGGGCAAGGATTCTGTCTGGCACGAACCTTGGCTGGCTTATTTAGATTCTGAACGGAGCTACCGGGGTCCGCCTTCCGAATCTGTCGGAAGGTTCGTCGGACCGCAGGACCGCTGGGGCGAGGATAGGCCGGTGGGAGACCTCATCGCTTTGGGAACTCGAGAGCCTTATGATTCGTCTCGGCAGTCTCCTACCGATCAAGCCGACCGAAGCCGGCTCGACCTGCGGGTCGACTCGTAATATCGGCCCCAGGGAAGCGACCGGCGGGATTCCACGCCGGGGGTCAGCCCTTGGGCGGCCTGTTCAAGAAGGAGCCGCGCAGAGGCCACGGAACCCGCATAGCTGACGGTTCCGGTCTTCGAGCGCCAGGAGGACCAGCTCTCTGCTTCCAAGGCGTGGGCTCCACTGCGAGTGTGCACCGAGCGGGTCAGAACGAGCAGCCGCTGTTCGAGGTCTCGGAGGGCGGGACGGAATCCCAGATAACCGGCTTGGAAGTCTTCCGGGAGCCGGTCGCTCCGGAGGAGGCTCTCCCGTTCAATCAGGTCGAGGAGTCCTCGGGCGACTTCGGTGAGCCCCGCCATCTGCCATACAGCACGAGCTCGCCCGACTCGCAGGAGCGCGGGCCATAATCGACGGTGCACGAGGGTCACCTTTCCCCGCCAGAGCCGCACGGCGAGCACGTCAGGATCCGAGTCCAGGGTCTCACCGACCTGGTAGATCGCCTGGCCGGCCGGATGTCCCCACCAGGAACCGGACACGGGCGCTCTTGCTACGATCGCCACTAGCGACGGAGCTGTGGCATCGGTGAACGGCAACAGGCCGAACCGGCGGAGGTACTGCTTCACGCGGAGGGTTGACTGAGCCTGCGGTCCATCGCCCACGGGATTAGAAGGGGTTCCAGCGACATGAAGGGTTGCAGGGGTGCTGGCAGTGCCACCGGGCGCGGACCAATCTCGTTCCTAGCTTAGCAGATATCTCGTCGGAGGGGGTTCAAGAGTGAATCCGACGTCCGCCATGACCGTGGCGACGATTGTTTAATCCCACCCCAGGTGTAAGCCGCGCGAGAGCAACGATGGCTATCGATCAAGAAAAGCTGAATGCGCTTGTAGGAAAGTTCGTCAACGACCTGGGGGCATCACTTCACGGATCGGCCATTCTGGTCGGCGAGCAACTCGGCCTTTACAAGGCCCTCGCTAGCGGTGGTCCGGTCACTTCTGAGGAACTTGCGAAGAAGACCGGCATGTCGGAACGCTACCTCCGGGAGTGGTTAGCGGGCCAGGCAGCCTCCGGCTTCGTGGACTACGATCCCCGCACGAAGCGCTACTTGATGACCCCCGAACAGAAGTTCACGCTAACGGACGAGGACAGCCCCGTCTACATCCCCGGGGCTTACTACATCGTAGCCTCCGTCTACAAGGACCAGCGTAAGATTACCGAGGCCATCCGAGCCGGCAAGGGGTTTGGCTGGCACGAGCACCACAACGACCTTTTCATGGGTACGCGGAAATTCTTCCGTCCAGGCTATCTCGCCAATCTCGTCAGCTCCTGGCTCCCGAGCCTGGAGGGTGTGGTTCATAAGCTCGAGGCGGGCGCCCGCGTTGCCGACGTTGGATGCGGTCTTGGAGCCTCGACCATCATTATGGCCAAGGCGTTTCCGAAGTCCAAGTTCATCGGCTACGATTACCACCTCGAGTCGATCGAGTGGGCGAACAACGCTGCCGTAACTGAAGGCGTGACCCAGAACACTGACTTCCAGGTATCGACCGCGAAGGAGTTCCCCGGGAAGTCCTACGACCTCGTAACATTTTTCGACTGTCTCCACGACATGGGCGACCCGGTCGGTGCCGCGCGCCACGTGCGACAGTCACTCAAGCCCGACGGGACCTGGATGATCGTCGAGCCCTTTGCCAATCAGAGTGTAGAACAGAACCTGAATCCAGTGGGCCGGATATTCTACAACGCCTCCCTGCAGCTTTGCGTTCCGTCCTCCCTGGCGCAGGAGGTGGGAGCGGCTCTCGGTGCGCAAGCTACCGATGCCAGTCTGAACGAAGTGTTTCGGGCAGGCGGGTTCACCCGGATGCGGAAGCCCGTGGAGACACCATTCAACAGAGTGTTCGAAGTGCGGCCCTGAAGAGCCGTCCCCACTTTCGCTCGGTATGCCGGCGGTTGGTGGCTGCTAGACCCCCAAGGGGCCTGTTCGACCTCGCCCCGTCGAAGGGAAGCCAATAACTGACCGGGCCCGATAGGGGCCGATAGGATGAGGTCAGGCGATTCATCCCCCCACAGCGGAAGCGCGCACCGTCTCGCCGTCCTGCCGCTCACGAACATCGGCCACGACTCCGGAGACGAGTACTTCGTGGATGGGCTGACCGAGGAGTTGATCTCCACACTTTCGAAGATCCGCGGGTTGAGCGTGATCGCTCGGACCTCGGCGATGCACTACAAGGGCACCCAGAAGACCGTGGCCCAGGTCGGGAGCGAGTTGGGCGTCCGCAGCGTCGTGGAAGGCAGCGTACGACGGTCGGGCCGCAAACTCAGGATCGCGGTCCGGCTCATCGACGCCGTCTCCGAGGAGGACCTCTGGTCGGAGGACTACGACCGCGAGCTCAAAGACGTGTTCGAGATCCAGCGGGACATCGCCCGACGGATCGGCCGGGCCCTCAAGCTCCGACTCCTGGCGCGGACCGAGAGAGAGCTCCAGCGGGGTTCCACGACGGTTCTGAACGCGTACGACCTCTACTTGCAAGGACGATTCCAGTGGAACCTGCGGACCGAGGCGAGCCTGCACCGCGCGGTCGGTCTCTTCGAACAGGCGATCGAGAAGGACCGGACCTTCGCGTTGGCTTACAGCGGCATCGCGGACGCCTACGCGCAGATCGGCTGGCTGGAATTCTCGGCGCCGACGGAGACCTTTCCGAAGGCACGCGCCGCGGCGGAGAAAGCGCTCGCCATCGACGACCGCCTGGCAGAAGCCCACGCGTCGCTGGGTTTCGTGCGTTTCCTGTATGAGCGCGACTGGGAAGCGGCCGGGAAGGAATTCGAGCGGGCCATTTCCCTCAACCCAGGTTATCCGACGGCTCACCAGTTCTACGCGGATTACCTCAAGGCGCTGGGGCGATTCGACGAGGCGGTGAACGAGATGAAGCGAGCCTTCGAACTGGATCCGCTGTCCATGGCCATCAATACGGGCTTCGGCCACGTGCTCTACCTCATGCGCGACTACGACGGGGCCATCGAGCAGTACCGAAAGGCCCTGGCCATCGACCCTACCTTCGCCCCGGCCCATCTCTGGTTCGGCCGTCCGTACCTCCAAAAGGGACTCTACGACGAGGCGATCGCCGAGCTCCGGCGAGCGGTCGAGCTTTCCGGTGGGAGCACGATCTCGCTCGCGGTCCTCGCCCATGCGTACGCCTCGGCCAGCCAGGAGCCCGAGGCGCGCAAGATCCTGGCCGAGCTCATGGAACGTTCGCGGCACCGCTATCTTCCGTCCTACTGGATCGCCCTCATCTTCACGGGACTCGGGGATACCGACCAAGCGATGGCATGGTTGGAGCGGGCGTGTGACGAACGGTCCAGTTGGCTCGTCTGGATCAAGGTGGAACCCCGGTTCGACCGGTTGCGTTCGGACCCGCGCTTCGCCTCCCTGTTGCGAAGGATGCGGCTCGAAGAGGGGTGGGAGCCGGCCCCCCACCGAACCCCGGGGGACCGACTGCTGGCCGCGATCATGTTCACCGATATTGTCGGGTTCACGAAACTCACCCAGCAGGACGAAGGGGCCGCCTTACGGCTGCTGGAGGAGCATCGGTCGATCGTCCGGCCTCTCTTCTCCGCTCGGGGGGGACGAGAGGTCAAGACGCTGGGCGACGGATTCATGGTCGAGTTCGCGAGCGCCGTGGAGTCGGTCGAGTGTGCCGTCGAGATCCAAGCGGCCCTGGCCCGCCGGAACGCCTCCAGAAAACCGGCGAAACGACTTCTCGTCCGGGTGGGCGTTCACGTGGGCGACGTCGTCCGAGAGGGGACCGACCTGGTGGGCGACGGGGTCAACATCGCCTCACGGATCGAGCCGCTCGCTCGGCCGGGCGGTATCTGTATCACCGGCGCCGTGTGGGAACAGGTCCGCAACAAAGTGAAGGTCCGTGTCGAAAAACTACGGGCGTTGCACCTGAAGAACGTCTCATCGCCGATCGACGTCTACCAACTCGTGTAACGCGCCCGCTCCGGATCTCTGACGACTAGGGGCCACATCGATGGTCACCGGTTCGTCGGTCGACGCGCCGGGGGCCCAGACCGTCGGCCGACTCTTGACGGCGAGCCCAGGCGCGGGCCTTCTCACGGGCTGGATGGGGATGGGGAGATTCCGAGGGCTGCGGTATCGGCCCAGAACGTAAACGGCCCGTCCTGGACCACGAACCCGAGGTCGCGATAGAGCCGGAGGGCTTTCGGGCTCTCCTCGGTGACGGCGAGTACCAGTGGGGTGGTGGAATCGCGGGCGACGGCCTCGAGGGTAGCCCGGATGAGTCGCCGGGCATGTCCTTGACCTTGCACGCTCGGGTGCACCTCCACGTCGGCGAGGAGGAGGTGGGTGGGACGGCGAGTCACTATCGTCGCGCCCCGAAGCTCGCCGGCGAGCTCCAGTCCGAACGAAGCGTCGCCGACAAAGGTGCCGTACTCTCCTTCGAAGAGGGACTGAAGAATACGCCGAGCGCCCACCAGAGGCTCGTTGGCGGTGGCGAAGAGAAACCGGTCGATCGAGCGCGCGTAGGAGGCCGTATTCAGGATTGCGAGCCCCTCCAGGTCCGCCGGACCCACGGTCCGAATCCGCCCGGTTCTCAGGGGCAACGCCGGGGCGTCAGGTAGAGGGCTTCCGGGGGGAAACTTGAGGCCGTACCGATGGTAGGGATGGAAACCCCGCGGAACCAGGAACGCACGCGCTTCCTGGTCTGAGAATCCGGGCATCGGGGCACTGAACAGGAGAACCCGGCCCGCGGGGTCCGGCGATTCCAGAAGGGAGGCCAGGAACCGGGTCCACCCCGCGGGATTCTGGTGATCCTCTGCGAGGTAGATGGGGGAGACTCGCCGACCCAGGCCTTCGATCGAGGTCCAGACCGCAACTCCCCAGACCGGGCCGTCCGGATCTCGCAGGAGGCCCCCCGAACGTTTGCGCTCTTGGACGCCCTTTCGCTGTGCCGCGAGGCCCTCCGCCTCCATGTTGCTGCCGGTGGCTCGCGCTGCCGCCTCGGCGACCTCGAGGAGACGGCTCGCGCCCTCAGGGTCCTCTTGGAGAGGCCTCCAGACGGGGGCGGTCACGACGTTCCGATGCAAGTCCCGGCGCATAGGATTGACTCACTCCGGGCATTCTCGACAAGTGTGCTCGTGTCCCGGAGACCGCAGCGGGACGGCGGCGCCTGGATGGACCCCCGGTACACACACTGGGTGCAATTCAGATTGCACCTTGGCCTTCGCGCGTGTGTTCGAGATCAGGAGAAGCAAGGCAGACTGAGCGCCCTCAACAAACGATCGGTCGGAGTGCCACGCAGGCCGACGGCATTGGAGCTCTCCCGCGCTCGGGGGGCTCAGTGGGGTTGCAAGAAGCGGATCATACGTTGGGCCTGGTAGGCTGTCAACCGATATCGCTGAGAGCCAAGAAGCGGATGCACCTCCAGCCAATCGGTGCCCAGACGAGTGACCTCCCCCCAGCGATAGGTGAAGCCTCTCGGAGGAATCACCAGCCGCAGCCCAACCGGCGAGATCCCCAGTCGCCTAATGACGGGGAAGCGGCGGGCGTAGTACACAAGAATTAGGGGCAAAGGAACGAAGACCAGCACGAAAAGCAGCGGCCAGAGTACAGACGGAGCCACCGGGAAAACCAACCATCCATTCAGGCTTGCGTAGTTGAGGAATGCCCAGGCAACAAACGCGAGGGACGTCCCAATGACCATGCTGCTCAGAAAGCTATACCGCCGGGAGCGGACGGGGTCTCCTTCCACCCACTCCCAAGGAGGCGCGTCTGCCATCGCGCGATCTCTTCTATCGCGCCGCTCGCCGAACCATCAGGCTTGCGTCCGGGTCCAGCGGAGGTCGGACTAATCAACCCTCGATGTAGGCGGAGGGCATGGGGCGACGCGTCATCGGCATTGGGGGAGTTTTCTTCCGCACCAAGAATCCCACGCGGCTCGCGAAATGGTATCGCCGCCATCTCGGGCTATCTGTGGCGACCGAAGAAGGGCAGACCATGTCGGTATTCCGTTGGAGACACTCCGGAGTCAAGAAACAGACTGGCATGACTATCTGGGCTCCGTTCCCGGCCGGCACCCGTTACTTCGGACCGTCGCGACAGTCATTCATGATCAATTATATTGTCGAGGATCTTGACCGAACGCTGCTCGCTCTCCGGAGGGAGCGGGTCGAGGTCGTCGGGGGAGTGGATGAATCCCAGTTCGGTCGGTTCGCTTGGATCCGGGACGTGGACGGTCACCGCTTAGAGTTGTGGGAACCCCCGCGGCCGGCGTAGGAGAAACCGGCCGATGACCCCAACGAATCGAGCGGCCCTTCCGGAAGCGCCGGCCCCGTTCGGAATCTCCCGAGAGCTTCCCCCCGGAGGTTACCCACTTACGAAGGTCTTTCCCGGATTCACCAAGGTTCCGCCCTTCGCGAAATACCCGACGGGCGCCCGGAGTCGGACGTCGATGGTCGCTGGGACAAAGATACAGGTCGTGGCGGGGCCGACGTGGATGTACGTCGCGCCGCGCGAGGTCCCGCCCTTCGCGGAGTCCGTCGGCTGGCAACCCTTTACGAGCGCCACGGACTGCATCGTGGTCGGTCAGACCCACTTGGCGAAGAGTCCCTCGATCACTCTCTACCTCGACATTCTCCATGAATTCACCCACATCCTCCAGCGGGCGGACGGCCGGGAGCTTTGGGATATCTCCCATGGCTACGTTGACAGCCCGACCGAGCTCGAAGCGTACCGATTCTCATTGACCGAAGCGCGACGGCTCGGAGTACCGGACTCCTTCCTGCGGAGCTATCTCAAGGTCGAGTGGGTGAGTCCGAAGGACCACCAGAAGCTCCTGAAGAATCTCGGGTTCGGATCCGGCCGGTAGGGGAGATATCGCGACCCGGGCGGCGCGGTGCCCGTGCGCCAAGCCGCGGGGAGTACCCTTCGAGATCTCTCGTCCGAAGCAGTGGATGGAGCCCGATTCTGATCTCCGTCAGTTAGATGTCCGTGGGGCGCGTCCCCCGTTGGGAGGGATCGATTGGCAAACGCCTCCCGTGACACGCCCCACCGAGACGTCAGCGCGGAGCGCGAACGCCTCGCCCTCAACGTCCTCGAGCGGTCGCTTGGTCTGGCAGCGCTGAGGGCCGCCATCGAGCTCGAGGTGTTTGACCACCTCGAGGAGACCTCGCGACCCATCGCCCTCGTCGCGCAAGAGGTTGGGTGCGATGCCTCTTCGTTGGCACGGCTCCTGCGGATCTCGACATTGCAAGAGCTGGTTGCGGAGCCCGAACGGGACCAGTTTGCCCTCCGTCCTCTCGGTCGGCACCTTCGGAAGGACTCCGCGGAGTCCGAGCGGGACTTCCTGACCTTCATTCTCCACCCATTTCGAGCGCGCGCACTGGAGCGGCTGGCCGACGCAGTTCGACACGGCCGCACGGCCATCGAGGAGGAATATGGCCTTCCTGAGTTCGAATACCTCGCGCAACATCCGGACCTCGCATCGGTCTTTCAACGAGCGATGGTGGCCGGGACGAACAACATGGCCCGGGCCTTCCTCCGAGCGTTCTCCTTCGAGGGAGCGCACCAGGTCGCGGATGTGGGCGGGGGTCACGGCGAACTGCTGGGCGCGGTGCTGCGGCAATATCCTCAAATGACGGGGATTCTGTTCGACCTCCCCTACGCCGTGGAAGGCGCGCGGGCCCACATCGAGGAGTTGGGCCTGACCGCACGGTGCCGGATCTTCGGGGGAAGCTTCTTCGAATCGGTACCGGCGGGCGCCGACGTCTATCTATTGAAGAGCGTGCTTCACAACTGGCCCGACCCGCGGGCCGTCGAGATCCTTCGTAATGTGCGAACGGCGATGCCCCCGCACGGACGGCTGCTGATCGTGGAGCGACTTCTTCCCTCGGCCCGGGGCCCGGACCAGGCCTTCGCCATGGACCTCAACATGCTCGCCTTTCCCGGCGGTCGCGAGCGGATGCAGAGTGAATACGAGAGGCTACTCCAATCCGCGGGGCTCCGACTCCTTCGCGTCATTTCCACACCGGATCAATCGATCCTGGAGACCGCCCCCGGATAGCTTCGCTCGTTCGTTCGGCGCGGGGAGCTTACGTTGGGCCCGGGGAGGGCTTCGGTGTGGCCTAGTCGCGAGGGCCCGGACTCACTGGACGAAACCCGGCGCTGGGGGCGCCCTCGACTCGAGTGCCTCACGATCGACCTCCCGGCCCGTGATCTTCCCCCGGAGCAGGAATCGCTGCGCCTTCTGATTCGGTGTCTTGGGAATCGTCGGGACGAATTCGATGTATCTCGGCACCATGAAGAACGGGAGGGCACTCGCTGCGAAACGGAACAATTCCTCGGCCGTCGCCCCGGCCCCTTCTTTGAGCTGCACGAAGACCTTCACATCCTCCTCACCGAGTTCGGAGGGGACCCCGACGGCTACGCACTCGAGCACCGCCGGGTGCTGGGCGAGCGCCGATTCGACATCGAACGGGGCCACGTTTTCGCCTCGGCGGCGGATCACGTCGCCCTTCCGGTCGATGAAGTAAAAGTAGCCGTCCAGATCTTGGCGCAACAGGTCGCCCGTGTGGAACCAGAGGTTCCGCCACGCAGCGACGGTCGTCTCCGGCTTGCCGAGATACTCCAGGAACATCGTGAAGGGGACCCGGGGACGCACGACGAGTTCGCCCGGCGTATCGGGGGGAACGGGCCGGTCATGTTCGTCCACGACCTGCGCCTCGACGAAACCGAAGGGGAGCCCGACGGACCCGACCCGGATCGCGTTCGGGGGGTTCATCAGCGTCGTGCAGCCACATTCCGTCATCCCATAGCTCTCGATGATCCGAACTCCGAATCGGGCCTCGAACTCCTTCCAGAGCCCGACGGGCGTCCCGGACGCCGTGGCGATCCGCACGGCGTGGGTCCGGTCGCTCGGCCGGGCCGGCTGCTTGTAGAGTACGCTGATCATCGTAGTGAGCAGCGCCACGTGCGTTGCATGGAATCGGGAGGCCGTCTCCCAGAACGACGAGGCGTGGAACCGGTCATCGAACGCCGCGGTGAGGTCGTTCAGCAGTGCGACGAGGGTTGTCTTTTCCTGGGCATTGCAGTGATACAACGGCAGGGAAGTGAACAGGACCGACTCGGGGGTGAGAATGGCCCGCGCCCCTACTTCCTTGGGCGTGTTCACGAGCCGACGGTGGGGCAGAACCACGCCCTTCGGCCGGCCCGTCGTCCCGCTCGTGTAGAGGATCGACGCCGGTTCCGAAGGACGGAGGGGCTCGGTCGGAGGGAGACCCCCCGAGTTGGCGAGCGCCGAAAACCGTTCAACGTCTCCAGCCAGGGGCGACCCGGCATAGGCTCCGTCGATTACCCAGACGGAGGGGGCGCCCCCCCAGTCTGAGACGTGCTCATAGGCCGGAAATGAGTCTCCATCGGTGACGATCGCCGTCGGGGTACAATCGGCGAGTTCGTACCTGAGGAGCTCACCGTGGAGCGCAGTGTTGAGGGGCACGAAGACCGCCCCCGTTTTCGCGACACCGAACCAGAGCAGAGGAAATTCGGGTCGGTTTCCGAGGAGGCAGGCGACGCGGTTCCCCTTCCCTATCCCCCGCTCCCGAAGACCTGCGGCCACGCGATCGCTGCCCCGGTCGAGCTCCTCGTAGGTGAGGTCTCCCGAGAGGAATCGTAGTGCGATCTTGGAACGGTTTCGGACGGCCTTCGCGCGAAGCATTCCGACAATGTCCTGGTACTCCTCATCGGGGGCTAGCATCCGGTTCCCCCAAGAACTGCCCCGCGCCCACTCCGCGGACCGGGGACCCGATCCGTCGGACTAGTCGCTCAGTGCCGCCGGACCGGAACGCATCCGTCGAACCGTTTCCTTGAGCAAGGTCCGGAGCACTTCCGGCTCGTTGCCAACGGCCGACCAGAACTCCCACGGAGAGAGCACGAGACAACGGACAGCCCCCGAGGCGAGCACATCCGCGGTTCGGGGCTGCTGGTCGAGTAGGGCCATCTCGCCAAAGAACTGCCCAGGACCGAGGACTGCAACCTGTTGACCGGCCTTTTCGACGCGGGCCTGTCCGTCGAGAATAAGGTAGAAACCGATCCCCTTCTCCCCTTGCTTGACGATGGTCTCTCCGGCGCGGTAGGTTCGCTCCTTGGCGGACGTCACCATCGTTCGGAGCTGGGATTTGCCCAGGCCGGAGAAGAGCGGAACTGATCCCAACATCGCCAGCGCCGGCCCCGCGCCCTTTGCATCGGACATTCGCTCTCCCGGCCTCAAGTCAATTCGGTAGATAAATGACTCTCGCCGATGGCGAACTCGATTCAGGCCCCCGACCACCTCGCGAAGCCGAGGAGAGTGGCGCGGAGGTTTTCATCCGTACTGGCGGACCGAGGACCCTAGGCCAGAGCAAGGGTCCGGTGCGGGAGGTGGGGAGACCCCCCGTTCGCATTATCCTCCCCGGAAGGTGGGCGGGGCTGTGAGAGAGGGCGACCACCGACGGATGAACATCAATCGCCACAAGTGGGACGAGAGCGTTCCGCTTCACGTCGCCTCCCGCGCGTACGACGTCCCCTCCTTCCTTCGGGGCCGCTCAACGCTCCGCCCCCTCGAGATCAAGGAGTTGGGGCCTGTGCGCGGGCGCTCTCTGCTTCATCTCCAGTGTCACTTCGGGCTTGACACCCTTTCCTGGGCCCGCCGGGGGGCTCGCGTGACGGGGGTGGATTTCTCCCTTCCCGCGATCCGGGCGGCCCGGCGAATGGCCCGGGAGGCCGGAGTCCAGGCTCGGTTCCTGCAATCGAACCTGTACGAACTAACCGAAGTCATCGACGAGCGGTTCGACATCGTCTACACAGGGAAAGGGGCGCTCTGCTGGCTCCCCGACATCGAGGGGTGGGCCGAGGTCGTCGCGCGCGTTCTCAAGCCCGGTGGGCGGTTCTTTCTCCTCGAGGATCATCCGATCGCCGAGCTCTTTACGAACGATACCGCGACCGGATTTGAGCTGAAGAATCGCTACTTCGGGGGCCAGGCGATTCGGGAGGAGTTTGATGGGACCTATGCCACCGACGCGAAGATGAAATTCAGGGTCAGCTACTCTTGGATCCATCCTGTGTCGACGATCGTCAACGCGTTGGTCGAACGAGGCCTTTCCATCGATTCAGTGAAGGAGTACTCCTACAGCTACTGGCACAGGTACCGAGCCATGGTCGAGGACCGTCACGGCTGGTGGCACCTCACCAAGTCTGAGGGTCAAATCCCACTGATGTTGTCGCTCAAGGCCCGGAACCGGGCCGCCGAGTCACGCCCTCGCACCGGCCGCACGCCGTAAAGTACGGCTTCGTCCCTCTCGAGCGGATGCTCGGGAGCCCCTGTTCAGGTCCCGAACTCGACGGAGAGCCTGTCCCCGGTTGACTTGACCCCGTGTCCATAATGGGCCGCAAAGAGGGGACGAAGGACCCTCTGTTGTTTGGCCCTGAGCTCTAGGCCTTGGGCCCCGTTCTTCGGGGCGGTGGCCGTGAACCCGGCCATGTCCGTGAACATGATCGCGGCGAGGCGACGGTCGTCAGTGCCTCAGCCATAGGTGACTGGCGCGGGGACTAGGCTGCTAGGACATGTCCCCTCCCCCGTCGGCACTCCACTCCTGCCGGCCCCGGCGAGCAGACACGGAGGGATGCTCCTGGGCCTGGGACCAATCTTGGACACGACCCCTCGGGAACCCGCGCAGAGAAAAACGGGCATCGCAGTACGATTCGTAATCACCCGCGGTGCACAACTTCTTTTGAGGCCCCTCAATTCGATCGCCAGTGGACCGGAATCTCAGACTCCTGGGAATCGGCGTTGGGATCCGGTCGCTGGGGAGCGCGCTGTACTTCCCTTTCCTCGCCCTGTTTCTCCACAGCGTCCTCTCGGTCGGTTACTTTGAGATCGGCATCATCGTGGCCGGAGTTGGAGTAGTCCAGCTACCGTTCTCTCTCGCGGGCGGACTTCTCACCGACCGGATCGGCCGAAAGAACCTAATCCTGAGCGGGCTCGGGAGCGAGGCCGTAGCCACGTTGGGGTTGGCGTACGCGTTCGAGCTCCATTCGCTCGGTGGAGCCATCGCGGCCGCCATCGTGGGCGGTTCCATTGCGACCGCTTCCGGTCCGGCCTTCTCCGCATACATTGCGGATTTTGCGGTCGGTTCGGAACGGACCCGCGGGTTCACGTGGTTCCGAATCGGGTTCAACGCGGGGTACTCCGCGGGAGTCACCATGGGAGGTTTACTGGTCGCCACGTTGGGATTCGCTTGGGCAGTGGGCCTGGCCGCGGCGGTGGTCGGTGGCGGCGCTCTTCTGATGTTGTTCGCGTTGGATCCGTCTCCCTTTGACCGGGCGCTCGGAATCGCCCGAGCCCCGCAGACCCGAACGGTGACCGGCACTACGGATCCCCCAACGGGAAGCCTTCGCCAAAGCCTCTCGGCGCTGGCGCGGGATCGACCGGCGATACAAGTCGCGGTCGGGTTCGCCCTCGGCGGCATCTTCCTCGGGCAGTGGCCCATCACCTTCCCGCTGTTCGTCCACAATGTGCTCGGCATCTCCTACTCGCTCCTCGGCCTCGGGCTCGCCCTGAACGGGCTGGTCGTCGTGTTCGGCCAGTCGGCGACCACGGAAGCCGTTCTCGGAAGGCGGCACACGACCATCTTCATTCTCGGTCTCGCCCTGACCGCCGTGGCGTATCTGGGTCTCGGGGTCGCCGGACTCTTCCTGATCCTTCCTACCGTCGTGTTCTTCCTCGCGGTCGCCGTCCTCACTTTCGGGGAGAACTTGGTGACCATTCCGCTGTCGACCCTCCCTTCCAATCTCGCGCCCCCCCGCGAGGTGGGGTCGTACAATGGAGCGTTCCAGACCATCGGGGGGGTCGGCTTTCTCTTCGCCGTGATCGTCGGTGGCTGGGTCCTCTCCCTGACGGCGAATCCCTTCCTGATTTGGGCCTTCTTGGCCGCGCCAGCGATTCCCGCGGTGATTCTTCTCCGGTGGGCGGCTCGACGCATTCCCATTGGCGCGGATCGAGCCTGAAGACTCTGGAAGCCGTCTCCCTATCTCGGGGGTTCGGGAGACGACACGAAGGGCCTCCCAGTGCGCGGAGGCTCTGAGAAGTGCACTGCCGGTTACACCCGTCGAAAATCGGGGGACTCTGGCCCACGCTCCCTCCAGCGATGTACTAGGAGGTGATATTCCTCCCCTGGCTGGGCGGCCCCCCGAGGACGCTGGAGAAGTTGTGAAGGGACTCATCAGCGTGATGTTCAACGTCAAGAATGTCGACCGGTCTGTCGCGTACTACCGCGCCTTGGGCTTCACGGTCCGCTGGAAGTGGGCGGGGGACGATGGCCAACTCCTCTACGCCGGAGTGGGGATCGGCGACGCGGTGATCGCCCTCGGGAAAATTACGTCCCGCGCCGGAGGAAGAGAGTATCAGAATTACACCAAATGGGTTAGCTCTCCCCTCGGCGCGGGGGTCATCGTCAACGTGGAATTGCGGAATGTGGAGGGGATATATCTCCGCGCAAGGAAAGCGAAGGTGAAAATCGAATCGCGCCTCCGCAAGTGGCCGTACGGCACTGCGTTCACGATCAACGATCCGGACGGCTACGTCGTGAAGTTCTTGCGTCCGCAAGGCGAATTTGCCTAACCGACCGGCAGTCCGCGGCCTCCATGATCCGTCGCACGCAGGCGTGCCTTCCGAAGCCGGCGGCTTCAGTGAACTCTCATTAGCCGGACCTTCGTCCTCCCTTCCCGGCCCCCAGGCTGTGCGTGACGGACTACACCTCTCCCGAACTTACGGCGATCCTCATCCAATTCGTGATTGTCCTCGTGATCATCCGGCGTTCGTACGCGATGACACAAGGGGTGCCATTCTCTTCACTCCGCAATGCCGCGGTGCCGGCGCTGATCCTGATCCTCTGGGGGGTGAGCGAGCTCGAGTCGTTTTTCCTCACTCCATGGGCTCGCCCGTACCTGATCCCACTCGACGTCGCGATACTCATCGGCACTTCGTTGGCGTTCACCCCCGTCGCCGAGCGGATGACGCTCGTGAGCCGGGCACCGTCGGGGGACTGGTCGTACCGCATCGGGTTCTCTTTCGCCGCGCTTTTCGTTGGTGCCGTTGTGATCCGCGTGACGCTCGCCGCCGCATTGTTCCCGAGCTCGTTCGAGTTCGGAAGCCCCTCGGGGGGGTTTCCACCGATGCAGCAACAGGTCGTCCTCGCAATAATCGATGCCGTATTCTCCGTTAGCGCGGGGCTACTGGTCGCTCGATCGATTGGGATCCAACGGAAGTGGACAGCTTCCCGTGCGAGGGCAGCGACCGTCGGGGCCCGCTGATCCCAGGTTCAAGCTCGGGACGAACGACCGTCCCACCCAACCGGCGAGGTCCGCTCCCCCCGGGTGGCGGCCCGTTGGATCCTCGCCGAACGGCCTCCGACGGAGCCCCGACGAAGCCTGTTAATGGTCCCACCCCTCCACCCTCCACTCGATGCTCGACGATGAGGGCACGGCTCCGGCATCCGTTCCCGGCAAATCCGCTGCCTCCTCCGCCGAGGCGGAGAACGGCCTCCCCCGTTTGCTGGCGCTCAGCGACGGAATCTTTGCGTTCGCGATGACCCTGCTGGTGCTGGGGTTACTTCCACCGACCGGAATCAGCTCCGCGGCGACCACCGGGTTCCTTTCGCCGGGTCGGTTCGTCCCGACCTTGCTCGCCTACTTCTTCGGCTTCTTCGTGACCGGTTTCTACTGGCTAGCCCATCGGCGCATCTTCAGCCTGATTCCCCGCGACAATGCGATCCTCGCTCGATTCAACCTGGTGACCCTCTCCTGCGTCGTACTCGTACCGTTCGCCACGGTGGTCCTCGACAACGCGGGAGGCATTCCGCTCGGCCCGATCGTCTTCGCCCTCGTTCAGGCGGGCGCCGGCTTCGGCCTCCTCGGCGAATGGTTGTACGCTTCGGGACGAGGAAAACTGACCTCCCCATCGTTGTCCCGAGAGTGGAAACGCTACACCACCTTCCGCGCGTCGATCGCCCCCGCGGTGTTCCTGCTGTCCATCCCGATCGCATTCTTCGCCCCCCGGGTCGCTGCCTTCTGGTGGATCGTCATCTTCCTGATCGGCCTTCTGAACATCCGTTCCATCCGAGACCGATACTTCCCAGGGGTCGACGAGTGAACGCCGTGGGGGCGGCCTTGGGCCTCCAGTGCCTCGCGAGGGCGGAGTCGAACCCTCGCTCGAGACGCGGGCGCGAGGGGCGGTCGGTCCGGGGGGTCACGGCGTCTCAGCGGGGCCGGTCGCGCGACCGTCGAATGTACGGGCGTCGTCGGGTGACCCTCGGGGGGCTTCCCGCATCGAGGACGTACGCGCGGACCATCGGATCAACGATCCCGTACCCTCCCTCGGCTTGCCGGGCGATGTAGTTCGCCTCCAGGGCGCGCACGACGCGAAGCACCGTCCCATCGTTCACCGCGCCTCCGGTCGACCGGCTCACGTACTCCCGGACGGTCCCCCAGGAAGCCCCGACGGCGATCGCCTTCAACGCCGGCCAGTACAACGACGTGTCATGGGTGGACAGAAAATGGGCGAGTTCGGCCTCGGCGACCTTTTTCCCCTCCCGAATCGTTTCGCGGAGCGCCCGGTCGGCTGGTAGTTTCCGCACCGCCACGTTGTTTCCGAACAGCGTGAGCCAGCCGGGGGTCCCGTCGAGCGGACCGTCCAGCGCGGCGTCGATATCCCCCGCCGAGAGGTTGAGACCCAGCTCACGGGCGCCCCGGGCGAGGAACTGGGCGCTCGTCGGTCGATCGAAGGCGCCGAGCGACAGCGATAGCGGGGCGCGACCGAACAGCGGTGAGGCGGTCGCAGGCTCCAGGAGCGTCCGCGAGAGTCCCACGAGGGAGCCGGTAAAGACGAACACGATGTTCGGTCGGGTGTTGAATACGTTGCCGAGCAGCCGGAGCAGAGCGCCGGCATTGGACGAGAGCTCCTGAACCTCGTCCAGGACGACCAGGCAGTCCCGCTTCTCGGTGCCCAGGAGGTCCAGCAGGTCCCAGGCGGTCTGGAGAGGGGCCCGGGAGGTCGCGACGGAAAGTCCGGAAGGCCCGACGGAGAAGCCGTCCACGCGCCGGGCCGCGCGCACGAGCCGGGCCCGCAGCGACGCCGATTCGTTGAACCCGCTGATCAGCCCCTCGACGAGGCCTTGCACGTTCCGCACTCCCCAAAGGTTCACGTAGGCGCCGGGGCGACGGAGCCGGTGGCGAACGGCCTTCACGAGGCTCGTCTTCCCGACCATGCGGGGCCCCAGGACGACGACCCATCGACGGGCCTCTACGAGCCGGGTCAGCTCGGCGACTTCCCGGTCCCGGCCGAACAGGGCCCCCGAGGTTTCCTTAGGGGCGAGGTCAAAGAGCGGCATTGACTTATGCCCCATAAGGACTTATGGGGCATAAGTAGATTGGCCCAGATCCCGGCGCCGGTCCTTCGAGCCCCCGAGGGACTTCGCGGACCGAGGGCGGGGGCGCGGGCGCCGGGCTCTCCCCTGACTCGGAGGGGATCCCGGGCCGAGGTGGCGGGGGAACCGCTCCGACCCTGAACGTCTCTACCTTGGGCAGGTGCGGCGAATCTGCAAGCTAATCTCTGAGAGTGAGCTCCCTCGTCCCGACGGCCGATGACGCTCACGGGGATGGCGGGGGGGGAGTTCCCGAGCGACCCCTTCGAGGCGCTTCTAGCGCGCCACGGCCCGGAGGACGCTCGGCATCAGCTGGGGCAGGCGGCCCTCGAGGAGCTGCTGGCCAGCGGCTCCACCTCGGTGGATGCCGCGGTGGTCGTGGGCGACCTCCGGATGTCGGGGTTCGTGTTGAAAGAGGCCGTGGAACCTGCCCTGTTCGCTCGGTTCATCATCGGTTTCACCGAAGCGGTTCGGAATCTTGCGAACGACCAGCACGGCTGGTTCGACAAGTTCACCGGAGATGGGTTCATCGCCTTCTGGATTCAACGGACCGATCCACCCCCGGGCGTCACCCTGGTCCCGGAGTTCTGCCAGACCGTGATGCCGGCGGCCGACTCGTTCATCGCGAACCTCCGGAAGAACTCCCGAAATTTCCCGGTCGGCGTGGGACTGTCGATCGGCATCGACTCCGGTCCCTGTCAGTTGGTCCGCGTCGGCGACTCACTGACCATCGTCGGAAGTCCGATTGTCGGCGCCACGCGGATGGTCGCCGGTGCCCGGGCCCGGCAGACCCTCGTCAACGTCTATCTCGGCCAGGCGCTCGAGGAGGCTCACGGGCGACTGTCGGAAGCGGGAATCCGAGTGGAACGGACGAGCGTGAAGACGAAAGAGTACCCCGAGGGCCAGGAGGCGTTCGAACTGATGCTCCCCGCGATTCTCCGGACCGCCTTGTAGGGGGTGGACGGGCCGAACGCCCCCTCGCGCGGCCCTCCGAAGTGGGTAAGTAGAACGCAGAGGGTTTCGCACCCTGTGCCGCGCATGCTTCCAGGCGACGATCCCGTCGAACGTTTTCGTGAGGCCTACGCCACGAAGGACACGCCGTGGGACTCCGGGGTACCCAGTACCGAGCTGGTCCGGGTGCTGGACGCCGGACTCTTGCCCGGCCGTACGGTCCTCGAACTGGGGTGCGGGACGGGAACCAACGCCATCGAGTTTGCGCGGCGCAAGTACCGGGTGACCGCGGTGGACCTTATCGAGCTCCCGATCGAACGGGCCCGGGAAAAGGCACGACGTGCCGGCGTCGCGGTCGACTTTCGCGTAGGGGACCTCCGGAAGATGGACCTCGGCGGTCCCTACGATGTCGTGTTCGATATCGGCCTCTACCACGGCCTACGGAATCGCGACTTGCCGGGACTTCTCAAGACGATCGAGCGAGTCAGCCGGCACGGGACCCGGTGGCTCTCCCTCGCGGGGAATGCGCGAGAGCCCCTGTCCAACGGTCCTCCCGTGGTCCGGGAGGAGGAGTTCCGCGCCGAGCTGGGACCCCTCTTCAATTTCTTGGAGGTCCGCGAGTTCCGATTCGAGCTGGGCGGGGATTTTCGACCGCTCGCATGGTCGATTCTGATGGAGCGTCGATGAGGCCCTTTCCCGGGCGACCGAAGTAGGGAAGGGGCGATGGCTCCCGTACGCTACATCGTTCGGGACGTCGACGAGGCCGTCCACTTCTACTCCACGGTCCTCGGTTTCCATCTCGACCGGCAGTTCGGCCCCGCCATGGCGATCCTTACCCGGGCGGACCTCACCCTTTGGGTAGCAGGACCCGCCTCGTCGGCCGCTCAACCGATGCCCGACGGGCGCACGCCCGAACCCGGTGGCTGGAATCGATTCGTCCTCGAGGTAGGGGATCTCGCCCCGCTCGTCATGGAACTACGCCGAACGGGCATTCGCCTCCGCAGTGAAGTGGTCAAAGGGCCCGGAGGGAGGCAGATCGTCTGCGAAGACCCATCGGGGAATCCGATTGAGCTGTTCCAGCCCGCCTGACCGGCGCGGACTCCACATCGGAGTGCCCTCCCGGCGGCGACGGGGGGGCCGTCGCGCGGGCGGCGCGTAGGTCCGTTGGGCGCTACGGGCCTTGGAAGAGCCCGATGGGGACGTCCCCTGGGGCGTGAACGACCGCGCTCCAGCCCATTCCGGGAATCTCCGTCTTCGGGACGAGCACCCGGGCGCCTTCTTTTTCGGCCGCCTTGAGCGCATCTTCGATATTCTTCACCGTAAGGTAAGCGATCGTTGTGGGGGACTCTCCCTTCTCGATCCCACGGACACCGGTTCCGGAACCTCGCTCGACCTTGTCGCTCCGCATTCCGTAGCCGCCCATGTTCTCCATCACGTCGAAATGGAATCCGAGCGCCTTTTCGAGGAATCGGCGAGTGGCGGCGGGGTCCTTCGACGCATATTCGACGTGGTCGGTCGTAACTCCCTCGTGGTGTGTCATGGTTCAACCTGCGCCCTGGGGCGTATTGCCGAGAGCTGGCCAGCGTACTTAACCCGAAGCGGCAGGAAAGTATACCCTGAGAGATCGCAATCGAGGGCCCCGCCCTTCCTTCGACCGCCGCGTGCGGGAGGGAGCTGTCCGGGCTTCCTGCGCGGTGTCCCAATATCAGTCGGGCCAGCGGCCCACGAACCGCAGTCCGAACGACACCCACGCTCCGAGGAGAAACGCGGCGAGCACCAAGAGCGAGACTGCGACGACCACGATGCTCTGAAAGAGACTGAACCGTTGCGCCCAGAAGGCGATGTAGAGGAGGATCAGGCTGAGCCCGCCGGCGGTCGCGGCGAGCGAAGCCAGTACCCGACGCCGGATGATATCGAAAAAATCGACTTCACCGGAGCGGAAAGAGTTCGTTCCTGGACACGGATTCGCTGTCATCGGCGAGGAACGCGGGTCGAGCGTTAAGAACGTAGCTCACGCGCAGTGTCCACGGGAGGAGAGCCCGGGTCGGGAATCGTTGAACCGTCGGCGGCTGGACCGAACGGTCTTGTGACAGGTCTCTTTCCCCCACGGGGTTCATGCCCGAACGGGTCCGCCCTCCCGCCCGCTTTTTCGCCCGCCGGGCCTTGCTGCGGGCCTGGTTCGAGAGGAACCACGCAAGAAGAGACGAACTCTGGATCGGTTACTACAAGAAAGGGAGCGGGAAGACCGGCGTCAGCTACGTCGAGGCCGTCGAGGAAGCGCTCTGCTTCGGATGGGTCGACGGCCAAGTTCGGTCGCTCGACAACCGCACCTATGCCAACCGGTACACCCCCCGCCGTCGCGGGAGCCGGTGGAGCCGGATCAACGTGGCCAAGGTGGAGGAACTCTTCCGACTCGGGCGGATGCACCCCTCGGGCCTAAGGACCTTCGAAGAAGGGACTCCGGGCCCGCGCGCGGGTTACGCCTTCGAAGACCGTCCGAAGAAGCTGCCCGCGCCGTTCCGCCGAGAGTTCCAGTCCGTCGGGGCGGCCTGGAAGTTCTTTCAAGCCCAGCCCCCATACTACCGTCGCGTGGCCATCTACTGGATCATGGCCGCCGTCCGTGAGGACACCCGCCGACGCAGGCTCCAATCCTTGATCGGCGAGTCGGGCCGTGGGCGAAGGATCGACCTTCTTACCCCGGGCTCACGAAAGTAGGCGAGGGACGCCGATCGACGTTCCGCCCGAACTCGAGAATCTCACAGCGGTTGCGTCCGACCACCTGACTGGGTCCGCAATCGCCGGTACGCGTCGGAGTAGGCCGCCGCGAACAGAAAGTAGGTCACGAACAGCGGGGCGATCACAAAGGCGAGCGGGGCGAACGAAGCGATCAAGCCCAACGGATTCGTGACGAACTGGTGTAACAGGGTGAGGATGCCATTTCCGACGAGGAATCCGGTCAGGACGGCCACCCCGAGAGACCAGGCAAACGCGACCCAGGAAATGACACGACCCACGGGACCGACGAGTCGTTCGACGAGCACCACCAGGCTGAGAAAGAAGTTCCCAAACGCGACCGCCACGAGACCCCCGACGATCCACACGACGATCGCGGGAGGGCCCCCGGTACCGGAACTCCTTTCCACGAGGCCGAGGCCGGCAATCGCTCCCGCGGCTCCAAGGAACATCACGAGGGCGACCCAGAGGAAACGGTGGCCGCGACGTACGCTTCGACGATGGCTCTCCGTCCACTCGTGGCGTCCACGGTACATGAGATAGAACCCGATGCCGGTGGTGACGAGGCCGATGTAGTAGAACCCGATCCATGCCTGCCCCGAGTAGCCGACACTGAAGAATTGGTACGTCTCGGTACCGCCTTCCACCACGAATCCAACGACGAACGTCGCCAACGCCAATCGAATGGCCCGGGTCACGGCGAGGAACTCCCGGAGCGCGAGCAGCCTATGCGGGAGGAAAAGGGAGCGCCATCAGATCCCCCCTCTCGCGGCTTGACCAAGCTCGGTCGAGGCGGGACCTCGGAGCCGTGCATGGAAAGGAAAAGTATTTACCATATATAGGCATTTTAGCATCTGTAAAATACATGAATTCTGCCGAAAACAGACCGATGGGCGAGCAGGAGGTTGCGCGGCGTTTTGCCGACGAGCTCCCCCGTCTCTTACCGAACCTGAAAGTCGAAGAGATCCGGAAGCAGGTGCGCCTGGATGGGCCGGATCGGGTCGATCTCGTCGTACGGGTCCGAGTCGGGCGGACGGTCCGGGAGCTGCTCCTCGAAACCAAGTCGAACGGAGAGCCCCGGATGGCTGAACTCGCCATCTCCCGCCTTCGAAGGATGGGTAGGACCCGTCCGAAATCGTACCTCGTGTTCGCGGCCCCCTACATCGGCCCACGGACTCGCGAGATCTGCCGGGCCGAGGAGATCGGGTATCTAGATTTGGTGGGGGACGCCTACCTCCGATTCGGACCGGTGCTCATCGACCGGGCGAGCGACACGGGACACCCGATAGAACGTCGAGCGTTACGGGCGCTGTTTGCGCCGAAGGCTACTCGCGTGATCCGGGCGCTCCTCCAAACGCCGACCGAGCACCCCCGCCTCACGGAGCTGTCGAAGGCGTGCTCCATGAGCCCGGCGGGGGTCTTCTTCGTCGTTGACCTGCTCGAATCCAAAGGGTTCGTGACCCGAGACTCCGAGCGGCGCATCGTGGTGTCCGAACCCCGCCGCCTGCTGTTGGAGTGGGCCAAGAACTGGTCGGTCGAGAAGAGTCGGGCGGGTCGGTACTTTTCCTTCGAGAAAGGCCCCGAGCGGCTCATCGCATCGGTCGCGGAGAATGCCCGGCGCGTGGGGGTCGAGTACGCACTCACCGGCATGGCCGGAGCGTCCCTGGTCGCTCCCTTCACCCGGTATGATGATGTCTGGCTTTACGTTCGAGGCGAGCCGGAGCGCCTGCGGGAAGCATTGGACCTGCGTCCCGTGTCGTCCGGCGCGAACGTGGTCCTCCTCGACCCCTACGACGAGGGCGTGTTCATGAGGGCCCGGGAGATTCGCGGCGCCCAGGTCGTGAGCGATGTTCAGCTGTTCGTGGACCTCTACACGAATCCGGCGAGGGGTCAGGAGCAGGCCGAGCAGATCTTGGAAAAAGCGATCCGATTTCCCGAGGTTCGATGATCCCTCGGTTGGCCTCGGATTTCGACCCCGCGCTCATCGATTCCTCGCGGTCGGCCCTGATCGAACTGGTCAGGACCTTGTCTCCCTACCCCCGCGCGATCATTTTGGTCGGAGGCTGGGTCCCGTGGTTGCTCATCCGGGACCACCTCCGCGAAGGGGAAACCTTCACCCACGTCGGGTCGATCGACATCGATTTTGTCGTGGACCCCGCCGCCGTGCGGGAGACCGAGTCCCCCACGATGGCCGAATTGATGGTGGCCGTCGGTTGGAGGCGGATGCCAGTAAAACACTTTGGCTTCGAGCGCACCATCATTGGGTCGGACTCGATCCCCCGCGACATCCAGGTCGACTTTCTCACCACCGCCCCCGACGGCGAGGTAGACCAATATCTGCACCGGGAGCTCCAGCCGGGCTTCCGAGCCAAGACAATGGCCGGCGCCGAGATCGCCCTTCGGCACCACGCACCGCATCTCATCTCGGGAACCGGGCCGGACGGCGTCGAAGTCGACGTGGAGGTCGAGATGCTCGACGCCGTCGGGTGCCTAGGGACGAAAGGGATTGCACTGGGGGCCCGGTTCAAACACAAGGATGCGTACGACATAGTGTCGGTCCTCGACAATTACGGCGCGGGGGTCGAGGAGGTTTCCGACCTCGTGAGGCCATTTGCGGAGGAACCCCGGTTGGCCGAAGCGCTCCGGGTCATCCGGGAGAAGTTCGCGACGGAGCGGTCCGACGGACCGGTCTGGTATGCCGATTTCCTGGGACCGGGGGATGAGGCGGCCCGTCTCCGGCTCGAACAGCGCGCGTTTCAACTCGCTTCAGAATTCCTCCGCCTCCTCGGCTGACGATGGGGGGAGGAATGGACCGGACTTCGAGGGACCGGTGGGCCCGGATCTCCGGCGAAAGGCACGCGGGACCCCTCCCGTCCCCGCGGGCGGTAAAAGGCGATGCACCCCGGAGCGACTCGTGACGAAGGGCCGCGGGCCCCCGCTCAAAGTCCCCCCGGCAGGTGTTCCGTGATCCCTCGTGGAAGCTCTCTTGCCCTCGCCCCTCCCAGCCGGACGGGGTCGAGTGCGCGATGACGACCGCGCGCGGACGCTTCGATGTGGAGATGAAACCTGATGGGGAGGGCGATCTGGGGGAGGACAGCATGCTCGAACGCCTCGTTGTGGAGAAGGAGTTCCACGGCGACTTCGAGGGGTCTAGCCGCGGCTGGATGCTCACCGGAATGACCGCGGTCGAGGGCTCGGCAGGATACGTGCTGATCGAGCGGCTCCGGGGACGATTGAATGGACGAGCGGGTTCTTTCCTCCTCCAGCACTCAGGGACACTCGATCGTGGGGTCCCCACCCAACGAATCGAGGTCGTGCCGGACTCCGGTGCCGACGAACTCCGGGGGCTCACCGGTCAGATGACCATCCGGATCGCGGACGGAGAACATTCGTACGAGTTCAGCTACACCCTGCCCGATCAGCCGTGACTCGATCCGGGCAGACGAATCCTTCGGCCGAACGAATCGGCAAGGAGACCCTCGCCCGGGAGCGACGGCTCTTCGTCCGGGCCCTCCGAGCCGCCGGCCATCCCGAGAAGCACTTCGACCTCCAGCACTACGTCGGCTCCCCGCTCCCGGCGCTCGGAGTCTACACACGGGATATGCAGACGATAGGGCGGGCCTTCCACCGGCGACACCCGCAGCTCCCGGCGAAGGACCTGCACCCCCTCTGCCAGGCTCTCTGGACGGGAACCACCTTCGAGGAAAGGATTCTCGCCTGCGAGCTTTTGGTGATCTATTCGGCCCGGTGGACCGAGGGGACCTGGCACCTCGCGACATCATGGGTCGACGGGGCCGAAGGCTGGGGCCTGTGCGACACCTTGGGCGCCGGCGTGATCGGCCGACTGCTGGAGCAGCGTCCCTCACGGTTCCGGGAGGTGAGGGCATGGACCCGCTCATCGAATCAGTGGCGCCGCCGGGCCTCTCTGTACGCCATGAACCGCTGGGTGCGGTCGGGGCAACTCGACCGTCCATTCGAGATCCTCCTCCGCCTCCACCGCGACCCCGCGTTCTGGGTCCGGAGGGCGGTCGGAACCTGGCTTCGGGAGTGCTGGAAGAAGGACCGTTGTCGGACCGAACAGTTCCTGCTCGCGCACGCGCGCGAGCTCTCCGCGATCACGATTACCGTGGCGACCGAACGGGCCCCACGCGACGTACGGAACCGTCTCCGGTCGTTGGCCACGTCCTCCGCGTAGCCTGCGCCCGCCCCGGGGGGCCGCGGAGTCTCGGGAAAAATCCATAACTCCGAGCAACGAACTATCAGGGGGGGGAGGTGGAGGATCCCTACTCCACCGGGCCGCGCCTCAGCGCGGTGACCTCCGGAACCACGGTGACCGACAGAACCTCGACTCCGGCGGCCCATCCACTTCCGTCGGGGGAGTTCCCGGTCGAGACACACTTCGACGTTCTACGACGGTTCATGAGCGTGAGCCGGAATGGAGCGGACCCCGTCGAGCCCGCCGCCGTGGAGGCTCACGGCCTCCCGCCCCACGCGGCCGAGCTGAACGCTGCGTTCCTCTGCGACATCGGACTTCTGATCGAGGAAAAGGCCGGCCGGTTCAAGCCCACTCCGGTCGCGATGCAACTCATCAACACTCAGATCGCGGACGAGGGACGTGCCCGACGGCTGTTGCGCTCGCTCGTCGAAAAGACATGGTTCGGTACGGCGGCGAGGGTCTTCTTGCGGGCCGACCGTCCCGAGTCATTCCGAGAGGAGGACCTGTTGGCGGCCCTGGCGGCGGCGATCCCGATTCCGGTCGAGCAGAATCGAGGGGCGCTCCGCGTACTGTTGGAGTATCTAGGGTACACCGGGATCCTGACCCGCTCGGATTCGACGGTCCCCCGAATGAACGGAAAGCCGATCCGGACGGAGCCGGCGGCTGTGGCCCCACCCTCTTCGGCTCCCGTCATCCCACAGACGGGGCGGCGAGAACATCCGCCGAGCGGGGCCACCCATCCTCCGGACGAGGCCGCGGACTGGGAGGTAATACAGACGAGCGAATTCTACTTGAAGATCCTACCGAAATCGGCCGCCGTCAAGCGCCTGCGGAAGCAACTGAGCCTCCTCGAGCAGAAACTCCACGAGAGCGCGAAGCCCGCGACAGATCCCTAAGGCCCTGCGTCCTTGGCGAACGTTGGAATCCGCAGCGGTGGGCCGGGGGCGGAGGTGCTACGCCGCGCTCGGGGGGTGCCCGTAGACCCGGTTCCAGGCCTCTGACAGTTCGTCGCGCCGGGGCCTGTACACGTCCTGGGAGAAGCGTTGCCGGGATTCCAGCGTGGGGCGATCGTAGCTCGCGGCGATCGCAATGGCCTCGTCCCAAGCCGCACGGAAGTTGACCTTCGTCTCAAACCGGGACCCGATCTGTCGCTCGAACTCCTCAGCGGTTTGGTACTTGTCCCCGATCGTAAAGAGCAGTTCACTGACTTTCGGATTGCGGAAGGCCTCGTCATCACCGAGCCGGCAGGCCTCCCGGGGCCGCGACCGCTCGGCCGGCTCCGCCGCCGTCCCACCCGAAGCCAAGCTGCCCCCTCGAAATCCGCGTTTGGCCGCCGCGTGGAAGATGGCTCGGTTCAAGGCCCAGGAATACGCGGAATCACGTGGCAACCCCAGGGACTGTGCCCTCGCCGCCTGGAGCATCGCCATGACCAAAAACCGATCTATTCCGCCCCCCTTCCGCATGCGAACCCTTCCTGCTCCTCTCGATTTGGACCGTGCGAGCAATGCGGCAGTTGGGATACCAGTCGCTTTGGGGGCCGGGGGGCGCGACGCCGGCCCTCCGAGGTACCGCCGGTGGCCGCCGGGTTCCCCTGGCGTGAGGTCGGGCGACCCCGCGGCTCCTAGGTTCGAGTCTAAAACGGCCGGCCCAACCGAGGGGCGGAAGACCGTTTCACGACCCCTTCCCTAAGTTTATCGCCCATCAATCCTCCCCGCAGTCGTCGGGTCCCCCGACGAAGAGGAAAAAAAATGGCCGACCCCAAACCCGGTGCCGTAGTCCACATTGAGTTGACCTCGTCCGACCTCCCAGCGACCCGCAAGTTCTTGGAGGGCGTCTTCGGCTGGAAGTTCAAGAAAGAGGAAATGGGCGGACCGGCCGACATGGAATACTGGACCTTCGACGCCGGTTCGGGCCCAGGGGGCGGGCTCACAAAGCCGATGGGCGGGATGCCCCCCGACACCCTCAACTATGTTCTCGTGGAATCGATCGACGCGTCGGTGAAGAAGATCGTAGCCCATGGAGGCAAGATCATCATGCCGAAGCAGGAGATCCCGAAGATCGGCTGGTTTGCGATCTACGAGATCCCGGGCGGCGTCGTCCAGGCGATCTATCAGTCCGCGATGAAGCGGTAGCCACGTCTCGTGTCGCGGCGGCTGGACGCCCCGTGAGACCCCCCGGCGCCAGCCCCACGAGAGAGGGGAGGCCCGGTACCCGCACCCGGTCTAGTCTTTCACGACGCCCGTGAAGGTGTACTTCGCAGCTTCCGCGTGGGACATCAGGTGTTCGGTGATATCGTCCCCTTTGAGCGTGTTGAAGCCACAGACCAGGCAACGATAGAGCATGAGTTCATTCGGGCGAGACCCTACGGCACCGAGGGGAGAGAGACCGGCCATCGACCGGCCCCACAGCCTCCCCGAGCGAAATACGTTTCGCTCGAGTTCCCAAAGGGCGCCTCCTTCGGACGCGTCAATGCCGTCCGAATCCGGACCCAGGCCTTCGACCCGTGACTTTCGGGCACCCCTTCGATGGGATCCATGGGCGGTCGGATGGATGATTTCTGGGCCGTCAGCCGGCACGACCCCAGAGGCTCGTGGGGGGAGCTGAGCGGACGTGGTCACCGAGTGAGAACCATTTATTCGCCCGCGTCCAGTGGCCGCCGTGTCCGGACGCGTCCGCCGCCTTGTGGCGGTCATGCTCACCGATATTGTGGGGTATTCCGCCACCACGCAGCGCGACGAAGGCCTCGCATTGCGTCTGCTGGACGAACACCGGCGACTCGTCCGCCCGATCGTGACGACGAGCCGTGGTCACGAGGTGAAGACGATCGGAGATGCCTTTCTCGTCGAATTCGAAAGCGCCCTGGATGCCGTGGAGTGTGCTATCCAGATCCAACGGGCGCTCATGGAACGAAACCGGAAGGCGACGACGGGGCGAATCGAGCTGAGAATCGGAATCCACGCGGGGGACGTGGTCCACGCAGAGAACGACGTCTACGGGGACGCCATCAACATTGTCTCCCGGATCACCCCCTTGGCCGAACCCGGAGGGGTCTGCGTTTCGGGCCCGGTGTTCGAACAGGTCCGGAACAAGATCCATCTGCGGGGGATCGAGCTGGATTCTCCGTCGCTGAAGAACATCGAGTCACCGATGGCGGTGTACCGGCTTGAATTGCCGTGGCAGAAGCCCCCCCGACGAGGGTCGGTCCGGCTGGTCGGTCGCGAGCCGGAGGTGGCGATCCTCCGGAGGTCCGCGGACTCCGCGGCGGGGGGGAACGGACGCGTAGTCCTATTGTCCGGGGACGCCGGCATCGGGAAGAGCCGATTAGCCCAGGAAATCGCAGGAATCGCGGAACACGCGGGATTCACCGTACTACAGAGCCGGGCGCTCCCGGGCGAACTGAGCGCTCCGTATGCACCCTGGGTCGACCTCGCGAGGGAATACCTTCGGAATGCGCCGCCCCAGCTCATGTACCGGGTGTCCGGAAACTACGGCGGAGAGATCGTCAAACTGGTTCCTGAGCTCGCGGAACGGATTGGTCCAACGCCCTCCCTCCATACCTCGGGTGTCGACGAGGCTCGGATCCGGTTCTTCGAGGGTGTCTCGCAACTGTTTCAGAACATCGCCAAGGAAGCCCCCCTGCTCGTGGTCGTCGACGACCTGCACTGGGCGGACGGTGCCTCGCTCCGTCTGCTCCAATATCTGGCCCGGAAACTGAAGGGGCATCGAATTCTCTTGATCGGGACCTTTCGCGAGACCGAGCTGGAAGAGAACCCGGTGCTCTCCGACGTGCTCTCGGACCTGAATCGGGAGCGCCTGACCGAATCGATTCCGGTCAAGAATCTCGGCCCGAAGGACGTCGAGGCGATGGTCGCGGCGGTCGTCGGGGCCGAACGAATCCCGCCAGAATTCAGCCGGCTGGTATTCGAAAAGACCGGGGGGAATCCGTTCTTCGTCGAGGAGGTTCTACAGTCCCTGTCCGAAGAAGGAATACTCGGGGAGGCTCAACAGGGCGGAGGGCTGCCTCCGCCCGCCGACCTGCGACTTCCGGACACGGTCCGCCGTGTGATTCGCCGTCGGCTCTCGCGAGTCGATGCCCAGACGCTGGGCGTTCTCCAAGTCGCATCGATTCTGGGCTACGACTTCGCGTTTGAGACGCTCCTGCAGGTTTCGGAACTCCCAGAGAAAGCCCTCCTCGCCGGCGTGGAGTCGGCGCTCGAAACTCGGGTAATCGAGGAACGCCGCACCTCGAGGCGTCAGCTAGTGTATTCCTTCACGGACCGCCAGGTCCACGACCTACTGTACGATGAGCAGAGCGCGATTCGGCGTCGGAAATACCATCTGAAGGCCGCCCGCGCTCTCGAGACCCTGGCCAAGGAGGAGACGTTCGCGAGCGCCCATGAGCTCGCGTACCACTATCTGGAAGGAAACGAGCTCGGAGAGGCGTTACGGTACTCCCTTCTGGCCGCCGACCGCGCCGAAGCGGTCTTTGCCCGCGAGGACGCCGACCGTCACCTTCGGGTGGCGCTCGAGATCCTTGACACGCGTCCGAACGACACCCTCCGCGCATCGATCCTCGAACGACTCGGTGCCAACGAGCGGCTGACGGGGGAGATCGAATCGAGCCTGCGGCACGTGGAGGAAGCCGCCGCCCTGCTCGAGAAACTCGGCGACAAGGTCGGTACCGCCCGAGCCTACCGGGCGGCGGGATCGCTCTACGCGAACGCGTACTACGACGACCGAGCCGCGATGGAACGGTTCGAGCGGGCCGGCAAAGCCCTCGAAGGCGTTCCCGAGACGGCCGAACTCGGGAAGATCTACCTCCATCTCGCGTACTTCACGGACCGTGGGTTGCCGTCCCCGGGTCCCCGCGCACAACTCAGGCAGGCGTTGGAGCTCGGTCGCCGTTTGGGCGACCAGTCCCTCGCGATCGATGCCCAGATGGGCCTCCTCTGGAGTACTCCGATTCGGGAAGTAGATTCGGTCCACGGCCAGATTCAAGAGCTGGCGACGGCGATCCAGGCCAGTCCCCCGAGCCCGTCCAACATTCGAGCGCTGGCCACAACCTCCGGGTGGTTGGCTCTGCTCATCGACGAGGACTCCACGAAGGGAATCGCGGCGTTCCAACGCGGAATCGCCCGCTTGCGGGAGCTCGGAGCTGAATCCGACGCGTTCGATGTCCAGGGCCAAGACCTGGCGCAGGCCTACCTGCTCCTCGGGGAGACGGACACCGCGTTGCGGCTCGCCGAGGAGACCTATGAGTTCGCGATTCGAAATTACCCCATGCCGGACCTCCCCAATCTGCTCGTGCTGGCTGAGGTGGCACGCATGAGGGGAGACCTCGAGAGGAGCGCAGGACTTCTGGAGAGAGCCTACAACCTCACCCACCGGAACAACTCGGTCGTCGTTCGGCTCGCCCCGGCCATTACGCTGACCCGCCTCCACTTGGACGAGGGCCGACCCGCGGAGGCGCAACGGATCTCGAAGGAGGCGTTGGCCCCCTTCCTCGAGAGCGGGATTCCGGCCCCCGTGATCGCCGCGGCGGATTATTCAGAACTTCTCGAGCTCGCTTTCGAAGCCAGTTCGACGGAGGGCATCGAAGGGGAGGCGGCCCGCTATCGGACGGAGCTGCAGCGCATGGCGACGCTCCTGCCTCGTAGCCCGATTCGGGCCTTCCATCTGGAGGCGGAAGGCTCCCAGGCCGTCCGACAAGGGGATGGAAAGAAGGCCGCCGCCTATTTCGAGGACAGCGTCGAAGTGTGGACGGCTCTCGGCTGGACTCCGGCGTTGGGGAGAACGCTGGGCCGTCTCGCGGGGGCGTTGCGCGACGCCGGGGATCATTCACAGTCGAAAGCGGTGTTCGAACGGGCGATCGAAACCCTGCGGCGCATCGGCGCCACCGGCGATGCCACCCGCATGGCGCGGATGGCCGCGATGGCACCTTCCACGGCGGAACGACCCCGTGCGGCTCCCGCCGACGCCTCCCCGTGAGACCCAGGGGTCATCGGCCCATGGTCCGACGCGGAATACGCTCCCCCCCCGAGGAATAAGTGCCCGAGTCGTTGCCCCGTCCGGCGGGGCCTAGCCGCGGCGAAGGGGCGAATAGATCTCGAGGAGGTATCCGTCGGGATCCCTGAGGTGAACGGTCCGCAGTCCCCATTCCGGGCGATCGGTGAGGCCCCGGAGCAGCCGGACACGCCGCCGCCGAAGTCGCTTCGCAAGAGCGTCGACGTCCTTGACTGCGAAGATGAGCGCAGACTTTCCAACGCACCCCAGCGGGTATCGGCCGGGGTCCAGTCCGACGGCTTTGGCCATCAACTTCCGGTCAAAAATGGCCACCACGGCCCGATTTCTTGAGACGAACGCCCCATACGGAGGGTGCCCGTTTCCCTTCACCGGAGTGAGCCCAAGAACGTCCCGATAAAAGCGCCAAGATTTGCCGAAGTCGGCGACGAGGAGTCGGACGCCGTAGACCTGCAGCGGGTCGGAGTGAGAAGTCCCCACATTCGGTCCACGCCCGAGGGCTATAACAATTCGACCGACGGAGGGGGACGACCAGAGTTGGGCTCAGAATCCCGCCGTGGATGCAGTGGCATTGGACCACCTGGCCGTTGGTCGAGGTAGTGCCCGCGCTATCTCCCCCGGTCTCGACAGGGGTGCCTACTCGGAAGCATTATCTCGGATGCCGTCCAAGTTCGTATAGCGGCTAACCGATCGATCCACGCGCTCGATCTCCCACGGGCAGGGTCGACTGGGTTGATTGTACTATGAGGGGGAGCAGCACAGCGGTCGTCGGCCTCGTTCTGAGCCTTCTGCTGGTTGCGGTGTCGGTGGGGCTCCCGTTCTCTGCGGGTCCCGCCCGCGCGCCCGGACCCCCGGCGTCCACCCTTCTTGCGGGGCAGATGAACTCGTTCGCACCCGATTCCAAACCCGCCACTGCCGGGGGCTCCGGGGTGCTCTCGCTCGTGCCCGGTCCCACCGGGACGGGGACGACGTGCGTTTCGGCCAATGCGTCCGACCCGTATCCGACGGCGACGTCCGGGTACTTGAACTTCAACGGGGACCTGTTCAACCTCCCAGCAGGGGCGGTTGGTCAGACGCAACTTTGTTACAACCAGACCGGCCCGACGCTGAGCGACCGTACCCTCTTCACCCGACTCCCGGGAGCCGCACGGTATGGCGTCTTAGGTTACCCCGAAGCGATCCTCGGCGAGAATATCTACGGAGGCCCGGTGGGCGTTCAGAATCCACTACTCCCTCTCCCTCACGCGCAGATCCGGAACCTGACCGCGTCGGCGGTCTGGGTGTCGCTGAACTATTCGGTGGTCGCTCCGGGGAACTCCCCGTACGACTTTGCATGGGACGATTGGTTCTCGGTGCTCCCCGCGAACACGACATCGACCGGGAACGTGGGGGACCGGATCGAGCTCATGATCTGGTACTCGAACGATATCGGAATGTACCTCCCCCAAACGCCTATTGTGGTCCCGACCATCGTTGGCGGTCACTCGGCCCCAGGCACCTGGTTCGGCGATCATTATTGCCAGGGATCGGACGAAATCACGTTCGATTACCTGTACTCTCCATCGGGGTCGACCCCGGGGTACGGCCTGCCCGCGGCTCAGATTTCACTGAACTTCACCTACCTTCTCGACAACGTCTCTGCAACTCTGAAGGCGGGGGCCTGCTGGGCAAGCCCGGGAACCGACATCGGTTCGCTCTTCCTGGACAACACTCCGCTGGGGGCAGAATTCTATCCTACTTCGTCCAACACTGCCGATGTTAACTGGACTGTCTCGTCGCTGTGCTACACCTTCGTCCAGGGACCTCCCACCCCCGGGGCGGTCTCTTGTCACCCGAACGCGACCAGCGAAGGCACCCCTCTCAGCGCGGCTCTCCACGCAAACCCCACTTCAGGACCTGCCCCGTTACAGGTGCGATTCAATGCGACAGCGACGGGCGGAAAGGCACCGTATTCGTACGCCTGGGATTTCGGCGACGGGATCTCCAGCAGTAACGCCACGACCCTGAGTCATATGTATTCCAGGGCGGGGACGTACGCTGCCCGGCTCTCCGTTATCGACGCCGACGGCAAAACGACAGCGGACAACGTGACCATCGTAGTAACGAACTCCCCACCGGCGGGACGCATCGCGCTGACATCACCGATCACTTGGGCGATTGGGGCGGCCTCGGCCGTCGGGCTGGCGGCCGTGACGATCTACCTCCTCCGACGGTGGGCACGGAGACGAGCCCGCCGGGAAGAGCGGGTCACTTGATGCGTCGCTCGCTCGGCTCGGTGCCCCACGGGGTTGTGCCCTTGCACGAGCCCAGCCCGTGGCAAGGGGTGCAACCGATTCTGGACACGCACCGTGTGAGTTTCCGCCGGCGGACCTAGGTTCCGCGTTAGAGCTTAGCGAGCCCCGACGTGCGCTCGAACCCACTTTGAGGAGAGCGTTAGAGCCTCCCCGCTTCTCGGTCGGAACCTCCAAAGAGTACGAGCACTGGGCGTCCGAGTTGCGCAAGCATCTGACCGAATTGGGTGCCGACGCGGACGCACTAGAGCGGGTCGACGCACGGTACAACTACAAGGGCAATCGAATCACGCTCTACCGGCTTGCCGACCCAGCCAATGAGGGGTCAGTGGCGGAGACGATCTCGCAGGAGGTCCTTCACGCGCTGCTTTTCCAGATGGGTGAGCGCTTCGCCGCGCGGGCGATCGACCTGATCGGAAAGCCAGTGGGGAACGCAGCCCGCACTGGGGGGATCTGAACCGAGTGGCGGGGTCGTCCCATCCACCCGATCAGAGGTGCAATGCCTGTGGCAGCTCCGCCTTGTCCCACCTCCAAAAGGTAGCCCTCAATACCGACTGGGGCTCATTGCGGGGGAATGGAGCCGGTCACCTCTCGGTGGGCGCGAATCGGGCCGAGGAACAGGAAGTGGTTGATCCACGTACCGCCCGGAGGACTCTGCCTCTCCGCCTTCGTCCTAGTACGGAATCGCCAGGGGGATGTGCTCTTCGGGCGGCCGAGACCGCATCGTAACTGGCCCGAGAAAGGTGGCGTTGGGGTATGGCGAATCCGCGAACTCGCGCGCACCAAAGCCTGGACCTTGCCAGCGACTCACCTGCTCGTGGGGGAGGATCCCGAGAAGGCAGCGACGAGGATTGCCCGGACGTGGGCCGGACTCTCCGACCCACACCCTCGATTGGTCGGTGTCGATTCGAGCCGTCTTCCCACCTCGCAGTGGGTGGGTTCCGGCCGAAGGCGCCGTCGGGTCTACCACTGGGCGATTGGGTTCGTCTATGAGGTGCGGGCATCGCGACCCCCACGCGTAGATCCAGGATGGTCTGAACTGCGATTTGTCCCGACGGCCCAGTTGCACTCCTTAAGAATCGGCCGCCAGCATCGCGATTTTCTCAAGTACCTGACGAAGAGCGGATAGGACCTCCTCGAACCGCTCTCCGGGGAAACTGCTCACTGACTAATTTGGCAGGAATCCCCCGGGCTCCGACCACTCATCGAGCCCGGGACGGTGCCCGGCCCCGCAAGGTTTGACGATAGTCTCTCTCGAGCGCTCTCGCGAAATTCTTCCAGAGCCGGCGCATCATTCGTTCCGTAGCGGCTTTCGACGGGTTCGGTTGGCCGCGAACCCTGGGCCGCTGTCGAATGTGCCACCGAATCGTGAGGAGGGTGCGGTCGGGCTCTAGCGGAGTCAGGCGGTAGTCTAGGCTCCAGTCCGGGACGTTCCCCCGCAGCTCGGCGTGCCAACGGTTCGGTGGATGGAGAGTGACGACCGAGCGGTACCACTCCCAGCCTTTCTTCGTCTCCGTTAGATCTTCGAGGACGGCTCGTTTCCGACTCCGCTCGATAACCCTCCGCTGGTACTTTCCCTTCTCGAGCGCCGGATCCTGCGACGAGTAGTCCGTGAGCCAACGATAGACGTAGGGTAGGGGAGCACCAAAGATCGGTCGAATCTCGTAGTTTGGAGGAGGCCAAGAACCCAACGTCTAACCCCGGAATTGTAAGGGTGCCATTACTTTCGTTGCGATATTACCTTCGAGGTGTCACTAGGTGCAATGAGGTCCGCGCCCCACGCGAGGGGGGTATTCATTCGCAACAGACGTACGTGGGAAACGAGCATGATGGACGCAAGAAGTGTGTTCATGAGGGGGGCGCTCCGCGGGGGGTACCTGGAGAACCGTCCTCCGAGGTTTGGGTTGGCGCGTGCGGCAGGTGACCGAGAGGTAGGTCGAGGCGGCCCCGTTCCGGACGCAGAAGTTGTGCTGGACCAATAGCCGTTGGCGGCCTCCGAGAGTGCCCCACGGAGCCATCGGTGGGATTCAATAGAAAATGGGCGATTGCCTGCGATTCTTTGGACGATCTAGGGACCCGCGCAGATTACTAGATCGATCTATGGTGCGGGGCGAGGATCCTTGCACGAAGGCGGGGGGGTTTCGAACAGGCCTTGCGTGGGATGTACAAATTAACAAAATACGTATAAATACGCGTTCACCCGACCAAGAAATAGCCGGGAAGGGTGAGACCACGAGTATGGTAACTTGTCTAATTCAGACCGCTTCGGCGACGATTACTCTTGACGACGGCGCTGAGATCACGATCCCGAGAAAGCGTAGCGACCCCCCAGAAAAGACGGTGGCTACTGTGGCCAGCCTCTTGTGCGTGGACCGGTTTGACTTCGCACTGACGCCGGGCTGGCCTTCTGAAAACCCCGACCGCCATCAACCGTTCGCGGAATTGTTCTCCCTAGCGGCATAATCCAAGGCGCGGCTGGGCCTGCGTGCAATCACAACATCCAGGGCGTGTCGGTGAGGCACGCCGCTGAAGGTGCAGTCGAACTCGAACTCCCGGGAATCCAGGATGTGCCAATCCCAGTAGTATCCTCGGAGCTCGCCCGGCCGGTATGGCGACCCGGTGGGGTCCATGTCGAGGGATGGACTGTAGTTGGGCTTGGGAATGAAAACGTTCACGGCGTGGATCCCTCCTCGGGCGGTCGCCCCCTTGAAATGATCGAAACGGCGGGCTCGAAGTTTCGGGAGTAGATGGTTCAGCGTGCAGCTCGAAAACACCACGTCGAATTTTCCCTTCAAACGATAGGTCCGGATGTCCTCGAGCCGGGTCCGTATCGGAACCTTGAGTCGCGCCGCCCGACGTTTCGCCTTCTCTAATCCCACCGGAGAGAGGTCAACTCCGAGCACTCGGAACCCGTGCCGTGCAAAGTAGATCAGATCGCGACCTCTCCCCATCCCCAGGTCGATCAAGGAGGGAGAACTCGGCCCGAGTGTTTTCTTTAATCTGACCACACCGCGGACTAAGTACCAGCCGGCGACATCGAATCTCCCGTCGTAGCCCGCCAGGGGGGCTGACAAGGGCCGGGTGTCACGAAGGCGCATCTAGGTGGGAACTGGATTGATCCTCATAGTTGCAACGGAGATTGTACTTCGCGAGCCAGGACCCTAGATCGTTCAGCCCATGAGCGCATCTGGGAGGAACTGAACGGGGATTCGGTGCGTGGTATCTTCCGTGTCGTGACAATCCTCGTTAGATGTCGGCCCGGGGCAGGGGGCAACGAGAGCCACGATCAAACGCTTCCCCAGTCGGAAGGTGCTCGGGCCGCGAAATCCTCGGCTGGCTCGATGGCACGAGCGTCTCGGCCCTTCGGATACTCCGGGGATCGAGTTCGATAGCCTTCACACTTCTAGAGTGGCGCGCCCCGCGCCGGGTGCAATGGATGTTGTACTCAGCCGCGATCTCTCGCCGAGGGGTTTCCGGCACTCTACGTACGGTTTTCTGGCGACATGGCTCGTGCGGGCGCCGTGGCCTCGCCCGAATTTCTGGCGACGGAGAAAGGGTGAATCGACTTGATAGTCTGGCGGACGATGCAGTCTAAAGAATGTCGATGACTTCTCTTAGTACTGTTCCAGAAAGCCCCCCACCGAGTCCCGCAGACCTGCCCCCGCCGTTGTGGCCGCCACATCCCGTCGCTGTTCGAGGGCATCGATTTCTTTGGACTGGGGTCGGAGCCTTGGTCCTGGCCGTCCTCGTTTCCCTCCCGACGCTCTTGGGGGCCCCGTACGGGCTGTTCGTTCACCGCAGCTGTGCGGTGGTTTCCACAGGGGCGACTCGAGCTGTCTGGACCCCGATTCTGATCATGGCTTCGCCCCCCAACGGTAGTGCGGAGGGCTGGACCAATGGCACCCTCGGTCAGGATGGCTTATCCAAAGTGTCGAATGGCTCCGCCATCGGTGACTACGCCCTTATCAATTGGTCGGGAGAAGCTGGGCGAAGTGGTTGAGATTGGACCAGGTGTTGGAAGTGTGTGCGGTGTTCAGAATGTTGCAGTGGTTCAATCGGGGGAGCCAATCTATCAGCACCCCCTTTGCCAGCTCGAGAAACCCGGCACCTTGTCAGACGCCAATCTTTCGGTCAACAGATCGAGCTCAGCGTGCCCATTCCTTGGAGGAACCGACGCGGCATGGCTCAACGTTTCATTCGACAACGCAAGCTGCGCTCCGGGTGTTCGGCCATGCTTTACGATTGATATCGGAGGGTCGGGTTCGTTCCAGATCTGGAAAGGGTCTGTGACCGGGATGGTCCTCGCGGTTCCGTTCATCAGTTCTGGGAACACGCGCTGGATTCCGGGATTGCTTCCGCAGGAGGATACAATCCTGTACACGCTTCCCGGCCCTGGTTGCTGGCATCTCGAGTGGTACGGAACCCCCTACCTTAATGCCGGTTTTTTCACCTGGGGCCCGTATTCTAGAGATTCCTCTCAAACAAGCTGCATGTGACCGGATCGTAGGAAGGCAAGCGGCCTCCAGTTTGAATTCTTGTTTCCTTCCGCGCAGCTTGTTCGCCGTTTCCGAGGGTGCACTGCCCGTTGCACCCGAGGCCGGTGCCCGAAGCCGGTCAGTTAAGCGAGCATTAGGTCACTGCGGTAAAGCTATTCGGCGCTGGCTCATCGCGGTTCTTATTACAGACATTACGACGGTCGCGATCGTCATCGGGATTGTTGGACTATGCCTGGCAGTTCTCCTCATCCGGATGTTTCATATCATCCAGCCGAGGAAAGCTGGGACTATCGCTGGGCTTGGGTCCCAGAGGGCGACATTGGGATCGGGTTTTCACCGTGAGTCCCCGTTGGCTCTCGTTACCAAAGTGAAGATCGAAACGTCGAAAACCTCGGGTCGACATGCCAAGGTTGTAGCACCGATCCGACCCGCCTCGTGGCAAGGGCGAGCGTCTTGGGACGAGGGGCTGGCGGTGGCGACTTCTATGAGCCCCATCCCGACGGGTGCGACCGTCGAGATCGCCCAGGGGCCGGTGACCATCTACTGGGTTTGGGTTCGGTCCATCGAAAACGCACCCACCTCAACATGACTCTACCATCCGTTCCCGTTCTGCTCATCGCAGCACTTCTTGTCATCGCTCTGGTGGCCCTACTATTCTTTGCTCGGGCCATTCAGGCGTCGCCGTTCGGATGGGTGGTCGCTGTTGTGGGCTCGAACGGGAACACGCGCTATTTGGGGACGGGGCTCACTCTCGTGAATCCGTTCGCGACGGTGATGCGGGTCGATCTCCGAAGACCTCTCCTTGACCTTTCGGGGCACCGAGGAGTTGTGGTAGCGGCTATGGAGCCGGCCACGGGAGTAGGAATAGCGCGCTTCGGGGCCGGAACGCTCGTTCCAATTCGGGCGACCCAAAGACTTCCTGTCGGAACTCATGTTATCGTGGAAGGGGAAGTATCGTCGGGCCTGATGATCGCCGTCAGACCGTCGCCATCCGGGTGAACGTTCCCAGAGGTGCGCTCCACCTTTGATGCTTGGCCGTGCACCGTTGAATGTACCCGAGTATCCCCCAAGAAGTGAAGTCGGGGGGCGGATATCGTTCGGGAAAATCTCTCCCCTTCGCAGGCACGGTGCTCTTTTCGCAAATAGCTCGCTGCTGGACCGTCAGCCCAAGGTTGATTAGCAGGGTCTGAGTTGCCCTCGAAGGAGAGTTCGATGAATCCCAAAGTGTCGATAGCTGGCGGCGTGTTGACAATCCTGGGTGGCCTGCTGATGCTGCTCGTCGGGGCGCTCGTGGCCTACGTTGTCAAGACCCTGACCTCTGGGATCAGTATCGGAGGATCCGCTCTAACAAGCGTGCTGATTCTCGGCCCCGTTCTGGGGCTTATTGTGATCATCGTGGGAGTGCTCGCGATGGTGGCTCCTGACCTCAAGATCCTATGGGGAGTACTGGTCATCGTCCTTTCCATTGTGAGTCTGTTTACCACCGCTCTAGGGGGCTTCTTCCTAGGTTTCCTCCTTGCGTTGATCGGTGGAATCCTCATCCTCGTCAAGAAGGCCCCACCGCCAGCGCCCATGTATCCTCCCATGAGCGCCCCACCTCCCCCAAGCGGGATGTCCTAAGCGGGTGCGACGGGGCCGTCCGTCCTAGCCCTCCTGGCGCCGGCATTCGACAGAAGACCTGGCGCCGACACCGGTTCGATCGCTTACCCACGCGCAGACCCGAAGCCGGGGCGCACGCGTTCGTTGAGCCGATCGGCAAACCAGGCGGGGTAGGCCATCGAACCGAGCGCAAATGTGCGCCGGACTCGGGCGACGCCGGGCCAACCGGCGAACTTTCGAAGCAGGCGCTCAAGGACGACGGGCGCGTCCGCGGGAACGAGACCCGCGATGAGCGTCGAGGCAGATCCTGGCTCGAGGCCCAGGCCGTCGGGCGCGACGGGCATCCAGGCTGGAGTCTCCTTTCGGATCGTGCCAGCGACCGAATCCCGATCCTCAGCGCCTCGCAGGAAGATCCAAACCAGGGCGAGGGGAAACTCTTCCGACTCCGAACCGTGGGTCCACCAGAACGCGTTCGCGTCGACCAGCTGGTGATATCGCCGCGCGGCCGTCTTGAGGCTGATTCCCACCGAGCCGGCCATCTCCGCGACCGTAGCGTCGGGGTGACTCCAGAGGCGTTGCAAGACCCGCCAGTCCAGCGGGGTCAGCTCGCGTTCGCAGGCCGGGATCCAGTAGGCCTGAGGCAGTCGCAGCGGCCCCGTTGCAGCGAGTCGACGTAGGAGCGCTACGCGACGGGCGATCGCGGCCTCGTTCTCCGACACGATGTGAACTCGTATCTTCCGTTCGTCCTCATCGAGGATGTCACGGGCGAAAATCACCCCCTCCACCAACGCGAGGTCGCGGAGAATCCGCTCCACTTCGCCCGCCTCTTTGACCGGGAGCTCGGCCACATAGACTCGGGCCCCGAAGAGCGAGGGGTTTGGGGTGATCGCGAGGCCCCGGAGGAACCCCCGTGCGGCCAGACTTCGGATTCGCGTCCGGACGCCGTTCTCGCTGATCCCGACCCGCTCGGCAATCTCCCGTGCGGGAATCGTCGGGTCGATGACGCGTCGTCCGGCCCAGAACCGGGCCTCGCCGCCCGGAGAGAAGAACCGATAGATGGCGAAGTCGAGGGGGTCCATAGCGGTGTCAGAACGGGGGGAACGGGGGGATCCCCTAAAGTCTGTTCGGGGCCGTCGACCCGAGGTCACACGTTCCGTGGGGGCGCCAGAACTGTTCTCAGCGGCGCCGGGCGAAATTAGTAGGAAGGGGTTGTCGACGAGCTCCTCACGGTGCGTCGCCAGATCTCTTCTCAGACTCGGCCTCGGATTGATGCCGCCACGAGGGGAAAGACGTCTCGCGCCGGCCGGGCCGCCGCGATACTGGCGGGGAGGGTGACCAGGTTAGGTGCGGAAGGGATTCCCCGTTGCGGAGCGGCGCCCGCCGGGATCGCGCTGATCGGTGAGCGCATGGGCTCCTCCCGTGCGGACCCAGGAGTCGGACTCCGGAACAAGGCGCGACCCCACTTACGAAGGCGTCCCTCTACCGTCCGCCGTTCCCGAAGACCTTCCATTTCCCAGAGCAACAGCCCCTCAATCCGAGGCGCTTCCGCGCGGCTGTATTCCAGACGAGCGAACTCCGCCACGCTCGTGCTCCGAGTCCGCGCTGAGGCCACCAACAGTGCTTCCGGTCCCATCCGCTCCATCCTATTCTCCCCGAGGGATTCACCCAGGCTCAGTAGGGAACCGTCGGAGTAAAATCCGCCCACGTCCCCCGAGCGGAAAATCGACCGGAGGACTGGATCGGTTCCCAGTTCCGCCCGGCCGAGGGGGAATTGGGAAGCCCTCGACCGTGGGGCGAATGCGACGCTCGCTCAATCGTCCGAAGGCCTGGGGTATCGTTCTGTCCTTTGCAGGCCCTCGGGAAGATGCAGCTCTTCGAGATGGACTCGAAATCTCGGGTCGGAGCGAATCGGGTCGAAGGCCGGATGTTGATAGTCCAGCCAGAGCCCTCGGAAACCGCCTCGACGATCGCGCTCCAACCATTCGAACGCTTGATCGGTCTCCCCGATCGTGGAACACAGCGCCGCGATGAGAGTCGGACCGACGTAGTCCGAATTCGAAGGCGACGTCCACTCGCCGAGCGCCTGTCGCCCCTCTTCCCGGTCGCCGAGACCAGCCCAGAGCGCGGCCCGCTCGAGTTCGTCGTAACTTCTCAACCGACCTACGGAGAGCTCTGCCTCCCGACGCGCATCGTCTGGCCGGCCCGCCAAGAGGTACAAACTCCCGAGGCGGCTGTGTGCGCCGGAGTCTGTGGGATCCCTCTCCAAATCCGCTTGGGCCGCCTCGATCGCCGACGTGAGGTCCCCGGAGAAATAGTGAGCGGCGGCCAACCACCCTCTCGGCAGCCGCCAGGACGGGTCGAGATCGATGGCGGTTCGAAGCTCCGCCTTCGCCTCGTCGAATCGTTGCTCGACCAAACGCAGCAATCCGTACCAGAAATGGGCGGTCGCGTCGCTGGGATTAAGCGTCAGGGCGCGCTGGCACTCGGCCTCGGAAACGGCCCAATCTTGCTCGTACTGCAGGGCGAGGTTGGCGCGTGCCGTGTGGGCCTCTGATAGGTTCGGCTCCAACTCCAGCGCCTTGGCCACCAACTCCTTCGCCCGGGGAAACGCATCCCCCGCCGGGATCGCGTCTCCGCCCAGGAGGAGATAGGTATTCGCGAGATATGCGTAGGCGGGCGAGAACGCCGGGTCGGCCTTGATGGCCTCTTCGAGGTACCTGATCGCTTGTCGGAATCCCTCCGGAGTGGACTCTCGGGCGGCGTGGATCCCCTTGAGGTAGAGACTGTAGGCGGCCAGGTTCGCGGTGGGTCGCTTGCGGAGCGACTCACGCTCGAGGCCCACCAGTTCCAGTCGAAGGACCGTGGCCGTGCGCTCCGCGATCTCGGTCTGGAGGGCAAACACATCGGTGAGTTCGCGATCGAAGGTGTCGGCCCAGATGTGTTCCTGTGAATCGGCGTCGATGAGCTGCAACGCGATCCGAAGGCGATTGCCGGATTTCCGTACGCTTCCTTCGAGGACGGAACCGACGCCCAGCTCCGCCGCAATCTGGGCCACGGACTTCTGGCCGGACTTGTACTGGCTCACGGAGGTCCGAGCGATGACGCGTAGCTCCCGAAGCTTCGAGAGCGCCGTGATCAACTCCTCGGTCAGACCATCTGCGAAGTACTCGTCCTTCGGGTCAGGACTGATGTTGGTCAGCGGAAGCACGGCGAGTCGGGTACGGGTCGCCTTCCCCGGCGTGGTGGGGGGGGATTCCAGAGACAACGAGACCAGATACACGTCAACGGGGTAGTGGACGTTCTTGAGCGTTTTCGCTCCGAGCTTCTCGAGCCGGTTCGGAATCTTGTTCCGGATCTGGTCGTAGACCTGACCTGAGATGCAGATGCCACCGCGGGGAGCCAGCGGCTCGATGCGAGAGGCGATGTTCACGGCGTCCCCGAAAATGTCGGCGCCCCGCTCCTCCACGTCCCCCAAATGGATGCCGATCCGGAGGATGATCGGCACACCAGTGGTCTCCGCGTTCCGCTCCCGGAGTCGCTGAAGGATCGCGATCCCGCATTGCACGGCGTGGAGGGCGCTCTCAAACTCTACGAGAAATCCGTCTCCGGTGGACTTGACCTCCCGTCCTCCGTGGGTCGCGAGCACGGACCGGACGAGCCCTTCCTGCTCCCGCAGGAGAGCGAGCGTGGCGGCCTCGTCCGTTTGAGTCCCCTCGCCGAAGCCGACCATGTCGGTAAACATGATGGCGGCGAGCCGCCGAACCGATGCCACGGTCCGAAGACGGTATTCGATAGATTAAGCCCCGCTTCGAAGACGATACGCGAACCCATGGGAGAACCCGCAATGCAACCCGGTTCGGCCTCGGCTTAGCACCTCAACGACGGTCTGCGGGACGAGGGGCTCGGCTGGCGGACTACCTGTGCGTCGCTCGGCCCGCCGAGTCCAAATAGGCCGTCGCTTTCTCCGAGGGCATGACGTGCCCGACGAGCGTGCAAGTATCGGTCTCGGGCACCCTCAACCACTCGGCCGTGAAGGGCCAAGGCACGCTCAACGTGGATTGCGATACCGGTACCAAATCGGGCACGATCAACTACACCTCCCCTCCTCCCCCCGGGTCCCCCGGTGGGGACAGCATGCCCATTGGCACAAGCCGTTGCTTTGTCGGTGCAAAGCAAGTTGGAAGGGGCGAATTCGTGGGACCACTAGACCTCCTCGGCCCCGCGTTCGTGTCGGTTCGCTCGTCCATCGTGGGTCGGCACGGTGTCGTGAGTCTGAGCGAGACGGCCCGCCTCGTGAAAGGCGTCCTGCACTCGGAACTGACGGTGGCCGGTCATGTCAAGACCCCCCGTCTTCGGGGGGCGGGTCCGCTTCGGGAGCGAATCACCGTTTCGGAAGGCGGCACGCTGATTTCGGAAGGCAGGTACTCGCTCGTGACGAAGGGCGGACGCTCGATCCCGGTGCGGTACACCCATTTCTACCGGTCCTTGCGACCGAACCGACGGCTGTTCCGTCAGATGGCCGGTCAGGTCTTTCTGCTCCAGGCAACTGTATCGACCCGCCGGCGGGGGAAGACCCTGGTCTGCCACACCGAGTCGACGCTGAGACGTCTTCGGGGCCCCGGTGGTACGCGCCGGATTAAGCGCTCTGATTGAGCCTGGCGAACCCGACTCATCTCGTGGGAGGACCCCGCTGGCCGAAGCGGTGGCCGGTGCCGTCAACCGCCGCGCCTGGAGGACCCTCTTCTAACGCTGTTTCGAAGGACTTCCGATCGTGAGTGAACCCGCTGCCCCGGGCTTTTGGACCGGGCTCGAGTTTCCCCCTGGGTGCAATGCCTCTTGCACCTCCCGGGCGAGGAAGCGAGCCACACTACTCCCGGTTCCCCCGGAGCCGACACCCGAAAGCGCGAGGAATCTCGCGCCCATTACGCCCGCTTCGCGGGTGAGGAGAACCACCACTCGTTTCCCCACGAATCCCGGACACCACCGCGACGCAACCCGTCACCAGAGTCACCGGGGGGTCGCACTTCGACCGCCCCCGCCTCAAGCGCCCGCCGGAAGGCCGCATCGGCGTCTTCCACGTACAGGTGAAGCATGGCGGGGAACGGGTCCCGATCCGAAGGCGGCTCGCCAATCATCAGCACACCGTCCGCGATGCAAACCTCGGCGTGAGCAAGCCGGCCGTCCGGCTGACTTATCTCGTAGGACAATCGCCCTCCGACCGCGCGCTCGATGAATCGGATCAGACCTCGGGCGTCTCGGGCGACAAGGTACGGCGCGAGTTTCGGAGAGAGCGTCAGCTCCATCGCGGATTACCACGGGAACGACTATAAAGGTCGCCCGGCGCCGTGAGTACCTACCAGGAAGAGGTCTGGACCGATCGGGGCAATGCCCCTTTCCCCCTCCCACATTGAACGGTGTGCAGGAAGTATCACGGCCTCTCCCCCTGCTCTTGGGGTGGGGCGAACGTCGCACCGCCCTGTTCAGCGCGGACTAGTTGCGCTTTCGACCATCTTGCCGAATCGTTCCCAGGCGGTACGGTTCTCTGGGAGTTGGGTGCCGCCCTGACGTAGCCGTGAGAGCGAGTCAACGTAGCTCTTCGGTTCCTGAGTCCACTTCAGCGTCGAATTGAGCCTGCGTCGGAGCACCGGCAGCTCCAAGGCGTTGAACAGCTCACGGACTTCGACCAGATTCACGGGTTGAGCCATGATACCGAAAAGGTCGGTGAGATCTTGGGGACGGCCGGCGAGGAGTTTCATGGCCCACAGGCCTTCCAGACGCACTACCTTCACCGGCGAGTCCACTCGTCCGGAGAGCAGCTCGAGCCGGACCGTGTTTGGGTTTCGCAGGAGCCAGGACTCGGGGATTACGACGTGGGATTCTCGATCTCTGACCCCTCCGGTCATCAGGCCTAGCGAGACGGCCCCGAGGTGCCAAACCTGGACCTCGACTCGGTGTCCTTCCCCCCTTGGACCGACATACGTTCTTTCTCTCCGTCGTCGCTTTTTCTTGAGCCACCGAACCCAGCCAATCCGACTCTGGTTCGAAGCGAGCACGTCGATATCATTGGAGTACCGGGGTCTCCCGTAAGCTGCGACTGCGTACCCACCGATCAGTACTCCCCCCAGGTCTGCAGGCCACTCCGCGAGCAGTTCCGCAATCTCTTGCTCTCTCTCGTCAGGATCTATCACGCATGAGAGCCTCCGCGCCCGCGAAGATTCCCGGATGGGCACGAATGAGACGGATGACGCCGCCCTTCGGCAACACGGGCTCGCCGTCGGTGAATGTGACCTTCAAATCCGCCACGGGGAGCAGCTCTACGCGCGCTCCAATCCGCTTCTTCGGATTCGAGGATATCCCCTTGGAATGGAGGTATCGATGCCACTTGCCAAGCGAGGACTTCGGGACGGCCAGGGTGTAAACCCGAGTGAATACCGAGGGCGACGTTCGATATCGGCCGCCAGTCCAAACCTCTACGGCGCTCTCTCCGGCCCATGCCTTGGGGTCCGGGCCCTTCAACAGGATTTCGCGCACCCGTTGCCACTCACTGGAGCGAAGGTCCGGGCGCTCGCTTGCTTCAAGGCGACGGTATCGCCCCCGTCCGACTCGAGCGACGTACCCACGTAGTTTCAGATCGCTCAGGAGTTTGGTCGCTCTCCGATTCCCGACTCGCGTTGCGAAGTCTCGAACGGTGAATTCGGAGGTTCCGTAGAGATGGTCAATCGCATCGAGGTACGTGAGTGGCATACACACTGTTAATCGGATGTTATATTTAAAATAGACTAATCACGAGGGCCGCAGCGGCCCTGGGTGCAAAGTCCGTTGCACTCACCTTCGAAGGAACGTCGGAATCCGGGGGCGAGAGGGCTACGCAGCTAGCCCGCTTCCGTGACCAGTTTCAGGACTCGGAGAGCCCTCAGAGTGATCCACTTGCTGGGCTTGCCCGGCTCCTCGATTACAAGCGGTCTAATCTTCGCCTTGTCCGGATGGATTGTCGTCTTGGGTCCAATGTCCGGATGGAGACGCTCCATGAGCCACGCCCCGTCGCGGCGCCGCTTCTCCGTGAGAATCTTCAGCGCCGGACGAAGCCGTCGGTCGCCCGCAAAGCCGAGTTGGGTGAGCACGTCTAGCCCAACCAGGATGTCGTAGTAATAGTGGTTCGGATAGTGGAGGCGTAGCCAAGGAGGGTACGGTCGACCCTCCTCGAACAGCTTGTGTTCGAGATAGAACTCCGCACCCCTCGAGATCGCGTCCTCCATCTTGGGCGAACGCTTAGCCTTCGGAAGTGACGCAAAGGCGGCGAGAGGCTCCCACGCGTCCAGGGTTCCGGGCGTGCCTTGGGAACAGTTCCATCCGCCGTCCTTCCGCTGGTCCTCGATCAACCAGTCGTAGAGCTTCCGGACCCGCGGGTCGTCCGCGTACCCGAACCGGGTCAACATTCGCGCGGTGTTCGCAGAGATGCACATTTCCTCATAGAAGAAATTAAACGGCGAGCTCAAGCGGAGCTTGTACTCGAAGAGAAGGTCCGCAATTTTCTTGATCCGAGGGTCCGTGGAGTCGAGTCCGAAGTCCGAGAGGACCAGGCCCCTCCAGTTCGTTGCACCGAAGACGGGGAAGTAGAGGAAGTCGATCCACTCTTTGACGTTCCGGGGCTCGCGGGCTTCCCAGTACCCTGTGGGTCCCTGGTGGAGTAGCTGGTCGTGGGCCCAGCCCACCTGAGCAATCCGCGAGCGCGTCGATCGAACTTCAGGGTCGGTTTCCTTTCGACCCACCAGGTCGACCAACGCGCCGTAGCGTGCCGCTGGCTGGTCTTCCCCGAGCAGCCACTCGAGGACCTTCGCGTCTTCGGGATGGCCCGTTAAGGCGAGACTCTCGCTCATGGCTCCGTAAGACTCCGCTCGATACTCACGCGGTTGGTATTTGAGCGGAGCAAGAGGTCGTGAAACGGGCCCCCCCGGCGAATGTCGCGAGGGTTCCTTCAAGAAGGACGACCCTCCGCTCTCAAGGTCGACTAGAAAGGAGCCAACGACTACTGGCCGGCCGAAAGAACTTCTCTCGAGGGTGCAAGGCGACTTGCACCTATTTCACAGACAATCTCACTAATCGGTACGGTTGGAGATCACAAACTCATTCCCATCCGGGTCGGCAATGACGCCCTGAACAAACTTCACCCCGGGAAACTCAATTAGACGAGGCTCGTTGGCCACGGTACCGCCGCGCCGCTGGATCTCCACAATCGCCGCTGCGGGGTCCGGATGTCGGAGAATCAGCCCAGTGACCGTTCCGGGCTCCCTACCTCCTTCGTCGCCGCTCTGGATGTGCATTGTTAGAAAGGTACTGGTTCCAGGCAAGGCGAACACAGCACGGTTCCTCGCTTCGGAGAAGCTGATCTCATTCAGGCCAAGGACGTCACGGTAGAAAGCCCTCGACTTCTGAATGTCTCGAATATGGATCGTTACCGCATGCAGGCCGGACACTATCTCGTCCATGGCTGGGGGCAGCGAGGTCCGGTGTTAATCCCTGCCGTAAATGCGATGTCCGTTGCAGTCACTAGGTTGATCCCCGGGATCGCGGGCCGTCTCAAGCAAGATCGAAGGGAGACCGGACAGGTAAGACGTGTTGCTGACGCCCTAGCTCCTTGTCTTGCGACACGAGGATCGGGACTCCCACCAGCTGGCCCGTCGCCACAATGATTGAATCGGGCAAAGTCAGGCGCGACGAAGCCCTCAGTTCGCCAGCCCTTTCAGCGATTTCCGGCCCCACAGGTTCCACCCGGTAGTTGGCCGACGTGAGCAGATGCGTAAGCATCGGTCTCCAAACTGTGGGCACCTCCTCGGGCACGAATCCAGCCCGGAGCTCGGCTATGGTCACCGTGGAGATGACGGCACGGAATTCTCCCCGGTCGAGTCGGTCCAAGAGCTTGCGACATGCGGCGAACCCTCGCTCCTGGGGGTTCCGCGCGGAAACAAAGACATTAGTGTCGACGATCGCGTCGAGTCCACTCACGGCGCAACCTCCTTTGCATCTCGACGCCGGTTTCCTTTGTTGGGCCCAATCGATCCAAGATCGCCGTCAGTCGTTGGGACTCTGCCTTCCTGACGAGGGCCCGATCTCCTCCCTCCAAGTCGAACAGCAGCTTGTCGCCCGCCCGGATGTGTAACGCGGCCCGGATGTCCTTGGGGACGGTGACCTGGCCTTTCGTGCTCACGGTCCCGATTTGGGTTGGCATGCGAACTATTCCCTACGATGCAGTAAGGAAAACCCTACTATATCAGACTACTCAGAGCGATGAGCGCTGCCCGAGTCGTAGAGTTGCCGAGGCGTCTCGGCCAGTGAGGGGGCGGAGTGGTGACGTGGGCGGAATCCCATCCACCCGGAAGGTGCAATGCCAATTGCATCTATTTCACGGACATTCTCACTCGTCGATTCGGTTGGGGATCACAGACTCATTCCCATCCGGGTCGGCTATGACGCCGAGGACAAACTTCACCCCAGGAAACTCAACTGCACGAGGCTCGTTTGCCACGGTGCCACCGCGCCGCTTAATCTCAACGATCGCCGCCGAAGTTAAAAGAGGCGAGGCGAAATCGTACACCTCGGCGACCCACGTCTCATTGTTGCACGCTACGCGGGGGGAGAAGGAGCGGGCGCTCGACCTCTTAGAGCGGGAGGCGCGGGAGGGTGACCGAGTCCTCTGGTCGTACTACCGTGGCGTATGGTACGATTCGATCCGTGACGATCCGCGGTACACTGGGTTGCTTCGCCAATACCGAATCCCGATTCCCAGCGTTCGAAGCGCCCTTCCCGCCGATCGAGAGGGGGGCATAGAGCTGGCAAGGGGAACGCCGACCGAGGCACCATAAGGCTGAAAGGGGGGAGGACGGTGGGTCGTGGCGCGGGCCGCGTCCGCGAGCTCGAGGAGAGTAGACGGTAATGGCAGACAAAAAAGTGCGGATCTTGGTCGGGACTCGGAAAGGGGGATACGTTGTTGAAGGGGACTCTTCGAGAAAGAAGTGGAAGGTCGCCTCAAAGGTCCAAATGGGAACCGACGTCTTCCACATGGCCGCGGACCCCCGTCATCCGGGGGACCTCTACGCTTGTGTGAACTCTTGGCTCTGGGGACCGGTGCTTTACAGCTCTCACGACTTTGGGAAGAAATGGTCCGAGATCGGAACTCCGTTGATGGAGCCGACCAAGACGAGACCTCCACGTTTCGATGGCAACCCCGACACTCCGGCGCCCAAGTATGCCGTGACGAATCTATGGCATCTCGAGCCCGGGCACGAGAGCGAACCGGAGACCCTGTTCCTGGGTGTGGATCCCTACTCGTTGCACCGCAGCAACGACCGGGGGAAGACCTGGGAGCCGCTCACGGCTCTGAACGATCATCCCACGAAAGCGAAGTGGAACCCGGGCAACGGGGGACCCTGTCTCCACACCATTCTGATCGACCCGACCCGGCGCAACCGGATCTACGCCGGCATTTCGGCGGCCGGACTCTTCCGCTCGGACAACGGGGGGGAAAGCTGGGCACTGGCTAACCGGGGTGTAGAGACCCCCTACCAGCCCGTGAAGTTCCCCGAGGTGGGACAATGCGTCCATAAGGTTGCCCTCGACCCCGAACGACGGGACACTCTCTACCGCCAAGATCATGGCGGGATCTATGTCAGCCACGACTCCGGGGAAAAGTGGGATCGGATCGGCAAATCGTTAGACGACGACTTCGGGTTCGTGGTCGCGACGGCCAAGTCTCTCCCCGGGCGCGCGTTCTTCGTTCCCCTGCACGGTGAGAGCCGGCTCACTACCGGCGGCGGACTCCAAGTCCATCGGTGGGACGATTCCGCGAAGAAGTGGAGCACCCTCATGCCTCCAAGCCGGTTCCCGGGCGAATTCGGGACCCATCGCGAGGGATTAGCCTGTGATGCGCTCGATCCAGCCGGGATCTACCTCGGGACGACGACCGGACGACTGTTCGTCTCCCCTAACGCCGGAAAGACGTGGGACGAGATTCCCTACCAGTTCCCGGCCATCCATTCGGTCTCCGTGGTTAGCCCCGTCTAGGCGACTCGAAGACGCTCCCGCCAGCCGTCGGCCGGGCCGCCCGGGAGCCTTTCGAAAGGAGGGGCCGCCCGTTGCCCGCTCGACGTCGACGGACGGTGACGAACCATACACTTCCGAAATTTCCCAGACAAAGACCCGCATGGGTCGCCCCAGCGAGTCCAATGAGCTCTCCCTCGCTGGACTGGGGCAGGTGGGGGCCGGTCGCGTATGTTCGACTACACGATCTCGCGTCGCCTGGTGCGCGCGCGTTTCGCGGTCAGGTTGCTATGCTGCTTGCACCCATCTCCGTGAATCCGAATTTACCCTAGCCGGCTAGAATTCGAGGTCGACCTGGCGCCGAATGGCCTTAGGAGCAGTTTGTGGAATTCCGAAAGATTGGAGTCAGGTCCGACCCGGCTGTAACGGATATTTGGCGCCGCGGCTGATGGGGTACCCCTTCCGAGGTCGGCAACAGAGGTCTCCATGGTGCGGAACCAAGGCAAAGTCACCAGATTTGTCGTCATGGCAGTCCTGCAGGCCGTTCGCGCAAAAACCTTGGGCCTGCCGCACGATTCGGCACTTTCATGGGGATTGAACAAGGCCATCTTCTACGCCGCGGCGAAACGGGGATTCCAACAGGGTCCGCCGAAGACCAGCGAGGAATCGGCTAAGCCCCGCGAGGGGAGTTCGCCCGAACTGTACCGACTCGGTCAGGACGAGGCGTACCGAGACCCAAATTCAAAGGAATTGATTTTCATGATTGGAGGGGAGCCACAGACAGCCGAAAGATTCGAGAAACAGGTAGCATCCCGCTTCGGGAGTAAGCAGAACTTCAGTGCTGCATGGGAAGAGGCGCGTCGGATCGTCGAAGGGTTCAATCGAGCCACCCTCGAATCGCCTCAGGGGTTCTACGGAGAGGTGTACAAGCCCAGGCGAGACGAGCTGTCCGATTTGTGGACTCAGAAGTACTCTCCTCCCTCAAAATCAAAGTAAGGACTGCGATTCACCGACTGGTAACTTTGGGATTCCCTCGAGCCGGTCGCGTGCGACAGGCACGCCGTCGAACAGGATACGCTACAGTCGTTGAGATCTTTCGCGCCGTCCAGCCGTAGAAGCTTGGTTGCAAAGTCCATTGCACGCACCTCGTTGAGTTTTCTTCGATTGCGGGCAAAAACCTCGTTTGCAGCCAACTCAGAATCCTCCGAGCGCCGCGTACATATCCTAGAACCGCCCATTTCAGGGTATATGCTCCAAGATCTGATTGGACGTCAGGTTCTGGTACATGTCGAGGAAGGAGACGGGGCACTCCGCCGGGTCAAGGCAAACCTTCGCGGAAAGGTCATTCACGTATCGGGCGGCGGCGGGGCCCCTTCCCCTTCCAGCAGCTCGGAGCAAGTCGAGGTGGAGCTTTTGAATGTTCAGGACGAGTCCCTGCGCGGGGGCCGCCTTGTTCTCCGCCCGCGACTCGCAAACAGCTCACTCGTAGAGGTGATTGAGGGTCGCGACGTGGTCGTGAATATGGACTTGTATCTTCCACACCTAGGGCCCTTTGCTAAGGGGATCGGGACGTTGCTTAGGGTTGAGTAGCTGAAGACTCCAATCCTCTCAGAAAGACATCTTGGGCTAGCCGCCGCTCCGGGAGTAGAACTTAGAATCGATGTTCTCTCACTCGGTCAACCAGTTCGCCACCGATGCTCGGCCCTTGTGTGCAACGGAGACTATACCCAGAGACGGGAAAGTGGGTGCAAGGTCCGTTGCACCCTGCCGAAGCCCGGGACTAGCTCCCCTGTACTGGGGAGTCGACCACACCTGGTTGGGGGCCGCTAGGGTCCCCGACTAGCCCATGGCCGAGGCTAGGGGGCCGTTTCCCGTTCGGAATCCTCCGTTCATTGGACGGAATCATGTAAATCATCGAGGGGATTCCAAGGGCGGAATGGATCTCAACGCACCCGTCGACCGTTTTTGGCAACGCTTCCGGGTCGGGTGGGGGGACATTGACGGAAATCACCACATGGCCAACCGGGCATTCCTGGACCGAGCCGCAGATACCCGATTCCTATTCTTTGCGAAGAACGGCTTTCCCGCGTCGCGGTTCGCCTCGGAGCGGATCGGGCCGGTAATCACCCGCGACGAGCTCGCATATCGGAAGGAGCTGCGGCTTCTGGACGAGTTCACGGTCGACCTTGAACTCTTCGGGCTCTCGTTAGATGGCACTCGGTTCGACTTGGGCAACACGTTCCGCAGCGAGGCCGGCGAAGTAGTGGCCGTGGTCCGTTCCCAAGGTTTGTGGTTCGACCTCGAACATCGGCGACCCCGCGCACCCCCACCTGAGCTCGACGCGGTGCAGCACAAGGCGCCGCGCGCCTCAGAGTTCAAAGAGATAGGCTCGAAGTCCCACTGAGCCCATCTTTCAAACAGCAGCCGCCCGGGAGGGACTCCCGGGGGTGGACTGAGCAAAATAGTTGCAATGCCGCTTGCACCTACCTGGAAGAGCTCGGCGAATAGTGCCCGATGCCTCTTGGGTTCCCTCACTTGGGACAGGGCGCACAAGGGATCGCGCGCTCGTCCAATGAATTTGGGGCCGGACTTCGCTGCGCCGTGCTTAGCCGGATCTGATCGCGCTTTCAACCATCCCGCCGAAGCGTTCCCAGGCAGAACGATTCTCTGAGAGGAGAGGGCTTCCCAGACGGAGCCGGGATAGCGAGTCAGCGTAACTCTTCGGCTCATGAACCCACTTCAACGCCGAATCGAGTTTGCGTCGGAGTGCCTCTTGCTCCAAACTGACGAAGAGTCCACGGACTTCGGCCAGATTCACGGACTGAGTCATGATACCGAAGAGGTCGGTGAGATCTTGGGGGCGGCCAGCGAGGATCTTCATAGCCCAAAGACCTTCCAGGCGCACTACCTTCACCGGTGAATCCACTCGTCCGGAGAGTAGCTCGAGTCGGACGGTTTGTGGGTCTCGCAGAATCCAAGATTCCGGAATCACGGAGTGGGAATCTCGGTCTCTGAATCCCCCGGTCATCAGATCGAGCGAAACGGGCCCACGGTGCCAAAGCTGCAGGTCGACCGGGTGTCCATGTTCCTGGGGTCCGACGTAGGTGCGTTCCCTCCTCAGTTGCCTTTTTTCGAGCCACCGAACCCATCCACTCCGGCTTTCCCTCGACGCGAGCACGTCGATATCCTCGGAGTACCGGGGCCTCCCGTAGGCCGCGACTGCGTAGCCGCCGATTAGCACTCCTTCAAGTTCGGTGGGCCACTTCGCGAGCAGTTCGGTAACTTGCTGTTCTCTTTCGTCAGGATCAATCATGCACGAGAGCCTCCGCGCCAGCAAAGATCCCCGGATGAGCACGTATCAGACGGAGGGCGTCGCCCTTCGGCACAACGGGCTCGCCCTCTTTGAACGCGACCGTCAGGTCTGCCACGGGGAGGAGCTCTATGCGGGCTCCGATCCGTTTCTTCGGATTCGGGGACAGTCCGTTGGAGTGGAGGTACTTGTGCCACGTGCCCAGCGAGGACTTCGGGACCGCCAACGTGTAAAGCCGAGTGAAGACGGATGGCGATGTCCGATATCGGCCGTCGGTCCAAACCTCTACCGCGCTCTCCCCGGCCCAGGCCTTGGGGTCCGGGCCGTTCAGGAGGATCTCCCGGACCCGTCGCCACTCAAGGGAGCGAAGGTCCGGACGCTCGCCCGCTTCGAGCCGACGGTATCGCCCCCGTCCGACTCGAGCCACGTACCCCCGTCGTTTCAGATCGCTCAGCAGCTTTGTCGCTCTCCGATTACCGACTCGCGTCGCGAAATCACGAACTGTGAATTCGGAGGTGCCGTAAAGGTGGTCGATCGCGTCGAGGTACGTGAGGGGCATACGCACTATTAATCGGATATTATATTTAAATGATTCTAATAATCACCCCCCAACCGGTCGGGGTGAACCGTCCGTTGTACTGCTCGGAAGTGATGGCTTATCGACCAAGGAGGGTGCTCAGAATTCTAGTCAAAGCGTAAAGGCAACCTGCTCGAGGGGGCCATGGAAGATGCGGAGGTTTTTCCGTTCGCTTGCCATCAGGGATCCAGGGGGTACCTACCATGCCGCTCACCTCGAAACCGCTCTCCATGGAAACGTGGCCCGAGTTCGCTCGGCTCGTCGATAAGCACAATGGCATCTTCGGTGGGTGCTGGTGTATTTCGTTTCATCTCACGGGGGGAGAGGAACAGCGAGGTGCTTCAGCGTACCGGGCGATGAAGCAGAAGCTGGTACGGGAAGGGCGGGCACACGCCGCGCTCGTCTTCGACGGCCCGGATGCAATTGGATGGTGTCAGTTCGGCCCGACCGGGGAACTCCCGAACATCCGGAGCAGGAAATCCTACGAAGAAGGGCTAGGCTACCTTCCCGATTGGCGCATCACCTGCTTTTTCATTGACCGAGAGCGCCGCGGGGGAGGGATTGCGACAGTCGCACTTCGCGAAGCGCTTCGGGAGATTGGGAGACTCGGAGGGGGAACGGTCGAGGCCTATCCAGAGGACTACACTGGCCAACGGACCTCGAATTCGTTCTTGTGCAGCGGGACGTTGAGCATGTTCGAGAAAGCGGGATTCAAGCGAGATCGTAAGATCGCCATGCGAAGATGGGTCGTGAATCGGATTGTTCCCCGGTCACGGGCGAAGCGCGCCGCGAACCGATCTTAGGGGTTCTTGCGCAATTGGAGGACCTCGTCAAGCAAGCCTTCAACTTTCGAAAGGCGGGCTCACTCCCCTCCCGAAAAGTGCCTCAGTGCTACCCTCGGAGGCGAGTGGCGTGAGCCGAACTTTCCCATATCGGGGGGCCTTGTATGATCCCCCCCGGTAGGGGGAACGAAAAGGAGTACACCTCTGTCGGGTTGTGGCACAGGCGTGGTTGCAATAGTCATTGCACCTCTAATTTCGTGGGGGAGGTAATGTGAAGTGCGCCTAGTTGGGACCAGTTGTGCTTCTCCACTTGGTGAGGATGAAGATATGGAGCGGCCTGGCGGCAATGTGGTCGATGGTCTCAAGATTGTCAATGCCGTAGGCGAGCGCGTGTGACCGAGCTAATCTGGGAAGGCAAGTACGCGGCTGATGGATCCCGAATCCCTGCCTTCAGAGTTGCTCTTCCGTTTCAAACAGTCGAGACCGCAAACGAATCGGCACAAGTTCGGCAGAAGACGTTGGACCGCTACCGACAGCACGGGCCGATAGAGTGGCGGAACCGCTTGATCTGGGGGGACAACAAGTACGTAGTTCCATCGCTCCTGCCTGAGCTGGCGGGGAAAATTGATGTAATCTACATCGACCCGCCGTTCGCCACTGGCCAAGACTTTTCCTTCAAGGTAGAAGTTGGTGGCCAGGAATTCAGAAAGGAGGCATCCATAATCGAACAGAAGGCGTATCGAGACACGTGGGGCCGTGGATTTGACTCCTATCTCAAGATGATTTACGACCGGCTCTCGCTAATGAGGGAGCTCCTGTCCGAAACCGGATCTGTGTTTGTCCACTTAGATTATCGGGTCGCTCCTTACGTCAGATGCATCCTTGACGAAGTCTTCGAGCGCCGAATCATTAACGAAATAGCCTGGTGCTACTCCGGACCGGTTCAACAGAAAATCCGCAACCTTCCAACAAAGCATGACACGATATTCTGGTTCGCGAAAGGTCCCGATTACAAGATTCTGAAAGATAACATACGGATCCCTTACGATCAGCAGACCGTCGATCGTGTGAAGTATCGTGGCCCGGGTGGTTTCGTTCGACCGAAAGGAACTATCGAGCTAGACGCTCGTGGAAAAATCCCGGAAGACTGGTGGAAGGACATTCCTTATCTAAACGCGGGCGTTGAATTGACAGGGTATCCGACTCAGAAACCCGCGCGATTACTTCGTAGAATCATCGAGCTGTCCTCCGAGCCGGGGGATCTCGTAGCGGATTTCTTCTGCGGATCTGGAACCACTTTGGCTATGGCTGAGGAGCTTGGTCGCAGGTGGATTGGGTGTGACTTGAGTCGATTTGCCACTCACGTTACCAGAAAGAGGCTTCTCGGTAACCCGAAGGTCAGTCCATTCGCCATACAGAATCTCGGAAAATACGAGAGACAAGTCTGGCAAATGTCGGAATTTGGTGACAGCGCAGAGTCAAGAGTGGCTTCTTATCGAGAATTCATTCTGCGACTCTTCAGGGCCGAGTCCTTACAAGGCTTCTCCTGGCTACATGGGGCAAGAGGCAACAGGATGGTACACGTCGGCTCTGTCGACTCGCCTGTTACCGAAGAGGATGTTACCGAAACCGTCAAGGAGTTTGAGAAGCTCATCGGGAAGGGCCGCCTGGCCCCATCATCCAACGGAATAGACGTCCTGGGTTGGGATTTCGCTTTCGAGGTAAACGAGGTCTCAAAGGAACAAGCCAGAGGCAAGAATGTCGATGTCCGATTTAGACGAATTCCTCGAGACATCCTGGACAAGCGCGCGATTGAGGAGGGCGACGTCCGCTTTTTTGAGCTCGCCGCGCTGTCTGTCAAGGCAATCACGATGGGCAAGACGGTCTCCATTTCAATAGATGATTTCGTTATCCCTCCCGATGACGTTCCAGAAGAAGTGCGCCATGCCGTCACTCACTGGAAGCATTGGCTAGACTATTGGGCTATCGATTGGGACAACAAGGGCGACGCCTTTCATAATGAATGGCAAGATTTTCGCTCACGTGAAAAACCGGAACTAACTACCAACGTGTCTCACACTTACGCACAGAAGGGCCGTTTCTCAATTGTAGTAAAGGCTATCGACATTCTCGGAAACGACACCACTAAGTCGCTCTTCGTTTCAATCGCATGAATGAAGCGTGAGCCCCGCATTCCGCCGACTCAGCGGCGACTTCTCGTATCCGATCTGCCTACTGCACCGTGCGTCCCGGCAATTCGAAGGGCGGTTCAACGATGGAGAGAGAACGGCTACGACGGAACGACCGCAACTACGCGCATTCTTCTCAATCATTGGTTCCGGAGAGACCATATCTCGCCCTACGGGGTAAGATTCGCTTACCACTCGGCCCAGCGGGACGCAGTCGAGACCCTGGTCTATCTGACTGAGGTCGCGAATGTACGGAGCCAAAAGCAACTGATTGAAAAATTTGCCACCTCTGTGGATCAACTCTATTTGCTCAGATATGACGATTTTCCCAGGTTTTGCTTTAAGATGGCGACCGGGACCGGCAAAACTAAGGTGATATCGCTCGTCGTCGCATGGGAGTACTTCAATGCAGTCGTAGAGCGACGCCCCGAGTTCGCTCAGGTATCCCTGCTCATCGCGCCCAATGTCATCGTCTTCGAGAGACTTAGGTCAGACTTCCAGGGTGGACGAATTTTCCGGAACGATCCAGTTGTGCCACCAGACCTAGAGGATGACTGGGATTTCGAATGTTACGTACGGGGGGAGTCAGAACGGGGCCAGAGCAGTGGAGCCCTCTACTTGACGAATATTCAGCAGCTCTACGATCGACCGGAAACCGAGCTTAATCCATGTCTTAATCCAGTGGGAGCTCTTTTGGGGTCAAGTCCGCCCTCTGAACTGATCGAGCGAATCGGCTTTGTAAATCGCCTCATTCGACGGCAAAGACCGATCCTAATCATCAATGATGAAGCGCATCATACCCACGATGAGGAGAGCGAGTGGAGTCAAGTCATCCGAGGGATACACAAAAAAACCACCCCCGGCGTGGCTGCAGAGTTCGATTTTTCGGCGACACCCCGGTTTAGTAAGGGGGGCCTGTTCTCCTGGACCGTATTCGATTATCCGCTCAAGGCCGCCATTGCGGACGGAATTGTCAAGCGGCCGGTAAAGGGAATCACAAAAGACATTGCCGAAGCAAGGAGCAGCATAGCGAGTCGACGCTATGCCGCCTACCTAGCAGCAGGGGTCGAGCGGTGGAAGGAATACCGACGGCAACTCGCCCCACTCGGGAAGAAACCAGTCTTATTCGTGATGATGGGCGATACACAAGCAGCCGATGAGGTCGGTGCGTACCTGCGAGAGAGACATCCTGCGGATTTTGGAGGGGGAAAGCTGCAGGTCATCCACACCGATAATTCTGGCGAAGTCTCGTCATCGATGTTGGACCAGGCACGGAACATCGTCAGAACGATCGATGAGCCAGAGAACAAGACCACCGCCATCGTAAGTGTTCTCATGTTGCGAGAGGGCTGGGACGTACAAAATGTAACTGTCGTGGTTGGTCTCCGCCCGTTCTCCTCAAAGGCGAAGATTCTTCCAGAGCAATCCATCGGCCGCGGGTTGAGGTTGATGTTTCGAGATCAAGGCATACGAGAGAGCTTCGTTGAGCGCGTGGACATCATCGGGAATGCCGCGTTCATCAAATTCGTAGACGAACTCGATCAAGCCGAAGGGCTCGCTCTCGATTCGTATCGAGTTGGGATTGAAAAGCTCACAATAGTGACCATTGCCCCACACCCGGAACGTTCTGAATTGGACATTACGATTCCCATCTTGACACCGATGTTAGTGAGGAAGAAGGAATTGACTAGCGAAATAGAATCTCTAGATGTCAAGGCGATGAGCTTTCCGCCGATGCCTATAAAGTCGACGGATCAGCTTGCGCGAACATTCCGGTATGAAGGGTATGATCTTCTAACTCTGGAGAAAGTCGTCGCCCGCACATACTCAATCCCAGATGCTCAGACGCCGCAGGAGGTGGTCTCGTATTACGCAAAGCGGATTGCTGAGGAATTGAAATTGCCGTCTCAATTCGCCGCCCTAGTCCCGAAAGTTAAGGAATTCCTCGAGACTCGACTGTTCGGCAAGCTGGTCGATCTTTCCGATAAGGATGTCCTCAGGGCCATCGGGAGCAACGCTGCGCACTACGTCACAGTGCGGGAGTTTGTGCACAGGTTGAGGCCGCTGCTCATCGAGCAGAGAATCCCGACGCTTGAAACCCAAGGAAAGCGTCTGTCCGAGGGGCGGCCGTTCCCGTACTCGCGGCTGACTTATGATTCCACCAAATCAGTTTACAAGCTCGTTCCGTGCGCTAATACCTTTGAACGAGACTTCGCCCACTTTTTGGATTCAGCTGAGGACGTCAAGGCTTTTGCGAAGATTCCAGAGAGTTTCGGCTTTTCGATTGAATACGCTGACTCTGTGGCGAATCTCCGCCACTACTTTCCAGACTTTGTCGTCGTTACCAATGACGAAAAGCACTATCTAGTGGAAACAAAGGGGATGGAAGATGTGGACGTTCCCCACAAGGATAGCGCAGCCCGGTTATGGTGTACCAACGCCACAACTCTAACAAGCATTACGTGGAACTACATCAAAGTCTTGCAGAAGGAGTGGACCAAGCTAGAAGCGGAGCGATTCGAGGAAATTTTGGTCTGGCAGTCATAAAAGTATCTCTTTGGCGGGGTCTACGCTTAACGGGGCGTTTCGGTCTCGGGCCGCCCGAATAGTCAAAACCGCCTCGACGAGTTAGGTGCAAGAGGCGTTGCACCCACCTCTCGAGAAACCGCTCCATTTAGCCTACACGAATTGTTCAAGCGGCCGCTGCCCTCGCAATGGGGGCGGGCTCGGCCGGACTCTAATCGTTCCAGTGACCTCGCCTATCCAATTGAGCCATGCGGCTACAGATTGCGTACGCCGCCGAATCGTCGTTTCGTTGTATCTGTCCTTGGCCGTGCGAACGATCATTTGAGGAATCAATTCTAGATCAATCGTTGGGTTGTGGGCTTTGATGGCACTCTCCGCAATCCCCCTGAAGACGGGCAATGTGAGAATGCGTTCAATCACTGCTCGTGCCGCGACATCGGAACGATCTTTCGCAATTTTGGCACCTAAGGCGGTGAGTGAAAATCCGCGCCCGCGCTCACGAGTTAACATGCCAAGCTCCTCTGCCGCTTCACCGTAGTAATTCGACTGGCGCGGGTCGAATTGGAAGCGGTCAGCCAATTGATCTGCGGTGGTAAGCCCCTCTCCCACTCCGTCGAGGAGCGCCACAAGCTTGGATGGGTCGTCCGCCTGAGGGACATAGGTGGTCTGTGAAATCTCTTGCTGCAGTAATTCCTCAAGAAGGTCTGTAGGGGAACTCGGCTTGTCCTGGGCAAGTCTGTATGCTGATTTCTGGACCAACCTGATGTCGGAGTAGTCGTGCGGATCTCCGAAAGTGTACTCCCAAAATCGGTAGGTCGCTGAATCCGGCTCAACATTTAGAAAGAAACAGCGGGGCCTCAGTTTCAGTCCGCGAATTTCGAACTCCTCCAGAGCCTGCAGTTGCGGAAAAAACAACTGACGGACGTTGAAATCCCTCAGAGTGGCGTGAGACCAAACCTTGCACTCGAACAGAAAAAAGTCCCCGTGGTTCTCAAAGCCCGCGTCTACCTCAGCCTGCGCCCCCTTTAGCCGGAGGGACCAGTCCTTGCCGTAATGGATTTCCGAGTCGTGAATGGTCACCTTATCGTTGTGCAAAGTTGACTTCAACTGAGGTACGCCCACAACTTTCTCGAGTAACCCTGAGTAGAGTGCGGTTTGGATTGCGGCGGACTCGCCAGATTTGAGTGCAACTGTAACGGGAATTTCCCGATCGGGTGTGTAAGACTTCGGTGGTTCGTCGATACCTTCCAAATCATGGTATCCCTCGCCGGGAACAATTGCATAGTTTCGGGTGCTTGTAGGGATTAAGAAATATCCACGGTCGGCCAACATCGGGGGTAGCTGCTCGCGTGTGTCCATCTTCGCGATTAGGCGAGGTTCGGCTCCCCCGATAGCCTTCAGTTCGGCCGATGTGAACTGGTAAGTCTGGATTCCGTCGAGTTTGAATCCCTTGTGCCGGATGACCCTATCAAGCCTATCGTGCAATGTCAACCTCTGGCGCGGGAAAAGCAACATCTCGCCTACTCTCCCTCTTTTGCTACCGTTGCAGTTGATAGCTCTGGGTACGAGGACCATCTCGTGGCTCATGTCTGAGTACAGCTCTCTGATGTCAGGGGTGGGAGAGTTGCTCATTACGACTCGACAACTTCTCTGTATCAGCTGGTGTACCAGATTGGATAGCTGCCATTGATTCTCTGCACCGAACCCAGACGAGGTGTAACCGGTGAAGTTCGCGGTCCCTCCCACCGGGTCGTACGGCGGGTCCAGATAGACCTGGTCCCCGGGCCTTACACTCGATAGTACGGTCGCGTAATCTGCACATTTCAAGTCGGCGTGGGCCGCTTCGAGTGCCCGACTTGCCTCACGAAGATTCGACGGATCGTAGATGAATGCGTCCTTGTAGTATCCGAAAGGAACGTTGAAATCACCGTCCTTGTTTTCTCGGTACAGTCCGTTGAAGCAACAGTGGTTCAGCCAAATGAATAAGGACGAGCGCCTGATCGAATCAGATCGGGTCCCGCCACGTCCAATCCTGCGGAGCTCGTTGAATTCCTCTCGGATTGCTTCGTAGGCTTTGCGGGTCGACGGTGGGCACAGTTTTTCTAACTCAGTGATCAAGTCCTCGACGTTTGTCTTTACCGCAGCGTAAGTATCAGTGAGTGAACGGTTGAGGTCGGAGAGGACCGCATGTTTCGGCTGAAGGCGAAAGAATACGGCCCCGCCGCCTAGGAATGGTTCGAAATATGTCGACGCCGCCTCGGCAGGTCCCAAGCGTGCAATCACTCGAGCGGCAACAGTACTCTTGCCCCCCGCCCATTTGAGAAAGGGGAAGGCGCGATCCACTCCGACGTGGCCCTCGTCAGCTGAAGATCCGGCCAAATCCGATCTCGTCTTACAGGATACGCCCGTCCTTATGATCACTGTGTTCGTCCTTGCCCGATCACCGCGAGTATCCCGATGCGCGATTCTATGGGGTGAGGCGAGGCCAATCTGGCAGTCAGTTACCCGAAGTCGAGAGTTGGCTACGAAGTGATAGGCGCAATGATGCATGCAGTCACCACAGACAAGACGAGCTAGCACGGAGTCTTCCGTCGAATCGATCCTCGAGACGCTGCCACCTGCAACCCTCTGGCGTCGTGCGTAAAATACGACCTAAGGAATCGTAGTTGGATGGCGGAAGTCGGTGAGGAGCTCGTGGGCGCCTATCTGACCGAAGTGTTGGGTTGTGACCACGCCCTTTACAACGTGAGATCGCCAGGGGGAGGGGTTCGGGGACTAGACGAGTTGGATGTTGTCGGGCTAGACTTCCGTCACAAGAAGGCCTACCTCTGTGAGGTCTCAACGCACCTTCAAGGGTACCGATTGAAGAGTCCTCGCGCGGCAGTCGACCGAGTAAGAAAAAAACACAATCGGCAGAAGCGGTACGCAGAAGAACAACTTGCCGCGTTTCCCGTCAGAGAATTCATGTTTTGGTCGCCACGTGTCTCAGTTGGTGTTGTCACTCGCGGATTGGAGGAGATTGAGGGGCTCCAACTCATAATAAACGGCGAATATACGAGCAGGATGAACGAACTTAGGAAGAAGGCTGCGCACGATGTCCGCCCGACTAGTAACTCAGCCTTTCGGCTCCTTCAGATTCTCGAGAATCTTCGCGAGTAATCATCGCATTCCCTGCCTATACCATTGTGACCGGTGGGTGGAGTGGGTGCAAGGTTGATTGCACCCTTCAAGATTGTTGGGGTCTTTTGCTCTCGATGAGTCAATTCTCGAGTGGTTCGGAGATTTCGGTTGTTTGAGTGTGGAAAGAGTTTAGCCCCCATAGCCCCCGTCGCATTCATAGGTAAGTCCGACTTGCAAGCGGTATGACTGACTGGGTCACCATCGCCGAGGTAGCCGCACCGTCGTGGGTCCTCGCAATCGCGGCCCTGGTCGGTGTTTTCATCGAACGGAAGAATCGTAAGGCCGACGAAGATAACCTGCGCAAGGTCGGCGAAGCTGTCATCGAGCTGAAGGGGGTCGTAGCGTCGGTGAGTGCGGCTGTCTTAGAACTCCAAGCCATCCGCGGAATCGTCTTGAAAGGGGTAGACCTCGCGAAGCAAGCTAACACGCTGAAGACGATCGACACGCTGCTCCGGGGAATTGACTTCCTGGACAGGTTCTTCGGGTAGTATCTCAAGCCCTCCCCTCGTTCTGGATTCTTTCCCCAGGGGGCGCTTCGGGGTTGCAGGTGCAATTGGGTTTGCGCCCAGCTTCCGACCTTCGACAGAAAAATCCCGTTTTACCATGGCATTTCGATCATTCGACGAACCCTCTTCGGATCAGTTCGGTCAGTGACGGTCAACTGCAAGACAGCCTTATATATGAGTGCGATGTGATGCAAATGCCTGCACAGGACTACATTGACCCAATACAAGACCCTCCGACTCCGGAAGGAAGACTATGAGAAACTGAAGGACGTTCAGCGCTTGCTCCGCCGAAAGGGGACTGAAACGATCAATTGGACTGAGCTACGGGAACAGGATACAGTCGAACTACCGGACGACGACGATGATGATAACGCCGCGGCGCTCACGGCTGGTTTTGTGATTGGACTAGGGGCAGCTGCGCTCGCATACCTCGTCTACAAGGGCATCAAGGAAAGCCAGGAGTAGGTGGGATGTCGACGAGTGTTCAGGAGTTCAGCGGCTATGGCTTCATGAACGGCATCGGCCTGCACGGGGCTCCGCGCGAGCGAGCCAAACTACTCCGATCCTTTAGGAGAGCAGTCGAGGGCGGGGACATAAATCGAGTAGTCCAGTTCGTTGCCGCATACGCTCTCGGTGCGTGGGTCGGCGCGGAGATAGGTAGAACCCTTGCGGCGACCCTCGCCCCGAGACCCGAGGTTGATCAATGGTGAGCCTCTCTGGGCCTAGTGGAGGTAACTTCTGGTTATCGGTCGTAAGACGGACATTCCGCGGCGGGTACACCGGTGATTCGCCCCTCGTGATATCGAAGTCGACCGCTCGAGGGAGACGCGTAGCTAGACCCGAAGAGAGCGCTGGAGTCCTGTTCAGGCACGTTGGCGAACCCAAGGGGCAAATCGCCGACTGGCGGGCGAGGATCGACGGCTCAGAGTCTGGGTTTCACGCTGTCGAGTACTTTGACCGGTATGAGTGCCACATCGATGAAGTGGATCCGACCAAAGACCCGGTTGGCCATCTAGTCCGAGACAGTCCCGGAACGCTAGTAGCCGTCGGGGCAGTCGCGGCAGTTGCAGGTGCCGCTGTGTTGGCTTACACATTGAGCCGGCGGAAGGGCCCGAATTGAGTATTACTTGTTCAGACTTCAGAAACTTGCTTGAATTTTCTAGCGATCTCCGGATGAAATCGACTGGCAAACAGCATTAGCCACTCGAAAGACGAGCCGCGCCCCGGACCCGATGTAAACGGCTCTCTTCGGGTGTACTTACTCCAAGAGAGTTCCGAATTCGGTAAGCGACCAAGGGAAAGTCAAAGGTGCAATGGAGATTGCACTCCAAGTTCTGGAGGGCGGGCCACTAACTTCCACGCTTCGGTGGTCAGTCAGCCTAGGGGCACAATTGACCCACTCAGTTCGAAGTCGGATGAATTGCCTGTGAAACGCTCTTCAATGTATCGATAAGCCATGCCTGGAACATGCCGGCAAGAAAAGCAATCGTTGCGTAAACTAAGTAGCCTGGAGTCGCCCCGATCGATACTAAGCCCGAACCGGCTGCAACGGCAATGACGAGCCCGAAGACCGCCCCAAGGAATGGATAGACGATCCAAAAGACGCCGTACAGCTTAGAATACTCGAAAGCGTAGATGGTCTGTCTGAGCCAATAGATCGAGAAGGCCGCGCCCCCCAATCCCCCCCAAGCAACAACATCTTCAGATATCCCGGTAACAAATGAGTCGCGCCACCAACCCTCTAGCAGGATTACTAGAAAAATCAGAGTTTGAAGGACTACAATCACCCACACGTGAAGCGCATATCTGTAGAGCAGTCGGCTCCCCAGTGACTTACCATCTCCAGCTCTCCCGATCTCCGCGAATGCTAGGCGTGCTTGCTCATTGGCGTCAATCAGGTCATCCGCCGCCAGTTTCCGGCGCGCTTCCGTCAGCTCGCCCAGAATCTTGACGGTCTCTGCTTCGTTCAGAAGGCCATTGAGAGATGCGAACGAGACGTTACTCTCACGCTTGGAAATGTACGCCTCGACGTCTTCACGCTTGAGACCCCCGGACTTCATCCATTCTCCAGAAGATTACCACGGAGCCTGGTCGCTTCCGAGCCCCACCCTTCGGGGAGTTTGAGCGCGAGTGACTCGAATCGAACATCCCGGCGTCCTACCGTTCGATCGAATTCGCGCTGACTCTCCTCTTCCAACCCTCGCTGAACTATCCGGATCGCGGTCTTGTAGCAGTACGGAGGATCGTCCGGTTCCTTGTTGAGTAGCACCCCGAGCACGAAGTCACCTGGAAGAGTCTCGACGGGCTCTCCCTCAGAGAGTTTCGAATGAAGGCCCGAGCTCCATTCAGCGGCAGCTCCGCCGGCAAATTGCAAACGAAATTCTGATCGAACTTTTGGGCTAAACTCCTTCTGGCGGAGAAGATTGGCAAAATCTCTACCCGCCCAGAAGTCCGGAGCTTGTGAGAGTAATCCTACCATTTGCTCGATTCCGTTCCGAATCTCGGGGTTGTTGCCGAATCTTGACGAAGCCACGTTGCCCTCGACCAATGCGGGTCCAAGAGTGATAAATGCAACATAGTCCAGCACTGCGTCCAAACGGGCCCGAGCACGACCAGGTTTGTCTAGAGACTCAACTAAAACCGCACCATGACGTTCGAGATAACTCAGGTAGCTCCAGGCTAGCCGGCTCACTTGCGGGTAGTTTGTCAGGGTCCGACCCCAAAGGATTCCCCAGGTCCTGGCGACACGGAGCCCAGGAAACCTTCCTTCCACGGGGAGGAGGTAGTTTCGTAGCGCCCCTTAAACCCTAGCAGGCGCTGTCCAGGTCGCTCAAGTCACAAGTATGACTGTCGTACCCTTCTCGAGGTAAGTTCCTCCACCCTTAACGCATCGAAGCAGACCTTCTGTTCGAGATGCGCGAGTTGGCAAATGCGAGGTGTTGTCAAATGGACCGTAGCGGCGACGGTCGAAGCCTTGCGAAGAGTCAACACTCCCGCCTACTTCAGAGCAAGCGAGAGGGGTTACCAAGGTTGGTTAGCCACCGCTCTAGAGTCCGCATATGGCCAAATGGGCCTTTTAGAAGGGGGTTTGATAGTTGAACAGGAAAATCAGAAAATTTCCGCGTTCCATTCGAGCACCGATCGTCCAGACATCATTGTGCACATCCCCCGGCTCGCCGACACCGTGCGCGCGGCCAAGCAAGGAAATTTGGCAGTCTACGAACTAAAAATGAACGCTGGCCGATCAGACGGGCGGAAAGACATCCAGAAGTTGGAAAGGTTGACAAGTGAGATGCGATACCCGGTCGGGTTCTTTGTGAACGTTGGAGCAACGCGGATTGCCATGCAGGACTGGGTTCACCTAACAGACGAACGGATCCACGTTTTAGCACCGAGGCTGGCTGAATCTTCCGTAGAGCTCGACCACTGGTGGCTCGACGGTCCTCGGAACAAGCAAAGGGTTGAGACTCTTCCACTGGATGGACGGTCCTCGACCTGGCCTGCCTTCGAGGACCTAGTCCAGTCTGCCCCCTCAAGCTCCCGCCGGTGGACTCAACGAGTGCATCGCCATTCTGTTGCACATCGTCGAGCTCCGTAACTCGAGCGGATTATTCAACCGTATGGGGATTGCACGGTCCCATCTGAAAGGGGCAAGAGAGAGATGATCTTCTCATGTAAGATAGCGCTCACAGCAAGTAGATGCTCAGCCCGACGAAAAGGGCTAAGAGTGCCAGGGGAACTAGAGACTCCACGTAAGTACTGGACGTGTAAAGAGGTGTGTCGGAAGCTGTGGGGTTTTCAGAGCCAGTCGTACGGTACTTCCACTCGACGGTGAAGATAGCTGCGGGCAAGCGGGTTTCGAGACGATTGATTACGTAGAATTTAGCACGGTTCAACTGATTGGAGGCATAGATTGCCGCGAGCCATGAAGTTGCAACAACCACCCCAATTAGGCTGATCCACGGCGCAATCTTGGGGGGGATTATAGGAGTTCCGACGAAGGTCCCGCCAATCCCTATTCCAGCCACTGAGAGGAGGACTGACATCAGGACTAGGTAGAATTCGTTCATGGTTGCGCGCCGTTCGCTAACGGCATCAGCGCGTTCGACCGCAAGCTTGTACTGTTTCAACAGGTGTTCTTTGTACTCGGATCCGTACTCGGCCGGATCGACCGGGAAAAGAGAATCGGGAACTGCAGTGGACTTCTTTGGCGCAGACAGAACTTACCCCTTTTCAAGTTGGTCACGTATTTCGTCTCGGTTCCAGTTCATGATTTGAGCGTTGTGTTCGATCAACGGAGACGGAATCGGATGCGATTGGTCACGAAAAATGCGGACACCAATGACTTGGTGTCCCTGCCGGTAGCTCTCCTCCAGTTCCCAAATCACTGCTTCCCGGGTCGCGGTTTCCGGTCCAATCATGCAAATTGTCAGCGAGGTGAGACCAATCTGTTGGCGGCAGTTCGATTTCCAAGCCTCATCGAAGGGTTCCTTCACCGAGTAGTCCCGAAATGCCATACCAAAATCTGAATCCTTAGCTTGAGCGCGGAGCAGATTCACTTGAGGCTGGTCATCCATATGGAAGCTAATAAACACATTTCGTGTTCCAGAGGGGGCGAGCTCTGTCGCCTTAACCTCCTCGACGCCCGCCTTGAATAGCTGAAGATTTCTGGAAGTGGACGAGCGTGGCCAACTGCCTCCCCCACCCCCGGCCGTCATCGTAGAATCCTCTGTCTGACTGCGAGTTTGGATCTGGATGCAGGTCTTGAGACTTCCTTAAGCTTCTTGAGATCGAGGCAGCTTGAACATCGACCACATGGCCTCGAGGTGCCTAACTGGCACGAGTAGGTTGCGCCAAGTGGTGCCCCGGACGACCTCCCCATTTCAGCTACCTCGAGCTTGTTGAACGGTAGCAATGGGGCGATTACTTGAATCTCAGAACCAAATGACTCGGACAAGCTCTGTCGAGCGACATCGATGAACCCCTTTGTGGCATCAGGGTAGAGTGCGTTAGCAATGAACCCGAAAGCTATCGTCGTAAAGCCCTTAGAAAAGGCTACACTTGCCCCGACAGCTGCTAGGATTAAATTTCTACCCGGAAAGAACGGATTACCTCGCCAATGCCTCGATTTTCGAGTTAGGCCGCTCGGAACCAATTTGAGACCATTTGCCTGTATCCGTACGGGCGTTGGTAAATGTGCTGCTCTACAAAACCGCTTGAGGGCAGCCCACTCTTTGGGCTCCGCCAGTTGACCGTAGTTGACATGAATCGGCAATACGCGCACGCCATTTCGCTTGAGAAGGAGTAACAAGACCGACGAGTCGACTCCGCCCGACGCGAGGACCGCAACCTTCACATTTCACTTCTCACGCATGAAGCTCCAAATAGCGAGGTCCAAAGCACCGAGTTCAAGCCCGGTTCTAAAGGCGATCGTCAGAAGCACTTCCTCCATAACACAGTAGCTTCCCGATGAAGATGAAAGCGTGATGGCTCGATCCACCGCACCCGCTTCGGCGAGAAAGCGACGAACGTGAACGTCGATCACGGCCAAATCCGCCCCATGGCCGATGTTACGAAGAAAATGCGAGGCCTCTTTCATGCCTAGACCCGGCACGTGTTCAACCAAGGCTCTGCGCGCATCGATGGAGGCTGGAAACCTGCGAAGGAATCCGAGGACTGTCAAAGCCTCCCCTCCGCCGTAAAAAAATAGAGCAGCGCCCTTCAATCGCTCGGCTTTTTGCCTGGGGAACCGACAGGCACTGTTGTGTTCGGCAAGCTCGTGGTGAAGGCCTCTGACTGACACCTGCGCGGGTGACCGGGCTAGCCGATCCAATATTCCGATTTTGTCGAGATTTTGTACACACGCCGCGACGCTCTCCGCGCGAGTCACGGTTGAGAGAATGCACAGGCACAGTTGGTGCCACAACTCCCGTTCACAGTTTCTTGCATCGCGTCGACTTCGAATGACTTGGCTCATCGCGTTTGAGTAGCGGCTGAGAACACCTAGTGGCAGTATGGCAGCATCGAAATTCGTTGGTTGTTGCCCAGTTTGTGACAGCACTTCACAATCACCTCGCGGGTTTAACGGCAATGATTTCCAGAATCTTCCTAGTAAACTCTTTTCCGGTAAATTCCTGCAGGAAGTCGGGAATCGTGTGATTTCGAATCATTTCTCGGAGTTGCTTCGCAAAGTGCTGATAAAAGAGCAGGTTGTGCAGCAGAGCTAACTCAATGTCGGAACCGGGTAAAGATGTGCAAATTGCGCACAAACATCCTGTGCGCTTCAACAGAACAGGATCAGTAAACGTAAGAGACCGTATATCGACGGCGCCCTGCGTCCAATCTAGGCTGTCAAAACTGTCGGCGCCAGCGCTGACGAGCGCCCCCATCACTACTGGATTGCCGCAGCCGAGAATGTGGAGCATGGAACCCTCGTCTGACGTGTCTAGTAATCGTCGAATTTCTGTGACAGTGCGGACGCGGGCGAGCAAATCAGGGCCGCACTCCCTGTCGGGAACTGCTACTCCGTCGATTGACCGTTTTGCGATTAGATTTCGGACTTCTTCGAGAATGAAGTCTCTGTTTCGGCCGTGAACAATTTGGATGGTGGTCCCCTTGCGCGGCTCAGATGCATCACTTGATTCGGAGTTTCCCGAGTTCTTTGCTGACTCTTTCCCAATTAGTTGCGAGTCGAAGGACATGAGGAAATCAAACGGAACGCTCTTTGAGACAGCGTCATAGTCCTCGAGTGACCATCCCGGATCGCCCAGCACTTGGGACTCGAACCCTCCGCTGTCGAGAATAACAACGCACCCTCCCTTCTGTAGTCCTCCAACCAAACTTGTTGCAGCCGTAATGCCTCCCTTCATGCGCTTCAGGCAGTCATACGCCGAGAGCAAGGCCCTAGGGTACCGGGATTCAAGCAGGAGCCGAAGCATCCCCTCGACAGGGGCTCCGGTACAAGTCGACGACACTGCCGGGAAGTATGTGGGAGTCGAGAGAGCGGTGGAGATTGCACCAACGCATATGCGCGCGGGCGAGTGCCGGTAAATCGGGCGAAGACAGCCCACGGGAAACAGTGTAGGCGTCACCTGGTTAATCTATCATACTGACCGGAACCACGCGACCTTGCGATTGGCAGATCTCCTACGAAGGGTCCGTGTTCTAAGCGAGGGTCTATACGAACAAGGCAGAAAGGGTGCAATGGGGATTTCAGCTCGCACTCGTGGTTGCAAGTCGCATTGCAACCTAGCTTCCGATGGCGACCCCTCCACGACTATTGCGGACGTCCAACTTGCCCGCCATTCGACGGGGCCATTCGCCGAAGGCGCTCTATGGTTGGGCGGGCGTTGGTCTGAACACGGCAACCTACGAGCGACTCGGTGCCGAGTGGGGATCATTCATGTCCTGGGGACTCGGCCAAACCTCTTCGCCAGGCCTGTGGAAGCGACACGTCGCCGTCGGTCCCGGACCCAGACCCAGCCGGCGGCGATCTCGGCTCCGACCAGTTGGACTAGCGCAACTATCCCCATTGTTGGAGGCAGCCAGAGGAGCGAAGTCAGGACCGGGATGCTCCCGTGGTGGAGCTGCGCCAATAGGCCGGGGCCGGGCATGGGAAGCGTGTAAGTTGAGATGACCTGGTCCGTGGTGGGCACGTAAACCGCGCTTTCCTGAGAACCATCGCCGTAATCCACAGTGGTCCCGACTAGAGAAAGAGTCGAGAGATTCAAGGTGGAGAGCGCCAAGGTGCCTACGAGGTAGGCATCGCCGTGCGCCGGGTCCACCAGAATCTGGTTGATGGCGTTAGGGATCGCACAAGAATAGTCGACACAATTGGGGATGGAGATCGTAGCTTCGTGCGCTAGCGTACGCGCGTTGAACACGCTGACGCTGCTCACCCAGGTCGGGCTGACTGTCGACGCGAACAGAAGGTTCGACGCTGGATCTATCGCCAGGGCCACGACGGGATCGGGCAACGATATCGTCGACTCGATCGTCCCGTCGCCGGGACTGACGCTAAGCAACTGCCCCGTCGTTGACGGAACGATCAAGCTATCGGTTGCCGTATCGAAGACTAAGGTGTACCCGGTCAGGGCAAATCCGCGGGCCGGATTGAATGTCGCGTTTTGGACATGCATCGTACTTTCCAGCGTTCCAGTGAGTGGGTCGATGGCCTCGAGGGCGTTGCCTCCCCCCCCGTACATCATGCCGTTCGACGGATCATATGTCATCGCATTCGCGACGACTGGGTCCGATACATTGGAGACAATCGAGTTAGTTCGGAAATCCACCGAGAGGATGCTAGTTGGACCGGTCGAGGGGAAACAAGGCACGAAATAATCGTTCCCCACCCCAGGAAAGAAGGGGTTCCGGGGATAGCAATCCAGTGGCAGGGGTTGGCCATAGAGGTGGCGGACGGGGTCGATTTCCACTAGAGCGTTGTGAGTGTTGCTGCACGCGAACGGACAGATGCCCTGCGCTTCGGAGAGGACCATGATGCCTGCCGGTGGAATGTACTCAACCCCGACTGGCACGACACACGCCCGCAGGGGATTGGGGGAAGGGCAGTTGAAATTGTCCCAGTAGGAAGTGAGAGTGACCTGTTGAATTGGCGACACCGTGACGAATCCGTGGCCCAAATCGAAGCCGCTCGAGCTAGTCGCATGCTCCAGGGACATACGGGCCGCAGCGAATGCTGGAACCACAGGCAAGAGGAGCAGGAGTCCGACAAGGACGGCCGCTGTAAACGTCGAGGCGCCTCGTGACGAGGCATGCATGTCTACCTGCGAGGCCGCTCAATCGAATAAGCTAGCAAGCCGGCCTGTCCACCTCTCCAGATTTCGACCGTTGGCACGACTTCGGTCCGTCCCTCCGAGATGCAATGGCATTGCAACCTCGCTGCGGTTTGCCGAGGCCCTATCGAGGTTGGCGATCGCCGACCCGGGATTCAGAGCTCAACGTTCACACGCTCCGCAGGGGTTATGTAATACGTTTATACTTACGTGATGATCATGACTAAGCTGACCGTTCGACGCACGGGAAACTCGTTGGCGGTTCCGCTCCCCCGTGCGCTGGTGCGGAGCCTAGGAGTCGCCGAAGGCGACGTGCTGAATGTGGAGCTCGAGCGAGTGCCCGATCTCCTTCGGCTCGCTGGAACCCTGAAGGGCCGGATCACGGCGGACGAGTTCACCCGGTTGAGCAACGAAGGGGAGGACATTGACTGATTTCCTCGCGGACAGCTACGCGTTCGTCGGGTTGTTCGAAGGGAATGAACGGTACGTCCGGATTTTCCGCCACCGATCCGTCGTCACGACGGCTCTCAACGTTCTCGAGGTATACGCGACCCTCCTCCGTCGAATCGAACGGAAAGAGGCCCGATCCCACGCCTTGGCCCTAATCCGGCTCGTGTGCGAGATTCCCTCCGAGGTTGCGATCGCTGCCGGTGAATTTCGACAGACGATGAGGGATCGGCATAGAGACTGCTCCTACATCGACGCGTGGGGGTACGCCTCCGCTCAAGCCCTCGGGGTACGCTTCCTCACGGGGGATCCGGGGTTCAAGGGACTCGAGAACGTCGAGTTCGTGCGTTAACTCGCGGCGGTCGCTTTAACGGGTCAGTAATGACGTCGTCAGCCTCGTAAATTTCGATCCGGGAAACGAATCGGAGTTGTAGAGGGTGCAAACGGCATTGCACCTACACGGCGGTTCGGGCCTTCAAACCGGCTTGCGTGAACTGATATCAGCGACCGACCTCGGACCTTGCGTATCCCAATGTCGGACACTTCCGCAAGCCCCCTGCCTTCCGGCCCTCAGCCGTGTCGAATCTGCGGCAAGCCGATGGAAAGGGGTTACCTTTCCGGCGATTCTGTTCGCCCGCTCACGCCGGCGAATCTGGTTTGGACCGTAGAGCAGACGGGCGAGATTGACGATCTGACCTCTGCGGGGATGTTCGCTTGGAGCAAATCACCTAAGATTCCCGGGTTTCAATGCGAGGAATGCGGAATAGTCGAGCTCCACCTGAAATCGGAAAACCTCCGAGAAGAGGCGGAAGACAGAGAAGAGTAACTTTGTCACGTTGGAGCGAGGCACCCTCACGTAGACCTCCCACCGGTCGTGCCGGGGTTGCAACGGAAATTGCACCCTCGCGGTGTAGCTGAAGCGCGTCAGGGGGGCCTCAGAGAACCCCCTCCTTTGGAAAGGGTCAGCGACAGCCAGCTGAACTCTTAGTCCAGTTAAGGGCCCCTTCCTCGAAGCTCCGTCGGACCGTTGTGGGACTGCCGCAATTGGGCTAGACCAAGCAATCTCGGTCAGGATCGATGCGAGGGTCGATTTCGGACCGGACCAGAAGGGTTCGTTCGCCTTCCATGCGAGCCAGGATCCGCGAACGCCCTCTACCGCGTTCTCGACAAAAGAAGCGCTTTCGTGCCGAGGAGCAGGGGGAAGATGATGAGGGTGCTGGCCGCGCCGAGACCCATACCGGCCGCGAGCGCGGTGGACGAGAGTGGATCCGCGATGAAGTAGAGGGTCCCGGCGAGCCCAAGGGCTCCCAGCACCATACTTACCCCCCCGAACCATCGGCCGAACGATGGGTGCCGACGCATTTCGACACCGATGGCGAGGAGCGCGGCCGATAGGAAGAAGAGGCCGGCGGCGTCGGTCGCATTGAATAGCCCCTGAATGACCTGCCACGTCTGCACGAGGTTCGTCTGCTCTTTGGGCACCGCCCCCGTCGAGTGGTACAAGTCCGAGACGTGCGCGAGGACCGCGTACACGAGGGAGCCGACGCCGAGCAGCGCCACCCCTACGATGCCCACGACCTTCCCGGACGCCGCCGAATGGGCTCTGGTGGAAACGGTGCGGTTCAGGGCGAGCCAGAAGGCTGTCCACCCGACGAGCCCCACGAGATAGACGACTTCTACTAGGGTCAGCGCGGCACGGACGCTAGGAAAGTTTGAGACCGCCCCATTCGGCGCGGCACCCGGAGGAAGGGAGACCGCCGTCACGAAGATACTGATCGTGAACAAAACCCCGGCGAGAATCCCAGCAAGATTCGCGATTCGCTGACCGCCCTTCTCAGCTAGGTTCGGATCCATGACTGGGGCAATCAAACTACCATCTTAAGGGAGGGCTTCGAAGCTGGGTTCACCGAGCTTTGGCTCTCGGAAAGGGACCCCTTTCAAACAGGTAGCAGTCGTTGATTTGTGTGCTCGATTCCGCGCGGAAGTTGCAATGGAGATTGCAGCATGGGCTTGACTCCAGATTCGACCGTTCAGTCCTACTGGAACTCCGTAGCGACGAGCTCTCCTATCTCACGGACAGCCCTGGCGATCCGAGTGGCGTCCCCGGAACTCACGGCCCGCTCTCCGTACTCCACCTCTGACTTTCGATTGAGGACAGTCTGCACGTTCGCGCCTAGATTCGCTGCGCCCTCGGTCCCGACTCGAGAGATCAATCCAACTACCTCTTGATGATCGTGTCCGCGGCAACGCAAACCCAGTTTGGTGATTGTAAACGCATCTGCAAACGCGATGGCCGCCTGAATGCCAGTGGCTGCGACGGCGTCAGTGTTCGTCCGCCCCTCTGCCTCATTCATTGCTTTGAGGAGATTCTGAGCCCGCTGTAAGTAGACAGCAGCCTTCGGTCTTGACACCGCTATCGTGCGGGGAGTGCCTCGTGTCATGGGGCGACCGGCTGCCCTTCGCTCGTGATGCTCTGCATCAGGGATGGATTGAATTGGCGAACCTGATTGTTAGTCAATACAAGGGACGATAGCGAATTGCCAAACTTGAGTGCGAATTTTGGAGAGGCGGAACTCAAGGCCTCCTCAGCGCGGATCTTATCGCGGGAAGTCCGGACTTGGACAAAGAGATCGACGTCGCTCGCGGGTCTCTCCTCATCCCTTACCACAGAGCCGAAGAGAATCGCCCGCTGAACTGGAATGTGCGCAACAGCGGCGCGCAGCTCCGACTTCAGAACTGAGAGCGCACCTTGTTCTTGCTCGAACAAATTGATCAGCTGTTCGGAGAGCACGTGGTGACTCGAGAGTCTCCAGACGTGGGAGGGACCCGCCACTTCGCGGTTAACGACTCCAGAATCCTCGAGGAGCTGTAGCGCAAGGATTGTCTGGGAGGGGGAAGACTTGCATTCTCGAGCGAGTTCCCGCCCGGTGAAGCCCTGCGTGGGAGATCGAACAAGAGTCCTGAGGACGCGAAGTCTGACGGGGTTGCCCAGAATGCCATCGAGGGTATTGTGGAATCGCATGTTCGATTAAACGAACACTCGTCGGAATATTTGAACATATCTACCTCCACTCCATGGCCGCGTTTCGCGGAATCGATTCGGTTGTCCTCCTAATTTGAATCGGGAGTGTAACGGGAAAGTTGGTTGTCCCCACTTACCTTCCGGTGTGCGGATGCAGGATGTAGGGCGCGTTTAGCTAGCGCTCGGTCGCGGTTGAGAGGTTGCAATGGGAATTGCACCCGAATCTGGCCCCCAGCTCCTGCCTGGGAACCGTGAACTTCCCGGAGTTGAGCTTCGAATGCGCGCGGATCACAACCAGTCGTATCCTGCGCCCCGGTGGATAATTCGAGTTACCCGGATTTGCGCCGGCGAGAGGTCAAAAACCACTCGGTAGTCGCCGACTCTGAGTCGATAGAGATCGGGCCCATCGTGGACGCCCCGCAGCTTCTTGAGGTCGCCCCGTCCGGAACTACTGAATCGCTCGAGTGAGTTGCGAATCCTTTCGCGGGTCCGTTTGTCGAGATCGGCGAATTCCGATTGGGCCCGGCTCGAAAGAAGCACCTCCCGTTTCATGGAAGGTGTTCGAGCTTCCTCCATCCCCTTTCGGCGTTCAATATTGAGTATTGTTCCTCCATGAAGTCGACGTAGCGGGAGGCAGTGAGGAGTTTTCGGATCACAGAATCGTACGTCTCACCTTTGCGACCAATCGACTTCAGCTGGTCACGGGTCGTTGCCTCGACTTGGATGGTTGTCGCCATGAGCCACTCGTGCGCATCCCTATAGTCGCGCACAGATGTTATGCCTTTCTATAGCCCCGGGGTTCGTCGGGGCGGGCGTTCAGTTAAGACGGTGCGCATCGGTGAAAGTGTGTGCAATGGAGGTTGCACCTACCCCGAGGTGTGAAGGGAAACCGAACAACAGAAGTCGTTCGACCCAGCGCGCCACTCGTCCGGCCCCGAAGGGTGGGTGAGCCCGGCCGGGGCCCCCTCCCGCTGGAAAAGTACTTGGTCAGGCTTTGAGATCTTTTCGAAGCTTCTTGAGGAGCGAGGCAACCCCTTCGAATTTTGCCATGGTCTCGAGGTACTCCCAATCCAGCCCGCCGAGCCTACCGAGCTGAACGGCTTGCAAGTAGAGGGCGTTGAATTCTTCGCGTTGCGCGCGCATCAGGCGCCTTACGATAAGAGGTTCCACGGCGCTTACAAGGACCGGTCCGTAAGGAGTCTCCATCCGGTGAGGCTGAAGCCCGGAGCGGTCTCCAACCCCTACAACGTCGACCAACCCAAGAACAGGTTTGAACCAGTAAACACGATGGCTCCGACCTTCAACCTGCCGGAAACCCCATTTTCGTAATACGGGTCCTATCACGTCCCTGGGACCTACCAGGTCGATATCTTGAGAAACGTAGTTCGCCGACGACAAGTAGATCTCGATGGCGGAACCGCCCACAATCTCGATGTCGGTCTTGCCCCCCCTTGCCAGAAGAGCGCCGAACCACGCGATGCGCTCTTCGAGAGTAGACGCTGACGCGATGACGCTATCGAACTTGCGGCCGTCCATGCGACGTGCGCGGCTTCAGGCCAAACCGAATGAGAATCTCGTCCTTCTCCCTTCGACTCACTTCTTCTCGGTAGGCGGACCTCTCCCGAAGGAATCGCCTCAGGGACTCATCTTTGAGCACCCACCCGAGGTCTGAGTGCGCCGCGTACTCACTCAAGCCCTTCAAGATCCGGAGAACTTGAATCGGTTGTGCTCCGACGACCTTGGCAATACGGTAGGCGGACTGAGGCCGCGGAGTGCTAGCCAATTGATTCAGCACCATTGCGCGGGTCTCGCTGCCAAACAGCGGGTCCATGCGGGATGAAGGACATGTTAGATATTATACGTTTCGTATAATATCACGCCAAGCTGCCGGGTGCTTTGCCCCTAAGGCCGTCCATCGTGGTACCCGCGCGAAAGTGGATGCAATGGGGATTGTGCCAAGTCGCTATCACATTCGTTGAGCCCGCGAAATCGAATCCGCTCGAATGACCCATTTGCTGGGCGACCTTGCACCGTTCGCGCGGGAGATAACTTCTTTACACTGGTAAGTTCTATTCTCTCTCATGGCATCGACTGCTCGACGTGTCGTGGAAGGCGTTGATGTGAATCTCTCAACGGCCGAGCTCGTCCAATCTCTTCTCGAGGTGGCATCTGTTCCTGTCAGTCGTAACTGGCTCCTTGAACGACTAAAGGCGAAGGGCCACGCAACGACTCGGCCACGACTGAATCGAGCCCTGAACCACTACCTTGCCCTCGGCCTTGCGGTCGACGGATCTAAAGGTGTTCAATGGACACATAACATGAGTCCTGAATTGCTGCGCGCCTTGGCGGTGGGAAGGCGTCTGTGAGGCGGGCCAGTGACCTTCCGACCCACCTCGGTGACCGCGCACCCATCGATTGATGCCAAATTCGACCAAATCGAGAAATTGGCCGGTGAGAATCGGCAGCCCGCGGCAGCGATCTGGAAGGGGCTCCTCACCGCAATCTCGCGCATCAAGAATGATGGCCAATGGGGCGAGGTAATCCCGAAGTCGTCGATACCTCGTCGATATGAGACGGAGTTCGGCGTGACAAATCTCTACTGTGTCGATCTGCCTTCCTTTCATCGACTACTATACACGATTCGAGACCGAGATGTAATTGTCATTGATTTGGTCGATCACGCAGAATATGATCGGCTCATGAGGGACTGAACCGCAGAGGAAGTAGTGCCGGCCGGTTGCAATGGGGATTGCGACCGCCGCCCGCCGGGCATGCCCTGGGTTCCTCTCCTTGTAATCCCGGCCCTGTTCGTCAGAGCTGTGCCACTCCAAGCCGAGACCTCAAACCTCGCTGGGGAAGCGAATCGCATGAGGCCGGAACTGGCCCGCGTCCACGGTGATGTTCGCGCCGTTAAGGCCCGAGCCGCGGGGGCTCAGCACGAGGCATGCCACATCGGCGACTTCCTGGGTCGTGACCATCCGATGAAGCGGAAACTCCTCCTTTTCGAAAGCTTCCATCACTTTCGGATTCATTTGACGATACTCCTTCCAGCCGTCTGTATCACCTACGGATCCGGGGCTCAACGCGTTAACGCGAATGCCATACGGCCCGAGCTCCAGGGCTAATGTAGCGGCAAGATGGATCAAAGCGGCTTTCGAGGCTGCGTATTGGGAAGTCGGTCCTGGCCGCCAGCCGGTGATTGACGAGATGAACAGGACCGAACCTCTACCGCTCTTGCGCAAGTATGGAACGGCCGCACGTACCGCATCCGCCGAATGGACGACGTTAAGCTGGAAGGTAGCTGACCAGTCCTCGGACGTGTTTTCCATCAGCCAAGGTTGACCGACGTCTCCTCCGACGCATGTGACGAGCAGATCTAAGCCTCCGAGTTCGCCGATGATCTGATCGATGGCCCGCTTGAGTTGACTTGGAACGGTAACGTCGGCAACGACCCCGACAGCTTTGCCCCCTTCCTCCCGGAGGGCCGCCACTGCCTTGTCAACGTGTGAACGATCGCGAGCACAGATCCCGACCGACGCACCTTCGCTGACCAACGCTTGGGCGATGGCAAAGCCAATTCCCGCATTCCCTCCCGTGATGAAGGCCTTCTGACCCGCTAGACCCAGGTCCATTTCGATCGCCTGCGGATGCCGCACTGATCAAGTCCTGGCCCAAGAAAGTTTGGGAGTGCGGAAAGTCGCTGACGACTTTCGAGCGGGAGGGTTGCCCGCGATGTCACCGCACAAGTTAATCCGAACACCGACGGTTCGAGCGCCCATGGCAGCCGGGCCCCCTTCCGAGTCACCCGACCTTGACGGAGCCCTGCAGGCCAACGTGATCGGATTCTTCTCAAGAATGGCTGGTGCCGTGGGAGGCAGCTTGCATAACAGCACGGAGGGCATTCGGATTTGTTCCGGTGTCCCCTTCCCAATCTTCAACTGGGTTTTTCGAAACCGTTTTTCTGAAGAAGAGATCGACTCTGCTATCCATTCTACCCTGGAACACTTTCGGGCCCGCGGAGTACCATTTTGTTGGGGAATTTTCCCCAATGATCACCCAAGACAACTGAAGGAGAAGTTGCAGGCAATGGGCTTCGTCGCGGAGGAAGCGCCGGCGATGGCGATTGATCTTGACCGCCTGCCCCCCCCTCCTTCAACTAAGGATTTGAAGATAGAACCCGTCCTTACACAGGAACAAGTTCGGGTTTTCGCTCAGACGCTCAATTCGGGCGACTTCCACGCGTCCGAACGTATCTCGCGAGCGATTCCCGATGTACTGCGACCGTCGCTGTCGCCCACGGTCGGAGAGGGCGACGTTCGGTGCTTCGTGGGGTATCTCGATGGCACTCCGGTCGCTACTTCCGCCTATTTCCTGTGCGGCGGAGTGGTCGGGATTTATGGAATCGCCACCGTGCCGAGCGCTCGGCGTCGAGGCTTCGGGGCGACAATGACATTGGCGGCCCTCGAAGATGGACGAACCCTAGACTGCCGGGAGGGAGTCCTCATCGCGACGACAATGGGCGAGCCCTTGTATCGTCGCCTCGGTTTCCGGGAACTATTCCGGGCAACCCAGGTCGAAATACCGACCGACCGCCCAGCACCAAAAGTATAATCCCCGAACGGGCCGCGACCGAGACTCGAAGGTTGCAGCAACGAGCCTGACCCGAGCCGGCGACTCAGTCGTCGCCGAACAGGACTGCAATCGAGGTTGCAATCTTTCAGCCCGTTAGGTGCAAAGGGGATTGCACCTTCTCAACTCGACTGGCACTTCAGCTATTCCATGGAGCACCCACGGATCACGGACACGATCTAGGATAGGCCGCAGGCTACATCTACCGACGACAGCCACCTACGGTTTCCGAGAACCCGGGATTTCCGAGGCCCCTCGAATTCTCAGACTTGGCTCTGGGCAGCCCTTGGTCAGGTTAACACGAACGAAGAAAACACTCAGACATGATCCGCATGAGAGCTGCACTTTGAGCGGACCCTATCCGGCCGGCGGGGATTTTCACTCCCTGTCCTCGTTGGTACTCTCGTCCTAAAGTAGTGGGTGATGGGCCTCGGTGGTCTGAGTACCCAACGGCGGGCCCTCATAAGAGAAGGGACTGTAAAAGCTGGTTTTCTCCGAGAAATCCCACTTCCATCCATGATCATCAAGAGTGAACTTCTCAGATTTGGCTACGACGATTTCCGGTGAAAATGGACCAGGGGAAATCTTTCGATCATCTCCGCCTCGAGCGGTGAACGCTTGGACGCGTACGTCAGCGACCGCCTGTATCTTGATCGAGCGCTTCTTCCCGCTCACTTGGAACTCGATCGGGAGCGATCGGATCCCGCGGACCGTACCAAATGCGGACGCGATGTCGCCGAAGCGACCGCCCGCTTTTCCAGTGAGGATGGTCTCTAGGGCCTTCCGCTGAGGCTCGGTCGCTCGCGCGTCCAGGTAAATCGCGACCTCCCACGGATTCGTCTCCATGTTTCCCGCACAGTACACCGCGATCACGAAATTGAGGCCGTCCAGGGAGTGGCTTCCAAACGACCCCTGGTCAATATGCCAGGCGACAACAGCCGTACACTGCCCACGTGTGGGATCGCTCCCGAAGATGCAGGGACATGCCACGTCACAGTTGCAGGCCTCAAAGTACTCGCCCTTCATCGACCAGACACTCGGCATGCGAAAGGATGGGAACGTCGGCATAAAAGCCGAGTATCCCGACAATCCCGATTGACGGGAGACCTTGGTAAGTCCGTCCGGGCCAGGCTGCAGGAATGACGTGAGTTTCCCCGCGCGGCATGCCGGTTGCAATTGCGAAGGAACCCCGGGCGGCCCTCAAGCTGGACGGTCAACTGGGTTCAGGATAGTCGATCCCTTCCCCTACCAGAAGTTCAGTCTGACCACCTATTGCGAGCCTTTGAGTTGAAGCATCTCGGAGGTCAAGGAGCGAAGCTCCTCGAACCGGGGGTCCTTCCGGACTTGGGCGAACATTGGGGAGAGTAATATTTCGTTCCACGGGAGGGTGTGGTCTTTCGCAGAGGCGAACATGTACTCAAAGAACTTGTCCGAATCCCCAAGCGCCAGATAGACGAACCCCGCGGAGGAGGCCAACGCAAATCCTCGATCGCGGGTGGCATCGAGTTTCGCAATCATCTCCATCGCTGTCGCACGGTCCCCTTGGAGCGCAGCCACGACCCCCCGGCTCGCGTACGTCCTTTCATACGTCGGGCCGAGCCGTTCCATCTCCTTCACCATAGCATTGGCCTGCACGAGGTCCCCCTTCGCGATGTAGTAGTTCGCCAGCCCTCGATACGAGTTCAGCGGGTCGAGGGGGAGAGTCCTTTCCCAATGGTCCCGAGCGTCCTCGAGTCTCCCCGCATAGAAATAGGCCAATCCGAGGTATCGAAGCGTGAGAGGAGAGAGCGGATCCAAATGGTACGCATCCTCGATATGACGGACAGCGGAGGCAGCGTCACCCCTCGAAGCGGCTAGCTGCCCGAGGATGTCGTGGGCCTCGGCGAGGTTGGGGTTCAACTCCAGCGCCTTCCGCGCCTCCGCCTCTTGGACGGCGATCGGTTCGTCGGCCATGAAGGAAAGTTGCGTCAGCACTACGTAAGCTTCCGCTGAATCGGGGCTGAGGGTCCGGGCTCGATCCGCGGCCTCCCTCCCCTTTTCTATGCTCTCCGACCAGGAGAGGAATCCGTTCTCGCCCAGCCGGACGTACGCTTGGGCGATGCCGGCGTACGCCCGGGCGTATGTGGGGTCCTTCTCGACCGCCGCCTCGAAGAATCTGAGGGCCTGGCGCAGCGGCTCCTCGTCCCGGTGGTAGACCAGGGCCTGCCCTTGCAGGAAATCGAGGTAAGCGGGGATATCTCGGGGTGCCGGCAGGGTTGGGACGGCGGGCGTCACGACGGACAAGTTGCTCGGAAGGGAGGCGGCCACCTTCGTTGCAATGTCGCTCTGCACCGCGAAGACATCGTCGAGATTGTCGTCGTACTTGGCGGCCCAGAGATGTTCCTCGGTGCCCACGTCGATCATCTGCACCGTCACCCGGATCCGGTTACCAGCCTTCCGGACGCTTCCCTCGATAACCGTCCCGACGTCCAGTTCCTTTCCAATCACCGAGACGTGCTTTTCCTTCTTCTTGTAATCCATGACAGACGTGCGGGCGATTACCTTGAGTCCCTTTACGAGGGCAAGGCTCGCAATGAGTTCCTCGGTGAGTCCGTCGGCGAAGTACTCGTCGTTTGGGTCCGGGCTCATGCTGACGAAAGGAAGGACAGCGATGCGGCTTCGGTCCGGGGCTGTCGACTGACTACTAGCCGAACGGACGTCTCGCACGCTCCAGGGAAGCACGACCCGGTAGATGTCAATCAGCCCGCGGACGCCCTTCAGCGCGGTCGGAGGAAGTTTCTCGAGCTGGTTCGGTATTTTGTTCCTGACCTGGCTGTACACTTCTCCCGAGATGCAGACCTCCCCGGGAGCAGCCACGGGCTCGATCCGGGAGGCAATGTTCACCGCGTCGCCGAAGATGTCGGTACCGCGCTCCTCCACGTCTCCGAGGTGAATCCCGATTCGCAGCTGGATGGCAGCAACGCCCGGCTGTGAGTTCCGTTCGTTAAGGTGATGCTGGATATCGATGGCGCACTGGACGGCCCTCAGGGCGCTTCCGAACTCCGACAGAAACCCGTCGCCCATTGATTTGATCTCGCGCCCCTGGTGGGCGGCGAAAAGAGGGCGGATCAGGTTCGATTGCTCGTCTCGGAGCTTGAGCGCCTCGGCCTCGTTTGCTTGGGCGGAGGCCGTGGAGCCGACCATGTCCGTGAACATGATTGCGGCAAGGCGGCGGGTGGACGCCACGTCCCGGGGACTTATTCCGTTAGATTAAGCTCGCCCTCGGCTGAGCCCGGCTTGCATCCTCTTGGGCGGGCAACTGGGATTTCACCTTTACTCTGCGCAACGAACCCGAACCAGCTGATGCGCATGCCCAGCCCGGAGAATCCCGTGCGATCCTCGGAGCGGCCGTTCTCCCACGAACGCCCCATGCCGTGCGACCTTTCGGGCCCGCTGAGTGCTGAACTCCTGCGCCCGATGACGATCGTGGGCTTGTGCCAGACGTTCGTCCGACAAACGATGGTGGGCTGTACAAATTAGAGGAAGACGGGGAGTTAGCCGGGAGTCGCCTGGAACGGTAGTGGTACTAGTATGGTGACCTGTCTGATCCAAAACACTTCGGCCACGATTACGTTTGATGACGGCGCCGAAATCACAATCCCCAGAAAGTACAGTGAACCCCCGGAAAAAACCGTGACCGCCGTGGCCAACTTGTTGCAAGTCGGCCGATTCCAGTATGCCCTGAGCCCGGTCCTGGTCTCTGATGGCTCCGACCGCCATCAAACCTTCGTAGAATTTCTCCCGCTTCTGGTTTGAGCCCGGCGTAGCGCCCGACACGCGCAACGGGTGCAATCGGGATTGCACCTCGTAACCCTGCCGCAGCCAGTTCGGCATTCGAGACATAAGGGTTCGTCCCCCAGTCTCTCGAGATCTCCTCGGGCGAATGCCGGGGCGACAAGCCGCATTGATTACCAAGTTCAACTTACGGGTTTGAAGGGCTCGAGGGGGTCAAGGTGTCAAAATGAAGCCGGAAGAATTGGCGGAGTTGATGCAAACGTTGGACGACGCCTGGAATGGTGGCCCAGGCATTCCCTTCTGGGAGACCTTCAAGAACCGACATTCCGTCGACGTCCGGGTCTATTGGCCCGGTCAGCCCGAACCCACCCGGGGACGGCACAACCATGACGTGGAGTCGGTGGAGTTCTTCAAGACCTTTCCCGACAACCACCTATTAAACCGGCCGTACAAGATCTTCTTCGCGGACGGCAACCATACCTGCTCGGTTGCAAATTTTGCGGGGACGATGAAGGGGCCTATGAAGACAGCACAGGGCAAGGAGATCCCCCCCACCGGGAAGAGCTTCCGGGTGGAATTCTGTACTGTTGCGACGTGGAACGACCGAGGAGAAATCACCGAAGAGAGACTCTTTTACGACCTCGTGGGCTTGATGAGGCAGATCGGGCTTTCGTGAGGTGCTGGGGTCGTCCCTAGGAGTCCCGACCTGTGATTCCCCAAGGGACCCCTCCCGCTATCGGGTCCTGATCGGGAACGGCCGCCTTGCCCTGTGCCGTTACGAGCCCGTAGCGCTAGCTTGGCCCCCCCACGCCGTCGTGCCGAACGCGACCAGCGCATCCCCCACCAATCGCACCCCGGGCGGTCCTTGCCCTTCGCGTCGGAAGGTGCGACGGGGATTGCACGTTTGAGGCTCATGGAAGCCGGTTGAAAGGTTAGAGTTAGAATCTGGAATCCGCCGTCACGACGAGGTGGGACAATTTCGGCGAGCTACGCGCAAGGGGGGGCCAGAGTATATCCAAACCCCGGCGTAGGAGAGGATCGATGGGTAGAAAGATCACCGCCAATCTGTACATGACGCTCGACGGGCGCGGTGCGTTCCCAAAGTACCCGGGATCCGACCGGGTCATGAAAGAGGCCAACGACTTTTGGCGCGACATGTGGACCAGTCGCTTCGACGACGTCACCACGGTGATCATGGGCCGGAGATCGTTCACGGGCCACCGGAGAGTCTGGACCGAGAAGGCACGAACGCCGGACGACCCCCAATACCTCATCGACTATTCGCGTTGGCTCGACCGCGTCGAGAAGGTCTGCTTGTCGACCCGCTTGAGGTCGCCCGGTTGGGAAAACTCGCGGGTCATGAAGGGCGACCTCTCGAAGATCGTGGCGAAGATCAAGAAGGAGAAGGGCGGGAACATCATCGCGGAAGGTGGCCCCCGGCTGATCCTCGAGTTCATCCGGAAGGATCTCGCCGACGACTACCGGTTGGTCATGCAGCCCGTCGTCTACGGTCGGGGGCCCAACTACTGGGGCGCTCTGAGCAAGCAGCGGACGCTGAAGCTCCTCTCCTCGAAGACGATGGAGGATGGAGAGCTCCTGCTCCACTACGAACCGGTTCGCGGACGCTGGAAGTAGGGCGGCGCCGGTCGCCGTGGGTGCAATGCGGATTGCACCTACCGCTTCCCTCAACAGCTGACGGCATAGCTCCCACTTTGGACAGGGCGTGAAGGGGTCCAAACTTGCACGCTATCGGCGCCTCTGGTTAGCGGGTCTGGGCTGTCGTTGGGGGTAACCCTTCGGGCGCTTGACTATCCGGGTGAAGACCAAGACCTGTCCATCTATTCGGTAGAACACGCGGTATTCACCGAGGTGGAACCTCCACTCTCCCGGGTGCCGAGCTCCTTGTCTCACACGGAGCCACGGATAGGACCTGAATGGACCTCGCAGCAGGTAGGAGAGTCTTTCCCGAAACTGTCGTAGGAGGGGATGCGGTAGTGCGACGAATTCCCTCTCCGCAGATTCTAGGAACTCGTAGTCGTACGGGGTCCCACCAGCCCGGCTTCGCGTAGGACGCGATTTCCGGGAACCCGTTTCTCCGTCCGCCAACGCTGCTCGATTTCCCGGTAGAACTCGTCGTCGAAGAACGTCTCCTCGAGGAGATCTTGGAGGAGATCATCGAAACTCTCGCCGGTTGCTTTGACCGACTCCAGAAGTCGTCGGGTCTTCTCGGAAACCGTGATGGTGGTCGGCCGGCTCAATGCTAAGGACACAGAGTCCAATTGGACCTAATTGGCATAAACCTTGCGGCGGGGATGGACGATGTTGTGGGTGCCTACCGCTTCTCCCTGACCCCCAGCAGCTTGACCGGAGTACCGGGAACCGAGTGCAACGGCAGTCGGGCTTCGAGGTCGCTGCGCGAGTCAGATTGCGCCGACTCCATCACTGAGGCCGTTGATCGACAAGGGTGCCTCGGCTCCGCACTCCCTCACGAATTGCACCGGATAGGATGATACGAGACCGAATTGAATCCCACGACGACCCAAGACTTCCTTGAATCGACTGAGTTGGGAGAGGTCTCGCAAACCTTGGACGGGAAGCCCGATGCAGATTTCAAAGCGAACTGAGCCGGACGCACATCCCCACACTAAGCTGAGGAGAGTGAACTGGTCGGAGGACCTCGACGCCGTCCGCCGACTCTTCCAAGATTACCGACGGTGGCTCGCGGACCACCTGGAGCTTCCCGTCTCCGATGACTCGACGTTGCCGGTCGGGCTCGGTCGCATCGACAAGGAGATCGCAGAGCTCCCCGCAGTCTATGGCCCGCCCCGCGGAGAGATCATTCTCGCTTTCGAGCGAGAAGCGCTAGTGGCGTGCGGTGCTCTCCGCGAGCTGGAGCCGGCGGTCGGGGAGATCAGGAGAGTGTACGTGCGCGCCGACCACCGCGGGAAGGGGTTCGGGCCGCGCCTCACCCGCGCTCTTCTCAGCCGAGCGGGCGAACTCGGCTACGAGCGGGTGCGGGTTGATGCGCTTCCGTCAATGGCCGCCGCTATCGAGTTCTATCAAGAGATGGGATTCACCCCCATCCCTGCCTATTGGCCGCACCCGGTTCCGGGAGCTCTCTTCTTCGAGTACAGGGTAGGGAAGCTGAAGTTGGCCCGACGTGGAATCCGGCGTGCCCGACCGATGCGGACCGGTAGCAATTAGCCCGCCGTGGGCGCAAGTTCGAACTCCCGTAAACAGAGGTGGGGCTACTCACAAGGAACCCAAATGAGCTGGGCGCCCCCCCCCCAAGTCACGAATTTTGGTCCATTAATCGCAGTTCGTTAATCAACAAGCCAAATCGATTGACCTTGACCATTCGGGTCTGGAATTGGTAGACCCCTTTCACTACGTGGGGGGCGTCCGAATTTCGTTGGGCCATGACCACGTCCCCGCGAGGAGTGTAGACCGCGTCCTTCCCCCTTCGTCAAAATTGAGCGAGGGGGAGGGGACAAATCCTAGCACTTCCGTCCCCGAGACCGATCGAATTGGCGCGAGCACCTTCAACCGACACCCGACGCCTCGCGGCGATCATGTTTACCGATATGGTCAATTTTACCGCGACCGCGCAGGAAAATGAGGCCCGAGCGCTGGCTCTAAGGTCGGAACAACAGGGAGTTCTACGACCCCTCTTCGGTCTCCATCACGGCCGGGAAATCAAATCGACGGGGGACGGCTTCTTTGTCGAATTCGATAGCGCACTCCATGCGGTTCAATGTGCAGTCGCAATCCAACAAGCTCTAGCCAGGCACAATCTCGCGGTGACCGACGACTCGAAGCTCCGGATCCGGATTGGAATCCATCTGGGCGATGTAGTACACGAGGGGGGAGACGTGTTCGGAGACTCGGTCAACATTGCCTCCCGCATAGAACCCCTCGCCGAATCGGGGGGCATCTGCGTTTCGGCTCAAGTCTTCGACCAAGTCCAGAACAAGGTCGATCTGCAGTTCGAAAAGCTGGGAGTTCCGGAGCTCAAGAACGTCCGAGTTCCGGTCACAATTTATCGCCTTGTTTTTTCCACGGAGACGACTTCTCCCGTGTCAAGGATGCAAGCCCCCGACCAGCCCCGCCGACTCGCGGTTTTGCCGTTCACGAATATGAGCCCCGACCCCGGCGACGAATTCTTCGCCGACGGGCTCACCGAGGAAATCATCACCGAACTTTCCCGGAACGCGAGTCTCCGTGTGATCGCACGGACGTCGGTGATGCGCTACAAATCGACGCCCAAGTCCGTCCGGGACATCGGGACGGAACTCCGGGTGGAGAACGTGCTCGAAGGAAGCGTCCGCAAGGCGGGAAATCGGATCCGCATCACGGCGCAGCTGATCGATGCTGGTACGGAGGAACACCTCTGGTCGGAGCGATTCGATCGGGAGCTATCAGACATTTTCGCCGTCCAGGGGGATATCGCTTCGAGCGTCGCGAAGGCCCTGGACGTGCGACTTCACACACCCGCGGTTCCACGGGCCGCGGCCCGAGCGAACTTGGAGGCCTACACGTTGTACCTCCGGGGCCGGTACCTTTGGAATCAGCGGAACCCCCCGGCGGTCCGGGAAGCCATTCGACGATTCGAGGAAGCGATTGCAATCGATCCGAACTTCGCGCTGGCCCATTCGGGCCTGGCCGATTGCTACTCCATTCTGCTGGACCGGGGCGTTCTCCTCGCGAAAGAGGCGGTTCCTCTGGCACGGGCAGCAGCCGAACGCGGCCTTGCCCTCGATCCCCACTCTGCCGAAGCCCACGCCTCCCTTGGCCTGATTTTGACCAGCACGCCCGACAAGGTAGGGAGTGAACGAGAGCTGAGGGCGGCACTTGCGGTGAACCCAGGGTACGCCGCGGCCCGTCTCTGGCTGTCCATCCTGTTGGAGGCGCTGGGCAGGGTAGAGGAGGCGGCCGCGGAGGTCGCGAAGGCCGAAGACTCCGACCCCCTTTCCCCGGCGGTTCTGAACGGAGCCGGGCTCATGGCGTGGTACACCGGCAACCTAGACGAGGCGCTGGGAAAGTGGGAGCGCGCCCTCGAACTCTCGCCCGTGGCCGATTCACCGTCATACAATCGGATCCTCCTACTCGCGCGAAACGGCCGAGCCGACGAGTCTCGCCGCCTCTTGGAGTCGTTCGAGTCAGGTCCTGCGGAAGTGCGTTCGAAGATTTGGATTGGGGCCCTCGGGCACGCCGCGTTGGGCGACCGCGCCGAAGCGCTGGCCCTAATCGAGCGTATGCAGGCCCCGCAAGGAGGCGAGCATTTTCCGCGGGAATGGATCGGAACGGTCTATGCGCTGATGGGCGATTTCGACCGCACGATGGACTTGTTGCTTTCCGTGCCCGAGCAGATCGGCTCCTCCACCATGGGCATGCTACGGACGTCTCCGGTCTTCGCGAATTTTAGGGCCGACCGCCGATTCAAGCAACTCATCGAGCGATGGGACCCCAATCCTAGATGAAAAGTGGGGTAAACCGGACGTTCCAAGAATCGTTTGGGTGCAACTCACATTGCACCTTGGGGGCTGTGCGAGTCGTTCCGAGGTTTGACCCCGTCGGGGGCGACCTCAGGTTGGGTTCGCATTAGATGAAGACGGTCGGCAGGTCAGGTGTCCTTGTCACTAGTCGTCAGGCGTGGGCACGTATTTCCAGAGGACGTTGATGATCTTCCACTCACCGTTCCACTTGGCCAGGTGGATGTAGTCGATCCCCCAACGGGCTTCGGTTCTCACGACGCACATGTCCTGGAACCGGTCGAGAATCCTGATGCGGCCGGTCCAGGTTGCTCCACCCTTCTTTCGCTCTGCGGCCGAGAGAAGCCGCCCCTTCACGACTGAGCGGAGCATCGTCGGAGTCGGGTACTCGAGTAACGTGCTCCGACCTGTTCTGTCGTCTGGCCAGACCATCCGTTTGGCGAGCTTGGGATGCAGCGCATTCTTCAGGCGGGTCCGGTCCATCGTGTACCAGGAGAGAATGTAGTCGAGGACAATCTTCCGAATGGCCCGGATTTCTGAATCAGGGAGGCGGCGCCCGGGGGCCATCGCTCCCGAATGGCTCATGGCCAATAAAGGTCGGCCTGCGGAAGCTCCCCGAGGGCTCCGGACGGACTTAGCCCCTCGATGGAGTGGTGCAAGTCAGCATACACCTTTCTAGAACGACAAGATCCGAGAAGTCCGGACTCGAAAATTGCACTGGCAGGGGCGACCGCACGCCAAGAGGGGGTGTGCCCGAAATGGAAGGCTCAACGAGGCATCGGCTTCGCGCTGGCATCCCGATAGATCCGCAGACAGAAAGGGAGCAATGCAAGTCCTAGAATCAACGCTAGCAATGCGACGGAAGCGGGCCAAATATGTGTGGGGCAAGGTGTGCATGTTGCTGGAGCGCAACGAGGGACACATGCCCCCGACCCCAGAACGAAGAACCACACCCCTAAAATGACGGCACCTAGCAAAGCCAGGACGATAGGAACGGAAAGCGCGACTCGTCCCCTGAGCCTCCTTCGGACTCTCCCTACATCGCGGTCCACGAGCGCCGGATGGCTAATCGCAGCTATCGGGTGTTTGGTTCGCCACTCGCACCCTCCCACTAGGTCACCGGGGGTGAGGTTCGAACGAAGTACACGACACCGAGTCTGGGCGCAAGACGCCGTGCACCCAGCGTTAGAACTCGGTTGTAACCGGGCTCTGTTAACTAGACCGGGCCCGTTCTGTCCGGATCGTGAGGGAATACGACCTGATCGCGATCGGAACCGGTTCGGGGATGTCCATCGTGGATGCGGTCTTGTCCGGGAACCCGTCGGCTCGGGCTGCGGTCATTGACGATGGCCCGCCGGGAGGCATTTGCCTCACGCGGGGGTGTATCCCCTCGAAGTTGCTCCTTTACCCGGCCGAGGTGGTGCGGACCATCCAAGGGGCCGAACAGTTCGGGATCGAGGCGAACGTCAAACGGATTCGGTTCGAGAAGGTGATGGACCGGATGCGGCACCTGATCGGAACGGACATCGCGCAGATCCGACAGGTGCTCACCACCTCCCCCCAGATCGACTACTATCCCACGAGCGCAGCGTTCGTTGCCCCGTACACCCTCCGCGTGGGGAAAGAAACTATCCATGCGCCCAGAATACTTCTGGGACTTGGCTCGAGACCCACCATTCCACCCGTCGAGGGCCTCCCAGAGGTCGGCTACCTGACGAGCGACACGGTCCTGGATCTCAAAGAGAGGCCCGACCGACTGGTAATCCTCGGAGGAGGCTACATCGCGTGCGAATATGGTTACTTCTTCGCCGCGATGGGGAGCGCGGTTACCATCCTCGGCCGGAATCCCCGCCTCTTGCCGGGCGAGGATCCAGAAATTTCTGAAGTCCTCCGGGAGGAACTCTCTCGGTCGATGAAGATCCTTACGAACCACGAAGTCGTTCGGGTCAAACCGGTGGGTCGACGGGGGAAGTCCGTGGCGTGCCGTGATCGGGCCACCGGAGCGACGGTAGCGGTGGACGCCGACGAACTGCTCGTCGCGACGGGCCGCAGTCCGACCAGCGACCTCGTCAATGCGAAAACCGGGGGTATCACGCTCGACACGCAGGGGTGGGTCGTGGTGGACGAGTTCCTTGAGACAAGTCAAAAGGACGTGTGGGCGCTCGGCGATGCGACGGGGAAGTTCCCCTTCAAGCATAAGGCCAATTACGACGCAAAAATCGTCTATTACAACGCCATCTTGGGACGGCCTACTCGGGCCGACTACCACGCCGTCCCGCACGCCGTCTTCACCGATCCGGAGGTCGCGTCGGTGGGTCTCACCGAGCCGGAGGCTCTCACACAGCTCGGAGGCGAGCAGTTATTGGTGGGTCGTCAGCGCTTTGCCGACACCGCAAAGGGAGAAGCGATGGGCCTTTCGGAGACGAAGTTCTTTGTGAAGGTTCTGGCAGAGACCGATACGCGGCGACTCGTGGGTGCGCACATCGTCGGGCCCCGTGCATCGGACCTGATTCAGGAGCTGGTCACCCTGATGTACACCCCCGCGCGGACCGTGGACCCTATCACGGACGGCATGCACATCCACCCCGCTCTCAGTGAGGTTGTGGAGCGCGCGGTGTTGAGTCTCCGACCGTACGGAGCCAGCCATCATCACCACGCAACGTGACGCAGGGCTCGGCATCCGGAGTGCCGTCTGTGCCTGAACTAGGCCTAGCTCCGCGAAGTGGCCGGGTCTCGGCCCGAGCCGCTCTCGCTCAGTAGAAGCCAGCCCCGACCATGAATATCGACGTGATAATGAGCAGGACGGCTGAGAGCGCTCCTGTGACTCTCGCAAGCTTGGCCGTCGCAAGAAACTCAGTTGGGGGTTGAGCTTGCCCTGAGGCCCGCATCTTCTTGACCATTCGGACGATCTTGAACATGGACGGAATCGCAAAGAACTCAGCGACGACGAATGCAGCAAGGGCGAAGATCACGCCAATTGACAGGGTGAGTCCGTACGTGGTCGAGAGTGAGAGCAGGCCGAAACCCCCGTTGTCGTACAGAAGAAGAGCGCCGAAGACGATGGTCAACACCGGTACGATTTGAAAGAACCGGCCGACACGCGGGACGACCGTTACGAAGTACTCACCGGTGCTGACCGGTGAGAGTCTTGCCAGCGCCGGTCCGATCACGAACACGACCATGATTCCTCCGCCCAACCAGCCGATCGCCGAAATGACGTGGAGCCAGGCGAGGATCCAGATGACCAACAACTTCTCCGACCCCCGTTGACTGCGCGAGCGGGGCGACTAGTTAACCGTGACTTGGTGGAGGTCCGTTTGAACCTTCGAAGGCGTTCCAGGGGGACCGGCCAAAGTAGGTGCAATACAGTTTGCACCCCGCCGCGCCCTCCGACGGGCCGGTGTGACGAGGTGGCATTACAGCCGTGAGGGGAACGTCGCCGTGGCCCCCGTAAGCTAGTTGTCTGGAGATTGGGTGTCGCTACGTCTGGCCTGCAATGCACTCGCCTCACCGACGACCCAATGGCCCCAGTGAATCGCCGCGGCAGCTCCTAGATCGTATCTTCCAACGGGTCTCCTCGCGCCCTAATGGAGGGCCCGCGCCCCCTTCTCGTGGAGCCGCAGGATGACTATGAACAGCGGGCTGGCTGAACCCCCTGTGATAACTCAGGTTCGCCAGTTGCTGGCCGGGCACGACCCGGCCCGGGCGGTCCTCATTGGGTTCGAGACCGTCATGCGCGACTTCGAATCCGCCTTCGGATTCGAGTCGCCCCCGGAATGGACTTACTCCGACATCTTTCGCTTGGGGATCCGGCCCGACATGGGGTACGTGCCGGTCCTCTTAGCACGCCTCTACCGGATCTACGAACCGGTCCGCTACGGCGGAACTGGCGGCGGTGCCCCAGGCGACCTGATCGGGATTCTCCGGCAAATCTACAGTCAGCCTGCCCTCCAGCCTACACGTGGACTCGAGCCGGGCCTGCCCTTGGGGGTCCGCGCGCGGGGGATTCCGATACAGCTTCCCTCCGCCGGGTCTGCACCCCCCTGGAGCGTGCCATGAACGTCTCCGCACCAGTGCTAGGGCTGTTCGTCCAGCCCGAGTATGGCTTACCTCTGTTCCTACTCGCGTGCTCGGTCGTGCTGTGGTGGAAGTGGAGACCGCGTCTGCTCCCTCCCGCGTTGGCCCCGTACACTCTTCGGTGGCCATGGCTGATCGATAACACGCGAGTGCTCCACGAGGCGCTGAGCGCCGACAAGCTACGGCCCACTGTTCAAGCCACGTACACTTGGTTGGCCCAGGAGTTCCGGCGTCAGTACCATGTCCCGATATCCGATCTGTTCAGCCTGCCGGCATACATCCTGCCTGGTCAGATCCCAAACCGGCGAGAGTTCCGACGGGCCGTGCGCTCTCTGGCCCGGGCTTTTTCCGCGGCCGGGTACGCGGAGGATTCCTTGTCGACGAACTGGTTTGCTCTATGGCGACGCCGAAGGGCGATATCCCGGGCACGGCGAATTTTCGCGCGGGTTCTCGATGACCTTGAAGCATTGCAAATGCAACTCGGAGCGATCCGAGGAGCCGGAGCGTCATGACGACCCCTTCAGACCCACCGCCCACGGTAGCCCCGGCGACCGTCGCCCTCGAGGGAGGGAAGGCCGGTTCGGCCGAACCTCTCCGAGGCACCGAGTCTGGCCCGACTGACCCTCGAGATCCGGCGGATCGCGACTTGGCGCTTCGCGTGTTGGATCGACTACGGAGGGCCATCGGCACGGTCATTGTCGGGTACGAGGACGTAGTGCGGATCCTCGCGATCGCCCTCATCACCGAAGGGCACGTCCTCGTGGAGGGGGTCCCCGGGCTCGCGAAGACGTACCTGGCCCGGTCGTTCGCGCGCGCCCTCGACCTCTCGTTCCGCCGGATCCAATTCACGCCCGACATGCTCCCGACCGATATCCTCGGGACCGTCGTCTTGAATCCTCGGGAACAGCAGTTCGAGTTCCGGCCCGGCCCGATATTCACCAACGTCATCCTGGCCGATGAGATCAACCGCGCGCCTCCGAAGGTTCAGTCGGCGTTCCTCGAGGCGATGCAGGAGCGCCAGGTCACCATCGATGGGAAGAGCTACCCGCTGCCCCGCCCGTTCCTCGTTATCGCGACCGAGAACCCGATCGAGCAGGAGGGCACCTATCCGCTGCCCGAGGCGGAACTCGACCGGTTTCTATTCCGCTGGCTCCTCGATTACCCCAGCGCGGAGGACGAGCGGCAGATTCTTCGGAGCCGCAGGGGACAGGAGCCGGAGTCCCCGGTCGGCCTCATCCCCCGCGATGAGATCGACCGGCTCCGGGGGCAGGTTCCCCAGGTCTACGTCTCGGAGGACCTGATCCGCTACATCGCGGCGATCATCCGAGCGACGCGGAAGGACTCCACGGTCCAGGTGGGCGCCTCCCCCCGGGCCGGTATTCACCTCCTCCACGCCGGTCAGGCGGCCGCTCTCTTCGCGGGGAGGACCTACGTGATACCGGACGACGTCCGCGACCTCGTGCTCGCCCTGCTGAACCATCGATTGGTTCTCCGGCCGAGCGCCCTCGCCGGCCGGTCGTCCCGCAGCGGCTGGAGCGGTTCGCTGGACAGGATCTCCGAGACGATACAGACTGTGCTGGCCTCGGTCGAGGTCCCTCGGGCGGCCCGGGTCGATACCTGGGGTCGCCCCTGATGCGTTCGTACCCGCTGCTCGCCCCACGGGGCTGGGGCGCGCTGGCGGGCGGGTTCGGAACGCTCCTCGTCGGGTTCTACGCGGTCAATCTGTTGCTCCTCGTGGTGGGGACGACGCTCACGGTGTTTGTGCTCGCCGAGCTCCTTCGGTTCTCCCTCACGACTCAGGGGTTCGGACCCGAGGGGTTCGTCTACACCCGGTATCAGAACTCCGCCGAGGTGACGGTAGGAGACGTCGGCTCGATGGGGGTTCGACTCGAGTACCGGGGCCGGTGGCCGTTCTTCGCCGAGATCTTCGACTCCCATCCGGATTCTCTCGAGATCCTTGAGGGGTCCGCCCGCCTCGTCACCTGGTGGTCGCCCGGCGCAGAGAAGCGGCTGGTCTACGCGTTCCGGGCCCTACGGCGGGGGGCGCTCCAGCTCGGGCCGACGGTGGTGGTCGCCCATGACCCATTCGGATTCGCGTTTCGGGTCTGCACCGTCGAGAATCCCTGGACCGTCGAGGCGATGCTCGAGGTGCCGCTCGTCAAGACCGGTCCTTCGGCCTTCGAACAGAACCGTCCGATCGAGGGGGCGGTCAACCTCCCGATTCGGGGAATGGGCACCGAGTTCCGTTCGTTGCGGGACCACCAGCCCTCGGACGACATCCGAACCGTGGCCTGGAAACGCTCGACGATGGGTCGCCTCTACGTTCGGGAATTCGAGCGCGAGACACCGCAGGAAGTCGTCCTCCTGGTCGATACCGGCCGGCGCATGGGCGCCGGAGAGCTCGGAAGCACCGCCTTGGACCGCGCCATCGAGACGGCCGCCCTGGTAGTACGATATGCGCTCCTCCGGATGGACCGGGTCGGTCTCCTGCTCTACTCGGATGGCCCGGCATTGTTCGTCCGCGCGGGTCGGGGGTCGGACCTCGCCGCTGCTATCCGGCGTGGCCTGACCGAGGCGGCTCCCGGGCCCGGGACTTTCGATGCCGCCGGAGCCTTCTCCTTCCTGGCGGCCGAGTTGACGGGCCCTACGCACTTGCTCGTGTTCGCCGCTCCGGGGGTTTGGAGAGAACGGGATTCGGAGGCCTACCGACAGCTAACGAAACCCGGGCACCGGGTCTACTTCTTTTTCCCGGACCTCCCGGGGATGTACGCGGAGCTCGGCGACGATACCTCGCGGAGGGTGGCGGCCCTCGTCGACGGTCCGGAAAACGCGCGGCTGGGGCACGTCGTTCGCGCCGTCGAGGGGCTCAGTGCGCCGGTCTTTGTTTACAATCGCGAGGGGCCGACGGAGGCCGTTGCGGAGCTGCCCGTCCGGAGTCGGGCATTCTGGCGGATCCCGTGAAGGAGTTCTGGCCCTCGGTGCTCCTCACCTTCCCGGTGACCGTGTACGTCGGCGCGGTGGTGCTCGGCTCGGTTCCGTCGTCAGACCCGGCGTTCACCGGAACGTTCGTCGTCATGCTTATCCTCGCGATACTGTCGACCCTTCCGTTCGAGCCGATCCATTTGGGAGCCACGGCCGGACTGCTGGGGTTTTCCTTCGCGGTCCTCGCGCTCCTCTACCTACTCCCCGCGACCGGCGTGGAGGTCCTCGCGGGTAGTCTGCTGGCCGTGCCGGCTCTCCTCGTCAGCTACGCCGTGAGGCCCGGCCCGCTCGGGTGGCGACTGATGGCGTTCGCCGTGGCGCTCACGGAGGGGCTCGCACTGCTCGCGACCGACGTGGCGATGACTTCGGCCCAGGCGACCTTCGCGGGGGGCGAGTTCATCCGAGAATTCGGCTCTCTCAACGTAACCCAGGTCGAAGGTCTCGGCGGGCTGCTGGCTTCCTCCGGAGGCTCCCTCCCTCTTCGGGATGTCTTTGACCCAGTCTACGTCGTCCTGGCGGGGATCGCGGTGGCGGGCATCCTCATCCCTGTGCTCCGTCCGCAGACCGCGTGGGACGAGCCGCTGCCGACGGCCGCGGCCCCCCCGGTCACCCGAGAACGCACGACCCGCGAGGTCGACCTCGGCGCCGCGTTCGCCGCCGTTCTGGAAGAGCGTTCCTCCCCCGAACCGGCCTCGGGTGTGATTCCGCCGGGGCTCCCCCCGCTCCTGGTTGGCAGCGCGGCGGCCGGACTCGTCGTCGCGGTCGCGTTCCTCACCCCCGGGCTCACACTCCCGCTGCTCGTTGCGGGGATCGTGGTGGCCCTCGCCGCGACGATCGCGCTCGTGCGGCGTCCGCTCGCCGCGCGCCGATAGGTTCCGCCAGGCGTATCGGACTCTGGTTCACTCGGTGGACGGAGGAGGCGGGGGCGCCCTCGGCTCCAGGGGAGGCGGCAGCCGACCGACCCGCCGTATCGCGCGAATGGGTCGCCGAGTCGGGGGCTCCGCATGAAGGAGGGCGAGGTACGTTCCTCCGGCCAGCAGCAGGAGGACGGGAACGACGAGGAAGGGCCACGCCACCGGATGCGCCGGCGGGAGCAGGTAGAACGACCCGTTCTCACCGGGAGCGGTGGTGTTATTCCTGCCGGGACCGGGGGCGACCTTGACCGGCGTCAGATTCACCGTGAGCGACCTCACCGCATCCGAAAAGATCCGCAACTGGGTGTGCGACGTGTTCGTGTAGTACCCGATGTGGCTTACCTCGAGCGAATAGTTGCACGGGGGGTAGCTCCCGTTCAAAGTGCCCTCGTTTCCGGTAACGCCGAATTCGGCGAATCCGTTGATCGGAGAGCCCACCGCCGCGGTCAGGTTGACCGCCGCCTGGGGGATGGGCGCCCGGGTATCGGCGTCGAGGACCCGGATGTTCAGCGTGCCGAACGGCAACGAGGTGAGAGTGAAGTTGACCAGGAAGACTCCGGTGGGCGGCGCGTTCTCGAGCAGGGTCAAAGAGAAGAACCCCGGCGCGGACGCGGTCATTCCGATGAGGCCTTGAACATCCATCTGGAGGAAGGCGTTCCCGTGGAGGTCCGTGAGACCCCGAACCAAAGGCCCTGCGGAGACATGGGCGGCGAAGAGCGGCAGGCCGTATCCTACGGTGGGGAGATACCCGCGGACTTGGACAAACGCCAATGCGAACGAGGTCAGCAGGATCTGAACGTGCGTCGTGACGCCCGGAAAGAGGTCCACGGAGAGGGCATTGGGGCGGTACCCCGGCGCGGAAGCGGTGACGTTTACGGGGAACGAGGGGATTCCGGTGTAGTTGACGACCCCCGTAGCATCGGTGACCAACGGCGGGTTCAGAAAGAGCGATCCCTGCAGGATGACGCCGACGGTAGCCCCGGCGACGGGCATCCCGTCGAGGTTGAGGACCCGGACGGTGAGGTTTGCCGGAGGAACGGGCGTCAGGTTCACGAGGAGTCGGGCATTGTTTCCGGGCGGAATCCAAACCGAGAGACGGGCGTGGGCGTAGCCGGGCGCCACCGCGCCGACTGCGTGCAGCTGAGGGGTCACCCGGGTCAGGTTTAGGTATCCGTGGGCGTCGGTAAAGGCCGAGGTCGTACCGTCGACGGTGACGGTGGCCTTCGGAACCGGAACGAAACTCGATCCGTTCAGCACGAGGATCGATAGGTTTCCTACGGCCGCCAATCTCCAGAGGTCCGTGGGGGTGTTGAGCCCCGCGCCCCCCGTGACGAGCAGAGTCTCGTTGGAAGTGACATCCATCCATGTCGCGGCGGCGGCATAGCGACCGGGCGGGTGGACGGCTCCGACTTGCGCCGTCCAATTTCCCGAGACGGGGTCCCATTCGTACGTGTCGGTCAGCGGGCCGCCGTTCCCGATCCCCCCGAAGAGAAGGTCCCGGTCCTGCGCCGGGTCGTAGGCCCACACGGGTGACGCCCGGGGTGTCGGAGCGGTCCCGGCAATGGGAGGCTCTGACCAGTTCTCGGTGGACGGATTGTAGAGCCAGATTCCGGTAACGCAGGGGAAGCAGCCTCCAAACAGCTCGAACTGACCACGGGATGAGTCCCAACTCAGACTCGCTCCCTGGAGCGCTGGCGGATGGACCGTGTTCCGTGTGGGGAGCGGGCTCCAGACGAACGTAGTCAGGTTGAGTCTCCACCCGTCGCCATAGGTAAAGGTCCCACGCCCCGAAGAGTTTCTGTCCCAGCCGCCATAGAGGACTGCCTCACTGAGCGTTGGCGCGATGGCAAAGGCCGGGTCCTGCCGGGCCGGGGGGGCCGCGCCGCCGGTGACGTTGGTCCAGGTTCCTGCGGAGAAGTTGTAGAGCCACGTGTCGGCGCCGACTCGTCCGGTGGATGCGTTGATGAGCCCACCGAACAGCGGAGCGGTTTGCGTCGCAGAGTTGCCCGCGAAGGCGAAGTCGCTTCGAGGAGAGGGCGCTAAAGGGGGTTGGATGTTCCTCCACGTGCCGTTCGACTCGTTGTAGACCCACGTCCCGTTAGCGAGCGCGGTGCCATTGGCCCCCCCGAACAGCACCGCTTCCTGTCGAGCGGGGTCCGCCGCTAGCCCCGGCCCTACCAGCGCCCCGGAGCTTGGAGGACGGGCTGTGCTCCAGGCGAAGTCTATGGAGCTCGGCGCGGCCGGCCGTGGCGCTGGCCACAACGGCGATGACTGGGAGGGGGTGGGTGCCGCATAGTCCACGGCGCTAGGGTGGGGCGCGTGCGCGAGGATTCCGGATGCTGCCTGCAAAGAGGTGGAGCCGTGGGCCGATGGGGTTGGGATTTGGGTCCCGCTCCCGGATAGCATCAACGCGACCACGCAAATCGCGAGCCCCACGACCCGAGTCCGCGACATTCTCCCACCCAGAGCGCTCGCGCGAGGGGCAACGGAACAATGTTCTGCGGGGTGGACTTGTCGGTTCAAGGAACTAGCCTCGGTCCGAGACCGGGTGAACGACAGAGCCCGCATCCGCATTTCTGCTCTTCCCGGGGCGACCCGGACCGGATGGAAGGTCGTTTCGAACTTCTGAGGACTTCGACCCTGCCATCCGACCGGGACACCCAATCCCCGGGGGCACGATTCACACCCTCGCCCAGGGCAACGACCGTTAGAAATTCGCGGCGGCGAGGATATGCGTAAGTATCCTCCGTCTGATGAGCCTCGACGCATGTTTCCTCCGCGTGGATCGAGGAGACCTCGGGCATGGAGTGGGGGGGGCGGAGGGACCGCACCATCTCGCCCGATTCTGCGCCTGCTCGCAGGTGTGACTTGCGGGTTCATCTGTGTCGGCCTCGCAATCCCCGCGTTTTCTGGCTCATCCGACCTGCCATCGACCCCGTCCTCGAGTGCATCCTCCATCGGTCGGGCCGCGTCCGGGAATCAGCTCACCTCCGCGGGCGTCGGGCCGAGGGAACTCAGCCTGGCGTGGACCCCCGAAAAACCCCCTTGCATGAACTACGTAGTCGAGTACTCCTCCAACAGTTCCTCCGGACCTTGGACAGCCGCGGCGATGAACACCGAGATAGTCAGCAACTCGTCGTATGGCTACGCCCTGACCCCCGGGGCAACGAGCTGGTGGCACGTCGTCTACATGCGGGGCACCTTCCACCCCCGGACCGAATGCGCTCATTTCCGGCCGGACAACGTCTCGAGCGTGCTCCAGTTCACTCTGCCGGTCGGCCCGGTCCTCGTGAGCACCCCGCTGAACGCCTCGTCGGTCCGGTTCAGTTGGAACAACAACGCGAGTTACGGCGGCCACATCGTCTTTGGCTCCTACCAGCTGATGGAGTCGGTCGACGGAGGCGTCTCCTTCCAAGCGGCCCTGATCACGAACCCGTCCAACCGATCCTCCGTGGTCACGAGACTCGTCATGGGGACCTCGTACTCCTTTTACGTCAACTTGACGGACGTCTGCACCGGTTGCCCGGGAGGAAGCTATCCTTCGGGTTCCATTTCCAACGTGCTGACCTTCGGCCCCGGGGTCCCTCTCCGAACCGTCGCCGGCGCCAGTCGGAACACGGCCGATGTGGCTCAGGCCGTACCGTTCACCTGCCAGGCAACGGGCGGTGTCCTCGGTTTCGGGTATTCCTATGGGTGGTCCTTCGGCGACGGTTCGCTCGGCGCCGGCCAGAGTCCCTCCCACGCATACACCTCGGCCGGTGGCTTCACGGCGATTTGCAGCGTCATTGACATCGCCGGGGCTACCGCGACCGGCTCGGTTTCCGTCAGCATTAGCCCCGAGCTCCAGTTGGCCTCTCCCTCCATCCTCCCGAGGGCGCCGGAGCTGGGTCAAGGGGTGCAACTGACGACCGCCGCGAACGGAGGGACGGGCACGTACCAGTTTGCTTGGGCGGGGCTACCTCCCGGATGTGCCCCGGGGGACTTGCCGTTGATCGCCTGCGTGCCACTCCGGGCTGGGACATTCAACGTATCCGCCGCGGTCAACGACTCGAACGGTTTCACGGTCCCAAGCGCTACGCTGCAGTTCTCTATTGCCCCGGACCCGAGCATCTCGAGCTTCTCGGCAGCTTTAGGGAACATCACCCTTGGCCAGCGGCTCTCCCTGACGGTTGTCGAGACAGCGGGGACCGCCCCCTTCACTTACAACTACACGGGCCTGCCTTTCGGCTGCCAGACGACCAACGCCCCCAACGTCTCGTGTGTCCCGGCTTGGGCTGGACGGTTCGTCGTCGAAGTTACCGTCACCGACTCCGTAGGGATACATGGGAGCGCTACCGTCGTCATTGTGGTTCGCTTTCCGGCTCTGGTGGGCGGTGCGCTGTTCTCGGAGGTCGAGTTTTCAGCGTTAGGGCTGGTGACGGGGATCGTCGCGGTCGCGCTGCTCGTGAAGCGAAGCAGCGTTCCACGACGACGCAACCAGCACCCTGCCGGGGAATCGGACGCCGCGCCAGCCTCTGTCGACCATGCGACGGTGGTTGGACCCGAGAGCAAGCCCGGCTTCGAACCCCCCGCGTCCCCTCAGGGAATTTTTGACATCACGCCCGCCCCGCCACCGTCCGAACCGCAGGCCATCTTGGATGTCCGTCGTTTCTTGGAGGTCGGCGACGATAAACAGGCGGTTCTCTGGGCATTCGAGTCGGTCCTTGCGGAGCTGTCGATTCGATTGGGCACGCCGGTACCTGCCCATGCGACGTACCGAGACCGGCTTGCGGCGGGAGGCCAGAGGGGCCGGGGCCAGTTGCCCGAGCTTGTGGAACGACTGTATCGTCTCTACGAACCCGTCCGCTACGGTCCGGCGGCCGCCCCGGTCACTGACGACCTCATCCCGCTCCTGACGATGATCTACCACGAACCCCCCTTCGAAGACCAACCATTGCCTGCTGAGCGCGTCACTTCCCCGGGAGGGACCGTGGCCGCCGACGCGACGGGCATCTCTCCCACCCACCCCCGGCGGGCTACCCCGTGAGGGAACGTTTCTGATCGACCCTGCCCTCAGCGCCCACGGAACTCGGGATTCTCCCGGCGCTATCTCGCTGGTCCCGACCGACGAAGATTGGGGCCGCGGCCATTGTGAGGGCCCAACCCATGTCCGTCGTGAGCATGAGACGGGGTTACCTCCCGTGCGGTACACTTTTGAGGTCGCCGTTATCTTTGGCGCTCGACCCGGGGGAGGGGACCGATGAAACAACCGAAGATTGCGAAGGAATTTGGAGGGTTCATCACAAAAGGGAACGTCGTTCAGCTTGCCATCGCCTTCGTCATCGGCGTTGCGTTCAGCGCTGTAGTGACCGGGTTTACCACGGGAATAGTCTCCCCGTTGATCGGCGAGGTGGGCGGGACAGGGAACCTTGCCAACCAGTCGACGATGATCGGCAAATCGACGTTCCACTGGGGAGCCTTCTTGGCCGACGTGATCAACTTCCTGATTGTAGCGGCGATCCTGTTCTTCCTCATAGTATGGCCATTGTTGCGCTTCGAAGAGCGCCGAAAAGCCAAGGAGATCGCCGCTCCAGTCTCTACGAAGGAATGCCCTTTTTGTAAGGAGACCATCCCGATTCAGGCTTCCCGCTGCGGGCACTGCACCTCCCAGCTAGCGACGCCGGGCTAGTCGAACCGAGCCGCTTTGCCCCGGGCTGCCGCGTGGGGAAGGAACGGGCGCCCCGCGTCCCAGGATTAGGCGCCCCGCGGCCTCGAGGTCCGAGCGGGGAGGCTCGTGCGGGGCAGAGTAATGCCCAGACGTGCGTCGGTGTCGAGGTCGTTGCGCGGGTTGGGCCGCTTCGCCCTCTCCAGGAGTGAGAAGTCTATCTCCGACAGCAGGGTCCCCTCCTTGGAGCCGAGGTGTTGGATTCTGCCGTGGGGGTCGGTAAGGCTGGATTCGCCCACAAAGAGCGCGCCCCGTTCCTTACCGACACGGTTGCACACGCCCACGTAGATTCCGTGAGCGAAGGCGGCCGAGATCGCGAGATGGTTGAACTGTTGGAGTCCGGAGTTCGTCGGAAAGGTCTCCTCCGCCCAGGCCATCGGGACCAGGAGGAGCTCGACGCCCTTACGGGCGTAGTAGCTCCCCAACTCGGGGAATTGCAGGTCATAGCACACTTCGACGCCGAGTCGGTGGCCCTGAAAATCGAAAGTCAGCGCTCGCGTGCCGGTCGCGAAGATGACCTTCTCGTAGTTCCAGAGGTGGACCTTACGGAACACCTGAGTCCATTTCGGCCCCACGACGTAAGCGCTGTTGAACAGGTGGCCGCCGGCCCGTTCTGCGAAGCCACCGACCACGAGCCGCCGATGCCGGCGCGCGATCGGCTCGAGGGAGCGCAGGACGGCGCGTGAGTCGGTGTAGGGCTGGATCTCGGCACGAGACTTGTACATGTACCCGCACGAAGTAAGCTCCGGAAACACGATGACATCGGCGTCGATCGAGTCGGCCGCGGAGGCGATGCGTTCCCAATTGCGGTCTCGGCCCGGGAATTCCGGGGCGAACTGGTGGAGAGCGACCCGCATCGGGCAGGGCAAGCGAGGCGATTAGAAAAGGCCGGCATCGGACTCTCTTCAGCCTCGGGCACTACTCGCTCGCCGGACGAAAACGGTCGGATTAAATACCGAGACTCGCTCCGGAATTCGTGCTCGGGGCGCCGGTTACGGTACTCGGGGACGTGGGGACTGAAGTCTCCGCGATGTCCGGACCTGACCCTCGGGGACTGAACCTCTGAGGGGGGCTGCAAAATGGACAACACCACAGCATCCGCTATGGAGACAGAGAAGACCGTATTCGCCCGAAAGACGAGCGGACTCGTCAAGGACCTCGGCGCCTTCGAGTCGTTTTCGATCAACCTCATCTCCTTGGGACCGGGCCCCGCCTTCGGCTTGTTCCTGATCATTCTGCTGTTCGTCACCGGGGCGAATCTCTCTCAAAGCATCCTCCTCGCCGCCTTGATCGCCGTTCCGATCATCCTGACGTACACCCTCATCGGGATTGAGATGCCGAGATCCGGAGGGGAATACGTCTACGCCTCCCGGCAGTTGCACCCGTACTTCGGTATCCTCTCCGCGTTCGGCCGCCTGCTCAACGTCGTCGTCTACGCCGCGGTGCTTCCGTATTGGTTCTCCACGCTGAGCGTCGGCCCGGGACTCGCCGTCTGGGGAGCGTTCACTAAGAATATCGCCCTCCAGAACTGGGGGAACAACATCAGCCTGGGCATCGGCCTTCCGCTCTACATCACGATCATCGGGATCCTCGTCACGCTCGTGGCGATGGCCCTCTGGATCTTCATGAAGCCGAAACTCGCCTTCCAGGTTTTCTCGGCCCTTCTGATTCTCGAGTTGATCGGGATTCTGGTATCCGTCGGGCTCCTCCTCGCCATGGGTCATGCGGGATTCGTCAATGCCGTCAACAGCTATACCGGCGACGCGACGTTCTATCAGGACGTCTCCAGCTACGGGGCGACTAACTTCGGGTCGTACGGTTCCAGCTTCACCAACACCCTGCTCTTCGTGCCGTTGCTGTTTGCGTTCTATTACATGTTCGCGACGGCACCGAGCTACATCGCGGGAGAATTCAAGCGCTCCTCCCGGAGCATCACAATGGGAATGGCGGCGTCCTTCCTACTCTCGGTGGCGTTCGCGGTGTTGATCGTGGTCACCTTCGAGCAGGTCGTGGGGATGAATTTCCTGAACGGGTCGGTTTCATTCTCCGACTACTTCCCCTCGATCGGGCCCGTACCAGCGAACATCCCCGGCTTGCCGTTCGCCATGGGCCTCACTTCGGCGCCTGCGTTCGCGGCCCACGGGAATTCGATCTGGCTCGGGATCATCTTCCTCGGTTCGGCGTCGTGGTATCTGCTCTGGATCATTTTGGGATTCTACATTTTCTCGCGATTCATGCTATCGATGTCGCTGGACCGACTCGTTCCCAACTTCTTGGGTCTCGTGACCCGATCCACCCACCAACCCTGGGTGGGAATCGTGGTGATCGGGGCCGCCGGGATCGTCCTTCTGCCGTTCCTCGCGTACTACTACTTGAGCCTCTATTCTCCGATGATCTTCCTCCTGTTCTTCCTCCCGATGATCACGGTGACCTTGACGTCCCTGTCGCTGGCTGCTTGGGGAATCCGGAATCGAAAGCCCCTGCATGCGCTCGTCGGTCTGGTGTCGGCCGGCGTCACCACCGTCTCGGCGTATCTCGTCTCGACGCTCCCGTTGTTGGGCGGCGCCGCGGGCTTCACTGCGTCCAACCAGAGGACGGGAGAGATTTTCATCGCGGGCATCTTCATCGCGGCCGCGCTTCTCTATATCGCCTCCCGAGCGTACAACCAGCGGAGCCGGGGGATCGACATCGCGCTCGCATTCAAGGAGCTCCCACCGGACTGAGTCGGTGCGCCGGCCGAGATGACCGACCCGATGGACACCGCCCGGTCACCTCGCTTCGCACAGGTCGCCTCCTTCGCACGACTGCCGCTGAGCCGGGACCTCCGTTCTGCGAAGGGGGTCTTCCTGGGCATCCCCTGGGACGACGCCACGAGCTTCCGCAGCGGCGCCCGGGAAGGGCCCTCGGCGATCCGCAACAACTCCCGACTCGTGCGGTCCTACAACATGTTCGCCAAGGTGTACCCCTTCCGGATCCTCGACATCGTGGACTACGGCGACGTGGACCCGGTGCCCGGGTTCATCGAGGACACCTTTCAGCGCATTGAGGAAGGCCTCCACCCGGTTTTCAAGCAAGGCGTCGTGCCCTTCACCGCCGGCGGAGACCACTCGATCACGCTGCCCATCCTCCGCGCCCAGAAGGCGGCGACCGGACACCCGGTGAGCCTCCTCCATTTCGATGCCCACTTCGATACATGGGAGGCCTACTGGGGGACCAAGCGGTATACGCATGGTACCTGGGTTAAACGGGCCTACGAGGAGGGACTCCTCACCAAGGGGAACGTGTTCCAAGTCGGGATCCGTAGTTCACTCTACGCAGCCGAAGATGTCCAGAACAACGCGGCGGTAGTCCATCGAACCTACACCTCGGAGGATGTGGACGCCCAGGGGTATGCCCCCATCATGGACCAGATCGTCTCGGAGATCCAGGGACAGCCGGTCTATGTGTCGCTGGACATCGACGTGCTCGACCCCGCGTTCGCTCCGGGAACGGGGACCCCGGAGCCCGGCGGACTGACGAGTCGGGAACTGATCCATTTTCTTCGCGAGCTGCACCGACTCCAGGTCGTCGGGTTCGACGTAGTGGAAGTGGCGCCGCAATACGACCATATGGGCCAGGTGACGGCGCTCACGGCGGCGAACGCATTCTTCGAGGCGATGTCGGCCGTGGCGCGGCGCCGGTCCGCGGGCGCCGGCTAGTGTAGTTCGTCGACGTCCTCGAACCAGGGCTCGGCGGTGCCCTTGGTTCTGCGCTTCTCCCACTTCCGGGTCTTGGGGATCGCCGCGAGGAAGTCGAGGTACTCCTGGAGATGTCGTCCGGCTCGGCTCGCGATCTCGACCGCCGCGGGGTTTCCGTGGGTCGGTAGCTTCGACATGAGTTCGAGGCTTCGCCGGAGATTCACGTCCGCGTCGTACCAGAATCCCCAATCGTCGCCGAGGACGGACGAGAGGTAGCTCCGGTCCAGCCCGGCGATATGAAAGCCCATCGTCGCGGCGGCGAGGTCCGTCAGGTCCCGCGGTGTGGTCTTGTGAATCTGGAGCTTCGAGAGGACTAGGTCCTCGGGGGCGAGCGTCACCCCCGGGGGGAACCGGTCCTTGAGGGGGATCTCGTGGCTGAAGCGAAGGACGTCGTAGAATACGTCGATCGAGAACTTTGGATGGAAGTAGACGTTCCGGTACATTCCGAACAGGGCGTTGGTCTCCCGGTCCTCGGTGTACCGGAGTTCCTCCACCATCAACCGGTAGATCTTGCTGGAGTGTTTCTCTCGACTCGCCAGGTCGAGGTCCTTGAAGAGCGGGGTCGGACGAAGGGTGCCGTCTCGCAGGAGGTACACGGCCCGGGCCTCGGGCACGTGGCGCAGGCGGTAATACAGGCCGACGGATCCGCAGGCCCGCAGGGCCACGCCCCGCTCCTCGGCCAGTCGAACTATCCGCTCGACCTCCTCGAGAAATGGGGCCTCCTCCAACAGAACCGAATCGGGCACCCTTTACCCCAGGACGAACAGATGGGAGAGCACGTGGTCGTCTTCGAAATCCACCAGGAGGCCCTGGAGCTGCCCACTGAAGTACACGCTACCCGGGTTGTACACAGGAACCCCTGCCACTGTATCGACGGCCTTCGATTCATGGATGTGGCCGTGGAGCCCCGCGATCGGGTGGACCGACTCGATCAGCTCGCGCACAGAGGTTGACCCGACGTGGTGAGTGAGCAGTTGGCCCGAGACGGTTTGAGGCTTGAAGTCGGCGTCCAGTTGGGGTGCGATATCCAGAGACGTGCCGAACGGCGGAGCGTGAATGTCGAGGATGGTGCGCCGCGGATTGCCGATCTGTCCGCGCGTCCGGTCGAGCACCTTCTGGAGTTCCGGCTCTTCGAGGTCCCGGGGGCAGTGCCAGGGCGTCATGTTCGCGTAGCCACATCCGAAGATCTCGTAGGGCCCGACCGAAAGGACCCGACCTTCCGGCACGAGGAGGTTCTCGGGTCCCTCGGATCGCAGTAGGTCGAGCACGTCGTTGGTGTCGTCGTTCCCCACATTCATGACGACGGGGATTTTCTTGGGGGTCAACCGCTCGCGGACGAGGCCGAGCCAGTGGCGGAGGCGCTCCTTCGCGAGTCGTGCAAACGTCGCCTCCATCTGATCTGGCGACCCCTGAAGGTGCGCCCACTCTTCGGGGCGGGTTACGAGTGAGTAGCGGCCGGTATCGGCGATCTTCTTCTGAACGTCCGGCAACTCCGCATCCCCCAGATGGTGGGCCCCGTGTCCTGAAGGATACCAGCGGTACCCCCCATTTTCCTCATGGAAGATCGGGACCAGCGTCTTTCCGAGAATATCTCCACCGTAAATTAACAGGTCGGGCTCGTACACCGGCGCCGAGTTCAGGAATTTCCGAAAGGAAACCTCGGAGCCATGAAGGTCGCTGACGAAGTAGACGCGAAAGCGCCCCACTGCTGAGCAAGTTCGTGGGCGGGATATAACTGGGACGACCCGGATTACGCACCCCGGGTCTCGTCGCTTCGTACGCGGCGTTCCGCGGAACCGATTTAGGCGAGACTCCCCTCGGGCCCGACGTGTTGGAGTATGTCGGTATCCGGGTCCGGGAGTTGGACCGTTCGCGACGGTTCTACTGCGAAGGACTTGGACTTCGCCGGCATAGCTCGGGCCGAATGGCCGCCGGAGGTGTGTGGGAGACGCTCGAGGATCCTGAAAGCCGGGCCCAGCTCGAGCTCAATTTCTATCCCGACTCGCCCCCGTATCGCGAAGGCGATGAGCTCGACCACCTGGGGTTCAGAGTACACGGACTGGACGCGACCGTCGAACGCTTGAAGGCATTGGGTGGGCGATTGCGCATTCCCGTCTTCCGAGAGGGTGACGAGCGGCTCGCGTTCATGTCGGACCCGGATGGCGTCTGGGTCGAGCTGTGGGAGCACGAGGCGTCCGAGGAGCCCCCCGCTTCCCGTGGCGGAGAATAGACCGGCCGAATAGAAGCCTTGCCGCCGGCTGCATCACTCCGTTGGTGAATGGAACGCTTCGGACAGGACCCCGGGCACTTCTCCTCCGGCCCAGCTTGACCGCGGCCATCCAGGAGCCGACTCGGCTGCGAGTCGGATTGCCAGGCGGGACAACTCGGAAATCCAGGGAGCGGCCAGCGCCTCCTGGACCGTCGGCTCACGGAACTCCGCGATCTCCGGAGGGCGGGCCGCGGGCGTTCCGTCGCGATGTTGAAGCAAGAACGCGAAATACACGTCGCTCTCGGACGGCCCGATCACCTTGTGCCGAGTCAAGAGCAGCGGGCCCACCATCACACGGACGCCGGTCTCTTCCTCGAATTCACGGGCGAGAGCGACTTCGAGCCCTTCGCCGGGCTCTACGTAGCCGCTGGGGATGGTAAAGCGGGTCCGGTAGACGGCTCGGTTGACCAATACAAGATTTTCTCGCAGAAGAACCCCGCCTACCCCCACGCGCGTGTGAGGAGCCGGCAGCGGCGGAAGGGTGGAGTCGGTCACAGGTTCACTGGTTTGCGCCGCGGCGGCGAGGCCTCTCGGCCGCGGAGGAGAGCACGCCACCTGAGGAGTATAAGAACACGCGGATTGCTGCGCCGAGCGAGGTCCGGTGGACGACCCCCTTCCTACGGAGCAGTCGTCGGCCGGCGCCGAAGCGGTACCCCGCGAGCGTCCCCTCGGCCTCAGCTCCAGCTTCGTCTACGCCGTGACGTTCCTCGTCCAACTGGTCGGGTACGTCAGCTCGTTCTTCATCGCGCGACACATCGCCACGAGCCAGGCCGGACTCGACCTTTCCGGATTCATACAGTTCAACCTCCTCCTCGCCTCCTCGATCAACACCCTCGGCGAGCTGCGCCTCGGTTCCGCGTTCGTCTACTACATCGCACGCGATGCGTCGATGAAAAAGTACACGGGCACCTATTTCGCCGCGCGGGCCGGCTTCGTCGTATTCTTCAGCATCGCGCTTCTGGCAGCGTCTCCCTTCATCGGGATCGTCGCGATGTCCGGGTCGCTCCCGATCCCCTCCTCGACTCTTTTCCTCTGTTTGGGCATTTTCATGCTGCTCCCGCTCCTCTGGACGCCGAGCCTGGTGTATGGGCAGCTCTTCGTCGGGTTGGGCGACTCGATCCGGGGACAGATGCCGACCCTTGTGGAGTCCGCCGTGCGTACCACCGCGCTGGTCGTGGTCGCCCTCACGTTCCCGACGGTCGGCGGGGCCGTCAACAGCCACGCCATCTGGGGACTGACCGGGGGCTACTTGCTCGGAGCCGCCGCTGCGGCCGCGGTCTCGATGCCCGCTGTCTGGCGGCATTACTCGGCGCCTCGATGGGTTGACCTGCGCCACCTCCTGCGCTACGCCTGGCCGCTGCTGGGGAGCATGGGCCTCATCTATCTGGTCACGAACGCGATGCCCATTCTCACCCGGGCCTTCTACGAGGTCGGCGCCGTGGCCGTCTTCAACGCCGCGAACGGATTCCGGGTGCTCCTGCTAGCGCTCCCGACCGCCATCGTCGTTCCGCTCTTCCCTCACCTCGCGGGGCTCCACGAGCGGAAGGAGCTCGAGGTCCTGAGGGATCGAATCTGGCGCGCGCTCCGATACACCGGGATGATGGTCGTCCCGGGCGCCGTCCTCTTCGTCGTGTACCGGGTCAATCTGCTGCTGATCCTTTTTCAGAAATCGTACATCACCGGCGTGCCGGGAGCTGGCGGCGGTGCCATCCCGCTCGCCATCCTCGCACTCTCAGCGGTCCCGCTCGCCCTGAGCCAGATCATCGGCACCGCGCTCAATTCCATCGGGCTGCAGCGCCTCGAATTCTATCTCACCCTCGTCCAAGTGGGGGTGCTGTTGGCCGGTGTGTTTGGCTTCCGGGCGACGGGTGGCGTGTTCGGTTTCTCCGGTCTCGCGGCGATCGCATTCGCCGCTCTTCTCTCATCCATCGCCGGATTAGCGTTGAATTCGTACTTCCTGTACCGGAACATGTCGATCCCCGTCCGCTGGCGGCCCGTGGGCACGATCCTCTTGGCAGCAGCGGCCGAGTTCCTCGTGATGTCGCGACTGAACGCGTTGGGAAGCGTCAACGCGTACTTCGCGGTGAATCGTTGGTACCAGCTCCTCGGGATTGGAGCGCTTGCCCTCCTCGTCTATTCGGTAGTGCTAATTCTGGTGGGGGAACTCTCACGCCAGGATGTCCGTATTTTCGCCGGCTCGATTGGCATCGGCGAAAAGTGGGCCGATAGGCTGAGCCGGATCTGCTGGCGTGAAACATCCGACCCAATGCCCACGACCAACGCGCTGACCCCACCTCCCCCCCAGCCGTAGCGCCTTCCGCTTCGGCCGCCGCGGCTCCCCCCGATTCCTCGGGGTCAGAGGTTCGTCGCGTGATGAGCGACAGGAAAGCAGGTGCCGCTGGAAGGCAGAATGCTTATCAGATGGGCCGCACTCGTGAGGTTGACAAGGTCACCCATGATCGCAGTAGAGTTCAAGCCCACAGCGACCGAGCAGATTCGACGCCTAATTTCCGGCCAGAAGGGAGAGGTCGGAGTCCGCATCTACGCCCAGCCCGGCGGAGGCGGAGGCTCGTGCTGCGGCGGGGGTGCAGGGGCCGTCGCATTCGGCATGGCGTTTTCGAAGCCGCGGGCCGACGACACGGTCGTCAAGGTCGATGGATTCGCCCTCCTGGTGGACCCGAGCAGCCAGAAGCTGGTCGACGGCGCGGTCGTGGACTACGTCGAGACCCTCACGGAATCCGGCTTCAAGATCACGAACCCCACTCTCCCCGAACCCGACGACGCCGGGCAAGCGGGTGGATGCGGGTCCTGCGGAACCAGCTCTGCGAACGGTGGGGGCTGCGGCTGCGGCGGCTGAGCGGTCTCGCTCATCCTGCTCCTCCTGTGGTCTCGTAGGGAGTTCACTCTAGATCGACGCCTCCGCGACACCGGCTTCCGCCGGACGAATCCTCCCGCGCCTCCGGCGCGCCGGATCGTCCCGACGTGGGTCGATCGCGGTCGAGAGTGAAATAGAACTCCGGATTCGGCCGCTTCCATGACGCCCGACGCCCTCCGTGCCGATTCCGTCCGCAAAACCTACCGCGGGCGCAGTGGACCGGCCATCGAAGCGCTGACGGGGGTGTCGCTCCGCCTCTCCCGAGCGGAGCGGGTCGCCTTGCTGGGCCGGAACGGCGCCGGTAAGACCACGTTCTTGCGCATCGCGTCGACGCTGCTCGCTCCGACATCGGGAGAGGTGGAGATCTTCGGCCACGACGCGATCGCTGACCCCGAATCGGTCCGACCGTACCTGGCCGTTGTGCCGCAGGAGGGGAAGCCGTTCATGCACCTGACTCCGCGGGAGCAGGCCTATACCTACCTGCGAGCCCGCGGCTTCACCCGCGAAACGTCGAAGAGCCGGACCGAGCACGCCCTCGAGCAGATGGGCCTCACAGAGGTCGCCGACCGGCTGTCGATCACTCTCTCCGGGGGTCAACGGCAGCGAACGATGGTCGCCACGGTGATCTCGACCGAAGCACCGCTCTTGTTCCTCGACGAACCGACGATCGGCATGGACCCGTTCGCCCGGCGGAGCGTCTGGGATTCCTTCCGGGAACTAACGCGCAAGGGGTCGACGATCCTGCTCACGACCCACTACCTGGACGAAGCCGAAGCGCTGTCGCAACGTCTGTACATCATCGACCGGGGTCGGCTCCTCGCCGAGGGGACTGCCGACGACATGAAGCGCAGCGTCGGGGGAACCCTCCGGGTCTCCGTCGCTCCCGGCAATGGGGTCGCCGAACAGCTCGCTACGTTCGGACCCCTCGTACGAGATGGCGACACTGTGCATGTGATCACCAGTCCGGGTCGGATCCAAGAGATCCTGCAACTGGCCGCCCACTCGAATCTGACCGCCAGCGTGGGTCCGGTGACGCTCGAGGAGGCATTCCTCCGAGTCGTGGGGAGGTCCATCAACGATGAATCTTGAGACCCCGATGCCGGCCGTCGGGCGGTCCCGGTGGACCGGGCTCGGCGCCTTCATCGGAACCGAGCTCCGGGTCCAACTGCACGAGGGCCTGGCCATCGCGACCTCGATCGTGGTGCAGGCCGTGTTCCTCGTTTTCGTTGCCGTTCTCGCCCAAGGGTATCTCCCATTCACGCTCGTGGGAGCCATCGTGTTCTCGGTCTTTACCATCGGCCAGCGGATCCAGAACGAAGCGGCCTGGATCCGTATCGACCACAAGCTGCACGAGCTGTACCATGCCTCCCCGATGACGCCCGGGGCCTACTTCCTCGGCCTCTCCGTTGGGGTCCTGCTGGCCTATGTCGGCCCGATACTCGTCCTCGTCGCGGCGGCGGTCTACTTCATCGCATTCACGGCGGCCGCCGCTCTGGTGCTCGTAGCGGTCCTAGCGGCCGAGTTCATTTTCACCGCATCGGTCGGGTACATGATCTCGACCTGGTTCCGCGACATGCGGAGCATCTGGCCGTACTCGACATTGTTTTTCAATCTGTTTGGAGTGCTGCCGCCGGTGTTCTATCCGCTAGGGTTGTTCCCGGTAAGCCTCCAACCCGTTGCGCTGCTACTTCCGACCTCGGGGGGCACCGCCCTGGCGGAGCGTGCCGCCGGGATCCTTCCCCTGACGACGGGAGAAATTCTCCTCGCTTCGATCAGCCTCGTCGTGAGCACGGGCGCCGCCTTCATCGGCGCCGTCTACTGGGCGCGCCGGATATCGCGGGAGCGTTGACGATGGCCGCCCTCACCTCTCCGGTCGTTGAGCTGCCTCACCGGGGGCACGTGTTTCCCGCGTTCGCGCTGATCGGCTGGCGCTGGATCAGCCGAAACCCTGCGGCAACGATCGCGCCGATCCTCCTGCCGTTCATCTTCCTGTTCTTCCTGAAGTTGATCTCCCCTCCGTATCTGTTTCCCCTCGAGATCGTCGGGGCGATGCTCTTCACGACGCAGAACATCGGGAGCTGGGTCCTCGGCGATTCCGCGTACTGGCGGATCGAGCATTCGCTCCAGGACCTGTTCATCGCCTCCCCTCTGGGAAAGGTGCGCTACCTGTTCGGCATCGCGGTCTCCAACATGATCGCGGCGATCCCGGCGTACGTGGTCCTGGCGCTGCTCCTCGCCTCAGTAGTCCACGTCCCTTGGTTCGCGTGGATCGCCCTCGCCGTTTCGATCGGCCTGCTCTGGGTCCTCTTCTCCGCAATCGGTATCGCGATATCGAGTCGGCTCCGCAGCCAGCGCGAGATCTGGCCCGTAGGGAACCTTCTGTTCACTTCGCTCGGCATGCTGAGCCCGCTCTACCTTCCGATCTGGCTCCTACCGCTGCTCTGGCAACGGGTCGCCTGGTTCCTCCCAGGGACCTACGCGGCGCTCCTCGTCCAATCGAGCGTGGGACTCGTACCGGCCGGTGTGTCCGTCGGGTTCGAGTCCGTGTGGATCGACGTAGGACTCCTCGCTGTGACCGCCGTCGTCGGGACGTTGCTAGCCCTCAGCATCTACCGATGGCGCGAGCCGTAACCCAGGGGCGCCTCCAGTCCATACGTCACGACGGGGCGAGCCTCTATAATCCCCCACCGCTTCGACCCTCCGAAACCGTTGCTGCCCCGAACAGAAACCCCCTGTAACGCCCTGCCCGCTGTCGGCCAGAATTCTGGCCGAACGGACTCTAGAGGGCGGCGCCATTGGGGCGCTCGGCCGAGGAAATCTACGAATCATGGGTAGCAACGAGTTCGACGAGATCCTGTCCGCGCTCGACCGGGAAACGGCCCGAATTCGTGTCCGCGTCGAACCCCGCCGATACAACAAGCCGGCCACGGTCATCTCCGGCTTCCCGACGGGCACCGACCTCGCCGAGACCACGCGGCTGCTCAAGAACCGGCTCGCCACCGGGGGCTCCGTGGTCGAAGGAGAGGTCTACCTCCAAGGGGACCATCGCTCCCGGATCCGGCCGGAGCTCGAGAAGCTGGGCTTCGACCCGGAGACCATCGAGGTCTCGACCGACGAGCTCCCCCGACGCGGCCGGCGGGACTGAAGACACCTCTCGCCCGTGCCACTCCCGACCGGGGGTAGTTACCTTCGTGTAACCAAGCGCCTTAGTGATGCTCCGCCGAGAGGGCCGCGGGTCCCTCCCCAGGGAAAAGAAAGCATGTCGAAGCCGTACGCCCACCCGGAAGTCGTCGTGGATGCCACCTGGGTCACCCAGCACGCCCAGGACCCGAAGGTCCGGATCGCTGAGGTCGATTACGACCCCCAGGCCAACTACCACACCGGCCACATCCCCAACTCCATTCTCTTCGACTGGAAGAAGGACATCAACGACCTGGTCAAGCGAGACATCATTGACTCGGCGCAACTCCAGGCGCTGTTCCGAGCGAAGGGGATCCACCCCGACACGACGCTCGTGCTCTATGGGGATTTCAACAACTGGTTCGCCGCCTACGCGTTCTGGGTGTTCAAGTACCACAATGTGGCGGACATCCGATTGCTGGACGGCGGCCGGAAGAAGTGGATCGAGGAGGACCGGCCGCTCACCAAGGACGTCCCGACACTGGCGGCGAGCAGCTTCACCGCGACCAGCCCGCCCAATGAGAAGCTCCGCGTCTACTTCGACGACGTGCTGGGACGCCTTCCCGAAGTCCAGCACGGGAAGCTCGCGCTCGTCGACGTGCGCGGACCGAAGGAGTTCTCGGGAGAGATCACGGCGCCGCCGGAGTACCCTAATGAATCGGCCCAGCGGGGTGGACACATCCCCGGCGCCGCGAACATTCCGTGGGCGCAGGCCGTCAAGGACGATGGGACGTTCAAGCCCCGTGAGGAGCTAGAGGCGCTCTACGCGCCGAAGGGCGTCACGCCGGACAAACCGGTGATCACCTACTGCCGGATCGGGGAACGGTCCAGCCACAGCTGGTTCGTGCTGAGGTACCTCCTTGGATACTCCGACGTCCGGAACTACGACGGTTCGTGGTCCGAGTGGGGCAACCGGGTCCGCGTGCCCGTCGAAAAGACCTTCTAGGCGCCCCGGACCTCTCCCGTCGCGGCGCGGCGGAGGCGCGGCACGGGCGTCGCTTCCTTGCGAATGAGGAAGTGGTAGAGGGTTCCCTCCTTCCGTTGGTGGAGGACGGAGTGGCCGGTCCGGTCGGACCAACGGACCAGCTCGATCGGGCTCGTGGGGTCATCGGTGACGAGCAGCACCACCTGCTCGGGAGCCTGGCGCGCCAGTTCCTCGTCGAGCCGAGCGAGCGTCGCCGAGCACTCGGAACCGATCTCATACATCTCGAGGTCGGGGGCCGCGGGGTAGCAATGGATCCGTTGCTCCCGGACGCGTGCCTCGAGTGCCGTCCGGATCGATTCAGGGGTCGCCAAGAGTCGAACGGGGTCCGTGGGGACGCTGGGAACAATTCGTACGACCCATCCGCGGTCGTACGGCGAATCGTTGAGGAGTTTCGGTCGGGTCGCGAGGGCCTCGTTCCGGGCGATCACTCGGGCCGTCACGGGGATCCGGAAGGGCGCCGTCGATCGCAGGCTCTCGAGGGTCGCGACGCTCCGACCCCGTTCGATAATCCCCTCGACGTCCCGGAATCGGACCGAGGTGTATCGGCCCGCAAACGCCGCCTGGACCGCGAGCAATCCCACCGAGAAGCTGAGCTCGTCCCGGTCGGGTCGGGTCCAGGTGTCGTTCTCGAAGTCCACTCGGCAATCGTCGGGAACCGAGCAGCCGAGAACCTCCATCGCGGGCCCCTAGCTCGAGGGCGTTTATCGGTTATGTCTCTCGGACGCAACCCTCGCATGCGGAAAACACTTCGACAAGCCTTTTTGGGCTCCGGTCCCCCTTCGTAGCGGGGGTCTGGGTATCGTCGGATCCGCGGCACCGAGGCCGGGCCGCGCCCGCTGCGGGTGCGGACACTTCCCAACCCAACACATGGCAGTCGCCCCCGACTCGGTGGGGAAAGTCGGCGGGTTCCATTTGGCGCCCGTCGGGCCATGCACAGTCTGCGGAGCGACGGTTTGCGCGAGGTATACTCCGATCGGGTGAGCCCGGAACTGCCCGCGCACCTCAACCGTAGGCCGTCTTGATCAGGTAATCCTTGAGCTTCTGCATCCGAGGGTCCCAGAAGTGGAAGTGCCAGGACCGAGCGGCTTCCCAGGCCTCGCCCGCGCCCCATCCGATGTGCTCGAGCGTGACGTCGATGCCCTCGGGAGAGGGGGCGAGCCGGAAGTACACTCGGGTCACCGGGGACGGCTCGTTCATCAATCCCGCGAACTGCGGTGGCGCTCGCCACTCGTACCCGAGGTCCACGTCCGGAGTGAAGTGCGTCACCGTCCCGTGGGTCTCGAACGGGGAATCGCCCCCGAACCGAAGCCGGTAGGTTCCGCCGACCCGGTTCTCTACATGGGCCTCATCACATAGCCAGCCGGACAATCCGCCGGGCTCCGTCATGGCGGCGAAGATCATGTGCGTCGGCAGGGGGATCGTGACCTGGATAATGATGGGGTAGAGCTCTTCCTCCATCGGCGGGCCAGTTCCGGGCCGCCGCTAAAGAGTTTGCCCCATTAAATTCGGGAAGGGCCGTCGAGTTCTTCGACTCCCTCACGGACCCTTTAAGCCGGACCGGCCTCGCTCGGTGACGGCGATACGATGGCGAAGCCTACTAGGGTCTTCTTCGTCTCGGACCTCCACGGTTCGGAGCGTTGCTTCCGGAAATTCGTGAATGCCGGAAGGGTCTATGAGGCCCAGGTGCTCTTGATCGGGGGAGACATCGCGGGAAAAACCATCACACCGCTCTACCCGGAGAAGGGGGGTTGGAGCGGCCTCTATCTCGGCAGCCGTCGATGGGTTCAGACGGCCGCGGACCTCGACCGGTTCGAGGAGGACCTCCGGGCCACCGGATCGATACCGTATCGGACCTCCCCGGCAGAATGGGCCGAGATTTCCGAGGACCGGCGGCGGGCAGACGAACTCTTTCGGAAGCTGGCCCTCGAGGTGTTGCGCCGGTGGATCAGCTTCGCGGAGAGCCGCCTGCACGGCAGCGGCATACGGATGCTCATCGGGCTCGGCAACGACGATTTGGATGAGATGGAGGGGGTTCTCTCCGAGAGTAAGTACGTCGAGTTGACCGACGGCCACGTCCTCCATCTCGACGATCGGCACGAATTGCTCACCCTTCCCTACAGCAACATCACTCCCTGGCACACGAATCGGGAGCTCTCCGAGCTCGAGATCGCGGAGCGCCTCCGGAAGGCCGTAAAACAGCTCGAGCATCCCGAACACACCGTGTTCAACATCCATGTGCCCCCCCACGGCACCCCACTCGACCTCGCCCCCCGCCTCACTCCGGACCTGACGAAAGTGATGGGCCCCGGCGGAGAACCCGAGCTCGTCCATGTGGGCAGTTCCGCAGTTCGCGCGGCTATTGAGACGTACCGGCCCCTCCTGGGACTTCACGGCCACATCCACGAGTCGAAGGGGTTCACCCAACTCGATCGCACGCTCTGCATTAATCCGGGGAGCATCTACCAGGAGGGAGTTCTCCAGGGGCTCGTCGTTGACCTTGATTTCGACGGGGTGAGGTCGCACGTCCTAACGACGGGCTGAGCCGGCTCACGGAGCGGCGGGGCCCAGCCCCGAAGTCACGCCCAAGGATTCCACTGGCTCCCACCACTCTTTCTGGAGGAATCCGAAGCGCCGTTTCGGCTGCACCCGGTCCGTCACCGATCGGAGGGCTTCCACATTTTGACGAACCATCGCTCGAGCAGTCGCGGGAAGCGCGTCATACGGAGGTGACTTCAGGAGGTGTTGCAGATTGAGCCGGGTCGTTGTCCAGAAGCCCCAGTTGGAGGCGAGGGGCTCCAAGAACCGCGCCGCAGAGATCTCGTCGACGCCCTCTCCCAGCCGCCGGTCGAGGAGCAATGCGAGGAGGTCGCGTACATCCTTGTCCTCCGGCCCGATGAGCAGCTCCCGCTTGCCGAAAGGGCCGAGCACACGGCCGGGCACTTGGGGGGCGTGCTCGACAGGAATGCTCTGGATGAATTGGAGTTTGGAGAGCAGGAGCAAGGCGAGGGTCAGGGTGTGACGATGCTGGGGGGCTTGAGTAATGTCGGAGGTGAGATCCATAGTGTGACAGAAGCGGAACTCGTCCGCCAGCACATCAATCGTCCCCAGTTCGCCGTGGCCATCGACCACCTGGCTGACGTTGTGAAGCCGGAGGCGCCGGCCGCCCATGAGCGCATTGAACATCCGGTCGGCATGAGTCTCCACGACCGTGAGGGCGCTGCCGTGGCGAGACCCAAGCGCTAACAGCGCGGCGTGGACCTTCTTCGAGTCCGCGTGGTGGCAGGAGATATCGATGTCGTGGAGTGGCCGCCGGAGTCCGCTACGGATCGAGTTGCTCGAGGGAGACCGGAACCTGAACGCGACCCCCCCCAGAAGGGCAATCGGGTGCGTCGGAGCGTCGACGGTGAGGGCGTGCAGCATCGCGACAGCACGGGCGAGGATTGGGTCGCTGAGGTCGACATAGTCCGCCAGGCCCAGCGCTTCGCGGGCGGTCTCCGGGTCGGTGCCGAACTCCAGGGGGAGGTGGAGCGGGAGCTTCTCCAAGGTGAAGGGGTCGACTACGACCTCTACGGTGCCGGCCACTGAGGCCACTTGAGAAGGCCCGGAGTCAAAAGCTCGACTTCGCCCCGAGAACCGGCCCTATTCAGGCGGGAGCTGCTTGTTGATGAGGTCGATCGGGAGCCCCCGGCTGCGTTGGATCACGTGCGATACCCCATAGATGACGAGACCGATGATGAACACGATGGGGAAGAGGGCGAGCTGACTCCATTGGATGGCCTGGAGCGTGAATGCGGGGATGGCTGAGGCGTAAACGACCCAGAACGAGGCCCCGGCGGACAGGACGCCCACGAGAGTGATCAGGGGAAGTTTGCCGAGGCTGGTCTGGACAATCCGCGGCGAGGCACGGTATAGTTGCGGACGCAAGAACGGGAAAAAGGCCCCGGCGAGGCAGACAATACCAACCGCCAACCAAAAACCGAAATTCGCGTAGGTCAGGAAGGCGAACAGCGTCGTGTAAGTCGTCAGCCACAGACAAACGAAGGCGAAGAAGCCGAGGATGAGCACCGTAACGTAGGGGACCCCGCCGCGAGAAACTCGGGCGACGAATGTAGGGAGGATCCGGTCAAAAGACCATGCGAACAGGTTCCGGGTAGGAATGATGAAGTAGATCAAGACAAACCCGAAGAACGTCAACGCGATTCCGAACGCGAGGAACGCTGACAGAAGAGCGTTATGAAGGATGTACGAAACGAGGAACAACGGGGAAGGGATCGCCGGGAAGCCAGCCCCGTAGCCGTAATTCCAGTTCGCGCTCGCCGCCACGAGGAAGTTGTGGCCGAACGTGTAGTAGGTTCCCGCATAGAGAAGGGCGATCAATGCGGCGAACAGTAGAGGGGAGCCGAAGATGGCGAGGCCCTGGGTTCGAGTGGGCGCACCCCGGATCTCACTTCCGAAGTACGCGGTGTTCGCATACCCAATGAAGCTCAACATCGTATAGACGATCCCGATGAGTAGGCCCGAGCCGGCGAACGCGATGCCCCCCGCCGACGTCATCGCACTGGTGTAGAACGTGTTGATCACGCATTGAACAGTGTTAGTTGTGCCAACCACGCCATTGCAAGTATTGGCGAGGTTCTGGGCGTTCGCGTTCCAGTCGGCGGTGAAGGTCGATTGGGGAGTGGTGAACAGGATGGCCATCATGATGACGAAGATCAGTCCGGAGACCAGGAAGATGCCCACCGCAGTCCGGAAGATCCACTTCGTCGGCAGGAGACTGATTAGAATAACCGCGCCGAGGATGACCGCCCCGATCCAGAACTGATCAGTCGCGCTCCCGGAAATAGTCGCCGCCATGTTGAGCGCCCAACTGTTGTTCCCGGTTACACCGTATCCGCCGAGAATCATGGGCACGCCGAAATGCGCGAAGTAGTTGGAAAAGAGCCCGGCCCACGAAACGAAGATGAAGCTGAATGTGAGGTTAGTCGCGAAGCCAAGGCTGGGGTGGAAGATTCGGCCAACAAAGACGTAATCCCCCCCGGACCGGGGCATCGCACTCGCCAGCATCCAGTAGACATAGGCGACGCCCAAGTTGAACACGACAGCGATAGCGACGGTTTCGGTCAGGTTGGCGGTCGGGTAGTAGAAGGACGCGAAGACCACCCAGAAGAAGTTGACGATGATTCCCATCCCAACCAGGTTTGCGAGAAGCGCCGTCCGTGGGCCAACCGTGCGGACCAGCCCGGAGGTCTGTCGAACATAGAGACCCGGCTGCACCGTTGGTGTCGCGGGAACGTTCATCCGGACACTCGGCGTTTCGGCTCCCATCAGAGCGGTTATTTCCGTGTCCCCCCGCACCGCCGGTCGGCGGCGCGACGCGGTCTAGCACGCTCAAGGCGAGGGGGGGTAAATACGTTGGCAAACGCGCTTTTCGAAGGTTTTCCTCTCTTGGGCGCAAGGCCGAGACCACGAGGCGAACGACTCATGAGACACGCCCGTCTGCCCACGGACGATGGAGTGGGATACTCGGCTGATTCATGAGGGACAAGACACGGATCCGCTCACGGGTGCGGTCAACGTCCCAGTCTACTTGTCCACGACGTTCCGTCAGTCCTCCCCCGGGGTATCCAAAGGATTCGTGTACTCCCGTACCGGGAACCCGACGCGAGCCGCCCTCGAGCGAATCCTTGCGAAGCTTGAAAGCGGCGCCGGCGCCCTCGCGTTCGGCTCCGGCCTCGCGGCGATTTCTGCCTTGTTCATGAGCTACCCGGCGGGCAGTCGGATCGTCGCAGGTGACGACCTCTACCATGGGAGCACGCGCCTCCTCGACGTCGCGCGGACCCACGGAGTGAAAGTCGATTTCGTCGATACGACACGCCTCGCAACGATCCGTCGATCGTTCACGGAGGGGGCTTCGGTGAACCTCCTCTACCTCGAGACCCCGACGAATCCGCTCCTCAAGATTACCGACCTGCGGGGAGCCATCGCGATTGCACATCGCGGGCGGGCCCGGGTGGCAGTGGACAACACCTTCGCGTCGCCCGTGCTCCAACGGCCCCTCGAATTAGGCGCCGATGTCGTGGTCCACTCGACGACGAAGTACATCGGGGGTCACAGCGACGTCCTGGGCGGCGCGCTCGTGGCTCGTTCCCGGTCGGTGCTTGAGCGGCTCCGATGGTTCCAGAACACCTCCGGGGGCGTGCCGAGTCCGTTCGATTCATACCTCATGATTCGTGGGATCCGCACCCTTGGTGTACGGGTGCGCCAACACGCCGAGAACGCGGCTCGGATCGCCCGGTTCCTCAACGGACACCCGAGGATCGCCCGGACGCTCTATCCCGGTCTTCCCCGCCACCCTGGGCACGCCACTGCCCGGCGGCAGATGGACCTGTACGGTGGGATGGTCTCCGCCGAAGTCGTCGGAGGGCGCAACGCCGCGATGCGCGTTGCGCGGCGGCTACAGCTGTTCACGCTCGGAGAAAGTCTTGGCGGCGTCGAATCGTTGGTCAATCATCCGGCGACGATGACCCACCGTGACCTGCCGGCGGCGGAACGGAAACAGAAAGGGATCTCCGACGGACTCCTACGATTCTCGGTGGGGATCGAAGACGCCGAAGATTTGATCGATGACCTCCGTCAGGCGCTCAGCTGATGGCGACTGGGCATAGGTCGAAATAGCCCCGGCCCGTCCGCCCGCCGATGCCGCTCTGGCACAACACCGATCGCGCCTGGCATGAGATCCTCCCGGGAGTTCGTCGGCGCATCCTCGCCCACTCGCCGGCCGCGATGCTGGTATTGTACCACATCGAGCCCGGCCGCGTCTTTCCGCGTCACACGCACCCCCACGCCCAGTACGGTACGATCATGGAGGGAGGGGGCACCTTCCATGTGGGAGACCGCTCGTGGAAGCTCCAGGTGGGGGACGGGTACTACGTTCCCCCGGACGTTCCGCACGAACTGCACACCGACCCGACCCACGCGTCGGTGATCCTCGACGTCTTCGCGCCGGAGCGCGAAGATTTCCTGAACGAGGCCGGGGCGCCGGACGAGCCCTGACCGGCGCCGCCGTTCAGCCAACCGAGCGAAGGAACCCGCCGTCGACGGGGAGGAGCGCTCCGGTCACGTACGACGACATGTCACTTCCGAGGAAGATGAAGGCGCGGGCGAGCTCCTCCGGACTCCCGATCCGGCCGAGAGGAATCTCACGCGTCAGGGCCGACCGGACCTGATCCGAAGTCGTGCCCCGGCGACGCGCGGCATCCTCGAAGACGTGGTCCACCCGCTCGGTCGCGATGTACCCCGGCAGCACTCCGTTGACCCGGATCCCGTTGGGGCCCAGTTCCCGGGCTAAGGTCCGAACCAATCCTGCGATGGCGATCCGGCAAACGTTCGAGGTGGCGATGGTGGGGATCGGCTCCCGGATGGCAATGGAGGCCGAGAACACCATGCGCCCTCGGGTGTGCGACGTCAACATCAGGTCCGCGACCCGCTGAGCGAGGTACGCCGGACTCACGGTCAGGAGATTCGCAGCGGCTTGCCAGGTCTCGAAGCTCTGTTCCATGAACGTGCCGGGCGCCGGCGAACCGGTATTGTAGACCAGCGTGTCGATCCCCCCGAGCAACGTCCGCGTGTCCGCGACGAGCCGGTCCAGCTCGGAATGTTGGGTCAGGTCGGCGACGACGCCCTGAACGTCCCCGAGTGACCGCAGGTCCTTGACCGCGGCATCCAGCCGCGTCTGGTTCGAGCCGTTCAGGACGACCCGGGCGCCCTCCTCGACGAAGGCCCGGGCCGCCGCGAATCCGATCCCCCGGCTAGCGGCGGTGACGAGGACCCGCTGCCCCTTGAGGCCGGAGGTAAGCGGCATCGCTTCAGGGATCACGCCTCAAGGGCGAAGACTCGGCTCATCGCACCGCTGGCCCCTTCGAGCTTGAGGGGTGCGGCGACGACGGTGTACGGCTTCCCCTCCTGGAGAGTGTCGAGGTGGTCCAACGCTTCGAGGATCCAAATGTCGCGGCCGAGGAGGACCTTATGCGCTTCGAACTTGCTGTTCGCGAACGGGTCGATGCCCAGCGTATCGGTTCCGACGCCCTTCACCTTGCGTTGGACCAGCCACTCGGCCGTCGCGGGCGTGATGCCGGGAAAGTCGTACAGGTAGCGTTTCGTGGGAGCGCGCTCGTGGCTCCAACCGGTCTCGAAGAGAACGATCTCGGGTTGGAACGACGTCGGCCAGTGTCGCTCGATGGCCTCCTGGGGCAGCAGGGTACCTTGAATCTCCTTCCGGAGGTCGATCACCGCGCCGACGCCGGTCAGTTCCCCCGGAAGTATCTGGTCGACGGTCCGGCCGGATTCGAGGAAGTGGTAGGGCGCGTCTAGGTGCGTCCCCGTATGGGTCAAGCAATTCAGACGTTCGATGGCGTACCCGTCCCGCGCGATCACCCCGATGGGCTCGAGGACCGGCAGGGGTGCGCTCGGCCACACCGGCATGTGGCTCCGCAGGGTCGCTGTGAGGTCGTGGACTCGGGGCGGGGTCGACATCGGAGGCACCGAAACTTCCCGGCTCTAAATAGGGTGGGGCACCGAGGAGGCGCTTGTCGCCTCGAGGAAACGCCGCAACCGGCGGGCCCCTTCCTCGAGTGAGGCGACGGGGCCGGTGAAGGAGATCCGGAAGTGGCTTTCCCCGGCGGGACCGAACGACACGCCGGGGACCACCGCCAGCTTCTCCGCCTCGAGGAGCCGGTTGCAGAATTCGACCGAAGACATTGGAATCCGGTACTTCGGAAAAATGTAAAACGCCCCCGCGGGGCGCAGGACCTCGAGCCCTGGAATTTCCTCCAACAGCTGACACATCCGGTCGCGTCGGTGACGGAGCTCTTCGCGGAACCGGACGACGTCGCCTTCGGCGTTCCGAAGGCCCCAGAGGCACGCGCGTTGGACGAACGGCGGCACGCAGGTAAGCGTGTGCTCCACGACCTTGACGAGGCGGGCTCGGAGCGCCGGCGCAGCGACGGCGTATCCCACTCTCCAGCCGGTCATCGCGAACATCTTCGAGAAGCTCCCGATCGTCACGACGCGGCCCACTCCCTCGGGCAAGCTCGCGGGGGCCACGTGGGTGCCTTCGTAGACGAGGGCCTCGTACGTCTCGTCGCTCACGACCGTGAGGTGGTGGACCCTGGCTATCTCGAGCGCGGCCTGCACCTCGGCCCGGGAGAGAAGCCGCCCCGTCGGGTTCGAGGGGGACGTGAGGATCAGGACGCGGCTGCGCGGCGTGATCGCTCTCTCCAGCGCCGCCGGGTCGAAGGAGAAATCTTCCCGGAGGGGAAAGTAGACCGGATGGGCCCCGACGAGCTGCACGGGCTGTTCGAACAAGTACGTGGGGTCGGGAAGGAGCACTTCATCCCCGGGGTCCGTCGTGGAAATGAGGCTCGCGTAGATCGCGAGCTTCCCCGGAAGGACCACGACATCCGACGCCGAGACTGGGATCCCGTGCAGTCGGTGAAGTCGTTCGGCGATCGCCTCGCGGAGATCCAGCATTCCCTGGGCCGGGCCATAATGGGTGAACCCTTCCTCCATCGCCCGGGCCGCCGCCGACCGGATCCCCGCCGGAGTGTCGAAATCGGGCTCGCCGATGTGCAGACCGAGGATCTCGCTCCCCTGCTGTCGCAGCTCGAAAATGCGGTCGATCAGGGAAAGGATCGGCGACTCACTGATCTCGTCGACGCGCATGGCGGCCGGCAGGCGACGCGCGGTAATAGGAAGTTGCCCGCGCGCCGCCAACCGACGTCTAGGAAGTGCTGGGCGGAGCGGCTGGAGGGCTCCCGTCGGGCGTGGGTGGTTCCAACCCCCGAGCCACCCGACGGTGCGCGTCGAGGAAGGCGACGGCGAAGAGCGAGTAGGCCAGGAACATGTACGAGAGGTACGAAACGACCGGCTCGATGAGGGCGGCGAGCTTCGTGGGGCTCGACCGGACGGTGGTCAAGTAGGTGGGGATGTCCCCGGCGATGTGATAGCCCACGATTCCGACAACGGGGACCGCCGCCAGAAGGGCCAGGATCAGGATCGCCCGACCCGCCGTACCTAGCAGGTGATAGACGATGATCGCGTACAGGATGAACGAGAGGAACAAGGACGCTCCGACTGCCGCGCCGACTTCGTACGCCAGCCAGCTCGGGATCGCGACCGCGGACATGTACGCGTAGTACGCGATCGGGCCGGCGGCCGCGAGAGCGAGGAGGACGGTCACGAGCAGGGTGAGGTGGGCATGGTGGACTCGCGTCCGATGGACCTCGTTCCACTCGTGACGGCCGAGCGTGAGGAAGAGAACGCCAAGCAGCGTGGCGACGGCCCCGGCGATAAACAGCGTCTCGCCGGCCGCGCCCCCTCTCGAGGAACCCGTCAGGATGTCGTACGCGTTGACACCGGCCTCGATGGCGAAGCCGATGGTAAAGATCGTCAGACTGAGACGCAGGTTCGGCGCCATCGACGCGTCAACTAGCGCGGGCGCGGTTCAAAAACCCCGCGTTCGACCCGAGTTCGATTTCCGACAGATCCGGAGGGCGTTCAAAATCGTTCGATCGCGTCGCCGGTCTGAACGCGCCCCTCTCGGAGCACCGACGCGTACCACCCGCGGCGGTCGAGCATGGTCTTGATGAATCGGGGTCCGTTCGCGGTGCCCACATAGGGCAGAAGCTGCAGGTTCGTGCAGGGAGTGCAGGCCTTCGATACTTCCAGGACCGCGCCGCCCACTCGGAAGCGACGACCGGGCCGGAAGTCGCTGTACGGGATCCCCTCGGTTGTCACGTTCTCTCCGATATCTCCCTCTCGGACCGGCCAGCCCTCCGCGTTGAGAGTACGGATCATTTCAACCGCCATCAGGAGCACCGCCTGGTTGGGTTGGTCGTGCAGCTCCTCGTGGCGGAACCGGTTGAAGTCCTCCCAGACGCCCCCGGTAGCGACGTACACTTCTGCGACGGACGGCTTCGGCAGGCCATGCTCCCCGGACGTTTCGGGTTTCCGGTGGAGAGAGCGAACTCGGCCACGCAGAACTCCGCCAACGGGAGCTGGAGCGGGGTTGGCCTCAGAGGTCATGGACCCGCTACTCGCCGGACCCATAGAAGCCTTCGGGGGAAGGCACCCCGTCGTTCCCCGTGGGTCCGGCGAAATTCTCGGGGCGAGCGGCTCAAAGATCGGGTGGTGGTCTGGACCCGCCTACTTCTTGACGACGAACTGGATCTCGGTGTGGGCCCACACCTTGGGGCCGGACCACGGGTCGCCGGTGTATACCTCGCGCGAGGAGAGGACTCGTTTGATCTCCTTGTCCTTCTTCCGCCAGCGGAGCCAATCGTTCAGTCCGTGGTAGATGACGCGCGGAGAGACGTCGTCGGGGTTGAACGTGACGCTGGCGACGGTGGCGGCGGGAAAGGTCCGCAGGCGAATCCGGCCATGGCCCTTCGCCTTGCCTTTGACCTCGATCCCCGCGACGAATGTCTTCATATCCGGCTCGAAGAAGAGCCAGCGGCCGGTCCGGATGTGGTTCTTGTTCGCCCACTCGGCCAGCGTCTTGAACTGGCCACGGAGTTTCTTCTCGTCCCATCCGCCCTTCCGGGCCAAGGTGGCTACTCGGTACGACGGCGCTCGCTTGAAGCTGAAATCGACGGTCATCGAAGTTCCCGACCACGGAGGATTCAAGGCGCTTAAGGATTGGCCGTCGGCGGGAGAGGGAGCCTCCGAGCGCCCGCGTTAGTCCTCTCGCCAACTGAACAGCCGGATCGCCGCGATGAAGAAGACGAGAGCGATCACGGCCGTGACGATGAAGTCCCGGAGAGCGCCGGCTCCGTTTCCGAACAATATCCCGGCGTTCAACCCATCGATGACGTAGTACAGCGGGAGGACATGGGCGACATTCTGTAGCGGGGGGGAGAACCCGGAGACAGGGAAGAACGTTCCGGAAAGGAACATCATCGGGAAAAGAATCACGTTGCCAACCACGGCCGCCGATTCGGGGGTCTTAGAGGCCGAACCCGCGACCAGTCCCAGCGACACGAAGAGAACCGGTCCGGCGAGGAGGAACGGGAACATCCAAAGTACGACGGATACGTGCGCGCCAAACACGAACCGACCGACCCCTATCATGACGAACGCCGACACCAGGGCGAGGAGAACGTACCAGATCAGCGCGGCGGTCAACCATTCGGCTCGGGTCAGCGGCGTGAGCGAAAGTTGTCGGAACAGCTTGTCCCGCTTCCAGGTGGAGCTGATGTTCACCATCGAGAACATCGGGCTTGTCAGGATGGAGAAGCCGATAAGCCCCGGGATAAGGTAGTCGATGTACGTGTAGATCTGACTGCCCACGTTGAAGTACGTTGACGTTACGATGGTGGAGCCGCCGGCTTCCTGCAGGTTGACCGCGCTTTCGACCCCTTGCACCGCGCCGATCACGATACCGGCCTGGGACGCCGCCGAGGGGTTCGTGAAAAGCTGGAGGGTCACGTGCGTCTTGTTCGTCAGCGCCGCTTGGAATCCCGCGGGAATGAGAAGGCCGGCGCTCTCGCCGTTGCTCGCGAGGTAGCTCGACAGGTTGGTCCCGGCCGGGGGAATCACCACATTGACCTGGACGGCACCGGTGTGGTCCAGCGCTTGGAGAAACGCGACGCTCCCGGGGGAGTTATGGTCCAGGTTTTCGACGTACAACGGCACGGCCGACGAGCCCGAGTTCGCGAAGACGGCCCCGAAGATCAGGATCAGGATCACTGGAAAGATGAGGGAGAAAAAGAGTCCCAGCGGGTTCCGGAGGTAGCCCTTCGCGAATGCCACGAAGTACGAGAGCACCCGTGGGCCGTTCACGCCTCCTCGCCCTCCGTCGACTTGTCGAGCGATGAGTGTTCCGACGCTCCCACGAGGCGCAGGAACACGTCCTCAAGGGTGTCCTGTGCCGTGCTGAAGCTCTGATACGCGAACCCCGACGTGTCGATCCAGCGGAGAACCCGCAGGGCGTCTCCCTTCGCGCGGAGCTCCACATCGATCGCTCCGTTCTCGACCTCCACTCCGAGGTTGAGCTGTTGCCGGAGCGGCTCGGCGAGGGCTACGTCCCCCACGATATGCAGGCGTTCGGGGCGCCCGTACTGACGTATGATTTCCGTGGGAGTGCCGGTGGCGATGATGTGGCCCAGGTTGATGATGGCAATCCGGTCGGCGAGGAGTTGCGCCTCCTCGAGGTAGTGAGTGGTGAGGAAGACCGTACGACCTTCCTTCTTGAGTCCCCGGATCACGGACCAGATGGCCCGGCGCGCGCGCGGGTCTAGGCCAGTAGTCGGTTCGTCCAAGAAACAGAGCTCGGGGTCGTTCACGAGCGCGAGCGCGAGGCCTAACTTCTGTCGCTGGCCGCCCGAGAGCGTATCGTACAGCGCGTCGGCTTTGTCGGCAAGCTCCACGCGGTCGAGGAGCTCGGCGGCCCGGGATCGAACGCCAAACAGGCCCGCATACAGATTGAGCGCTTCGCGCGGGGAGAGTTTCGGGAAGAAATGGAAATCCTGAGGGATGACACCGATCCGGCGTTGCAGGTCGCGGCCCATCACCCAGGGATCGGTCCCGAGCACACGCACCTCCCCGGACGTCCGGGGACGGATCCCTTCCAGGATCTCGACGGTTGTGGTCTTGCCCGCACCATTCGGTCCGAGGAAGGCGAACACCTCGCCCGGTTGCACGGAGAAGTCGATCCCATCGACTGCGCGAACTTTGTCGTAGGTCTTCGCGAGATGTTGAACTTCGATCGCCGCGGTGATGGAATCTCGACCTCCCCGACTAGGCCCCTCGAGCTCGAGGCCGCCGAGCGTCGTGCCCTACAAGTCTCTATCGAACCGGCGGTCGGTCGGGACGAGGCCTCACAGGCGACTCTACCCCGCCGGAGCGGTCCTGCGCCCAGCGGCCAGGCTCCCCCAGACCTCCTCGGCGGCTCGGTAGCCCGTCGCGATTGCTCCGTGGACCGTCGCCGATTCCCCGCTCCAGTGGGTGGCCTCGCCGGCAAAGAACAGCACGCCGTCGACCGGCTGGGCGAGCGTCTCTCGCTCGATCGGATCGACCCCCGTGGGAAGGAACGAATAAGCACCTCGAGCGAACGGGTCTTCCGGCCAGAGATGCACGGAGTGTCGGACGACCGTCCCGATGCGGGCATTACTCGGCAGCACTTCCGAGAGCTCGGCCAATGTCGCCTCCAGGCGATCTTCGCGGCTCAGCGTTGCCCGACGTTTCGCTTCGCGTCCTACTGTGAACGCCGTCATGACCTCTGGGGGCGCGTGTTGTCTCACGGCGGGTCGGTGGAAGGTCGTCGAACCCCCGCCCCAAACGAGGGAGAAATCTCCGAACCGCTCCTTCAAGTCGCCTCCGGACAATCGAAATTGTAGTGCGTATCCCATCCCGGAGGCGATCCGATGGATCGCGGTCTGTTTTGCGGGCGGGAGCGCGGGGTCGAAAACGACGGATCCCTCCTTCAGTACACCGAGCGGCAGCGTCACGATGGCGGCTCGAGCGTTGAACGCGGTCGCTGCATTCCCGGCGCCGGTCCCTGCCTCGACGCGCACTCCCTGGCTTGACTGTCGAATGGATGTGATGCGCACGCCGGTCTTTATCCGGTCAAGGAACGGCGCAGCTCGCCGGCGGAACAGTTCAGAATATCCTTCGTTAAGCCGGTAGTTCCGGTACCCGAACTCCTCTCCGGCCCTTCGTTCCTCCTCGGCCGGCCCTCGCACGCCAATCTCTTCCGGATCTGCGGCGTAGACATGGGCATGCAGGAGTTCGACGAACCGACGCCCCCCGAGCGTGGGAGCTCGCTCTTGCAAGAACTCCGCCAAGCTCCGATCCGGGGGGGCCGCTGCGCGGAGCTGCCGGGGAAGAGTGTGGATTCCCTCATAGAAGGCACGGAATCCGAAGCCGGGATAGCCGGGGATCGCGAGCCAGGGAAAACGACACAGTCGACGATTCATCGAGAAGAGGGCTCGTTGACTAACAGGCCACGACCGAGTCGTTAGCCCGACCTCGTGCGCCCAACGGTGGGTGACGACCCGTCGACCGTGAACCATCTGGGCCCCGAGCTCCAAAGGGAGATCGGGAGCGAGTGCGTAGTCGGTTAGCGCTCGGCCGCCGAGCCGGTCCCTGGCCTCGAGAACTGTGAAAGGCACGCCGAGCCGATGCAGGCGCTCCGCGGCCGCTATCCCGGCGGCCCCGGCACCGAGAATCAAGACTTCGACGTGCTTCCCTGACACAGCCTCCGGCCCACTCGAGGAGGGGCAATAGGGTTACCCGGACGAGGGGACCCTGGGCCGTCGGGCGACGATGAACTCGTCGATCCGGTGCAGCAGCTGGTCGGGCTCGACGCTCGCCCCGACGACCGCGATGAGCAACGAGGCTCCGTCGAATCGGGAAAGGATCGTCGTGAAATCTACTCCCCGAATGACGATATGGTCCGGGGGGGTCTGCTTGAGGTCGCTGCTGACCGTCGCCGCTGCCCCCACGATTGTGGCCGACATCATGGCAAACGACTCATTCGACACCCCCGCCGGCAGCGCGCTGTGGAGCATGCGCCCGTCGTCCGACACGATCGCTACCGCGACGGCCTCCAGGAGCCTCTTCAGTTCGTCGATCGGCTCATATGCCGATGCCGTCAGGGCGACAGTGGTCAAGTTCCCCCCCACGAGGATGCGGACAGAAAGGGAGCCGCCGCGCTCCTCTGCCGATAGATATGGGCGGTTGAAGTATATCAAAACTGTTTCCGGGCACCGGATGGATGTGTAGGGATGCGCATCTTAGGACGCGACGGGGGTCGTCTGATGGGTCCGTCGGCGGGGCTCGTGGGGCTCTCTTCGGCGGCCCAGGGGGTTCAAGACATGGGGCGGGGGAGTTCCGGACTCGCGGGGGGACCCGCAACTCGGCGTCCGGAGCGACCCGTTTACCGTCCCGCCCCGGTCTCACTCCTCAGGAGCACGGACCCCGAACGTCTAAATCGGTGGACTCAATGTGATTCGAAATGTATCCACCGCCACCCCCCGGTCAGCCCCCCTCCTGGGGGCCGCCTCCCGGAGTGGGCTACCAAGGCATGGCTGCGGCGCCACAGCGCCCGGAGAAAGACCTCGCGGCTCTTTCCCGAATCCGGGGGGCGGCCATCGTTGCGATGGTCGGGGCCGCGGCGAGCGCTGCAATCTCCGTCGTGCTCTCGACGGGCGGCTACCTGAGGTTCGCCCCCACCACCACCACGACCCTCCCCACGTTCACGTCGATGTTCTTGTTCATATTTCTGGGGGTTGAGCTCGCCGCCTTCGCCGCATTGGTGGCCTCGTTCGAGCTCTACCGAGAGGGGTTCGTCGAACTGAGAGACGTTGATACTCGATTCTCAAGCTCGCCAACGTTCGCGCTGCTGGCGATGATCGGCTTCGTCATTCTGGCGGTCGGCCTGCTCGTGCTCCTGCTCGCGCTGTACAACATCGTCTCCTGTGCCGGCCACACCCTTCCGATACCCTTGGGGTGCCTGCAACTTGGAACATTGCTCGGAGGGGTCGCCTTGGCCGGAATTGGGGGGATCGTGGCACTCATCGGCGTGATTGGAACACTCGTGGCGATCTGGCGTCTGGGCGAGAGGTACGCGGAGTCCCTGTTCAAGGTTGGAGCGATCCTCCTGATCATCCCATTTTTGAACATCGTGGGACAGATTCTCATCTTCGTGGCGGCGCGCGGCGCGACGAGCCGAATCCAGCAGCATCCGGGTCCTGGGTTCGCCCCGTCCTTCTTGGCGCCGCCCCCTCCAATGCGTTGACCCGGGAGCCACGGGAGACCCGGATTCCCGCAAGGGTGGGAGCGCCCGGTCCCTTGCTCATTTCCGTAACGGGCGTCGCATTTCCCACGACCGTTCGAACCCGAGACTTCGGTACACCGGCCGGCCCAGAGGCGCGGCGTGGAGTAGAACCCGGGCGTAGCCGCGGCGCCGTGAGAGTCTGAGGGCCTCTCGAACGATCCGACGCGCGAGGCCTCGACCCCGGAACTCGGGTTCGGTGTACATCGAGAACAGATAGGGAACGGTCGACTCCGGAGCGCCCGGCCGAGGCTGCTCCGGCCGGAACCAGATCCCACCGCTCGCGACGACCCCGCGTCCGGGGCTCTCGATGACCAACACGATGACCTCGCCGGTCCGCACTCGGGGCAGAATCCAGCGGCGGTACACGGGGTCATGGGCGGTGAGTTGCTTCGGGGTTCGACCCCCTACGTCTTCCCACATCCGATGGCGATGGTCCACCAGGAGCTTCCCTTCGGAAACCGAGGCCCTTCGCATCAGCCATCGGTTTCCAAGGCGGGCGGGCATCGGACTCTGGGGTCCGGCGGAGCTATTTGCGTTTTCCCGGGAAGGAACCCGAATGCCCGTATCCTTCCCGGCTCACCAACGGCCTCCCTCGGAAGGACCTGTTGGGTTCGACTGACTCGTACCGACGTTATAAAGGACAGCCCGAAGTCCGCTCTGAGAGATGGACGCCCTCCCAAGCCTCATCCTGATCTCGATCGGAGTGCTGGGCCTCCTCGCGGCGACCCTCGGGGTGGTGGAATGGCGACGGTTTAGGGTGCAGGGTGCCCGGTCCCACCTCTACTGGGCCGTCGGATTGGTACTGGTCTTCTTCACTCTCTTTGAGGAGGCCCTTTTCTACGCCGGAATCTGGACCAGCGCGTTGTTGAGCTCCTACTTCTTCTTGGTCGCCTTATTGGTCGGGATCCTGTCGCTTGGATCGGCGGAGAGTGGGCTGCCGCCGAACTGGCGCCGGGTCTACACGGCGTATATCGCCCTCACCACCGTAGTCGTTGGCTTTTTCTGCGCCACGAGCCCGGTCGGTGGGGGAGTGCTTAGCCAGGGGATTGTGACGGGCAACCCCTCCCTCGGGGTCATCCTTAGTTCTACGGCGTTGACCGTTCCCGCGGCCACTTTGATGGCCGGTCTTGCGCTCCTCGGGGTCTATCGGCGCCGGGTTTGGCGACTGGGGTACATCGCCGCGGGGATCCTCGTGATCAGCGCCGCAGGGGGCCTCTATATCGTCTCGATTCCCGTGACACTTTACTATGCAGAATTCATCGGTGTGTTCCTACTATACGTTGGGTTCGGAGGCGTCCGTCCTTCCTCGCTGCGGCAACCCGCTTCCGCTCTCGCCGCGGGTGGAAACTAGCCGCCGCAGCCGATTCGCGCCGAGCGCGCCTCGGGTCGTCCTCCGTTTCTCCCTGAGAGGCGAACCGGATCGATGATCCTCTGGGAGAGCGTGGTCCTCGGAGTCCACATCCTGGGCGCCTGCATTTGGGTGGGGGGAACGTTCGCCCTCGGCGTGGTGGCCGCCGCCCTCGGGCGGAGCGGGCCACCGGGCGACGCACGGGTGGCCGAACAGACCGTCTCGGTCGCGCGCGCACTGGGCTGGGTCATGTGGCCGGCGCTGGGGATTACCATCGTCACCGGGGGTCTCAATCTGTCCTGGTGGCTTCCGCCGGGGGACTGGATGGCGACCCCCCAGGGTCACTGGCTCATGGCGAAGCTGGTGGTCGTGGGTCTGGTATTGGTGACCGCCGGAAGCCACAGCTTCCTCGTGGGGCCCCGGATCCGTCGCCTCCGGGGAACCGGAGCGACCACTGCAGAGCTCCGAGGGCTCCGACGGTGGAGCGCCGCGCTCGGCGCCGTCTCAGCGGTCTCGAGCGCAGCCGTTGTATTCCTGGCCGTAGCCGTTGGAAGCTTCTAGGCGCACTCCGTCCCGCCCGGAGGGCGGGTTCCGCCATGGGGGATCTAGCTAGCGGCTCTGACGGGTGCTTTGGAGGAACTTCTCGACGGCGCGGCCGGTGTGAGGCCCGGGTCTGGCCGACTCGACGACCTCCGCGACCTTCCCGCTGGGATCGATGTAGAACGTGATCCGCTTCGCGACGTTGAACGTCCCCAGAACGCCATAGCTTTCCGCGATATGCTTGTCGTGGTCGGCGACGAGCGGAAAGTCGGCGCGGCAATCGATGGCGAAAGCGGTCTGGGTCTTCGTGTCATCGACGCTCACGCCGACGATCTCCACGCCCTGCGCCGACAGTTTGGGATAGAGCTCGCCGAAGGTCCGGGTCTCCATGGCGCAGCCCGACGTGAACGCCTTGGGATAGAAGTACAGAATGACGGACTTCCCACGGAGGGACGAAAGTTTCAGGTTCTGGCCCTTCGAGCTTGGCGCGTCGAAATCGGGGGCTTGGGCTCCGGGTCCGATCATAGGAATCGATGATAGAACCGAGGGTATGAAAGGTCGCTGGCCGCGAGGCCCCCAGCTGTTTGCTCGCCCTGCCGTACTCAGGGCAGTGACGGCCGAACTGACTGTCCTACCGTGCGGTCTCTTTGTACTCGGCGGGCGATGGGGTGCGCGCCATGCCACGGTTCAAGGCGCGGGTCGCTCGTTCGACTTCAGAGCCGCCCGTCGAGTTCGACCTGTGCGCCCGATGCGCAGCGGACGGAGAAATCCTGCGCACCGTCGTGAGCGGCAAGATGGGGATCCCGATCGAGGGGCTCGAGCCTCCGCCCGTCGACCAAATTGCCCATCGCTCGTACGATTTTCAGCCCCGACCCACCCCCTGCATTTCGTGCGCCCGGATCCTTAGCTCCGAGGACGACTAGCGCCTCCGAAGGACGAGCGCACTCGTAATACGGACCGCCCCCTCGCTCACCGAGGGGACTCATGGCTTCCGGACCGCTGGTTCTGATCGAAGAATTACCCCTGGCCGTCGAGGACCTCTGGGCGCTCTGGACGGAGCCGGCCAAGGTGGCCCGGTGGCTGTCCGGCGGGTCGACCATCAACCTGGTGGTCGGGGGAACCTACGAGCTGAACGGCCATCTGGCAACCCGGAATCTGAGCGAACCCGTGGGCGGGGCGATCGTGGGGCTTCAGGAGGAGTACGTGCTCAAGGTCGCGTGGCGTCTGCCCGCCGAACTTGGGCGGGCCGTACGCGATGCCACTCCGTCCACGGGATTGACCGTGCTGTTCCAGCCCCTCGGCCCCAACCGTACGCGGTTGCGGCTGGAGCACGATGGATGGCGGGAGGGCGACGAATGGACGGCCGCGCTCCGTTGGCAAACCGAGGTGTGGACCGCCGTTCTAGAGAGGCTCAAGTTGGGAAACCTGCCGGTTTGAGTCCGAGGCCGAGGACTGGGGCCCCATTCGACAACGCCAATCCGAAGACCAAGTCGGACAGTACCTCGACCCGAGCGCACGGGAACGCTGTGTTCCGACGGTCGTTCTCCAGACCAATCGGTGCGACGCCCGCAGCGCGCCCAGGTGCCAAGACGGGGGCCAAGCCGTCCGGATCAACGAGGAGCAGTAGCACCAGAAAGGAGTACGTGGGCTTTAGAACTGGATGCCGATAGCCGCCGCCCGAGATGATTCCCGTGAGGGCCGAAGAGTACCACCTCTCCCTCGATGTCGACTTCCGGAATCGCACCTTTCGGGGTCACGTCCGTCTCCTCGGCGATCTCGACGGACCCCTGTTACGTTTGAACTGCGTGGGCCTCGAGGTGCGTCGGGCGAACGCCGGCTCCCATGCGCTGACCTGCCAGAGGCTCGAAGCGAGCCAGGAAATCCAGCTCGATGGAATCCCGTCCGACGCGCGGGAGGTCGAGCTCGACTTCTCCGGAAAAGTACTCGACCAGAGTCTCCTCGGGCTCTATCGATCCGAGCAGCCGCCCGAGTACGTCCTCGCAACCCAGTTCGAGTCGACGGGGGCGCGACGCGTCTTCCCGTGCCTGGACCGTCCCGACCAAAAAGCCACCTTCGAAGTGGAGGTCACCGTTGACTCTGACTTGGTGGTCATTTTCAACACGCCAGCCCTCGAAACCACCGTACACGACGGACGCCAACGGATCCGGTTCGCAAAAACGCCCCGAATGGCTACGTACCTTTTGTTCTTCGGCATCGGGAAGTTCGACTCGCTCCAAGGGGATGGCCCCGGCACCCAAGTGGGAGTATGGACTCCGCCGGGGGAGAGCGAGAAGGGAAGGTTCGCGCTCGATGTTTCCCAGCGTGTGCTCCGCGAGTTCGAGGACTATTACGACGTTCCATACCCTCTGCCGAAGCTGGACCTGATTTCGATCCGAGAATTCGGAGCCGGCGCGATGGAGAATTGGGGAGCGATTGCCAGTCGGGAGCGATTGCTGCTCGTCGACGAACGAACGACTTCCGGACTCCGCCGGGCAATCGCGACAGTCGCGGCGCACGAGATCGCCCATCAATGGTTCGGAGATCTCGTCACCATGGTGTGGTGGGACGACATCTGGCTGAACGAGAGCTTCGCGTCGTTCATGGCCTACAAGGTGCTCGACCGTTTGGGAGGCTACCCCGGTATCTGGAGCGACTTTCTGCTCACGGAAACGGCCAGCGCCTTTCTGGGCGACTCCCTCGCAACGACCCACCCGATCCGCCAAGCCGTCGATTCCCCCGAGGAGATCGACCAGATCTTCGACGAGATTAGTTATGGGAAAGGGGCGAGCGTTCTCCGGATGCTCGAGGCCTTCGTGGGCGCCGTGCCGTTCCGACAGGGGGTTCACGATTACCTGGTCAAGTTCCAGTACGGGAATGCCCGCGGCGAGGACCTCTGGGCCGCGCTCGAGGCCGCGGCGCAGCAGCCAATCTCCGACCTGATGCGACGCTGGGTCGAGCGACCTGGCCACCCCGTCCTGATCGTTCACCGCGGAGCGGACGGACTCCACCTCGAGCAGCGGCGTTTCTCGATCAGTGGCGAGCACACCCGACAATTCTGGCCGGTGCCGCTCGTGGCCCGGACGGACGGTAAGTCTGTGCGCATGCTCATGACAGGACCCGAGATCACGCTCAACGTTCCGGCCGACTCGGACATCTTCCTGAACGAGGGAGCGCTGGGATTCTACCGGGTACTGTACGACGGCGCGACGTACGACCGGATCCTCGGTCGGTTCGACCAGCTCCCGGCGCCCGAACGATGGCTCGTGCTCGAGGACCTGTTCGCCTTCCTCCTTTCGGCAGATGTCTCCTTCGAGCGATACCAGTCGTTCGTCGAGAAGGCACTCGCGGAGAGCGACCCGCTTGTTGTTCAAGGGGTTCTGCACCACCTGAGCCTCCTGGTCCTGCCGCTCATGGATGACCCGAAGTTCGTCGACCTCTACCGCGGCTTCCACCGGGCGCAGACCCGTCGACTGGGCCTGGCGCGGAAACCTGACGAAAGCGACATGGACCGCCGCCTCAGGGAGTCCATTCTGCGGAGCCGCCTGCTGTTAGATCCCGACTTCGCCCGCGAGCTGTCGGCGAAGTTCGGAGACTACGACGGGCTTGACGCGGACATCCGCCCGGCCGTCGCGGTGGCCTACGCCCAGGTCGGCGGGGCGCGTGTCGTGGAGGAGTTATGGCAGCGTCTACGTGGGGCAAACGACGCGGACGCGCTGCAGATGACCCGCGCGCTCGCCACCTTCGAGGATCCCGCGCTTGTGGCGGAGACCCTCGCCCGCGCGAGTCGGGGCGAGATGCCCTTTTCGCAGGTACCGTGGGCGGTGTTCGAAGCCCTTCGGCACCCCCAATCGAGACCGGTGGTTTGGAAATGGTTCCAGGAGGACGGGGCCCGTCTCATGCAGGGACTGGCCGGAACTTCGTTCCTCCATTTCGTGTACGAGGAGCTCGTCGCGGCGGTCGGGACGGACGATCCCGGAGAGGTCCGGGCGTATTTCGCCGAGCACCCGGTCGCGGGGGCGGAGAGGGGCATCCTCAAGGGCATCGAGTACGCGGGCCTCTTCTCGGAGCTGCGCGCCCGGCGGGCCCGGGAACGGGGAACCCCGACCTCGAAGGGATACAATCCCGGAACCGACCAACGCCTCGGGCCGGGCAACGGATAGGCTAGAGGAACCCACTCAGGAGGTCGTGGCGGGAGACGATCCCGATCATCGTCCCCTTTTCGACCACCGGCAGTCGGTTGATCTTGTGCTCGATCAACAGCCGGATCGCCTCGTCGAGGGACGCGTCGGCGTTCACCGTGATGGGTCGGTTCGACATCGCCGGGCGCACCCGCGTCGTCTCGAGGATCTCCCGGCACTCCCGCGGCAGGTCGCTGCGTCGCGCCTTGGTCGAGTCGAGGATCAGGTCGAAGATTCCGCCGGGGAGCGACAGGCCCGCACGCTCGTGGAGGACCCGAACGATATCCTTCTGGCTCAGAACGCCCACGAGCCGGGGTCGTCGGTCGACCACCGGGAGTCCCGAGACGCCGTGGGTGCTCATTAGCGAGGCCGCAACCTCGAGAGTGGCCTCGGGGCGCACGGTGATGACGGGTTGGGACATGACGTCGCGGACGACGTAGCCATAGAACCCTAGGCCACGCCGGTTCCGCTCCGAGGCGGTAGTGCGTGGGCGCGTCGTCCGCCGCCGCGCCAGAGTTCGGCGGGTTGCAGGAGCCATGCCACTACCCCGAACCGGCACGAGCGGTCCTGCCTCGCGAGCGCAACTCGCCAGAGCTGATATGCGAGCCCCCCAGCGCCTGGATCCGGTCCGCCCAGGCCTCCGTCCGCGGGAAGTGGGCCGGAATCCGCTCGCCCACCGCGAGGAGGGGTGAGAGGCCGCCGAAGACGCCGAAATCGGCAAGGCTCGGGGCTTCCAGCAGCCACTCGCGTCCGTCGAGCATCTCCTCGATAAATTGGAAACATCTCTCCATGTCGTGGCGAAATTCTTCCCGGCGCAGCTCGAGCACCGACCAAGGTCCTCGGGCGCGGGCCTGCATCTCTTCGAAGACCCACCGCTCGGTCTCATCCTCGATGATGGCAGGCACGCGGGTCACGACGTACCGCCAGACTCGTTCCTCGAGCACTTGGTGACCCCAGTTCTCGAGCGTTCGGGCCAACCCTTGGGCGCCGGCGGGGTAGAGCGTAGGCCGCGGCCGCTTCGCCTCGAGGAAATCTGGGATATTCTCCCACGTTACGATTTTCCGGCCCCACGTCAACGCCGGGACGTAGTCTTGGCCGGTGGCCCGGATCAACTCTCGTTTGTCGTGATACGGGACACGGACCGATTCGTAGTCGAGGCCCTTGAACGCGAGCATTCGTTCCACCGAGACGCAGTAATGGCTAGTGGAGTACCCGTACAACCTCGGACGAGACGGCACGGCCGTTGGAGTCCCCGTCGGGGGATTAGCCCTTCGCTTTCGGAGGGCGGCTCGCGGCGTCGGAGTACGGCCTCCGGGCCGGGCGGCCGGTCCGAACAGGCCGTGCACACTTCACCGAAGGGTCAAAATACCCCTCCCTTAGTGGCTTCGGCGTGTACGGCTCACCTGGTGCGATGAGTTACGTCCCGCCCTCGGCGTCGACCGCGAAGACATTGATTCTGGTCGGTCTCATTCTACAACTGATCTTCGCGTTGGTCTTTCTGATCGGATTGGGAGCGCTCGCTCTCTTCGCTGCGAGCGTCGGGGGTTTCGCGGTCGTCATTGCGGGGGTCTACGTCGCACTCGGCGCAATCGGTTTCGTCTGGTTTGTTCTCGTATGGATGCTCTGCTACAAGCCCGTCACTGAAGGTCGATACGACTCTGCCAAGACTCCCACGCTCGTTTTCGCCATCCTGTCCATCGTGACGGGAGGAATCCTTTCGGGCATCCTCTATCTCATCGCATACATCAAGCTCGGAGACGCCGTCCGCGAGCAACAGATGCCCCCCCAGGGATACCCGGGCGCTCCGATTGCGCCCTCGATGCCCTACGCCCCGCAGCCGATGGCGCCGACGATGCCCTACGCGCCGCAGCCGATGGCGCCCATGGCTCCGGCCCCAGCACCCCCCATGCCGGGCGCGGTCATGTGCCCGAAGTGCGGCAAGCCGGCCACGTTCGTCGCGCAGTACAACCGGTACTACTGCTACACCGATCAGCAGTACGTCTGAGCTAGGGGGTTCGGAGCGGCCGACCGGCCACCAGGGCTTGGGTTCGGCGTAAGGGGACGGGCATGGATAGTGCGCAAGAGCTGGCCGATGCGCTGGACCGTCGCCGGAACAGAAAGCGGAAGATCCGTCCCCGATATCGCCACGTCCGCCCGTCGATCCGGCGGACCGGACGTTCGACTCGCCGGTAACCCCAGGGCCGCGGTATTCGCATGCCCTGTCCGAAGTGCCGCCACCCGGACTCGGACCATGTTCAACGACCTCCCCCGACGGTCCCGTTCTGCGTCCGGTGCCAGACCTGGTGTCTGGACCCGCGGCCCAAGGCCGTTTGGCGCGGCGTGAAAACGTAGCCGAGGCGCCGGCTCAGCCGGCCCCGCCTCGGAGCCGATCGATCACGGACCGAGAAGTGCGTCGGGCCATCGCCATGATGGTGATCATCGGGTTTACGCCCGGCGCGGTCGGAAACACGGAAGCGTCGGCGACGAAGAGGTTGGGAACCGACCACAGCTCCCCCGAAGGCTGAACGGCACTCACGCGAGCGTCGTCCCCCATCGGACAGGAACCCATCAGGTGGGCACTGAACTGCATGCACCGATTCGGGGCGAGGCTCCGCTCATGGACCTGGTCCAGGAACCGCTGCATCTCCCCGTCGGTCAGACGATCACCGGCGGCTCGGATGTCCACGGGGAGGGAATGGATCGTGACCAGGCTCTTGGCGCCGGCGGCCGCGAGCACGCGACCGGTCTCCTGGATCCCTCTCCGCACCTCCTCCTGGTCCGCCCTGTTGAGCGCGTAGTGAACCCGCGCCTCACCGTGAGCGTCGAGGCTGACCCGGCCCCGGCTGCGCTCCCTGAGAAGCACTATCGTGGCCGTCGAATGCACGTAGCGGTCGAGCATCCATTGCTTGTGGGACCGGCCGTCGGGCCATGGGGTGGCGAGCGCGAAGAGACCAGGGTGGGCCGGCGCCGCCTCCATCCAGAACCCGTGGCCGGTGCCCTCCCAGTCCTGGAAGCGGGTCACCGCCACGCTCTGGGGGGGACCTGCCCAAGCGCGAACCTCCTCTGCCATCTCACCGGCCACGGCCGTGGTGGGGTGCAGCCGGAGCCCCCGACCGATGGGGCCGGCGCGAACCCCGGACCGCAAGAGCAGCACGGGGGTCTCGATGGCGCCACCTGCGAGGACCGCGACGCGACACTTCACACGAATCGAATGGGCGACTCCCGCGCCGGATTCGTGCCGGGCGAGCACGGCCCGGATCCCGTTCCCGCCGAGCTCCAGGGTGTCCGCGCGGGTCTCGAAAAGGAACCGAGCACCGGCTCGCTGCGCCCCCGGTAGGAGATTAAGGATCGTCGACCGTTTGCAGGCATAGGCACAGCCGAAGCCGCAAAAGTCGCAGCGTTGCCGGCATCCAACGGCGTTCCGGTGGAGCACATGGAAATCTACCCCCTCGCGATAGCCCAGCGCGAGAGAGCCCCGCCACAGCGCGTCATTGTTCGGATTCCGTTGGCTCTCCCGGTCGTTGACCTCGAGCGCTTGCCAGATCGCTTCGATGTCCGCGGCGAACTCTGGGGAGTGGAGGCCGGAGATACCGTACTTCGTTTCCCACTCGCGAAGGATTTGGCCAGGAGGGCGTAGGCACGCCATCCAGTTCACGAAGGTTCCGCCGCCGGCTCCTCGTCCCGCGAGGAGCTGGAACGACAGGTCGTCGGTGGTGAGGGTTCCGGCGCGGCCGAACGCCCGGCGGGTCATCTGGTATTCGCTGGGGCTCACGCTCCCGGCGGTCGTGTATGAGCCTCCCTCGAGAACGACGACGGAGAAGCCAGCCCGTTGGATTTCGAACGCCGCGACGCTGCCCCCCGCCCCCGAACCGATCACGCAAACGTCGGCGGCGAGGTCGAGGTCCCGATCCGGAACGATCGATTCTAGGAGGCGATCATCCGGGCCGATCGCGGGAGGAACGGGGAACGAAGCCCGGTACCCAATGTCGACCCAGTTGGGGTTGACGCCGTGAGCAGTGGGGAGCGCGTAGAACAGGGAGCACGCCAGGCGCTTCAGGGCCTGGAAGCCGGACCGCTTCCGGCCAATCCGGCTGTCCCTCCACCCTCCAAGGTACTGGGCGCGAGCGTCGGGGGCGAGTCCAGAAAACCGGACCGCCCGACCGCCGAGGAGCAAGTTCATCCCCGGGCTTTCGACGGTTCGAAGGAGTTGGTGCAGCTCGACCGTTTGGCGCGTCCCGAATTGCTCACGGACTATCTCGACGATCTGGGTGTCGACGCCGATGTCCGAAGCTTTCCGGCCGTAGAACGCGGAATGAGGCTCGCCCCCGGCGACGGCCGGGACGAACGTGTCGCAGATGTTCCGGAGCGTGACCAGCTCTTCCGGTGAAAACTCGACCGTGAGGGGGGGCCTCCGGTCGGCCTCTATCGAGCGGGACAATATAATCCCGGGGCCGTGTCGGTCCTCGGGCGGGGACGAGCGTGGCTCACCGGTGTTCCCTTCGGGTAATCTGGGACCCCGCCTTCGAGCGCTACGACTTCGGCCCGACCCATCCCTTCACGGAAAAGAGCCGATGGATGGCCGTCCGCCTGATGGACGAAGCCGGCCTGTTCGATCCGTCGGAGCCGACCGCCCCCCAGCGGATCGCCTCTGTGCCCGCGGCGACGCGAAAGGAACTCCTCCGCTTCCATCGGGAGGACTATCTGTCATTGGTCGAAGGATTGAGCGAGCGCCGGGGCGGCCCTCCGTTCGACGCGGGAGATACCCCCTCGTTTCCGGGATGCTACGCGGCTGCGGCGTCGGTAGTCGGTGGAACCTTGGCGGGAGTCCGCCTCGTCCGGGATACCCCGTCGATCCATGCATTCAATCCGGCCGGCGGCCTCCACCACGCCCACCCGGGTCGCGCCAGTGGTTTCTGCATCTTCAACGATCTCGCCGTAGGAATCTGGAGCCTCCAAGAAGCGGCCGCGACCCCCTCGCGCGTGGCCTACATCGACATCGATGTACACCACGGAGACGGGGTGATGTACGGGTTCTACGACGACGGGGCCGTTCTCGACATCGACTTCCACCAGGACGGCCGCACAATCTTTCCGGGGACCGGGTTTCCCTCGGAGACGGGCCGCGGCGACGGGGCGGGCCTCAAGGTCAACATCCCGTTGCCTCCCGAGACGGGCGACGAGGCATTCATTCCCCTCTTCGAGCAGATCGTTCCCACGATGGTTCGGTCCTATCGACCGGACCTGATCATCCTCCAATGCGGCATGGATGCCCACATCGGGGACCGTCTCGGGGGCCTGCAGTACACTCCGGCGGCCTATCTCCGGGCCGTCGACCTGACTCATTCCCTGGCGCACGAGCTTTGTGGCGGTCGTCTCGTGGTCACGGGAGGGGGTGGGTACACCCCGGAAAACGTCTCGAGGGGGCTCGCCCGGGTGGCGGGTCAACTCGGTCAACGCTCGGCGCTCGGAACCCCCGGTCAGCCGCTCCCGTCGGCATGGCGCCAGGAATTCGCGCGGGAGTTCGGCCACTCGGCCCCCCGCACCTGGGACGAGGGCCCGACGCCCGAAGGCTCGCTGTGGACCCCGGACCGGTCCAAGAGCCTCTTGGGCACGCTCGCCGAGCGCCTTGGGGTCCGGTGGGACCAGTCCGAGGTTACCCCGGGGGAAGCTTCGCAGGCTCCAGGCTGAGGTACAAGCGCTTGTTCCGCGCCCCTTTGTTCTCGATCTTTTGTAGGGTGACTGGTCCGACCTCCGCCGTGGACCGGACGTGGGTGCCTCCGTCGGCCTGGGCGTCGAATCCCTGGATGTCGATGACGCGCAGCTCCCGCACGTCGGGGACGAGCTGAGCCTCGACGCGCACGAGGCCCGGGTCCCGGTCGAGCTCGTCCCTGGGTACGAAACGGACGGATACAGTTAGGGCTTGGTCGACGATCCGGTTGACCTCCGCGACGACCGTTTCGGCGAGCACTCGGTCGAAGTTGGGGAGAGAGAGGTCCATCCGCGCCCGGTCGATGTAGATCTGTCCGCCGGTGATGTCCGACCCGTACTGGTGATACACGACCCCGCTCAAGATGTGCAGGCACGTGTGATACCGCATGTGGGCGTACCGCCGATTCCAGTCGACCGCTCCGTGGACGGTTTCCCCCATCGGTGGAGACGGGCCCTCGAATCGATGGACGATCCCTTCCGCCGACTTCGCGACGTCGGTGATGGCCCACTCGCTTCCGGACCGTCCGATCAAGCGGCCCACATCGGCCGGTTGGCCTCCACCTTCGGGGTAAAACGCGGTACGGTCGAGGATCGCGGCGCCGGCCGACGCGGCCACCACACGGGCATCGAATTCGCGGAGGTACGCGTCGACTAGATAGAGCGCCTCGGTCATTCCTCCGACAGTGCAATCGAGGGGCCATTTAACCTCGTAACACGCCCAACGGCGGTGCAGTCCAGAGGAAGCCTCATGGACCGGAGGTAGCTCCCCGGTTCCGGCCCGAGACGAGGGTCCACGGGAGACTCGGAAGTCATGGTGATCCGGATCCGTTCCGTCGAACCGATCGTCACCGGGTCCCCTCGGGGGGAGCCCTCGTCCCCCTGGAGCAGTACCATGGTTCTCGTCCGGGTGACGACGAGCAACGGCCAGGTCGGTTGGGGAGAGGCGCCCACCACGCTCATGACGCTCCCGATCCGGGAGAGCGTGAAGGAGGTCGCCCGTTTCTACGAGGGTCGACCGTTGGACGGGCAGCATCGGGCGTTCTCCGATTTCTGTCGTTACTCCTTCTACCGGTCCCGCTCGATGGAGGCGACCTCAGCGCTCAGCGCGGTCGACATTGCCTGCCACGACTTGCTGGGCAAGGAACTCGGCGCACCGATCCACCGGATGCTCGGTGGGGCTCTCCATGATTCGCTGCGCGCCTACGCCAACGGCTGGTACCCGGATTGCATCGACCCTTCCGCGTTCGCTGAGAAGGCGCGAGGGATCGTCCGTCGCGGCTTCACCGCGCTCAAGTTCGACCCGTTCGGTGACCAGTACGGGACGTTGTCCAGCCCGGGACTGGCCGCCGCGTCGGCGCGCGTGCACGCGGTCCGCGAAGCCGTCGGGCCTACGGTCGACCTCCTCATCGAGTTCCACGGCCGGTTCCTCCCCGCGGCGGCGGTCCGAGCGGGAATCGAACTGGACCAATACCACCCTCGGTTCATGGAAGAGCCGGTCCAACCGGAATATTGCGACGCCCTCGCGGAGTTTCGGAGAACGGTCCGCACACCGGTGGCGCTGGGGGAGCGGCTCCTCACCCCGGCGGACTTCGAGAGCTTCCTGCGTCGTGGCCTGGTGGACGTCGTCCAGCCGGATATCACGAACTCGGGGGGATTCACCTCCGGCGTTGCGATCGGCGGGGTGGCATCGGCCTTCGGAGCTCCGGTCGCCTACCACAACGCGTTCGGGCCGGTCCAGACCGCCGCGACGCTCCAGCTCGTCGCCACCCTGCCCACGTTCCTCCTTCAGGAGAGCTTCGAGACGAGCTGGCCCGAATGGAAGCGGCGGCTCGTAAAGGGGTACACTCTGGAGGACGGCGCCTTCCAAGTTCCGTCGGGCCCGGGCCTAGGCATCACGGTGGATGAGCGCCGCGTCGAGGAGGCGCAGTCCGATGCGATGGAGCCAATCGGGCCCGATCCGCCCTGGGTGATCGCCGGCACCTGGGTCCGCCGTCCGGCGACCCCTCGGCACGGCCGGAGCGTGGGCAAGCGCCGCTGAGTCAGCTCCGCGAGCGACCGTCCCACTTCGCCTTTAGGGCAGGAGCGACCGAGTTAGTCCTCCCCGTCCGCAGGGGGTCCGTTGTATAACCGCTCTCTCGGAGGACGCACGAAGTCCTAAATACGTATTCATACACATTCCACCCTGCCCCAGGGGCGCGGAGAGTACGGCCCGGATGAAGCGACGGCAACGAACGGTCTACCTCGTGACCATCGCTGCGATGGTCGCCATGATCGGCGGATACGCGTTGGCGGCGACGACCGTGACGATTTTCGCGCCTCCCCAGTCTTCGAACGTTACCCAGGGAGGGACCCTCGGAGGCTTTTCGTCCATGGCTACGGTGACTTCGGAGCAATTGGTCGTGGTGTCCGCCGCGATGTCGGCCGTCCTCTCGGCCGGAGCCCAGGGCGCCTCGGCCGGATTGTCTGGAACGTCGACCCAGCTCGCCGTCTGCGCCGGCGCGCCGTGCGCCTCCCAGACCTTCAAGGCCGCCACCCCGACCACGACGACCGGCGACTACGGGGAACAGATTACCCTGAACGTATTCCAGTCGGCCGCGAATTCGGCCATCGGTTTCGACATGGCGATCACGGTTGTGACCACTGCGGGCACCGTGACTGCGTTCGGATACGTCCAAATCCCGACCAGCGCCGTGACCCAGACGATCCCGGTCTTCCTCTTTGTAGACCTCGGTACCACCAACGCGCCGGTCATCACCGCGGTATCAGTCGTTTTCAATCAATGTTCTACCGGGACGACCTGCCCGTAACGCCCGCCAAGTCGCCCACCCCGGGGGACGGCGCAAGCCGTCCCCCAAAAACCGTTTCCCGTGGGGATATGAACGCAGCCGCTCGTGACGCGGGGCACGGGGGAAAACCGGAAGCGCCCGGCCCGCCGCCCTCGGCCGGGCTCCGCCGTTTCTCGCTCGACCGTCCCGGTCGTCCGTGCGTATTGGTGCTCGGTGCAATCCTTGCCGTGTTCCTGCTAAATCTCCAGGGCGAGGCGTCGGCCGCCACCAGCGTCACGCCTCAGTCGCCGGACCCATACTCGGTCACCCAAGTGGGCGCGCCTCCGGGAGCGCCCACGACGCTGCGAGCGACCGTGGTCGTTCGAGCCACCGCAGCGCTCGCCGGCCTGCCGGCGGCCGGAACCCAGCGCGCGGGAACGGCGGGGGTGGCCGGCGTTCCGCGCGCCTTGCCGACCTGCCGCGTCGCCGCGTGCTTGGATCGATATGTTGTCGCAAGTCCGGCGGGCCTCATTGTGCGGGATTTCGCAGAGCGCGTGACATTCACACTCCCGCAACCGCAAGCGCCGCCGGGGACGTCGACGGGATTCATGGTTGAGATCCTAATCCACACGACCGCAGGATGGACCTCCGGACGCGCCTACTTGGCGACGGGCACAACCCCCCGAGCGGCCACGATCACTCTCCAGCTCTTTGTTGACCTGGGCACGCAGGTGGCCCCCACGATCCTTTCCGTTCAGACCACAGTAGACACGTGCTCGGCGGCAACGAGTTGTCCATGAGTCCCGTCCCCGGGCAAACGGGGTCGGGGCCTTCACGGGTGCATGCACCGCGACCGGGAACCCCCGGAGGGCGGCGGGCGCAGCTGGCGGAATCCTGGCCCCTGCTCCTGGCCGGCGCCGGGTGTCTCGCCTTGGGGACGGTGCTCCTCCTCGAACATTGGACTCGTACCATCGACCACCTGTCGCCGACGATCCTGTTCTTGGCCGTAGGGGCCACCGGACTTTTCGGCGGCGTCGCGTCGTTCGTGGTGGGGCCCGAGGATGTTTCGGAAGCAGGCGCAAGCAAACCCGAAGGCTTCGATGACACGAATGTTGACGTCCGGGAAAGCCCCTCCCCCACGGCCGATCCGACCGACGAGTGGATCGGTCGCCCCTCTCCGAAGGTCGCGCAGGCCTCGCCCGGGAAGCGGTCCACCCCGCTCGTTGCCTCGGCCCCTCCGTGGAGCGAGGACGAGACTACGGCCGAGATCGCCCCGTCGCTCCTGCTCGACCCGGACACGTACGGTCGCCCGTCGCCGTGGCGGAGCGGCCGGCTCCTTCACCTCTCCGAAGAGGGCGCCCTCCGAGTGTACACAGTGGAAGATGCGCTGGGGGACCTCGAATTCGTTTCCAAGTCCGTCCATGCCCGCCGGAGCCGGGATGGATCTGTCGAATCTGGCGCCACGCGAAAATCACCCCCCTAGAGACAGTGGTTCGTCCGACCCGGTCCACGTGGTTCAACATCACCGGCATCCCCCGCGGGCCGTGTGCTCTCGGAGCGGAAGGAGGTTGGGTCAGTGAAGCTGTGTCACCGATGAGGATTCGTACGGGGGTCACGGATGGCTGAGTGGTAGTCATAGACTCGGTCATCGATGTCCGTGAATCCGTAGGACTTGGCCAGAGCCCCCACTTCCAGGGTCTGACCCGTCTTCTTCATCCTATGCGGGTCCAGAGCCAAGGCGACGATGGCCCGACCTAGATATTCGGGGGATTCAATCCGCTTGAGCTGACGCGGGGGGACGCGGTGATACATGCGCTCCACCCGCATCCATCCAGGGGATATCGCCACGGAGGCGATCCCGTGTTTGCGCAGTTCCTCTCCCAGCCCGAAGGCCATCCGATTGATCGCGCACTTGGCCACGTCGTAGAAGAGCAGGCCTAGGTACTCGCCGCGGTCCCAATACGTCGTGCTGACGACGAGTCCTTGCCGGCGGCGGAGCATCAGCGGGATTCCGTAGAGGTTCGTGACGAGATGGGCGCGAAGCCCGTCGGTAAACATTCCCTCCCATCGCTCCATCGATTGTTTCACAAAAAAGGGGGAATTGAACCACTCCCCGTGTACGGCGTAGGGCTCGTATCCCCCCCAGACGTTGTTCACGAGGATGTCCACGTGGTGCTGCTCTCGTTTAACTCTCTCGAAGAGGCGGCGGACGTCGGAATCCTTGGTGTGGTCGCAACGTACCGCGATCCCTTTCCCTCCACGCCGGGTCACTTCTTCTGCCGTGTCTTGGATCGTCCCCGGGTACTCCTTGAGTCGAGGATGTCCCCGGACGCTACGCCCGGTGACATAGACGGTCGCTCCCGCTTCGCCGAGAACGCACGCAATCGCCTTCCCCGCCCCGCGGCTGGCACCCGTGACCACTGCTACTTTGTCCCGCAGGGGGCGTCCCAGCCGCCACTCCTTCATTTCTAGCCCCCCACCTCGGTCCGCAGCTTCAGGAGTGGTTCTTCGTGGCTCTCGGGCGGCGGGCCACCTTTGGGGAGGGGCCGGAAGCGTCGTTGCCCTTGAGCTGGGACCGGTTGTACCCGATCGCGACCTTCACGAGACGCCGGAGCGCCGTCTCGCTCGGACGGTCCGTCTCGAAGATGTCGATCGCTCGCCATTCGTTCCCTGCCAACCCGGCGTTGAAGAGCCGTTCCGGGTCGGCGAAGTGGGCCCCCTTGACGAAAGTCCATTTCACCTTCCCCCGGTGAGGGTTGGCGAGCGAGACCATCCCGTCGCAATACCAAACGGGCGTTCCCATCCACTTCCAATCCTCGGTGACCGCAGGGTCGGCCTCGAGCATGATCCGACGGATGGTGGCGAGGACATTGCCACGCCAGTCGGCGATGCTGGCGATGTGCTGGTCGATGCGCTCCGAGGGTTTCATCTTCCGCTTCCGGGACCGTATCGGCTCACCCTGGTATTGAACTCAACGCCGGCTGAACGAAGTTCGAGCCAAACTGCCCTCGTCCCGTCAGCTGCTTGGGGGACCTGCCTGAGAGATCGAGGCGCCCTTTCCGCAGGAGCTCGACTCGACGGCCGTAGGAGCTTCGAGCCGGCGGGCACCGTCCGTGGGCGAAACCTCAAGGTACGGGGAGGATTGAACGTCCCGCCACGGACCTTAAGCCCGTAGGAACGATTCCCGGACGATGGCGACCGCGGGCGGAACCGACCTCGTCCTGTTCGTTGCGGGGGAGCCGGATTCCGGCGTTGGCTCGACCCGGGACGTCGAGACTTCCATCCCGCGAAACCTAATCGGCGCAATCGTGGGCCGGCGGCGGCGGGGATCCGAAGGGCGAAGGTCGGGGCCAATCAACAACAGCCCACTTCCAATGACGGATCACCGTCCGTGGCACATTCCCTCAAATCAGATTCAGTGCGCTAACATGGTCTTCGAGATCGCGAAGGGTGAAAGCAGGAGAGTCGCCCTCGTCGACGTGAACCGGGCGGCAGGGGACCAAGCGCTCGTCGACCGATGGGTCGGTTCGGACGCCGTGCTGCCCCTCCTTGTGCGCCGCGACGGAGCCCGGCTGCAGGGGATCGAGGAGTTCGTGCCGTCGAAGGTCCGTCGGTTGGTTCTCGGCTTGTCGCCGGTGAATTCGCTCGCCGGAGGCCGCTAGAGAGACTCGCCCGAAGGATTCAAGACCGCACGCCCGAGCGAGGAGGGGAGGCGAGCGATCTGATTAGGCTCTGATCTCCCCAGACGCCGACGGGGTCTATGCCCCGGGAGTCCTCCGATGACGACCCCCCGATCCGGACTCGGAGTAGCAACGACTTCCCCGACGGTTCTGTGACCCAGTCCCCACCGGATGTTCAGAAGGACCGCATGAAACGTTTATCCAATTCAGGGCGCATCCGGAGGCTACGTGTCGTAGATGTCGGCATCTCCGCGCTCCTTGTTTCTCGCTCCCCCCTCTCAGAAGACTTTCGTGGGAATGAACCGCTCGGCCCTACGGGGGTACGTCTGGATCGGCGCCGCACTTCTTATCGTGCTGGGTATCTTCTCATGGCCCGACCTCCGGTGGGTCGCCGGGTTCCTCATTTCCGGAGCTTTGATGACCGTCGCCGGGCTGTGGGTGTTGTTTACTCTGGACGATGGCGACCGGGACCCCAACAATCTCGGGGGCACCGAGACTGACAGAGAGCCGCTCACCGGGGAAATGGACTAACCGGCCCGCAACAGAGGGCTGGAATGGAGTCGGAAAACTCAGCTCGAGGGGAATGCTCTCAGAACGAGGCAACTCCGCCAGAGCCGACCACTCATGCCACCGACTGCCGAGCCGCTCCATGGCCGGACAGCCGCTAGAGGGACCCAGTCGAAGGGTTCGAAGCCGCAGCTCCAAGAAAGCCCGCGCCTCCACTTGGCACCACCGAAGTCTGAAAACCCCCGCAATGCGCGTTGGGCTACGTAAGGGTTAATCGCGGCTCCTGAGTCCCCGCGTTTCGTGGCTCCCGATTCGAAGGAGACCGCGCGTAGATTCGTTCTAGGAAGGCAAGGTCTCTGGCCCGGCCGGCGATGGGAAGGTCGCCGGGACCTCAAGCGGGCCGTCCAGTACATTGGCTCGGTCCAGTTCGACCCGCTCAACGTCGTTGGTCGCAGCCAAGACCTAGCGCTCTGGGGGCGGATTATCGGATACGAGACCCAGGACTTGGAAGACGCACTCTACAAGACTCGATCCGTTTTCGAGACGGGCGGCAATGTCCAGATCCGGCCCATTGCAGAATTGCAGTACCTTCGCGTCGCAATGCAACGGAAGATCGCGGAGGAGCGATGGAGCCGATTCGCGCGGGCGAATGCCGGGCTGCTCGCACGTGTGACCCGGGAGATCGAAAGGCGGGGGCCGCTCGGACCAAGCGATTTTGTAGGGAGCGGGGAGAAACGAATCCAGAACTATCGAGCCGGGAAGGAATCGGGTCTCGCCCTGTATTATCTGTGGCTCAAAGGTGACGTCATGATCGCCTTCCGGCGCCACGGTGAGAAAGTATTCGATCTAACAGGTCGTCTGCTTCGCCGACCCACGCCGGACGTGCCGGTTCCAGAGGCTGAGGAGCATCTCATTCTAGGAACCCTTCGCCAGCTGGGGGTCGCGACGAGTTCCGAATGGCTCCGTCATGCCTGGGCGCGAATCGGCCGGCTCACGTTACGAAACGAATGGCCGGACCGGACCCGTCGCTGGCGGGAACAGGGCGTCATTCAAGAAATCGAGGTCGACGGATGGAAGGGCCCGCAGTGTATCCTGGCCGATGCGGTCTCCGATTTCGAGACAATTCGCTCGTCGGAGGTACCTGCGTCTTGGCGGCCCCGGTCGACCACTACGGAGGAGGAAGTGGTCTTCCTCGCCCCGCTGGAAGTCGTGAGTTCCAGCGGCCAGGCAGCCCGACTCTTCGATTTCGAGTACGTGTGGGAAGTCTACAAGCCGGCTTCCAAGCGCCGCTGGGGCTACTACACCCTGCCCCTCCTCTTTGGAGATCGCCTATGCGCCCGTATTGAGATGCGATACGAAAGCCCCAGCCGAACCCTCCGCGTTCTGGGCTTCTGGCCTGAAGAGGCCTCGCTACGTCGGGACTCGGCTTTTGCCTCTGCGCTCGGTCGGGCGCTGCATCGCCTAGCTAAGTTCAAGGGAGCGACTAGGATTGAGGTAGTTGGGTTGCGCTCCCCCGACATGGAACGCCGAGTTTCTCGCGCCGTCGCCGATAGCGCGTGACCGGGCCCCATTGCGAGTCGGGCCAGCCGCTAGAGGGAGTCGAACCCCCGACCTGCTGATTACAAATCAGCTGCTCTACCTGCTGAGCTATAGCGGCATCCGGCTCCCAGGTCCGGTTCTGTGTGGTTCAGACCTAAACGGATATGAATCGCTCTCTCCAGACGCGAAAGGCCACGCCCCCTCCCACCGGTGCGGCCCGACCGGACCGACGCGATTCCCCGAGGCCGATTCCGACAAGCTTTCGTAGCCAGCCCCGGTGCCTCGCCCGATGCAGGACGTCGCCCCCGCAAAGCGGGTGATCCACGCCCCCCGGGGCACGGAGTTGTCGTGTCGGGGCTGGGCCCAGGAGGGGGCACTCCGACTCCTGATGAACAACCTGGATCCAGAGGTGGCCCGCGATCCGGACCATCTCATCGTCTACGGCGGACGCGGCAAAGCGGCCCGAACCTGGGGAGACTTCGACAAGATCGTGGCCACGCTGAAGACCCTCGGGGACGACGAGACCCTACTAGTCCAATCCGGCAAACCCGTTGGCGTGTTCCCGACGCACCCGGGGGCCCCCCGAGTGTTGATCGCCAACGCGCTGCTCGTTCCGCACTGGGCCACGGACGAGATTTTCTGGGACCTCGAAGCCAAGGGGCTGACGATGTACGGCCAGATGACCGCCGGCAGCTGGATTTACATCGGAACACAGGGGATTCTCCAGGGCACCTACGAGACGTTGGCCTCGCTCGCCCGCTCCGAGTTCCACAGCGACACTTTGGCCGGTCGTTGGATGCTCTCTTCAGGTCTGGGCGAGATGGGAGGGGCCCAACCCCTCGCCGTCACCATGCTGGGGGGGGTGGCTTTGATCGTCGACGTGGACCCCGACAAGATCGCCCGTCGCCTTCGGCTTCAGTATCTCGACGAATCGGCCGCGTCGCTGGACATTGCATTGGGACGGGTGGGGGAAGCCATCGCGGATCGCCGGCCCTTGTCGGTGGGGCTCGAGGCGAACGCCGCGGAGGTGTACCCGGAGCTGGCGCGGCGCGGCGTCACCCCTGATATTGCGACCGATCAGACTGCGGCCCATGATCTCACCGTGGGCTACATCCCTCGAGGGTTCACCCTCCCGGCCGCGGAGAGGTTGCGGACGCAGGACCCGGCTAAGTACTACGCGGAAGTTCGTCGATCGATCGCCGCCGAGGCGGAGGCGATCCTGACCCTCATGCACCGCGGGGCCCGCGTCTTCGAGTACGGCAACGCGTTCCGGGCCCGAGCCCTCGAGGCGGGAGTCAGGAATGCCTTTGACATTCCGGGGTATGTTCCGAAGTACATCCGCCCGCTGTTCGCTGTAGGGAGCGGTCCGTTCCGGTGGGTCGCACTGAGCGGCGACCCGAGTGATATCCAAGCGATCGACCGGATGATCCTTCGCGAGTTCTCGAGCAACGCCCACTTGTGTCGATGGATCCGATTGGCGGGCGAGAGGGTCCGGTTCCAAGGACTGCCGGCCCGGATCTGCTACATGGGATATGGCGAGCGGGAACGATTCGGGCACCTCGTGAACGAAATGGTACGTTCGGGTGAGCTCTCCGCACCCGTGGCCATCGGCCGGGACCACCACGACACCGGGAGCGTCGCGAGCCCCTATCGGGAGACCGAGCTCATGCGCGATGGCTCGGACGCCATCGCGGACTGGCCGATACTTAACGCTCTTCTGAACGTGGCCGGGGGCGCATCGTGGGTCTCGGTTCACCACGGCGGCGGAGTGGGGATCGGTAACTCGATCCATGCCGGCCTGGTGCTCGTCGTGGACGGGAGCGACGACGCCGATGCCCGCATCTCCCGGGTCCTCCACAACGATACCGGGATCGGAGTGGCCCGACACGCCGATGCCGGCTATCCCGAATCGATCGCCTTGCTGACGGGGGCTCGGTTCCGAGTACCGTAACCCGGTCGGAGCATCGGAAGTCGTCTCAGGGTCAGAACCGGGTCGTTACCCGGCCGGCGGGTGATCTAGTCGATCGACCGCTGCCTCGAGCATCCGTCGATCGGTCTCGAAACGGAGCAGCGAACGGGCGACCGTGGCCGGCTCCCATCGGGCCTCGTCGAATATCCCCTCGAGCTCGAGGGGAGTCTTCTCCGAGAGGGCAAGGAAGTACACCGCCGTCTTGAGGACGTTCCGATCACGCGCGGGGTCGTAGAAGCGATACGAGACCTGCCCCAGTTCTCCCCGGAAGTCGAGGTTCTCGAGGCCGGTCTCTTCTGCCGCCTCCCGTCTAGCCGCGTCGAGCAGGCTCTCGCCGGCCTCGACGTGCCCCTTGGGAAAACACCACCGATCTTCGGCCGGTTCGTGCAGGAGGAGGAAGTAATGAGCGCGAGATTCGACGACGACCGCACCGGCCGCCAGCTCTGCAACGGCGGGCCGGTCCGCACGAAACGGTTGCGAGGCCGGGGCCATGCCGTCAAGAGGTCTGTGCTTCGTAAGAGCTCTCCGGCGCCCCGGCCGAACGTTTATGGGTCTTACGCGGCTCAGCGGTCGGACCCATGCTCACCAGCGAAGAGGACTATCACGACCTCGCCACCCTGGTCCGTTCGAAGGCTCGGAAGAACGGGGAGCGTGTGGCGCTGCGGTTTCCTGAACGAACCCTCAGCTATTCTGAGCTGGACCAGGAAACGGACCGGTACGCTGCCGGTCTGGCCGAAGCCGGTGTCGAGAGGGGCGACCGGGTCGCGGCCCTGGTCTTCAATCGTCCCGAGTTCCCGGTGCTCTGGTTCGCCCTCGCCAAGCTCGGCGCAGTGCTCGTGCCGCTCAACACGGCGCTGAAGGGGGACCTGCTGCGCTACGAGCTCGACGACTGCCAGGCGCGTTTCCTCGTCCTCGAACCCTCCCTTCTCTCGGTCTACGAGCCGATCCGAGCGAACTTGAAGATGCGCCGTGAATGGGTCACCGCCGGCGCGAAGTCCCAGTCGGACCTGCCCGATGGCATGCTCTCCTGGTCTTCGGTCCGCTCTGCCCGGCCCTTACCCGAAGTCACCGCGCCGAACCCTTGGGATCCCGCCGCGATCCTCTACACCAGCGGCACCACCGGGCCCCCGAAGGGGGCTGTCATCCCCCACGAGAAGTACCTCGCGACGCCCCGGGAGATCGGCCTCCGGAGCGAGCTCGAGCCGGACTCGGTCTTGTTCACCGGACTTCCGCTCTTCCATTGCAACGCGCAAGAGATGACCACGCTGACGGCCCTGCTCAACGACCTGAGCGCAGCGTTCGATGAGCGATTCCATGCCACCACGTTCTGGGAGACTGCGGGGAGGTATCGAGCGACCCACGTGTCCCTCTTGATCTCGATGGTGAACGTGCTCTACAAACAGCCGGGCAAACCCACCGACCGTGGTCACGGGGTCCGAGTCGCTCTCACCGCCGGCGCGACCAAGGAAGTTTGGCCGAAATTCGAAGATCGGTTCGGCCTCCGCATCATCGAGCTCTATGGAATGACCGAGTGCGGTTGCACGACGTTGATGAATCCCCCAGGGGCGATCCGGGTCGGCTCGGTCGGTACCCCTCTGGGGTTCGTTGAGGCCGAGATCGTCGACGACAACGATCGGCCGGTGGCCCCCGGTGCGCCGGGCGAGCTGATCGTGCGCCCCCGCCGCCCCTTCACGATGTTCCTCGAGTACTACCGGAAACCCGAGAAGACCATTGAGGCGTGGCGAAATCTGTGGTTCCACACCGGCGACCTGATGAAGCGGGACTCCGACGGTTACTACTATTTCTTGGACCGGAAGAAGGACGTGATCCGTCGACGCGGTGAGAACCTGGCTCCGTACGACGTGGAGACGGCGCTGAACCAGCACCCGGCCGTCTTTGAGACTGTGGCGGTGGGCGTTCCCGCCGAGATCGGGGAGGAGGACGTCAAGGCGTTCGTCCAGCTCAAGCCGGGGGCCGTCGTCACACCCGAGGAACTGTTCCGGTTCGCCGCGGACCGTCTGCCTTTTTTCATGGTGCCACGGTACCTCGAGTTCATCGCCGAGATCCCAAAGACGGCAAACCAAAAGGCCCAGCGGTACCTGCTACGGGGAAAGCTGACTGGACGGGAGTCCGACCGGGAGACGCTGGGCATCGTCCTCCGACGTCCGGGGTGACATGGAGGTCGTCCGAGCCCGCCCTGTCGTGCTGGTCGACGCGAACGCATTGTTGTTGCCGTTCACCGCGCACTTCCGGCTGGAGGAGGAGATCTTCGCTCAGGTCGACGGAGCACGCATCCTGGTGCCCGAGTCGGTTCTCGGAGAACTCGAGCAGGTGGCGTCGCGGGGAACGCCCAATGCGCGAGCGGCGCGCGAGTACGCGCGCCGGTTCGAAACCGCTGAGACCGAGTCGCAGGGCGACGACGCGCTAGTCGAGCTCGGCCGTCAGATGCGTGCGTGGGTGCTCACCGGCGACCGGGCACTCCGTAGCCGGCTTTTGGAAGCGGGGGTACGCGTACTCTTTCCTCGGGGGAAATCGCACCTCGACCGGGCCGTCTCCCCCCGTCGACCGGTCCCCGCGCCTCGCCGTCGAAGACCCCGTTCGGGTAAGCGTTAAGGTCCGCTTTCCGCTCCGCGGGCCCGTCTCGCGGGTAGGACGCCTCGATGAGCGACGATCAGGACCTGATGCTGCCGGATTACCCGGCCATCTTCGGCAGCGGGATCATCGGGGTCTGCGACGTCTGCGGCAAGCGTCAGGCTGTCATTGTGCTCCAGAAGGAACGGTTCAAGCTCTGCGTCCTCGACTTTCTGAACAAGAGCTGGCTCACGACACCGACCAAGCCCGGCGCCCCTCTCCCAGCGTACCGGAGCGACCGGATATGGTTCGACACGTCGGTCGTGAAAACGGGTCGGTGTTCGGCCATCCTCCTCACCCCGACGAAGGTCGTGCGGCATCCCACGGTACTGATCACTCCGGATGTGTACGGACTGACGACGGTTCTCCTCGATGCAGGAATCCGGTTCGCTCGCGAGGGCTATGAGGTGCTCATCCCGGAAGTGGGAAAGGCGCCGGGGATCGGGTTCCTAGAATTCGCCACCACGCGGTCGGGCGCCTACTTTGCGGGAGGGGTCTCGCTCCAATCCGCCCGGATCCGGAAACTGGTTCTATTCTTCCAGGATGCTTTGACATGCCTACGCGCCCGCCCGGTCGCCGACCCCGACAAAACCGCCGTCTTCGGCCTCGGCTTCGGGGGTTCTCTCGCCTTGGGAGTGGCCGGCGAGGAGCAGAAGCTCAGCGCGGTCGTCCTCGCCTACCCGATGCCCGTTCGACCGGCGGGCTACGCGGACCTGATCACGGCCCCCGTGCTCTTCGTGAACGCGGGTCGGGACTCCGCCTCACGCCGGACTCGCCGGTCCTTCGAAGCGCGCACCGGTCAGCTCGGCTCCCCCGTCGAGTACGCCGACTTCCCGAAGGCCCGCCGCCATTTCATGTCGCGGGACCTCGGCGCCTACGACCTAGCGCTCGCGGAGGCCGCTTGGGGGCGGATTCTGACGTTCCTCAAGGCCCGCCTCCAACCGCCTCCGCCGAGGCCCTCCGCACCTCCCAAACCGGTGGCGCCTCCGGCAAGCATCGCGACCGTCCCCAAGCCCCCGGTTATCCCAACCCCTGCTCCGACTGTCTCCACCAATGCTCCTCCCACGCCGGCTCCTCCGGCCGTTAGTGGGTAAATCCCGCCCGCCCCGGCGACCTAGGGGTCTCTCGGAACGCCCGCCGCCGTTTCAATTAGTTCCTTCGCAGCGCCGATGAAGCGCATGATCTTCGCCGGATTCCCCGACATCTTGATCGTTCCGCCGAGGAAGGCCTTCACCGGGTCCAGCTCCCGGCGCAGGATCCGTTGCCAGTTCTCCCGGGTCGCGCGGAACACGAACTCCGGATTCACGGTCGTCGAGTCCTCGACGTACCGGGCCTCCTTGCAGGTCCCATGAGACAGGTCGAGGTAGATCCCAGGGCTCTTCCCGGCCGGGGTGTCGGCGAGGACTTCGAGCATGAAGTCGCCTTCCCAAGCGGCGGCCGCTTGGGCGTACGCCGAGTTTTCATTGAGCGCCCCTCGAAAGAGAGTCGCCCACTCAGCCGAAGGAAACTCGGGCATCCAACCCGTCACCCGAGGGACGCTCGTCGCTCAAGAACTCTCTGGTGCGCGATTCCCGCTTCGCGCCCTGCCGTCCGCCAGTAGACTGCCGGTTGGTGCGTGATCATAACCCGAGAGGGGCAAGCGGAACCGATGGGGCAGGACCTTCCGATACTCCTCGGTACCGTTCGAGCCGATCGTCGAACGAACCACGTGGCTCGGTACGTCCAGGGGCTGCTCGCGAAACGCCCAGGCGTGGCGACTCACCTCTGGGATCCCGTGGACCTGCCGTTCAGCAACCTCGTACGCCGTGAGTGGGAGATGACCGAACGACCCGTCGCCGTTGACGAATTCGTCCGGGCCATGGCCCTTGCGGATGGCTTTGTGCTCGTCACGCCGGAGTACAATTTCGGGATCCCAGGCACGCTGAAGAATCTCCTCGACCACCTCTTCGACGAGTGGAACCGGAAACCGTTCGGTTTCGTGACCACGGGGGGGATGGTCGGCGGTGTGCGGGCCCAAGATCAGCTCCGTCAGGTCATCTCGGGGGTCCGTGCAGTGACGATCCCGACGGCGATTCCCGTGCCCAGGGTCAACATCGCATAGGACGCCGACGGCCCGAAAGCGGATCGAGCGGACTGGGACGCCCGTTTCGGCCGATTCTTCTACGAGCTCGAGTGGTATGCTCGCGCCCTCCAGCGGGCCCGAGCAGAGCCAGTCCCCCCCCCGGCGTGAACCTAGGTGTACTCGTAGAACCCCCGGCCGGTCTTGCGGCCGAAGTGACCGGCATCGACCAGTCGACGGAGCATCGGCGGAGCGCGGTACTTCGGGTCTTCGAACTCGCGATACAAGGTGTCCATCACGTCCAGGGTCACGTCCAGTCCCACGAGGTCGGCCAGCTCGAACGGGCCCATGGGCATCCCGGCACCCGCCTTCATCGCCTGGTCGATGTCCCGGGCGCTGGCCAATCCCTCTTGGAGAGCGAAACACGCCTCGGCCATGACGGGGATCAAGAGGCGGTTCACTACGAACCCGGGGGATTCCTGAACCCGGATGGGGACCATCGGATAGCGATGATTCCGCAGGCCTTGCAGGAACTCGATGGTGTCGGTGATCACGTCCTCGCGCGTATCCACGCCGCCGGCCACTTCGACGAGTGGCAGGGTGACCGGGGGATTGAAGAAGTGCGTCACGAGGATCTGCGGCGTGTGACCGAGGCCTTTGGCGAGCCGGGTGATCGACAGAGAAGAGGTGTTGGAACCTAGGATGGCATGCTCGGGCAACACGGCATCGAGTGCCTCGAAGACTCCACGCTTGATGTCGGTCTTCTCGAACGCCGCCTCGACGACGAAGTCGACTCCAGCGAATGGTTCCCAGGTCGTCGTACCACGGACGCGGGCCACGATCTCGTCGCCGCGGGCCCGGCTGACCTTCGGTGCGAGCCGGTGCTGAATCGTCGTCGTTTGAGACTCGGTCAGCTCGACTCCCAGCTCCCGGATCCGGGCGACCTCTTTCTCGGCCCGCTCGGCGTGGAACCGGACGAGGTCATCGACGTGTTGCCTCACCCGCGCGAGCCCCCTCTCGACCTGGGCAGCGTCGAGGTCCTTGATCACGACCTCAATCCCATTGAGGGCCAGCACTTCAGCAATTGCGGCGCCCATCGTCCCGGCGCCGACGACTCCGGCGTGCTTGACGTGCATCCGGCGCTCCGAACCTTGGAGCGGTCGAGCCCTACATAAGCGCGAGGAGGAGAGCGGTCTCCTCGGGCGCCGGCAGGGCCGAACTATTAAACCAACGGGCGGAACTGTCCCCCGTGCGCGGGGATGGCCCAGCCCGGTAAGGCGCTGGATTGCTAATCCAGTGGTGATTTCACCTCGGGGGTTCAAAGGAAGGCCGGCCGCGAACCGACCTTCGGAAAATCCCCCTCCCCGCGTCGCCTCCCATTCCTTGGAGTGTCGAGCTCAAAGGACGCGATAGACCGAGCCTTCGAGCGCGATCGTCACCTCGTCGCCGACCGCCGGCAGCTCCCGGGACACGACGGCCAGCAGCCGGATCCCCTCCGCAATCTCGACCAGCGCCAACCGGTGGGGGGAGGTCCAGCCGGTGGCGGGTGCGGACAATTCGGTTGCGGCGAGCACGGTGCCTCTCGGCGGGAGTTCGGTCGTTCCGACCTCAGAAGACCCGCACCGGGGACACGCCCCCGGCCGCGGGAGAAAGCCCGCGTGGCAGCTCCCACAACGGCTCATTTCGAGCAATCGGGCCGTCATCCTAGGTCGGCCCCCGACGTCCTAGGATGGTGACGAAATTGTGGCTGGCGAGGCCGCCGATCGATAGCGCAAGCCCGGCTCCCCCCGGGCGTCCGAGCTGAGTCGCCCCTGCCTCTCCCTGGAGTTGACGACTGACTTCAACGAGTTGGGCCAACCCCGAAGCGCCGACGGGGTGGCCCTTCCCGAGAAGTCCGCCCGACGGATTGACAGGGAACCGGCCCGCGGGGGCCGTGGCTCCACCCTCGACCCAGCGGCTCGCTTCACCGTGGCCACAGGCCCCGATATCCTCGAGGTCGATCAGGAGGAATGGGGCGAAGGCGTCATGGAGCTCGGCGAATGCGATCTCCTTTCGCGTGAGTTTCGCCATCGAATAGGCCCGTTCCGCCGCGACCCGGCTGGCACGGAAGGAGGTCACGTCCTCCCGGTCGGAGACGAGGAGCTGGTCGAAGCCCTGACCCAGGCCGAGAATCGAAGCGGGGCCCTCTCCGCGGGAGAGCACCACCGCGGCGGCCCCATCGCTGATCGCTGAACAGTGCAACAACCGAAGCGGGGTCGATACCATCCGGCTTGCCGAGACCTCTTCCGTCGTTACCGGCGTGGAGAACTGGGCCATGGGGTTCCGAACGGCGGCTGCCCGGGCGAGTACGGTAACGAGATCGAAGATCCCCGACGGGGTGTCGTGTCGGGCGGCGTACAGCTGAGTCACCAAGGCGGCGAGGGCTGGCATTGTCGCCCCCGCGGCCTGTTCCTGGGGGGCGAGAGAGCGCGCCAGGATCCGCGCCGCATCGGCGGTTGGAAGGGCCGACATCTTCTCGCCGGCCACCACCAGCACCCTTCGGAATTGACCGGACGCGATCGCCATCGCGCCCGAGTGGAATGCAGCAGCGCCCGTTGCCGACGCCGCCTCGACCCGCCAGCCCGCCGCCGATTCGAGACTCAACCGGTCGGCCAGACGGCTCGTGACGTTCTCGACCTCCGCGAGGGAGCCGGCGGCCATCGTTCCGACGACGAGGGCATCGATCGGCTTTCGGCCCGCCCCCTCGAGGGCGGCCGTGCCGGCTTCGGCGAGCAGGTCGACCAGGGACTCCGGGCGTCGACCGAAACGTGCGAGACCCGAGGACTGGACGTGGACGCGCACGCGCTACGCCCCAACGTCGGGGTCGAAGAGGGTGAAGAGCCGGTCGAGGAAGGTGCTCAGCGGGAGCCCGTTCTTCCAGCGCAATACTCCGTTTCCCTCTCGCGTCCGCTCGATCTGAGGCACGTGATTGCGTAAGAGCGCCACACGACCGTGGGTGCGATTGTCCGTTTGGGGGGTGAAGAGTCGCCAAGGTTCGGCCCGCCGGCCTCCCAGTCGGCGATAGGCGTACAGAACTACGAGCCCCCCTCGATTAGCCGCCTCGAGGTGCTCGTCGAGTTGGTCCGTCATGCGGCCGCTATCCGAGGAAAACCGGATCACATCGTCCGCCGACGCTTTCGCTTCGATCGGGAAGGCAAACCCGGCGCGCATCGCGACGAGGTCGAATCCGTGCGAACCCGCCGCCCGTACGACCAAGAATGGCCCTTGCTTCAACCGTTCGAGGATCGGTCGTTGTTCCGGTGGCAGGTACCGGGCGTAGTGGCGGAGCGCCTCGCGCTCGCCCTCGAGGAGCGACCGGAGTTCCCGCTCGTACTGGGACGCGCCGACGCCCACGAGCGGCCGACAGTGACCAAACTAATTAGGTTGGGCGTCGCATTCGAACGAAGCACGTGGCGACCTCGGGGACCCTCGAACTGACGAGCGAGGAACGGGCGATCGCGCGCTCGTTCCTTGGCGTTCTCGAGGAGGCCGACCGGGCCGGGGCTCGCCGGGCGTGGGCCGGCCCGCCTCGCTTCCGATCATCGGAGCTCCGCCGCCGGTTGCTTCGGGATCGGGTGTTCGGCGACCCCTTCCGGCTCCTCGGTCGTCTCAAACGTCGGGGGTTGCTCGACGAGGGCGCTGGGGGGACCACCGACCGGGTGTACTCCGTCCCGTTCCCGGTCGAGCTCCGGGAACTGCTCATCGCGGAGCTCCAGCCTCCGGAACTCGCCGAACCCGGCGGATTCCATCCCGTACCGGATGAAAGGAGCGAGATCCGGTCGATGGATTCGGACTTCCTGGGTCACCTGCAGGACGTGCTCCGGAATCGGCTCGACGAGACGGTGGCCTTCGGCCGTGGATTTTCCGCGGCCCAGCTCGCCACGTATCTGAGGGACCTGTTCGGCGAAGCCCTCTACCTGGACATCCTGATCTCGATGCTCCAGCAGTATGCCTTGGCCGATGTCCCCCTCCTCGCGCCGACCGGACGGTCGACCGGAAGCAGCGGGTTCCATCTGGCCTTCTTTGGCCCGCCGGGAACGGGGAAGACGTTCGCCATCGACGACATGGTCCGGGGAAATCCCCGGTCCGCCATACCGGCTCACGGACTTCCCGGCCGGAACCGATACTGTGGCGGGATCACCCCGGCGCAGTTCCTCCGCGTCGGGGCGTACTATTCCGGCCGAACGTTCAATTTCATCGTCCCCGAGTTCAACGACTGGTTCAAGTATCGAGGGATGGTCGAACCGCTCAAGCTCGTCATGGAGCAGCGGGAGGTGAAGTGGGAGACCACCCTGGGGACGGTGGGTCCATACACCTTCCATTCGTTCTTCTCGGTCAACTACAACGTCCGAACGGCCGGTGCCTCGGACTACTGGACCACGATCGCGGACCCCAACTTCGCCGCCCTCGAGGACCGGATGTTGCTCCGCTTCCACCAGATGACCCGCGACCGGTTCCGGGCCGTCGAGGCGAGCGCGGAACGGCTCGAGCTCGGCGAAATCGACTTTTCGCTCGCCGAGAAGATCCGGGACCACCTGACCTTGATCTATGCCGCTCAGACCGGGCATCCACTGGTCGCGGGCCGGTTGAAGACCAAGCCCGTGCGTCTCGATCCCGGCTTGTACCGTCAGCTTCGACAGGTGTCGGAAGCGGCCCTGGCCGGTCGCAGTTTCCCCCGGTTCTCGCCCCGCCTCAAGTCCCGGGCCGTCAAGCTCGCCGCCGCGGCGGCCATCGTGGGCTACTTCCGACACGACCGCGACGCCACGCTGGGGGAGGGGCCCAAAGAGGTCGAGCTCGCGAGGTCCTTCTACGAAGAGGAGATCCGTGTCCGTGAAGGACGTCGAGGCGTCGCGCGTTAAGCGGCGTCGGCCGGTCCCTCCGCCGAAGTATCGGCGACCGCCGGCAGAGCTCGTGCGCTCCTTCGCGAGAAGAACATTGGGTCGGGTCGGGCGTCCCATTCGGTCGCAGGCCGCTCTCCGCCGCGCCGTTCTTCCGTCGCTCCACAGCAAGGATCCCCTCTTTGTGCTCGGTGGGTGGCGGCTCCGAAAGATCTTGCTGGAGGCCCCCGGCGTCAGAGTGGACGTCCGCTACGCGGAGCGACCCACCCGTCGTCTGCTCCAGCGGTGTCCCGTCTGCCGGTCGGAGCTGCGTCCGATCCGGAACCGGACTCTCGAGGGAGACCGTGTGACGCTCGGGTACCGTTGCACGCGCTGCACGTACTGGACCCATCTACGGCGTCGCGTGCCGGTGCGGTACCGATTCTTTCGGGTAGGGCTCGACGGCGAGCCGCTCGACCCGGCCGATTGATCTGGGTCCGCGACCGATAAGAGGGGGGCCCCCGTCCGTGGCCCGATGCCGCGGTCCACCGGTTCCACCGCGCTCCGACGCGTGCGGCTTCCGATCTTGACACCCCGTCTGTTGCTGCGGCCCCCCCGGCGGTCGGATGTTCCGGCGTTGGTTCCGCTCGTGGGGGATTGGCGGGTCGCCCACCCGACGCGGATCCCGCACCCCTACGGGACCAAGGATGGCTACGCGTTCATCCGGTCGAGCCAGTCGAATCGACGCAAAGGCACGGCCCTGGCCCTCTCCATCTTCGACCGGAACGACCGCCGACTCTTGGGGGGAATCGGAATCATGGCCATCGATTGGAAGGACCGGCGGTTCGAGCTGGGGTATTGGGTCGCGCCAAGTGATTGGGGACGCGGCATCGCGGTGGAGGCGGCCTATGCGGTCTGCCGCGAGGCGTTCCGAACGCTGAGGGTGCATCGAATCGAGGCGCGGGTCTTCGCGTTCAACCCCCGGTCGGCGAGAGTGCTTCGAAAGATCGGGTTTCGCCTCGAAGGCCGTGGCCGGCAGCGTCACCGCGACGGTCGGGGTTGGACCGACGACCTCCAGTTCGGGCTTTTCGAACCGGAGCTTCGGTCACCCCGTTGACCAATTCAGAGGTTCTGCAGCATCACGCGGGAGGCGTTCGCGTCCACCAGCAGCACGGCCGGCTTCCCCTTGTGATTGAGGTTGAAGTACCAGACCGGGGCGTGGAGCAGCTCGGGCTCGCCGACGTCCACTTGAGACTGGACCCCGCTCACATTGAAGTGCTTCTTGCGGGCCGTCTCGGCCTGCATCTCGGCTACGTAGCTGCGCGCCGCCTGCTGGGCCTCAGCGATGCCGACGTCCCCGTTCAGCACGGTCGCCCCGCCGGGGACGTTCTCCTTCTTGAACGGCTGGCGAGCCTGGAGGTTGAACTGGTAGCTCTTCGGCTGATATTGGTCGTAGCCCTTGACCGCTACGACCGGAAACTGGTAATTTCCGGTGATCTGGTCCTGAAGCGTCTGGTTGGACTGCACGACGGGAACGAACGCATTGCCTCCCCCGCGGCTGAGCATGTTTCCGAGGAAGGCACTCGCCGCCATGGTGCCCACCGCGGCGGCCGGGGAGCCCCCCATCGGTGGGGCGAGGGACTGTTGATACGTGAACCGCGTCGTCCCTGCGCTCGGAACGATCCAGTACGGAGCGAAGACGAACTTCGCCTCGACGACCTGCGAGTCTTCGAATCGGTGTCCATGGAACCAGCCCGCGTCCATGCTGGCCTGGACGATCTGAAGCGCCTCGTTCTGGTTGAGCAGCTTCGGCATCAACATCGAATGTTGGGCGACCGGCTTCCAGCCGGTGCCGCCGATCGAAACGGTGGCCCCGCAGTAGTCGCACGTCAGCACCGCGTCTCCCATTCCGGGCGAGAGCGGTGCCCCGCAGGAGGGACACTTGAGTTCCTTCGGCGCGGTGGGGGCCGCAGCGGGCGGGGGCGGGGGGGGCGACGCCCCTCCCATCCCCCCGGGGTACCCGGAGGGGCCGCCGGGAGCGGCGGCCTGCGAAACGCCGCCGGGCAATTGGGCGCCACAAGAGAAGCAGAATCGCGCGCCGTCCGGAAGGGTAGTGCCGCACCGCGGGCAGAACATTTCGGACTCCTCGGTCTATATCTCGTTGGTCCGGGTAAAAAAAGCTTAGCCACGCTCGCACCGGCACTCCCGAGGTCCGAATGGCCCCCGGATCAGAAATTGCTCAGCATGATGCGGTTCGAGTTTGCGTCGACCAACACCACGAAGGGATGACCCCGGTAGTCCAGGGTGAAGCGCCAGATCGGCGCGTGGAGCAGTTCGGGATCTCCGACCTCGACCTGGGTTTGCAAGCTGCTCACCATGTAGTGTTTCTTGTGGGCGGCATCGGCCTGTACCTGCATCACGTAGGCTCGGGCCTCGTGCTGGGCATAATCCTCGCCGAGGTCGCCGTTCAGGACCGACGAGCCGCCGGGCACGGCGTCTTTCTTGTACACCTGCCGCGTGTCGAGATTGAACTGGTAGTTTTTCGGCTGGTACTGTAGATAGCCCTTGACCGCGACCACGGGAAATTGGTAGGTGCCGGTGATCTGGTCCTGGCGCGTCGGGTTCACCACGGGTCCCGCGATGATCGGTATGAACGTACTGCGACGTCCCCCGCCGAGGGCGCCCCCGATCAAGGCGCTCGCCGCGATCGTCGCGGCCGTCGCTCCCGCGGCGACCGCCACGTCCTGATAGGTCATGTTCGTCGTGGCCGAGGTCGGGACGATCCAGTACGGAACGAACGCGAACGTCTGCTCCGTGATCTTGGACTCCTCGAACCGGTGCCCATGGAAGATGCCGCTGTCCACGCTGGCCTTCACGATTTCGAGCGCCGAATTCACGTCGAGGACCCGAGGAAGCAGTAGCGTGTGTTGGGAGACCGCCTTCCATCCAGTTCCGGCCAAAGAGACGCTGGCTCCGCAGTACTCGCAGGTCACCACCGCGTCGCCGAAAGCCGGGTCCAGGGGGGCGCCGCACGAGGGACACTTGAGGTCCTTCGGAGGGGTTGGGGCGGCTGGCATCGGCGGAGGGAGAGTCGCCGGGCCCGCGGCCCCTCCCGGCGGGCCGGAACTTCCGTACGGTCCGGGGGGCGGGGGCCCCGCGCCCCCCGGTATCGGAAGGCCGCAGCGATTACAGAACTGCGAATCGTCTGAGAGCTGGGTTCCACAACGTGGACACTGCATGCGCGTATCCTCCGGGCGGCTCCCCTACGGTAGGGGTCGCGCCTCTCAGGTCATCGGAGCGGCGCAGTTCGGACAGAACTTCGAGCCCACCGGAACCGGAGTCTGGCATTTGGGGCACGGGCGTGTGGCCACGGCTCCCGGAGTGGGGGCGGGAGCGCCGCAATTCGGACAGAACTTGGAACCGGAGGGGATGGGCGTGTTGCACTTCGGGCACGGGGTGGATCCGGCCGCTGCCGGGGCCATCGAGTTGCCGCAGCTGGGGCAGAACCGGTTTCCTGGCGGGACGAGGGCGCCACACTTGGGGCAAGGGACGGACCCGGCGCCCTGAGCCATGCCGGGTCCCATCGCACCCATCATACCATAGCCCATCCCGACGCCGGCCCCCAGTCCCACGCCCGCTCCGACCATGGCCCCCGCGCCACCGCTCGGGTTCGCGGCCGCCGTGGTGAGCGCCTGGCCGGCCTGGTACTGCATGTAGTTCACACCCAGCACGCCCATCGACGACCGGAGGTCGATCGACTTCTGGACCTCTTCGGGCAGGTTGATTGAAAGCCCCTGGATCTGCTGGAGAGCGACCCCCAGCACGTCGAAGTGCTGGGGACTGGCCCCCAGCACAGCCTGTTCGATCGTCATGAGCGAGGAAGCGAGGTCGGTAACGCGCGTCCCCTGGTCCTTCATGTGGCCCAAGGTGTCGTAGACGAGCAGCACCATCTGATCCTTCAGGCGGGAGTCGACGTCCGAAGAAGCGGCGGCCCCAAAGCTGCCGACGAATTGATTAATGAACAGGTCGGGCTTGCTGACCTTCCAGCGGTAGTCGCCGAACACGCGCAGTTGGACGAGGCCGAAGTCGGGGTCCCGGAACACGAACGGTTCGGAGCTGCCGAACTTGCCGTCGAAGATCCGACGCTGGAGGTAGTAGACCTCGGCCTCCTGACGGACGCCAGTGAGCGCTTGGATGACGTTGCCGATGACGCCGACGTTCATCGAGGTCAGGCCGTACCGACCGGGCGTGTCGATGTAGGCCAGTGCCTTGCCGTCCCGGTAAAAGACGGCGATCTCGTCCTCCCGGACGACGATGTTATCGCCGTACCGGATGTTCCGTGGGACGCGCCACATGACGTTCCCGCCCTTGTAGATATCCTCCCAGGCCACCGTGGTGGCGCCGAGCAGGCTGCCGCCCTTCGCCGGGATTGGTGCGTTGCCGACCATCGACTCTCGTTCCTCCTACTGGACCATGATGCCTTCGACGGCGCGGACGCGTTGGGTGAAGGCGTTCTGGAGGGTCCGCACCTGGTCTCGCAACGCCTGGATCGAGCGTTGGAGCGCGTTCACGTCGGCCCGCGCCGCGGCGTCCTGGATCGGAGCGGCGCCCGCCGCGAGCTGGTCCGCGGCCTGGACGAATCCGTAATCGTACTCGTACAGCTGGTCCAACCGGGACTGTTGGAACTTGACATTGGCCGCGATCCCCGAGTACCCCTGTTCGGCGTGTCGGACCTGTCCCGAAAAGACTTGGAGGTCCGACAGGATCGTGGCCAAGTCCGTGAGGCCGGCGTACTGGTTCTGACGCGACATCGTCGCGCGGGTGTCCTGCAGGCCGGAGAGGACCCGGTCGATCAGGTTGGCGACTTGGATCCGGAGCAGGCTGTCCGCCGCCCGGATGTCCTCCATCTGCCGGTAGCCCCGGAATCCGGGGACGAGCAGCTGAATGCGCTTCAGAAGGCTGCGGTCCGTGTCCACGGTCTGACGGATGTCGACCGGCGGGGAGGCGCCCGCCGCTGACGCGGTTCCGGGAGGAGGCGGGGGCGGTGGCAGGGGCGGAGGAAGGGTCATCGAAGCACCGCAGGCCGGACAAAACTTTGTTCCGGAGGGAGCGGAAGCGGCGCAGGCGGGACAGGTCATACCGGCGGATGTCGAGGGCATGGGGGGAGGAGGCGGCGGCGGAAGGGTCGGAGTCGCGGTCATTCGCGCACCCCCGGTGGAGGCGTCGATGATTTGTCTGCCGGGGGGGTGGACCCACTCGAAGGAACGCTAGGCCGGGCGGTGGTGTAGTCGAAAGCCGACCGGGGGTTCGAGGCGCGCCAGGCGTCCCGGCGGGCCTCGCGTTGTTGGCCCGATTGGACCGCCGCTCGGCGCCACACCGCGAAGGCGCCTGCCAACCCTATCAGAACAACGAGGAGGAGGAGCCCGACGAGCTCAAGGACGAGGCCGATCGTCGGTCCGAGAAGCAGAATGGAGCCAATGAGGAGCGCGAACCCAAGCCCCAGGTATCCCCAGGAGAGGGCCTGAAAGGCACCGCCAGCGCTCGTAATCGCCTGACCGAAGTAGCTGACAACGGCAAACACCAGGCTGAGGAGTCCGATGATGGTGAGCGCCAGATAGTGGTTGTACCACGGGACCGCGAACCAGATCGCCAGGAACAGCAAGACGGAAACGGCCAGAAAAATCCCGACGACGACGAGTGCGCCGGCCGCGAACTTAGTCGGCGTCGTCGTTGGGGCGATCATCCGGAACCGAGGAATAGAACCTTCTCGGCTCTATATGATAGTTGACCGCCGTGCGGTATTATAGCGCGGTCACAACCGGGGTTCTTCGTCCGGCTTTGGGCGCGGCTTCGCGACGTGGGGGGCCGAGGGATCCTCCGCCGGCGCTCCGCCCGCCGCAGGGTGCCCGGGGCCGGTATGTGCCGAATGCACCGGGCCCGGATGGGAATCGTTGGGGGGGTCGGACCGGGAGGTCGGCGCGTGCGCGCCGCTGTGGCCGCGGGTCTCCGGGGAGCCGGCCGACGTCGGGCGGGTGTCAGACCGTTCCGTTGTCTCGTCGGGTTCGGCCTTGGGGCGTCCCGTGAGCGAACGGAACGGGTTGATGGGGGGGAATCGTCGTTCCCGCGCCGCCGGTCGGGGGGCCGCGGCGTGCTCGAGGGGCGTGGTGGTGGCGGAGGTCACCGGCTCACCGCACTTCGGGCACGAGGGGAACTGAGCAATACAATGCTGGCACAATGGGGCCCCGCACACGTGCATGACCGATGCGATGCCCCCGCAGCCCACACAACGGGCTATGCCGGCGCCCGCCGGCGGAGGCGGCCGGGTCGTGTGGGATGCCGGGCTTGATCGGGGCGTCTCAGGGAACGGGATTTCGTCGTCGACGACCGTGGCCCCCGGGTGCGGGGTACCCGACGAGGTCACATGGGAACGCAGAGCCGCGGGAGAGGTCCCCCGAAACTCGGGGGTATACGCCCCGAGGTCGAGGGCCGGCAGAGGGGCGTGGACGGCGCGCCCGGCGGTTTCCACGGTCTTGATCACGCGCGCCTTGAAGACTCCGACGCGGAGAATCTGGACCAGCTGGAAGAGACTTCGCTGCTCCGCGGGAAGCAGCAATGCCTTGCGGGCGAGTTCCTCGACGTCCGGGGTCAGGTGGAGATTCTCCGGACGCAGGTCCATCTCGAGCGCCGAATGGAGGTAGCCGAACAGCCGTTGGATCTGCGTGAGCGAGTACGTGGGCGGGGCGAGCGCGGCGACGTCGGCGAGGGTCAGACCCCGGCTTTCGATCCCGGCCGGTCGGTTCTGCAACGCGCTAGTAACGAGATGATAGGACGCCACCTCCAGGTCCTGCATCTCTTGGTCGGACAATCGGTCGATGTCCACTCGCGGCGACCGTGCGAGGACCTGAAGGACCGGGTCGAGGACGTCGAACGGCACATGGAGAGTGACGAACAGGTCGTTCTTCGTGATGGTCCGATTGAGACGGGCCTCGAGCAGCAGCCCCTCTCGGCCATACATCTCGATCGTCGCGTCCCGGGTTCGTTGCTGCGCCGCCTTGCGACCCTCCTTCGCCGCCTCGAAATCGGAATCGAGGGCCAACGCCCGGTCGAAGCTCGCGCGCGCCTCTTCGGGGCGACCGACCGAAAGCAGGGCCACTCCCCGGCTGGACCAGGCGTACTTGTTCCCGGGCGCGAGCTCGGTGGCCCGGTTGTAGAGCGTGAGCGCTTCGTGTCCGTGTCCGAGCTTCTCCGCGACGAATCCAGCTCGGAGGAGCACCTCGGCGTTGCTCCGGTCGAGGGCGATCGCGTGGGCATAGGCGTCGGCGGCCTTGTCCCACGTTTCCTGCCGGACGTGCAATTCCCCCAGCTGAAGCCAGAGGGGGCCCGATTTCGGGAGCGCTTCCACTCCGCGCCGCACGACCTCGGTTGCGAAGGGGAGGGAGCCGAGGCCGGCTTCGGCTTCCGACAGGAGTAGGAAGACCTCGGCCTGAGGAGGCTGAGTGGGCAGGACGCTCCGTAGGAATTCCCGGGCCTCCGTCGGCTTTCCCTCGTCGAGAAGGGAGCGCGCCACCCCCTGAGTCGCCTCCGGGGATCCCGGAGTCACGGTCCGGATCGCCTCGTAAGCCGTCCGAGCGTCGGCGGGGCGTTCGAGGGACAACAGCACCTGCGCCCGCAGGAGCAGATACGGGGTGGACCGTTCGGGGGCCGACGCGACGTCCGGGGTCGCGATCGAAGAGAGGATCTCCAACGCCAGGTCGGGACGACCGGCCAGGAGGCGCACCCGCGCCCGACGGGTGACGATCTCGAGCGCCTGGCTCGGGTCGAGTTGCTGGGCCCTCTCATAGGACCGGTTCGATTCGTCTGTCTTGCCCAAGTCGCCGGCCAGGTCCCCGTGCTCAATCCAGATCGCGGGATCCTCCGCTTCGGAACCGCCGGCGGACAGGAGGTCCGTGAGGGAATCGAACGCCTCGAGCTTCTGGCCTTTCTTGGCCTGGAGACGATACATTTCGCCCAGCGCCGATGCGTTGTGAGGATCGAGGAGCACGATCGCCTTGAGGGAGTAGATGACCTCGCCGTCATGTCCGAGGGATCGATGCACGTCGGCCCGGATCTTCCAGGCCCGCAGGTCGTTCGGCTCCTCGTGCAGCAGCTGGTCGACCATCGGCAGGGCGTCGGTGAAACGCCCGCCGACCTCGTAGGTCTCGGCCAGCCCTAGCTGGCCCGCACGGCTCTTCGGGTCGAGGTGGAGACCTTCTTGATAGTACGTTACCGCGTCGGCGTAGGTCCCTTGGGCGCGGAGGGCTTCCGCGATCTCGAAGTAGGCGTGCGCATCGCCCTTGGCGGCCTGCACGGCGCTCTTGAGAACGATGAGCCCCTCCGCCCGACGGCCGGCCTTCAGCAGCAGCTGGCCCTTCCGGCGCAGGTAGACCGGGTTTGTCGGTTCGCGTTGGAGGAGCAGGTCGACGTACCGTAACGCACGGCTTTCTTGGTTCAGCCGGCTCAGGGTCTCCACCAACCCGAAGAAAAGGTCCACATCCTCGAGTCCCAGGGAGACGGCTTTCTCGTAGACCTCGCGCGCCTCGTTCTGCCGGTCCATCTCGCGCAGCACGTCGCCAAATTCTTTCATGACGTCGGCCCGTTGGTCGAACTCCGGGTCGTTGAGGAACTCCCGGTACGCCTTGACGGCCCGTGGATGGTCGTGCACGAGGCGGGAGGCCCTCGCGACGCCCAACTGGGCCGCCGAACGGAGCGTTGGGTCGAGCGTCGCACGCTCGTACGAGACCATCGCGTCCCGCGCGGCCGATTCTCGTTCGGCGGAGCCTTCGCCGAATTCGTACGCCGCACTGAGGTAGAGATTCCCTCGCTCGAGGGCCACGTCGTACCGCGTCGGATCGAGGCGAAACAATGCGTCGAGCACGGGGACCAACTCCGGGGCCCGGTCGAGGTCGACGAGCAGTTGCCGCCGTTCGAGGAGGTACCTCGTCTCGTTCGGCTCCCGCTCGCTCAAGTGCTCGTAGAGCTCGAGCGCTCGTTTCGTGGCCCCGGTCTGGGCGAGGGCGGCCGCGAGGGCGGCCTGCGTCTCGGTATCCTCCCCCTCGACCTTCAGTATGGCTACCGCGAATTCGAGGACGATTTCCGGCCGAGCGGCGGCCTGGGCGGCATGCAGCACCCGCTTGAGTTCCACGACCTCGGTTGGATGGTCTTGCAGGATCTCCCGGCCCGTCGAAAGCGCGTCGTCGAACGGGGCCGAGGTGACCAGTAGGTCGAGAAGCGACCGTTCGGCGTCGAGGTTATGGGGAGACGCTTGGAGTATCGCCCGCGACGCCTCGATGGCGATATCGTTCTGATTCCGGGCGATCGCCGCCGTCCTCAGGGCCTGGAGGTTCGCCACGTTCTGGGGGTCCAACTCCCTCACCCGTTGCCTGGCCGCCAGTGCCAGGTCCGGCTGGTGGCCGTTCTTTTCGAGGTCTCCCGCAATCTCGGCGAGCGCCACGCCATCGAGGAGATCCTGGCCTTCTACGAGGGTCTGATAGATTGGCACCGCTTCGTCGAGGCGGCCCATGGCAAACAGGAGCCGGCCCCGCAGGAATCGGACATGCGGATCATCGGGTCGGACTGCGGCGACCGGCTGGAGGGCCTCGAGCGCCGGCTGAAGCTGGCCCAGCGTGGCCAGCAGCCGGGCCTTCTCGAGCAAGAGCTCGGGATCCCCCGGGTCGGAAGCGAGGAGGGCCTCCGCCGCCTCCAAGGCCTGTTGCTCGCCTCCGCCCGACCGGGCCAGCTGGAGCTTCATCCGAAGGCCGACAGAGTTCGAAGGGTCCAACTTGAGAGCCCGGTCAACGTACTGACTAGACGTTGCGTCGAGACGTTGCGCCGCGAGATACGCCTCCGCCGCTTCCGGATTCCGCCCGAGGAGCTTCAGCGCGTCGCCTTTGGTGGCCCATACACGTTTGTCGTGAGGGTTCGCCTCCAGCGACTTGTCGAGCAGGCCGATGGCCTGGTCCACCTGCCGATTGAGTGCGAGCAGAACTAGGGCCTTGTGATGGAGCAGCGAGGCGGAGCCGGACTCTAGGGAGAGGCCCACTTCGACGGCCCGGAGGGCAAGTTCCGCCTGCGAGCGTTGATAGAACGCCATGGAGGCTCGGTCGAGGTCGTGGGCCACTTCGACGGCCCCCTCGTCGAGGTCCTTCCGATGCTCCTCGACGTGCGCCAGGAATCGCTTGAGGGCCTCCAGATGCCGGTCGGACTCGTGCGCGGCGTCAAATCGTTCGGCCTCTCGGAACAGCCGCCGGGACTCCTCCAGAGGGGAAGCGCCCGGAGCTCCTCGAGGGGGGGACTCTCGGGACGAGGGCATTGCTCCGGCGTGCGCGAGCCGGTGAGGCGATAAATAGGTTCGGCGCGGCACGAAACCGTCGCCCGAGGCGGGGGTTCACCCACGGGCGCTTTATGCCCGCTCGCGGGTCCGCCCCGGCGTGTCCTCGTCCCGGCGCCGGACCGTCCGGAAATCGATCTTCGACCCGATTCACGGTATCGTCGCCGTCGAAGGGGCTCCGCTCGAACTGATCGGTCATCCGGCGTTCCAGCGGCTCTGGGGCATCCGACAGACGGGCTTCGCCCACTTGGTGTTCCCCGGAGCAAATCATACCCGGCTGGAACATTCCCTCGGGGCGTTCTGGGTTACCGGAAAGATGGGGGAACACCTCGGGCTGTCCCCGAGGGAAGCCCTGACCGCGACTGTCGGAGGTCTCCTCCACGACCTGGGACATGGCCCCTTCTCACACACGCTCGACCCCTCCTCCCAGGAAGTCCTCGGGTTCGGCCACGAGCGGATCTCGCGGGCCTGGATCACCGGCGAGACCCTCGAGGGCATCACTGAAAGTCCCCCCGGCCATTCCACCGCGATACCGGAAACGCTGGAGAAGGCCGGGATCTCCCCGCGAAGGGTCGCGGACCTCGTCGATCCGGCCCCCGGGCACGACGCGCACCCCGTGCTGCGCGCGATGCTGCACGGCGCGATCGACGCCGACCGGATCGATTATCTCCAGCGAGACGCGCACTACACTGGTGTCGCCCACGGAACCATCGACGCGGCCCGCCTGTTGAACACGGTTATGGACCGCGCGGGGCGGCTCGTCTTCGCCGAGAAGGGGCGGAACGCGGTCGAAGGCTTCCTCGTCGGTCGCGCGCTGATGTACTCGTCCGTCTATTTCCACAAGACCGTCCGGAGCGCTGAGGTGATGGCGCAGAGCGCCCTCGAGCGCCTGCCCCACTTTCCGGAAGTCCCCCACGCTGTCTTCGGAATGACCGATGGCGAGTTCCTTGCCTATCTCACCGCCGCGTCGGACCGGAGCGCGGATCTCGTCCGCCGCTTCCGGTCGCGCCAACTCTTCAAGAGGGCCTTGGCCTGGCGGGAGATCCCCGCCGGGTTCGGCTCCGCCGCGCGCCGCTTGCTCCAGCGACCCTCGGACCGGAGAAGCATGGAGGACATTCTTGCCGATCGACTGCATCTGCCGCCGGGAACGGTTTTGCTCGACCTCGCGGGCCTCTCCACTCGGACGTCGGGAGGCGATTGGGCGGAGGTGGGCCTGCTCGGAGAGACGCGAGTGACGTATCCGTTCCGGGCGCCGAGCGTCTGGCGGGACCTTGCGATGCGCCCCCCCACGGCGGTACAAGTGTCCGTCTACGTGCCACCGGGCCAGCGCGCCGTGGCCGAACGGCGTCTGGATGGATTGCTCCGGCGAGTTCTCTGAGTCCGGCGGCCCGATAGCCGGGCGTGACCCGGTAACGCCGAGGTTAGCCCCGCTCCATCTAGGCGCACCGTCAAATGCCTCCGGTTTCTGGCGCAGCGCCACCACGAGGGAGTTCAATCAATGGAGATGCAACCGGGTCAGATGGCGTACGACCGTGCGAGCACCGTCTTCTCGCCCGACGGCCGCTTGTTCCAAGTTGAATATGCCCTGCAGGCGATCCAGATGGGGGGCACGGCCGTGGCGGTCGCCTACCCGGACGGAGTCGTCTTCGTGGCGTTCCGGAACCTGCCGAGCAGCCCGCTCGCTCGGTCGGCCTCGATCGAGAAGAGCTTCGCCATCGACACGGGCATCGGGTGCGTGACCGCCGGGCTCATCGCCGATTCCCGGATCCTGGTCGACCACCTCCGGCTCGAGGCCCAACGCCACAAGATCCTCTACGGGGAGACCGCCCCCTACCCCACGCTCGCGGCCGCCCTCGGCACTTTCCTGCAACAATTCACCCAATTCGGCGGCACCCGTCCGTTCGCCGTCTCGATTCTGCTCGGCGGCTTCGGACCACACGGACCCGGGATCATCGAGCTCGACCCGAGCGGCGCCACGATCGGCTGGAAGGCCTACGCGATCGGCCGGAACCGGCGGGCCGTGGCGGACTTCCTCGAGCAGAAGATCGACGACGTCAAGGACGAGGAGACCGGCTTCAAGCTCGCGGTCGCCGCGGTCGCCGAGGGATCTACCACCCCGTTTCCGGCCGAGGCGCTGGATGTCTCCTTCCTCGAAGCCGACAAGGACCTCCGCCGGCTGACCGCCGCCGAGGTGGCCCGCCGGGTCCAGGGACTCTCCTTTATCGGTGAGCCCGAGCGCGCGTCGCGGGGCAAGGGAGCCTAGGCCGGTCCGGGGCTCGGCCCCGGAACGTGGAGCTCCGCCGACGCCTCTTCCATCTCCTGGCGCAGCCCCATGCGCCGCCGCGTGCGGTGATACGTAACGGCGAAGCGATGGGCCTCGTCCCGCACCGCGCGCAGCAGCAACATCGGCGGCGAGTTCGGGTTGGCGGCCATCGGGCCCTTCCGATCCGGGAAGTACAGTTCCTCCTCGCGCTTCGCGAGTCCCACGACAGGCACCTCGTCCTGCAACCCGAGCTCGTGCACAACGGAGCAGGCGGCGGCGACCTGGCCCGCTCCCCCGTCGATCAGCAAGAGGTCGGGGAGCTTCTCCGCCTCCGCCATCAACCGCCGAAGTCGACGGCGGACCACTTCAGCCACCATCGCGAAGTCGTTCATGCCCTGGACGGTGCGGATCCGAAAGCGCCGGTACTCGTCCTTCAGCGGCTGACCGTTCTGGAAGACGACGAGCGACCCGACCGCCTCGGAGCCCTGAAAGATCGAGATGTCGATGCCTTCGATCCGACTCGGGAGGCGGGGCAAACGGAGCAGGTCCATCAGTACGCGGAGAACGTCCCGGGGCAGGGTGGCCGGAGCGAGCTGGTCCAAGGTGCTCGTGGCCAGTCGCGTCGCGAGTCGAACCAAGGACGCGGGACGGCCCGTCGGCGAGAAACGCACCTGGATCTTGAGGTCTTTTTCGAGCCAGTCGACGGCTTCGTCGACCCCGTCCGGCCGTGGACCGGCGATGTAGATCCGTGACGGTGGGGCAGACTGGGGGCCGTAATATTGCGTCAGGAACTGGCGGAGCAGCTCGCCCGGCTCCGGAGGATCGTCGGCGGGGAACCCCATCACGTGGGGCTCACTTTGACGGACCTCCCCGTCCTCGATCCGGAGGACCCCGACGGAGACGCGCAGGGTCCCTGGGTTCCGCGGCAAGACCACGGCAACCACGTCCACTCTTCCCGCTCCCGGCCCGACGACGTGTTGGCGTTCCTCGAGAGCCCGAAGCCCCCGGAGGGCGTCCCGCAACCGAGCGGCCCGTTCGAACTCCTGGTGCTGCGCGGCGCTCTTCATCTGCGCCTCGAACGACGCCGAGATGCCCTGACCGTGCCCCCGGAGCACCGTGAGAGCATCGTCGACCTGGGCCCGGTAGGAGGGACGATCGACCAGGCCGACGCAGGGCGCGGTACACTGCTGCAGATAGAAGTAGAGGCAGGCGCGCTTCGGGAGACGAACGCACCTCCGGATCTGGAACGTCTCCGACAAGAGCCGAGCGACGCCGCGGGCCTCACGGGCGCCGGTGTAGGGCCCGAAGAGGATCGTCCCCCCACCCCGACGCGGTCGACGGACGACGAGGATTCGGGGAAACGTCTCCCCCATCGTGACGGCGATGTACGGGTAGCTCCGGTCGTCCTTGAGGAGCGTGTTGTACGGCGGCTGGTACTGCTTCGTGAGCGTGGCCTCGAGCAGCAGCGCTTCGCGTTCGTTGGCCGTCGGCACGAACTCGACGCTGGTGCTGCGACCGACGATCCACTCGTCCTTCTCGACCCGGACCTTGAGATGGTCGAGCACTCGTCGACGCAAGTGCTTCGATTTGCCGACGTAGACCACCTCCCCTTCGGGCCCGCGGAACAGGTAGACGCCCGGGGAATCCGGTCCGGGCCGGAAGCGCTGTTCGGGTCCGTAGGCCCACCGGCTGGCCGGCACGAAGCCCGACCCCGGGCCCTCCGCGCCGTTCATCGGGCGAGCGCGGGCATCGGCCGAAGGAGCGGACGAAGGAACCGCGCCGTGTACGAACCCGTCGCGCGGGCGATCTCTTCCGGAGTCCCCTCCGCGACGAGACGGCCGCCCTTGTCCCCGCCCTCGGGTCCGAGGTCGATCACCCAGTCGGCACACTTGAGCACATCCAGGTTGTGCTCGATAACGGCCACCGTGTTGCCGCTCTCCCGCAGGCGGAAGAGCACCTCGAGCAATCGACGCACGTCCTCGAAGTGGAGGCCGGTCGTCGGCTCGTCGAGGAGGTAGAGCGTTTTTCCGGTCGGCGTCTTACCCAGCTCGAAGGCGATCTTGATCCGTTGAGCCTCCCCCCCCGAGAGCGTCGTCGCGCTTTGGCCGAGGTGGATGTAGCCGAGTCCGACCTGGGAAAGGAGCTGGAGCCGTCCCTCGATGCGTCGGTGGTTCTGGAAGAAGCTCCGGGCTTCGTCGACGGTCATGTCGAGCACATCGGCGATGGTCTTGCCCTTGAACCGCACCTGGAGGGTCTCTTGGTTGAAGCGCTTCCCGCCGCATTCCTCGCAGATGACGTGGACCTCGGGAAGGAAGTGCATCTCATACGACAGGACCCCGTCCCCTTCGCACGCCTCGCAGCGACCGCTCGCGACATTGAAACTGAACCGTCCGGGACCGAAGCCTCGGACCTTCGACTCGGGCAGGCTCGCGTACAGTTCTCGGATGGGCGTCATCAGACCGGTGTACGTCGCCGGATTGCTCCGAGGGGTTCGGCCGATGGGCGACTGGTCGATGAGAAGGACCCGGTCGATCTGGTCGATGCCCTCGATGAGGTCGTGCTTCCCGGGCGCCTCGCGACCGACGCCGAGGTGCCGACGGACGGCCTTGTAGAGGATCTCCTGGAGCAGCGTCGACTTACCGCTGCCCGACACGCCCGAGAGAACAGTGAGCAGGCCCAGAGGGATCCGGACGTTGATGCCCTGCAGATTGTTCTCCCGCGCCCCGCGGACCGTCAGCCACCGGTGGGTCGGGAACCGCCGGCGCTCGGGCACCGGGATCGAACGACGGCCGCTGAGATAGTCAGCGGTGAGCGACCGCGGCGCAGACGCGATCTGATCGGGGGGTCCGGAATAGAGCAATTCCCCACCGTGGATCCCGGCCCCGGGCCCGAGGTCGACGAGCCAGTCGGCGGCGCGCATCGTCATCTCATCGTGCTCGACGACGAGAAGCGTGTTGCCGAGGTCTCGGAGCGTCTTGAGCGTCGCGAGCAGCCGTTCATGGTCCCGCGCGTGCAACCCGATCGAGGGCTCGTCCAGAATGTAGAGAACGCCGACGAGGCCGGACCCGATCTGGGTCGCGAGCGCGATGCGTTCGGCCTCGCCGCCCGATAGGCTGGCCGAGGCCCGGTCCAAGGTCAAGTAGGTGAGCCCGACGTTGTCGAGGAAACCAAGGCGGGCCCGGATCTCCTTCACGACTTGGCCGACGATCTGCTGGTCCTTCTCGGAGAGGCCGAGTTCGCGGAAGAACCGGACCAGCGCGCTGACGGGCTGGGCCACCACCTCGGCAATCGACTGCCCCGAGACCGTGACGGCGAGGCTCGCGGGCTTGAGGCGCTTGCCGTGGCAGGAACGGCAGGGGGTGAACGTCATGAATCCCAGGTAGTACTCCTTGGCGCCCTCACTTTTCGTCGATTTCCATCGGCGTTCGACGGCGTGGACCAGGCCCTCCTTGAGCCAGCCCCCTCCCCACCAGTGGGCGCCCCAGTGGCTCGGTGAACCGATCGAGCGGTCGCTTCCGTACATGAGCGCCTTCCAGCCCTTTTCCGATAGCCGCGAGATGGGGTCGTCGGGGTCATAGCCAAAGAGGCGACCGAACTCCTCCAGCGACTCGCTCTCGGGGGTCAGCCCCCACACGGTGATCGCGCGCGTCAGCGGTTTGTCCTTGTCCGGAACGATCAGGCCGGGGTCGGCATGCAGCGTCGCTCCGATGCCGGAACACTCCGGACACGCACCGTAGGGACTGTTGAACGAGAACATTCGCGGGGTGAGCTCTTCGATCGAGAACCCGCACTTGGGACACGCGCGCGAGCTCGAGAAGCTCTCGCGGACGCCCTTCGGACGGCGCACGATGACGAGGCCCTCGGCCAGCCCCCGGGCAAGAGAGATCCCTTCGGACAGTCGCGTCGCTTCCTCGTCGGAGACCTTCAGCGAATCGACGATCACCTCGATCGTGTGCTTCTTGTTCTTCTCGAGGCGGATCTCCGCCCCAGGGAACCGCACCTCGGCGCCATCGATGACAAAGCGTCGGTAGCCCTGTTGCCGGAGTTTCTGGAGGACGTCCCGTTGCTCGCCCTTCTTGCCGCGGATCACGGGGGCCAGAAGGTCGATGGCCTCCCCATCGGCTCGGTCCCGGATCGCCTCCACGATCTTGTCAATCGACTGAGGGGCGATCTCCTCCCCGTCGTTGGGGCAGTGCGGGACTCCGATGCGGGCGTACAGGAGGCGGAGGAAGTCATAGATCTCCGTCACGGTGCCCACCGTCGAACGGGGATTCCGGCTCCCCGCCCGCTGTTCGATCGCGATCGCCGGTGATAGGCCCTCAATGAGGTCGACGTCCGGCTTGTCCATTTGTCCGAGGAACTGCCGCGCGTAGGCGGACAGGCTCTCGATGTAGCGCCGTTGACCCTCGGCGTAGAGCGTGTCGAAGGCGAGCGACGACTTGCCCGACCCGCTGACGCCCGTGATGACGATGAACCGGTTCCGGGGCAAGTCCAGTGAGATGTTTTTCAGGTTATGTTGGCGCGCGCCGTGGATCCGGATCGGAGACTCCGAAGTGGCCATGGATCGTCCCCGCTACCCGTTACGCTGCCGGCAATAGCTCGCGCACGGTGGCTTCGAGACGGTCCAGTACGTGGGCCTGGACTCGTTGACCGAGCTCTGCGGTCGCCGGACCGGTGTCCCCGATCACGCTCTCGGGCCACTCCGCAACGGTCGGGTCACCGACCTGGAAGCGGGAGTATCGGTACTCGACCCTCGGTCGTTCGGTGCCCACGGTGCCCGGGCTCATGGCCAGCACCCGGGAAGTCTCGAGGAGGCCCCCGTGACCGTCCGTGGCCGGGGATAGCTTTCCCCGGAGTTCGTAGACGAAATCGTAGTCGGAAAGCACGACGACTCGGAGCGCAGGAACCGCGCGCACCGCCTCTTCCGCTCCTTCCCGTAGGGCCGCCATGTGACCCTGCGCCGCGTGACCCGAGAGGACGAGCGCGCGCCGTACACCGGAACGCGCGAGTTCCTCAAGGAGCTCCCGGACGAGACGAGAGAGCGCCCCGATGGAGAGGTTGACGGTCCCGGGGAATGGGCGAGTACTGGCACAGGAGCCATACGGCAGCGTCGGAGCGATCAGCGCACCAATCCGGCCGGCGAGGGCCTCGGCGGTCGATTCCGCCTGGATCTGGTCGGCCCCGAGCGGAAGGTGGGGGCCATGCGCCTCGAGAGCGCCGACCGGCACGATCACGACCGGATTCTCTCGCAGTCGGCGTTCCAGCGTGCGAGAATCCATCTCTAGAAGACGATGGGACGAGCGCACGTGCGTCCGAACGGGGCGCGGTATTTAGAACCGCAGTGGGCCGGAGGTCACCGGAGAGGGCGACCGTCTTGAAGTGCTCCCGTTGGATGGGGACCGGTTTAAGCACGGCCGATCGCGGGAGCGGCGGACCTACGGCGGCGCAAGTGACTCGGCCACCGGGCCCGGCGCATCCGGCTCGGTAGATTTCGGACGCGTCGCGCTGCGCCGTCGCGGGACGGCAGACTTCGGTCGAGCCGCGACGCGCGGCGCCGACTTCCGGGCCCGCGGGCGCACGGCGGCTGTCTTCGGTGAAACTGCCTCGTCGGCCTTGGGACTGGCCGCGGCGGACTTCCGTGTGGGACACTCCGGGTTGATGCAGAGCCTCCACGGTCTCCGACCCGCCTCAATCGCGGTGACGATCGGGGCCCGACAGACTGGGCAGGGGGCTTCCTCGGTGTCGAGCCGACCCCGTTGGGGCAGGGGGTACGTGACCGTGCACTTCGGATAACCGGTGCATCCGACGAACCGCTTGCCGAAGCGAGAATAACGGATGCTGAGCGGAGAGCCGCAGGTGGTGCACGTGCCGACTCGGAACGCCTTGTGATGCTCGGCGCACTCCGGATTGATGCAGTAGAGCTGGGGCCGTTGTCCGCGGAAGACGATCTTGAGACGGGGAGTCTGACAAGTGGCGCAGAGGAATTCGGGGGCGGGTTCGATGAACCCTGCGGCCGGGAGCGGGAAGCTCACCGTGCAGGTCGCCGGGTTGTTCACGCATTGAACCCACCGGCTGCCTCGGGGGCTCCGGAGCATGCGAAGCGCCCCACCGCACTTTGGGCAGGGGCCAACGAAATGTTGACGATCCATCGCCGTCGTCAGGGTCTTCTGGACCGCTTCGGCGTTCACCTTCAACGCCTGGTGGATCTCCCGCAGCATCTCTCGGGATTCCTCGAGGACCTCCGACTTGGCCTTCTTGGACTCGGCGACGAGTTCCATGTCGGCCTCGAGCCGGTGGGTCATGTCCGGTAAGGTCACGAAAGGGGCGTGGGCGCGCAAGGCCTCGGTCACCGCGACGCCAGTACTCGTGGGCTCGAGGTAGCGAGCTTGCACGTAGTGACGGTCGAGCAGCTTCTGGAGGATGTCGTGCCGCGTGCTCTTGGTCCCCAGTCCGAGCCGTTCCATCTCCTGGATCAGAGAGCCTTGGGAGAACCGTCGGGGTGGCTGGGTCTTGTCCTCGGTCAGGCGGATGTTCTTGACCGGGACCGTTTGGCCGACCTGGAGGGCCGGCATCGCGGTCTCCTCGGGGTGCTGGTACGGGTAGACCCGGTACCACCCCGGGTCGAGGACGTGGTAACCCTTGCCGTTGAAGCCCTGGTCGCGGATGAGGACTTTCGTGGCGCGCGACCGACCCACCGAATCCGGCGAGACGGTCGCAAGGAAACGCCGCACTACGAGCTCATAGACCTTGGCGTGGTCCGGTTTGAGCTTCTTCGGGTCGACGACGCCGGTCGGATAGATTGGCGGATGGTCCGTGGTCTCGGTCCGACCCCGGGTCGCGCGGAAGGCGGATTGGGCGAGGATGTACATCGCCTCTTCGCGGAAGGGGCTCTCGAGGAACTTCTCCACCATCGAGCGGAGCCCGAGGCCCCGAGGGTAGACCGTATTGTCCGTCCGTGGGTAGCTGATCAATCCCTGGGTGTACAGATCCTCGGCGACCCGCATCGCGCCGGAGGCGCTCAAACCGAGCCGGGTCGCCTCCGACACGAAGAGCGTCGTACTGAACGGGATCGGAGGGCGCCGGCGGACCTCCTCTTCCTTGAATTCGGCTACTTTTCCCTCCGTGGCTCCCTGGACGTGGCCGAGCGCCTGCTTCGCTTCGCCCGAGTCGGTGAAGATGCCGTGCTCATGCTGGAGGCGGAAGTCCGCGCCGTCCGCACTAGCCGTTGCTTCGAGAGTCCAGAACGGCTCCGGGACGAACTCCTTGATCTCTTGGTCCCGAGTGACGAGCAGGGCTAGCGTCGGAGTCTGGACGCGGCCCGCCGAGAGAAAGCCCGCGCCCCGCTGGCCTGCGGTGAGCGAGAGGTACCGTGTCAGCAGCGCTCCCCAAACGAGGTCGATCTCCTGCCGGGACTCCGCCGCCTCCGCGAGCGCTCGGTCGACCTCGTGAAGGTCACCGAAGGCTCGCTCGATCTCCTCGCGCGTCAGGGCGCTGTAGTGGGCACGCTGGACCTGGATCGAGGGGTGCACTTGACGGATGATCTCGAGGGTTTCCCAACCGATCAACTCCCCTTCCCGGTCGTAGTCCGTCGCGATGATCACCCGCTCGAACTCTCGGACGATGGATCGAATCGCTTCGACGATGCGCGGTTCGGAGACTCGCTTGAGGGGAGTCGTCTCGAGAAGCTGGCCGAGGTTCGCGAGCGACCAATGCGCGAACTCTTCGGGATAGTCGAGCTCGATGATGTGCCCACGGAGCCCCAGCACCGCGTACTCGCCATCTGGTCGCTGGAAACGAAAGACGGGTACGGTTTCGGCCTTGCCCCGCTTCATTCGTCCGTCCGAGAGGACGATGGCAATCCGCAGAGCGGTGTTGAATTTCTCCGCGACGATGAGAGTCTTCACGTGCGCGCCGTATTGAGGCCGAGCGGACTAGATAAAGCTCGACGGGCCAGGGGGCCACTTCTCCGTCAGAAAAGCGGTCGAACGTGCACGCGCGCGCGTCCAGCCCAAGGGCGAGCGAGGCCTTCGGCGGAGCGCCGGGTGACGCCGACTCCCATTGATTTAAAAGCCGGGGAGATTCCGGCAGGGCGCGGACGCCGCGGTAACTCAGTTGGGAGAGTGCAAGACTGAAGATCTTGAAGTCGCCGGTTCAAGTCCGGCCCGCGGCACCGGTCTCTCGCCCGGTGGAACCGGCTGTGTCGAATCCATAGGGTTTCCTAGCTCCCATTTGCGCGATCGCCGGGCCCGCGCTCGCCCGTTGGCGGGGCCGTCGACTCGTCCGGATGGACGTATTCCGCCCGGGCCACCTTCGCAGCCGCGTGGAACAGGAAACCCCCGATCCCGGTCGTGAGTATCGACATTAGGAGGATGGCGCCCAGGCCCTCCTGGTTCAACACATTGAGGGAGATCCCGATGGCGCCAACGATCAACCCGATCTCGCCCCGGGGGATCATTCCCACGGCGATCATCACGGCCTCGGAACGGCGACGGAAGCGCCGGAGGGCGACCGGGTAGATCGCGAGGACCTTCCCCCCGACGGCGATCAGAGCGAGCAGAATGCCGATGCCCCACACAAGAGGGTTCAGGAGCAAGTTTACGTGGAACTCGAAGCCGATGACGACGAAGAACAGGGAGCCGAAGACCAACACCAGCACATCCAGCGTCTGGCGGGTTCGACTAGCCACGACACTCTCGGCGATAGCGAGCCCGGCGATGTATGCCCCGACGACCGTCGAGAACCCGACCGCGGTGACGACAGCCGCGAGAATGAATAGGATCAGGAACGGGAGATTGTAGGTCTCCCGAGGACCCATCGCCCGGAAGACGCGCGGGATAACGAGCACTGAGCCAATGAGAACGCCGACCCACACGAGGACATCGAGGGCGATGCTCCCCGTGACGGTGATGAGGTTGAACTGCCCTCCGACCAAGCTGAGGATCACGGATAAGAGTACGAGCCCCACGACATCGTCCATCGCCGTGGTGGAGAGGAGGAACTTGGCGCCAGCGCTTCCTCCCAACTGCTCGTTCCGAATCAGGGACGCGGTCACGGCAGTGCTAGTGGATCCCGCGGCAACCGCCAGCAGGAGAGCCATCGTACTGGGGAACAGATGGGAGAACACGAGGTACGTTACGAGGAACGGTACGAGGTTTCCGGCGACGGCGCCGAGCACCGCCCAGCTCCCGGCGGACCGGAGTCCCGAGACCCCGCCCTCGAGCCCGGCGGCGAAGATGATCAAGATGACCGAGAAGTCGGCGAAGGCCAGCAGGATCGTATTGACGTTGAAGAGCGAGAAACCGACGAGGCCGTTGATCACATTGCCGAGCGCGAGCGGGGCCAGTAGCATTCCGAGGAGAACCTCGCCGACGATCTGGGGCACTCCGATTCGGCTGAGGCGGAACCGGATCGCCTCGGCTCCGGCGAGAAAGATGAAGATCTCGAGCAGCGCGGACGCGGGTCCGCTCGGGACGAATGCCATTCCGCTATTACTGTAGCACTCATGCTATAAAATCCGGGCAGTGTTCCGAACGCGCGCGCGTTCGGGAAACGGCTCGTCGGTCGATGCGGGTCACCGCACGGGCACGAACCAGACGTCGGTGATCGAATACTTGGGCTCCGGAGCGAACCGGGCCTCGACGGGCATGCCGACGTAGAGCTCCGACTGGACGCACTCCTTGACCCGAGCGAGGAAGAGACTGCCGGCCCCCTCGAACTCGATCATCGCGAGGTTATACGGCGTCTCCTTGAGGAACGCCTCGCTTCCGAACAGACAGGTGGTCCACGAGTGGACCTTTCCTCGCCGGGGAAGTTCGAGCCACTCGGTCGGGCGCCCGCAGACCATGCAGTGGCCTCGCGGGGTCGCGTAGACGAACCCACAGGCAGGGTTGGCGCACTTGGAACCGAGCAACTTTTTTTCAGCGAGCCCGAGGAAAAAGGCCGAGTCCTCCGCATAACTGTGAATGTAGTGGATCGAATACGGACTATCGATGAACAGGCTCTCGACCCCGTTGGCGTCTCGGAAGATCGCCGCGCCCGTCTTCCCGAGCTCTTCTTGCACCTCGCGGAAATGCTGGAACGTCCTCGGACGCGCCAACCTCAGAACCCCCGTTCGAGGATGGACACTGTAACGGCCGAACCGGTGCCCGCATGGCTGTGGATCGCCCCGCGCTTCGCGTTGCGGATTTGGAGGGTCGAGTCCCCGAAGTGCTGGCGGATCGTCCCCTGAAGCTGCCAGAATGCGAAGACGGCTTGCATGAGGCCAGTGGCGCCCACCGGGTGCCCGCAAGCGATGAGCCCGCCCGACGGGTTGACCGGGATCTTCCCCGCTTGGGGGACGGGCAGTCCGTAGTCGATGTTCTTCAGGAAGGGGGCCCCGGAGAGAGTGAAGTCGTAACCCTCGCCGTACTTGCAGAGTCCCAGGTCCTCATACGTCTGGATCTCGCTCGACGCATAGGCGTCGTGAAGCTCGATGAAATCGAGCTGACGGATCGGGTCGGTGACGCCGGCCATTCGACAGGCCTCGAGTCCCGCGGTGCGTCCTGCGCGGAACGAGTGTACGCCCGGGTAAGGAAGGTGCGCGTAATCCGCCGCTTTCTCGTGGGGAAAGAGTGGGACGGAGCCGAACGGGCGGTCGGACAGGCGCATCGTGTCCGTTCCCGTGCCAACGCCCGTGACTCGCACCGGTCGGTCGGTGAGTTCCTTGGCTACCGATTCCGTACACAGAATCGCCGTCGCGGCGCCATCGCTCATCGTGCAGATCTGCTCCCTCATCAACGGATAGGAGATCATCTCCGAGCTCAGGACGTCCTTGACGGTCAATCGCTTGGGGTACTGGGCGTATGGATTGTGGGTGGCGTTCAAGTGGTTCTTGACCGAGACCCAGGCCATGATCCGTTGGCCTTCCGCGATCGCAAGCCGCTGCGCCTCTCGTTCGTTCGTCACATGAGCGAATTTGGTCAGCCGCAGGTACTCGTAGATGTGGCGCATGACCATGAGGGCGTAGTATCCGGTGTAGAACCCCCCGAGTGGGAAGTCGAAATTCGTGTCGGACGCCAGGGCAATGAACTCGTTCCCCTTCCACGTGGCCACGCGGCTCATCGTTTCGTAGCCGGCAGCGAGACAGACATCCATACGACCGCTGGCGATCGCCTCGTAGGCGGCCTGGAAGCACTCGCCGCCGGTCGCTCCGCCCCATTCGATGCGAACCGAACCTTTCGGGTTGAGTCCCAGATAGTCCTGGACCATGCTCGCGGCCTTCAGCTGACGACTGAAGTGGTCCGAGAAGTACGATACTCTGGACCCATCGATCCGGTCGGCAGTGAGGTTGGGAATCTCCGCCCGGGCCTGGTCGTAGGCCTTCTTCACCATCAGCCGGAAGTCCATCGCTGGGTGGGCCTTGGCGAACTTTGTGACACCCCCCGACACCATGTACACCCCTCGCCCCCGAGTTCGCCGAGGGTACGCGTCCGCCGGAACCGGGGAACTTTTCCTGTAAGGTTTCTTGCGGGAAGGCACAACCACTCCTCGGGCCCGCGAGCCCCGCTCAATTCATAATGCTACTCCCGGTAACTTGACGCGTCGATTCGAATCCAGAAACGGCGGGGTTTCGCCGAGTCCATAGCAGAGCTTTCAACGCTGCGACGCGTTGTGACGTCGTCATGCCCACGAAATCCACGAAGCGGGATCTCCTGTCGATCGCTGATCTGGGGAAGGACCTGCTCCCGATTCTGAAGCGCGCTCGTCGGCTGAAGGCCGAGCGCCGACGGGGGGTACTTCGTCCCGCGCTGCGCGGCAAGAATGTCGCGATGATCTTTGAGAAGCCGTCGACTCGGACCCGAACCTCGTTCGAGGTCGGCGTAAACGATCTCGGCGGCCACGCGCTCTACATGTCCTCGAAGGACCTCCAGCTTGGCCGCGGAGAGACCATTGCGGACACCGCTCGGGTGCTCTCGCGCTATGTCGATGGGATCGTCTACCGGGCGTTCCGGCATCAGGACGAGGCCGAGTTGGCCCGTCACGCCTCGATTCCAGTGATCAACGCGCTCGACGACCGGGAGCATCCCTGTCAAGTGACCGCCGACCTCCTGACCCTCTACGAATGCTGGAAGGGGATGTTCGGGGGCCACCGGCTCGCCTGGGTGGGCGATGGGAACAACGTGCACCATTCGCTCCTCCTCGGGTGCGCCATGGTCGGCCTCGACCTCGCGAGCGCTACCCCGGAGGAGTACCGGCCGAATCCGGAGATCGTCGACCGGGCCCAGGCCCTCGCGCGAACGAGCGGCGCCCAACTTCAGTTCTACCCGGATCCCGTAACGGCGGTGACGGAGGCCGACGCAGTCTACACCGACGTCTGGGTCTCAATGGGCGAAGAGGCCGAACAGAGGGACCGAGAAGCCGCGTTCGCCGGATTCCAGCTCAACAGCGAACTACTGGCCCACGCGCGACCAGGAGCTCTAGTTCTGCACGACCTGCCGGCGCATCGGGGGCTCGAGATCACCAACGAGGTCATCGACGGCCCACAGTCGGTGGTCTGGGACCAGGCGGAGAACCGGCTCCACGCGCAGAAGGCGATTCTCGAGGAGCTGCTAGGTTGACGCCGCCCACGTCCGTCATAGGCGGGAGCAGACCGCTCCGGTTTTCGCCCGATGTGTGATGATCGCGCCGTACCGAGGGGGACCGATGGCCTACTCTCATCGAGACCACCGAGCCCGGCGTGAGCTTCGAGGATTGTACCTCGGGTTCGGGGCGTGGGTCGCCGTTCTCTCTGGCTTCGCAATTGTGATTCCGAACGACACCATTCGCCTGCTCGCGGTGTTCGGGCTGGCGGGGACGGGAGCGGGGTACGTTCTCGCGGTGGACCGGCTCGCGGAGCGGTACCAACGAGACCTCGCCACAGTCCGGGCCGGGGACCCCATTTCAGGCGCGGTACGGGCCGAGGTCTCGCACGAGGTCGGGTTCGAGAGGGACCGGGACGACGACTGGACCCCTTCCCCGCACCACCGGACCCCTTCCATCGGTCCTGACGACCCCCGGAAGAGTCGGAGGCGGTCGGAGCCGCCGACTAGGGCGGCGGGGCGTTCGGATCCGCCGTCAGACGGATCTTGAGCAAGCGCTCGATCTTGCGAAGCGTCGCGTCCGGGGGGCGGAAGCTCCCCGATTCCACCTTCAAGACGAGGGATTTCTTTTCATTGAGCCGCTTGCCGAACTCTTCGGGGGTCCACGTAAGCAGTTCCCGCCGATGCCGAATCCGCTGGAACCAGTCCGGGCTCAGCTCCATTTCCGGCATGTCGGAGAAAACGTCTCTCTCCTCCGTCCGTCGAATCCGGCCGGGGAGGTGACTTTGTCCTTGGTGGAATGTGACGCTCCCGCTGCGGACCGGCGCGACCGGAGTCGACGGCGGCGCGACGGCTTGTCCAAACCTGCCGCAATCGGCGCATAACCGCAGCACGGAGCCTTCGACCCGAACTGGCGTCAAAGAGTCGACGTCGTTCCCACACATCTCGCAGATCAAGGTTGATTCCTCCCGTGGAGTCTCCTTTCCAGTGACTAGCGGGCGCGGTGCTTGCGACGCCCCGCCGCTCGGGTCTGACCTTCGGAGTAGCGCCGTCGCTCCTCGTCGGAGCTGAGATCGAGAGGCGGCACCGGGGTCGGACGTCCTTGGGCGTCGAGGGCGACCATGGTCACGAAGGCCTCCCCGACGGGGCGCCGGGTGCCCCCCTGGAGCGGTTCGGCGCTGACCCGGATCCAGATCTCCATCGACGTTGTGCCTACAAAGGTGAGCTGCGCCGCCCACTCTACGACATCACTGACATGAACCGGCGCTCGGAAGTCCACCCTGTCGATGGAGGCCGTCACGCAGTTTCCCCGGCAATGTCGAGTAGCCGCCACATAGGCGACCCGGTCGATCTCAGCGAGGATTTGGCCCCCGAACACGTTGCCCATGAAGTTGGCATCCGTCGGCAGCATCAGGCGAATCGCAGTGGAGCGGCTCTCCGCCACTGTGCGCGGGGGTAAACCCGTCACGCAGAACCCTCAGAGCGGGCCCCCGAGGGCGGCCCGGATGGCCGTAGGAGAGTCCTCTGCCGTAAAGCCGTTTGCATTTGTCGACGGTACGTCGGGGAGGAATCGAGGGTGCGGCGGCCGACCCGGGGGGACGCGGGTCCATCGCCGAAAAAAGTGGCCTTTCTCGAGAGAATCACCGCCAAAGGCCTATATACGGGCGCAATGTGGCCGCGCCCGGAGTCCACTCCATGGCCCAGAAACCACACCTGAACCTCGTGTTCATTGGTCACGTCGATCACGGAAAGTCCACGACCGTCGGTCGCATTCTCCTGGATACAGGGAACATCCGGCAAGAGGAGATTGACAAGTACCGGCTGGAGGCCGAGGCGAAGGGCAAGGCGACGTTCGAGTTCGCCTGGGTGATGGACGAGCTCAAGGAAGAGCGCGAACGCGGCGTCACGATCGACATCGCGCACCGGCGGTTTGACTCCCAGAAGTACTACTTCACCATCATCGACGCGCCCGGTCACCGCGACTTCGTCAAGAACATGATCACCGGGACCAGCCAGGCCGATGCCGCCGTCCTGGTCGTTTCGGCGGCGGAGGGGATCCAGGAGCAGACTCGGGAGCACATCTTCCTCGCCCGGACCCTGGGCGTCAACCAGCTGATCGTCGCCGTGAACAAGATGGACCGACAAGAGGTTGCGTTTTCCGAGGCCAAGTTCAACACGCTACGCGAGGAGGTCACCAAGCTGCTCAAGAACGTCGGCTTCAAGGTCGAGACGCAGGTCGTCTTCCTGCCCATCTCCGCGTTCAAGGACGACAACATCAACAAGGCCTCCCCCAACATGCCCTGGTGGAAGGGCCCGACCCTGCTCCAGGCATTGGACAACCTGGTAGTACCGCCCAAACCGACCGACAAGCCCCTCCGGCTTCCGGTCCAGGACGTCTACACGATCACGGGCATTGGTACCGTCCCCGTCGGGCGCGTAGAAACCGGGAAGCTGAAGGTCGGCGACAAGATCATCTTCCTGCCGAGCGGGAAGTCCGGAGAGGTCAAGTCGATCGAGATGCACCACGAGTCGGTGACCGAGGCGACACCGGGGGACAATGTCGGCTTCAACGTCCGGGGGATCGACAAGAACGATATCCGGCGCGGCGATGTCGTGGGCCCGGTCAACAACCCGCCCACCGTAGTCGAGAGCTTCACCGCGAACATCCAGGTGCTCAACCACCCTTCGGTGATCACCGCGGGGTACACCCCGGTGTTCCACGCTCACACCGCTCAAGTGGCGTGCGAGTTTACGGAGCTCCAGAAGCGACTCGACCCGAAGACGGGCCAGACCGCCGAGGAGAACCCCACCTCGCTCAAAACCGGCGACGCGGCGTTGGTTAAGATCACCCCCAAGCGGCCACTCGTGCTCGAGAAGTACAAGGAATTCCCGCAGCTCGGCCGGTTCGCCGTGCGCGACATGGGTCAGACCGTCGCCGCCGGCGTCGTGGTCGAGGTCAAGAAGCGGGAGGCGTAAGGACTAAAGGGCCTGCCCGGCTCCTTTGCCTACCTCAGAGGATCGATGCCGCAGCGGGCCCGGATTTCACTCAGCGGCACCGACCCGAAGAAGGTCGACGCCGTCTGCGCGCAGATCCGAGAGATCACTTTGAAGACCGGCGTCGCCATCGCCGGGCCGATCCCCCTCCCGACGAAGCACCTCCGCGTACCCGTCCGTAAAGGCCCCGACGGGGGCGGGACGAGTACGATCGACCACTGGGAGATGCGGATCCACAAGCGACTCATCGACATCGATGCCGACGAACGGGCGCTCCGCCAGGTGATGCGGATCCAGGTGCCCGACGGCGTGAACATCGAGATCGTTCTCAAATCGTAGGGTCGCCCGCCCCGTGTTCGTACGCCCCGCGCGTTTGTATCTCGCGGTCGCCGCCATCGGACTCGCGGTGCTCTGGGCGATATCGGTCCTGATCCGCGGCCCGTTCCTGCCAGGGATCGTCGCGTCCGCGGCCCTCACTGCTGGGTGGACCTTCTTCGCGATCTTCTTCCGGGATCCTGAGCGGGTGCCGGGAGCCGGTGCCGTCTCGGCAGCGGATGGTCGCGTCATCCTGGTCACGGAAGAGGAAGGCAGGTGGCGCATCGGCGTGTTCATGAACGTCACGGACGTACACGTCAACCGTTTCCCGCTCGACGCCGAGGTCGCGGATATCGAGGACTCGGGGGATGGATTCCGACCCGCATACGTCCCCGACGCCGCTCATAACGTGCAGCGTCGGTACCGCTTGAGAACCCGCGACGGTCCCGTAGACGTGATCCAAATGACGGGCGTCGTGGCCCGACGGTTGGTCAGTCTCGTCGAGGTGGGCATGACGTACCAGAAGGGCGACCGACTGGGAATGATCTTGCTGGGCTCTCGCGTCGACATGCTACTCCCGGTCGGTTCCTTCCGGCCCTCGGTCAAGCCAGGCGACCGCGTTCGAGCGGGTCGGTCGACCGTGGCAGTGGAGCGCTCGTGACCTCGGGGGCGCGCGTCGGGGCGAATCTTGCGACGCTCGCGAACGCGGTCTTGGGCGTTGGGGCGATCCTCTACATCCTGGCCGGAAACAAACTGTGGGCGATGCTGCTGATCGGTTGTGGCGTCGGGTTCGACGGGCTGGATGGTCTCCTGTCGCGCCGCGCCGGCGGCCCGCCCTCCGCGGAGGGCCGGGTGCTCGACTCCGTCGCCGACGCGATCACCTTCGGCATCGCCCCCGCGGCGCTCGTTGTGGTCCACACCGAGCACTCCTCTCTCTGGGCGCCGTGGTACCCCTACACGCTCCTGGTCGGGTTCCTCGTCGCCGGGTTGGCGCTGGGGCGTCTGGTCTACTTCACGTGGCGCGGATGGCAGCGGCCACACTTCGTGGGCGCCTCCACGCCGCAGAACGCGCTGGCCGTCATCGGACTGCTCCTCTTCCTCGATGTACCCGCGTTCGTGGGGACGAATCCGCTCGGGGTGCTGGTCGTCGCGACGTTCCTCGCGCTTCTGATGGTCTTCCCCGTCCCATACCCCAAGCTCCGGCGGGGCATGCCGTTGCGGTGGGCGATGCTGGCGACGGCGGCAGCGCTCGGCGTATCGCTCGTCCCACTCCAATTCCACCCGTCGGTCGGCAGTTCGTTCTACGTTGTAGGGGAGATTGCGGCAACGGTGGCCGTGATCGGACTCGCCGCGTACTACCTGGTCGGTCCCTGGGTCGCGCGCGCCGAGTCGACGGCCCGCGCCTCCGGGGGGATGTATGAATAGCCCGCGGCGCCGATCCCTGCACCGGGTGCCGCTCTCTTTGAGGGAGGCTCTGTTGTTCGAGGCCGGCATCAAGCTCGGCGGAATCTTCCACCAATACCTCGGGATCCCCGTGTCCCCGCGGACGGCCGGGCCATTGGCTCGTTCGATTGAATCGGCTGTCGAGCTCCAGCCGTTCGTGGACCGGGTGCGCGTCCGAATCGTGCCGGCCCGGGGAGGCGCCATGGGCCGCGGCCGGTTCGGGTACCGCTACGTGACGGCGGAGATGATCGACGCCGTAGTGACGTTGTCCGATGGAGGGGTGCGCGTCGTGGCGCGTCTAAGTTACCGGGCCGACCTTCGGTATCCACTGATGCGGGTCGAAGCGCTAAAGAGCGTCCCGGAGAAACGGCGGCGGTCCCCGACCTAGGAACCGCGCTCGGCGATGGGGACGTACCGCAGGTCGGTCGGACCCACGTAGAGGGCGCTGGGCCGGATTAGACGGAGGTCCTGGTACTCCTCGAGCACATGCGCCGCCCAACCCGCCACACGACTCGCGGCGAAGATCGGGGTGAACAGGTCCTTCGGGACCCCGAGGAGCGCGTAGACCGAGCCGGAATAGAGGTCCACGTTCGGATAGAGCCCTTTCTCCCGGTGCACGACTTCCTTCATCCTCTCGAGCAGCTCGTACGAGTGCAGGTTGCCGGCAGACTCTCCCACGCGGTGCAGCCAGGCCCGGAGGATCGTCGCCCGGGGGTCCTCGACCTTGTAGACCCGATGACCGAACCCCATGACGCGCTCGTGGCGGGCGAGCTTGGCCGTCACCACTTCCTCGACTCGGGAGACCTCCCCGATCTCCGCCAGCAGCTCTACGGCCCGCTCGTTCGCTCCGCCATGGAGGGGACCCTTGAGCGTGCCGATCGCGCTCGTGACGGCCGAATAGAGGTCGGACAGCGTCGAAGCCGTCACCCGGGCGGCAAAGGTGGAGGCGTTGAGTTCGTGGTCGGCATGAAGAATGAGCGCGACGTCGAGGGCCCGGTTCTCGGCCTCGCTGCCTTCTCGCCCGGTGATCTGGTACAGCAGGTTCTCGGCGTTGTTTAGGTCGGGGCGTTCCTTCAGCGGGGCGAGCCCGACCCGCCGGCGCTGAAACCGACCGATCATGGACGGGAGCGCGGCGGTGAGCCGGAGCGCGCCGCCGATGGAGCTGGGGCCCGGCTGCGTCTCGGCGCGTTCGAGCATTGCGAGGGCCGAGACGGCGGTCCGAAGCACGTCCATGGGGTTCGAGTCGGTGGGCAACGAATCGATGAGACGGGCGAGAGGCTCGGGGAGCGGCCGCAGGCCGACGAGACGCTGCCTCAGATCGTCGAGCTGGGTCGCTGTGGGCAGCCGACCGTACCAGAGGAGATACGCCACTTCCTCGAAGGTCGACTGCTCGGCCAAGTCCCGGATATCGTACCCTTCGTAGAGCAGCCGTCCCCCTTGTCCGTCGATGAATGTGATGTGGGACTCGACCGCGACGATGTCCTGGAGCCCCCGCTCCACCACCTGCGTCGATGCCGTTGGCGACATCCCCGTCCAATCAGACGAGTTTCGCTCTTAACGGGAGTGCCGGTTGTGGTTCAGCTGGGGGCCGGGGGCGCGACCGGGCCCACCTGCCGGTGGATGTACGCCGCGTCGGCGGCGGCCCAGAGGGGGAGAGAGATCAGGAGCCCGACAGCGGCGACGAGGAAGGTGAGGCGGTAGCTCCCATAATAGGAAAGTATTCCGGATAGGAACGCGCCGCCGATCGCAGCGACCCCGCCGAGCGCGCTGTTGAGTCCCAACATGCTCCCGGCATCGCGTTCGTGGAGAGTCCGGAACAGAACAAGCGAGGAGGCGGTGGAGTAGAGCGCGATGGCGCCGCCCATGATTGCGTAGACGAGAATATTCGCCCCGAAGGCCAGCGCGCCCCCGAACATGTGGTCGAACGTGAACGCGACGACGATCAGGTACCCGACGCACCGGAGCAGGGAGGAGGTCCGCACCAGCCGGTCCGCGCCGCCCCTCGTCGAGAGGCTGCCGGAGAGGGGGAAGAGCACCCCCTGTGCCGCGTTGTTCGAGACGTTCACGAGGAAAATGCCGGCAAAGGATATCCCGACGGCAGAGAGGTAGAACGTGTACGACACGTTGAACAGGTTCGCGCTGAGGTTGAATAGCAGCGACGCGGCGAAGATGAGGGGGAGTTCGTGGCGAGCCTCCTCGCGGACTCGACGCCACGCTCGGTGTACCACGCCGGGCTGGAACTGGGGGAACGGAGGGAAGAACGGAACCGCCGACCGGAGAGCGACGGAGTGCCGAAGTCGAGAGACGAGACTGGCCGCATCCAGAGTCGTGGAGTGGGAAGTGAGGGGTTTCGGGGAGTCCTTCACTCCCCACCAAACGATGATCGCGGATGCCAACGCGAAGGCGGCGAGCACGATCAGCAACGGGCGGAGGAGTTCGTTGGCCTGTAGCCAGAAGAAGCCGACGAGACCGCCGACGATGGAACCCAGGATGCTGATCTCCTGGAACGATGCGAAGGCCGTCGGGCGTTCTCCTTCCGAGAATTGCTCCAGAATGAGGAGGTTCGAGGCGCTGACCCCCGCCGGAGTCAGCACGCCGACGAGGGTGTAGAGGAGGATGAGCTCGTTGAACGAGGTCAGTTGGTAGAGCGCGGCGTAGATGGCGGCGAACCCGATGTAATTGATCAGGAGGAACCCGCGGCGCAGGGGGTACCGGTCCGCCAGGTATCCCCAAATGATCGACGAGACAATGAGCGCCCCGTTGAACAGAGTGGCGGCCAGGGCCCATTCGATCACCGACCCTTGGGCCTTCAGAATGAGCAGCTGGAGCGAGAGGCCGAACGCCGCGGTGGCCGCATTAATGGGCAAGAAGGCCAGCAGCCACGGCCGGGCGAGAAAGCTGGCCCAAGCCGGGGAAGGTCGCTCCGTCTCCGTCCAGTCCACGTCCCGCTCGCCGACCCCGACGGGGGCTTAAGCCGTGTCGTCCTGCAGACCGCGGCCAGATTCGCCGCGCAAACGCTTATAAATCGCGGCACGTCTCGCGGCCTTCAGAGGTCACACGGAGCGTGGCGGTCGGATTCGTCCTGATCAGCACGGCGCCGGCGAAGGAGCACGAGGTCTATACCGAGCTCCTGCGGGTGAAGGAGATCGTCGAGCTTCACCCCCTGTTCGGTGAATACGACCTCATTGCGAAGGTCGAGGCCGCTGATTTCAATGCCCTCGGGCAGGTCGTCGTGGACAAGATCCGCTCCGTCGCGGGCGTCATCGACACGAAGACCTTGACTGGTATCAAATTCTGAAGGAAACGGTGGAAAGATGCTGAATCTGTTGATGACGGGGACGTCCAGCCTGAGCGTCGGCGGCTACCAGTTCCTGGAGGTCCTCCTGTTGATCTTCGGGTTATTCCTGATCTTGGCCGGCGCCTTCACCGCGTACTTCGGTAGTGGGAAGAGTCGGTCGATTGGCGTCGGCCTCCTCGTCGGAGGGCTGGTGGTTGGCCTCGGGATCGGGTACTGGTACCATTCCTACGTCGGAGACCTGAGCGGCCTCCTCTGGGAGTCCTTCCTCGTGATCGTGGCCGCCGTGATCGGCGCGCTCGCCGCTGTGGCGATCTTCCTGGTCGCCATCATGAAGTCCTGAGGGCGCCGGTCGCCCCGGACCCGTAGGGTCCGATCCCGAAGGGGGACGACGCCGTGAGCCCTTTGGTCACGCTGAGCTCGGACCTCGGGGATGCCTACGGCGCCCAGCTGAAGGCCGTCTTGTACCGCCGCTTGCCGCCGGGGTCGGTGGTCGACCTGACGCACTCGCTCCCGGCGCACGGAGTAGCGGAGGCCGCGTTCCTGCTCCTCCACATGGCGCGCCGGTTCCCGGCGGGGACGGTTCACGTGGCCGTGGTCGACCCCGGAGTGGGCGGCCCGAGGGCACCCCTCGGGATCGCGACGGGGGACGGAAGCGTCCTTATCGGGCCGGACAACGGCCTCTTGTGGCCCCTCGCGACGGCTCTCGGAAATCCCCGAACCGTGCGGTTGGACCCGGTTCGCGTGGTCCGGCAAGAGGTCGTTTCACCGACGTTCGAAGGGCGAGACCTTTTCGCGCCCGCAGCGGCTCTCATCGCCTCGGGTTCTTCGCTCGAGTTTCTAGGAACCCCGCACGAGCCCCGGCGGTACGAAATTCCCCCCGCCGAGGTCGAGCCGGAGCGCGTCAAAGGCCTCGTGCTGCACATCGATCGATTCGGGAACATCATTACCAACATCCCATCCTCCGTGGGCCCGTCGGCGGGATCTCGGCTGGTCGTGAGGGTAGGGCGCCGTCCGAGTCGTCGGGGTACACGCCAACGAACGTACTCAGACCTTAGTCCAGCGTCTTGGGGAGTGCTCGGTTCGAGTTTCGGTTACCTGGAGCTCGCCGCTCGGGAGAGCTCGGCGGCGCATCGGTTCGGGGCGCGTGTCGGGGACCGGGTGCGCGTCAGCTGGTCGAGGTAACCGACATTCCCGAGAGAGAGTAAATACGCCGGGGGATACAAGCCCCGCTCGGACGAGGCGACCGACGAGGCAGCTCGGCATGGCGAAGAAGGACTACTACGAGGTGCTGGGGGTGCCCCGCGCCGCCACCCCGGAGGAGATCAAAACGGCCTACCGGCGGCTGGCCCGAGAGTATCATCCGGACCTCAACAAGGGGAACCCCAAGGTCGCGGAGGAGAAGTTCAAGGAACTCTCCGAGGCCTACGAGGTCTTGGCCGATGAGACCAAACGGCAACGGTACGACGCCGCCGGTTTCTCGGGCGTGGAGACCGACTTCGGCCCGGGCGGGTTCAACTGGCAGAACTTCACCCACGCCGGCGACCTCGAGGACCTCCTCGGTTCGTCGGATTTTCTCCGTCAGGTCTTCTCTCAATCCGCGGGCGGCGGCCTCTTCGGCAGCTTCGCAGGTGGCGGGCGATGGGCCCGACCCGAGATACGCGGTCGCGATGTCGAGGCCTCCATCCGCGTGCCGTTCAGCGCGGCGGTCACCGGCGCGCAGACGGCCATCGACGTCCCGCGCACCCGGCCCTGTGCGGATTGCCGGGGGACGGGGGCCCGGAACGGAACCGCGCTCGAGACCTGCCCTGAGTGTCATGGATCGGGGCAGATTCGCCGGACCTCGACGAGCGGCTTCACCCAACTGATCTCGATCGGCGAGTGCCCGCGCTGTCACGGGAGCGGTCAACGGATCAAGGAGCGGTGCCCCACCTGCCGCGGGAGCGGCCGGCTCCACGAGGTCCGGCGGCTCGAGGTTTCGGTGCCGCCGGGCATCGAGGAGGGGGCCGTCCTTCGGCTCACCGGCCAAGGCGAGGGGGCTCCGACGGGTGGTCGGGCCGGCGACCTGTTCGTTCAAGTAACGTTCGAGCCGGACTCCCGGTTCCACCGCGAGGGGCGCCAAGCGTTCACCGAGGTGATGCTGCCGCTCCCCGTCGCGCTGCTCGGCGGCGAGGTCCCGGTTCCTACGATCACCGGCGAGGCGTCGTTGCGCATCCCCTCCGGCACACAACCGGAACGCCAGTTTCGGCTCCGTGGCGAGGGGTTCCCTCGGCTGCGAGGCTCGGATCGGGGCGACCTGATCGTCACGGTCCACGTCGAGCTCCCCGAGAACCTCACCCCCCGTCAGAAGGAGCTCCTTCGGGAAGCCTTGGGGGCGCCCACCGCGACGACCGGAAAGTCGAAGTCCGGCATCTTTGGCCGCCGGTCGTGAGCGAGGGATGGAACCGGCAGAGCCCGTTCCGGACGCTCCGGAGCATTATTTTTCCCCGCGACCGCGGGTCGCTTCCCGGCCCGAGGAGCACCGGTTTCTCTATCGCGGGGAGATGCTAGCGATCGAGACCGATCGCGGGCTCTTCGCTTCCCATGGCCTGGACCCGGGGACGGCCCTTCTGATCGAGACGCTCGAGAGACTGACGGCGGAACGCATCCTGGACCTCGGCTGCGGGTGGGGGGCGATCGGTCTTGCGGCAGCGAAGACCGCGCCATCCGCCCACGTGGTGCTCACCGACGTGAACCAGCGCGCGGTCCGGCTGGCCCGACGAAACTTGGAACGCAACGGCCTCCGGCACCCCGACGTTCGGCTCGGGAGCCTCTTTGAGCCCGTTGCCGGAGAGACCTTCGACCTCATACTGAGCCACCCACCGTTCCACGCGGGGCGCGAAACAATTCTCGAGTTCCTCACCCACGTGCCGGAGCATCTGACCGCGGTTGGCCGGGTACGCATCGTCGGGAAGGGCAGCCAAGGGATCCGTTTCTATCAACGGTGGCTTGCGGAGCACTGGGGCCCCGACGTCCAGGTGCTCGCTCGCGGAGGGGGCTACCGCGTCGTGGACGCCGGGCGCCCATTGGCCAGCCGCCAGCGGTAGAGCCGCATCAAGTGCCGACCATACGACGCGATGACGTTCGGACCGAACTTGCTCTCCCCCGCGAGGCGCTCCCCGAAGTGGAACGGAACCTCCACCACAGTCGCCGGGCGGCATTTCACGAGGATCTCGAGAGCGATCTTGTAGCCCGTAGGCGTCAGGGAGGCACGGTCGAGCACGTCGTTTCGGACCGCGAAGAACCCCGACATCGGGTCGCGCACCGCGGTAAGAGGTCTCGCCGGGAGAGTGGCGGCCCAAGACGTGAGCCACCGGAACGCCCGGAGCCCTTTCTCCGTCCCGCCGGGCACCCGTCGACTCGCGAGCACGAATTCCGCTCGGCCCGTCCGAATCGGCTCGATGAGGTCGGACAATCGCTCGGGCGGGTGGCTCCCGTCCGCATCCATCACCACGATGATCCGTCCGGTGGCGGCCCGGAACCCGTCCACTACCGCCGATGAAAGGCCGGCGCGACCCGGACGGACCACCAGACGATACGGCCCCCGTAACGCCAGAATCCGGACTAAGGCCCCGGTGCCATCGGGGGACTGGTCGTCGACGATGATTACCTCGTGAGAATACGATGCGAGGGCCATGTCCAGCCGGTCGTGCAGGAGTTCGAGACTCGCCCGCTCGTTGTAGGTCGGGAGCACGACGCTGACCTCGACTCCGGTGGCCATCGGCCGGTCGAGAGGGCGGTCGGCTAAGGCCCTTGTCCCGTCTCGGCCCCCCGATTCTCTCTCGGAAACCGCGGAACCGAAGCGCTTATGAAGGGGGTCTTTCTCGGCGGCCGCGCCAGCCGACGGACAGTCGGCCGGCGGCAACGAAATGGCAGAACGCATTGGAAAGCAGAAGATTTCGCGAAAGCAAGGGTACCTCTATTTCGTCGGCAAGGACGGATACGTCTGGCAGGTACCGATGCGTGCCACCAAAGGCGGCCGAAAGGGGAAGGTGGGCACCGAGAAGATCGCAAAGAAGGACGGATTCCTTTATTTCGTCGACAAGGCCGGCTACATCGCGCGCGTGAAGCGCCGGAACGCCTGAGTCGCGGCGAGGTCCCTTGAGCCCACCCCCGGAACCGAGATCCAAAGAGGCGGCCAAGCCAGCCGCCGAGCCCGGGGGCCTGCCGGAGGCAACGAAAGATGCCCCGAAGGAGAAGGGCGCTAAAGGAAAGGGCGGTGGCAAGGGGAAGACGGCGAAGGGTCCGGCCCCCGAAACTCAGAAGAAGGGAAAGCCGATTCCAGACAACCCCAACTTCCGCTACATCGTCCGGTTCGCCGGCGTGGACCTGGACGGTCGCCGCTCGGTCGTGCTGGCCCTCGGCGGAGTCCGAGGCATTGGACCGCGCATCGCCGAGACGACGGTCCGCCTCGCCGGGATCAATGCCGCCGAGATGATCGGCAACGTTCCCGAGGCGACGGTCGACGGACTCGAGGAGCTCGTCCATGCCCTGCCGTCGAAAGTCCCGGCCTGGATGGTCAACCACACCACCGACCGGACCACGGGGGAGACCACCCACCTGATCGGCGGTGACCTGGACACCGGGGTGCGCGACGACACGAACCAGATGAAGATGATTCGATCGTACAAGGGGGTCCGCCACGAACGAGGCCAGAAAGTCCGCGGTCAACGAACCCGCTCCAACGGAAGAACCGGAATGGCCGCCGGCGTCCTGAAGAAGGCCGCGAAGGAAGCCGCCGCCGCCGCGGCGGCGCCCGCCGGGCCCGCCGGGCCCCCCGGGACTGCCCCCGCCGCCACCGGCGCCCCGGCCGCCGCGGCCGCTGCACCGACCGGTTCCGGCACCTCGCCGAAGGGCTCGAAGCCGGCGGAGCCCGCCGCGGGCGCGAAGAAGTGACGAGGCACTAGAACGGTTCGATGGGCGACCCGAAATTCTTGCGGCGGACGTACGACACGCCGAAGCATCCGTGGGAAGGACCTCGCATGGAAGAGGAACGGCGCGTTGTCACGAAGTACGGCCTCAAGAACAAGCGCGAGTTCTGGAAGGCGCAGTCGGTCCTTCGGAATTTCCGCGGGCAGGCGCGCGAACTGCAGGCCCGGCTCCGCGCGGGACAATCTCAGGCGGTCCAGGAGACCAAGTGGCTCCTCGACCGGCTGACCCGGATGGGCTTGCTCTCCCCCGGAAGCCCGACCGTCGACGACGTTCTTGCGTTGTCCGTCGAGGGCCTGCTCGAACGACGGCTCGATTGGCTCACCTTTCAGCGCGGGCTGGCCCCGACCGCGAAGAGCGCCCGGAAGATGATCGTCCACGGCCATGTCTCTTTGAACGAGCACCGCGTCACTCGTCCGGGGTACCTCGTCCGACGCGACGAGGAGCCCTCACTTTCCTATGCCCCGACGAGCCCGCTGACCAACGAGGAACATCCGATACGGACCGCCCTTCGTGAGAAGGCGACCGCCCCACCGGTGCCCGCCCCCGTCGAGTCGGCGGAGGGAGGGACCTAAGGAATGGCGCGGACGGGTATCGCTCACATCTTCGCGAGCTACAACAACATTCACATCACCGTCACTGATATGACCGGTGCGGAGACCATCGCCAAGGCGACGGGCGGCATGGTCGTGAAGGCCGCGCGGGACGAGTCCAGCCCCTACGCCGCGATGAAGTGCGCCGACCAGGTCGCCGCCATCATCCGAGAGAAGGGGTACGATACGCTGAACGTCCGGGTCCGAGCGCCGGGGGGCAACAAGAGCCGTTCCCCCGGTCCGGGCGCCCAAGCCGCGATCCGGGCGCTCGCCCGGGCCGGAATGAAGATCAACCGGATTGAGGACGTGACACCTGTACCTCATGACGGGACGAAGCCCAAGGGCGGCCGTCGAGGACGGAGGGTCTAGCGTGGAGGTCGAGATCCGACAATTGGGCCCCCGAGCGGCCGACCTCGAGTTCCACGAGGGGAGTGCCGCGCGGGTCAATGCGATCCGGCGAACCCTGCTCTCCGACGTCCCTAAGCTGGCGATCGAGGACGTGGAGTTCCACCTGGGTCCGATCCGTGATGAAGCCAGCGGGAAGGACTACGACTCATCGACGAGCATGTTCGACGAGGCGATCGCCCATCGCCTCGGGTTGCTCCCGATCCCCATGGCGCTGGACGAATTCCGACGGAAGAGCGAGTGCACCTGCGGGGGCGAAGGATGCGTGCATTGCCAGGTCGTCTACTCCATCGACCGGAAGGGTCCGTGCACGGTGTACTCCAAGGATGTCGTGCCCATCGCCGACGCCTCGTTGGCCATTATTGAGCCCGAGGTCCCGATCGTCCGTCTGGGATCCCGACAGGCGTTGCTCGCCTACGCCACCGCCGTGGTCGGAACGGCCCGGGACCACGCCAAGTTCCAGGTCTCCCACGCGATCGGGGTCGCGCCGCACGCGAAGATCCAGATCGCCAAGCACGCCGGCTGCTCCGATGCCTGCCTCCAACGGGTCGGGAACTCGTGCCCGGTCAATATTCTCGAGTACAGCGACGGCAAGGTGAAGGTCACCGACGACACGAAGTGCATCGTGTGTTTCGCGTGTGAGCAAACCTGCCCCCACGGCTCGGTCAAGGTGCAGCCCTCGCTCACGGACTACTTCCTGAAGTTCGAGACCGACGGCAGCCTCACTCCCCGCGAGGCGTTCCGGTTCGCCCTCAAGGACATCAAACGCCGCTTCGAGGATCTCCGCGAAGCGGTCCTGGCCATCCCGTAGGTCGCCCTACCCGCCCCGTCGCCGGGGCTGACTCGGGACGAAATCGAACCGCAACAGCGCGCCGATGCGCCCCAAGGCCACGAGTCGTCGACCGGCCTCCCCGTCGTCCCGGACGACGAACAACCGGCCCCGGCCGGCACGGACCGCGTCGAGCATCCCCTGCAGCTCCGGGTCGCGGAGAAAGCTCTCGTGCACGAGCAGGGTTTCGATCGCTCCCTGCTCCTCGGCCTCCCGAACCTCCCGGGGCCCGATCGCCGCTCGCTTCCCGCCGCCGAGCGCCGTGACGAGCTGCTCGACCAGGTCGGCTTCCTGGACCGCGACGCTCTCCGAGAGTACTTCGCTGGCGCGACCGGACCGGAACAGCTCCTGCAGGCCGGCCCCTCCCGACTCGGCCGTGGGATAGACTCGGAGCTTGGACTTGGCGGCAGGGACACGTTCGAGGAGGTCGCGGGACAGTTCCTCCTTCAGGAATCCCGGGCCCGCGATGATCAGCGCCTGGGCCTCGGGCAGTTCCCGCTGCAGTAGTCCCAGGAGCTCCGCTACGTACGCCTTCCGGTCCTTCGGGCCGGTCCCTTCGCGGTACCGCTTGCCGGAGATCGACCGATTCACTTCGGCCACAGGCTCGATCGACCGGTCCCGGACGCGCACGATCGTAGACTCGCCCCAATCCACCGACGCTACAACGATCCGTTGGTCGCCCCGGTGATGGACGCCCTCGTCGATCAGCGCGCGGTCGGACGGAGTGAATTCAGACTTCTGGATCGACAGCTCGTCGCCTTCCTGGAGCTCCAGCGTGTGGTGTCGCCCCTGGTCGAACGGTCCCTCGACGATGGGTCCGGTGACGCGAACGTGCCGGGAAAACCCATGGAACTCTATCTGTTCGGCTTGGACCGTGAGCCAAACCCGACGACGTTCGCGTTGGGCCGACGGGGTGTCGGCCGGCGCTTCGGGGTCCCGTCGGGTCGTGGAAGCACCGACCCGGTCCCGGGGTTGGATCAATCGTGCGACCCGCCAGAGGTCGCTGGGAGTTTCCAGGCGGACCCGGAGCACTCCGGACTTGACGTCCTGATGGAGGACCCGCACAGACTCCGCCGCAGCGAGCGGAGTTCCCCCATTGGATATCTAGTCACCGGAGGAACCGGCGAGCTCGGCGGGACCACTGCGGTCTACGTAGAGTGGTCTTTTCGAGTGTGGTCTTGGAGCGCCGCCACCGAGTAGAATTTTCGCGTGCATATCGAGCAGGCCAGCGTCGGCACGCGAGATTTGGCCGGGGCGGCCGTCCGGGCGGCGACGTGACTCTCTCTTCGATGCGCGTCCAGGTCCTCCGCGGACCGGAAGAGCCGACCGCACTCGGCGCACGAGGCCCCCACCTCGTCGTATTCCACGTACGGCATCCCACCGGAGACGGTTCCCGCTCTCTTGTGGGTTGTGGAGAGGGCTCCCGACCTACGAGGGCCACGCGGAACTCCCTCCGTCGGCTTCGGAAGGCTTATGGGGACCGGTCGGGGTCGTCCGGTGGGAGGGGCATCGCCTGCTCCGTTCTCCGTCCCTGACTTCTCAGCTCGATTTCGTCCGACTGCTGGCGGCGAGCGCCTTCGGCTTTGCTGGCGCGCCCGGAGCGGCGGTGGTCCTGGCGTGGATGAGCGTCTCCGCCTACAATCTTTCGGCGCCCAACCACGCCGCTTTCGCCGCGTGGGCGTTGGCGTTGCTCGGGATCTCCGCGACCGTGCCGACCCTGGTCATGGCGTTCTTTTCCGGAACGTTGGCGGACCGAATGAACCGGCGGAGACTTCTCCGTGTGGGCAACGCCCTCGGTCTTCTGGGGGTCGTGCTCCTCGCGGCCGTGTTCTACGTGTACCCGACGTCCCACATCCCGTTGCCCGGCCCCGCGGGATTCTACGTTCCCGCGTGGTTCCTCTGGGTGTTGCCCCTCTGGGCGTTGATCGCTCTGGCAGCCGCTCTCTCGCGTCCCACCCTTAACTCGTCGATCCCGCAGGTGGTCGGAAAAGAGTCCCTCGGTCGCGCGAACGGGCTGATACTTTCCATCGGACTGGTCGTCTCGGGCGTCGGAACCCTCTCCGTTGGTTTCCTGTTGACTCCGTGGGGACCCGTCCTCACCCTGCTCATTCCCATCGCATTCTTGGAGGTGGCGGCCGTCTCCCTCGCGACGCTTCAGAGCGACGTCACAGGAGTGCGGAAGGCGTCGCGCCGTTCCTTCGCAAGCGACATGTCCGAGGGCCTCCGTTACGTCGGTCGACGCACCGGCTTGCTCGAGATCACTCTCGCATCGCTCGGTGTGAACTTTTTTGCAGCGATCGCCTCCGTCGAAATCCCCCTGTATGTCGACGATTGGCTGCGCCAAGGGGCCCTGGTCCTGGGAGCGTTGACCTTCGTCGCCAGCCTCGGCACCGCCATCGGCTCCTCGGCGGTCAATGCGATACGGTACGATCGCTCCCCCGGACTCTATCTGGCGTTGTTCGTCGTACTGTCCGGGCTCACCCTGGTCATCCTGCCCTTCACCCATTCACCCTTCGTCGCCCTGGCGGCGATCGCCGGCTTCGGGTTCTTCGTCGGCATGTTGACGACCATCTACCTCGTGGTCATCCAGCGGACGGTTCCCAACGAGCTCCTGGGGCGGGTGTTCGCCGCCGATGAGATCGGCAGCTTTGCCTTGATCCCGTTGGGCCAGTCCGTCGGGGGAGCGCTCACGGCCCTCCGGGGACTCGCCTTTACGTACTGGGCGACGGGCGGCGGGATCGCCCTCCTCGGCGCGATCATGGCGGGGCTCAAGGAGCTTCGTCGATTCGCCGCCGGGCACGATCAATTCACGAGCGGAGTCGGTTCGAACTAGCCCCATCGCGTCGGCGGGATCACCGAGCGGTCCCGGGAACACCCTCCGCGCGGGTGAGTCGTTCGGCGCAGCGCTGGAACTCAAGCGCAAACGCCCGCAGTCGGGAGGCCGTTTCTGCCGAACGGGGGCGGATTCGTACCTCCCATGGGACGCTCGACAGGGCCGGGAGCGTCTCCACGGCGGGCGGGTCCGGGCCCCCGAGCATCGGCCGTTCGGGTTGAATCACTACCTTCGAAGGGGTTTTTCCGAGGACAAGCAGCATGTGCCCCCAGTGCTCGGCTCCGCCCTCGGGCCTCCGCTCGAGGACCGCTAGCTTCCACACGCGTGCCGAGAGCGACGTGTCACGATTCGGAGTCTCCCATGCCGGCCCCGTGTAGACCCGGCCGTCGACCGAGCCGCTCACCGTTGCGGCAGCTGCGGCCTCCCAAAGGGCGGTCCAATCGCGGTTCGGCGTGGGCTCCCGTCCCGGGTCGGTCATGCGGCCCCGACGGCCAGGGTGACGATTCCTGTGAAGATGGCGGCGGCGCCTACCCATTGGAGCATTCCGAGGCGCTCCTTTAGCAATACGACGGCCCAGGCCACCGTGACCGCGCTGAAGAGACCGCTCACGGTTCCGAGCACCGCGAGCGAGTGCCCCGAGACGATCCCCAGGTTGTAAGCCACGAGCGCCAAGCTGTCGAGAATCGCGATGGTGAGCGCGCGGCTGGCGAGGCCAGAGCGCGGCAGGCGGAGGACCCCTTGATACGCCGCGACCACGGCGACGGGGAGGAGCCCGAGGACGCGGACTATCGCGGCACTCGTCAGGGGAGGGATCGGCCCCACCGCGAGCTTGAGACCGAAGTAGAACACGCCGTAACCGAAGAAGGCGATGATCGCCGACACGATCCCGATGCGGCGGTTCTTGGCGCGGGAACCCTCCGCTTTCGTCACGCGGGTGATCAGCACGACCCCGAGCAATGTCAATGCGATCCCAATCGCGTCCTCGATCGTCGGCCGTTCATGCAAGAACGCGACGGCAAAGACCACGATCAGCGTCGGGTAGGCGCTCGCGATCGGGGAGACAACGGCCAGAGTCCCAAACTCGAATGCCCGATAGAGGAAGAACGACGCTACGACGTTGAAACCGGCGAGTCCTGCGAGCAATACTAGCGGCTCCGCGGGCAGGGAGGCAACGCCTTCCAGGAGAAGGGCGAGGACGACAAGGAGGGGAACGCCGATCAGCTCGAGATACCAGAGCGTTTCGACGAACCCTACCCGGTCGGTAGTTCGCTTCGCCACGTAGTCGGAGCTCCCATACCCGAACGCCGTCGCGAGACCGAATCCGACATCACGGAGCGAGGCCATAGTGAACGGGTCGTACCCTCCGAGGGTGGGGTCGGGCCCCGGCACTTAAAACCCATCGGGGAGCAGTGCCTCGCCGCGTTCGGTTCCCCGTCGAGCTCATGAGCTCGTATCGCCCAGGGATGGGCGGTTCAGATGCATCGGGTCCGAGTCATCGACTCTCACACCGAGGGAGAACCCACCCGCATCGTACTTTCGGGCGGTCCGGACCTGGGGACGGGGCCCCTTCTGGCCCGACGAGACCGCTTCCGTCGGGATTTCGACTCTTTCCGCCGCGCGCTGGTGAACGAACCGCGCGGCTCGGAGGTGATGGTGGGGGGCCTGTTGGTCCCTCCAGTTGACCCCAGTGCGGTTACCGGCGTGATTTTCTTCAATAACGTGGGCTACCTCGGAATGTGCGGTCACGGAACGATCGGGCTCATCGCATCATTGGCTCACGCGGGACGCTTATCGACCGGGCCCCACCAAATCGAGACGCCCGTCGGGACCGTCCGGGCCGAATTGCACACTGACGGCGCTGTCTCAGTGCGAAACGTGGAGAGCCGTTGCTACCAGAAAGGCGTGGTACTGACCGTCGCTGGGTACGGCCCCGTGTCGGGCGACGTGGCGTGGGGTGGCAATTGGTTCTTTCTTGTAAACGAGCCTCCCGTCCAAGTCATCCGAGAAAACATCGGACGGCTGATGGATTTCACGAAAGCGGTCCAGGCCGCCCTCGCCAGCGCCGCATGGACCGGCGATGATGGAGGCGCGATCGACCACGTGGAAGTGTCGGGACCGGCCGAAGGCCCGGCGGACAGCCGCAATTTCGTACTCTGTCCGGGGGGCATGTACGATCGATCCCCGTGCGGTACTGGCACGAGCGCCAAGCTCGCGGCGCTGCATGCTCGGGGACGGCTGCGGCCGGGTCAGATCTGGCGACAGCAAGGGATCTTGGGGGGGATTTTCGAGGGTGTGGTCGAAGGGCGCAGAGACGGAGTCGTCCCGACGATTACCGGGCGCGCCTTCGTGACGGCAGAGTCCGAACTGATTCTCGACGACCGAGACCCCTATCGGAATGGGTTTCCTCTGTGAATACGCCGGAATTTGACGTCGCGATCGTTGGAGCCGGGATCATCGGGGCCAGCTGTGCCCTCGAATGTGTCGGAGCCGGCCTTCGCGTCGTCGTGGTCGACGCGCACGAACCCGGGGCCGGGACCACGGCGACGAACATGGGTCAGATCCTCGTGGTGGACGGGTCCGATCCCGAGTTTCTGTTGACCCGCTTCGGCGTTCGGCTCTGGAACGAGCTCAGCGACGACTTGCCGCCGAACGTCGAGTTCGAGCGTCTCGGAACCATTTGGATCGCGGCGGGGGAGGACGAAATGAGGGTCGCCGAGCACCGCGAGCAATTCTATTCGAGACACGGAGTCGCGGCCGAGCTCCTGGACGCCGAGGCGCTCCGCAGGGAAGAACCGCACCTTCGTTCCGGCCTCTTGGGGGGGCTCCAGCTGCCCAACGATGCGACGGTCAACGGCACGCTGGTAACCCGATTCTTCCTCGACCGAGTGCTCCTAGCGGGCGGGCGAGTACTGTCGGGGGTCGCCGCTCAGACATTCGACCCCACGGGAGTGCGCCTCCACGGGGGCGAGCTCCTCACGGCTACCCACTTGGTGAACGCGACGGGCGTCGCTTCCCCAGTTCTTTCGCCGGGAGTGCCGGTTCGGCCTCGCAAAGGTCACCTCGCGATCACCGACCGACGTCCGGGATTCGTCCGTCACGCGCTCGGGGAGATCGATTACGTACGTCGCGCCCAAGACATCGCGCAGGATTCGGTCTCGTTCAACGTCCAGCCGCGCCCCGAGGGGCAGGTCCGAATCGGCTCCTCCCGGCAATTAGGGGTAGCCGGCTCAGAAGTGGACCCTCGGGTCCTCCGGTCCATGGTCGACCGGGCCTCGGAGTATCTTCCCGGACTCTCGGGGTTTCCCATCACCCGGAGCTACACCGGCCTACGGCCTGCGTCCATCGACGGGCTGCCCCTTATCGGTCGCTGGACCCCTCAAGCGGGGGTCTATCTGGCGACTGGACATGAGGGACTAGGAATCACGATGGCCCTGGCCACCGGTCGGCTGCTGGTCGACCAGCTCCTGGACCGCCGTTCCGAGATCCCCATCGAGCCATACCTGCCGGCCAGAGTCCTGGACCGGAATGGTCGCGCGGCCATCCCGGAGTCGCCGGCCACGCAGAAGCATTGACGAGGCAGTGCCCCTTTAGGTAGCCTCCAATGTCTACCAGCGCCCCGAGAAGGTGAGGAGGGTGTGGCGCGGCGTACTTCCGGCCGTCACGACCCCGTTCGGGTCGGACCTCTCCGTCGACTTGGACGCGTTCGCCCGTCACTGCCGGTGGCTCACCGACCGGGGTTGCTCGGGGGTCATCGTCCTGGGTTCCCTGGGCGAGGGAGGGGTGCTCGACCCTTCCGAAAAGGGGGCCGTGGTCGAGACCGCCGTTCGCGCCCTTGATGGCCGCCGGCCAGTGATCGCCGCTGTGGCCGCCCTCCGCACGTCCGACGCTGTGGCGTTCGCTCGCCGGGCCGTCGTGGCCGGCGCCTCCGGACTCCTCGTCTTGCCCCCCTACGTGTATCGGGGAGACTGGCGAGAGACCCGCGAGCACTTCAGCGCCGTACTGCGCTCAACCAACCTGCCATGTATGTTGTACAACAACCCCGTAGCCTACGGCACTGATGTACTGCCAAACCAGCTCCTCGATCTCGCGTCGGAGCATCCGACCCTCCGCGCCGTGAAGGAATCAAGCATGGACGTTCGCCGGTTCACCGCAATCCGGGCGCTGCTCGGGGAAAGAGTCGACATAGCTGTGGGAGTCGACGACGAGATTCTGGAAGGCATCGATGGCGGTGCCACGAGCTGGGTGGCCGGTTTGGCCAACGCGTTCCCGGCCGAGTCCGTGGAGCTGTTCCGACGGGCGACGGACGGGCATCGCGCCCCCGCCCTCGAACTGTATCGCTGGTTCCTCCCCTTGTTGCGGATGGACAGCTCACCCAAGTTCGTGCAGCTGATCAAGCTCCTTCAGGCGGAGATGGGACTCGGAAACGCGCGCGTCCGGCCGCCACGGCTCGAACTCGAAGGGGACGAACGGGCTCACGCCCTCGAGTCGCTTCGCAGTGCCCTCGGGACGCGCCCGATCGGCTTCCCATCCATGTAGATCGCCGGCGTGCACACCAGGTGCCGAAGCCTCGGAAGAGGGGTTCGCCGGAGGACTAGCGAATCGCACCGGACCACTGGGCATGGGTGTACGGGGTGTTTGGACGGGCCGCGGCGAACCGACAGAGGCCATCTCCGTTGGGACCGCAATTCGCACAGTTACGTTCGGCCGGCACTGGAGCGCGTATGCCGTCGGACCGGATCTGGTTCACGGCCACCTGCAGCCATCGTTCCTCCGCCTCCCCATAAGGAATCTGGACCCAACCCTCGCGCTCCCCGTCTCCGGCCGCGTCGCCGTACAGGATGATGCCCTGGGTCGGCCGGCGACCGAAGGCCACGTGGACGAGCCGGCACTCGGCTATTGACTGGATCACGTCGAAGGTCCGGCCGTGACTCTCGTGGTATCCGACAAACAGGTGGGTGGACTTGTACTCCACGGGGACAACCTCTCCGTTGCGGCGTTCGATGACGAAATCGGGTCGACCGCTGAGACCCAGGGTCGGGTCGATCAGCGTTGCATTCGGGGGCCGGTATCGGGGGTCTAGGCGGACCCGGTCCGCGGCGAACAGCATCGGCAGGTCGGCTTCTCCCTCGTCCTCGTAGACGAGGCTGTCGTCTGGCGCAATGTCCAATCGCCCATCGTTCGCTGCCACCCTCAAGTTGGGTGGTGCAAAGAGAGGCGAATGCCGCAAGGGGATTACGTCGAGCGGCGTACGCGCCGCCACTGTCCTGCCCGTTACGATCGAGGCGTGGCGGGAGCGGAGCAGCTCCATCTCGTAGGGACAACGAGAGTACGTCACGAGGTCGTGAGGGGTCACATGTTCCGATGCCTCGAGTTGGGCCATCGCCGTCATAGCTCCTGCCTGTGCACGATTGCGGTATGAAGGCACCTCTGCAGTGGGGGCTATCGTGTGCCCGAGGGGCTGACCACAGCTCGGGGCGGACCATTCAAGCGGGTTGTCCGGCCGACGACCCAACCGACCCCGGCTTCCTCACCAGGAAAAGCTCGTGTCCGGAATCCCCCTCTGGAATGAACCGCCGCTGAAGGAGGCTGAATCCCAGCTCTCGGAGCCAACGTTGGTACGTCGACGCGTCGGCGTGGCTCCAATACATGTCGGCCTCCACCCCGAGCCACGAGCTTTCCCTCCCAGTCCACGCCGTACTGCCGATGATCGCGAGCAGAAGTCCTCCCGCCGCAATCCAGCGAAAGATCCGTCGAAGGAGCGGACGTTGCTTCCTCAGCGGCACGTGGATCATGGAGTAGAGCATGACCACAGCCGCAAACGTCCCGGCGGGGAAACGCACTCGCGTCATGTCCGCTCGGAGAAATCGAGCGCCGGGAACCAGCCCGCGTGCTCTCCGAACCTGGACCTCCGAGATGTCCACACCGGTCAAACGGAACCTACGAGAGAGCAAGATGGCAGTCGGATTCCCGTTCCCGCAACCTAGGTCCAGGACCCGGGCGCCCTCTGGCAGCTCCACTAAAAGGGGAGTCAACCAGGTCTTGTACTCCTGATTTGGGTGGCCCGTGCGGTCGGTGCGAGAGCCCTCCGGGCGATAGACCGATGAGAGCTTGTTCCAGCCCTGGCGCACGATCTCCTCCGGACGTCGCGCGCGCCGCGGGGGAGACCGGCGGTCGGGGGGTCTGACCGTCCGCCGGCCGGAGCTCTTCGGGGTGTTCACAGGGCCAAGCGCAAGCGTTCCGCGTTGAAAGACATCCCGTGGGGGCGGCGGCCTGAAAGGGAGGGGCGTTTCATTGGTCGGCCTTTGATGACGACCGTCTGTGTCGCGGCGGGAATGCTTCATGCCCCTCGGGCGTCTATCAGCCGGCATGGTGTGGACCGCCGTGAACAGGATTGCCGTGGAGACGCCCGACGAGGCCGACGGGATCGTGGAGCGGTTTCGTCATCGCGCCGGCAAGGTCGACCTTCAGCCCGGTTTTCGTGGGTTTGAGCTGTGGCGGGAGGACTCGGGGAAGGAAGTCCTCGTCATCACCCGGTGGGAACGCAAGCAAGATTTCGAGGCGTGGGCAAACGGTCCGGCTTTTCGGGAGGCCCACGCACGGGCCGAGGGATCCCCCGGCAGTTCGAGCGGCTCTGTCTATCAAGTGATGGACTGAATCGGGCGGAATCTGTTTTCAAGGCCCCGGGCATGTTACTGTTCCGTCGGACAGCTCCGGGCCCCCTTGGCCTCTCGGCCCCTCGGGGGCCGTCGGCTCCGTAGTAGAGGGCGTGGAGGGTCTCGGAGGCCGTCAGAGAGGAGACTCCCGAGTGCTGAACAGAACCCGCAAATAGGTCACGGGGCCGAAAGCAAGAAACGGTTTCGGAGATACTGTCGGTCGCAATGGCAGCGGGGGTGTGCGCGGAATGAAGGCACCAGCCAAACACCCTACGGAGACCCAGCGCAAGGCACTCTCGCCGAGAGTGACGTACGTTGAGGACAGAGGGGCCATCTACGACGCGCCACTCGAAGTCGTTTGGGACTTCATGGGGGACGAGACGTTCCATCCCGAGGCCCACACTGCTGCGGTGCGGAACTTCGAAGAGAAGGCCCTTTCGGAGGTTACGACCCTCCTCAGCTACGAGAGACGAAATGGGGGCCGGTGGGAGAAGATGGTCTGTCGCATGACTACCATCCGTCCCGCGGCGAGGATCCAGGAAGACCTCGATGGCCCGTACGCTGGGTCGAAGACGGTGTTCCTCTACACGCCCCAGGACGAACGAACGGTCGTCGATGTATTTGGCTACGTGCAGTCTTCTGAGCTCACCCCCGCGGAGATTAAACGGGACAGGAAGAAGACCTGGGCGAATGCCTACTCGGAGGACTTACCCTATTTCCGCCGCTTTGCCAAGCAACACCCCTCCGTCCAGGCGAAGCGCAGGTAAGCGTCCCGCTGCGGCCGGGCGACTGATGTTCTTGCACTTTCGGCCCACCCCGGGATTTTGATAGGGGTGGGTAAGAGTCGGCCACCGGGGGGTCTATGACACGACCCACCGCACGGATTGCGGATCCCCCGGAAACCCGATCACCCTGAATCCGGAGGATTGAGAGGTCGTACGGTCCCATTGAGCTAGTGCAACTTTGGCGAATTGGTACTAGCCCGTGCTCGGTGTGGGCTCGGCCGAATTCGAGCTGTGGGGCGCGATGCCAGGTCCAATGGCCGTACCAACCGGGAAAGAATCACGGCGGTGCGAGAAAAATCACCGAGGAGGTCCAGGGCGGATTAAAATCCCACAGCCCCGCAAATAGGCTGTGGGATTCTATTGCCTTCAGTTAGGGATGTGTGATTTTTCTTGCCAGACTGTGATTCTATCCTGCGTGCGTGCGGCCAAGGGTCGAACTACCATAGCCCAGAATCCATATCCGCTCGGCACCCAGCTCGGACGGGAAGTGGTGCCAGTTCGGGGATTCCTGCAGGACGCGGGCCCGTTCGCTCTCAGCTTAGGTCGGACTGCCAAGACTAGAGAACAAGGTTTCGTCTTCCAGCTGAGGAAGAGTTCTTCTGGAGTCAAGTCGATACCTTCGCGTATGATAGCTCGCCGACTCGCGTTGACAGTTCTTGCGACGGTGATCGTCATCGCGGGTGCTTCTGAGGGCGTTTGGTATTGGTGGATAAGCACGTCTTCACCCCCCCCGTTGACTTGTAATGGCAGCCTCTGCGGCTCGGGGCCATGGGTGTTCTCGGTGAACCTATCTGGATTCTACCACGGTCCCCGGGGTTATGTTTACAACATTTCGTTCACACATCTCATGGCTGGAGTCTCCACTAGATGGACCGAGTTCGATCTTATTGACGGTACCTTCCATCACTCTCCCATCGACTACACCGTCTCGATTCTGAATGCGACGGTAGGCACCAAAGCGGTCTTCAACGCGTCCGAATCCCCGTGGAGATTAGTAACTCCAAGCGGGAACCAAACATTCGGTGGCTGGACGCCGAGCACGGGCGTGACGATCGCGCTGACGGACCTTCTGCAAATCGCGAGTGGGGTTTCGCTATCGACCTCCGGATACGGGCTCACGATTGCGATGGGCACCTCGGGTGGAATTCAGGAGCAGCAGCTACTCTTGTAAGGGGCTTTTCCCCGCAAGGGGGAATCCGGAACGGCTAGTACCGACTGCGCGGATGGGGCGGCCTTCGCTGCTCAGTGAACCTTTTGCCCATGCGGTGACGGAATCGACCGCCTCCTTCGCGGGGCTATGGACAAAATCCCACAGCCCCGCAAATAGTAATGTTTAAGAAGCGAATTTGACATAAGGTTCAAATGTCAGACAAAATGGCCACGTGCGTCTGACAAGCCATGGCAGAAACCTCCGAGCGCGTCACGGTCCGCATTCCCCAGTATCTCATCGAAAAGCTGCGGCAGATCCAGGAATCGAAGAGCACTCCGACTATCTCGGACACGATCCGCGAGGCATTGGAACGATACGTTGAGGTCAACCTCCCGCCGCCGAACATCACCAAGGTGGTCGTGGACCTATCGCGGCAGGACAACCGACAACTGGAGGAGTTTGTCCGCGAAGGCGGGTCCGTCTCGGTCGACGATGCCGTCCGCTCCGCGGTCCGGGAATACATTCGAACGCGGGTCGAGCAGTTGAGCCAGCCCCCGTCCCGCCCTCGGCGGGATGGAGAGACGGTCGCCGCTTCGGGGGAGACCCCCTCTCCATAACCCTCGGGAGAGGCGGCGGTCGATGGAGCCCGATTCCCTTGAGGCATGGGCCTCAGCGAATCTGAAGAGCACCTTTGCGGTGATCGGATTGGGAGGGGCCGGCAGCGAAGCGGCCCAGGACCTCGTCGAGCTTGGGATCACGGGGGTCGAAACCTGTGTCATCAACACCGACGCAAAGAGCCTCGATCGGGTGCATGCGGACCGAAAGGTCCTGATCGGCCAACGTCATCTCAAAGGCGGGGGGAGCGGCGGCGACCGGGAGGCCGTTCTCGCCGCCATCGAGGACGGAAAGACGGACCTCCAGGCGCGGCTCGAGGAATACGAGATCGTCTTCCTGGTCGCCGGGCTCGGGGGCGGAACGGGCAGCGCCCTCTTGCCGTACCTCGCGGGTCTGCTTCGGAAGAGTCACTCGTTGGCGATTCCGGTAGCGTTTCTTCCCTTCCACATCGAGCTCGAGAGCAACCCCGTCCGGAGGGCGAACTCTCTTCAGGCGCTCGAAGAACTCGAGCACTTGGATGGCCTGCTGTTGGCTCTCTCGAACGAGAAGCTTCGCCGGTTCGAGAGTCTCCCGTTGCAGCGGGTCTTCCACGTTCGGAACACCTACCTTCACCGGCTCGTCAGCAGTCTCGTCGACATGGTGGAGAACCCTTCTCAGCTCAACGTCGACCTCGCGAGCCTCAAGCGCCACCTCCGCGACGCAGGCCTCTCCACGCTGTTGTTCGCCGAGCAGCATGTCTCCGAGCCGGAGCGGTTGATCAACCAGGCCCTCACCGAGACGTTGCTGGACTTCGATCTCGACGAAGCACAATCCCCGTCGGCCCTGGTTCATCTCGACGGCGGGTCGAACTTGACGCTCCGCACGCTCGACCGCGTACTGCACGCCGTGCAGCACCGATTGGGCCGACCGCAGCGCCTGATGTTCGGGACGCGGACGCACCCCGAACCCCGGGAGGTGGTCCGGATGACCGCCGTCATCGGGGGCCTACGCCGCCGGACTGCGCGGCAAGCCCTCTCGACGGCCCCGCCCCCCACTCTCCCGTTGCCGATAGTCCGCTGACCCGGGACCTCTCACGGAGACGTGGTCAGCCCTCGCCGGCGGGCCCGCCCTCGCTGAGTGCGTCCCATCGGTTGTGGAGGAGGTCGATGCACTGGGAAGTACGGAGCGAGACGGGGCCCAGGGACACGGCGGGCACCCGGGAATTTCGGAGCCATTCCTGCTCTTCTAGCGTCGGATCGTCGGGATCGCTGAGGACCGCTCCGACCGCCACGGGTGCGGGGCGAGATAGCTCATAGGGCCGACCATTCTCGGTGAGCCACACCGAGCCCGACTCCTTGAGAAAGTCGGATATGACGGACGAGGGGTCGGCCGGCCCGACGACCAAGCCGGGGGAAGCCTCGACATCCCGGTCGAGCGTGCTCGAGCGAACGAGCGCGTTCTTCAAGAGCGCCGCCGTCGATCGCTCATCGGGGTTGAGATACCGTAGGCCGGAACCGAGCAGTCGGATTCGGCGGCTCCTCGGCGCAGGCTCGGCGACGAAAAGGATCGTCAGTTCCGTGTCTCGGCGCAGCCCGTTGGAGACGGTGAAAGCGGTAGAAGTCGCCCGAGCGATCTCGTCCATGCGCCCGCCGGCACCCGCCAGGTCGTTGAGGGAGAAGGTCCCGGCGACAGGTACGCGGTGCGCCAAGAGCAAGAAGCGGCGCTTCACCACCGGTGGGAAGCGGCCCGGCCCTTTAGGCCGTCGATTCCCGAGGACCTACAGCGCCGGATGCCGCGAACCGGGCGGCGCCGGCTTCGCGGGCTTGGGGGGTCCGGTGCGCTCGAGCCAGATCTCGTCGCCCAGCTCGTGGTACACGGCACGGGCTTCCGGGCTGCTCGCGACCTCGCCGTGGGGCATGCGGAACGCGCCCGAACGGCCATTCCGCGAGGAATAGACAATGTCCTTCTCGCCGGCCTCCGCCATCGCCTGCGCCTCCTGGCGCGCGAGGTCGAAGATCCGGTCCTTGCGGAACATCCAGTAGTGGATGCGCCACTCCCGCCCGTCGTAGAGCGTGGTCTCGTCCCGCTCGGTCTGCAGGATCCCAGTGTCCTCGAGCATGTAGAACGTGTCGCGGTCGTCGGGCTCGAGCACGTTGTCGATGATCCGCTCGTTGAACCCGAAGAAGTTCAGCACGTGAGCCGCAATGGTTCGCGCGTCCTCCGGACGCATGCCCTCGTGGCCCACCGAGCGACGGATGGCCTTGGCCAGGGAGTCCACGTCGACCGGGCCGAACGAGGAGGCGAGGATCGGGTCCTCCGGGAGCCCCGTGCGAGTGGTGCGAAGGTCATTCGGGGAGCGCAGCGGGAGCGGATTGCGAAGCGTGTAGCCCCTCTTCGCCGGACGCCGTTCGTTTCCGCCGGAACGCTGCATACACCCAATAAGCCCAAGGCGGCGTATTTGAACTCATCGTGGAGCGATGGCTATATCAGACCCGCGTCGCGGGTTATTCCACGTCAGCCCGCCGAGTCTCGGCGCGGTGCGAGAGGTCTACCGGCGGACTCGTTGCACCCGATGGAGGGCGTCCAGCCGGGGGCGCCACTCTCCGGACTCGATCCGGGCTTCGAGGTCGGCGAGCTCCTCGGCGATTGGCACGACCGATTTCGCGAGATATACATGGGCCAATGTTCCGCCTGCCGGGCCGGTCCATTCCCGCTCGTTCCACTCGTGGGCACGGAACTCGTAATACTCTGGGGCAGGGACGAACCAAATGAGACCGTCGTCCGTGGACTTGAGCGAATTGGGACCACGCCGTTGAATCTTGAGCCGAAGGTGCTCCTCGACGGCTTCGGGCAAATTGAAGACGAGCTTTTCGGTCAGATGGGCCGGCGCGATGAAACGGTTGTGGAGCGTCTCTATCCCTAGGACGTCGCCGGCGCGATGGGCGGCGACGACTCGAACCGTCCCGGGCCCTCGCGCCAAGAAGGCGATGCCCCGGCCGGGGGCCCGGAGGCCGCGGACCTCGCTGGGCGCGTACTGGATCAGCTCCGCGACCTCCGTCGGAAGCTGCAGGTTCAGCCAGGTCGGCCGAACCGCCTTCAGAATGACGTACTCCATCCTCTTCGAAAGGGGGCGTGGGGCGTATAAGAAATCTTAGACGAGGCCGTTCACCGTTCATTCCGCCCCGGATGAGGGAGCCGGTTCCCCGGCCGACCCGCGTCGACGACTACGGCGGATGAAACGCCGCATGCTCAGTCCCATTAGGAAGCCCCCGAGCCACCCCATCGAGGCGGCGACGATTGCGATCAGGAGCTCGACAGGGGCCCCAGGAGAGAGGTGGGTCCACGGGCCTAGTCGCTCGATCACGACGAAGGATGAGAGGCTCCCGGCGAGGGTGCCCAGGGCACCTACGGCAGACTGTCCCCTCAGGGCAGGAGAGACACCCTCGGGCGGTGCCACGCGGGCGTTTCCGATGAGGATCCCACCGGTCCAGGCCGTGAGGAACCCCGCGAAGAGCCAAGGGGCGACGTTCGCGAGCGATGCGGGCTGAGACGGGACCTGCAGAGTGTACCCGACAAGGCCGCCGAATGTCACAAAGAGACCGAGAATGACGATCGGCTGGGATCGGCCTCGGCGGCCTTGCAGTGCCGCAGGGTCGATGGATTCAGCCATTCGTCGGGCGTCCCGCGTCGCCGCGAATGTCCCGGCGCTTCATCGGTAGTGGCGGGGCGTCAGCACGGGTCGAGATAAGCGCGCGCCGAACCGTCTAACGGGTGGTCCCGAGCAGGCTCACCAGCACGTTCGCAATGCCCGGTACCTCCGACAGCCGGTAGGACCGGCCGGCGGGGAAGGGACCCACCTCTACGCTCTGCTCGCAGAGTATCGTACCTTCCTGCCATGCCGCTGGACTCCCCACGTTTACCAGGAGCACCATCTCGACAGCGACGATCGTCCCTCCCCCGCTGGAGGACCGGCCACATCGCCGGCGATTCCTAGGTGGTAGATAACCGTGGAAGCGCGGCATGGGACGCCCCGCAGATTCAGGGAACGCCCGCCGTCCTCGAAGGTGGTATCCTCGGCACCTCCGAATCGTATTATGCCCCACGTTGGGTGGCCGCGGCAATGGGGTTATCAAAACCCGTCGTGGACCAGATTCTCAAGGACAACGAGAATCATGAGTGCCCCGACTCGAAGGACATGTGCGTGCGAGTCGTCGCGATCGCGGAGCTGCCCACCCGCTTCGGCGATTACCAGGTCGTCGCCTTCTGGAACAAGTTTGACGGGAAGGAGCATGCCGCCTTCATTCACGGCGATGTCTACGAAAAGGAGGGCGTTCCGGTCCGTCTGCATTCCGAGTGCCTCACGGGAGACGCGATCGGCTCGCTTCGCTGCGACTGCCGGGACCAGCTGATCGAGTCCCTCGAACGCATCGGGTCCAAGGAGAACGGCGTGGTCCTCTATCTGCGGCAGGAGGGTCGGGGGATTGGCTTCACGAACAAGATCCGGGCCTACCAGCTCCAGGACGCCGGCTACGACACCGTGCAGGCCAATGAGATCTTGGGATTCCGGCCGGACGAGCGCGACTACGCGGTGGCTGCCCACATGCTCGGTTCGCTGCACGTGAACTCGATCCAGATCATGACGAACAACCCGTCGAAGGTCACCGACTTACAGCGCCACGGAGTGAATATCGTCGGCCGCGTGCCGGTCATCGCTCCGCCGAATCGGTTCAACCTGCCGTATCTCGAGACCAAACGGAAGCGAATGGGGCATCTCTTCGACCTGGAGCAGGCCGACGAGTTCGTCGCAGACGAGGAACCCCGGGCCGAATAGTCAGTCCCCCCCGCGCGGTGAATTGATGTATCTCCCCCTCCTTGAGGGATAGCGTTCCAAAGGCGAGGATCATGACCGACACTCACGTCATCGGCCACGGGGTCGCCTGCTCCTGCTGTGCGTGCGACGCCTGTTGCCGGTGTTGCGCGTGCTGCGCGACAGGCAATGCCTGCTGCGAGAGTTGCCCTCCGACGGTCTAACGAAGAGGAGCCGCGCACCCATGCCCCGGGTGCCCTACTCCGAACCTTCCGTGCCGCGCTCGAGGAGCTTCTCCGACTGTGCCAGGTCGTCCCATCGAAAGACCTCCGGATGGCCGCCGGGGTCGACCGGCGGGCCATCGTCGGGGTTCCAGTAACGGGACCACAGCCCGCGGTACAACGCCGCGCCCATGCCCACCGAGAGGGCCCCCAGTACGTCGGTCTCCCACCGGTCCCCGATGTGAAGGACCTCACGGGGCGTTAGTGCGAGGCGATCCGCTGCCATGCGAAAGAGCCGCGGGTCGGGCTTGGCGGTTTCGCAGTCGCTCGATGTGATCACGAACTCGAATGTCAGACCCTCCGACCGAAGGTACGCGCCCCAAGCCTGGCCGCTTCGCTGCGTGTTGGAGATGGCGATCACCGGAAACCCCCGGCGGTTCAGCGACTGCACGAGAAGCCGAGCCTCCAGGTTCACCGTGGGAGGGTCCGAATCGAGTCCGGCGAAGGCGAAGCGCGAGAGTGCTTCGTCCATCGGCACCGTGAGTTTGGCATCCAGTCGCCGGACAATCCCCTCGACCTGATGTCGGGTGGAGAGAGTGCCGGGGCCGCGCCGGGCGAGATTGAGTTCTACTCGGATCTCCCGCTCAGCATCTGTGACCTCCTTCGGCTCGATTCGACGCTCGGCCGGCCCGACGAGTATGGCGGACAGCGTCCGGTGCCGAGCCTCGGCCTGTCGGGCCGCTTGAAGGGTGGTGCTCCACCAGACGGTTTCCCCCAGGTCGAGGGACAAGGCATGGAACGGATGACTAGCGCGCATTGTCCCCTCCCAGCGGAACCTGCGCCCCGACATTACCCCGCGGACGCCGGACGAGCTCGGGCTGCGGTACCGCGCGGCCCGGGGGAGGGCCCCCGGTGCCTAGCGCGTACGGTCCAGCTGGAATTCTTCCTGTTCCGCGAGCTGGAGCACTTCGGCCACTCGAGTGGAACGGAGCGGCTTGGTGATCACATCGAATGCCCCCCACACGATCATCTTGCGGACCCGCGGATCATCCGGGCCGAGCCCGGTGCAGAGCACGATCTTCACGCGGGGGTTCTTGGCGAGCATCCGCTTCGCCAAGGCCTCTCCCCCGACGGCCGGTGCCCCCGGATCGTCGCGCCCACTGAACACCCCGGCCGCCAGCGCCATCCCGGGTTGGGGAGGGGCGCGCTCTCCGAGGTCGATGTCCATGAAGACCACGTCCGGTTGGAGCTCCTCGAACATCGTCCACGCCTCGGTCGCAGTCCCGGCACTTCGCAGACACTCCTTGATGATGCCGTGTCGAAGGAGCATATGTTCGAGGGACAGGCGGACCGGCGGGGAGTCGTCGACGAGCAGAACCTTCGTCCGCATCGCTAATCGACTGCCACCGACTCGTTTAAGAACGAGTGGGGTGGAGCAGAACCCGCCCTACCGCCCGGCCGGTTGGTCTCCGCCGCCCAACCGTTCGAGTGTCGGCCGGATGCGCTTGAACGCATCCCGGGCCCGGGCCAATCGATGGGCGGCCAGGTCGAGGTTGCCGGCGCGGGCGGCATCCTCCATCTCCTGACAGAGACCCGCCAGTTCTGTGGCCCCGACCTCGAAGGCTCCCCCCTTCAACCGGTGGGCCGCCTGCCGGAGCGCCGTGGCATCCCGGTCGGCCAGCGCCCGTTGGAGCGCCGGGAACCACTGGTCAGCTTCCCGGAAGAACGTTTGGAGCAGGGTGATCACGAACTGACGGTCAGGCCCAGTACGCATCGCTCGGAGCTCCTCGAGGCGGGAGGCGGGATCGGAACTTGAGGCAGCTCGGGTCGACCCTGGCCGGGAGCCGGGCGTCGCGGCCGTCCCGTCGCGAAACTTCGGTGACACGGAGAGGGCGGTTCGGAGCGTTTCGAGTCGGATCGGCTTGGGCAGGAAGCCATTCATCGACGACGCGTTGATACGGTCCACCTCGGGGCCGCTGCCGTGGGCCGTCGCGGCGATGATCCACGGGTCTCTCGTAGTGGATCCGGGGAGCGCTCGGATCTGCTCGGTCGCCGTCACTCCGTCGATGTCCGGCAGCTCGATGTCCATCAGGATTACGTCGTACGCGCTCCGGCGGACGGCGTCCACTGCGGCCCGCCCGGTGTCGGCAAAGTCGCCTTGATACCCCAAGCGACGCAGGATGAGGTCGACCACTTGTTGGTTGATCGGATTGTCTTCGACGACCAGGATTCGCAGCGGGTGCTGTTGCGCCGTCTCCTTCTCCTCCATGGAGACCGGTATCTCGGCGACCCTCGCCACGGGCTCGACGCTCAGGGCGCGTTCGAGGGCCGACAAAAAGCCTCGGGGTTTCAGCGGGCGACGAAGGACGATCCGCCGGACGTTCCGGGGCGGATCCTCCAAGGGTCCGAGACCGCCCGGTCCGGGAACGACCCGGATGACCGGAAACTGGCTCGAGGCGCCGGGCATGGCCCGTCGCACCGCCGTCAGCAAGGCCGCCGGCTCCCGGTCCATGTCGTGCACGAGGACAGCGGGGACTCCGCCCGAGAGGAGGGCCTGGGCTCCGGCCTCTGTCGTGCTCCGATGCACGAGGGCCCCCCATTCCGTCCCCCAGTTCGCCAGCGTCCCCCCCAACGTGGCGTTGCGGACTAGGATCAGGACGGCCTTGCCCTCGAGCCAGGGAAACTTGCCGCGGGGATAGGTCGTGTCCTCGACGCGGGCCAGCCGGCCGAGCACGGTAAAGTGAAACGTCGCCCCGGACCCTGCGGGCGACTCGACCCAGATCCTGCCGCCCATGAGCTCGGTAAGGCTCCTCGATATTGCGAGCCCAAGTCCGGACCCTCCGAACCGTCGCGAGGTCGAGGCATCGGCCTGAGAGTAATTCTGAAAGAGCCGTCCGAGCACCGCCTCGGGTATTCCCGGGCCCGTGTCGTGGATGGCGAACTCAACCATCGGCGAACCCTGCTCGGAAGGTGTCGGGCTGACTTGTACCGAGACGTCTCCCTTCTCCGTGAACTTCACTGCATTGCTGAGCAGGTTCACCAGGATCTGCCGCAGGCGTTGGGAATCCCCAACGATGCCGGTCGGGACGTCGGGGGCGACGGTGAAGGTCAGCTCCAGGCCCTTCTGGTTGGCCGTTGCGGCCACGAGGTCGATCGCCTCTTCGACCGTAGCGACGACGTCCACCGGGCGCTGTTCGAGCTCGAGCTTGCCGGATTCGATTCGGCTGATGTCGAGGATGTCGTTGATGAGCGAGAGAAGACCCAGAGCACCCGTGCGGATGATTCGGGCATACTCCCGGCGTTCCTCGAGGGTCAGATTCTCGGTGAGGATCTCGGCGAGACCGATGATCGCATTGAGCGGCGTTCTCAGCTCGTGACTCATGTTCGCGAAGAACGCCGTCTTGGCCGCGATCGCTTGCCGTTCGGCCTCGGCCGCGGCCTTTTGTTGAGAGGCGAGCAAGCGTCGTTCGGCGAACCGGTCGCCGGCGGAGCCGAGCCGCCGCGTAAGCGAGACGAACCGGTCGTCCATCCCCCGCGCATCGGACACGCCCACGAGAACGACCGCGGCCGGGCCGCGGGAGGTCTGCAGCGGGATGGCGACGACTCCCTGGATCCCGAGCCGCCTCGCGTCGATGTCCCACGGAGGAGTACCGCGAGCCTCGAGCTGCCGTTCGACGATCAACTCGCGTTGGGACCACGCCCGGCCGACCACCGGGTCGTCGAGCGGAAGTCGGCGGGTCCGGATCGACGCCTTCCAGGCCACTCGCGCGGCCTCGACCTCCGGCGAGCTGGCGGGGCTCGCGGCGGCCGCGACGGGGCGGAGGGACTGCCCGCCGGAGTCTGGAACCCACATCTCCGTGAGGGTCCAGCCGGCGGCCCGATTGAGTTCCTCCACCACGCCTTGGAACGGAGAGGGGTCGTCCGCCGAGCGGCTCAGGAGCGACTCGAGATGGTCGACCAGCCGAAGTTCGAATTCGGTCCGGCCTCGGCGAGTCGCCTCATGGAGCGTCAGCACGACCCCGACACAGCGGTTTTCGGCGTCCAGAATGCCCCGGCAGGCGAGGACCAGCTCGACGCCCCCACCCGCCGTCCCTGCCCGGAGGAACACATCGAGCGTGCGACCGGGTTCCGCTCGGAGCGCAGGCCCGAGAAGCGACCCGTCGAGGTCGAGTGGCGTCACGCCGTCCGACTCGAACAGGTCCGGCCCGAGCGCCTGATGGACGTCGGATCCGGGCGGCAGCAGTCGGCTGAGGATTTCGGCCGCTCGCGGATTGGCATAGACCAGCCGGCCCGCCGAGTCGGTCAAGAGAACTCCGTCGGGAAGGTTTTCGAGCGCCGCCTCGAAGCTGGGGGCGTTGGCGGGCTCGGGAGTCAGGTCCTTACTTGCCATCAGTATCGAAGTCGGACGCGACTACCGCCCTCCTCCGATTTAGAAGGGTCTATCGACCCGTACGCAGAAAAACCGCGAAGGGTTCCCGGCCCCGTGGTTACAACTTCCAGAACGGGCCGATCAGTCCCAACCGTGCAAAGTGGGATTGCAACTCCTCCTTGGAAAGACGGGAGTACCCGAGATCGAATTTTCCCTGGTATATCGGCTCGCTCAGCTGAACGGTCCGTTCGATGGACAGGACCTGGCCCGTGGCCTGCTCCGTTTCGGCTTGCCAGTCGGCCAGGTGTTCCCCGGAGCGGAGAAACAGCATTGTGTTGGAGCAGGTAGAGATAATGTCGTCCCACCACTCGTGGGCTGGCCGACCTAGGTAGACCAGCGGCCCGTCGATTCCCGGGGGCTGGGACGGCTCGCCGTCCAAGACGAACGTTAACGGCGCGTTGCAGTGGGCGCAGTAAGAGTCGATCCGAATCGGCTCCCGGAGCATGGGCCGAAACGCAACGGCGTCCCATGCACAATTCGCGAAGTAGCTGTGGCCCTCGGCGCGGGTCACCCGGAAAGGGGTCGCGACGGCGGAAAACGGGAAGGCCATCAGAACCCGAGAGGTCCCCGGAAGGAGCCGAAGGTGGTGGGCCGCGTCGAGCTGTTCCAGGGCATGCCGGACGGCGGGAAGGTTGAGCCCAAACTGAACCGCGATCAGTTCGGCCACCGGAGGCACCGAGTGTTCCAGGAAGTAGTCGAAGACGAATTTCCGCACCGCAGCAACGTCCGCAGGAGGCATGGCTCTCGAGACTCCCCTCGGGCTCACCTACTCTTCCCAGCGACCCGCCCGACTCCTTGCATGGCCGAATTCGTAACGTTTAATGGGGATGACCGCCGAAGGAGGGGTCGGATGTTGGATGAGCTTTACTACGATCCCCGTTCGGGAGCTGGTCGACCAAGCCGTCCAAGGACGCCTTGACATCCCGGAGTTCCAGCGCGACTTCGTATGGCGTCCTGAACAGGTCCGGGCCCTGGTGGACTCGCTCCACCGGGATTTCCCCATCGGTCAGATCCTCACCTGGACGAACCCGTCCTATACCGCCGCTCGCGGGCCCTCGGGAACCCAGATGGCTCGGGCCTGGCTCGTCGATGGTCAGCAGCGGACCACGGCGCTCTGTCTGGTGTTCGGAAAAAAACCGTACTGGTGGTCTGAGAGTCGGGACTGGGAACGCCGTCTGTCGGGAACGAACGTTGTCACCGACCTTCTCGCACCGGGTCCCGACCTTCCATTCCGGCTCATCAACCCCGTCCGAGGGGCCGACCCCCGCTGGATCTCCGTGCGGGAAGTCGTTTCCCACGAGGGGGTGGCCGAACCCGGGTCCGTGGATTCCTACCTGAAGGGCGTCGCAAAGGCCGTCTTCGAGAAGCTCCCATCCAAGCTGGGAGCGACGACCTCCGAGGAGACGCTGGTTCAACGCCTCGGATCGCTCTGGGCGATTCGGGACCGTCCGGTCGCCATGTCCGAGGTCCATCACGACATCGAGGACGTCACGGAGATCTTCACGCGGCTCAATCAGCAGGGGACCGCCGTGGTGGAGTCCGACGTGAGCCTCGCCGTGGCGGCCGGGCTCCGACCGGGGTGGATTCGGGAAGAGTTCCTTCCGTTCCTCAAGAACCTGTCCGAATCCGGCTACGACCTCGATCCCGGGGTGGTCCTCCGGGCGCTGACCGCCATCGGCGACCACCGGGTCCGTCTCACCGAAGTGTCCCGGGACTTTTGGGCCAGTTCCCGCTTCGGGCAGACGTGGGCCCAGACGAAGGAGTCGGTCTCTGCGGTCGTGAGCGGCCTCGCGGGCGCCGGACTACTGTCCTCAACGCTTCTCCCGTCCCACACGGTCCTGATCCCGCTGACAGTACTTCACGCGAAATACGGTTCCAAGGAATTCCATTTTCCCCGAGCCCTGCACTGGCTGCTCTCGGCCACTCGGGATGGACGATACAGCGGTGCGTCGACCAGCGCCCTGGCGCAGGACGTGCGGGCGATCGAGATGGCCGACGAGTTCCCGGAGGCCCTCGAGGCCCTCCGGCAGAGCTTGGAAGTGGAGGTTCGAGTCTCTCCGGAGGAGTTCCTCGAGCGCGAGATGTGGAGCCGCCCGTTGGGACTGCTCCTCTACTTGACGGTGTTCCACCGAAAGGCCACGGACTGGGTTACCCGCCGGCGCGTCGGCTTTCCCCGCGCCGAGGGCGCTCTCGAGTACGGTTTCGTCCCGTACTGGCACCACTTCTTCCCGACCGGACGGAGCGTCCTGCGGGCCGTCCGCTTCGACTTCACGGACGACGAGATCGGTTCGCTGGCCAACGCGGTGGTCCTGAATCAGAAACCGCCGGACCGCGGGTGGGTCACCACTTCTCCGTCGAAGTACATCCAGGAGGCCTCCGTTTACAACCACGCGCTCGAGCTCCAGATGGTCCCGCTGGACCGGGCGCTCTGGGAGCCGGAACGGTACCGCGATTTCCTCACCGAGCGGGCCCGGATCTGTGCCAAGGAGGCGAACGTGTACCTTGCCTCCCTGTTGGGGTCGATCGCCGGGACCGAGAAGTAGACGGTCGACGGCATCCACGTCCTCGCCCGATCGGCCGCGGGCCATCATCGACGGTTGGGATGGCCTAGGCGTCGGAGACGACCTGCTTGTCCCGGATGAACGTCCCGCGCTCGAGATCCCGTTCTGCTTCGAGGATCTCCTCGCGGGTGTTCATGACGATCGGACCATACCACGCCACGGGCTCCCGCAATGGCTTCCCGGCGACGAGCAGGAATCGAAGCCCCGCCGCGCCGGCCCGGATCTGCACCTGGTCGCCGGCGCCGAAGAGGACCGTCTCGCCGGCGCGCGCGCTCGAACCTCTACCCAGCGCCGAGCGCGGCACGAGTGGGGGGTCGAGCGGGATCGTGTCGGACGGACCGAGCGGGATCGTGTCGGACGGACCGAACGGGATCGTGTCGGACGGACCGAACGGGTCGAACTCGCCGGCTCCTTCGAACGCTTGGGCGAACACGGTATGGCCTGGTTGGACGCGGGTCGAGAACCCCGTTTCCGCCGGAAGCGTCACATCGAGGTATGTCGGGTCGACCGGAATCTCTCGAACCGGGCCTTCCACGCCTTCAAAGCTGCCCGCGACGACTTTTACGATCCCGCCCTCCGGGGTGCGGACCACCGGGATCCCGTTCGCGTGCAGGCCGCGGTACGCCGGGACCTCCATCTTGAGCCGACGGGGCAGGTTGACCCACAGCTGGAAACCGGATAACCGCCCCTCGGTCCGCTGGGGCATCTCCTGGTGAAGAATGCCGCTCCCGGCACTCATCCATTGTACGTCGCCGGAGGCGATCGTGCCGCCGTTCCCGAGTGAGTCTTGGTGCTCCACCCTGCCTTTGAGCATGTACGTGACCGTCTCGATCCCTCGGTGGGGGTGCCAGGGGAAACCTGCGAGGTAGTCCGCCGGGTTCGAGGAGCCGAAATTGTCGAGGAGAAGGAAGGGGTCGAGAAGCGGAACCTCGTTTCCCGAGAACATGCGCCGTAGGCGGACCCCGGCGCCCTCTAGGGTCTCCGCTCCCTCGAATTTGCGCGAGACGGAGCGAATGGCGGACGGTGCGGGGGACGGAGATTCGGCGAATTTCCGCGTGACCGGTCGGACCTTTTCTGACATGGGCAGCTTCCTGTGGTTCGGAGATGCCAGGGCGGGGGGATAACCTTCGGGTCGCGCGCGGGTTACCAGCGCTCCCGATCGAGGGGCCGGCCCCCGCTGCCCGCTGGGAGGCTTCAAGGAACGAATAGATAGGCCACACACATCATCGGGCCAGACCATGCCCGCAAGAACTAAGGACCGGAAGGAGCCGAAGCGCGCCGCGAAGCTCTCGACCGACGAGATCGCCGACCGCGTATCGGAGCTGATCCGCACCGAGGCTCCGATGCTCCGAGTGGAGAAACACTGGGGGCATCCCTGGTTCGTGGGCACCGACATGGTGTGCGCCGTAGGAGCCTTTGCCCAACACGTTGGGGTAGAGTTCTGGCGGGGCAGCACGGTCCCCGACCCCGACCATCTGCTCGAGGGGAGTGGGAAGAATCTGCGCCACGTGAAGGTGCGGTCTCTCGACGAGGCATCCTCGCCGCGCTTGGTTCGGCTCCTCCGGAACGCCGTGGCCCTCGACCGGAAAGAACCGAAGCGGGTCCGGTAGGCCAGACTCGCCGGGCGGCTCCCGCAGACCTGACAAGGCCGAGAGGTGTCCGGGTTGCGTGCGGGACAGAGAAAAACGTCCGCGCCGACGGTCGACGGCGGAGGTACCGGAACGGCTTCCGTGGCTCCGGTACGACCGGATGGCTCGCGCCGTGACGGAGCGGCTCCGCGTCCGAGCAGTCCCCGGCCAGCCATTCTGGTCTCTCGCGGTCCGGAACCCGGTCCATCACACCCACTACCAGGTGCTCCTCCCGGAATACCCCTCCGGCGAGGCGCAGTTCTGCTCGTGCCCGGACTTCGCCCGGCGGGGGATCGGCACGTGTAAGCACGTCGAAGCGGCCACGGCCTGGCTATCGAGCCACCCCGAGCTAACGCGGCCTCCGGGGGCGCGCCGGAGTGTCGCCGGGGTCTGGCGAGCGGTCGACCGGGCCCTCAAAGAGGCGCGGGTGTCACACCGCCCTGAAGCGGTCCGGTGGCGGCAGCCCGGGAGAGTGCTGTTTGAAAAGAGGGGCGCACGAGGTCCAGACAGCTCGAAAAAGAGGGAAGGGGGAAAAGGTTCGGTCCAGCCAGTGGGCGGGTCCGGGGCCTAGCTCGACATCCCGGGCGCTGCCTTGAGCGCCTTGATCTTGTAGTACTCGGGGTCGACGATGACCTCGCCATTGACGCCCATCGTCTCGATGGTCTTCAGCATGGCACCGCTCGAGGACTTGGCCTTCTGCCAGTCGGGGATCGGGATCGAGAACTTCTTCTCCACTTCCGTCCGGTAGATGGGGCCCGAGTTGTACGAGCAGAACGGGATGACGCGCCCGTCCGGAACGGCGTAGTGGATATCGCAGCGCATGAGGCGCTGGATATCGTAGTCGTACGCGTCCTGGAAGTGCATGTTCCCGAGGTAGAGCGTGCGCCAGGTGAACTTCGCCAGGGCTTCCTTGTTCCCCTCGGTAAAGATCGCCGCGATGACGCGGACGCAGTTCTTCTCGCTGAGACCCTCCGGGGCCTTCGAGAAGTCGAAGTACTTCGACACCTCGTGGAGCAGCTTGGCACCAGCCACGGCGCCCCGAACGCGGGCGAACCGGGCGTCGCGGTACTTCTCGATGAGCGTTTCGACGTTCTCGAAGAAGCCGTCGACGTCCATGAAGCGGGGCAGCGGCGTGAGCTTCTGCCCATCCTTCGAGACGAAGGCGAAGGTGGCGCAGCCACAGCCGGGGTGCGTGGTCAGGGTCATCTTCTCTTCGCCATGGATGATCGAGACGAGCTCCGAGATCGGAGCGACGGACGGCACAGGGAAGAAGTCCGACTTCTCGAACGGTCCCTCGGTGCACAGGATCCGGACCAGGTCCGACTGGGTGAACCGCATCTGGAAGCGGTCCTTGTCGGGAATCCGGGCCGTCAGCGCTACGGGCTGGAAGTTGACTCCGCGGACGACGTCGATGTTATCGATCGCGAACTTGACGGTGGGCCAGATCTCCTTCTCGTTGAAGCCGCCGACGAGAGTCGGGACGAGCACGACGGAGAGCGGCTTGTCCGGCTTGCCGGCCGCCAGCTCTTCGGGCGAAGAGTGGGTTGAGCGGGCCGCCTGGATCGCCTTTTCCTTGATCTTGAGGAGCGGGACGCCCCGCACCTTCCGGTAGATCTCATCGTCCAGCCCATCGAACTGGAGGTAGAGAGTGTGCAGTCCCGAATTCCGGGCCTGCTGTGCGAATCCGCCTTCGTTGGCGAACCGGATGCCGTTGGTGGCGACCTGAACCTGCTTGAAACCGAGCTCACGGGCCATTCCACAGGCCTCTAGGAAGAGCGGGGAGAGCGTGGGTTCGCCGCCCGAGAACTGAACCGCCACGGTCCCGACGGGCTTCTGTTCCCGGAGGGTCTTCAGCATGAAGTAGATCTGCTCGCGGGTCGGCTCGTAGACATAGCCGGCGGCGTTGGCGTTCGCGAAACAGACCGGGCACTTCAAGTTGCACCGGTTGGTCAAGTCGATCAGGGCGAGTCCCGTGTGGGACTTGTGGTGACTGCACATACCGCACGTGGTCGGGCAGCCGCGGAACTTGTCGTAGTAGGGGTTCTCGTAGCCGACCCCGTCATGGGCGTAGACCTCCATTCGGAGGTAAAAATCGACGTCGTTGGAGATGATGTCCCAGAAGTACCCATGGGTACGACAGGTTTTCTCCATGATGACTCGGTTGTCCTTCTCGCGAACGACGGCCGGGATGACCTTGATGCACTCGGGACAGACCGACGCGGTCTTCCGGGGCAGTCCGCGTGGTGCCTGAAATTCACGCATTACTCTCGCTGGCATTCAATTCCCCTTGCTTCGCCAGCCGCTGGTGGGCGTCTGGCTTACGGGGCCAACCCGTGCCGGCCTACATAACCCATCTGTCGTGGGATCCGCTACAATTCCGCGCTTGCCGTGACGGAGATTCGCACGGTCCGAATCGCTACACTCGCTTCGCCGGACGACCCAAAAGGGCGGGTGCAGTAATAACGTCCCCCTGGTTGGGCGCGGCGACAAGTGCCGCCTAGAAAGAGTTCGCGCCGACCCGCGACGAGGCAGACTAGACGCCCCCGCGCCCGGAAGGGCCGGATTCGGCCGTCGAGGGGCGACCGGGCCCCAGGACACTTCGTGGGTCGGGCCGGGTCTCCCGTTCTAGACAAGTACCCCCCCAAGGCCATGGACGACGCGGTGGGCGGCGTTCCAATCGCCCAGCCCCCCGTCGCCGCGGCCCCCCTCAAGCCCGCTCCCGCTGCGTCGCCGGCCCCCCCCGTTCAGTTGCCCATGGTCCCCGCATCCTCCGCAGGGACCCCTCCGAGCCCTCCGAAGGTCCTCATCAGCCTCGAGAGGCCCTTCAATATCGACGATTTCTCTCAGCTCCTGGGGCAGACCCAGATCCAGGTCACCGTCCCCCGGGACAGCGTGGCCGAAGTCCTCCGCCGCGCCTACGAATTCATGGACTTCGGCATCTATGTTTATTCGATCCGCGTCCGCCCCGGCCCCGAGGACCTCCTCAAGACGTTCATCGTCGAGCTCCAGCGCGTCGACTTCTCAGCCCAGGTTAAGGACTGGGTCCCGTTCCAGGACCGCGGCCGGGCGGACAGTCCCTTTGGCCCGACGGGCACCCGCTAACTGGGTGACTCGGAGCAGTGCCCTGGCTCCGCGGCGGAGCCGTCGGCGGACGTCGTCACGCCCGATTCTGATATCAGGGGGCCGGCGGTGCCCGTCGTAGGTTGAATCGTGCCTGGATCCTCTTCTGCCGACCCTATCGAACTCGAACTCGCCTCGATTCGTCAGCAACTGACCGACCTCCGGGCCGAACAGCAAGAAATGAAGCAGGCGATCGAAGAACTCGTGAAGACGTTTCGGGCCCTCGCGATGCACCTAGGGATCGCGGCCGAGCCGTACCGAAAGGGCAGTGCGTCCGGCGACCGGGCGAAAGGCGCGGATATTCCTGGCTTCGCATAGACCCGGTCCGGCACACCCGAGCGGCGGGCTCCCAAGTGCCAACGCGCCCACTCGCCAAGCCTTAAGGACCGCTCCCCGCTGGCGGCGCCTCGGTCGCAGAGTAGGAACCCACGATGGTGATACGGTACGACGTGAGCGTCGCGGATCCTAAGACCCATCGGCTCCAAGTGGTCCTCGACATCCCCGACGTTACCGGGGAATCCTTCGACCTCGTACTGCCATCCTGGATTCCCGGGTCGTACGTGATCCGGGACCCGGCGCGAAACATCCGGGGCCTACGAGCCGCTCCCCCAGGTACTGGTGCGCTGTTGCCTGTCGCGAAGCGGGGGAAAGCCCGGTGGCGAGTCACTACTCAGGGTACGTCCCACGTGGAGGTCCGATTCGAGGCCTACGGCCACGCCCTCTCCACCGAAGGCGTCGATGTCACCTCGGAGCACCTGTACCTGAACGCCGGCATGTTCCTTCCGTACGTCGAAGGCCGCGAGCGGCAGCCCCTGGAGATCGCCGTTCATGTGCCCTCGCCCTGGCGGGTCTACACCGAGCTACCGGAGGTCGGCCGGAGTCCGGCCCGGTTCCGCGCTCGCGACTACGACGAGCTGGTCGACGAACCGATCGACTGTGGAACCCCCGTAGAACTGATGGTACGGCCGTCCGGCATCCCTCACCGGATCCTGCTCTGCGGCCGAGGCGGAAACTTCGAGGCGCATCAGGTGGAGACCGACGTGTCGAAGATCGTCGAAGCGGCGATCCGACTGATGGGCGGCTCCCCGCTCGAGCACTACACGTTCTTCTACCATCTCACCGACGGCCGCTCGCAGGTGTACGGGGGCCTCGAGCACAAGAATTCGACCTCGATCATCCTCGGGCGCACCGCCTTCCGCCCCGAGGAGGATTACCGACACGTCCTCGGCGTCACCTCGCACGAATACTTCCACCTCTACAACGTGAAGCGGATCCGGCCCAGGGTTCTCGGTCCATTCGACTATACGCAGGAGAACTACACGCACCTGCTGTGGGCGATGGAGGGCTCGACCGATTACTTCGGCTCCCTGATCCTGCTTCGAGCCGGCCTGCTCCCGTCCCCGAAGTACCTCGAGGAGACGGGCAAGAAGCTCCAAAAGTACGTCAACACGCCAGGTCGCAAGGTGGCGAGCCTCGAGGAGCTCTCGTTCGACGCGTGGATCGATCTCTACAAGCCCTACGAGGAAACAGCCAACCAATCGGTCTCCTACTACCTCAAGGGCGACCTCGCTACGATGTGTCTCGACCTCGAGATCCGACACCGCACCGAGGGCCGGTCCTCGATCGAGGCGGTCTTCCGGACCCTGTGGGAAGAATACGGACGACGCGACCGCGGCCTCGAGGAGGACGAGATCCTCTCCGTGGCGAACCGGGTCACCGGCGTCGACCTCTCGGAGTTCTTCCAGCGGTACATCGCCGGCACGGCGGAGATCGACTTTGGCACTTTCCTCGGCTACGCGGGCCTCAAGGTGGAGGCCCAGGAACGACCGCCGGGGAAGGAAGAGGAGCCTCCGTCGGGTTGGCTCGGGGTCACGCTACGCGATGAGGCCGGTCGGCCTCGGATCGGCTCCGTGGTCGAGGAAGGCCCGGGCCGGCGCGCCGGTCTGTCGCCCGACGACGAGATCGTCGCGCTCGACGGGCAGCGCGTGACGTTCGCCGACCTCCCGAAGGCGCTCCAGCGGTTCCCGCCCGGCAGCTCGGTCGAAGTGACAGTCTTCCGTCGCGGGTTCCTCACGAGCGTGCCCGTCGAGACCGGCAAGGTGCCGCCCGAAAAGCTCCTCATCGTGGCCGTTGAGGACGCCTCTCCGCTCGCCCGCCGGATCCACGAGGCGTGGCTCGGCGTTCCCTGGGAGCCACGGAAGAAGACCCCCGCCGTGCCGACCGGGCCGGGGACTTAGGGTCGCGCTCGCCGAGCCGCGGCGTACTCCCGGGGGTCTCCGGAATCGCCTTGAGTCCGTAGCGCCACTCGCCTTCCATCGGGTAGAGCCGGCGCAAGACCGCCGCAACTCGGTCCCCGACCCGAAGACGACCGGCTACGGCGTCCGTCACCTGAAAGGTCGCGCGGACCCCGGGCTGCAACCGGACCACGGCCACGTCGTACGCGCCCACCGTCTCGACCATCGAATCGAACTCGGTCGGCTGAGCGCCGGGGCTGATCGTCGTCACGGCCTCGACCTCGAGCCCGACGCGCGGCAGCGCCTCGGAACGAAGCCCCTCGGATCGCCCGCACGACCGGCAGCGCCCGCGGGCCGGGAACGCGAGGGTGTCGCAGCGGGGGCATCGTTCTCCGACCAGGCGCCATCGGCCGGCGAGGTTCTCGAGGTAAGTGGGGTGGGGCAGATAAGCACCCTGGGATACTGCGTCGAGTTGGGACTTCCGGATCAGAAACTTATCAGTCGGCGGATTGAGTCCCGGCTCCCCGGTTCCCCAGCTACCCAACCATCGGACCGGCCCGTCGAGTCGGAAGGCCGAGAAGCCGTTCCGACCTCGCACGGCCTGCCCCACAACCCCGGTATCCCCCGTCCGGAGTCGACGGGCGAGTTCCCAAAGCAGCAGGGCCGCCTCGACCGCAGAGGGGCGTCCGACGTCGACCCGTGGTCCGCCGACCACGGTCACCGTAATCCCGGGCGCGGCTTGTTCCCAGGCGGCCTGCCATCGGTCGGGCTCCTCCTCGACCTCGAACACTACCTCCCCACGGGATCCGTGGGGAGACAGCCCGAGAGCCTCGAGCCAACCGGTGATCGCCCCCTGCATCGAGGGGGAGTGTCCCGGCGGATGGCCCCGGAAACCGTGGCGGAGGACGGAAAGGCCGAGTTCCTTGCTGAGTAGGAAAGCTACCCCGCCGGCGCTGTGGCGCACCCGTCGATCCCCGGCCGCCTCCGGGGAAAGGGTGGCAGTGTCGGCGGCCACGACGGCCTCCCGACCGGCCGTTCCATCATCGTGGGCCGCCGCCGCCAGAGCGCCCCAGAGCCCCGGCGCATTCGAGGGGTAACGACGAACGTCGAGGCCGGGGATTCCCAGCGCTTCGCTGAAGGCCCAATCAATCTCGGGCGAGCAGGATCCCACGACGTGCAGGCGGGCGAGCGTCCGGGCCCCGGTTCCCTGGAGCTGCCGGCCCAGTCGGTTCAAGGCCGTCACCGCGAGCGTGAACGAATCCTCGTCAGGGCCCTCGACTCGGAAGGAGCCCAACTGCCATGCGGGTCGGACGAGGCTCGCGGAGAGGATCGACCGGGCCATGTTTAGCCCCCCGAGAAGAGGTGCACGGCGGCGGTCGCGCCTGATCCGCCGACGTTGTGGGTGAGGGCGCGCTGGGCGTCGCCGACTTGCCGCGCACCGGCCTGTCCCCGGAGTTGCAGGAACACCTCGTAGGCCTGGCTGACCCCGGTCGCACCGATCGGGTGTCCCTTCGCCTTGAGTCCGCCATCCGGGTTCACCGGGAGACGCCCACCGAGGCGGGTCGCACCGGAGAGCGTGAGCTTTCCAGCCCCACCGCGCGGAGAGAACCCGAGGTCCTCGAGCGCCAATAGTTCGGCGATCGTGAAGCAGTCGTGGACTTCGAGGAGGTCGACGCGCTTCCGGTCGAACGGCGCCCCTCGGAAGGCCTCTTCCGCGGCCGCCCGGCTTGCGTCGATCCGCGTGAGCGACGATCGCTCCTGCACGGCGAGGTGGTCGGAGCCGGCCCCGCTGCCGACGATGTAGACCGGGCTGTCGGTGAAGCGTCGCGCGACGTCCGGCCGGGCGACCAGGAGCGCCGCCGCGCCATCGGAGACCGGGCAGCAGTCGTACAGCCCCAAGGGAGCGGCCACCGGGGGTCCGGCCGAGACCTGCTCACGGGTTACGGCCTTCTGAAAGTGGGCATTTGGGTTCAGGACCCCGTGGGCGTGATTCTTCACGGCCACTTCGGAGAGGGCCTCCCGTACCGGCCCGTACTCCGCTGCGTAGCGCGCGGCCATGAGCCCATACACGCCCGCGAAGGTGAGACCGGCCAGTCGTTCCCACTCGGTGTCTCCCGAGACTCCCAGCCAGTATCGCCGCCGCGGATGGGGAACATCCGTCATCTTTTCGAGCCCGACCACGAGAACGAGATCCTGCCGACCCGAGGCGACGGCGTCCACCGCGAGGCGGAGGGCAAAGCCCCCCGATGCACAGGCGTTCTCCACTCGCACGGCCGGCAGCCCTGGGCGTCCGGCCTCCTCCGCTGCGATCGACGCCGCGTTGCCGAGTTGCCAACCCGAGAAACCCAGGGTCGAGAGGAAGAGTTCTTGGATCGACTCCCGGTCGACTCCGCGATCGACGCTTGCGACCGCCTGGTCGACGGCGTCCCGTACGAGTCGACGGGGTCCTTCGGGGAGGGCGCCGAACCGCGTGTGACCGGCCCCGACGATGGCCGCGCGAGGAGGTCGCCCCAACAAAACCCTCCCGAACCAATCCTCTTATCACGCGAACTCTTCCGCCGTATAAAGCCGGGTGAATCGAACGCTGACGGACGAGGGACCGTATGTGATCGGCGTGACCGGCGCGAGCGGCGCGGCGATCGCCGCCCGGGTCATCGAGACCCTTCGCGCCGCGGGACAAGAACACGCCGTCATCCTATCCGCGGGGGCCGCCGCGGTGATCCAGGAGGAACTGTCGATGGATCCGGCGGAGTTTCTCCGCGGTTCGACGACCCTCTCGGACACCGACCTGGGAGCTCCCATCGCGAGCGGGTCCCGTCGCACGCGCGGCATGGCGGTGGTCCCGTGTTCCACCAATACGCTAGCCAAGATCGCACTCGGTCTGGCCGACACGCTCATCACGCGGGCGGCTCACGTCCATTTGAAGGAGCACCGCCGCCTGGTCCTTGTCCCTCGAGAGACGCCGCTGTCCGCGATCGAGCTCGGCCAGATGACCCGTTTGGCGGAGCTCGGGGTCGTGATGTTGATCGCCTCGCCGCCCTACTATCTGCACCCAACGGGAGTGGGCGACCTCGTCGACTACCTCGCCGGCAAGGTATTGGACCACCTCGGGGTGCCGCATCATCTGTATCGCGGCTGGCGCGCAGACGGGTCATCACATTGAGCGGAAACTCTGAAGCGGGTCCAGGGGGCCGCCCGTCCCGCCAACTCCAGTGGCCGTTCGTCGGCGTCGTCGTCCTCCTTGTCGTGCTGATCCTGCTGACTCCGAATCTCCTCGCGACGAGCGCCGGAGGGCTCCAGACCCGAGCCCAGCTCGTAGTCGACCGCGCGACCGCAGGCGGGCCAACGAGCTTCTACGTGGAAAGCATCGGAACGACGACCCGCTACGAATCGATCGCCATCGGGCTCACTTCCCCGCCTTTCTGGCCCTACTCGGGGAGCATCGGCTCTCTGACGCGCTGGAATTGGACCAACGGCACCGAGACGCTCGCGCTCATCGTCCGGAGCGCCACCAATCCCGTCGTGGTCAACATCTCCGTGAAGTATACGGACCCGTCCGGGTTTACGGCGGACTACATCGGGCTGTTCGGCTTTTATCTCAACGCGACAACGCACGACCTCGAAACGATGGACCTTCTCCCCGGCGGAGCCGGCCCCATGACCGCCACTCCGTTGCCCGACCTACCGATCTTCCTATTGCTCGCGCTTCGAACGACCCCGGGGGGCCCATGAGACCGCCTCGACTGATTCTGTTCTGGATCGTGTTGATCGCCGCCCTGCTGTTCATCGAGTTCGCTGAGCTGACCCGGCTGTTCACGCTCCCCTTCCTCCAGGCCATCTCCAACGTCGTGGCCTTTGCCTTCGCCCTGATCTTCGTAACGATCGTCGCTCTCGTCGGAGCGATCTTCATCGGCATCTACGTCTCCCAACGCCTCCTGTCCTCGCGGGGCTTTTCTCCCTTCGAGGAGGAGATGTTGAAGATGCGGGCCGAGGTCATGGAGATGCGTCGGCAGATGCACGATCTCCTGGGCCGGTCCGGAGACCCCTCGTCGAGCGGCCGACCGGGCGACCCGGACGCGTCGGAGCGTCGGCCATGAAGATTCCCGTTATCGACAATGGGGGTCAGTGGACCCATCGGGAGTATCGGGTCCTGCGCGACCTCGGCGCCGAGGCCCGGATCGTCCCCAACACGGCCACGTTCGCAGAGTTGGACCCGGACGGAGTCGTGCTCTCGGGAGGTGCGTTGAGTCTCGAGGGCACGGACGCGCCGCTGGGTCGGGTCGGCGAGTGGATCGACCGGGTCGAGGTGCCGGTGCTCGGGATCTGCGTGGGGCACCAGTACCTGGCTCGTCACTTCGGGGGGGTCGTCCAGCGTGCCGCGACCCCGGAATTCGGCCGGGTCACCGTCGCCCTCGAGTCTGAGGGCGACCGTTTGTTCGAGGGGTTTCCCGCCTCCCTGCAGGTATGGGAGAGCCACAACGACGAGGTCGTTCGGCCCCCGGCCGGGTGGCGCCGGCTAGGACACTCCCCGACCTGCCAGGTCGAGGCGATGGCCCATCCGAGCCGACCGATCTGGGGCGTCCAATTTCACCCCGAAGTCGAGCATACCGAGAAGGGCCGAGAGCTGTTCGAGAACTTCCTCGCCCAATGCCGGCGGTGAACATGAGGACGGGGACCCCCCGGGAGCTCCCATTTCCGGGCCAGGGTTCGGCGGGAGGAAAAAGGGATTTACCAGAATCGTTAAGGTGGAAGCGAGGTCCTCCCCCCGACCCGGCACGAAGCACCCCCCGATGAACGCGTCCAACGGGCCGCCGAGGTATGATGGGGCCTCCGCCATCGTGGTGGCGGGCGACGAAGAGACCCGCGTGCTGCTGCGGGGGCTGCTCCGCCTTCACCATTACCGGGTCATCGGGGAGGCGGAAGGCTCGACCGAGGGAACCGAGTTGTTGCGCACCCATCCGCCCAGCGTCATGGTGGTCGACGCCGCCCTCGCCGAGGGCAGTTTTCCCGTCCTCATCCGGGAGGCCCGCATGTTGCGTCCCGAGACCCGCATCGTGCTGGTAACGCCCACTCCGAGCCGTCCCGGGGATGGAACGCCGAAGGGAGCGGACGGGCCGGACGCCACGGTCACTCGCCCGTTCCGGCTCGCGGATTTCCTCGCGGCGCTCCGCGGTCCGCTGACCGGCCGATCGGTCTAGCCGTCGGCCCCGACTCCGTCGAGCCGGATTCGCGCGAGCGATTCTTTCTCCTCGAAGTGCAAGGTCCGGGCCGGCACGACGATCGAGTGAAGGGGCGGGCCGAAGTCGACGGCCGCGAGACGGGCCCGCGGTCCGTACCACGCCCGGGCGGAGTCGGTCCCGACGCGGGCGACCACGGCGATCGATAGGTCGGCGGGCAGGACCGGGTCGCTCGACCCTGCATCGCGGGCGGTCAGGATGCCCAGCGCCTCGGGGGCGGTGAGGAACCGGCCCTCGTCGGGACGCAGGTCGAGCAACACGAGCGTGTGAAAGTCTTGGGCCCGGTTCTGCGCGATCCCGTCGAGTGGGGACCGGGGAGCGAAGTCGGGCGCGGGGAACGGAATCGAAACAACGCGGCCGAATCGATACTGTTGGAGCCCAAGGAAACCGGGAGCAGACGTAACGATGCTCGCGTTGGGCAAGTAGCTCCACGTGTGCCCGGCCTTCTCCGCGGCCAATCGAAGCGCCACATGCGTGGTCGCGGCGAACGGGTCGCCGGCCACCAGGAATCCGACCTCCGAGTGCCGCTTCAGGGCGTCGAGGACCGGGCCTTCCGACTCGACCTCCGGGCGCGTGAGGGATATGATCGGCCGTCCCAGTTCCCGCGCGATCCGCTCGAGACTGCCCGGCGCAACGAGCGATGTGTACGTTTCGGAGAAGACCACACCGCAGCGACGAAGGACCTCGCGGGCGCGGAGCGACAAGTCGCGGTCGTCTCCGAGGCCAAGTCCGATGAAGGCGAGCTGTCCCACGATGTGCGACTCCCCCGCGCGGCGGGGTGCTTACCCGCGGACCGCCATAACGGGGCAGGGCGCGCTCCGGAACAGGTCCTCGACGAACCGCCGGGTGATCAGGGGGCCGCGGGCGTTCTGGCGATCCTCAACGACCATCAGGAACCCGTAGCGCTCCCGCGCGGCGGCGGAGAGGATCAGGTCGGGGATCTGGTGACGCCGGTCCAGCAGTCGCTCGGGCAGGAAGGTGTGCCGGTGGCGAAGCTCGAGCCCCCGGGGGGAACGGCCGGTCGCCGGGGTCTCCTCCTGGGCCAGGGGTTCGCTCGAGATCGTGAGCGACACGATGGGCGCGCTGCCGTGCTTGAGCGCCAGGGACTCGGCCAGCTGCATCGCCTTCGGGGAGGGGCCGCCGACGAACGAGGGGAGAAGGATCCGCGAGAACGATAGAGTGGCCAGGACGAGGCGGTTGACCACGAGTACGTCGGGATGGGCGTGCTGGAGGATCGTGCTCGCGGTGTGCCCCACGAACGGGTTCGGGCTGCGCGGGTTGCCGCGGAGCGTCATCAGGATCCCATCGACCGAGTGAACGGTCGCGCTCTCGAGGATCTCCCCGGCGACATCCGGTGCGACCCGGACCTCGGGCTCGACGGGGACCTCGACCACCGCCGCCGTTTCGTGGGCTGGCACGACGATGTGGACCGACTCGCGCCAGGCCTTGGTGATCTCCGGCAGGCTCGTCTGAGGGATCACGTGCAGGATCCGGATCTCGCCGTCCGCCTCCAGAAGCTGCGCTCCGAACCGGATCAGGGGCTCCACCTCCGCGGCCTGGCTGACCGGAATGAGCAATCGGTGGTACATCGTCAGACGCTCCGGTGCTCCAGGGTGAGGAGCTTGAGGTCGAGTTTGAACACGTCGACGTAGGCGGGTCCGATGAACCCCGCGAACGGCGGGATGATGTACGCGTCGACGAGCGTATTGAGCTCGGCTTCGGTCAGGTTCGAGTGGGCCGCGATCCGAGGGATCTGGACGAGGACGGCTTCCGGCGTGAGGTCCGGATCTAGTCCCGAGCCCGAGATGGTGACGAGAATGGCCGGCACGCTCGCGTTCACCTTGTAGGGGCCATATTGCTGCATGTACGATTTGGTTTCGTTGACCAGGGCCGGATCAGAATAGCCCAGCAGCGTCGGCGACCCGAGGGACGAGTTGTAATCGTACGGGGTCGGCCGTTCCCAGAACAGCCACGGCGCCGAGAGGTTCTGCGCGATCAGGGTCGAGCCGTAGGCCGTTCCGTTGACGTAGTACAGGCTCCCGTTCGCGGAAGTGGCCTCCACTTTCTGTGCGAAGAAGGTGATCGCGCCGGGGTAGGCGAGACCCAACAAGAACACCGTGAGTACGAGGAGCACGATCGATGCTCGCAGGTGACCCAGGACCGGGTGATGACCCGCCGGAACGGGCGGGGCCTCGGTGGCGGTCTCGTCGGGGATCGGGTCGAGCGGGCGCACTGGGCGGGGTGGGTGGACGGTCACAGGAATCCTCCGGGCAGGAAGTGGGCGAGGGCGGAGAGCAGCGATTGCCAAGCGGGGATCCTGCCGAGCCACTCGAGCACGATGTAGACGGCCTTGATTCCCACGAAGGCGCTCGCGAGTCCCCCGATCCCGTAGAGGAGCAGATTCTGTCGCAGCAGGTCGATGGCGCTTCGAGGACGGAACGGGACGCCGCGGAGGGCCAGCGGGATCAGGGTCGGGATCATCAGGGCGTTGAACAAGACCGTGGCCAGCACGGCCAGGTGCGGCGAGCTGAGGCCAAGGACGTTGAGCGCCCGTACCCCCACGAACCCCCCGCCCGCCGTCGCGAAGAGCACCGGAATGATGGCGAAGTACTTCGCGACGTCGTTCGTGATCGAGAACGTCGTGAGGGCGCCGCGGGTGATCAGGAGCTGCTTCCCGATAGAGACCACCTGGATCAGTTTGGTCGGGTCGCTGTCGAGGTCGACCATGTTTCCCGCCTCCTTCGCCGCGCTCGTCCCGCTGTTCATGGCGAGGCCGACGTCGGCCCGAGCCAGGGCCGGCGCGTCATTGGTCCCGTCGCCGGTCATCGCGACCAGCCGGCCTTGTGCCTTCTCGCGGTTGATCAAGAGGAGCTTGGCCTCTGGGCGCGCCTCGGCGATGAAATCGTCCACCCCAGCTTCCTTCGCGATGGTGGCCGCGGTCAGCCGGTTGTCGCCCGTGCACATCACCGTGCGGATGCCCATGCGGCGCAGTTCGGCCAGTCGCTCCTTGATACCGGGCTTGACGACGTCCTTTAGGTAGACGAGACCCAGCGTCCGCTTGCTGCGAGCGATCACCAGGACCGTCATCCCCTGACGCGCCCCCTCGGTGGCCGCATTCGCAAGGGTGGGCGGCAGCTCCCCGGCGTAGTCTTGGATCGCACTGACGGACCCCTTGTAGATCTCCGTGCCGTCGGCCAGGACGATCCCGCTCATCCGGCGTTCGGCACTGAATGGAACGACCCGGAAACTCCCGGGTTCGAGCCGCACAGATTGTGCGCTCCGCCGTGCCGCCAGCCGCACGATGGACCGACCTTCGGGCGTGTCGTCGAGGCTCGACCCGACCAACGCCGCGGTGAGAAGGTCCCCCATCTCGACCTCGGGCGCCGGTACGAGCTGCACGGCGAGCCGATTCCCCGTCGTAATCGTTCCGGTCTTGTCGAGGATCAGGACGTCCAGGTCACCGGCGGCCTCGACGGCCTTGCCGGACTTTGCGATGACGTTCGCTTCCGCGACGCGGTTGATCCCCGAAATTCCGATGGCCGGCAGGAGACCGCCGATGGTGGTAGGGAGCAACGACACCAACAGCGAGGAGGCGGTGGCCACGTCGATCGCGGCGTAGCCCGTGAGTTGGCAGAGGTAGACCAGCCCCAAGACCACGATGAACAACGCGAGGGAGAGGGCCGAGAGGAGAACGTTGAGGGCGATCTCGTTGGGCGTCTTCTCCCGGGTCGTTGACTCGACCAGCCGGATGAGACGGTCCAGGAACGATTGCCCCTGCAGGGCCGAGACCCGCACCTGGATCTCCCCCTCGGCGACCCTCGAGCCGCCCAGCACGCTCGTCCGGTCCCCTCCACTCTCCCGCAGGACCGTCTGGGACTCTCCGGTGAGCATCGACTCGTCGATCTGCGCGGCGCCGTGGACGACGTCCCCGTCCATCGGGATCGTCTCACCCTGCGGGACCACGAACACGTCTCCGATGCGCAACGTCTCGACCGGCACCGCGCTTTCCGTTCCGGCCGGGTCCAGACGACGGGCCCGGAGTCCTCCCCGGATCTGCCGCAGGGACTCGGCTTGGGCCCGCCCTTGGGCTTCTGCGATCCCCTCGCTGAGATTGGCAAACCAGAGCGTCGCGAAGAGGAGGACCGCGGTCCCGAGGTAGTAGATCTTGTCGTACCCGACCGTCAGGTCCGGGAACAATCCGGGGTCGAGCATGACGACCAGGATGAACAGGAAGAGGACGTAGACGGTGAACATCACCGGGTGGCGGATCTCCCGGCGCGGGTCGAAGCCGCGGATCGACTCGGCCAGGACGTAGGCCAGGGAGATCCGGGAGTCGGCTCGTACGTCGGCGCTCGGAGACGTGCGGCCCGTGGCCATCGGCTAGCCCCCTCCGATCTGGGTCAAGGGTCCGAGCGCCAGCGCGGGTAGGAAGAGGAGGGCGGTGAGAATGATGAGGAACAGTGTGAGGTAGATCGTGAACGTGAAACTCTGGGTTTTGAGTGTGCCCGGACCGGGCGGAAGCGGCGATTGCACCGAGAAGTAGTGGGAGATCATCAGCATCGCGATCATCGGGAAGAAGCGCCCGATCAGCATCACGACGGCCCCGACCACGTTGAACCAGAGCGTCGCGTCGTTGACGTAGACCGACCCCATACCGCTCCCGTTGTTCGCCGCCTCGCTCGTGAATTCATAGAGGATCGACGTGAACGTGTGGGCGCTCGCGCCCACCGCCGTCGGCAAGGGGGGCACGAAGCCCCCCATCAGGGTGGCCACGAGAGGGGTGAAGATCAGCACGGGGTGTACCAACAGCAGCGAGGCCGCCCAGCCGATCTGTTGGCGGCCGATCTTCTTGCCCAGGTACTCGGGAGTCCGCCCCACCATGAGCCCGCCGACGAAGATCGCGATCAGTGCGTTCGTGAGGAGGTAGCCCATGCCCGTGCCGACGCCGCCCGGGGTCGACTGGGTGAACATGCCGAACAGCATGGCCATCTGGCCGATCGGCGACAGCGCGCCGATCGCCATGTTGTTCGCGCCGACATTGGCATAGACGCTTACGGTCTGGAACAGGGCTCCTTCGGGGAGTGTGAAGCGGGTCTCCTGACCGACCGGATAGGCCGAACCTTGGGACAGAGCGGCGATGGGGCTAAGGTCCGGGTTGGTGGCGATCTGGCCGATGATCACGAGCGCCACCGCGGTGAAGAAAACGATCAGGATCGTCCCCAGGAACGGAAGTGCCTCGCCCTTGCGGCGGACCGCGCTGGCGAACGCGAACGGGCTCGAGAAAGGGACCACCATCATCAGCCCGATTTCGAACAGATTGGAGAGGGCGCTCGGGTTCTCGAACGGATGCGCCGAATTCGCCCCGAAGATCCCCCCCCCGTTCGAGCCGATCAACATGATCGATTGCCAGGAGGCGACCGGACCCAGAGGGATCGATTGGGTACTGCCGAGGAGGGTGTGTACCGTGGCGCTCGTGGCGAAGGTTTCCGGCAGGCCGAGAAACACGAGGACGACGGCTCCGAGGATCGATAAAGGAGTCAGTATTCGAACGACGCACCGCGTGATATCGACGAAGTAGTTCCCGATCGTCCCATCCTTTCGGACAAACCCCCGGATGAACGCGGCCAGGATCGCCAGGCCGGCGCCCGCGGAAAGGAACATGGCGACCTGGAGCCCCAAAAGCAGCCCACCCTGGGTGACCTGACTCTCCGTCACGAAGTGAACGAAGTCGGTGTTCGTGGAGAAGCTGGACGCCGAATGGAGCGCGAGGTCCCAGGCCATCGGCGATATGCCGGGGGTGGCGCCCCACGGGAACCGGTTCTGGAACATCAAGAGGAAGAAGATCCAAAGGATCAGCACCGCGTTCGAGAGCAGGAACGCGACGGCGTATTCCCGCACCCGCATCGAGTGGCGGGGGTTTACCCCGAGCAAGCGGTAGATCGCCCGCTCGATGGGCCCGAAGACGCCCTCTCCGACGGTCGGGCGGTTCATGAAAACCCGGCCCATGAAGCTCCCGATGCTCGGGGCCAGGGCGAGCACGAGCGCGAAGACGATGGCGATGTCTAGGTAGGGCCCTACGAGGCTGAGCGAATACGACACGTCGGTGCCTCGGACTCAGAACCGGTCGGGCCGGAGCATCGAGTAGACCAGATACAGCGTGATCGCGAAGGTCAGAACCGTGAAGAGGATGAGCCCGAGGTGGGGCGCGAGGAAGGAGAGCGTCACGGTCCCGAACGGACCGAGATGGGGAGTATTTAGAGGTGAATCCCGCATGTGATGGCGTTGCAAGGGGGATACTCCCCCCTACGACCGAAGGTAGCTCCCCGGACGACAACCGGGCCCGGGCAGTCCTCAGGTCAGTCGGTCGGGGGAGCCTCCGCCTTCGTCCGGCTTCGCGACCGGCGCGACATCTCGCCTACGATTTGCTTCATCGCCCGTTCGCGTCGAGCCTCTGCTTTCTGATAGCCGACGTCCCGGGTTCCCTGGGTAAGTAGCACCACGACCCGACCGACGGCGTTGCGACCGGTGCGCCCGCGGCGCTGGATCGTCCGGATCTCGCTGGGGATGGCCTCGAAGAAGACCACCAGGTCCACGTTCGGGATATCGAGCCCCTCTTCCGCGACGCTCGTGGCGACCAGCACCGGAAAGAGGCCCGCCCGGAACCCCTCCAAGACGCGTCCCTGCTCTTTCTGATTCATCCCCAGGTCGTCCGCATCCCGAGTGGCCTGACCGACGAATCGGCCCACGGTCCATCCTTCCCGTTCGAGTCGGTCGTGGACTCCCTGCACCGTGTCCCGGTACTGGGCAAACACGAGGATCCGAACAGGCCGGCCCTCGGCGCCCTCGATCGTTTCCCGGACGATCGTCGCCAGCAGATCCAACTTCGGGTGAGAGGCCTCCCGCGTACCCTCGAGGAAATTTCGACCGGCCTCGCGGGCGGCCGCCACTGGTCCGAGTTTCAGCAAGGCCGCGTCCCCTCGGGATAACTTTGGTTTCGCCGCGACGCGGTCCAGATACTGGAGGAAGGGTTCGACCCCTTGGGTCTCGAGCCGGTCTAGGGCGTGGTGGAGGTGGAGGAGGATGAGCTGGTGGAACAACGGCCCAAACTTTCGGGTCATCGGTCCAGGTCGGGCGAAGATCTCCGCTCGGAGAGCGATGAGGTCCTTGACTGACACCGAGCCGATCGATTTCTTCCGCAAGTAGCCCATTCGTTGGAGCTTCCGGGCTTCTTCCCAACCGGCGCGTTGCAGAAGCGCTTGGATCTTCTGGACGGGGCGAGGGAGCCGGACAGACCGGAAAGAGATGTCGACGGGCTGCACGTACTCTCGGACCCCCGGGTCCTCCCTCGACCGAGCCTCGATACGTTCGATCCGAAGATGGCCCACCACTTCCTGAATCCGCTCGTCTTTTCCTCCCGGGGAGGCCGTCAAACCGAGGATGTGTCCCTCGCGCGGACGTTCCGTCCAGTACCGTTCCGCGATCGGTACGTAGGCGTACTTTCCGACGGCACGATGCGCCTCATCGAAGACGACGAGCCGAACGGACTTGAGGTCGTACCGGCCGGCGGCCAGGTCGTTGACCACGATCTCAGGAGTCGCGAAGACGGCCTCGGCGCCCTCCCATGCGCCCTCACGGACGGGGTGATGCACCGTCCCCGTGAATCGCGCCCGCGTCAAGCGTCGGAACCATCGTCCGAACGTATCCGCGTGCTGTTGGACCAACGGTCGAGTGGGCGCGAGGAAGAGGACCTTCCCAGGTCCCTTCCGCAACGATTCCGCCGCGACGAGGCCGGCGATCACGGTCTTTCCCAGCCCCGTCGGCAGGACGACCAGCGTGTCGTGGTCGAGAGCGATGCGACTCAGGTCCAGTTGGAAGGGGAGCGCACGAATCTCGCCGTCTTTCAGGTACGGATGTACGATCATACCCTCGCGAACCTCCCAAATCCCGGGCAGGGCGGCCGGGCGCTGCTCGGGAGGGGCCGGAGCAGACGTCTCGGTAGTGAGACCGAAATCCTCCAAGGGGCGTTGTCGGCCTGCGACCGCCGGGCTCGCACCGGGGGCCGCGGTCGGAGGCGTCACGCGGGGGGGAGTGGTCCGGCGCCTAAGCAGTTGTGCTGCGGGTCCCGACTGGGGGGCGTCAGAGGAACCGGATCTCGCGCGGCAGTTCCCCGGCGTACTTCCGGAATCCGGCCGGCCACGCCGTCGGGTCGAGACCGCGTTGGGCGAGGAACGCAATCAGCCACCGCTCGAGGCCGATGCCCGTGCAACCGGACCAAAGTTCGCCTTTCTGGGTCTTGATCGTGAAGGCCTTCGGGTACTTGTCCCCGACAATCGACAGGTTTTGGAATTCCAGCCACTCCGACGCCTCCCGTGTGCCCCGGTAGGGCAAGTAGGCCTCGAAGTCGATCGTTCCCTTGATGCGCTGGGTTTCGTCCTCGACCCCGATGGCTCCGCTCTGTTGCATGTAGAACGGCGTGACCCACGCCGTCCGCCACTCGAGCTCGAGGATGTCATTGAACACGTGAGCATACCGGGCCAGCAGCTGTTCACGCAACTCGAGGAGCTGCTCGGGGGTGCCCAGGTACACGGGCTCGATCCGATGGAATTCGTCTACGCGTTCGAGGCCGTGTCGACCCCCACTCTCATACCGGTTCGAGATCGCCGCCCGGTCGAAGACCTTCAGCGGGAGCATCTCTTGGGCGATGGTACGTCCGGAGAGCCACCAGTACGTCGTAGGACACTGCGCATAGCAACTCACAGCGACGGGGCCGCTCACCAGATTGGCAAGTTCGGCCTCCGGCACCTTCCGGGTGATCTTCACCAGGTCGGTGAACCGTTCCCAGACGGCCGGGTCGCGGCTCTTCGGTTCCGCGACGTAGTAGAACTCGCCGGGGACCCCTTCGAGGTGGCCGGTCTTGAGCAGAATGTCGAAGGAGTCGTGGTGGGGTTGGACCACCTCCTCGAAACCCAACGGACGGAGCACCTCATCGATCGCGATCCGCTCCATCGTCCGGAGCAAGTGCGCCGGTAGCGGACCCAGGAACCACTTCCCCTTCGTGGGACCGTTCCTCAACCAGTTCCGCCGGAGCATCGCCTCCGTTGGGTCTTCGGTGACGGTGAGATTCCGGGCGGGACTTTGCGAGAGCAGCTTCCAGTACTGCTCCTTCCCTTGGTAATGCTGGCGCAGCACCTTGTCCTCCACCAGCGTCACGGCTCGGTCGGACCAGTTGTCGCGCAACGCCTCCTCGTCGAGCCCCTCGAGCTCGAGGGTCGCTTGGCCGTCCCCGAACCGGAGCTGGTGGGGAATCGGAAGTGAGACGGGAGCGGTCGGAGCCTTTGGAACGTCAAACGTAAGTCGATACCTCAAGGCCCGAACCGTTCGGACCCCGACCTTCGCCGTCCGGCCGAGCTCCACCTTCAATCGGCGAGTCAGAGCGAGGAGCGCTTGATGGGCCCGCCCGTTCTCGGCGGTGAGCGTGAGGGTCAGACGGTCCCCCTCGAGGTTCCAAGGGCCCATGCGGCCGACCACCCCCTTCCCGAGGCTCCGGGCCAAAGCCTCCTCGGCTAGACCGGGCAGTACACCCTCTAGAGTAGCGCGGCCTCCGGGGAGCGATTGGCTCAGAACGAGCTCCGCGTCCAGCTCTCCGCGCATCGGGGGAGCCGACGCGGCGGGCGCGTAATAAAGCTAGGCGCTTGGCGCAAGATCGTCCTTCCCAATCCAGAGCCTCCTCCCGTCGCCCGCCCCTTCCTACGCCAATCATTTTAGGCCCCGCTCAATCGGTGGCACCGGATCGGAGGAATGACCATGGCAGCGTATCCCGAAATCGGGCTCTTCATCGACGGGAAGTGGGTCTCGCCGCCCGGCGCCGCGCGGTTCACCACGCGAAACCCCACCAATGGGAGCATCATTGGGTCGTTCGTCTCCGCCACTCCGAAAGACGTCGACGCCGCCGTCACGGCAGCCTTCTCGGCCTTTCCTCACTGGAAGGCGACACCCCCTCCGGCTCGAGGGGAGATCCTGCTCCGAGTCGCGCAGACGCTGAAGGACCGGAAGGAACAGATTGGCCGCATCGTCACCCAAGAGATGGGCAAGGTCATAGCCGAGGGCCGCGGGGACGTTCAGGAATCGATCGACTTCGTGGAGTACATGGCCGGTGAAGGCCGCCGGCTGTTTGGAGAGACAGTTCCGTCCGAACTCCGAAGCAAGTTTTGTCTTACCGTCCGGCAGCCGAAGGGCGTCGTTGCATGCATCACGCCATGGAACTTCCCTACTGCGATCCCGAACTGGAAAATCGCTGCGGCTCTGATCTGCGGGAACACCGTCGTATTCAAGCCGGCGTCCAACACGGCGATGTGCGCTATTGAGGTTGTGAAGGCCTACGAGGCCGGGGGTGTTCCCGCCGGAGTGCTCAATTGCGTCACGGGGGCGGGGAGCACCGTTGGAAACGCGCTCATCGATGACCGCCGGGTCCGAGCGGTCTCATTCACTGGCGGCGTCGAGACCGGTCGAAGCGTCTACGAGCGGGGGGCGCGCGACCTCAAGGCGGTGCACCTCGAGCTGGGGGGGAAGAACCCGATGATCGTGATGGACGACGCGAACCTGCCCCTCGCGCTCGAGGGACTGTTGTTCGGTGCTTTCGGGACGGCGGGCCAACGGTGCACTGCGACGAGCCGGCTCATCCTTCACGAGAAAGTGTACGACGAGTTTCTTGGAATGCTCGACCAGCGGGTCGCGCGGCTGCGCCTCGGCGACCCTCTCGACCCCCGGACAGATGTGGGCCCCGTCGCTTCCGCCGACCAGGAACGCAAGATCCTGGAGTACATTTCTGTCGGGCGCACGGAGGCCAAGCTGCGCGTCGGGGGCGGTAAGTTGACCGGAGGAATCTACGATCAGGGGTTCTTCATCGCCCCCACCATCTTTGAGACGGCGCATGGAACGCGAATCTCCAAGGAAGAGATCTTCGGCCCCGTCCTGTCGGTCATCAAGGTTCCGAGCTACGAAGAGGCGGTCCGCGTGGCCAACGACGTCGATTACGGACTCTCGTCCGCGATCTACACCCGGGACGTGAACGTGGCTTTTCGAGCGGTCCAGGACCTCGAGTGTGGCATCACGTACATCAACGCCCCAACGATCGGCGCCGAAGTGCAGCTCCCCTTCGGTGGCGTCAAGAATACCGGCACCGGTGGTCGCGAAGCGGGCAGCGTGGCCGTCGAGGAGTTCACCGAGATCAAGACGGTCTTCATTGATTTCTCGAACCGGCTTCAGAAGGCCCAGATTGACGTGGCCGACAGCGGCTGACCGATGGCCCCGTTCCGCGGTTCCGACGAGATCCTCGACCATGAGATCGAGACGCTCGAGGCCATCGCGCGGCTCCGCGTGCGCCGTGTGGCGCGCGAGCTACGGGAGCTCGACCGCGACCTCCGGGAGCTGAGACGGGAACGGGCCCGCCGTCGTGCGGCGGCCAGGGTTCCGGCGCACGAGTCGACCGCCGAAGTGCCCGAGTTGGCCTAACGGAAGGGGTGCCCTACAGGGCTCGTTCGGGTCGCCCGAGGATGACCGCCGCCGCTCGGTCCAGCGGCCGGAAGCTTCGCAGCTCCCCGGCCGGGGGCGACGCCGGAGGTGCCGTTCGGTCGCGGTGAAACCAGACCGGGCGAATCCCTACCCGCGCCGCGCCGACCACGTCGGACTCCCAACTGTCTCCGACCATCACGGTCGTTCTCGGCGTCCCGTGGATCTCTGCCAGGGCAGCACGGAACATCCGGGGGTCGGGTTTGGTGACTCCCACCTGCTCCGAGCAGACCAGATAGTCCACCCAGTCGTCGAGGCCGGTGATCCGGAGCTTCTCCTCCTGCTCCGATCGCAGGTTGTTCGTGACCACGCCGATCTTCGTTCCGGAGGACTTGAGGAACTGGAGCAGCGCGACGGCCCCGGGGACTGCCCGTCGGTGACGACGATAGGTTGCCTGACGGATTCTCAAGAGTCTCCGTACGTCCGTCGGATCGGTGAGGAGTCCGAACTCTTCCAAGAACCTCGTCATCCGGAGGGTGCGACTCTCCTCCAAGGAGATCTCTCTGGTCAGCACCTGGGAAAAGTGGATCTCAGCGAGGATGTGCTCGTACGATCGGTCCAGGCGCGCGAGAGGGAACCCGGACAACGGAGCATGCGCCTGGCGCATCGCGTGGAGGGCGGCCAGCCGCGCATATCGGTGGTCGAACAGCGTATCGTCGAGGTCGAAGAGGACCGCCTTCGGAGGCGTCGGGGCCTTCATGAGCATCCGAAGGCGCGGGCGCGTCCCTAGGGGAACGCTCAGCCGTAGTTCGGCCCGGTGCGGTTGGGGTTGTCGAAGTTCGTGAGGAGCGTCTGCGACAACAGCCGGGGCCGTGCGAGCACCTTCAGGAGCTCGTCGTCCTCGAGGGCGCGCATCGTCTCCGACACCGGGACCTCCACGAAGATCTCGCGGGTTCGCCCCCCTCGGCCCCGCGATACGACGTTCGCTTGGATCAGCCCCAGACTTTCGAGCTCGATCACGTAGTTGGAAATGCTCCTCGGATGGAGCGGCGGAAGCGAGAGCTTCTGGGAGAGCTTCGTGTACCCTTCGTAGACCTCTCCCGTCAGCACCCCCCCCCGCCGGCGCTCGTAGCCTTGGAGGATCGCATAGAGGAGGATCTTGCAATGGGGGGGCAATGACCGGACGCACTCGACGACGACATCGAGGTCGTACCGGTTTTTTGCCTTGACCACGTGGTCGGGGGTGATCCGCTTCGCCCGTTCGCGTTCGGCCGTCTCGGCCGCCAGCCGAAGTAGCGAGATGGCGCGGCGCGCATCCCCGTTCTCGAGCGCGGCGTAGGCCGCGCACCGTTCGATGACCCCGGGCTCGACGACCCCTTCGCGGAAGACCTCCTTCGCCCGGTCCCGGAGGATGTCTTGCAACTGCGGAGCGTCGTAGGGAGGGAAGAGGATCTTTTCCTCGTGCAAGCGACTCCGAACGCGGGCGTCGAGCCCCTCAGTGAATTTGAGGTCATTCGAGATCCCGACGAGCACGACCCGGCCCTTGTCCAGTTCCGAGTTGATCTGGCTCAAGGTGTAGAGCACCCCGTCCCCGCTCTTCTTCACGAGACGGTCGATCTCGTCCAGGACGAGGATGAGCGTGCCGGCGCGGGCGTCGATCAGGTCGCGCATCGAGGCTTGGACGCGGTCGAGGGACCACCCCGTTGGGATACGGTCCGCTTCCTTGAAGGCGAAGTTGTTGCCGATGGTCTGGAGCAAGCTGTACGGCGTGTCCACGTTCGCGCAGTTGAACGTGACGAAGCTGATCCGGCCCTTCGCTTCGGGTCGCCGGAGCAGCTCGGTTCGAACCTGACTGACGACCGCTGTCTTCCCCGTTCCGATCTTCCCGTAGATCAGAAGGTTCGACGGCACGTCACCCCGGAGGGCGGGCACCAACACTTCCGCGACCTGTCGAATCTGATGCTCACGATGCGGCAGACGAGGCGGCACAAAGGAATCCTGCAGTATCTCCCGGCTGCCACGGTAGAGTTCCGAAGGGGCGGCCAGCGCGGCGTCGAAGAGCCCGGCCGCCGTCACCGCCGGGCTTGCGCCCGGGATCGTCGGACTCAGCGGGGGAGAACTGCCGACGAGTCCGGGATCCGCTGCCGGGGTCGCGGGAAGATTTCCCGCGACGCGCGGCGCGGAGTCGTCCGGCGCGTCGACCGCTCGCCCGTCAGTGGAAGGCTGCACCGTGCGCTTCTACCCGGGCCTCGGGTACCGCGCGCACGTGCCTGACGAATATCTATCTTTCTCCGCTGAAGCACTTTTTTTTCGTCGTGGCTCGTCGTTTGGGTTGTGTCGCGACGCCCGTTCCTAAGGAATGAGCCTCGGCGTCGGGCGCTCGCCCTTTTCGCCCCGTGCAACGCCGTCAGGGGGCCTCGGGAGCGCGGGTGGCATTCTGCCGCTCCCCGCGGCGGTCGCAAGGGTTAAGGCCCCTAGGGGTACGGCCGACCCCAAGTGCAACGGATGGCTCGAAACCTCGTCGTCGAATCGCTTCCGACGGTCCACATCGAAAAGCAGCCCGTGGAACTCGTCGAGCGGAAGGGGATCGGACACCCCGATTCGATCGCGGACGGGGTCTCCGAGAGCGTCAGCCAAGCCCTGTGCCGATTATACCTCGACGAGTTCGGACGCATCCTCCATCACAACACGGACGAGACCCAGGTCGTCGGCGGCGCGTCGGAGCCGAAGTTCGGCGGAGGGAAGGTCACGTCGCCGATCTACATCTTGCTCGTCGGCCGTGCGACGACGGAGGTCAACGGCGAGAAGTTGCCATTCCGACAGATCGCCATCGATGCGGCCCGCAATTACATCAAATCGGTCTGCGCCCACATTGATCCGGTCAAACACGTCGAGTTCGACTGCAAGATCGGGTCGGGCTCGGTCGACCTTCGGGGCGTTTTTGAGCAGAAGGCGGTGCTCTCGAACGACACCTCCTTCGGCGTTGGGTTCGCCCCGCTATCGGACACCGAGCGCCTAGTGCTTGAGACCGAGCGATTCATAACGACCAAGTTGAAGAAGAAGGTCCCCGCCGTCGGCGAGGACGTCAAGGTGATGGCCTGCCGGAACGGCCAGGACATCCATCTGACGATCGCCGCCGCGCTGGTCGGGTCGGAGATCGCCGATAGCGACGAGTACCAATTGGTGTGCGACACCATCCGGGACCAGGTCGCTGCCCTGGCGCCGAAGCTGACCACCCGGAACGTCACGATCGACGTCAACACCGCCGACGACCCCGAGTTGGGCCGATATTATCTGACGGTCACCGGATGCTCGATGGAAGCCGGTGACGACGGCTCCGTCGGCCGCGGGAACCGGGTCAATGGACTGATCACGCCCTGTCGGCCGATGAGCCTCGAAGCCGCCGCCGGGAAGAACCCGGTCAACCACGTGGGCAAGATCTACAACCTGCTTGCGAACCTGATCGCACAGGATGTGGTGAAGGAATCCGGAGGGAACGTGAAGGAGATCCACGTCCGGATCCTCTCCCAGATCGGAAAGCCGGTCGACCAACCTCAGGTGGCGAGTCTCCAGATCCTTCCGGCAGACGGAGTGAAGCTCCCCGCGGTGCGGAAGCAGGCGGAGGCGATCGCGAACCGTTGGTTCGACGACATCCACACGATCCCCCAGAAGCTTCTCACCGGGAAACTGAACGTCTTCTAATCCGGACAGCGGGGGGGCCCGGCTTCGTTCCCCCGGGTCCGGACGGAGTCCTCCCCGAGGAACCATCTCGCTCTATATAGTCGGGCACCGCTAGAATTTCCGTTCCGACCATTAGACGGGGCGGACGCAGGGGACATCGTCGGGCATGGCGTCGGCCACTCCTACTCTCTCGTTCGAAATTGGGGCCGTTTTCGTCGTGGCCTTCGTAGTGCTGGGGGCGCTCTACGCCCTCAACCGGTACCTGAAGCGACGCGGTCCCGAGCTGGCCACCCGCGAGGGCCGGGGCGTTCTCGACGACCGTTCTTTCAACCAGATCCGCATCGGTCAGGCGGCCGCGGAGGTGCTGGCCCGATCGGGTGCAGACGTCACGGCCGCGAGGATGCTGCTGACCCGCGCTGAGACCGCCCGAACGTCGGGCGCCTACGACATGGCCATCGAGCTCGCCAAACAGGCCCAGGACCGATTGTCCGTCGCTCGCTCCGGCGCCCAAACCCTCGTGGCTGCGCCTTCTTCGCGATCCGAACCGAGGGCCGCCGTCGACTCCCCCTCCTCGCGTTCCGCCTGGGTGCCCCCGACGCGCCCGTCGGCACTTCACTCCACCCTGACATCCACTGCAGCGGCCGACCCTGTGAGGGGGACGCTTGCCCCGGCCGCCAGCCTCGCCGGGATGCCCTCGAGTCGGCCCCCGAAGAACAAAATGGAGGCTCACTTCCAGCTCTCGCTAGCGACCGAGGAACTCGAGCGCTTCTCGACCACGAAACCGCCATCCAAGAACATCGGCGAAGCCGACCGGCTCCGCGTCGACGGGCAAGCGGCGTATGACCGGGGGGACTTCACCGAGGCGCTCCGCTTGGCGCTCCGGAGCCGTCGCACGCTCGGGACCCGCGTCGAAGCGCTCCCGGTCGCCACTGCCCCCGGTAGCGCTTCCGCCGGGACCGGTTCGGCAGCCCTTCCGCGCGGCCCCGGACAGGGAGCCGCTGCGACTGAAGAGCTTGCGTTCGGCCCGAAGTGTCCGCAGTGCGGAAAACCCGCCACTGCCGACGACCGCTACTGTCGCTCGTGTGGTGGGCCGATCCCCCCGTCGCTCTGCAGCAGCTGCGCGGCGCCGCTATCGGCCGGGGACCGGTTCTGCGGCGTCTGCGGGGCAGTGCAAGCGTAGCCGGGCCGACCGCTCAGTCGGCGGCGAATTGCTCGAGGCGCCGTTGGGTTCGAGCCTCGTGGAGCAGTGCGCTCGAGCTTCGCCAGCGGTCGAGGGGGATGACGAACGTCTCGCTGATCCGGGCATCGAGCTCCAGAAGGTCGGCCACGTGGAGCGGCGGTGTCGACAGCGCCGCTCGGACGTGTTCTCGTACATTCCAGACCCCGAGCGGTAGTACTTCGCCGGGATGCACCTCTCTGAGAACGACGGCGCCGCCTTGGCGCCCCATCCGGAGCTGAGCCTCGGAAACTGCGAGGCGCGCGGCGTAGTAGCAGCCACCGATCGATGCGTAGGTTGTACGCCCCCGGAACCCTTCGTGGTCCCCCATCACGACCAGCCGGTCCGGGCTCGGGTTCCATAGCGTGTTGGGATACCAGGCCTCGATCGACTCGTAACGGAAGGTACCCGGGAGGAAGGCAACGATCCAGCGGTTGTCGAGGGCGGTCAGTCGCCACAGCAGTATCTCGGAGAGCTCGGGAAGAAGCCGCACCCGGTCCAGGTTCTGCTTCCCCAGCAGGTCGTCGACGGCGGTGATGCTCCAGCGCGTCGGAACAAATTTCCTGCGGCCCCGTCGGCCGAGGGTCCCCGCGCTGAACGCGCGCTGAATGCGACTCACCGGCACACGTCGGGTGTACAACTCCTCGACCGCCACGGAAGCGAGCGCGTCGGTGTCGCTCGCCAGCCGGTCGACTCTCTCATCCACTCGTCGTACATCGAGGGTGATCTGTTGCAAGGGAGCCGACGGCCCGTAGGGAGGAAGGGAGTCGGAGAGGGAAAGATGGCCCCGAGGGGGCCGGGAGAACTTGACGTCGACCTCCGCGCTTTCGCGGGCGCGTGAGAGCAGCTGGATCTCTTCGATCATCCGGGTAGGTTTCTCGGCGTCCGTGACCCGGACGGGGTGCTTCCCTCGGACCAATCCGGTCCGGAACCCAACCACCTCTTGGACGCTCCGGCCGACCCATTGCTCGGGGGTGTCGTAGAGGAGCGTGTCGCCATGAAGGGGGCTCACGAGGGGCCCAATCGACACTCGAGGGTATCCAACGCGGCCGACGAAAACTCCCGGTGGACACGAACCGTCGAGCTCGGTACCGTCCAGCATCGGGAGCGTGCGTGCGAACGCGTCGTACTTGATCAGGATGGGGCAGACCGGCTTGCCGCAGAGCCCTTGGGCGGCGCGGCACCTCAGGCACAGGCTGGGGTCGTCGCGGAGCCCAGGGATGCTCCAGGTGAGCCCGTTGAGGGGGGAGACTCCCGGCAGGGCCGGGGCCGGAGTCACTGTCAACACGGTGGGGGGATCGCGCGGGCCCCTACTTAGCGCCCGACGAGAGGTCACGAAACGGGCCCATTCGGCGGGTCGCACTCACCGGAGTTCGGTCCGGCAGCGGCCGCAGACTACAATAGCTGGGCCGATTGCTCCCGTCGCGGCGGCCCACGGGTCTGTGGGGTAGCTTGGTCCATCCTTCGGGGTTCGGGACTCCGAGACGCCAGTTCAAATCTGGCCAGACCCATCCGCCTCGGATTGCGGCCCGATCACACCGCTTCGTCGATCTCGCCGACCTGAGGAGTTCCCTTCAGGCGGTCGGCGATGCTCGACAGCACTTCGATATGCTGGTCGACGTGGGCCGCCGTGTGCACGACGGACAGGGTCCATTGTTCGTCGGGCCCCGTCCCTCCCGGAATGAGGCCCCGGTTCAGACACGAGTAGAAGTACACCATCGACCGCTCGGCATCGACCGTCAAGAAACTGCGCCAGTCTCGGATCGGGTGGTCCGCGAAGTAGACGGAGCCCGAGACGCCGTCGGACGAGACGTGCCCTGTGACGCCTGCATCGTGGAACACTTCGTTGTACCCCTTCGCGAGACGTTCGCACAGTCGGGTCGACCGTTCGATCCCGCCCTCGGTGAGGATGTGCTCGAAGGTCGCGAGGCACGTGGCGATCGAGAGTGGATTCGAGTTGAACGTGCCCGCATGGGAGATCTTGCGGGGTCCCACGTTGTCGAGAACCCCCTGCCTGGCTGCGATGGCGGAGATCGGAACGCCGCAGGCGATCGATTTCCCCAGGGTCATGAGGTCCGGTCGGACGCCAAAGCGCCCGGCAGCACCGCGGAAGTACTTCGTGCCGGTTTTGATTTCGTCGAAGATCAAGAGGGCCCCCAGCTCGTCGCAGAGCTCGCGGAGGCCCGGAAGGAAGCCGGCTTCCGGCATCACGAAGCCCATGTTCATCGGAATCGGTTCCAGGATCACCGCCGCCAGGCTCAGCGCATGAGACTTCGCGATGGCGCGCGTTGCCTCCAGGTCGTTGAACGGCGCGACGAGCGTGTGCGCAGACGTTTCGGGGAGGATCCCAGGAGAAGCGGGGACCGAGTGAGGGGTCTTGGCCGGACCGGCCGTTTCAAGCCGGGGCTTCACTCCGACCAAGAGAGAATCGTGGGATCCGTGGTAGCCGCCTTCGAATTTCAAAATGAATTTCCGGCCAGTCACGGCGCGCGCGATCCGAGTGACGTGGTGCGTGGCCTCGAGACCGGTCGAGCTGAATCGGACTTGGGCCATGCTGTATCGACGGCAAATCCGTTCCGCCGCTTCGGGTGCCTTCTCCCACTCGTACCCGTAGATCGTCCCGTTCTCTAGCTGTGCACGCTGCGCTTCAACGATCTTCGGATGGGCGTGGCCGCTCTGCAGCGCTCCGAATCCCATGTTGAAGTCGAGGTAATCGTTCCCATCGGCGTCCCACAGGGTCACCCCCCGAGCCCGGCTCGCAAAGAAGGGGTAAGGTTCCAGATACCGGTAATTGCTGTGGACCCCCAGAGGGGTCCAGGTTTTGGCCCGCTGCCAGATCTGGCCCGAACGCGACGTCCGGCGTTCGAACTCGGCCAAGGCCTCCGTCAGCCGGGGATTCAGATTACCCTCTCCTGTTCTCTGTCGCGCTCGCGGGTCCGGGGACCGGGGGCGAGCCCGAGGGCGGGGCCAGCACCGTCGGTTACAAATAGACTCGGGCGGGGGGTTCGACGACGGGCCGGTCAGCGGCCGCGCCTACGTACCCACCGCCTTGTTTCTATATTCCGAGCAGGCTGGACCCCCCTAAGGCGTTGAGATGGCCGAAGCCCGGGTGCTCGAGAACTTCGTGGCCGGCGATTGGGTTCGGTCCGACGCCAAAGAGGCGCTCGACGTGCCGGACCCTTCGACCGGGAGTCTGCTGGCGAGGGTGCCCCTGTCGACAGCCGTCGACGTCGACCGGGCCGTCCGCGCCGCCCAGAAGGCGTTCCCTGCTTGGCGGGAAACTCCGGTGCCGGACCGGGCCCGCAGGATCCTGAAATTGCGGTCCCTACTGGAGGACCATCTCGACGAACTGGCCCGCTCGGTCGTGCAGGAAAACGGGAAAACCCTCGAGGAGGCTCGGGGCTCGGTTCGCCGGGGGATCGAGGCGACGGAGTTCGCCGCGAGTGCGCCCACGACGATGCAGGGCTTCGTCCTAGAGGATGTTGCGGGCGGGATCGACACCGAGCTCATTCGTCAACCGCTCGGCGTCGTCGCCGGGATCACGCCGTTCAATTTCCCCGTGATGATTCCGCTGTGGATGGCCCCCCTCGCGATGGTCTGCGGAAATGCCTTCATCCTGAAGCCGTCCGAGCGAGTACCGCTCTCCGCGGTCCAGCTGGCCCGGCTCATCGGTGAGGCCGGCTTTCCTCCCGGGGTGTTCAACCTCGTCCACGGCGGGCGCGAGGCGGTTGATGCGCTGCTTGTTCATCCTGGCATCTCGGCGATCTCGTTCGTGGGCTCCGCTCCCACGGCGCGCCACATCTACACCACGGCGGCGGCGAACGGCAAGCGGGTCCAAGCGCTGGCGGGCGCGAAGAACTACATGATCGTGATGCCCGACGCTGACCTGGAGAAGACCGTACCGGCGATCCTGTCGAGCGCGTTCGGGCAGGCCGGTGAGCGGTGTCTCGCGGGGAGCGTCATCGTGGCCGTGGAACCCGGGGGGAACGCCCTCGTAGAAGCCCTCGGTACCGAAGTACGCAAGCTCAAGGTCGGAGCAGGCTGGGCGCCCGAGACGGCGGTCGGTCCCGTCATCCGAGCAGAGCACCGTGCACGAGTCCTCGAGTGGATTCGAACCGGCGAGCGGGAAGGAGCTCGACTGGTGGCCCAAGGGCAGGTTCCGAATCGTACGGACGGCTACTACGTCCCTCCGGTTCTCTTCGACCAGGTGCGGCCGGAAATGACGATCGCCCAGGAGGAGATCTTCGGGCCGGTCCTCTCCGTGATCCGGGCGGGCTCGTTGGCCGAGGCCATCGACATGGCGAACCGGTCCCGATTCGGGAACGCCGCCGCCATCTTCACGCGGGACGGCAAAGCGGCGCGCGAGTTTCGCTACCGGATCGAGGCCGGAATGCTCGGAGTCAACATCGGGGTCCCCGCGCCGGCGGCCTACTTCCCCTTCGCCGGATGGAAGGGCTCGTTCTATGGCGATCTCCACGTGACGGGCCGCGACGCCGTCGAGTTCTATACCCGCAAGAAGGTCGTCACAACGCGTTGGTACTAGCCCGGGTTCCCGACCTTCGCGTCGGCCACGGCGAGGGCTCGGTCCAGCACCTCGAGCCCGTGGTCGAGCTCCTCCCGCGTGACGATCAAGGGCGGCGCCACCACGAGGTGGGAGACCCAGCTCACACAGAAGACCCCCTCTTTGAGCATCGCCGCGGCGACCTGGTCGGCGACCAAGGGCCGCCCGGCGATCTTGTCCTCCTCCGTGTTGAAGGGGGTTCGGTGGGCCCGGTCCCGCACCAGTTCCACGGCAGCGAAGAGTCCCATCCCGCGCACCTCGCCGACCGAAACGTGATGCTCCTGGATCTCCCGCAACCGACGCAGGAGGTACTCGCCCTCCCGTCGAGATTTCTCGAGCAACCCCAGGCGTCGGTATTCCTCGATGGCGGCGACCGCGGGGCCCAGCGTGAGCGGATGGGCCTCGTACGTGTGCCCGTGCGGGAAGTAGCGGTCGCGGAACTCATCGTGTACGGCCGCGGTCGTCGCCGTCAGTCCCAACGGGACGTAGGCCCCCGTGATTCCCTTCGCAGTGGTGAGAATGTCCGGTTGGACTTTCCAATGGTCGACGGCGAACCACTCTCCGACGCGACCCCAGGCCGACATGACCTCGTCGGCGATCAGCAAGACCCCATGCTTCTTCGTGATCTCGCGGATGCGGGGCAAGTATTCCGGTACTGGGATTAGGACCCCGTTGGTACCCACGACGGGTTCGAGTATCATCGCGGCCACGTCGGACTCGTGCTCCAGTTGGTAGTCCACGTATTCGGCGCAGGCGACGCCGCAGTCCGGGTAGGTCAACCCGAACGGACACCGGTAACAGTAACAATCCGGCGCGAAAACGGTTCCCGGAACCTTCTGGAGCGGCTCGATGGCCTTCCGGCGGAGGTCGCCGGTCACGGAAATCGATGCGGCCGTCGCCCCGTGGTAGGACCGATATCGCGAGAGCACTTTCTGATGGCCGGTCGCCGCTCGGGCGATCTTGAGCGCCGCTTCGTTCGCCTCGGTCCCAGAAGTGCTGAAGAAGTATCGGTTGAGACCCTTCGGCAGCACGCCTCCAAGAGCCCGGCTCAGGGTGGCCCGCGCCTCGGTCGCGAATCCGGGGGCGGCATAGGCGAGGTGACGCGCTTGGTCGGCGATCGCTGCGATGACGCGTTCGTTGCCGTGGCCCAGATTCGTGGCCATCAGCTGAGAAGATAGGTCGAGGTATTCCTTGCCCGAACTGTCCCAAAATCGCGAGCCCTCGGCCCGTGTGACCAAGATCGGGTCCCAGCCCCCCTGCCGGCGCCAGGTTACGTAATTCGTTTCCCGAACGACGCGAAGCGCTTCGTCCGGGTCCATCGATCCGCCCCCCCTGTGGTGGCCAGCCCTACTTTTGGAACTTCCGGGTGACCGCCTCCATGAGCGCGGTCCCGTCTTTGAGGTATGGCCGAGCGTGGTACGGCAGAAGGGAGGTCACGGCCAGTCCCGCCATCCGCCGCGCGGAGATCTGAGCGGTGGGGGTGTGGTGGGTATACTCTTTGTAACTCAATTCGAGCGCGTTCGAGGAAAAGTCCATGAAGAGATCGCCCGCGAAGAGAATTTTTCGGTCAGGGAGATAGAACGAGCTATGTCCGGGCGTATGACCCGGGGTGTGGTAAGCGACGATTCCTCCGGCCGAGTCGAACCGATCCCCATCTTTGAATGCCTCGTCAATGGTCACCGGTTCAGCCGGGGGCGTGCCCGGGCCATCGTAGGGGGGGTCCATTGCGATGTACGCCGCCTCGATCCAGTGCGAGAACGTTCTGGCGTGCGTCTTTGTCACCATGTCTCTGAGGCTACCGACGTGGTCACGATGGAGGTGGGTAAGAAAGATGGAGCGGATGGCCGCCGGTGCGATGCGGTGCTGCTTCAGATACGTCTCGATCTTCGGCCCCGATCCGGGCAGCCCGGTGTCAATCAAGATCCAGTTATCTCCCTTGTCCTTGATCAGGTAGACGTGAGTCGGGAAATCCGGTGAGGGGTCCACACCGTCGACTTGATGGATTCCGGGAAGTATTTCGGTCATCGGGGCACCGGCCGGTCGAGCGGCGCCGGGATTAAGTAGCTTCCCGAGGAGGTCGGAGGGGTCTCGCGGTACCCCGCATGGACGCGGGCTTTGGGGTAGGAGATGCCACGGGCGGCCCGCGCGCCAAGGCGACTTGGAACGCCAGGAACTCGTTCCCGTCGGGGTCCATGAATCGAAGTGTGGTGCCCCCCCACGGTTGGACTCGAGGCGGCTCGGTGACCCGCGCTCCGGCCGACCGAAGACGTAGCTCGAGAGCGGCCGCGCTATCCGTCTGGAACACGATGCCTGTGCTCGTTCCAATACGGCCGGTCGCCTCTGAATAGAACGGCTCCCCCCATTCGCGACGAGGCGCGATGAGGGAAACGGCGGAGGCTCCTCGTCCGAGCGAGAGTTCTACGTACCCAGTGGCCTCGTCCCGCTCGCGGACCCGGAATCCCAAGACCTCTTGGTACCACTGAAGAGAGCTCTTCAGGTCGCGCACCGCAACGCCCACGCGGAGCAGGGCTGTCAGGCGGCCCGACCCGCGCGCCGGAGCGAGCTCCAGGTTGGCCCCCGCCCCTACGGTGACTGGGTTCCATTCGACTACCTCGTAGGCGGTCGCTGGGAGACCCCGGAAGGGGTCGGTGCGAAGGACCCGTTCGGCTTCGGCGAGAGAAGTTGCCCGGAAGATCAGTAGATCTCCGGCGGGGTGCGTCAACTCGCCCCGGGCTACGAGGCGCCCGACCCGTTCGAGCTCTGCTTCGAAGCGTCGGACCTGGGCATGCTCGGGCAATTCCGACCGCTCCATGTCGCCGACCCGCACGCTGCGGACGTAGAGCCGTTTTGGTTTCGGACCCGGCCGGCTCGGGTCGGACATGACCTCCCCATAGCCGTTCTACCTCTAGAACGCTTGCGTTCTGGTTCGACAACCCTGGCGGCCCTCTTGACCCCGACCCACGCCGACACACGACTCTACAAGTAACCGGGAAGTTTGAAATAGTAGAAACCGCGAGGGTGGGAGTATGCGACCCACTCTGTACGCCATTGTCGTCGCCTTGGTCTTGCTGACCTCTGCCCTATTCCTGGTTGTGCCGAATGCCGGGAAGACGGTTGGATCGCCGGGCGCGGGCCATGGCGGCCTTCGAACCGCCGCCTTGCCCGGGTATACTGTCTACTCCACGCCGAACCTGGACCCAGTGCTCGCTGGCTACCCCGATTCTCTCCTCTATCAGGTTTTGAACAACACCAACCACGGGCCAGTCACCCAGTTGTCCAGCGTCACGATCCTGGGCCACTACTACAACCACGGACTCACCCTCCTCAATTTCCCGGGCACTCCCGCCAACCTGGGCACCAACCCGGTTAGCAACTGGAGCTTCACCGTGCCTCTCAATGCGAGCAACGTGTTCGGCTACTTCCCCACATTCACGATCTGGGCGAACTCTACCGCGCTCGCCACCAACACGGCGACAAACTTGACGGTGCACGTGGGCTCATTGCAATTTGGGATTTCCAGCGTCTGCGATGAAGTTACCGGAAACTGCGGTTCGCTCGTATCGACCAACCCCGCCCTGGTAACCGTCCATGCGGTCGTTGTAGCCACCGGGGCCGCCACCTCGGCAGCGCCTAGCGAGACCCTTAAGGTGCTTTACTTCTCCACCGGCAGTTCGCCGGTAACGGTCCCCAACGCGCCTCTGACACTGACGACCGATACCCAGGGTTATGCCTCCGAGACGTTCTTCCCCAACAGCACGATCTTTAACGTCCCCGGGCCGGATCACACAGAACTCGAACTCATTGACTCGGTGAATGCCTCGGCCACGATCTACACGAACGTGTCATGGACCGATCACAACCCCTCCGGAAACGCAGAATTCGTGTTTTGGCTCAACAGCCCCCAGTACTACGGCGGGGACACCGTCACCGCGACGTGGCAGTGGCGGGGAACCAACGCCAGCGTCGGTGCCATCACGCTCTACAACTACTACGTTTGGGACCTGACCGGCAACGGCGCGCTGCTCGCCTCTGGGACTCCCAACACCGTCGCCCCCACCGGCTCGTTCAAATTCGCCCTGCCGGCGACATATTACGGTACCTTCGAAGTCGATGCCTACGCCCACAACTCATCCGACTACTGGTTCCTCTTCGCTGACGGCACAGCGGACCCGGCCACCGTGGCCCTGAACCCGAGTGAGAGGTTCTACAATCCGGGCGACACGATCATGGTGAATGTCGCGACCCAAGGGACGATCTTTGCCTCGGCAACGATCACCGCGGTTGTCGAAGCGACGACCTCGAACCAGCAGCTATTCAATGGCCCGGTGTCTGGGGACATGTTCCAGTTCACCGTACCCGCTACGGCTCCGTCGTCCTCGTACCATCTTCTCGCCTGGGCATCGACGACGACAGCTGGAACGTTTGCCCACTTCGAATTGACCATCACCGAAGCGCACGGCTACTCCTTCTGGGCCGGAGTCAGCACCCAGTCGGCATACTCGGATGGCAGTTTCCAGGCGGGCCAAACGGTCCAGGTCAGTTACAGAGTCGGAACTCTAGGTACGACGACCTTGCCCCACACGATAACGGAACTGTTGATCTACCCCGACGTATACGGCCTGACGCCTGCGTACAAGTACGTGTACAACCTCCCGACGTCGGGATCTATCTCGTTCACGATTCCGTCGGGTACCCAGAACGGGCAGCAGTTCTTCTTCATGGAGGTAATTGTTGGGAGTAGCTTCGCTTTCGCGGACCTCTCAGTCTACGTTAACTCCGCCCCCTCGGCACTCAACTACGAGCTGGGCGCCGGCAGCGGCGTGACCGTAGGATGGCTCATCTTGCTCATCCTCATCGTCGTCGTGGCGATCGTCGTCGTCTCGATGATGCGGTCCCGGCGCAAGCCCGGGACGATGATGATGCGCCCAACCCCGGCGCCATCCACTCCCGCGGCCTCCGACTGGAAGGAATCGCCGGCCAGTGGCACGAGCGGAGGGAGTTCCGCTCCCCCAGCCACCCCGCCCGGTGCTCAGTAGGCGCGTCCTCCCCTTGATGGGAGCGATCCGAGCAAACCATTTCCCGTCTTTCTTTCTTTTCGAGCGGGGTCGCCGGAGTCGACCGTGCCGTCCTCCGGGTGAACAGGACGTTCTCCGACCGGCGCGACCGCGAACTGGGCATTCGGCCTAGTGCAGTTTCTCCTCAATGCACCCGCACGGCGAGGCGGCGCACCGACCCGATTGAATCGGATAATGCCAGGCCGCCGAAATCGAACATCCCAAGCAGCTCATCAACGCCGGTCTCTGAGAGGGCATCGACCTGGTCCTCCACTTCGTTCAGGCTGCCGATCATTGCCAAACCACTCTCTTCGAGGCCGTCCACAGTGGCATGGCGGGGATTCGCGGCCACCTTCTGTTGAAAGAATACGCTCTGGGTGGCGAGGCGGGAGTCCAGGTAGCGTTGGAGGGCCGCTCGGGCCCGGTCGGGCGCCGGCCCCGCGTAGAGGTGGACGGCGGCCGAGACCGTCGCTTTCCGGCCCGCGGGGAGCTCGGCCCTGTACTCCCGGATCTCTGCCGCGAGCTCGGGCAGGTCCCGGACCGTCGCGTACGGGATCAGCGCGAGGGAGAACCCCTTTCGGGCCACGTAGGGCAGGGCCTCCCGCCGTTGGGCGGCGACCCAGATCGGAGGAGAGGGCTGTTGGCGCGGTAACACATTGAGCCGCACCGGGCGCGCTGTCGGGCCCTCCCCGCGAACCTCCTCCCCCCGAAACGCGGCGAGGATCGTTTCGAGCGAACGGTCGAATCGCGCGCGTTTCTCCGCCGGGTCAACGCCGAACCCTTCGAACTCGGCGGGAATGTAGCCGCTCCCGACGCCAAAGTTCAGTCGACCCCCGACCAGTTGGTCAAGCAAGGCGTACTGTTCCGCGATATCGATCGCGGAATGGAACGGAAGTACGCTGACCAACGACCCGAGTCGAATGCGGCGAGTGCGCGCCCCAATTGAAGCCAGGAGAACCGGGGGAGCCGGACACGTACCGCTCGCGAGGAAGTGATGCTCCGCGACCCAGACGCTGGCCAGCCCGGACCGATCCGCCGCGTCGGCGATGGAGAGCAATTCGGAATAGCGATTCCGGCCCGCGAAATCTACCTCGGGAGGAAATCCGTCCAGTACCGAGAAAACGCTGAGCTGCACGACGCGGGGAGTCTTCGGGAGGCATAAGTCCGTCCGGCGGCTCCCACGGGGGGGTTGGCATTGTCAGGCCAGCACCGTCATGCGGTGGCCCAACGTGGCGGTTGCCGTGTGGCTCGAGGGGGAGCTTCTGGTTTCTGGGCCTCCTGGGTTCGCAGAGGCCGTAGTCTGGAAAACCCCGTGGCCCGTGCAGGACCCCGAAGGGGCGGGCGCGCGGGGAGCGGTCCTCGTGGTCCCATCGATCCAAGTGCCCATCGTCGAGGGAGTAGCCCCCAGCGGTTCGCCGCCGTACGTGGCGTTGATCACGGGAGCGGCGCCGCTTTCCTGGCGGGGAACAGAACTCATAGGGCCGGTTCTGCAATTCGATGCCGACCTCTTCCGAACCGGGGACCACGTGCGGGTGGAAGGGATCACCTCCCGGATCGAGCTCCCGAACCTCGAGGAGGTTCCGGTCGTCACGTCGTTCCTTGAAAACCGGTACGGAGAGATTCTCCTGCTTCGGCGTTCGAACCAGGTCGGCACTTTTCGGGGCTACTGGGCCGGGGTGTCGGGCTTCTTCGAGGCCGAGACCGCCGAGGCACAAGCGTACCAAGAAATCCTGGAAGAAACGGGAGTGACCTCGAAGGACCTCCACCTCGAGCGAGCAGGACCGACCGTCCATGCCCGGGACGGTCGCAGAATCTTCTCGGTCCATCCGTTCCGGTTCCGTACTGAAACGCGCCAGATCCGGTTGGATTGGGAACACACCGAGGCCGAGTGGGTCGATCCGCTGGAGCTCGGCCGGCGCGAGATCGTTCCGAAGCTGGACCGGGTGTGGGCCGCAGTGCGACCCGAGGGAAACGCATAAGTCGCGGACCCGGACTCGACGGCTCCGAGGGCTGGTAGATCAGTTCGGAAGATCGCCGGTTTTGCAAATCGGAGGTCTCGGGTTCAAATCCCGACCAGTCCATTACACTTGATTCGCCGCGGGCCAAGCCCGGTCGAGTGAATCGTAATAAGGTCTAAACGCGCCCTGCCGTTGCCTGTTTTGCGCATCCACCCGCAGCCCCCGCCTTCGTTCTCAGTCACTTCAAGACCGAGGTGTGGTCGTTGGTGCCTACGAGTGTCACTGACCGCGCGAACTGGACGAAGGCCGCAAAGGCCGCTTACGTCGCGCGGGGCTGCCTCTCTGTCCGCTAACCCTCGCTAGCTCGGATATCTACCAACCTTAAGCACCGGCTCGGACTGCAGCCTTTTCCCCTGTGAATCCCGGCCGGACCGAGGTGGATCTGGCCAGGCCGAAATACGGGCGGGGAATCGCGCCAACTCTGAAGACGACTGAGCGGAGCAGGAGCAAGCTCGACGATGGGAAAAGTGAGAGCTGCCTGGCGGGTTGGATCAGCGGTCGGGATCGCGTTGATCATGGTCACGGGGTTCTTGGCGGTCCCCTCCCAGTTTGCCCCAGAGCCCCAAAGTAGTCGGCTTGTCGCGGGACCGGAACCCGCAACTCAAGGCTGTCCCTCGAACACGTGCAGTTTCACTTTCACCGGAACCTGGACGCCGAATCCCCCTTCGGGTCGCACGTGGCAAGTAAGCCTGACTAATGTCTACGTGGAGACAAATGGCACTTGCACCCACGTGGGGGTTGACAACATGTCAGCAGCCATACCAAACCACATCGTGTTCAAGCTAGTCCCATGCTTCAAGAACGGTCCCTTCGGATATGTGGTGACGAGTCAGGGCGGTTACGCCGCGCTGGTCCCTACAGGATCAGTTCCCGCAGACTTCCTGAACCATACGTTCGCCAGCTCGCTTTACATCAGTCCATTCATCCAGCACGTAGTTACGATTGTGTTGGAGAATACGCAGATAAACAACGTGTGGGCACACGCTCCCTATGAGCGCTATCTGTCTGCAAGATACACCAACATTAGCAGCTTCTACTCGGTGTGTCACCACTCGCTCCCCGCTTACATCGCACTGACGGCCGCGGTCACAAACACCTGTGGGAGCGATTCCCCTGCGGTCTGGAATTGGACCAATACGAGCCTCGGGGACCTTCTGCAGAACAACAACCCTGCTCTCACCTGGGGACAGTTTGCGGAAAACTGGAACATGCAAAACTCCGGCGGGATTGAATGCACCCGACCCAACCATAACATCGGACACGACCTACAACCCCAGAGGCATTTGCCGTTCGACCACTATCAGAATGCGACCAAGATTCTGAGCTACTGCAAGGCGCATTTAATGGATAGCGGCGTATTCAATCGGTCGCTTGCGAACAATGCCAGTCTGTTGAACTATTCGTTCTACGTCCCGAATAGTTGCGATGATGGGGAGAATGGTTGTGGGTCGGTACACGGCGTAAAGAACCGCACCGTCGCGCAGCTGACAGCCCAGGCGGATGCTTGGCTCAGGCACTTCCTGACTCCGATTTTGAACAGCACGGGGTCCGAGGCGACGGTGGTCAGCCACACGGCCTTTGTCGTAGTTTGGGATGAGTCCAATGAAGGTGACACCCATACAAACGCCGGGTACGCTGTTTCCGGGATCCACAAGGGCCAGAACTATGGCTGGTGCCAGAAACACCTTGGAAGCGGTGGGGCCTTGGGTGATGCGGTCTGTGGTGGCCACGTTTTTGCCACGATCATTAGTCCCTTCTCTCTCGGACAAACAGTCTCGATAGATGCCTCCGACTACAGCATCCCAGCAACGATTGAGTGGCTATTCGAGCTAGGGGGACTACACAACCCCGGTAGCTACGACACGGCTTACCAAGGCGCGAACCCGGGGTTCCCAATTCTAGCGGGGGCGTTCGACTTCGTCGATAACGGATACTAGAAGGAAGACCCTCAGACGCCGTCTGGAACCCCGCTAGAATGTTACCGAAGTAACCATCCAGGCTACCGATGGAGTTACAATCGACCTTACAGATCACGTACATTCCTTCGGATCCGAAAGGTACAACCCAGGCTCGACTCCGGCTGTTCGGGGCGGCGTGAGCGAAGCGTGGAACGGATGGTATCTCGAAGAGTTCCACGAAAAGGAATTTGGCGGCTGACTGAGTTGTGAGCACACGCGCGAGAACATCGCCAGAAGGTACCTTCCCAACACCTTCTTGCGCCGGATCCGATTTTGACCGGGTGGCCGATGAAGCGGTCTAAGCTACCGGTCCCTCCGAAGCGGAGGATAGGCCGGAAACATTCCCCGGCCGACCGAAATCGTCCGATCCCATGCGAGGAGGGCTGCGGCTGCAAGGTTCTTCCTGGCCACGGATTCCTCGCGGCGATTGATGGGGTGGTCTACCACTTCTGCTGTGTAGATTGCGCCGACTCGTATCAGGAGAATCTCCAAACGGAGGCCGCAAGGGTGATCCGGGAGCGCGTCGGCCCGGGCATGCGCGTCGCGGACGTAGGCTGCGGTTCCGGGTTCTACACCGCAGAACTGGCGGACCGGGTCGGTCCTGACGGGCAGGTGTTCGCCGTTGATTCGTCCGCCACGAACGTTGGCCGAACGGAAGAGTACCTCACACGCCGCGGACTCAGAAACCGTGTGACCACGTTGACCGCCCCGACCGGGAGCCTCACGGCGATCCCGAGCGGAGGGCTCGATTTTCTCCTAAGCAGCGACGCCCTCTGCTGCACGAGCGAGCGTTCCACGGCTTTCCGGGAGATCGCTCGTGTCCTCCGACCGGGGGCGGTAGCGTACCTGCGCGTGTCGGAAGACTCTCCGAGGAGTGTCCGCCCGCTTTCCACACGCGAACGAGAGCTGCGGATCGCCCCTTTCGAACGGCTCGCCGGCGGCCACGGAGCGGGGTCGCGCTGGGCGATCCTCCGAAATCCACCGGCGACAGGACCGTAAGTGATCTCCCTCAGGGCGTGCCCACTTTCCGTCGCGAAGTGAGGGGATCTGAATCGGGCACGATTCGGGACAGCCGGGGCGGGCATCCTTCCTGGCCGGACGAAATGGGTTGGCTATTCGAACCCCCGGGGGGCGTGGACACCGACCAGTCCATCACCTCCGACCGGAGGCGCCGGCGTTCGCGGGGAGGACCGACGACCGGAACCCCTTAGAGCCCACTCTCATGGCGGGATCTACTGGGCTCCTTTTACCGAACCGTCCCCGTGAGGTCGGGAGCCGGAGGCGCTGCCCCTGGTCATTCCTCAAAGTCGGCCGGTCACGGGGGTTCGTGCCCACAATAGGTCGAATCCCTCACGCACGACCACCCCAATCCGCGAGCCACTCCCCCATCTCTCGAGGTCGGTACTTTCCAGCCGGGTGGAGCCGCTGACCGCACGACCCAAATCCTAAAACCGTGGGTTTGTTCGACGGCCGGGGGAGCCAGGCACGCAGCACTCTGAGTCGAGCTCCCCCCGTGCTTCAGGGCGCGCCCGTCGCCCCGTAGTCGCCCGCACGGGTCGCTCCGCCGCTCGGGACCCGAGGACTAGGCCGCGCACCCAAAGGTCCCGCGGGCGCAAGAAAGGGCGGGCGGAACCCCCCGTCTCCGAACAGCCGGCGAAGGCTGAGCTCGACTCACTGGCCGCCGAGCTCGACTGGCACCAACCGTCGGAGCTCCGGCCCGACCGTCCGCCGCGGGTCGTCGGTCGAAGACTCCGCATCTTGATGATTGGTTGGGAGTGGCCGCCCAGCCACTCGGGCGGGCTGGGGGTTCACTGCTTCGAACTCTGCAAGGAACTGACGAAGATGGGACATCGCGTAACATTCCTCTCCCCGTTTCCTGGACCGTACACGCCGGTCGACGGGGTCGCCTTCCGGTGCCCGGCGGATGAACCGGAGGAACCGTACCCGGGGGCGTACGCCATCGGGGGTTCGCCCGGGAGTTGGCACGAGGGGGACATCGAACACTTCAACGCCTGGATTGCCGCATTTCCTATCGACGACCATCAGGTGATCCACGTCCACGACTGGTTTGGGACCGTCGGGGCGACCGAACTCGCCCGCCGCTCGGGCCGGTCGCTCGTGATGACCGTCCACTCCACGGAGTACGACCGGTCCCTCGGCAATCCGTGGCGAGAAATCCTGGCTCGGGAGCGGTTCGGCATTGTGAGAGCCGACCGCGTCATTGCCGTGAGCGAGCACTTGAAACGGCAACTCGTCGATCGCTACGCCGCCCCGCCCGACAAGATCCGCGTGATCTACAATGCCGTTCGACCGAGCGAGCGGTTGGCGGCTCTTTCCGGCTCTACCAGGATTGTCCTCTATCTGGGCCGCCTCGCGGCGATGAAGGGTGTCGATACGTTTCTGCGCGCCGCCGCCCGTGTCGCGACGAGAGAACCGCACCCGCTCTTTGTCGTCGCGGGAGAGGGCCCCGAGTTCGGTCGTCTCCTCATCCTGGCGGCCCACCTCGGTCTCGCCGACCGAGTACTCTTCCTGGGGAAGGTCACCGAGGAGGAACGGATTACGCTCCTCGCTTCGTCCTCGGTCTTCGTTCTCCCCTCAGTCGTCGAACCGTTCGGCATCGCCGCAGCGGAAGCGATGGCGGCCGGCATCCCTGCCATCGTGTCGAAGACGAGCGGCGTCGCAGAGATCACCGACAGCGTCTTCACCGTCGACTTCTGGGACATCGACGAGTTCGCGAGTCGCATCTCCGAGCTCCTAGAGTACCCGGCCCTCCGACGTGCGATGGGGGAGGCGGGCCGACGCTCGATGAGCCGGGAGGGCTGGGAGGAGCGCGCGCTTCAGACCGTTGGGGTATACTTCGAACTCGTCTCAGGCGCCCGGAAATGAAGGTCGTCCTCTACTTGCACCTACATCAGCCGTGGCGCCTCGCCCGATTCCGGTACCTCGACCTCGGATCGGGTCGACCGTACATCGACGAAGCCCGCAATCTCGACATCTTTCGCGGGATCGCCGACCGCTGCTACCGCCCCACGCTCGCGCGGCTGGCCGACGCCCTCGACACCGACCCGGATTTCCGATTCAGCCTCTCCGTGACGGGAACCTACCTTGAACAGGCGGCGAGGGTCGCCCCGGACGTTCTCCAGACGCTCCGGCGCATCGTCCGGACCGGGCGGGTAGCGCTCCTGTCGGAGACGTACTACCACTCACTGGCCTTTCTCCTTCCACCCCCCGAGTTGCGGGACGAAGTCGAACTTCACCGGGCAGCGCTTCAGCGAGAGTTCGGCGTACGCCCGACGGTACTCCGGATGACCGAACTCGCCTATTCCGATGCCCTCGCACGCTTCGCGGAAGCCGAGCGATTTCGCGGGATGCTCGTCGAGGGATGGGAGGGCATCCTCCGAGGCAACCCGCCGACGCACGTGTACTGCGCTGCGCCGGCGCCCACGGTCATGCTCCTCGCCCGACATTACATGCTGAGCGACGACGTTGGCTTTCGATTCTCGTCGAAACAATGGAGCGAGTATCCTCTGACGGCGGAGAAGTACGTTCGATGGATCTCTGCCACGCCGGGTGAAGTGGTAAACCTCTTCATGGACTTCGAGACGTTCGGGGAGCACCATCCGGCATCGAGCGGGATTCTCGAGTTCCTTTCGGCGCTCCCTCGGACCGTCCGGTCGACCACCGGCCTCGCCTGGGCGACCGTCGAGGAGGCGGTCAATCTACCCCCGCGCGAGAGCCTCTCCGCCCCCACGACGGTGAGCTGGGCGGACCAGAACCGCGACCTCGGGGCTTGGCTGGGCAACGACCTGCAACGCTCCGCATTCGAAGCCGCGAAGAAGGTCGGTATCCTTGCCCGCAAGGCGGAAGACGCCGAGATTCTGGAGACATGGAGGAAGCTCCTCACCTCCGACCATTTCTACTACATGTACGTCGGAGGACACGGGGCGGATGCCGGCGTGCACCAGTATTTCAGCTCCTATGGGAGTCCGTACGATGCGTACGCGAACTACATGAACGCCCTGATGGACCTACGGCGACGGGCTCTCGAGCGCATTTCGGGCTAGCGCTCTGTGGGAACCAGCGGACGGAATCGCATACAATGATCACCCAGCTCGCCGGCAACGGCCGGGTCCTGCTCACCCTCAACGATTCCGGTGAGTGGAACGATCTCTTCTACCCGTACCCGGGGCAGTTCCAGCACCTGCGGGAGATGCGCCTCGGGTTGTATGACGTCGACCGCTCGAGCTTCAACTGGCTCCGCCCGGGGAACGGCTTCCTACTCGAGGTCCCCCCGTCGGTCGTCGGAAGCTTCCCGACGTCGGTATGGACCGGCGATGGGGTCACTCTCTCGGTCGAGGAGATCGTTCATCCAAACCACGATCTCGTGCTCCGCGTCCTCCGCTTCCGTTCCGAGGCGCGGCGTCGCCTCCGCCTGTTCTCCTACCAGTCGTTCAAGATCGCGGAGTCGCTGTACCAGGAGACCGCGTACCTCGACCCGTCGACGTCGTCGCTGGTCCATTACAAGCGCGGATTCTACTTCGAGTTCTTCGGGGACCCGGCCTTCGATGCGGCGGTCTGCGGGGAGCACACGCTGAAGGGGCTGAAGGGTTCGTATGTGGACGCCGAGGATGGACGCCTCGAAGGGCGGACGATCGCTCACGGCGCGGCGGACAGCGTGCTGCAGTGGAACCTCGACCTCGCTCCGAACGCCGAAGCAACGATTCGGATCTTCCTCGCCGTCGGGCGCGGCGGTGCGGCCGTGCACGCGTTGCGCGATGACGTCCGCGCTCGAGGGCCGGAGCGGTTCGAGGCTGAGTCGAAGGCGTATTGGCGCGCGTGGGCTGCCCGGCACCTCCCCGAGCGCCCGGACGATCTCGGGGAGGTCGCGGGACGGCTCGGACGGGAAAGCGTCCTCGTTCTCAAGCTGTCGGCGGCGACGAACGGGTCGATCATCGCGAGTCCGGACACCCGCTCGCTTGTCGTCGGCGGGGACACCTACAACTACTGCTGGTGGCGCGACGGCGCGTACACTAGCCAGGCCATGGACCAGTACCGACTTCGAGAGCTGTCGGCCCGCTTTCTCCGGTTCGCGCGCGCGTGCCAGAGCCCGGACGGTTCTTTCGTCCACCGCTATTTTCCGGACGGCGAGGTGGGAAGCACGTGGCACCCTCCCCCGTTCCTACAAATCGACCAGACCGCGTCGGTACTGTCGGCGGCGTGGCATCACCTCGACCGGGGGGGTGACCCCGACGTTCTCCTCGAACTCTGGCCGATGGTGAAGTCGGCGGCGAACTTCCTCACCGGTTTTCGGGACCGGGTGACGGGACTCCCGGCCCCCAGCTTCGACCTGTGGGAGGAGCGGAGGGGGGTCCATACGTACTCCGCGGCCGCCGTGGCCCACGGCCTCGAGAGCGCCGCCCGGATCGCCGAGGTGTTGGGGAAGGACACGCCGAGCTGGCGGAGCGCGGCCGAGGAAGTTCGTGTGCGGACCGTGCAGGAGATGTGGGATCCCTCGCTGTCGCGTTTCGTACGTTCCCTCGAGCCTCGAGACGAACGGATCGACGCGTCGATCCTCCTCGCCCTGGACCTCGGCTTGCTCGATCCGGCCGACCCGAGATACCAGGGCACCGTCGAGATCACGGAGCGTCGCCTATGGTCGAAGGCCGTTGGGGGCCTGGCGCGCTACGAAGGCGACGAGTACTATGGCCTCGAGAACCCCTGGGTCGTCTGCACGCTGTGGCTGGCCGCGACCCACCTCACCCTCGGGAACCGAACGCGTTGCCGGGAGCTCATCGACTGGGTCGTCACCCACGCCACGACCACCGGCCTCCTTCCAGAGCAGGTCGATGCCCGTACGGGAGAACAGAAGAGCGCGACCCCCCTCGTGTGGTCCCACGCCACCTTCCTCGACCTGGTCGACCGCTACCGGCGATCGGCGAACCCCACCTAGACCTTGGTCTCGCACTCCCCCGCAGGTCCCAACTTAAGCGCCGAGGAGGGTTGACGCGGAGATGGCTCGGACGTCCGGGCTCCGTCCGTCGAGAATCCTCGGGGTCGATGTCGGTGCCACGAAACTCTCGGCCGCCGTCGTGGACGCGGACGGACGAGTCCTCTCTCACGGGGGGCGGACGCTCCATCGAAACGAGGGGCCGGACGGGGTGATTCGGGACCTGCTTCAGGTCATCCGGAAGGCCTTGGGGGATGGGCCACCACCGGAGGGGATTGGGGTGGGCGTGGCCGGCCAAGTCGAAGCGGTTACCGGGACGGTCCGACACGCGCCAAATCTTCGATGGACGAACTTTCCCCTCGGAACCCGGCTCTCAAGCGAGTTTGGCTGTCCGGTCTTCGTCGCGAACGATGTCCGGGCCGCGACCGTCGGGGAGTGGCGGCACGGCGCTGGGAAAGGAACGACGAACCTGCTCTGCCTGTTTGTAGGCACCGGCGTGGGGGGGAGCGCCGTCGTCGACGGTCGGCTCCTCGAGGGCGCGGCGAACGCGCTGGGGGAGGTGGGGCACACCGTCCTCGTGTCCGGGGGCCGGGCGTGTCATTGCCCGGCCCAGGGGTGCCTCGAGGCGTACGTCGGAGGGTGGGCGATTGCCGAGCGCGCACGCGAGAGGGTTCGGATTGACCCGACGGGCGGGGCGGAACTTCTCCGCCGGGCGGGTTCCGTCGGGGCGATCGAGGCGAGGACCGTCGCCGAGGCTGCCCACGGCCGCGACCCCCTTGCGCTCGAGATCATGAGGGAGACTGCGGGCTACCTCGGTTCGGGCGTTGCCGGGCTCGTGAACGCATTCAACCCCGCCCGGCTGCTTCTCGGAGGGGGCGTCATCGAAGGCTCGCCGGAGCTCGTCGATGCGGTGGCCGAGCGCGTCCGTACCGACTGCCAGCCCCCTGCGGCGGCGGCGGTGCGCGTGATGCGCGTATCCCTCGGACACGATGCGATCCTCATCGGGGCGGCGGAACTCGCCCGAGATCAGCTCGGCACTCGACCCTTTGCCGCACGTGAGGTTCGGCGGGAACCGGACAAGCTTCGGGGCGCAGGGGATCGAGCCGAGCTGCAGGCAGTGAAACGGGGGCGTCTGCGCCGACCCGGGCCTGCGAACTGAGTTGCTTGAACCCCCCAAGGGGGTTGGATCCAAACGGATCCATCTTCCCCGCGTCGGCGGATCGCCGGGGCGTTTTCACGCCCTGCGATGTGAGCCCAATGGAGAATGACGGCCGCCTCACTGTAAAAAAGGCGAGGGCCCGCCGGCGGCGGGCCCACAGGAAAGGGCGCGGGTGGTGGTCAGCCACCCGCTAGGGTTTCCTAGGCCACGGCGAAGTTGACCGATGTCCCCCAGTTGGCGAACGGATCCCTCGTTCCTCCACACGACGGGTCCACCAGGAAGGTGGTGTCGTTGCAGTTCGGGCTCTGGATGTAGCCGGTGGCGAAGTAGACCGTCCCGCCCGAGTATGGGAGGAACATCGCCGCGCTGTAATCGCCCCACCGAGGCCGGGTGCCGCCCGCGTACCCCTGGTACTCGGTGAAGCCATCCTGCGGCGACTGACCCTTGTCGGCGATGTAGATCACCTTCGACAGCAAGCCGCTCGAGGTGCTCGTCAACCGTCCGTACGCCGTGCTGGGGTAGAAGCCCCCGTGGTCCGCACCGGTCGGACCGCCGTTGCCAGACAACGTGAACGTCATGATCGCATGAAGGTTCCCGCCATCTTGAGCGTGCGTTCCTCCCGCGGCCATCGAGGGGAATTCCAAGTCCTCGTGCGCCGCCGTAACGTACGCCTGACTCGTTATCGACAGCGAGCCCGAGAGGTCGAAGCTGGATGTGCCGACCGCCCAATACAGGGCACCGATGTGGATTTCCGCCGACGGAGAGCCGTGCCGACCGCCACTGAACGTTTGGTTGACCTCGGTGCTGATAGCGCCCCAGATTTGGCCCCCCGCGTAGGAGACCTGCGTAAAGCCGTCGCCGCTCGTTTCGATTCCATTCTCGGGGCAACTTGCCACGGGGGTGCCATTGAGCCCAAAGGCGACACAATTGTCGCCCAAGGGGATCGGTCCGCTCTTCTGTGCGCCGAGCTGGCCCAACTCGAAATAGCCCAGCGTGCCCGAGAATAGCGTGCCCGAGAATTTGATGCTGGAACACGTGGCGCAACCGTAGCTGTTTAGGTTGCTGAGGCCGGTCCATGCGAACGCGGCGATTCGGGTGTCTCCGAAGCCGAAGAAGTCCAACGGCGCGAGAAGGAATCCAGAGCCCCCATGACTGTTGTCGTACTGGCTTGGATCCGGGGACTGGGCGGGTACCACTTGGTACCAGCAAGCGCCGACCGCGGCACAGGTACCGTCCGGGGTCGCGAGGAAGCCCATGTTCTCGATGGCGACGGTGAAGTACGGGTTGGGCCCCCCGGCGGGCGTGACGGCCGGGAATCCCAGTTCCATCGCTTTCTTGTCGAAGGCGAACTCCTGTGCCCCGTTGAAGCCGCCGGCGATTCCGCCGCCGCGGAGCGCGAACTCGTCGTAGAACAGTAGGAACGCGTCCCGAGTGTTACCGATCTTCGCGAAGTCATTGAGCAAGTAGGGAGCCCCGGGCTCGGATGAGTTGTAGTTCGCGTTCAAAAAGTAGACATTGTACGCGCCGAGAGGGTTGTTGCTCACACTGACCGCGATCCCTTCGAAGCAACCAAAGGCAACCGCAGCAAAGCAACCGCCGAACGGACCGCCCACTGCCCACGAGCTGTTGGAAACGAACTCAGTGATGAACCAGTGGCCGCCGTGGTCGTAGTCGTAGAGGCAGGAGATGTCTCCACCGCTACTCCAAGGCCCTCCCAGGCTTGCGGGAATGCTGGGCAGGCCCATCAGGCTGTCCAAGGATATGTCACCGGAGGTCTGATGCAACGCGGTGTTGTACACGCGCAGCTCTCCGATGTTGTTGGATTCCAAGACATTTCCGTTTCCAGCGCAGATGCCCTGGTCGCCGGGCTCGATGGTGATTCCGTAGAGTCCAGTGCCGTCCATCGTTGTCAGCCCTGCGACTCCGGTCGCGCCGCCTGAGGAGGAACTGATCCTGTCGCAGCCCGAACCCAGGGGTTGGCAGCTAACTTTAGGAAGCGGAATTGGAGTAAGTGGACTCAACACCTGATTCGGGTGGGCGGACGCCAACGGTCTCGGGGCGGGGAGCGTCGCCAAGGCCCTGGACGAATGGCCTGAGATTGACCCGGAGAGATGGCCGTTGGAACTGGGAGCCGCGGCGGAGGTAGACCCGGCGAAAGGCCCGATCAGCACATGATTGGCGGGACCAAGATAGGTGAGCGCATGTCCCGGCAGATGGGATGCATTGGTCGGGGGTGGGGAACTCGCCGGTCGCGCGGCGCTCGGTCCTATGGCGAAACCGGTCAGCACCAAAACCGTCAATACACCGATAGAAAACAGCTTCCACTTCTTGCTTCTCAATCCGCTACGAAACAACGTCATCCCCCGGCCCACGGATGTATAACTCGACTAAATACATTCCGAAAGCCCGGCCGGGCGTTGGGCGCGAAAACTGGTTCTCCGAATCCGACCCAGGTTGTCCCTGCTTTTTCCCTCGCGCGGCCGGCCCCATTTCCGGCCACGGTGGGAAGGCCTAGAGGCAACGAGCGCACGCGGATTGACACGAATCAATCGGTGAGGATGACGTCCGGTTGCCGGAGCATCTTCGCCACTTCCGGACCGACGAGCTCGGGAGGTATCTCGCCGCATTCGGCGAGCGCCTTGCGGATGCGGGTCTGACTCGTGTCGCTGCGCCCGGCGGCCGGATGGGGGCAGGTCTTCGAGCTCGCCATCCGGCCGCATCGCCCGCAGAAGAACGATTCCTCGTAGCGAAGGGGCACGACCTCGATGTCGTACTGGTCGAAGATTCGATGGGCCGCATACGGATAGTAGTACGACCCCACACCTGCTTGATCGCGGCCGACGATGTACCGATTGCACCCATAGTTCTACCGAGCGATTGCGAGAACGAGTGCAGCTTTGTGGCCTCCATAGCGCATCGTGATCGTACGAGGCGAAAGGACGACGCGTGCTTCCGGATAGTAGCCCCGCACTTACGGCTCGTAGGCGGCCATGTTGACCTCGGGGCAGTAGTCTCCTTTTTTCAGGCGGCCGACGACGGGATGGATGAACAGCCCGTGGAGATCTCCCCGTTCGAGCGTTACATGCTCCAGGTACTCGTGAGCGGTGTGCGGAGGGTACCGGCACTGATAGGCCGCCATATTCTGCCATCCCTTCTCCGCGAAGAGCGCTCGGGACTCCACAGGTGACCACTCGTACCGCGGGTCCGCGGAGGTCCGGCGGGCGAACAGATCCGCTTTCCCCGCGAGGGCGACGCCGCCGCCATTCAACAAGTCCCCCACGTTCGGGTGCTGGAGGTCGGTCGTTCCGTAGGTTCCCTGCGCGACGGCCTTTGGGTCGAAGGAAAATTTCTTGTCGACTCGAAGCAGGCCCAGTACCCTCTCTCGGGGTCCCACAGCGCGACCTCATCGCCCGGCGTTTACCGGCAGGAACCGTCTGATCGGAGGGCACCGGGACGGGTAGCAAGATCGGAACGGTCCACGGGAATCCCCCCAGGAGCCGTCCGTTCGCGAGCCCGCTCGCGAGCGTTCCCGAGTCGATGAACCCCTCGAGGGGAGTATAGGTTCCGATCCCAATCTTCTCCGGGTCGTACAGCTGGTCGATTGACGGATGAATATTCGGGAGCGAGGCAATCTCCCCCTCTCGCCGTTCGCGCTCGGGAGCCGGGACGAGGCGGTCGACGAGTCGACCGCCATGGGGCTTCGGAAGCAGGAGGTCTTCTTCTCGCGACGGACGACGCCAGTGGAACGACCCACCCAGATGAGGTTAAGGTTCGCGGCCAGTCGGAATCCCGGGGGAGTGGAGTACTTGGCGAGCGCGCAGCTGCGGGTCCGCCGGAAACCGATCTCTCCGGCGAAGGTCAGGTCCACCGCATGACGGAGGCCGATGTCGTCAAGGGGACTACGGGGGGACCGGTGACCCAGGCGGATCTCGAACGAGATCTTCGGCGGCTAGGGGTCGCCGAAGGACTGACCGTGCTGGTCCACACGTCGCTGAGCCGCCTCGGCTGGATTGTGGGCGGCGGCCAGGCCGTCCTGCTCGCTCTCGAGGCGGCCGTGGGGTCGGACGGTACGCTGATGATGCCGGCGTTCGTCGAGGGCGTCCCGGAACCTTCCCGGTGGCGCGATCCCCCCGTGCCAGAATCCTGGTGGACGACGATCCGGGAGGAGATGCCCCCCTGGGATCCCGCTGTGTCCCCGACGCGACAGGTCGGTGTGGTAGCCGATATACTCCGCCACCAACCGGGCACGCTGCAGAGTTTCCACCCAAACAAGTCCTTCGTGGCGCGGGGGCCCAATGCCCACACGCTTCTCGATGGCCACTCGCTCGACGACGGATTCGGCGAAGGGTCCCCCCTCGCCCGGCTCTGCGAGATCGACGGGTGGGTGCTGCTGCTCGGAGTGGGTCACGGGAACAACACCTCCCTCCATCTCGCAGAGTACCGGGCGAACTGGCCGGGTCGGCGCACGCCCGTACTGCTCTCCGGACGACTGGTTCGGGCGGGTCGCGTTGAATCCGTCAAGTTTGTGGACGTCGACGGGACCAGTGACGACTTCGACCGGTTGGGGGCGGAGTACGAGCGCCAGGGCGGGGCAGTGGCAGTCGGCGCCGTGGGTCGAGGGACGGGGCGGTGGCTGCGGATGCGACCGATGGTGGACTTCGCCGTCGATTGGATCGAGGCGAACCGGTAGGACGGCCGGCGGCCGGCGCCGGGACTCATTCGTTCGCAACTTCCAGACTGCGCCAGAGATAGTACGCGGCGTGCGATCGGAAGGGGCTCCATTTCCGCGCGTGGCGCTCGACGGTCCGCTCGGCCGGAACGCTACGGTACCCCCACGCCTGGCCCACGGCTTTCCGGATGCCCAGATCCCCGGACGGGCAGACGTCCGGCCGATGCAGGGAGAAGATTAGGTACATGTGCGCGGTCCACGTCCCGATACCGCGGACCGAGGTCAACGACTCAATGACTTCGGAGTCCGATCCTCGAGGGAGGCGTCGGAGATTGAGGCGACCGTCGATGACGTGAGCGGCGAGGTCTCGCAGGTAGCTCATTTTCTGGGGAGACACGCCCGCAGCGCGCAGAATAACCGTGGGAACCTTCTGAAACCAGTCCGGCGGCGGGAAGCCGGGGCCTCCATGGGCGGCTTGGAGCCGGTTCAGGATCGCCGCGCCGGCCTGGCCCGAGATCTGCTGGAAAAGAATCGACCGCGCGAGAGTGGGGAAACCAGCGCCTCGAGAGGGCAGTGCCGCCGGTCCGCCGTGTCGAATGAGTTCCGCTAGTATCGGGTCCGACCGAGACAACTGCTGTGCGATGGACTGCGCGGTCGGACGAACGGCGCGAGCCATGAAACAGGCCACTCACGCCACCGAATAACGACTCTCCCGGAGGTCGACGCGCGAGTCAGAGCCGACTGCTCCGGGGGGGGCGCGGGGTCGGGTTAATGGGCGAGGTCGGATTCGCTCCCGCCGTGCGCGCGGCCGTGGTTACCGCCTGGGGAGCGCCGCTCGACATCCGCGAGATCGCCGCTCCGAGGCCCGGTCCCGGTGAGGTACTGGCACGAATCCGCGTCTCGGGCGTCTGTCACAGCGACGTACATCAGTGGAAGGGAGACTGGCCCGCCGAGCGGGCACTGATGGAGTCGTTCGGTATTCGGGTTCTTGGACACGAGGGCGTCGGCACGGTTGAGGCGGTTGGGCCCGGAGTCAGCCGGTTCACCGTCGGAGACCGGGTCGGAGTTCCGTGGATGAACTACTGGTGCGGCGGTTGCGAGGTATGTTTGACTGGGTACTCCCAATGGTGCGCGAAGGCCCAGACCACTTCGGTGACGGTGAACGGAACGTTCGCCGAACTCGCCTCCGTCTCGGAACGTGCGGCAGTCTCCGTTCCAGCCGGAATCCCCGACGACGAGGCCGCTCCACTCATGTGCGCGGGGGTCACTGCCTACGGCGCAGTCCGCCGGCTCGTTTCGGAGCTTCGCATCCCGCCGGGCAAGATCGTCGCGGTGGTGGGCGCCGCCGGTGGCCTCGGTCACTACGCGGTCCAGATAGCTCAGGCGCTCGGATACCGGGTCGCCGGGATCGATGTCGGGGAGAATCGGGTGCGCTTTGTCCGTGAGCTGGGAGCCGAATGGGCCTGGGACGCGGGCGAGGCCGAAGAGGCGATCGCGGCGGTTGGGGGCGCCGACGCGAGCATCGTCTTCACTCCAAAGCTCGCGGGATACGAGCTCGCGTTCAAGCTGACGCGGCTCGTGGGGGGTGTGGTCGCGGTTGGGATCCCAGACCCCGCCGAGGGCCCCCTGCCGATCACTCCGGCCGCGTTGATTAGTCGGGGCACACGGATCGTACCCGCCAATGTCGGTGTGACTCACGAGTTCGAAGAGCTGTTCCGGCTCTACCGAGCGGGCCGCGTGAAGAGCCACCTCGCTCGTCGCGGGACGCTCACCGATCTCTCGGGGATCTTACAGGATATGGCGGATGCCAAGTATGTCGCTCGCGCCGTCGTCTCCGTCTAGTCCCGCCGGCCGACACAGACCTGTCTAACCGGTAGCGAAAGCGCCGGGAGGTACCGGCAGGGAGCTCAACGAGCCGGAGCGCTCGTACTTCCTCCAGAGGTGACGGAAGAACCAAACGGCCGCAATGACAGCGAAGAGGGTGACCGGGAGCCGTATCTCGGCGACGACACCCGCGAAGGCGATCGGAACGATCAGTCCGGCAGCGAGCGCGACGAGGTGGCGTTCGTTATTGACGGTCCCGAGGGTGCGGACGATCAGGTAGCCTAACCCCCCCGAGTAAACGATGAGGGACAAGATCGTCAGTGACGGGGGTGCGTTCAGGGCCGCTAGGAACGCGTCCAACACGAGGGTCGCCGGGAAGAGGGATACTCCCAAGAGTCCGGCTTGGAAGGGGCTAACGCGTGGGGGCCCCCACCGAGTGGGTAGCAGCTGCCGCGGAGCCCGGTAGGCCGCCAAGACCAATGCCGCGATCACGGCGAAGCTCGCGAAAAAGATGGTCCACCCCATCCAGTAGTTGTAGATCGCATGCACGACGATCATCAACACCGGGATATCGATGGCCCAGATTGCGAGGGCCCAGAGGATTCCCGACGGACCGACGATGCTCTGGCCCCGCGTTTTCGGGAGCGCGAGGCCCAGGAGGAGGATCGGGAGCGAAATGCTGAACACGATGTGGACGAGCAGGACTCCGGGAATCCAAACCCAATTAACGCCGAGCCAGTGGCCGTAGTACCCGAGACTGCCCACGGGACCGGCGTTTGAGTAGTAGAAGGTCGATAGTGCGATCCCTTCCTCCAGGATCCCGTACGCGGCGCCCAGGAGCAGCACCGAGCCCCAGCCCTTGTTCCATCGGACCATCGCCTCCCGGATCAGCAGAACCCCCGGAAGGTACAGCCCTAGATTGGCCAACAGCTGGAGTCCGAAGAGCAATGGGTTGGCGACGAGGGCGTTCAAGGGACTCGACGAAGAGAGGTACTCCGGAATCCCCGGGCTCAACAACATCAGGCACAGCACGGGATGGCGTCCCAGGAAGGCAGTGAATGCATGCCATGCCGACTTCCGGGAGCCCAGTGCTGTGCCCGCGGAGCCTGCTTGACTCGACTGGTGGGGATAGAACCCACGGGGCGGAGGAGGAGGGAGCGGAACTGAGGCCATGAGTGCCGCACAATTATCTGAGTTTCCCAGTAGATGAACCCAAGCCCATCCCGTCGTAGCTTGTATCGGGGCCAGGGCCAGTAAATCGGGGCGCAAGGCTACCCTACCCTAGTTGTTGGGCGGGGCTGATGAGCTCCGGGTCGTGAAAGGAGTGTAAAATTCGTCAGACAAAGAGCGGGCAACTCTGATTGTCAACGGCACGAATGCGTCCCCTCAGCGGCGGCCTTGATCAGCAACGTCGGCCACGGGGCGCCGAATCCGTAATGGACCACGCTACCGAATGGGAAGGGTAATACTGACCTCGTTGCGAAGGCCGCGCTCAACGAGAGATACCGCCCTCAATCGAAGCCCCTAGGGCCATTCCAGGACTACACTGAAATCGACTGCCGAGGCGAGGATGCCCACAGGCTCCGAGCTGAGGGGCTCTTGACGGTTCGGAAGACAAGCCGTCGGGCCCCCGGTGTAGTGGAGGCTGGCCGGCACGCCTGGGGACATTCTCGAACGACGTGAGCTGCCGACCGCCGTGCTCGATTGAACAGGTTCAACGCCGGTTCCGGCCCGGACGGCTGCGAAAGGGGAGGAGACCGGAAAAGTGGCGACCGCGATCGGTCACTTTCTGGCGCGAAGCCCCACCCGGGTGATCCAAGCAATCGCGATGCTGCTCAAGCCCGTCGTCGAGCAGCGAACGCAAAGGGCAACAGGGCCGTACCGATGAGGAGTCCGGCCCCTTGACTAGGCCCTCAGTTTGGCCGACATTTTCAGTCCATCCCGAGAGCGGATCCTCAGGTCGGTTATGGGCCTACACGACGTCCCGCCATCGTCCTTTTGTCCCACCGGCGATCGACGCCCGGGTGGTCGACGCCCGCGTGGAAATCCTCCCAGTCTTCGCTTCAACTGATCGGCGGTGTCGGGGGTGGACCTTGGACAACAGAGTCCGCCGCTGGTGGGCCCCGGCTCGAAACGAAGTCGACCGGCTGGCAATCCATCAGGGACAGCGCGTCGCGGATCTGGGGGCGGGCATCGGATATCTGACCAGTGCGTTGCTCGACAGCGTCGGGGTTTCCGGCTTCGTGTATGCTGTCGATCCGGACCAGCGGAACATCGAGGCCGTACTTTCCCGCTTCGGAAGCCATCCTCGGCTGCAGACTCTTCGGGCCTCCGCCGCCCACGTGCCGGAGATTCCGGACCAATCCGTCGATCGGGTGGTCCTCTCGTTGGTACTATGCTGCATGGTCGACAAGTCCGGCGCGCTCGACGAGGCCTGGCGGATTCTCCGACCGGGCGGGCTCGTCTTGGTCAGCTACCCGGAACGCGGCTGGCGGCTGAGCCGGCGGAAGGCCTCCTTGCGGGTCTCGCCAACCCTCTGGGAACGCATTGTGTCGGAGCATCCGTGGAGAGGATTGGCGTCGTCGCGCGAGCGCCTGATCCGTCGGCACATCCTTCAGAGACCCGATTCGGGATCGGTGGCCGACGCCAGCGGAACGACCGGCGCGGGCCCCGCTCACCCGAACCGGTACTGAACGCCTTTGGTCCCCCGTGGGAAGGCCCAGATCAGCGCTCCGTTCCCCATGGTCTCACACGCGAGCCGACAAGCGCCCAGCTCGAGACAGTTCTCGAACCGGATCCGGAGGCGGTCCGCGTCCCATTCGTAGACCTCCGCCGGGCAGACCTGGATGCAGGGCTTGAGAGCGCAGCTCCGGCACAGGTCCATCGCGTCGACTCGCAGGTGACTGTCCTTGTCCGAAGCAAAGGAATTCGCGCCCAGACGGTCCGCCAAGGTGAGCTTGGATGGAATCGACACGCGGCCCGCCATTCAGCTCGTCCCGAGCGCGGCGGTCCCTTCGTAGTGCGGGACGGGCACCTTGCGGACCATCCGTGGTCTATCAGAATCGAAGGTTCATTTCGTTATCCCTGGTAGGGACCGCGCGGACTTTCGCCGGAGGGGGTCGAAGCTTCAAACACCCGCGCGCCTACCGCGGCCGGGCGCGCCCTAATGGAACGATTCGACGTCGTGGTGGTTGGGGCCGGCCTCGCCGGATGCGCCGCCGCGTATACCGCCGCACGTGAGGGCCTCCAGGTTCTGCTCGCTGAACGGGGATCCCAGCCCGGTACGAAGACCGTCTCGGGAGGACTACTCTACACCCATGTCTTGGGCCGAATGTTCCCAAAATTCTGGGAGGAGGACCCTTGTCCCGTGGAACGAGCCATCGACCGGAACGTGCTCAGCGTGCTCACCCCGACTCGGGCCGTGTCGCTCGATTATTTCGACTCGGAATTTTCTCGCCCCCCATTCAACGCCTTCAGTGTGTTGCGGAGTCGGTTGGACCCCTGGCTCGCAGCGAAGGCGGAGGCTGCGGGCGCCGTGCCGGTGTATGGCATCAAGATCGACACCCTCGTGTCCGAGCACGGGCGGGTCGTCGGCATCCGGGCCGGCAACGACGAGATCCGGGCCGAGGTCGTGCTCCTGGCCGAGGGTTCGAACGCTATACTCTCTCGGGGAGGAACCCCCAACCCGAAGCCGGACCCCAAGGTGGTTGGCGTCGGCGTGAAACAGGTGATCGGACTTCCGCCGGGCGAGGTCGAGCGACGCTTCCAGCTCCGCGGCATCGCCGGCACTCAGTACACTACGCTCGGGTTCCCGCCCGGCGTCGAAGGCGGAGGCTTCCTCTACACGAATCGTGAGACGCTCTCTGTGGGGTTGATCCTCGGCATGGAATCGCTCGTGCGCGCCAAGACCTCGATGTTCGAGGTCCTCGAGGAGTACAAACAGCATCCACTGATCTCCCGGCTTGTCGAGGGGGGAACCCTGCTCGAGTACAGCGGTTGCTTCGTGGAAGAGGGCGGCTGGGACCGTTTGCCCTCGCTCTTCGGCGACGGGTACCTCGTCACGGGAGCGGCCGCGGGCTTCTTCCTAAACACCGGGTTCACGCTTCGCGGGATGGACTTCGCTCTCGAGTCGGGGCGACTGGCCGGGGAGGCAGCGGTCCGGGCCGTCCGGGCGAAGGATCCGACTCGCGCCGGGCTGGCCTCGTACCGGGCCGCCCTCGAGGCGAGCTTCGTGCTCAAAGAGCTGAGAACGTATCGGGGGTACCCCGAGGTGTTCCACAACCCCCGGCTGTACGGCGCATACCCCGAGATCATCACGGCGATGATGCATCATGCCTTCCTCACGGACGGGAGCGGCCGCCCGCACCTCCGCAAGCTACTCACGGAATCCCATCGGGGACGGGCGTCGATGGTCCGAATCGCGCGGGACCTGCTGAAGATCACAGGAACGCTATAGCCGCCGCTGGGAGGATGCACGTCAGCGGTTCCAGTACGGTTTCGTACCGGTCGTCGATGGCTTGAAAATCGCTCTGGCCGAAGGTCGGCGCGGTTGGATCCTCGTTGATTTCGACGGCCGGCGGTCGAGGGGTCCGCGTCGGGTCCGACACGGCTCGGGGGCACCGGGAGGCTAAATCGGACGGCGGGCTTCCGGGACCCGTAGCTTCCATGATGCAGAACATCGCCGTGGCCGTGGATGGGTCCAAGTCGTCGGAAAAGGCACTCTCGACCGCTATCGAACTAGCAAAGGCCTTCTCGACCTCCCTGACACTGCTCAGCGTCGCACCTCTGCACGTCGTGCCGGCCGGGACGGCTACGGCCATCCCTATAATCCACGACGCCGAGGTCAAGATTCACCAAGAGCTCCTGAGTAGGCTTCACGACCAGGTCTCCCTCGCCGGAGTGACGTCGTCGACCGTACTCCTCGACGGGTTTGTGGCCGAAGAGCTGCTGCGATATCTTGAGGAGCATCCCTTCGACCTCTTGGTCATGGGGGCCCGAGGCCTCTCAGCAGGGCAGCGGTTCTTCCTCGGCAGCGTCTCCGACGCCGTCGTGCACCACGCCAAGCTACCGGTGCTGATCGTGCGCGGGTAGCTAACGCAAGCCATTCTGCCTTGTCAGCGTGCGCGGTGCCACGCGGCGTCGCGCCCGCGGTCGCGGACTGAGCCCGGCCCTCGGGGGGCGGGACCCCTTGCGCGCGGCATTGGTCGAGAGAGCCTCCATCAAGCTCCGAGTTCATCAGAAAATGGTGAAGGGCGGCCCCCCGTCGCCGACCGGCCCTTCGTGGAGCGTCCCCACCCGGTTTCCGGCGCGAGAATCCGCCAGGTGCAAGGACCCGACCGGAGGTTTTAATACGCAAGAATGCGCATTTATGATGTGCGCACCTACCGGCGCCACTTGCCAATCCATGGACCGAAGTTGGACCCAGAGCTGCGGGAATCGCAGCTGTCGTCATCCGCCGCACGACCATCTCGCCACGCCGGAACTATCGTCAGGGGTTGGTCGCCCGGTGGTTTGGTGCCGACAATGCCGTCGGCACGAGACCGCCCGGCGTCGCGTGCTCGCCTGGGGATGGCTCCGCGGGCCAGAGCCCGCCTCGGCGGGCTAGCGCTCGGCCGACCTTCCGTGTAGGTCGACGAGTGGACCAGGGCTTCGTCGTCGACGATCGTGAGCCATTCGCCTTCGCCCTCGAGGAGGCCGGCCTCGCAGAGGATTCGGTAGGCCGTGGGGATGACGAGGGACTTCTCCGCTCGAAACTGAACCTTTGCCGCGACGATCGAGTCGGCTCGAAGCGGTCGCGACCCTTCGTCTCGAGTCCAGTGGCTCGATCGACAACTCAGCCCTAGTGCCTGCGGTGCCCTTCGGGCGTTCGACATCCACAGTGACGACGGGGGTCGCCCCGCGGGGGACACGGGCCCGGCCCGACGTTGCCGGCCTGATCATCGGCGCGGAGACCTCCGGCAGACGATGCTCTCTCAGCGACCGCTCCGCTCTAGCGGAGCGTCTTCGGACCGACCTTGAACGACGCGCCGTGACCGGGTACGATCCACTGTGCAAGCCGGGCGACGCGCGCCCGGTTCCTGTGGAGGAGACGGGAGTTTTCGGCTAACGGATCCTCGGGGGGACCGGTCCGGTCCCACCAGAGGTGGGTGAAGGCGTAGGTACCCCGGGGTGCCTCGACGAGTGTCGTGATGTCCTGAAGGGTGTGACCGGGGGTCTCCAGAAGTCGGACGTGCGGAGAGACATGGAACCCCTCGGCCGCTCGACTCTCCCAGATATCATTTCGGTAGATCGCCCAAAAATCGTGGAATCGTGCCCGAGGGAACAACGCTGCGTTGAGGGTGTGGTCGGGGTGGTGGTGGGAGAAGATCACGTCCGTCACCGCCTGCGGAAGGACTCCGGCGCGTGCCAGGGGCCGGAGAATCGCGGACCGGCGAGGAACCATGCCGGGGTCGACGATGATGCGACGCGACCCGTCCTGAATCAGTCCTACCGTCCCAGCGACGTGGGGGGCCGTATACCCTGAGAACAACACATCAATGCGCGGGTCGGTCGCGGAGGGAGGCGAGGCACGCTTCGTTCGGCCGCTCACGTAGGCCGACGAAACAAACGCCTTGAAGAAAGTTCCTCTGTTGGACGCCGCCCACTGCGAGTCGCCGAGGCTATGAGTCCGGATCGCGCTCGGCCCAGCGTTCTGGGTTCCCCCGGCCCGATCCGGTTTCAAAAAACGGGCCGAGCCTTTTCCTTATGTTAGCTAGCGCTTCGCCCAAGGGAGCGATGGCCGAGGGGCAGGTCGATCGGAGTTCGTCGCGACCGGAATCTAGGCCGGGCCGTCCCGTCGCATTGGTGACGGGCGGAGGAACCGGCTTGGGTCGAACGATTGCCGAGCATCTGGGTCGCGATGGGTACGACCTCGTGATTGCCAGCCGCTCGCAGGACCATCTTGCGAGCGGAGCGGAGGAGTTGCGCCACACTGGCGCGCGGGTCGTCACCGTGCCGACGGATGTCCGGAGTTACGATCAGGTCGAAGCGCTCATGGCCACGGTTCGTCGGGAGTACGGACGCCTCGACCTTCTCGTAAACAACGCCGCGGGGAACTTCATCGCGCCCTCCGAACGTATCACACCGAACGGCTGGCGCGCGGTGGTGGGCATCGTCCTGGACGGCACGTTCTTCTGCTCTCGAGCCGCGTTCCCGCTGTTGCGCGAGGCCGCCTCGCCCGCGATCATCAACATCGTCGCCGCCTACGCATGGATGGCGGGACCCGGCACTCTTCACTCGGCGGCCGCCAAGGCGGGAGTGCTCGCTCTGACCCGCACGTTGGCCGTCGAATGGGCGTCCCATCGGATCCGAGTCAACGCAGTGGCGCCAGGCCCGGTTCGAACGGAAGGAACCGACCGGCAGCTCTGGCTGTCCGAGGAACTCGTACACAGGATCGAGAGCGGGATTCCCATGCGTCGGTTCGGGACTCCCGACGAGATCGCCGACGCCGTGACGTTCCTGGCCGGGCCGAAGGCCTCCTACATCACGGGACAGGTGATCGCCGTGGATGGTGGCCAGTGGCTTGGCAACGGAATCATGGACCTCTTGAGCGAGCTGGCCCCCGACGAGCCTCAGTAGGAACTCTCCTCGAGCGCGGACCACGGAGCGCCGATGGTCCGTCCGAATTGCGACGTGCCCTAATAGTCGCCCATCTTCGAGGGTCCGGAGAAGGGACGTCCCTGCCGGCGCCGACGTTCATCCTGACCAACGCCCGGATATGGACGGGGGACCGTTCCCTCCCCGAGGCCGAGGCGCTCGCCGCTCGGGCCGGCCGGATAGTGGCCGTGGGCGCACGACGCGAGATCGAGCGCAGCGCCGACTCGCGGACGGAAGTACTCGATGCCGCCGGTCGGCGGGTCATCCCGGGCCTCATCGACGCCCACGTTCACCTGATCTGGGCCTACGAGCTCGGACACTGGATCGACCTGTCGGACCATCCCCCGATGATCGAGGTTCAGCGCCGAGTACGGGAATACGCCCATGGGCATCCGGACGAGGAGATCATCCTCGGGCACGGATTCGACTACGCCGCGCTGGGCGTCGAAGAGCTCCCTACCGCCCAGGACCTCGACACGACCGTCTACGACCGGCCGGTGTTGCTGACCTCGTGGGACGGGCATACCGGCTGGGGGAACTCCCGGTTCGTCGAACGGGCCCAGAGCGTGCTCGCCAAATCGAAGCGCGATGTGGGCGGGATGCAGCGGGATGCCAAGACCCGCCGGCCGACCGGCATCTTCACCGAATCATTCGACGTGACGGCGTTGCTTCCCGAGTTCACCCGCCGGCGGTCCATCGAGGGCCTCGAGCGCATCCTGACCGCCGCCAGTGGGTACGGTATCACCACCGCGTTCGACGTCCAAGTCCCCCTCGATACACTCGAGGCGTACGAGCAACTCCGCAACCGGAACGCCCTTCCGCTCCGAATCCGGGTAGCCATCTATCACCCGCGAGGGACACCCAAGCAACGGTACCCGGAATTCATGAACGCGGTCGCGACGGCGCACGACGACTGGCTCGGCGTGGGCGCCGTCAAGCTCTACCTGGACGGGGTCCAGGAGACCGGCACGGCGGCGCTCCTCGAGCCGTACGCCAACGACCCCGCGTCGCGGGGCACGACGGTGTACTCCGTCGGCGAGTTTGACGCCATCGTTCAGGACCTCGACCGACGAGGGTTCCAGATCCTGACGCACGCTTGCGGGGACCGGGCGGTTCGCCTCGCGCTGGACGCCTACGCGAAGGCGTCGACGCTCAACCGAATGCTGGGACGCCGCCACCGGATCGAGCACTGCGAGAACCTGTCGTCCGAGGATATTCCGCGCTTCGCGCAGCTGGGGGTGATCCCTTGCATGATGCCTCGGCATTCGGCGCCGGAGCTCACCCGTCGGTGGAGGGAGGCCGTGGGACCGCACCGTACCCGACGAGCGTTTCCCTGGAGGTCCCTGCTCCGATCGGGTGCGGCGCTGGCTTTTGCCAGTGACTGGCCCGTCGCGGAACTCAACCCCTGGGTCGGGATCCACGCCGCGGTGGCCCGAACCGTCCCGTCGGGGTCCCCTTCTCCGCTCCGCCTAACGTTGGAGGAGGCGCTCACGGCCTACACCCAGGGCGCGGCGTTTGCTTCTCATTGCGAGACGACCCGGGGGTCCCTCGCCGTCGGGAAGTACCCGGACCTGGTGGTCCTCTCCCCGGATCCCTTCGAGGTCCCGGTCGAAAAGCTCGCCGCAGTCCGAACCGTTGCCACCGTGGTCGATGGGCGGACCGTCTTCGCAGACCCCGAGAACAGTCCCCCCCCGCCTAGCTTCGATTCGGACGCCGCGCCGGGCATCAGGTGAGTATCACGCGCCGTTCGACGAAGTAATGGACGGAGGAGGTTCCCGGCGAAAAACGGAAACTGTGTGGTACCCGGGCGGGGACCCAGTGCGTCATGCCTGCGGTATGGGTCTCCGTCCGGTCGGGGAACGTCATCGCGATCTCCCCCTCGACCACGACGCCCCACTCGGCATCGTGGGTGTGGGTGGGAACCGTGACGGGGGCATGGTCCGCCGGCACCTCGATGAACAGTATCTGGGTCGTACCGGCGTCGTGGACGAACACGTCCGCGCCCCCGAGAGAAGTCCTCGGGAGCCGTCGAATGGTCTCCGGGAACGGCATGGGGCCTGAACCGGTCTCGGACCCGGCCGGCGGGTCAGCGGTACGCCCGGACGGCACCCTGTGGCTGGGCCAAACAGAGGGCTAGAACGGGTTGGGACGACGCGGAGTTGGTTCGATTCGCTCGTTTCTGCATGTGGGAGCGGCCCCCTCCTGACACGGGCCATGTGCGGCATCGACTGCAGCGATATAGAGACTCCGGCCCATCGGGCGTCGGCTTACGCGGGCGAGGGAGTCACGCCGAGGACCGGCAGGTTGAGCCACAGGCGTCCGGCCCCTCCGGGCACGAATTCGAAGCCGACGCTCTCGTAGAGCTGGACCGCCCGGGTATTCCGCATCGTCACGACGAGACGCGGGACCTCGAATCCGGCCGCACGGAGCCCAGCGATCGTGAGGGGCAGCAGGCGACGGGCAAACCCTCGCCGACGAAAGGCCGGATCGACCCCGACTTCGGAGATCAAACCCCCCCAGAGGTCGTTGCCAAGGGTGTGGCCGACCAGTCGCCCATCGTCCACGATACCGAAGGAGGCCTCCGGAATCCACCGGCCTACCTCCCCGTGGAGGAGGCCGTGCGCTGCGCGTCGGGCATCTTCTCTCTGGTTAGCGGTCGTCGCGAAGAGGGCCCGCTCCACCGGGTCCTCCTCGTAGACGCGGTACAACAGGTCCGCGATCAGGGGCTCGTCGGCCGCTGTCAGGGCGCGCGGGGAATGAGAGGGCTCTGGGGCGCCCGTCGGGAGAACCGCCTCCTTTGGGAACCGCATGTCGGCCCGAGTGACGGGGTAGAAGCCCCGCCCCCCGAAGACGGAATCGCGGTCCTCCAAAGAAACTCCCGGAACGTCGTCGCTCCAACTGATGAACGGCGCGCCTTCCGACATCGAAGACTGGAGTCGGATGAGGAAGGCCTCGAGGACCGATCGCCTCTGGTATCCCTCGGCCAAGAAAACCCCTGCTCGCTTTCCGAGGTCGCCCGCGACCTCCCAGCTGACCAGCGCAACCGCTTCGTCGCCCGGCCCCCACCAGAGGAGGCCACGGTACGACCCGTCCTCGATCTTCCGGCGGGAATAATCTGCGAAGAAATCGGCCCAGCTCTTTCCCTCTCGATGGAGCGCGTCCCGGCACTGGGCGATCAGTCGCAACGTTTCCGCTGGGGACTCGAGCGCATCGACTAGTCGACTGACAGGGGGCACCGCATTCGAGGACATGGGACCGAGGGGGCGAGCGAAACCGGTGTTTAAGGGAAGGGGTGCGCGAGGGGCGGTGCCTGAAGGGGCTTGCCTTCCTGGTGCGATCGACGGGGCGTCGGTTCTAGAGTCGCGTATCGATCAGGAGGAGCTCGGCGTCGTGGTCGGCCTCAATGCGCACGGTGGCCTCGTCGACGAATTCGGCCGCCCCCAGTTCGGGGAGTGCTTGGCCATTGGCCCGGACCGGGCCCCCCTCGAGAACATAGAGATACGCCCCGCGGCCCTGCTCCACGGGAAGCGAGATGGTCCGGCCGGTCTCCAAGAACGAAGCGAATACGCTCCCATCGCTCCTCAGGGGCAGGGCGCCTTCGTGTCGCGAGCTGGCGAGCGGGAGGAGACCGTTGGTTCGCTCGGACCGGACGACCGTTTTCTGCTCGACCGACGGGTCGAGGTCGGGTTTCTCTGGCAGGAACCACATCTGGATGAACCGCATCGGCCGGTCTGGAAGGTTGTTGATCTCCGAGTGCCACATCCCCCGCCCGACGGTGGTGTGTTGGACCCCCCCCTGCGTGAGGACGCCCCCGAGCCCGCGTTCGTCCTCGTGACGGAATTCGCCCTCCGCGACATACGTGACCACCTCGTTGTGGCGGTGCGGGTGCAGCGGCCACGTGGCGCCCGGGCTCAACGTGTCATCGTTGAACACCCGCAGCTGACCGAACCGGACGAATTTGGAATCCGTATATTCGTCGAAGGAGAAATGCCACCGGCCCTGGAACGTTCCGTTCTTGATGTCGCCGTGGGCCTGGTGGATCGTCTCGGGCAGTCGGACCAGAATCATCGACAGGGACCCGCTGGCTACAGGCGAACTCCAGGATATCAAATCGTACCCGGCCGCGGGGGCGGCCCGGCGCCCGCCGGGGGGGAGGGAGGAACCATCACGGCGGAGTCCGCCGCAGCTCGTCCTTGAACTCCTGGTAGGCTCGTCGGGCGTCCTCGACGCTCGTCTCGTCCTCGAGCGTCGTGGTGTCTCCCAACGGACGTTCCTCGACCACGTCCCGGATCAGCCGGCGCATGATCTTCGCGCTCCGGGTCTTCGGGACCTTTTCGACGAAGTAGATCGCGGCGGGCACCGCGATGGCCCCCAAGGTCGTGCGGACTAGCCCGAGGAGTTCCTCCCGGAGCCGCGGGGTCCCGTCGAACCCCGGTTTGAGCACGACGCAGGCCACGGGCACTTCCCCCTTCATCTCGTCGTGTCGGCCGATCACGGCCGACTCCGCAACGGCCGGGTGCGTGATCAGAATATTCTCGAGCTCGATCGTGGCGATCCGGTGCCCGGCCACCTTGAGCACCTCGTCGGCTCGTCCGAGGAGCCAGAAGTAGCCGTCCGCATCGGCCGTGGCGTAGTCGGCGGGGTAGTACCACTTCGGGAATCGGGAGAAGTAGACCGAGCGGAACCGTGCGTCGTCGTTCCAGAGGGTGATGAACTGGCCCGGCCACGGTCGGCGGATGACGAGGAAACCCTTCCGGTCCGGCGGCAGAGGCCGGCCGTCCTCGTCGACTACCTGCGCGTCGACCCCCGGAACCGGCAGAGTCGCGGAACCGGGCTTCAGCGGAAAGTGCGCGGTGCCGGGTTGCGGAGAGATGAGGATCCCCCCCGTCTCGGTCTGCCACCAAGTATCGACGACCGGACACCGGGCTCCCCCGATCTCCCGGAAGTACCAATTCCATACCTCGGGGTTGATCGGTTCGCCGACCGTCCCGAGCAGGCGGAGCGATGTGAGGTCGTGCTGGCGGGGCCACCGGTCTCCGTGTTTGATCGCCGCCCGGATCGCCGTGGGCGAAGTGTAGAGCGTGGTGACCCCATACTTTTGGACGATGGTCCACCACCGGTCCGGCTGCGGAAAATCGGGCGCCCCCTCATAGATCACCGAGGAGAGACCGGCGAGCAGCGGCCCGTAGACCACGTACGTGTGGCCGGTGACCCACCCGATGTCGGCCGTGCACCAGAACAAGTCTCGGTCGCTGGCGTCAAAGACGACCCGCGTCGTGTAGTAGCTCCACAGCATGTACCCGCCGGTCCCGTGAACGGCTCCTTTGGGCCGGCCGGTGGTCCCCGAAGTGTACAGGATGAAGCTCGGGTGGGGACCGGGGACGGGCACTGCCGCGACCGCCACAGTGCTCCCGGCCACGGCATCATGGTACCACTGGTCCCGGTTTGGTACCATCGCAACCTCGGACCCGGTGCGTCGGACGACGAGCACCTTCTCGACCGACGGTGAATGATGCAGGGCCGCGTCGACGATGGGCTTGAGGGGGAGAACCTTTCCTCGGCGCCACCCGCCATCGGCGGTGATGACCAGTCGGGACCCCGAGTCGTTCAAACGCTCCGCGAGAGCGGGCGCCGCGAACCCGCCGAAGACCACGGAGTGGATCGCTCCAAGTCGCGCCGTGGCCAGCATCGCGATGGGGAGTTCGGGGACCATGGGCAGGTAGAGCGTCACGCGGTCGCCCGGCCCTACGCCCGCGGCCCTCAGCGCCGTCGCCAGCCGGTTGACCTCGCGATACAGCTGGTAGTACGTGAGCGCCCGATGGTCGCCGGGCTCTCCCTCCCAGTAGAAAGCGACCCGATGACGTCGGGGCGTGTCGATCCAACGGTCGAGACAGTTGTATGCCAGGTTGGTCGACCAGCCGGGGAACCAACTCCCGAACGGGGGATCGGCCGTCGCTCGGAACAGGGGACCTTGTCGGTCGAACCACGAGAGCTCCGCCGCGATCGGACCCCAGAACCCTTCCGGATCCTCGAGCGCTCGTCGGTTCAGTTCCTGAATTTTGAGGATCCCCGGGGAGACCGAACGGGTCGTCGACAAGCCATCACGGGGCGCCGGGGAGGGCTCAACCATCCGTCGAGCGCTCCGAACCGGTCCGTTCCAATGTAACTTGCGGGCCGTCGAGCGAAATCGCTACGGCGCCGGGGGCGGGAGGAGTCGCATGGTGCAGGGCATGGTGACTCCACACTCCCCGCAGAACCAGGCGTCGTCGGTGACCCATAGGAACTCCCCGCACCGGTCGCACCGGCGGGGGTCTCCCGAATCGTTTCGGCACGTCACTGAAGCCTCCGGGGCGATCGCCCCCAGCGCTTCGGGACGGATGAACCTGCGCGGGGCGGGTCGGTTCGAGCGTTCCGTCCCCGGGCGTGGGGCCCTAGCTGCTCCCCACCGCCAGGTGAGCGATGAGCCGGATCTCGACGTTCCCCTTGATCGCGTTGGAGATCGGGCACCCTTCCTTCGCGCCCTTGGCCAGTTCCTCGAACTTCTCGGGACTGATCTTCGGAACCTGACCCGTGACGGCGAGTTCCATGGTGGTCACGCGCCAGGCGTCGCCGACCTTGTCGAACGTGGCGACGGCCTGCACGGTCAACCGGTCTGGAGGGGTCCCGTTTCGGGCGAGGCCCGCCGAAAAGGCCATCGAGTAACAGGCAGCGTGCGCGGCAGCGAGCAGCTCCTCCGGACTCGTCTTGCCATTGGAAGCTTCGGTCCGCGCCGCCCAGCTCACCGGCAATTCGGGCGCGGCTCCGCTGCTCAATCGGACCCGGCCACTTCCCTTGAGCAGATCATGTTCCCAGACCGCTTCGGCACTGCTCTTCATGCTCATGGTTTCCAGGACACTTGGGCGCTCTATAACGTTCCCGAGCAATGGAGCCCCTGCCCGGCCACCGGTCGCTCCGGTGGAGGTTCCTTCACTTCGCTGAGGTGCGCCGGCGGACCCGAGGCGGCCGCGCAGGGGTTCGCTTCAGCGCTTTGTCCACCATTTCCCGGACCGCTCCTTCCGGAGAGGAGGGATTCCGCTCCACGGCCCACACCTTCTCTCCCGCCCGAACCGGCAGGTCCAGGTCGTTCTCGGTGGGCGGAAAGCTGCACTCGTACGCGTCGGTATAGGCCGAGTACGGGTTGAAGCAGCGGTTGAAGTCCAGGTCGTAGCGGTCGGTCTCGCCGAGGTCGATGGTCAGGTATCGCCCCGGTCCGTAGGTCTCGTGTCCGGACGTGAGGTCGCGGAACGGGACGAAGACCGAGGTGCTGGCCGACCCGCTGGCGTGGTAGACTCGGAGGCGAAGCTCCCGTTTCCCGAGGGTGAACCGAAGATGGCCAACGAGACGCATCTCGGCTTGGTTGTCCCGGTTGGTGCGTAGATACGAGTATTGCGGAGGGTCGACGCGTTCCAGGACGGCCGGAACCCGGAACTTGGGGTTCGGGGGGAAGTAGCGCAGGCCGGAGAAGCCGGGGATGTGGGCGTCGACGAAGGGAGACTCGGGATGCCGCGACATGAACTGGTCCTTGAGCCGGCGCTCCTCGCCAAGTTCCACGACGTAGGCGCGGTCCGAACCAGTTCTGGCCATCGGGCGGGCGAAACCCGCCGAGCCTTAAGTTCTCGGGGACGCGACCGCTCGTCGGCCGTGCGGGACCGGGGGGGCTATCGCGACACGGGCGCTCGCGGTTCCGGTACTCCGCCGGACACCGGCGGGGGGCCCTCGGCGACCGGCGCCATCCGGCCGGGGCTCCCCGAGCTCGCCGGAAGCCGTTCGGCCAGGGCTTCGAGCTTGGGGAAAAGGTCGGCACGAATCGTGTCGATGTGGGCGTCGCGGGCGGCCTGGATCTGCTGCCGCGCCTCCTCCCAGTTGCCGGTGCGCACCGCCAGCCGGGCGATCCGATACCGGACCTCGAGCACATCAGGGATCATCTCGAGCTCCTCGACGAGTCGGAGGGCCTCGAGATACCGGTCCCGTGCCCGGGCCACGTCCTCCTCGTTTTCAAGGACCATCCCGTCGATCATCGTGATCTGTTCGTCCGACAGTCGATCGCGCAGACGGCGGTTGAGCTCTCGGCCCTTCTCGATCAGGAGCCGGACCCGCGTCGTCTCTCCGGCTTCGGCCCGGAACACGGCCTCGTTGAGGAGGGTATAGACTCGCCAGAGGAGAGAGCCCGACGCTTCCGCGTGCACTTCCGCCTCGGTGATTTCCCGGAGCGCCTCCTCGCGGCGCCCCATGTTGAACAGTAGAATGGAGCGGTTCATCCGGACCCGGGCCAACGACGGGTGGTCCAATGAGGATTGGAAGAGCCCGGCGGCCCGGTCGTAGAGCTCGAGCGCCTCGTCGGCCCGCGCGGGACCGGAATAGATCAGGACGTTGGCGAGGTCGATGAACGCATGCGCCTCGACCCGGGGATTGTCTGCCGCCCGGGCGAGACGGGCCGCTTCCCGATGATGATGTTCGGCCCGTTCGAAGTTTCCGGTATCCCAATCCGCCGCCCCGAGCACGCGGTGGGCGATGGCGGTCCCCGTGGCGTTCGACGCGCGCTCGAACAGCTGCAGGGCCGACGCGGCCAGCTCCCGCGCTTTTTCGTGCTCCCAGAGTTGCGAATGCGCCGACGCGGTCCACAGGATCGCCACGGGCAGCTCGGGCTCGAGTCGCGAGTCCCCGCGCGCTCGGGCGACCGCCGCATTCAGTACCTCGATGGCGGGCCGGAGCTCTCCGATCTCGACAAGGATCCGCCCCAGGTCCGTGTCAACGCGGAACTCCACGATCGGGTCGATCGAGGGCAGATTCCGCACGCACTCCAGGGCGCGTTCCAGATGGAGCTTCGCTTCCGGAAAGGCGTACGACGCGGCGGCGATGTCGGCCGCCCGCCGACAGTACTCGACGGCGCGGGCCCAATCCCGTGCGAGATAAAAGTGGCGCGCAAGTTCGAACACCTCGCCGCGGTCCCCGGACGAAGTCTCTTCGAGGGCTTCGGCGACCTTGCGATGCAGGATCCGTCGTCGGCTCTCCGTCAGGCCCGCGTACATCTCCTGGCGGAACGATTCGCGGATGAACTCGAAGGTGCCGGGGAGCGCCTCGCGGATCAGGCCGTCGTGGACGATCTGCTCGACCGCCACCGAAAGTCGGTCCGGCTCTTGCCCGAGCGCCCGGGTCAAGGTATCGAAATCGAATTCGTTCCCGATCACGGCGGCGTAACAGAGGACCCGTTGGGTCTCCTCGGAGAGGGTCTGGGCCCGTGCGCGTTCGACCTCGGCGAGAGGGCGGGTCCCTTCCTCGCTGCCGCCCGGGGCGAGGGCGTGGAAGGGGGTCCCTCGGAGCAACTGCTCGAGCGCGAGGGGGTTCCCCTTCGTTCGACGGTGCCAGCGGAGGGCGTCGTCGGGCGAGGAAGGGATTCCGGCCCGGAACCAGTCCAAGAGCTCCCCCGTCTCGGGGGGCGTCAGCGCCCGAGCCTCGACCCATCGAGTGCTAGGCACCGAACGAATCGACTCGAGGAACCGCTTCAGGCGCGGTCGGGCGTTCGCCGGGGGTCCTCCCAGCACCGCGAGGACGATCCGGTGATTGCCGATGTACCGCTGCAGTTCGGCGACGAACTCAAGGGAAGAATCGTCGATGAACGGAAAATCGTCCATTCCGAGGAACAGGGGCTGTCGTTTGGCCAGGCTCGCCAGGTCATCGATCAAACGATCGATGAGGAGGAACCGGCTCTGGTCGTTACGGCGGGGGAGCTCGGCCAGCGCGGAGAGGAGTCGACGGGTCTCCTCCTCCCCGGCGGTGGGATCCTCCGGACCGCCGCTCCCGGCGGCCCGGCGCGCCTCGTGGTGCTCGAGGGGGGCCAGGAGCAATGAAAAGGCCTCGACGGGCGCCGACACGTCCGATCCGGCCGCCGGAGGCTCTCGAAACGCTTGCAGCATTTCTTGGACGGCCGCAAATGGCCGAGGAAATTCCGTCGGGATGGCCCGGGTAGTCCCCACGCGGAACCCTGCTTCCGACGCTCGGTCGACGGCATAGGCGAGAATCGTGCTCTTCCCCACGCCCTCGTCTCCGACGACGACGAGGAGGGACCCCCGACCCGCCTTCGCGTCGACCAACGCCTCGCCGACGGCAGTACGGACCTCGGCGCGGCCGACCAGGGGCCGGCGAATGCTGGACACCGATTCTTGCGCGGACATTTCGGGGACCCGGCCCAAACAGCTACCCTAACATTCGCCGGGAGGTGCTTATATACCTCCCGCCGACGCCCGCGCGCCGGGTGGTCAGTTGTCGCGGAGGAGAAGGCTCCGAGACGACCGGGTCAGGACGAAGTACGCCGTTCCGCCATTGCTGCCGACGGGGTGCACGACCGCTACGGCCTGGACGAGCAGCTCGTAGGCAAGTGCCTCGGCCTCGACCGCCTCTTCCGACTCCGTTGAGTCCGGCACATAGACTCGCAGGATTCCTCGATGGACCCCGAGCAAGACCTGTCCAAAGCCGTCCCGGCGCGCCCACGCCAGAAGACGGCGGCCGGGCTGTTCGACGACCCCGACCCAGCGCAACGAGCCGAACCAGCGGCCCGCCAGGCGACCGATGATCGTCGCTTCGTCGAGGTCCCGGGGTAGTTCGACGCGGGCGATCGGCCGTAACTCGGAGGCGAGCGCGTTCTGATCGCGTGCGGGCTCTCCGAGCGATCGGTAACCGCCGTCGGCCCGCTCCACGAGTCCCTCTCGCTCCAGACGCCGCAATGCGCGGGCCAGCGATTCGGGATGTGCGCCCAGCTTCCGTCGAAGCCCGTTGAAGGCCATCCGGCCGTGGAGGCCTTGCAGAGTCAGCAAAATTCGATCGTCGAGCGAGCCCGGAGCCTGCGGCAGGTCGGAGGAAGGGCCGCCGGTCATCACCCAGAGGTGGGGTCCGAGGGATTTAGCCATCGGGTAACCTGCGCACCACCGGAGCCGATGGGTCGCCGGCGGCGTCGGGTCTCTTCTCCACCACCTCAGCCGTGTGACTGGTCTTCCGGCCACCCGCTCAATATCTCTGCCCTCCCGATGAGCCCCATGTACTGACGGCAAGGTCAGGAGAGCAACATGACGAAAGAGAGCGACGAAGGAGAGCAATCCCCGCGAGAGCACTACGGGCCGTGGGTCTGGACGGCGTACCGGGCCTACAACGAGCTGCTCCGAGAGAAGATCAAGAAGCGGTTCGAAGCGCAGGAAGGACCCTGGATGGACCGGTTGTCCGAATTGCTCGTCGAGATCGTGAACGCCCGATGGGAGGGCGGCCGAAAGAAGGGCAAAGAGGAGAAGCAGCTCCTCGCCAAGCTCGACCAACTGTTGTCGGAGTGAGGTCGATGGATCTTCCAATCCCCCTTCAACCGATCCCGGCGCCCCCCAGTGGGCCTCAGCCGCTGCCGCTGCGACCCTCCGTCACGCCTCGAGGCCCGGCCCCTGAAGCCGGCGGCCCGCTCGGCCGGCCCGAACACCTCGAGCTGGCTTGGGGAGGTTGAGCGACCATGGCACTCACCGAGCTGGAAACGCGGATCACCTCCGCCGTCGAAACGATCGGCCCTGGCGTGGCGAGCGTGGAAAGCCTCCGCGTCGGGCGCCGACGGGGATACGGTCCCTTCGCCCAACCCTCTCAAGCCTCGGCCGTCGTGATCGACCCTAAGGGTCTGCTGATCACGAACCAGCACGTCGTGGACCAGGCCGCTCAACTCCGCGTCCACCTCTCAGACGGCACGGAACTCGCGGGAGAGGTCCTCGGGGGAGACCCGGTCACTGACGTGGCCGTTGTAAAGGTCGAAGCCGACGGCCTGCCTTCGGTCCGTCTGGGAGCTTCGGAAGAACTCCGGGTCGGTCAGATCGTGCTGGCTATCGGAAACGCCCTCGGACTTCCGGGAGGTCCAACGGTTTCGACGGGCGTCGTGAGCGCGTTGGGCCGGCCCCTGCCGGGCTCCGATTTCATCTTCGAGGGCTTGATCCAGACCGATGCGGCCATCAACCCCGGAAACAGCGGGGGTCCGTTGGCCGACCTGTCAGGCGCCGTGGTCGGGATCAACACCGCCATGGTCCCGTTTGCGCAGGGCGTCGGCTTCGCGATCCCGATCCACGCCGTCCGCCGGATCGCCGATGAGCTGCGACAGAAGGGACGCGTCATCCGACCCTGGATCGGCGTTTCGGTGGCGGAGCTTCGCCCGGAAGTCGCCCGGCAGTACAACCTGGAACCGCATTCCGGCCTGCTCGTCGCGGAAACCGTTCCTCGCTCCCCGGCGCATCGAGGAGGCTTGAGGGCCGGTGATGTGATCACCCGGCTCGGACCGTTCGAGGTCCGGAAAGTCAGGGACCTCCTAGAGGCCCTGTCGAAGTTCCCCGTCGGAGCGGATGCCGAACTCGCGTTCCGGCGACGAACGACCATGCACACGACCTCCGTGCCCCTCGAGGAGAACCCGGAGCTGGGTCAGACCGCGGAATAGACCCGGGCGGCCGGGCCAGGGCATTCAAGCCGTGGCCGGTCCACGTCCGTCGGGGGTCTCACGATCGGGGACTCGACCGATGAAGGGGCCGGCTCACCCACGCCCGCGCGCCGTTCTTAAGGCCGCGGCGAGTGACCCGTGCGTGGTGGAACACTCCCCGTCCCTCCGCGACGGTCGCCCGCTGACGGAGCGGGTTCGCCCTGGGAGCCTGACCGACATGGTCGGGAACCCCGAGGCGATCTCCGAGCTGAAACGTTGGGCCACGTCGTGGCAGTCGTCCCATGGGTCCCCCCGCCTCCGGGCGGTCGTTCTTTCCGGCCCCCCCGGCGTGGGCAAGACCACCGCCGCCGTCGCGCTCGCGCACGATATGGGGTGGGGGCTCGTCGAGATGAACGCCTCGGACGCTCGGAATCGCTTCGCCATCGAGCAGGTCGCCGGCCGGGCCGCCCTGACGAACGCGTTCAGCCTCACCGGTGAATTGCTCAGTGCGAAACGGGGGCAACGCACCCTAATCCTGCTGGACGAGGCAGACTGTCTCTTCTCCCGCGGAGTGGAGAGCAACGAAACGGAGGCGCGGGCCCCTCCATCCTTCCGCGAATTCCTTCGAACCCGGTACGGGAACGTAGAATCGCTCGCCGTGGCGTGGGGGTTGGGGGGAGCCGGCGCCCCCTCCAAGTTCACCGACTGGGCGGAGATCCCCTCGTCCGGTGGCCGGTCGAAGGCCTTCCGGCTCCCCGCGGCTCAACGGGACCTGGCCGACTGGAACGAGACGAAGGTCCGGCCCGACCTGACGGACCGGGGCGGCCTCGGCGCTATCGCGAAGCTCGTCCGAGAGACCCGCCAACCGATTGTCCTCACCGTCAACGACCCGAAGGTCCTGACCCGATATTCCCCGATCTTCCGCTCGGGCGTCGCGCGCATCCCGTTCTGGCCGGTCCGCGACGAGGACCTGAAGTCGGTGGTCCGTCGTGTCGCGTTGACGCAACGCCTCCAGGTCTCCACTGCGGCCGCTGAAGCAATCGTCCATCGAAGCCGAGGCGACCTCCGCGCGGCGCTCAACGACCTCGATGCGATCTCGCCTCTCCCGCCCGGCGGGGCGCAGGAGCTCCTCTTGGGCGCCCGGGACGTCACATCGGACTTCTTCGACCTAACCCGTGAGATCCTCGATTCCCCTCGCGTGTTCCGCTCGGTCGAGATTCGAAACCGGTTGGACGCCACCCCGGACGACCTGCTTCCGTGGATGGAGGAGAACCTCCCTCGGGCCACTCGCGACCCGGCCACTCGCCTCGCGGCCTACCAACCCTTGGCGGAAGCGGACCAGCTGCTCTCGCGCGCCCGCCGATTCCGGACCTTTGGACTCTGGAGCTACGCGTCCGAGCTGATGTCCGGTGGCGTCAGCATCGCCCTCGCCCAGGGCGGAGGTCACGCGCCGGACCGGATCGCCTTTCCCCAATTCCTGGGCGATATGGGTCGGGCGCGCACCGTACGCGCCCTTCGGTCCTCGATCCTCTCCAAAGCGGGCCGAATGTTGCATATCTCCCGACGAAAGGCGGTGGACACGGCACTTCCCTTCCTCGCCGTCGCGTTCCGCGCCGGCCCGGCCCGCGGCGCACATCGCAGGGGAACTGAGCTCGCCCGTCGGCTGACGGCCGCCCTGGAGTTGAGCGCTGAAGAGGTCGCCTACCTGACGGGAGGAGCCCCCGACGATGCGCGGGTGCAGGGCCTATTGGAGCCGTCGGAACAGACTGCTCAGGTCCCCCGACCCGAGGAGCCATCCACCGCCCCGGCTGGCCCGGCAGAGGAGTCAGCACCTCCCCCCGGCGCCCCGCCCGCTGGGGATGCTCCTCCGGGACCGAAAAAGAGTCAGCGTCGCCTCGGCGACTACTGAGCCGGCGGGGTTCCGACGGGCCCCTTCAGACGTATCCGAACGAACGCTTGGCCAAGTCGGACATTCGATCCGGAGTCCAGGGAGGTTCCCACACCATGTCCACGACGGCCTCCTTGATGCCCTCGGCGGCTTGGACCGCCGACTTGACCTCGTCCGCGAGGATCCCCGCGACCGGACATCCGGGGGCGGTCAGGGTCATCGTGACAGTGACGCTCGCGTCGTCGGTCCACTTGAAGGCATAGATGAGCCCCAAGTCGACGATGTTCATCGGAATCTCGGGGTCGAAGATCTTCTTCAGGTTGGTCAGGATCTTCAGCTCCGACGGAGCTCGCGGGTTGGTCGGGTCCCAGGCCGAGCTGGGGCCGATCTTTGCCCCGGTCCATCCGGGGGCCGGCGCGGCGGGTTCCGGTGCGGCGGTAGGTGCGGTGGGTGCGGGAGCCGTTCCGCTCATCGCCTCCGGATGCCCCCTGAGGCTATTATAGTCCTCGTAACCCACGCGGGGCTCCGACAGAAACCCGCGCCTCCGCGAACCACTTTTAAGTCGGTCCGAGTACGGCCCTCACCTTGAGGGACATCCACGCAATGGAACCGACCGCCGGTCGGTTCGAGCTTCACAAGGTCGGCATCTCCGGCATCCGGAAACCGCTGACCATCCGCCGGCCCGACCGCGCGGTCACGCTCACGACGACCTTCGACGTGGCCGTGGACCTGCCGTCGACCCGTAAAGGGTCTGACCTGTCCAGGAATGCCATCCTGCTCGCCGAGATCGTCGACGAGACCACCGTTCGGCCGGTACCGAGCCTCGAGTCGGCGTGCGTCGCGATCGCCCGGGAACTCCTGGTCCGGCACAAGTATGCTCGCACCGCCACCGTCGACGTTTCGGCCGAATACTTCCTTCGACGCGGAATCACGGAGGAACGCAGAAGCTTCGAGGATTACACCATCCTCGCAGCGGCGCAGAGCGTACGGGCCGGGACCGACGGTCCCGTGACGGTGACCAAATCGATCGGTGCCGAAGCCCTGGGCATGACCGCGTGTCCTTGCGCCATGGAAACGGCGCGCGAGGCGCTCTCGGAGGAGTTCCCCCTCCTGCGCGACCCGTCAATGAAGTCGTTGCCCATGATCACTCACAATCAGCGCAACCGCACCCGATTGATGTTCGACCTGTCGGAGGAGGTCGAGATCGAAGTCGATGACCTGATCTCAACGATCGAGGCCGCTCAGTCGAGCCCGACGTTCGCCATTCTGAAGCGCGGAGATGAAGCGAAGATGGTGATCCAGGCTCACCGCCATCCGAAGTTCGTGGAAGACGTGCTCCGCGACCTGCTGCGTCGAGTGGCGACCGGCTTCGAGCATGTCCCCGACGTCGCCTTCGTGCGGGCCCGCACCGTGAGCGAGGAGTCGATCCACAAGTACAACGTCGTCGCGGCGCACCAGGCATCGCTCGGCGAGCTCCGGCATGCGTCGGCGGCGTGAGCCGCGGCAGGAACTCAGACCATGCACTACTCGACCGATGCCCTTCGCCGGCGCCCGGGCCGTACGGCGCTCACCGCCCTCGGAATCGGTCTCGCGACGGCCCTGGTCCTCGTCCTGCTCTCGGTATCCGCTGGAATTCAGACGAGTGCGTACCGTCTTGCGACATCGAGCGGCGTGGACCTCCTCGGGACCAGCGCCAACACATCGTTGTCTTCCACGAGCTTTCCCCCGCTCATCGGGGCCCATGGCCTGGCGCGGGCCGTGCCGGAGGCGGACCCCAACGTCGCGACGGCCAGTCCCTGGCTCGTGTCGTCGTTGGTCTTCGCCAACGCCTCGCTCTTCGCGGCGAGCAATCTGTCCGCCAACGGGAGCTCCGTGCCGGCGGGGTGGCAGCCGGCGAGCGCGTCCTCGATCGGTTGGATACCGAGCGACAATGGCGGCCTCGAGGTCCCCGCCATCGTGGCCGGGTCGAACTTGCCAGCCACGGGGGACCCCCACTACGCGAACGGGAGTTACCAAGGACCCTCGAGCGGCGCGGTGGTGCTCAATACGGCGTTAGCGCGACTCCTCCACGTCACCCCGAATGCGACGATCTGGGCGAGCGCCCAATCTCCTTCGGGGCCGGCGGCGCTGGGGAGTTGGTTCGCCCACGCGTCGTCATTCCGCGTCGTCGGGGTCAGCGGCCCGTTCTGGTTCCTCCCTTCGGTGTCGCTCGGAATGTTCTACCTCTCCGAGCTGCAGCAACTGGTCGGCGGAGCTAGTGCGAGCACGGACTACGCGTCGCTCGTGCTGATCCACCTGACCGACCCGACGCTCGCGGGCCAGGACCAGACCCTACTGAGCGCGAAGTTCCCAGCGATCACGTTCTTCACCCTCGGGAACGTCCTCGGCGCGATCCAGCGCGTCGTCGACCTGTACCGTACGTTCGGCACCATCATCGGCCTGATCGGGATCCTTGTGGCGACCCTCTTCACCGCGACGGTCCTGTTGATGAGCGTCGAGGACCGAAGTCGAGAGCTCGCGCTGCTCCGGGCCGTCGGGTTCTCCCGCGCCCAGGTCGGCTGGTTTGTCGTCCAGGAAGGCTTGCTCTTGGCCGCGCTCGGGCTGGCCGCTGGCCTTCCCTTGGGGCTCCTCGGCGCCACGCTCCTCAACGATTCCCTGGAACGTCTCGTCTCCGGCCTCCCCACCGGCTTCAGCTTTGTCGCTTTCAACGGGTCGGTCTTGGCGGAGGGACTCGCCGAGGTCATGCTCATCGGGCTCGTCGCGTCGCTCATCCCACTCGTGCGGGCGCTCCGGATCCCCGTCGCAGAGGAGCTCCGGGCGGCGTGAACGCGATCCGCTGGTCCCTGAGATGGCGCTCGCTGAAGCACCGCTCCGCTCAGACGTTTCTCGCCGTCGCGGCGATCGGGGCCGCCGTCGCGCTGCCGGTCGTCCTGTTGTCCGTCGGTGGAGGCGTCTACGCCCACGAGCTCTCGTCCATCGAGCAGGCCGGGTTCTCGCTTTCCGTCGGCAGCACGGGGGCCCACGGACTCTCCGGCGTGCACGTGTTGGCGAATCGGATTGACGGGCTCGGAGGAGTGGCCGCCGCCTCGCCCATCCTCAGCATCGCCGTCGACCTTTCCACCCCCGGCGGAACTGTGGTGCCGGTCCTGGCGGAGGGGATCATCCCCGCGGCGTTCGCTGCGACCCAAGGCGCGGCGGAGCGAGCGCTCCTTCCCTCGTCGATATCCCTGGGCGACCCCTCCGACACCGCGCACTACTCCAACGGAAGCTACACGGGGCCCTCGAGCGCGCAGGTTCTGCTTTCCACCCCCCTCCTCCAAACCCTGAACGTGGGAAGCGGCGGACACGTCCGGCTGTCGCCCTCGTCGAATGCGACCGCGGGCGTGCAATTCACCGTCGAGGGAGCCTTCGGCTTGCCGCCGGGCTTCCTCGGACCTTCGCCATTGTTCGTGGCCCTGCTTCCGCTCTCCCAGCTTCAGTCGCTGGTCGGCCTCGCGCATCTCCCCTCCGGAGGACTGCTCGACTCGGCCGACAGCATCCAGGTGGCCATGGTTCCCTCTCAGGCGGCGGACCCCGTCGCGGTGCAGCGCGTGGCTGCCGCGATCCAGGTCCTGGTACCGTACTACTCCGTCGTCTCTCTCACGGAGCAGACCGCCGAGCTTCAGAGCGCCCAAGCGGTCATTACCGGGTTCTACGTCGGCCTCTCCTCCGTTGGCCTGATCGTCGGACTGTTGTTCCTGGTGATCATCCTCTTGCGCCGGGTCGAACAGGAACGGCAATCGATCGGCATTCGTCGTGCCATCGGTGTGCCGGCCTGGCTCGTTGCGCAGGGCATCGTGGCCGAGGCCCTCGCTCTCACCTTCGCCGGGCTCCTGGTGGGCCTGACGGCGGGCGTGGCGACCGTGGAGTTCCTCGCCCGATATGGTTCCGGCGGGGTCGCGGATATTGCAGGGCTGGCAACCTTCGACCCGGTCACTCTCGGCCTGCTCGGCGCCGGACTCGTCGGCTTGGCTCTCGTGGCGAGCGTGCTGCCGATTCGACGCGCCCTGACGTTGTCATTGCCGGAGGTGTTGAGATGAGCGCGGTGACATCCCCGGCCGTTCGCCTGGAAGGCGTACGTAGGATCTACCACCCGGGAGGGGCCGACGAGGTCCGCGCCCTCGACGGAGTCGACCTATCGATCGGGCCCGGAGATTACCTGTCGGTCGAAGGTCCGTCTGGTTCGGGCAAGACGACGCTCCTGAACTTGCTCGGGCTTCTCGACGTGCCCTCCGAGGGGCGCGTCGTTTGGAGGGGCACCCCCGTGGAGCGGTTCTCCGAGCGCGAACGAACCCGCCTTCGGAGAACCGGCATCGGCTTCATCTTTCAACGGTTCTACCTTCTCCCTACCTTGACGGCCCTCGAGAACGTCGAACTTCCGCTGCAGGCCCGGGGGCTCCCCGGACCGGAACGACGACATCGGGCCCGGGCGCTCCTCGCCCAGGTCGGTCTCGCGGAGCGCGAGCGCTCGTTCCCCCATCAGTTGTCGGGAGGGGAGGAGCAACGCGTGGCGATCGCCCGCGCCCTCGCCAACGGTCCCCAGCTGCTCCTCGCCGACGAACCCACGGGCGAGCTCGACTCGATCCGGGCCCAGCAGGTCCTCGACCTCCTGGAGGCGGCGCAGCGATCCTCCGGAGCCGCTGTCGTTGTGGTGACCCACAACCCCGCCGTCGCGACCCGGGCGCGGCGTCACCTCACAATGCGCGACGGCCGGATCGTCACCGACTCGGCAGGACGGTGAACCGGTGGCCCGGATCGCGATCCTGCTGAACGACCGCTGTCACCCGAAGGAGTGCCAGTGGGAGTGCCAATCGTACTGCCCACCGGTACGGATGGGCCAGGAGTGCATCATCGAAGGGCCGACGGGGAAGCCGATCATCTCGGAGACGCTCTGCATCGGATGCGGCATCTGCGTACACAAGTGCCCCTTCGACGCGATCAAGATCCTGAACACCCCGGAGGCCGACGAATCGGAGATCGTCCATCGGTACGGGTACAACGGGTTCCGGCTCTATCGACTGCCCCTCCCCGCCCCTCAGGGGATCGTAGGGCTTCTGGGCCCGAACGGAACCGGCAAGTCCACCGCGCTCCGCATTCTGGCGGGAATCGAAGTGCCGAACCTGGGGATGTACGACCGGCCCGGATCCTGGGAGGGCGTCGTCGAGCACTTCCGGGGCACCGCGCTCCAGAGTCACTTTCAACGCATCGCACGGGGCGAACTGCGGGCCGCGATCAAGCCCCAATACGTCGACCAGCTGGCGGAGGCCGGCCAGCGCCTCCAGGAGTTCGTGGGCGGGAGCGGGGGCGATGCGTCCGCGGCGCTCGCTTCGGTCGAGCTGTCGGACAAGGCCTCTCGTCCGGTGGCAGAGCTCTCGGGAGGCGAGCTGCAGCTCGCGGCGATCGCTCGGACCCTCGCCACCGACGCGGACCTGTACCTCTTCGACGAGCCGTCGAGCTATCTCGACATCGTCCACCGGCTGCAGATCGCCCGGATCCTTCGCCGGCTCGGCGAGCGCAAGAGCGTGTTGGTCGTCGAGCACGACCTGGCCCTCCTCGATTACCTGGCGGACAAGTCCCACCTGCTGTACGGCGAAGAGGCGGCCTTCGGCGTCATTTCCCACCCGCTCCCGATGCGGACGGCCATCAACACCTACCTGACGGGGTATCTTCGCGATGAGAACGTCCGATTCCGGACCGAGGCCGTTCGCTTCACCGCCCATCCGCCAAAACCGCCGGCCCTGCGAACGCCGAAAGTGACGTTCGGACCGATGGAGAAGGAATACCCGGCCTTCCGCCTGCGGGTGGGGGCCGGAGTGCTCCCGAAGGGCGAGACGATCGGGATCGTCGGACCGAACGCTACGGGCAAGACGACGTTCGTCAAGATGCTCGCCGGCGTCGAACCGCCCACCACGGGCCGCCCGCCGCCCGGCGTGACCGTGAGCTACAAGCCCCAGTACCTGAAGGCCACGCAGTCGGCCAGCATGCGGGAACGACTGGTCGCCCTCGCGAGCGACCCGGAGTTCGATGTCGGCGCGCTCGAAAAGGAGTTGATCCCGGCGCTCCGGCTCGACGGGGTGTTGGACGTCGCACTGCCCGACCTGTCGGGGGGCGAGCTGCAGCGCGCCGCCGTTGCGCTCTCGCTCGCCCGGCGCGCCACGCTCTACCTTCTCGACGAGCCGTCGGCCTATCTCGACTCGGACGAGCGGATGAACATGGCCCGGCTGATCCGCCGCCGGGTCGAGCACGAAAGCGCCACGGCCCTCGTCGTGGACCACGATGTCTATTTCCTCGACCTGGCCTGCGACGGCCTCATGGTCTTTGTGCCGGAAGGCACCGAGGGTCGTGGAGGGATGGGCGAGGGTCCGTTTGGGATGCGCGACGGGATGAACCGCCTCCTGCGACAGGTCGAGGTCACTTTCCGGCGGGACCCGGAGACGTTCCGGCCCCGCATCAATCAGGAGGATTCCGTGCTCGACCGCGAGCAGCGTGCCAAGGGGGAATACTACTACGAAGCCATCGCCTGACTCGGGGGCCGGCACGGACTCCGGCGACGACACGCCCTGGCGACCGATCCCCTACCGGATGGTCGCCCAGCTGTCCGTCGGCGTGGTGGTCTTCTACCTGCTCTTGATCGTTGCGATCACGTACCTGGGGGCGGCCCGGCTCGCCCTGCCGTGGGTCGCCGAGCTGCTCGTCACCGCACTGATCCTCTACCTGGGCCGGTATCTCTCGACGCGGTACCGGCTGGACGCGCACACCTTCACGGCGTCGCGGCTGTTCGGCAGCCGCCGGATCCCGATCGAGGAGATCCGCCACATCGCGCCGGCCAACCTCCGGGACCTCGCCCCGGTGAGTTTCATCGGGAGCTGGGGCTGGCGGGGACGGATGTGGAGCCCGCAGGTCGGGTCGTTCGACACGGTCCACACCATCTCGGACGGACTGCTGGTCACCGCCGGCGACCGTGTCCCCGTCTTCATCTCGCCCAAGGACCCGACGGCTTTCCGAACGGAACTCTCCCGGCGGGTCCGGTCGTACCACCCCGATCTCGATATCGAGAGCGCGCCCGGCTGAACCCGCTAGCGCGCGGGGGCTCGGGGCCTATTTCGACTCAGAGGTGGACTCGGGCTTCGAATCGGTGGAGGCCGGCGGGCTGTCAGGCTTCGCTTTCCACTCCGTGAGTCCGGCGTGTTTCCGCATGTATCGGGCGCCCAGCCAAACGCCCAGGAGTCCGAACACCACCGCGAAGACGACCCCGAAGGCCACGAGGTAGATGATCGCGGTCACCAACGCGCCCAAGTCAATGAAACCGAACTGCTGGGCCAACAGGACGAGGCAAATTCCCACGACGAGGCCGCTGCCTGCGCCGCTGCTTCCAGCGCCCATGTCAGTTCGACCCCGGGGGGGTTCCTGCGCTGTCGGGCGTACTCTTCGTCGCGTCCGCCGGCTCGGGCGCTGACTGCTGTTCCTTGCGCGTCTTGTCGGCGGCGCGGGGTCCGACGGTAGCGATCATGTAGAGTTCGGCCAGCGTGATCAGGATCAATCCCACCGTCGCGACGACCACGTCGTACGGTTGGGCGACTCGGACGTAGAAGGTCTCCCCCCACAGGTCGTTCCCGCTGGGGTCCTCCAGGTATGCGTGGATCTGGAACAGTCCCTGGAGGTACCACTTGAATTGCGTCAGGTCGTAGGTCATGCTGATCGAGCCGATCGCAGAAGGGAGGGCCGGCGACTCGACCTGCTGCTTCGTATAGGCCGAGGCCCCGAAAAAGACGACGACGAGGAACGCCTGGGAAACGCCGGCCCCGCCGACGGGGCCGGTCCAGGAGAACACGGCCGTTGCGACGTTGGTAAAGGTCCAGCTGATGGCCGACGAGGGGTTGGGAGCGGAGTTCGTGTTGGCTCCATTCCACGTCAGCTGGCCCGAGAGCGAGCCGCCGGCGCCGGGAACAACCCCCGGAGTGGCGCCTCGTGCCGGGGCAACAAAGCTAGCCCCATACGGCGCGAGCATCAGCGCCAGCAGGGCCACCGAGAGCACGGGAAGAAGTTTCCCGAGTCGGCGCGGACAGGCTCGCGAGAATTGGCGCACGGGGCCGAGCAGTTCAGTGCGGGGCTAAGAATCTATTGGTTAGACAACACCGCGCATCCGTCTTGGCAAGGCCGAGGGGGGGTCAATGTGGTGCCCTGCGCTCCCCGGTCGCAGTGAGGAGCAAACGGACCGACTCTTGACTGCGAACCGCGGCGAGCCCAGGAGCATCGAGCCAGCTGGTCGAAGGTCGGCGGGCCTATCGACAGCTTGCCGTTGGACCGCCCGGGCGGAATCCATCGGAGCGGCGAGCAAAATCGGATTCGCCGGAGCGGTGGGCGGCCTTTCTGAGATCCACTCTGCACGCGAGGTCGCGGGGTAGATGGCAGCCGGCCGCAACGGAAGACTCCCCCGGGGCGGTGTCGTCCCGGCCCAACCAGCCGGCTACTCCCATTCGGGGGGTGGAGCAGACGGAGGGGGTACGGCCCAGGGAAAAGGTTCTGCGCCTTCCGGATCGCGAGCTCCGCTAATGGGCTGGGGGCGCGATTTCTTTGGGAGGATCGCCCCGGTGAGGACGGCGGCCCCCCCGGCGAGGAGGACGAAAGTCCCCAGCGCCGGTTCGGCTCCGACAATCTTCACGGTGACGGTGGGCGGGGGTCCGGTCTGATTTCCGGGCAGGACCCATACGAAAACAATCGCCCCCAATTTCGGAGCGGCCGTGAACCCCCCATTGATGCCGTGCTGTTGAGTGATGAGCACGAACCCGTTGCACACCGAAAACATCGTGCTGGTTTGCGGGTTCACGCTCTCGCAGGTCGCCGCCACGACGGTGGCCGGCGACACCGCCCCCCATACGAAGCTGAGGGGATAGGTGCCCGTGACCGAGACGAGACTTGTTGCGTTGAACTCGACCGGAGCCGGAGGCGTCGCGGTCTGAGTTCGGATCGTCGTCAACGGCGAGAGGGCCAGCACGATTCCGAGGAGGGCCACCACGATCCCGGGGATTAGGAGTATCAGCCTCATGGTCGGCTCGAGGGCGCGTGCCGCCGCATTACGACGACCACACCGTAAAAGGATTCTCGGTGTCCCTCGGCCTGGCCAAGGTGAGTCGTCGCATCGGCCTTGCAAGGACTTTCGAAGGCCGGACCCGTGCAACGACGGGTCGCGCGACGCGGCGAAGGGACCTCTCAGTATCGCGGCATCGTCGGGTCGACCTTCTGAGCCCATGCTTCGATGCCCCCGGCCAGATTCGACACATGGGTGAACCCGAGCTCGACCAGGAGCTGAGCTCCCTGGGCTGACCGTCGACCGGTGTGACAGTAGAGCACGAGTTCGCGCGCCCGCGCGAGCTCGGTCACCCGTTGGGGCAGGTCGGGCAGGGGGATGAGGGTCGCGCCGGGCAGATGCGCGATCTCCCACTCCGAAGGGTTCCGAACGTCGATGACCATCGGGGGGTCCTCCGCTGCGAGACGGGCGGCGAGCGCTTCCGGTGTCATCTGAGGAGGCTTCGCTCCGGCCGGAGTGGTGTCCTCGGCGGCGACTCCGCAGAAGGCCGGGTAGTCGATCAGCCCGGTCTGGGTCGGGTGAGTGCCGCAGATCACGCAGTCCGGATTCTTCCGGAGCCGGAGTTCCCGGAACCGGAGGGCGAGGGCGTCAAAGAGAACGAGCCGCCCGATCAGCGATTCGCCAATCCCCAGAAGGAGCTTCACCGTTTCCGTGGCCTGGATCGTTCCGACCAGGCCGGGGAGTACGCCGAGAACTCCTCCCTCGGCGCAGGAGGGGACGAGTCCCGGCGGGGGTGGCTCGGGGTAGAGACATCGATAGCAGGGTCCGCGGCGTGCGTCGAACACGCTCGCCTGTCCCTCGAATCGGTAGATCGAGCCGTAGACGTTCGGCTTGCCGAGGAGGACCGTGGCATCGTTCACAAGATATCGCGTCGGGAAATTGTCCGTCCCGTCCAGAATGACGTCGTAAGGGCGAAGGATGTCGAGCGCGTTCTCGCTCGTGAGGTGCTGCTCGTGAATGCGCACGACGACATCCGGATTCAGGTCGTTGAGTCGGTCGCGCGCGGCCTCGAGCTTCGGTCGCCCGATGTCGTGCGTGCCGTAGAGAACCTGTCGCTGGAGATTCGACACCTCGACCCGGTCGAAATCGACGAGCCCGATCTCGCCGACGCCGGCGCCCGCGAGGTAGAGGGCCGCCGGGGCGCCGAGCCCGCCCGCGCCGACGAGCAGGACCTTCGAGGCGCGCAGCTTCCGCTGACCCCTCACTCCGACTTCTGGAAGGAGCAGGTGGCGGCTGTATCGGCGCATCTGGTCGCGCGTGAGCGGAGGTCCGAGTTCTTCGTCGCCCTCGGCGAGACCGACCAAGGGGACCGGACGCCCGGCGCCACGGACCGCCTCGGCAGGCGAACCTCCCGCGATCGACGGGACGATGCTCAACACGTCGCCGGATCGGACGGGGGTAGCATCCCGGCGCAGGTACCGAACATCCTCGTCGTTCAGATACACCGTGACGAAATTCCTGAGCTGCCCACCGGCGCCGAACAGATGCTTCTCGAGCGCATGGTACTCCGTCACGAGCGCCCGCAGGACCTCGCCGACCGTCGAGCCTTCGGCCTCGGCGATGGACGTGCCACCGGTAAAGCTCCGGAGCGGCGTGGGGACCTTGACTTGAACTTTGGACATGGTCGGTCCCTCCTCCTTCGGCCGGTCGATATTACTCCCTCCCTTACCCATCCTTCACCTCGCGGGCGATTCTTCGGGCCCGGCAGCCCAGGGGACGGGCGCGAACCGGCGGTCGTCGGCATCTAGTTCGAAGGCGCCCAGTTCTCCCGCCCGGCCGTGGTCGACCGAAAGGACGAGGTAGGTGTACCATGGCCATGCGTTCTCTTCGTCGAACAGCGACGGTGCCGCCGGGTGGTCGGGATGTGAATGGTAGAAGCCCGCCACCGATTCGCCGGTTCCCTCGAGCGACCGCTCGACCTTCCGAAGCTCCTCTGGCGGGATGACGAACCGGCGGTCTCTCTCCCCTTCTACCCGGTTCTCCATTGGCATGACGCGGAGGATTCGGCGGGCCTCCGAAGCGCCTGAGACCGACTCCCGGGCGACGAGGAAACCGCAGCACTCCTCGGGGTACGTCGCTTCCCCGTGGCGACGGATCTGCTCGACGATCCGCTCGGGCAGGACGACCCTCACGCCATCTCCTCCCAGTACCGGTCCGAGAGGTACCGGTCCCCTCCATCGGGAAGTATCGCGACCATGACCGCCGGGGCTCTCATCTGTTCGGCCACCGAGAGCATCGCGGCCACCGCCGCGCCCGAGGAGGTTCCGACGAACAGACCCTCTTCCCGCGCCAGTCGTCGGGTCATGGCCTGGGCGTCTTCCGTCGCGACTCGGACCGTATCATCCACCCAGCGCGCGTCGTAGGTGCCCGGGCGCAGCGCCGTGGGGAGGTGCTTCAGACCCTCGATGCCGTGCAATGGGACATCGGGTTCGACCCCAATCACTCGAACCGCAGAGTAGACGTGTTTCAGGTACCGACCGATTCCCGAGATCGTGCCGCCCGTTCCGACCCCCGCGAACAGATGCGTCGTTCGCGCCGCGGTCTGTTCCCAGATCTCCGGTCCCGTGCCGAGGAAGTGCGCCTCCGGGTTCGCGGGGTGGTTGTACTGGTCCGCGTAGAAGTACCGGGCCGGTTCGGCCGCTGCGCGACGCCGTGCCTCCCGCTGGGCACCGTCGGTGCCCTCCGCTGGATCGGTGAAGACGACCTCGGCACCGTACGCCCGGAGCCGCTGCACCCTTTCGGAGCTCGCATTTCGGGGCAGGCAGATCTCCACCGGGAATCGAAGCCGGGCGCCCAGCATGGCGAACGAGATCCCGGTGTTGCCACTCGAGGCGTCGAGCAGGGTACGGCCGGCGTCGAGCTCTCCCGAGGAAATCGCGCCCCGGACGATGCCGAACGCGGCGCGGTCCTTGACCGAACCGGTCGGGTTCAGGAACTCGGCCTTGCCCCACAGTTCGACCGGGGAGCCGATCTCGCGGCCCACGCGTTCGAGTCGAAGGAGGGGGGTGTGGCCAACGGTCCCCCATAGGGAGTCGTCGGAACGAAGGAAGGGAGCCGGGGCCGCGCGGACGCCCGAGGTGACTACCGAAGCTGGATGAGATGAGTGCACGTCAGCCCGCCCCGCGTGATCGAATCCTCGAGCTGCAGGCCTGACTGCCCCAGCAGCGCTTCGGTCAGGTGCTTGTCGAAGACCTCGCAGAGCAGGTAGGCATGCGTGAGGGCCGTGTGCCGGAACACGCAATTCGTCCGGGTGATCCGAACCTCGCCATCGGGCAGCGTTTGCACCTCGGCCCGGAACCCGAGCTTGTTGAGCGCGGCGGCCACCGCGCGTATGCGCGCGTCTCGCGACATGTCCGGGGTGATCTCGGCGGCGATCTGCCGAGCCATCCGCCGCGCCGCTTCGGCGAAGAGCGCCGAGGTGTACCCTTCGCCCTCTTGGGAGAGCAGCTCCTCCATCACGGAATCCAACAAGAATTCGTACCGGCGAGGGAACAAGTCCTGCCCTTGGGAGGTCAGCACGTAACGCTTCTTCGGGCGGCCAACGCCCTCCCGGTGGAACGACGGAACGACGAGCCCGCGATCCTCGAGACGGTCGAGGTGCCCCCGTACAGCGCTCTCCTGAATCCCTAGGTTGCGGGCGAGGTCACGGGCGCTCCGGGGCGAACCGGCCAGCGCCTCGATGATCTTCCCCCGGGTCCCGTCGGTCAGGACCAGCTCTCCGGCGCTCATCGAGTCCACTGAGGAGAAGAGGAGGGCGCGCTATATGGCCTTTCCCGATTTTACACACCGCAATATGCTTTAATAGCCGTCGGGGCTCGAATGACTAAGGTTCCCCATGTCGACGCCTCTTCCCATCCAACATACCCTATCGATCCAAGACCTGCACGCCGAGATTGCCGGCAAGAAGATCCTCAAGGGCGTCTCGATCGAGCTCAGGTCCGGCGAGCTGGCCGCCATCATGGGACCGAATGGCTCCGGTAAGAGCACGCTCGCGTACTGCCTGATGGGTCACCCGAAGTACAAGGTCACCTCGGGGCGTGTGACGCTGGACGGAAAGGATCTCCTCACGCTTCCGGTTGACCAGCGGGCCAAGCTTGGATTGTTTCTGGGGTTCCAGTATCCTCAGGAGATCTCGGGACTCTCGATGGCGAAGTTCCTCTGGACGGCCTACGCCCAAAAGCACCCCGGGCCCGACGTCGACACGACCGCCTTCGACGAGAACCTGACGAACCATTTGGGCTTCCTCGAGATGGACAAATCCTGGTTGAAACGCTCCGTGAACGAAGGGTTCTCGGGGGGTGAGAAGAAGCGGTCCGAGATCCTCCAGATGGCGACGTTCGAACCCATCTTCGCGGTGCTCGACGAGCCCGACTCCGGCCTCGACATCGATGCGGTCCGCGCCGTCGGGGAGACGGTATCCAAGGTGCAGAAGGAACGCCCCGACCTGGGGATCCTTCTCATCACGCACTACCAACGCATCCTCAAGTACCTCAATCCGGACAAGGTCCACGTAATGGTTGACGGCGTCGTCGCGCTTTCGGGTGGCCGCGAATTGGCCCTCGAGCTCGAGGCCCGCGGCTATGACTGGGTAAAGCCCCCAGCCGCGCCCCCGGCCTGAGGAGCCTCGGCGGCGGCCCCGTCCTGCATCGGCGAACCGGCGAGGAGGCGAGGGAGTTTCATGGACGTCGAACGAATCCGCCGGGATTTTCCCATCTTCAACCGGAAATTCCACGGGCACCCCCTTGCGTATCTCGATTCGGCCGCGTCGTCCCAGAAGCCCACCGTCGTGATCGAGGCCGAACGGGAATTCTACGAACAGCGGAATGCGAACGTGCACCGGGGGGTCTACGGGCTCTCCGAGGAGGCCACCGATGCCTACGAGAAGGCCCGGGAACGCGTCGCCCGGTTCCTTCACGCCCGCGACCCGCAGGAGATTGTGTTCGTGCGCGGCACGACGGAGGCGCTCAACGTCGTCGCGTCGGGGTTGGGGCAAACGCGCCTTCGCGAGGGCGGTCGGGTCGTAACAACGGTCATGGAACACCACTCCAACATCGTTCCGTGGCACATGCTCCGCGAGCGGGCCGGCATCGACCTTCGCTTCATCGACATCGACGACGACGGGCGGCTCCGGCTGGACGGGTACGACGACGCACTCGACGGCTCCGCGAAGGTCGTGACTTTGTCCCACGTCTCCAACGTACTGGGGACGGTCAACCCCGTTCGCGAGGTCGCCGACCGCGCGCACGATTCCGGAGCCCTGGTCGTGGTCGACGCGGCCCAGTCGGCACCCCATCGCCCGCTGGACGTCGAAGCCCTTGGCGCGGATTTCGTGGCCTTCTCGGGCCACAAAACGCTCGCTCCGATGGGGATCGGGGTCCTATGGGGGCGCGCCGAACTGCTGCGGGAGCTCCCCCCGTACATGGGAGGCGGGGAGATGATCCGCTCCGTGCACACCGACCGGGTCGATTACGCCGACCCTCCGGCCCGCTTCGAGGCCGGCACTCCGAACGTGGCAGGGGCGTGCGCCCTATCGGTCGCGCTCGATTACCTCGAGCGAGTCGGTTGGGACGATATGGCGGCCCACGAGCATCAGCTCCTGGAACGTGCCTTCCGGTTGGCGGCGGAGCGGTTCGACGGCACGATCCGGATCTATGGGCCCCCCCTCTCCGAGCCGCACGACGCCGTGCTGTCCTTCTCCGTCCAAGGCGTCCACCCGCACGACGTGGCGACCATCCTGGACCGGGAAGGCCTCGCAATTCGCAGCGGCCACCACTGCGCGCAACCCCTCATGAATCGGCTCAACGTCCCGGCACTCAACAGGGCGAGCGTCTACCTCTACAACACCGCCGAGGAGATCGACCGTCTCTTCGGCGCGCTCGAGAAGGTCAATAAGGTCTTCGCGGCCTGAGCGACAAGCCCGGGAGCGCTCCGGCGGCCCGGGGGTGTCGGCCCTGGCACTACGCCTCATTTAAATACAGATACGTGATGGAATTACCGGGGTTGACATGGCGCAATCGGTTACCGAGTTCCAGCCACTCGATTACACTCGCTACGACTTCAAGGACCCCGAGACCTACAAGGTCCGAATTGCCAAGGGATTGTCGCGCGAGGTCGTCGAGCAGATCTCGAAGATCAAGGACGAGCCCAGCTGGCTGCTCGACTACCGGCTCCGCGCCTACGAGACCTTCGTCGAAAAGCCCATGCCGGACTGGGGTCCGGACCTTTCCGACATCGATTTCGATGCCTACACCTACTACGCGAACCCCCTCGCCGAAGGCGAGACTAAGCGGAGCTGGGACGATGTGCCGGCCGACATCAAGAACACCTTCGAGCGACTCGGCATCCCGAAGGCGGAGCGCGAGTTCTTCGGCGGCGTCGGCGCGCAGTACGACTCGGGGACCGTCTACCACAAGATCCGCGAGGACCTTCAGAAGAAGGGGGTCATCTTCACCGACACCGACACGGCGGTGAAGGAATACCCCGAGATCCTCCAGAAGTACTTCGGCAAGATCGTTCCGTTCAACGACAACAAGTTCTCGGCGCTGAACTCGGCCGTCTGGTCGGGGGGCAGCTTCGTCTACGTCCCGCCGGGCGTCGATGCCGGGATCCCGCTCCAGGCCTACTTCCGGATCAACGCCAAGAACGTCGGTCAGTTCGAGCGCACGCTCATCATCGCCGACCGCGGGGCGAAGGTCCACTACATCGAGGGCTGCACGGCGCCGGTCTACTCCACCGACTCGCTCCACGCGGCCGTCGTCGAGGTCATCGCCGAGCCGTATGCGAAGGTACGGTACACGACCGTCCAGAACTGGTCGAAGAACGTCTACAATCTCGTGACCAAGCGGGCCGTGGCAGAGGAAGGCGCGCTCGTCGAATGGGTCGACGGGAACATGGGTTCCAAGGTGACGATGAAGTATCCTTCGGTGTTCCTCAAGGGCCGCGGGTCGCGGGCCGATATCCTCTCCGTAGCCTTCGCGTCGCAGGGCCAGATCATCGACTCGGGGGCGAAGGCCGTCCACCTGGCGCCGGACACCTCGAGCAAGATCGTTTCCAAGTCGATCGCCATCCGCGGGGGCCAGACGAGCTACCGGGGACTGCTCCGGGTTGCTAAGGGCGCCAGCGGCGTCAAGGCCGCGGTCCGGTGCGACGCCCTGCTCCCCGATGAGCTGAGCCGGTCGGACACCTATCCGTACAACGAGATCCACGAAGAGGATGCCACGATCACCCACGAAGCGGTCGTCGGGAAGATCGGCGAGGAGCAGATCTTCTACTTGATGAGCCGGGGGCTGAACGAGAACGACGCGATCCACCTGATCCTGATGGGCTTCCTCGCGGAGTTCGCGAAGGAGCTTCCGATGGACTACGCCCTCGAGCTCAACCGGCTGATCCAGCTCGAGATGATCGGCGCCGTCGGCTGAGCCGACGCTACCTCAACTTCGTGTCGAAGCGCCACTCGTCGCCGCTCTCCACGCCCAGCAGCTCCAGGGCGGGCAGCGCGGGATAGCCCCCATCGGTCCAGGTCAGCGGCCGGCCTTCCCACCGCGTCGTCAGGTGGGGGTAGAGGAGGTCCCGCAGGCCGACGATCGGCGCCCGGTCCATGACGTAGGAGAGGAATCCCTCGCTGATCATCCGGACGGCTTGCTGGCGCTCGATCCCCCGCGACTCGAGGTAGAAGACCCGCTCCGGGTCCACCGGCGCCACCGAAGAGGAGTGGGTCGCCTTGACGTCCCGACAGAGGATCTCGAGCACCGGGATCGTGTCCGACCGGGCGCCCCGGGAGAGGAGCATCGCGTGCTCGGAGAGGTAACTGATCGTCTTGCGGGCCTCTTTCTCGATGCGGGCCATGCCCCGGCTCACGCCGCGGGACTCGTCGCGGAAGACGCCCCGGGTGATCGATTGGCCGTGGGTGTCGGTGCCGATGTGGGTGATCTGCACGTAGCTGTCGTAGGCCTGTTGGCGGTCGCCGTAGAACGATTGGAGGTCGCTCAGGTCCCCGCCGTTCCCGACGATGTCGGAGTAGTTCCGGCTGCGCGTCCGGAAGCCCCCGTATCCGGCGGAGACCCAGGCGAGCTGGGAGTTCGGGCCCACGGTGCCGGAGCGCGAGTAGGAGGCGACGACCTGCTCGTCGGGGGCGTGGACGGTGACGTACGCCAGGCGCGCCGACGCGGCGGTTTCCGCGCGGATGATCGAGCCGTAGAACCGCTGGCCGGTCGGCTCCCCGGTGCTGTAGACCTCCTCGGAAAACACAACCCGGCTGTCCGCGCCGGCGCGGAGATGTCGACGGACGGAGAGCGCCTCTTGCGGGCGGGAGAATATGGTGATGTCCTGGATCCGGACCGGGACCGGACAGTGGTCCGGTACCTCGATGTCGACGCCGCGGTTCATGAACGCCGTGGTCAGCGCCTCGAACTTGTCGATCCGCTTTCCCTTGAAATCGATGCCCTGAAGAAAGGCCGCGACCGACTCGTCTCCGGATCGGAGGATTTCGGGTAGCGCGCGCACCTTCACTCCGGCGGTCCGGAGCGGCTCGGGGAACTCGACGCGGGTACCCGACCCATCGTGAACGATTCGGAGCAGGTCCGGGGTCAGCCGCGGTGTGCCGACGGGACCTCCTCCCGAGAGAGGGGAGACTCCTGTCAGGTCCGCTCCTCGGAAGTACGCGTATTTTTTGTAGAGGGGGTCCGGCTCGATCGGCAGTGCCAAGAACGACTCGAAGGCCGTTTGACGAACCGTGGCGAGCGACGAGGGATCTCCGAGCTCTTGCGAGAGCGCGGAGACCTGAGCGAGATCGAACCAACGACCGTAGGCAGGGGCGGAGCTCTCCATCGAATTTACACACCAATTTGTGTTTATAAGTTGTGCGGGACCGGCCGCCGCCGAGCCGCTTTTTCGGAGGAGATCGAAGAAAAAGAGGGGAAGGGGTTAATGGGGCCGACGGGGGGGAACCGCCGGCCCCTGGGTTCAGCGTGCTACTCGATCGGTCGTTCCTTCACCACAGGTTCCCGAGCGGGTCCGAGGGCTGCTGAGGCGGTGCGAGGGGGGGCGGCACCAGTTGGCCGCTGGCCCCCGGAGGCACGCGGGCCCCACCGGTCGGGACGCGCACGGGCGGCGGGGCGCGAGGACGCCGGCCGACCGCAACGGCGAGGACGGCGACCAGGGCAACGACGCCCACAGCGAGGGCCACGAGCTCGAACCAGGTCGTGTGGAATAGTTGGGTCAAGCCGTTGCCAGAGGTCGTGGCGCACGTCCCGCCCTTCACGAGACTCGCCGCACAAGCTTGCGCGACGGGCACCGTCATCGGCTGGGCCTGCACGTCTCCACCCGAGGAGGAGGTCGCGGCGGGGCTCAACGCCACCGCGGGCACCGCGCCTGAGGCGGTGGGGGTGAAGCTCGTCGCCGCCGACGCGATGCCGAGGTGCGAGCTGCCCGAGTCGTAGTCGACGGCGCTCGTTGTCGCCACCGGGGCGAAGCCGAGGCCCTGGCCACCCATCGAGTGGGGGTCCCCGCTGAAGACGTTCCCGGTGTGCGGCACCACGATCACGCCGTCAAGGACGTCGAACGGTCCCGAGATCGCGACCAGTAGGATATGGGTCAGCTCCCCGTTTTGGAGGGAGAGTTCCTGGCTGTATGCGCCTCGGAGTTCGACCGGCCCGGTCGCCGAGACGGAGCCGCTAGGGTTCCCGCTCAGGTGCGAGTGAGGCGTGACAAGTTCCCAAGCCAGGGCGTAGCTGGCGGACAGGTTGAACACAGCCGAGCTGTTCCACGACTCGCCGGGGTGCAGGTTGTAGGGGATCAGCCCGAGTTCCGGAGTGAACGATACCTGCGCCTGCGCGGCTCCCGTCACGTTGAAGAAATCCTTCGACACGGCGCCCGAGGCCCCCGTGATCGTGAGCTGGGAGTGGAGCGAGTCCTGCGTGTTGCCCGAGCCGTTCAGGAAGCCCAGAGCGGCGGTAGGGGACCCCCCCACGTAGACGACCCCATCCCGGGTGAAGTTCCCGAAGGCGGTGCCCACGTCGGTGGCGCTGGCGGTGTAGTTCCCGGTCCAGGTGGGGCTCGTGCAGTTAGGCGTGCACAGGTCCACGTAGAGTTGGGCCGCGGCGGTGCGCTGTGCCTCGATCTGAAAGGTGCTCGTCGAAGTGTTCGTCTGGGTGAAGACAACCGTCCAACCGAAGAAGGCGTGGTACTTGAGTTCGAATCCGGTGTGGTTGGCTCCGGTGACCGTAATGTCGCCGGAGATGGTCTTGGTCCCGCCATACGCCCATTGCTGGACGCCGGGCGTGGTCGCGGGCGCGAAGGCAACCGCGAGCCCGCTCGGCGCCGTCGGAGAGGCGACCGGTGACGCGAACAATGGCATCGCGAAAAGCAGTACCATGGTCACGGCGACCACGATCACCATCCCCAGGACTGGTAGTGTTCGGGGCGTGGAGGGCGCTGACGGGTGTTCTGACATGTTTCGGTTTCCTCCGCGGGCCTTTGGGGTCCGCCTGACGAGGACATTGACGCCGACAGGCTTACATCAAGAAATGTCCAAGAAGGAAACGCCTGGATTGGACCCGCAGAGACGCTAAACGGAGGGTCGGAACGGTTCGATGCGGGCACTGACCGAATCCGAGGCCCGTCTCATACGCGCCCTGCTGGCAGCCCCGGGGGATAGCGAGCGCGAACTGCTCGACGAGACGAGACTTCCCCGGTCCACTTACCACGCCGTACGGAAGCGGGTCTACGAGGAGGGGTGGCTCCGGATTCGGTTCGTCCCCCACCCCGCCTGCTTCGAGCTTCCATTCGTGACGATCGCGTTGGCCCATCCCTTCGCCGAGAGCGCGGTGGATCTCATGGAGCGCTGGAGCCGCCCCGAGTCCAACGTGATCCTCTGGGGAGGAGCGGGGCTTCTCTTCGCGGTGTATCTCCACCACTCCCGGGACGAGGCTCGCCGGCTGACCTCGGGCCTGGCCGACGAAGCGATGCGATCCAGGAGCTTCTTCCTCACCACGGATACCGGGCCGCCGTCGCTCCCCATCTATTTCGACTACGAAGGGGTCTGGTCCCATCTCGCGGGCATTCCGGGGAGTTCCCAATATCCGCGCCCTCTCTCTCCCTCATTTCCGGCCCGGAGCCGCTCCCCCGTCGGCCCGCCTTCCCCCGGCCTCATCCGATCGGCGAGGAACCTCGTGCTGCGTCCGGTCGTCGCCGACCACGAGGGGCGTTCGGGCCATTTTCTCGGGTTGCTCGGCCTCACACGTCCGGAGCACCGGCTCCTAGACGACGGCTGGGTCTTCCGTCGGATGTTGCCGGACTTCTCCGTTCTACCCCCGTACCAGGAACGCAGGGCGGACCAGGTGGTCTTCGTTCGAGGCGAGATCCTCGAGGGATCGACACCGGCGAAACTCCTGCAGGGGTTGACCGAGAAGTGCCGGGTCTACCCCTTTCTCCTGGCCCATGACGGGACGACCCTCGTCGTCGGGACGGCGGGGCAGTCGGGACCGACGCCCCCTGCGATCGACGGCTCAAGACCCTCGGTCCTCGGGACGCTCCAGGAACACCTCCGCCGGATCGAGGTCGACTCGGAATGGGTCACGTCGCTCACCCCGGTGGTGGACCACCGGTACGACCGCGTGCTCGCCGACCCGGGGGCACGGCCCCCGCGACCCCGGTAGGCCGCTCGCCTCGGCGTCGGCCGGTGCTTATAAAGCCCCTCGCGTAACATCCGGAGCACTGCGCGAGGGGGTCGACCGATGGCCTACGACATGTACCAGGAGCGAATCCTTCAGCACTACCGGACTCCGAAGAATTTCGGAAAGCTGGACCATCCGGACTTCTCCGGGGAAGAGAGCAATCCCCTGTGCGGGGACCGCATCCGGTTCGAGCTCAAGCTCGACCCCTCGAAGTCGACCGTCGCCGAGGTCCGGTTCTCCGGAGAAGGCTGCGCGATCTCGATGGCCAGCGCGTCGATGCTGACGCAGAAGCTCGCGGGCCAACCGCTCGCGGCCGTCGAGAAGATCTCGCGGGACGACGTACTCCAACTCGTTGCAATCCCTCTGTCCCCCGTTCGGGTCAAGTGCGCGCTCACCGGGTTTACCGCGCTCGGCCGGGCCATCCACGGGGCTCCGGCGTCCGCGGACCCGGCCCAGGCCTGAGCCGTGAGCGTCTCGGCGACCATCCACGTCGACGCGGGTACCTGTGTCCTTTGCGGGCTGTGCACCGGCGTATGCCCGCCGAATGCCCTCGAGTTGGCGCCTACGCAGCTCCGCGTTCTTGAGCATTGCACCGGGTGCGGATGGTGCATCCCGTACTGTCCCGTCGGCGCGCTATCCGGGGGACGAGGCAGCCCTCCCCGGCGAGGTCGGCGTGGCTGAGCCATCGGTCCCGTCTCCAGTGGCTGGCGCCCCGGTCGCTGACGCGCCCCGGGTCCTCCTGGTCGACCCGTACGTCGCTCGCGAGGATCCGATGGAACGGAAGTTCGTGGAGCTCTACCCCTCGCTCGGTATCCTCACGCTCGCGGGATGGCTTCGCGAGCATGGGATACGGACGGAGGTCACGGACCTCACCTTCGCCCGCGACGCCGAGCCGGTGACGAGGCACCTCCGCCGGTTCCGCCCGCACGTCGTGGGGGTCCACACCAAGACGCTCACGATGCCCCGGGCCCTGGAGATCGCCGTCCGAGCGCGGGCCGAGGGCGCGCTGCCCGTGGCCGGTGGCCCGGATGCCGCGACCCGGCCGGACCGGTATCTCGATGAAGGCTTCGCGGCCGTCGTGCCGAGCGAAGGGGAAGCCACGCTCGTCGAGGTCGCGACCCGAGTGCGGGACGGCGTCCCGCTGGCCGGCTGCGCCGGTGTGCTGACCCGGTCCGGCGGCCGAACGGCGAGGGGTCCTCCTCGCCCTTTTCTCCGGAACTTGGACGAGCTACCGCTCCCCGCGTGGGACTTGGTCGATATGGAGGGCTACCTGTCGGCCTGGGAACATCGGACGGGGGAGCGGCGAGCGGCCGTGCTTACGTCGCGAGGGTGCCCCTTTGATTGTTCCTGGTGCTCCAAGCCCACATTCGGCCGGACCTACCGCCAGCAGTCGGTCGACCGGGTGCTCGACGAGCTCCGCGCCTTGCAGGACCTCTTCCGGGTCGACTACGTCCGATTCTGCGACGATGTGTTCGGTGTCGATCGACGCTGGCTCGAGACGTTGCTCGAACGGATGCTCATCGAAGGACCGCATCTCCAGTTCGAGTGTCTGGCGCGCGTCGACCTGTTGAAAGCGGACCTGCTCGACACGATGAAGTCGGCGGGTCTGCAGCGCGTCTATTTGGGCGTGGAGTCGGGGAGCCAGAAGATGCTCGACGTGATGAACCGCGGTACGCGACTCGCACAGATCCAACGGGTCGCGGAGAGCCTTCGCGCCCATCAGGTGCGCCAGTTCTGGTTCCTGATGCTAGGGTATCCCGGCGAGACGCTCGAGGACATCGACGCGACGCTGGACCTGTTCCGACGCTTCTCTCCGGAGGAGTACTCCGTGTCGATCGCCGTTCCGGTCCCGGGCACGCGGTTCTACGATTCGGTCAAGGACCGCCTCCGCGGGCGGGCCCGTACGACGCGGGGTTCCGGCGGCGTGTCCCTGCTCTACGAAGCGGCCTACCCGGAGTCGTTGTACCGTTGGCAGCAGGTCCGATTCGGTTGGGAGGCTCGCCTGGCACGGATCCGGGAGCGCTTCTCTCCGGAAGTGGCGGAACGGCTTTCCCGGGCGGCGGATGAGATCCACGAGCGGATCGCGAAGCCGTTGCTGCTGGGGAGATCCCCCGCGGTCTCTCGACCCGGTGCGTCGAGAGAATCCGGCGCTCTCCCGATGGTGGTCGACCCCCCCGCGACACAAGGTCCCTCGGCGTGAGCCACGATGTCGGTCCGCGAGTTTGAAGCGGGGGACGGACCCGCCGCCCGGCGACTCTGGGACGATCTCGGGGGCTGGTATCGCAACACGTCGCCCACATCGGACATCGATGTGGACCGTGCCGTTGCCCGGCTGCGTCGGCACGCGGCCGGCAGTCTCCGCCCTCGTCGCTCGACTCCGACGGAGGGAGCGTGGGTCGCCGTCTCCAACGAGGCTCCGGTCGGATGGCTCTACGCACGCGCCGACGCAGAGCAGAGCTACGTCATCCCTCTCATTCCCCCGGGCGATACCACCGGGCTCTTCGACGCGCTTCTCTCCCCAGCCAAGGAGTGGTTTCTCCGTCGAGGGGCCCACCAATTTTTTGTCGACGTGCCCGCTGAACGACGGGACCTCCGTACCGCGGCGGAACGGGATGGACGTGTCCTTTGGCATCGCGCGGTGCTCGACCGGGACGTCCGAGCCCTCGCCCCGGAGGCTACGCTCCCCACGACGGTCCGTGACTTCCGGCGGTCCGACCTCGCGGCCGTGCAATCGCTCTTTACCCGACGTCACCCCGAAGCCACACCACCGCCGATCCCCGTCGCATTCCTGGAGCTCCGCGCCGGCTGGTTCCGGGACCCGGCGTGGGAGCTCCAACGGGGGATCTGGGTCGCCGGCCCTCGGCAGGATGTACTCGGGGTGGCCGGCGGGAACCATCGGCCCCGATCTCCCATTGGCTTCCTGGGGCCGTGGGTGTTGTCCGAACGGGCGAGCCCTCCGGTCGTGCGGGAACTCCTCGACGTCGTCCTGGAGTGGCTTCGTGGCGTCGGGGGCCAACGTGTTCGCACGACGGTGCCAACCCCGCCGAACGACGATGCGCAAGCCCTTCAAGCCGCCGGTTTCTCGATTCTCGCCGAGAGCGACCTGTACGAGCTGAGGACCTGAAGCCCGGCCGGTTACTCCGGGGCCTAGACCCGGGCCCGGCCCGGGCCGGGCATCGGCTATTGGGGTGGCGGAAGCGAGATGGCAGCGGTCTGGCGGGAGGGACAGGTCGCTGCTCCCGTCCGGACCTCCGGCGGGGCAAGTCGCACCCGACCGCGCAGTCGGCCGGGCCTTTGAGTGCTTCGGTTTCTTCACCGCGGTGCCCCAAGGGGGGGAGCTTTTGAACGGGGAGAGCTCCAACCTGGCGTGCCCCGTCTCCCTGGGGTGGCAACGCCCGAAGGCACCCGCCGGTACGCGGTGCGAGCGACCCGGGAGCACGGGGTGGCCGCAGCGCACTTCCGGGAAGTGCCCGGCGGTTTGCGGCTCTCGTCCTTCGGGCTCGGGTCTTACATCGGTCCTCCGGACGCGCTCACCGACGAAGCCGTCGAGGAGGCCACTCAGGTCTGCCTCCGGTCCGGCCGGGTGAACGTGCTCGATACCGCGATCAACTACCGGTACCAACGGGCCGAACGTTCCATCGGTCGCGGCCTCTCGCGCGCCGTGGCGCGCGGGCCGATGCAACGGGAGGAGGTCTTCGTCTCGACCAAATGCGGGTACCTTGCTCCGGACGGCGAATCGAAGATTCCCCGGGACCGGTGGGTCGAGACCGAGCTCGTCGCCAGGGATGTGCTCGATCCGGCCGACATCGTCGACGATTGTCATGCGATGAGCGCTTCCTTTCTGCGGGATCAGATCGAGCGGAGCCGAACCAACCTCTCGCTCGAGACCCTGGATCTTCTCTACCTGCACAACGCGCCGGACGCGCAGCTTCCGGTCGTCGGGCACGACGAGTTCCTGCGACGGCTCGTGGAGGCGTTCGGGTGCCTGGAAGAGTTGCGGGCCGCCGGCCGGCTCGGCGCCTACGGGCTGGCGACCTGGGACTGCCTCCGAGCCGCCCGAGGGTCGCCAGGATATTTCTCCCTGGAGGAGGGCGTGTCAGCCGCCCGGTCCGTGGGCGGCGAGGACCACGGATTCCGGTTCATCCAGTTCCCCTTCAGCGTGGGGATGCCCGACGCGGCCGTTCAGAAGAATCAGTCGGTGAAGGGGGAGAAGCTCACCCTGTTCGAGGCGGCGCAGCGGCTCGGCGTCGGCTGTTTCACCAGCGTCCCGCTGCTCCAGGGCCAGCTCGCCCGCGTGGGCCCCGTCGCCAACGGCCTGTCGGCCGCCCAAACCGCCATCCAATTCGCCCGGTCCGCTCCAGGGACGATCGGCCCGCTGGTCGGGCAAAAGGAGCCCGCGCACCTCGCGGAGAACCTCCGGTTGGCAGACCGGGCCCCCTGGGAACGCCGGGAGTTCGAGACCTACCTGGCCTGAGCGGAGTCCCCCCCGCTCGCCGCGGGGACGATGTCGGTGAGCCGCCGGGTCTTTCGGCGTCGTTTCGGGACCACCGGTGCTCCTGGAGCCTCGTCCATCGGTCGGGCCGGGCGCGCGGCGGCCCCGAAAGTCCGGTCCCATTCTTCGATGGACGAGACCCCCTCTTTCTTCCGGATCCGGACGACGCGGTCCGCGATCCCCTCGAGCTGACGTTCGTGGGACACGAGGATGACCTGCGGAAGGCCGAGACTCTCTAGGAGGTCGCCCATCCGCAGGGTCTGCTCCTGCGAGAATCCCTCCGTCGGCTCGTCCAGGATGAGGGTCTCGAGGGTGAGGCGCCCGGCGTCGCGAACCATCCGGCCCAGCGCCAGCCGGTAGGCGAGGGCCAGCGCGGTCCGCTCCCCGCCGCTCAGACCCTCCGCAGGCGTCGGCTGACCGGCGAGGTCGGCCCAGGGGGCGAAGGTCTCGTCGACGCGGGCGCTCAGGGAGGGATCTTCGACCAGCGCGGCGAAGTACTGAGCGAACCGGCGCTCGAACTGCCGGCGCCCTTGCAAGAGCCGGCGCTGCTCGAGTTCGATCATGGCGTTCCGGAACTCGCCATCGACCCACGCGGCGAGGCCGCTCAGCTGGGCCGATTCCCCCGCGAGGGCGTCCCGCTCGCGCAGCCGCCGGGCCACCTCGTCCAATCGAGCCTTCATTTCGGCCAAGGTCCCGCGCGGGCCACTCGCCTCGCGCAAGAGTCCCTGGAGAGTGCCGTCGAGGTCTTCGGTACGGCGCCGAGCCGCTTGCCACGCCGCCTCGAGCTCGTCGGGTGGGCGAAGGCGAGATCGGCTAGATTCGATCTGCTGGAGCACTTCGGCGCGTCGCGCGGCCCGCTCCGACCCGTTCCGGTGCCGCAAATCGATCTCAGCTTGGACTTCCGGGATTCGTCGTTCGACCGCGGCGAGTCGTTCGACCTGGGCGGCCGCTGCCCGGGCGCGTGCTTCCCGTTCGAAGATGGCGCCGTCGACGAGGGCGAGCTCCGCGCGCACGCGGTCGTAGCCCTCCAAACGGGCCACCAGCGCCCGCTGACGACCCTCCAGAGCCAACCGCTCGGCGTCGAGCTGCCTCTGGAGCCCTCCTTCCTCCGTGTGTCGGGCTTGGCAGGTCGCTTGGCGCTGACGGAGGTCCGATCGACGCGAATCGAGGAGTACCCACTGGTCATGGCGCCGCTCAAACTCGAGCCGGGCCTGCGCCTCTTCGCCGGCCCGACGCACCCGCTCCGTTGCGGCCGCAAGTTCTCGCTCCAGTCGGGCGACGAGGCCCTCCTCGTCGTGTCGATGGGACTCGAATTCGGAGGCCTCGACGGGCCGGCGACATCGGGGGCATACCCCCTTCTGGACGAGCTCGGCGAGTTCCCGCAGCTCCGCCGTTGCCGTCGCGAGCCGACGGTCCAAGTCACGACGCTTCTCCTCTCGTTGGGTACGCTCCGCCTGAAGTTGCGCCAAATTCCGGTCGTCGGAGGCCTTCGGTTCGTCGACCGGCTCGGTGGCTTCGAGTCGCGCCAGGCCGCTCCGCAGGTGAGCTAGTTCGACGCGGGTGGCCTCGGTACGCACGCCCAGCTCGGCCGCGCGCGCGGCCCGCTCGGCGATCTGTTCCGCGACCACTGAAACCTGTCCTCGGAGTCCTTCGAGATCTCCGAGTCGTCGGGTCACCTCCTCCCGGCGCGTACGAAGTTCGGCGATCGAGGCCGGTGGCTCCCCGCCCCGATGTTCCCGACGGGACTCGCGCGCTCGTTCAGTCTCGAGCCTTGCGAGGATCTCCTGGGCCGATTGCAGCGCACGGCGCTCCTGCCCCACCGCGCGCTCGAGCTCTTCGGCGAGCCGTTCCTGCTGGGCGACGGCCTCACGGGCGCGCTCCATCTCGCGCCGACGCCGCTCGAAATCCTCGAGGCGCCCGCGGGATTCTCCGAGGTCCAGCCGCAGATTCCGTTCACGGTCGTCCAGCTCGGAGAGCCGGTGCTGAGCGAGGGTTTCCGCCGCTCGCCAGCGGACCGCTTCGTCCTCGATCCCTCGGTGGCGCGATGCCTGCTCCGCCAGGCCCGCGGCCCGCTCTTGGAGCGCGCGGGCAAGTCCCCGGGCGTTGTCACCGGCCAAGCGGTACTGTTCGACGCCCAGCGCTTTCCGGACCGTCTCCATTCGGGACTCGGCGTCCGGGTCGAGGACGTCTCGCATCCGTTCTTGCGCCAGGTAAACGGCCCAGCGCCACACATCGGAATGCGCCCGGGGATTCGGGTTGTCCGGGAACCCGAGAAGGTCGATCGTGCGCCGCCGGAGCTCCGTGGCCGAGTACGCGGTGCGCTGTCCGTCCACCGCGAGAGAGTTTTCTGTCGGTTCGAAGGTATCGCGACCTTTCCGGGCCTTCCGAACGAACCGGCGCCGGAGCTCCCAACGGTGGTCTCCATCGGTCAAGGTCAGTGAGACCTCCGCGTCCCGTGCCCCATGGCGGACCAGGTAACCGGCGTCCACCTCCGCGAATCCGAAGAGAGCCATCTCAACGGCGTAGAGCAGAGACGTCTTCCCCGAGCCGATGTCGCCCGAGAGCAGCGTCGTGCCGGCACCTAAGTCGAGCTCGGCGGACCGGTAGCTGCGCAGATTGCGTAGGCCCACGTGAGCGATCTGAATCGTCATTCGCGGCTGAGCTCCCGTCCCGGTCGCCGAATCCCGAGGACCCGGAGCCCCGCGTTCACTCGAGCCGTCCGATAATCCTCCCGGGCCTCGCCATCGCCCGGCGGCAGTCCGAGCTCCCGGATCAGTTCCCGGACCCGACGGGTTCCGTCGTCCGGAGCGAGCTCGGGCAGCGGTAAGGGCGCGCGAGTTCCGAGGGCCTGCAGGATCTGGTCCTCGAGCTGACTTTCCGACTCGGCGATGAGCGGTGCGGTGGGAATCTCGGAGGCGAGGTCGGCCAGGTCCCAATGAACCGACGCGGCTCCCTTCTCCGCCGCCGCCGAGCTCGTATCAAAAAGCCCGAGCTCGGCGGCCCGCGTTGCGTCGCCGACCCCTGTCAAATGAGGAAAGAGGAGGACGCCGGGAACGGAGTGCGCCCGGACCTCCTCTCGGACAGCGGAGCGTGCCTCCTCGGGCGACTTCCCCGAGAGGTCCACGTCGAAGACGTCGACGGTACCGGGACGAAGCGTGTCGATGAATTCCGCCGTCGGAACGCCGGACCTCACGGAGACGAGAACCAATCCCCGGTGGGTGCGCCCGGTCGCCCCTTGGGCGATATCGGTCAAGTTCGTCCCGAACACAGCGCCGGGGTTGACCAGTAGCCCGCCCGTCGGCCCCTTCCCGACGTAACTGGCATGGATGTGGCCTCCCGCGTAGTAGTCGACGTTCTGCGGCAGGTCGTCCCGCGCGACACCCGGGATATGGGCTTGGAGACCGGGGGGAAGGTACTCTCGGATCGCGGCGTGGAACATGAAGATGCGAAACCCCGGTGTGCGGGCGAAAACCCCGGAATCCATCGACCGATAGTACTCGCGGTCCAGTCCATGGGATCGACCGGAGATCCCCGCTATCACCGCCCCCGTTGGCTCGTCGAGCAGGAACGGGAGCTGCCACCGCTCCTCGCCCGCACGGACCGCTTCCGGGGCCACACGAACGAACAGACCCGTCTCAGCGAGCACATCGAGCCAACTGGTTCGTTGGGCGACGTAGTCATGGGACCCGAAGATGAGGTAGACCCGGATCCCGCGGGCCGCCAGCCCACGCAGCGCCGCGGCGACTGGCGCCACTTCATCCGGATCCGGGACCGGTGTGTGGAATAGGTCCCCCGAGATCAGCAGGAAGTCGGCGCCCCGTTCGGCGACGGTCCGCAAGGCCTCCAGAACGCTTTCCCGGAGCGCGGCCCGAACCGCTGGATCGCGGGGCCAGGCGCCGACATGCGCATCGGCGAGGTGGGCGAAGTCGAAGTCGCGCGGCGCCACGGGACGCCCCCTACGACCGTCCGCCACCTGGATTGGGGCTCGTGGCCGGCTTTGAGGCGGGCGGGGCCGGTCCTTGGGACCGTTTCAACAGCGCGGCCAGCAAGCCCGCGCCGAGGGCTAGAAAGAGAAGCCCTTCTCCCCACGGGTCGAGATTCTCGATCGTCATCGGCGCTCCGGGTGGTGCCGAGGCCGCCGGCTTCGAGGTCCTCCGCGTCAGCGAGGATGGAGGCGCGGCGGCGGCCGTGAGGGCGTTGGTGCGCGCCATGAGCACACGAACCTGCTGGCGCTGGATCGCGAACAGCTCGGTCGCTTCCTCCATGGTAATCTGGCGATTGCGAAGTCGGTTCACGAGGTACGGATATCGCGGGGCGCCCGGGGGTTCCTCGGCCTCCTCCGGCGGAGGGGGAGGAGGAGGGGTAGGCGCGATGGGCGGGTTTCCGGCGGTGGCAGGGTTGTACACGGACGTCTCCGGCCGTTCGATGCCGACGCCCTATTCAAGCGTTCGCGACCGGCATCGGTCGGCGTGGGCGGCCCGCGGGGAGGAGTTATAGGCCCCAGCGGGCGTTTCGCGATCATGTCCCCCGCCAGCGCGGCCCCGAAATCAGACGACACTCCCCGTCGCCACCTGCATGTGCGCCTCGCGGACGATGGGGCCTCGATTTTCGACCACCTGACAGAGTACCTCCAAGAGGCCGGCAAGGCGCCCGATTGGTACTGGCGTACCGCCGGTCGTCTCGAAGGCGAGGAAGACGCGGACAACCTGGAGGAGCTTCTCTTCAGCGCGTTCGAGGCCGGCGCTTCGCTGGCGCACGATCACCCCGAAGAGCTCCGGTTCGACTGGGTGACCGACGTTGAATGCGAGCGACAACGCCGGGCGGAAGAGCAAGGTAGCCAGAAGGACGACGCGCGAAAGGAACGGACCTCGCTGAGCCACTACGCCTAACGCGACTCCCCTTCGGCCCGCCCTGATCCCGGCTCGACCGACTCGTCCACGTGCCAGTGCAGGCTCTGTCCTCCGTCGACCACTAGCACCTGGCCGGTGACGAATCGAGCCATGTCCGAGGCAAGAAACAGGATCGCGGCGGCGACGTCTTCCGGCCGTCCCCACCGGCGAAGTGGGGTGGCGGAACGGATACTCCGGTACGCCTCCCGGTCGGTCCACTCGGCTCGGGTCATATCGGTCTCGACCCACCCCGGCGCCACCGCATTGACGCGGACTTCAGGGGCCAAGGCGAGCGCCAGGCACCGCGTCAACATCACGAGACCGGCTTTGGACGCGTTGTACGGGATCTCGACGGTGGTGGGGATCAGTCCGGAGGTGGATGCTGTGGCGATGAACGCCCCATGGGTTTCTCGAAGGGCGCGCTCCGCGGCCTGCGCCAGCTCGAAGGGGGCGACAAGATTCGTCTCGAGAGTACGGGCCCACGTCGCGCGACCGGCGCTGCGCAACGTGCCCTTCTCCGCGATGCCGGCGTTCGCCACGACGAGGTCGAGGCGTCCCTTCCAGCTCACTGCGGAGCGGACGAGCCGTTTCATCGTCCCCGCGCGCCGCACGTCGCCCTGGACAACTAGGGCGGCCCTCCCCCCAGCACGGATCTCGCGCGCTACGGCACGGGCCGAGGCCTCCTCTTGACGATAGTGGACGACGACGTCCGCCCCAGCTCTCGCCAGCGCGAGCGCCGTAGCGCGACCGATGCCCCGGGACGCACCGGTGACGAGGGCAACCTTTCCACTGAGGAGGGGATGGCCGGTCATTCGAGGCCGAGGCCTCCGTCCACCAGGAGGACAGCGCCCGTGATCCATGCGGCTTCGTCGCTCAACAAGAACCGCACCGCCGGCGCTATGTCGGACGACTCGCCCCACCGCCCGAGCGGAGTGGCCCGCTCGACGTGTCGACGGAAGGCGGGATCCTCGTGTCCCCCGCGATTCATGTCGGTTCGGATGAAGCCGGGCGCGACGGTGTTTACTCGTACGTGGGGCGCGAGCTCGAGGGCCAGCGCGCGGGCCATCTGCTCGATGCCGGCCTTTGAGGACTGGTACGGAACGCCCCCGACCGACGCGCGCGTGGCCAGGATCGATGAGACCAACACCACCGAGGCGTACGAGGAGGCGCCGAGCAGGGGAAGGGCGCCCTGCACAGTCCGGAATGCCCCCCGGAGGTTCGTCCCCAGCATCGCGTCCCACTCCGATTCCTCTACGTCACGGCTGGCGGAGCCGGCGTACACTCCCGCGTTGGCCACCACGAAGTCGAGCCGGGGGGACCACCGTCTGACCCGTTGAAGCAGGCCGCTCGACGTCGCCGGGTCCGACAAGTCCCCGCCGAACGCGCGGGCGGAGCCGGTCGTCGTGTCAAGGGAGCGGGCGAATTCTTGGAAATCGGGCCGGAGCGTCCGTGCGAGCAGTGCGAGCCGGGCTCCGGCGGCGGCGAGTTCGATGGCAATCGCCCGACCGATGCCCCGGGAGGCTCCCGTCACCAGTCCGACCCGTCCCTTCAGTGAGAACACAACGGGCGGAGGCTCCCACCGGTAAATGCCTTCTTTGGGGTAGGCACTGCCACGGCGGGTCGGTCAATAGTAATATTACGGTGAGGCCCTGACTTTTGACGGATTCTCCAGGTCGGGAACGTAGGGCCCTACCGAGGATTCCGGGTGTAGATGCCAGGCGCGCGCAGAAAGACGGGGCCGACGGAAACGAGCCCCCGTCCGGAAGTGGCGCCAACTCCTCCGGCGCTCGACACCGTGGGCGACTGGCATCTTCCCACGGAGCTCCGCCGGTTCTTCCGGGGGCGCACCAGTCAGACCCTGCTCGTCCGGGGCGCTCCGGGAACCGGCAAAACAACCCTCGCGCTGACCCTGTTGGCCGGTCTCCGGATCCCCGGCTTCTACGTCTCCACCCGGGTCTACTATTCGGAGCTGCAGGAGCACTACCCGTGGCTGGCCGAACGACTGCCGGAGGACCATGTGGTGGACGCCGAGGCATTGTGGCCCGGCGCGGCGGGCCGAAAGGAGTACTCCTCCCTGATCCGACAGTTCACCGACCTCTCCCCCGATTCCGAGGAGTTCGGCAATTTGGACCGGTTCCTGACCCTGCCGCCGGGCGTCCAAGAGGTATTCAGTCGTCTCCCGGTGGAGCAGCGCTCGGCGCTCGTCATCGACAGCTGGGACGGGCTCATCGAACCGTACCTCGGCCATCCGTCGGAACCCCTCTCGGCGGTCCACCGCTTGCGGGTCGAGAACGCGCTCATATCCGTGCTGACCAAAGCGAACGTTCACGCGATCCTGATCCGGGAAACCCCCGACTTTTCCGGGCTCGAGTACCTGGTCCACGGAGTGATCGAGCTCCGGCGCGACGACGTGGAAGGCATGGTGCTCCGCGAGCTCCAGTACCACAAGCTCCGGGGAGTGCCGCTCCATTCGAGCTCGACCCTCTATTCCCTCGATGGGGCGAGGTTCACCGCCATCCCGCGGACCTACCCTCGCTCCGACGCGACCGCTGCGGAGCCGTTCCAGGTTCGGGAAAACCCGCCGAACGGGCTCTCGTGGGGCCTGGCCGAATTGGACCGGACCCTCGGCCCGCTGCGGGCCAACGAGCCGGTACTGCTGGAGCTGGACCCCCATGTGGAGCGTACCTCCCTCCGCCCCTTGACCGAGTTCATCGTCGCGCAGGCGATCCGCAGTGGGTGGGAAGTGACTACGCTCGCCGATCCCCCGTTCTCCATCGGCGGATTCCTGGCCGAAACCGAGCGGCTGATCCCCCGAGAGCTGTTGCTCGAGCACCTCACCTCGTTCACCCCGCCCCCACTCGTGACGCCGGGGAGCCCGACCCCGCCAGCGACCCGGAAGCTCATCGACCAGCTCAAGGAATCGATCACGACGAAATCGGCGGTCGGGGTCGTTCTGACGGCCCTCGAAGTCGCCTTCGGAAGCCGGCCGGAGTTCATCGACGCGGTCAACTCCCTCTCCTCGCGAGTGCACGAGCGTGGCGGGATCCTGTTGCTGATCGCTCCGAGCTCGATGCCGGGACTTTCGGAGATCGCACCGGCGATCCGCAACCACATTCGGTTCTTCTCCCATCGGCGGACGACATTGATGTACGGAATCCGACCCTCGACACCGGCGCTGGCCGTGCTGACGAGCAATCTTCGGGGGGAAGCTCCCGGGACCTGGTTGCTGACGATCCGTTGAACCGTGCGTGCGGCCCCCGGGCGGGACGCTGGCGAGGTCCTAGAACTGGATGACGTGGTGCAGGACGATCAGCGCGACGAAGAGGATGGAGATCGTGTTCACGACCTTGATGAGGGGGTTGATCGCCGGGCCCGCCGTGTCCTTGGTCGCATCGCCCACGGTGTCTCCGACGACGGCGGCCTTGTGCGCGTCGGAGTGCTTTCCCCCGTACTTGCCGCTCTCGATGAACTTCTTTCCGTTGTCCCACGCCCCGCCGCCGGTCGTCATCATCAGGGCGAGGGGAAGGCCAGAAAGGATCACGCCGAGGAGTAGACCGGCGAGCGCGTAGGGGCCCAGCACGAAGCCGACGGCCAGCGGGACGACGACGGCGATCAACGCCGGCACTGCGAGCTGGCGGAGCGCCGTCTGGGTCACAATGTCGACACACTTTCCGTATTCCGGCTTCGTCGCGCCGGTCATGATGCCGGGCATCTCCCGGAATTGGCGCCGGACTTCGAAGACGATCGCCTGCGCAGCCACACCGACCGCGTTCATCAGGAACGAGGTGAAGAAGAACGGGAGCAGCGCGCCGATGATCAGGCCCGCGACCACCAGCGGGTTCGTGATCGTCAACGCGCCGATCCACGTGGTATACGGTGTACCATTCGGTCCGGTCGCGTTGGCGGCCGCGAACCCATACGCGGCAAACAGCGCGAGCGCGGCGAGAGCCGCCGAGCCGATGGCGTAGCCCTTCGTCACTGCCTTTGTCGTGTTCCCCACGGCATCCAGCGGGTCGGTGACGGCCCGGGCCATGGGCGGGAGGTCTGCCATCTCGGCGATGCCCCCCGCGTTGTCCGTGATCGGCCCGAAAGCGTCGATGGAGATGATCATCCCCGTGACCGCCAGCATGCTCGACGCGGCGAGGCCGATCCCGTAGAGCCCGAAATCGGCAAACCTGGACGAGGAGACGAACGCTCCGGTGGCCGACCACCCCAGGGCGAAGAACGAACCCAGGATGGCACCGACGATCACGAGACCGGAGATCCAGGTGGACTCCAGGCCCACGGAAAGCCCCGCGATGACGACCGGCCCACCGCCGGCTTGGGCGGCCTCCGCGATCTTTCCGACCGGGCGGTAGTTGGAGCTCGTGTAGTAGTCGGTTAGGAAGACGATGCAGATCATGACAACGAGTCCCAGGACCGTCGCGACGAACACCCCTGGGCTCCCGTTCATCAGGAGCGAGTCGAGGACGTAGAGGCCCAGGACACCGATCCCCGTCGTCACGGCCAGGCCTTGGTAGAGCGCCCCCATGATCGACCCCCCCGCGCGCATGCGGACGAAAGCGTTGCCGACGATGGTCGCGACGATCGCCCAGGCGCACACGACCATCGGGTAGAGCACGGCCTGTGGAAACGAGGCGAGGATGGGATCCATCCCGTTCTCTTTGATGAGATAAGCGAGGAGCATCGCGCTCATCGCGGTCACGACGTAGGTCTCGAACAGGTCGGCCGCCATGCCGGCACAATCGCCGACGTTGTCCCCGACGTTGTCCGCGATGACTGCCGGGTTGCGCGGGTCGTCCTCCGGGATACCCGCCTCGACCTTCCCGACGAGGTCCGCGCCCACATCCGCGCCTTTGGTGTAGATCCCCCCACCCACTCGGGCGAAGAGGCTCATCAGGGAAGCTCCGAAGAGGAGACCGACCATCCCGGGGACGTTTCCGCCGAGAAGCATGTAGAAGCCCACGAGCTCGAGCAGGGCGAAGCCGGCCACGGAGAGGCCGGTGACGGAACCGCCTTGGAATGCGAATCGCATGGTGGCCGCGAGGTTCCCACTGCGCGCGTGGGCGGCCGTTCGGACGTTGGCGCGCACGGAGACGAACATCCCCACGGCGCCCGCCAGCGCGCTGCCGATGGTGCCGAGTACGAACCCCAGGGCGAGGTCTGCGGCGAGTCCAACACTCTGCGCGCTCGCGAACCCCGCGAAGATGACGACGGTGAGCACCGCGGCCACCACGAACACGGTGGTGTACTCCCGCCGGAGGAAGGCGACGGCCCCTTCCCGGATGGCGAGGGAGATCGACTGCATTTTCTCGTCCCCCTCGTCCTCCCGGAGCACAAGGACGGACTGGATCGCCGCGTACGCCAAGGCGACGAGAGAGGCACCGAGGACGGCAATCTCGAGCTGGTAGGTCGTGAACATCATGAACCGATCTCAGTACCGACGGTCGGCCTGTCCGACAATTATTAAAACGTTACCACGGCGGCCGTCTGGCCCACTGGTAGTGGATTCCCCTCAGACAAAGCCCTTTCATACTGCATCGTACCTTTTTCGCCGGCCGATGCAATCGCCCGCGGTGCGCCCCCCAAGTCGCCGGGCATTGAGAACCTCCTGCCCCCGATGCAACCGCGCCATGGAACTTCAGCGGATGAAGGAGCATCTCCGCGACGCCCACCAGCTCGAAAGCGGCGAACTCGAGGCCGTCCTGCTTCAAGCTCGGCGCGATTCCCTCCGGGGACCAACGCACGCTCACGCCTAGGTCGGCTCGGCCCCACGGCGCCGGAAGAGCCGGAGGACGAACCCCGCGAGCTCGTGCATCCGGACCCCACCCGGGTCTTTCCGAGCATCCACTCCTGTCACTGACACGCCCACGATCTGGATCGTGCCGTCGGAGTTCCAGATGGCCAACTCCCCGGCCAGGCTGCGCAGACGTTCTAACGGAAGGCCGCCGGCGGCTGGGGAGCCGACCCCGACCGGAAAGTGGGCCGGCTCGAGGACGCTGACGTCGAAGTGCAGCACCAGCTCACGAGTACGCTGCGCGTGGCGACCCAGCACGTCCATGAACGCGGCGTCGCCCCCGCGCCCCCGCAGGCGGTCGGGCGGGAGAAGGGTCATCCGGCTCTGGACGAGCGAGGCCGCCTCCGCCGGCGTCGCATCACGGACGCCGGCTAGGACGACATCGGTCTCCTGGACGAGCGGGAAGCGCTCCCGAGCCAGATGGGCGAGGGAGAAGTGACCCCGACCGACTGCGAGAGCGGTGACCATCGTGCTCAGGTCGCCTCCAGGGTCGTCGCCCGTTGTACGAAAGCGTGCGAGGCCGTCGACGGACAAGAGGCCCATCCTCGGAGCGGGCGTGCGTCCGTCGAGGAGACCGGTGAGCAGCCCCAGCAGCACGGTCGCGTCACCGCCGAAGACGATCGGAGTCTGCCCGGCACGAACCACCTCCCCGACCCGGGCTGCGACGGCCACCAACGACTCCCGGACGCGGCCGTCGTTCTTGGGGGTCGCCCCGCCGGGAAGATAGTCGGCCGTGCCGGGCGGCGACAGGGGGGTGTCGCCGGCGTCGATCGCCTCGACTCCTGCCAACGCAGCGCCGGACACCGCGAATGATCGTAGGGGCGTGGCGGCACCCTCCGTGCCCTCCGTGGCGAGCGAGCTTCGGAGCGGAGCGCCGAGAAGGGCCAGTCGAACGGCGGCCGGCACGAGGGGAGAACGATGTCGATGGTATAGAGGTCGCGGCGGCGGGCAGGCTATGGGTCGTACTCTCGGGTAGCGACTTTGGCACGGAGTTGCTCCACGAGTTGCGCCGGAGTCAAACTGCGCTGTCCCTTCTGTCCGTGGGCACGGAGAGCGACGGTTCCGGCGGCCACTTCTCGGTCCCCGACGACGGCGATGTACGGTACGTGAGCCACCTCCGCCTCTCGGATTCGCTTCGACAGCGTGTCTTGGCTGTCCGTCGATTCCACCCGGAGACCGGCCGTTCGCCATTCGGCGGCGAGCTCAGTGACCCGGGGTACCTGCCGTTCGGTGACCGGCAGGACCCGGACCTGAACGGGGGCGAGCCAAGGCGGGAGCCATCCGGCGCAGTGCTCCAGAAAGACCCCGAGGAATCGCTCCCACGTGCCGAGGATCACCCGGTGCACTACCACCGGGGTATGCAGCGTCCCGTCCGTCCCTTGGTATTGAAGGCCGAACCGATCGGGGAGCTGGTAGTCAAGCTGGATCGTGCCGCACTGCCAGGACCGGCCGAGGGAGTCGCGGATATGGATGTCGATCTTGGGCCCGTAGAACGCCCCCTCCCCCGGGGAGATCTTGTACTTCAATCCGGCGCCGTCGAGCACGCTCTTGAGCATACTCTCCGCGCGATCCCACGTCTCGGCGGTCCCGAGGAATTTCGCGGGCCGGGTCGAGAGTTCGGCGGTCCATTCCAAGTGGAACGTTCCCATCGCCCGCTGGACCCATTCGATGAGGGTCCGGATTTCGGCCGGAATTTGCTCCTCGGTGACGAATACGTGGGCGTCATCCTGGACAAACTCACGGGCCCGGGTGAGCCCGTGGATCGTACCGCTCGCCTCGAGGCGGTGGAGGGGCGCGAACTCAGCGAGTCGCATCGGGAGCTCCCGGTAGCTTCGGGAGCGGGAGCGGAAGACGAGCATCGCTCCCGGACAGTTCATCGGTTTGAGGCCAAAGGTCCGGTCGTCCACCGTGGTCAGGAACATGTTCTCTCGGTAGTGCTCCCAGTGGCCGCTCGTCTCGTAGATCGACTGGGGGTAGATGAGCGGCGTTCGGATCTCGGAGTATCCGGCCTCTGCCAGGTGTTCCCGTACGAAGGCCTCCAGCTCCCGGACGACGATCATCCCCTTGGGGTTCCAGAAGGGAAATCCGGGAATCTCGTCGGAGAAAGTGAACAACTCCAACCGGGGTCCCAGGATCCGGTGGTCGCGCGCCTCGGCCTCGGTCCGACGTTTGAGATACGTCTCGAGCTCGGCGCGGGTTGGGAAGGCAACGCCGCGGACCCGCTGGAACGCGCCGCCGGACGACACCGTCCCGGGGATGACGGCGGAGAAGCCAAGAATGTGGATCCCCTCAAGCCACCCGGCATCCGGTACGTGGGGTCCGCGACACAAGTCCGTGAAGGTCCCGGTCCGGTAAATGGATACGGGCCGTCCGTCGGGCACCTTCGCAATGTACCCCAGTTTGTGGGGGTTGTGCCGGAAGAGAGCCTCGGCCTCCGTCTTCGAGATCTCACTTCGTTCGAACCGGTCCTTTCGTCGCACCGTTTCGCGAATCTTGGCTTCAAGTGCCGGAAGCTCGTCCGCCGTCAACGGCCGCATCTCGAAGTCGTAGTAGAACCCCTCGTCCGTCGGGGGACCGTCCGTTGGCAAAGCGTCGGGAATGAGTTCCGTGACGGCCTTCGCTACGAGGTGCGCAGCCGAGTGCTGGAGAACCTCCCGTCCGGCTTTGTCATCCGGAAGGAGGGGGGCCAAGACCCCCGCGTGGGTCAGGGGGTGAGCGAGGTCGATCAGTTCGCCGTCCAGGATTGCCGCGAGCGCGAGCCGCGTCTGCTGCGCGTTCCAATGGCGGAGAGCATCGCCAGCAGAAGTCCCGGCGGGGATGTCCGTCGACGTCCCGTCCGGCCAGCGGATCGACACGGAGGGGCTCGGGTGCGGAGTCATGTGTTACCCTCGCCACGACCCGAGGGGCGGCAAAAAGGTTTGGAATTGGCGGCGACTCTCCCGGTCCGCCCCCGAGGAGCGTCGCCGAATCGTCCATACCCCCCACGCCACCCCGCCCCACTCGCGGAGGGTCACGCTGGGGTGGACCTGGCGATCCCCACGGAGGAACGGACCTGCGCATACCTCCTGGCAAGGTCTTGGTCCAACCAATACAGGAAGTACACCACCGCCGCGTCCGCGATCAGGACGAACTCCCATGGGAATTCGAAAAGGACCCCCAAGATCAATCCAAGGACCAAGAGGCCCGCACCGAAGGCCACCACGTGGCGCTCGTGGTGCTCCGTTCCCACGCGACGGAGTACCCAGACAAAGAATGCGCCCGTCATTCCTACGATTGCCATGAAGACCAGGGCCGGGGGGAGCCCCCGCGCTGCCCCGGCGGTGGCGAGCACCACCATGATCGGGAAGGCGAGGCACCCGACAAGGAAGAAGGCGAGTCGCGACGAGGCAGGGGGGCCCCGTCGCCGCAGCAAGAAATCTCGAGGCAACCACCAGCCCAGGAGACACAAGGCCACGATCGCCACGATCGAGACGCCCAGCAAAGGGAACCCGTACCAGTAACCGGTCTTCCCAACGACCAGGACTGTCAGAAAGGCCGTGTCAACGGCGATGATGCCTACGACCAGTTTGATTTGTTGGTTGGTGAGTAGACTCTTCCCGCGGGTCTCGGGGAGGGCGTAGCCAAGCAGGAGGATTGGGATCAGGAGACTCATCAGAATGTGGATGACGAATATGTCCGGGAAAAAAAGCCAATTCACGCCGGCAAAATGCCCGTAAACGCCCGCAGCGCCGATGGGCGACGTGTGGGGATTGAAGATCGTCTGGTCCGCGATCCCCTCCTCCATGAGGGCGTAGGCGCCGCCCAATGCGAAGACCGTCGGCCATCCCTTCTTCCAGCGAATCAAGGCCTCTCGAATCAGAAGGGCGCCCGAGGTGTACATTGCGGCGTTGATCCCGAGGGCCAGGAAGAACCAGGCCGGAGAGAACACGAGGTACACGAAGGAGCTCGAGCCGGAGAGGTATTCGACGAGGCCTGGGGTCAGGAGAAATAGGCACAGAATCGGGTGACGACGCAGGAAGAAGACCAGCCGGGGGAAGAGGCCAGCCGGCGAGCGTACAGAGGCCTGCGACGGAGGGACCGGACCGCTAGTTGCCGGGACAGACCCGCCAGGAAGCTGGTACACGTGAATTCAAGGCGGGGCCCGATATTTGAATCCGTCAGGAAAAAATCGCGCTCGGCGCCCCCCCGAGTTCTCACCAGGGTCGGCTGGTCGTTGGCCGGCCCCCCCGGAGGTTCGGATGACAGCCGAAACTGGTGTTCCGTAACTAGCAGTTCGACCCGCGAAGACCGAACGCTCGAACTCGAATCGGCGTTACCGCCGGAAGCGACGGAAGAAGCTGTCGGGTTTCCACTCCGGGCGGTGGTCCGCGTCGGCGACGCGGAGCGTCAAGTTTCCGAGGATTGCATTGAATTGCGCGGCGGCGGCTCGGTCGACAGGCTGGTCCAGGTCATCCAACGGAGCGTGGTAACGCTCAGCCAGCCAGGCCTTGAAGACCTTCTCTTCCGGAGTGCCGGGAAGGTAGCTGAACTTGAAGGTGAGCGCCGGGACACCCTTCTTGATGAAGCTGTACTGATCGCTGCGGATGAAGAGATTGTGCTCCGGTTCCTGGTCCGGCTGCACTTGCACGCCCGCCGGCTCGGCTACTGCGCTAACGTCGTCGCCCAGGGTGGATTCACCGAGGCCCTGGACCTCGAGATATCTCAGTGGGAAGAGCGGGTTGTACATGTCCATGTTTAGGTCAGCGACGATAGGTCCGGACACCGTGGGATGCGCCGCAAAATACTGCGAGCCGAGGAGGCCCTTTTCCTCGCCCGTGACGGACAGAAACAGGATCGAGCGCTTGGGGTGTGCTCCGGATTCCTTCATCGCGCGGGCGATTTCGATCAGCGATGCGTCGCCCGAGGCGTCGTCCATCGCGCCGCTATAGATGCGGTCGCCGTTGACGGGCTCGCCGATCCCGATATGGTCCAGATGCGCGCTGACGACGACAAATTCTTTCTTGAGGTCCGGATCGGCGCCAGGGAGAACGCCCACGACGTTTTCCGACCTCGCCGTCGAGCGAGTCTTTCCGACCCGCGCACGCAGGGTCACGGCGAGCGGAAAGTGTGGAAGAGGCTTGTCGGCGTGGAGCGCCGCGAGCACGTCTTGAAACGTGTGGTGGCTGCCCGCGAAGAGCATGTCGGCACGGTCGGTATTGAACAGGACGGCCAGCGGAAGCGGGGGCGGCACGTCTTCCCCTGGATCGCGCAATTCCATTCGCGGTTCGAACCGCGACGCGGCCACCCGCGACCAGGGTCTCTCGATGCTCTTGGGATTCGGTATGGTTACCGTACCGAGGACCCCCGCCTTCCGCAGCGCCTTTCGGCGTTCTTCGAGGGATTGGTAGTGGGCCTTGATGGGGCCTGGCATGTCGCCCGGGCCGCCCGTAACATAGGCCACGATCTTGCCCTTCACCTCTTGACCCGCCAAATCGTCGTAATTCAGTTCGGGGACTGAGAGACCGTAGCCGACAAACACGCACGGAGCTTCCAGGCTCTCGACTGATTGCGAACTGACGCCGATCACCGCGTCCTCGCCCAACTTCACCGGTTCTGCTTTTCCGTCCCGGATCAGGTCGAGTCTGCATCGAGCTTCGTCGATCCGCACTACGTCGAAATCCATTGGCTGCCGGTAACCCGTGACGCCCGCGGGCTCTAAGCCTGCCGACCGAAACTGGTCGGCCATGTAGTCGGCCGCCTGGTCGAAACCGCGGCTACCGGTGTCGCGGCCCTCGAGACGATCGTCCGCGAGAAACTGGACGTGCGACCACCAGCGTTTACCCAGTGCGTTCCAATCGGAGCCTGGTGCGAACAAGGCGATGACGACGAAAACCGGTGCGAGGCGACCAGGGAGCCAGTTCGGGTGTCTCAAGTTCAAACGCCTCCTCTGTCCGAGTTGGAATGTGGGACGCCACCCACGGGGGCGTTTAAACATGCCCCGAGAGGCCCATTGTGGTCAGCCGGTGGAAAAAAGAAACGGCCGGGACGGGGGTCTAGACAGTCGTGGCGGACTATTTGCTGTCGTTCTCCCGGGGCCCGAACAGTCGCCGCATTAGCCAGAGTGAAAGACTATCCTCAACCGGGGCTGGGTTGGCGGCTCGGTTCGGCCGAAGCGACCCCTCACGAGAGAATTCAAGGCACCCAATGGGGGGCTGAAGCGAGGAGCAATCGAGTTCCTGATTTGGCCTGGATCGAGACCTTAGTCACGTTGTCAAACAGTGCGCCGGCTCCCATCTCGACAAGTTGGTCGTTGACAGACCCAGAACCCTCGAACATGTAGGCAACCGCCCTCCGTTCCCGCCCCAGCGGGCAAACGCATCGGCCATCTTTGCGGAATTCGATGTCAATGCATTCGAGCCCGGCGCCGGATGCGACGAGGGCTTCGGGTCCAACAAGGAACCGCTCGATAGTTGCCTCGCTCGCCCGGTAGCGCATCGGTCCGGGTGCGACCTGGATGGGGTGGGTTGGTCCTGGACTGCCACGAGGAAATTGGACGACCACGGACAACCATCGGGTCTGGAAGCCCTGCTTCGGCACCCTTAGTTTGTGTCGCGTCGCCTCGCGGGCCGTGAGGAATTCGACGGTCCCTGGTTCGAGTACGGAGTGTTGGCCCGTTTCGTCCTCGTAGTCGACGCGCCCCGCCAGGATGTAGTTCAGTACCTCCTCTTCGTAGTGGGAATGACCTTCTGCGTCAGCGTCGTCCCCCGTCGTGCTGGTCTCGGCGAACCGGAGGAAGGGAAGCCAGGGACCCTGGAGCAGCGAGGGAAATAGCACTCGACCCGCCACATCATCGAGCTCAATTCGGCTCGCCACGACTCGAAACTCACGAGCCGGTTTCTCGATCCCAGCCATCGATGTCGTTCTCCGCCGAGGGCGGAACGAGGCCCTACACCCGCCAAAAGATATGGGTTCCGCTGGTCGGTCAATCGGTGCTAGGGTTCGGCCAATAGTCCGAAAGAGAAAAGCACGACCGCGCCTCGACCGTCCCGAGGACGCATGGACGAAAGCGAGGGTTTGCCCGGACTAGTGCTCCCGATGGAAGCCCGAGACAACTGCCTCGGCACCCCAGGTGCACGATTTTCTCTCGTGGAGTACGGCGACTACGCGTCCCCTCATTGTCGGAACGCGGTCGGTACCGTGAACGAGCTGGTCCGCGAGTTGCAGGATGACCTCTGCTTTGTCTTTCGCAACTTTCCTCAGGAGAGCCTGCACCCGCGCTCCCGAGCGGCCGCGGAGGCCGCCGAGGGCGCCGGCCTGCAGGGAAAGTTCTGGTTGATGCACGACCGGTTGTTCGCGCATCAGGACGACCTATCGGACAAGGCGATCCGGGAGATCGCCCGGGGGCTGCCGCTCGAGATGGACCATTTCGACCGCGATCTTGGGTCCGGGGTGGCGGCCCGACGCGTCGATGAGGACCTCGAGAGTGCCGAGGAGGCCGGCGTAGGGGATACCCCCACGTTCTTTGTCAACGGCATCCTGCACGTGGGTCTGTACGAGTTTCTGCCGCTACTTGATGCGCTGAAACGGTCGGCCCCGAAGCGGCGCGGCGTCGGAGCCGCTTGAATGACGACTCTCTAACCGCTGGGGCGGCCGTACGGCAGCTGGACCGTCTGGCTTGTCGAACCCAAGACCGGGGCAGTTTGATTCCGGTAACCACCGGGCTCTTCGAGTCATCCGGGACTATTGTTCGGGTCTGCCCCACGAAGGTGCGGGGGGCGCACAGCGGTCTGTCCACCGAAGAAAAAGGGTCGGTTTCCGTCCCCAGAGAGTTGGTGTTGGATCGGTCATCATCCACCCGCCCCCGAGGTTTAGACTACGGCCCCACAATCTTCGGTGCGGGGGGTCCGGCCAACTCGACCATGATTGGACTGCCCGCCCTGGGAGCGCCCCATTTCGCCCACAGATCATGCCCTCTCCGCTCTCGGCCAGAAGTTGCGCTCCGTCCCGTTCGGTTCCTCCACCCAAGCGGAATCTGAGACCGAGCCAACCCGTTCGGCCCCGGGGCAACTCGGGGCCCCTCTTTCATTCGTACAGTGGTCCCGCCCTGCCCATCGAAGCAGGGGGTACTGGTAATCCGCCCCTCGCAGTCGTATCATCGAGCGCGCGTTCCGCGATCGGCGGAGCGGCCTGGGAGTCCACCCTCCCTCAAGAATGATATGCAGAGCCACCTCCGGGTATCGGTGCTCCAGGACAAGGTCCTCGATTGGCTCCTTGAACCGGGCCAGCCGTCGGTCCGATATCTCGCCTTGACTCAGCTCGTCGGTCGGAAGGAGACTGACCGTGGTGTGCGGGAGGCGAAGGCGCTCATCCCGACTGTTGGTTGGACAGCGGACATCCTGCGCCGCCGCGAACCCGCCGGCTGGTGGGTACGCGATCGCGGGTGGCTCGAGCCCCGCTTCACGGGGACCCACTGGAACATGCTGGCGCTGGCAGACCTCGGGGCGACGCGCTCCATCCCCGAAGTGGCCGCGTCCGCCGAATACTGGATGGCCAAGTCCCCGCTACAAGGAGGGGGCGTCGGGGGGTTCGGGAAAGGGAAGGGGCACCACTGTTACACCGCCAACATGGCCCGGGGGCTCATCCGCCTCGGCTATGCCGAGGACCCCCGCGTCCGGAAGACGCTCGACTGGTTGGTCAAGACCGCTCACCCGAGGGGGGGCTGGTCCTGCCGGTTCGTGAAGGACGGACCCGCGCCGAGCCGCACTCTCGACGCCTGGGAGGGATTGGCTGCCTTCGCGGCCTATCCTCGTTCGACGTGGACCCCGGCGATGACGTCCTGTGTCGAGCGGGCCGCGGAGTACTACCTAGAGCACGAGCTTCACGTGCAGGGAGACCGGTACGAGCCCTGGTACCGCTTCCATTGGCCGGTCCACTACTACTACGACCTTCTCGTCGGACTGGATGTGTTGACCGCGCTGGGCTATGGGAAGGACCCTCGCCTCGGATTCGCGCTCGACCTTCTTCGCAGGAAAAGGCGGCCCGATGGGCGGTGGAACCTGGATGCGGACCAGCCGGACCCGGACCCCGAGACCGCCGCCTTTTATGCGAAGAACCCGAAACAGCGTCCCACCCCGCTCTCCTTCGAGATGGCGGGCCGACCGAGCAGGATGGTCACGCTCCGCGCTCTGATCGTGCTCTCGCGCGTGGAGTAGGCGTCGGCCGCCCTGCGCTCATCGCAGTCCGGTCATCGACCGCCCGTGCCGGTTTGAAAGTTCGACCGGTGGCTTCCACGACTACGGCTGGTAGCACCGGTGGGTTTCTAGCCTCCCCAAGAGAGCGCCCTCTCTCGAGGTCCGGTCAGCTCGCCCATCAATTGACCCGCCGTTAGGGACCTGCCCAGAAATCGACCCTACGGACCGAACCCTCTTCGATCTCGGCCGACGCCTGAGTACCTCCTCGTTTGGCTCCTCCGCCGAACGAAAAAGATAGCCAAACCGTTCCGGCCCCGGGGAAACTCGGGGCCCCCCCCCATCCCAATCCGCTACGGTTTGGCAGAGAAGTACCAGTCCTTTGTCGAGCCGACTTCGACCATCTTCTTTTCAATCATTCCCCGGCCGACTAGTCGGTCTAAGAACAATAGGAATGATTGCTGTCGGATTGGATCTTCTATTCCGTGGCCCATTGCCTCGGCAATCTCGCTAGAGTTGTAAGCCTGACCGCGATTCGCGTGAAGGAATTGGATGACCTTCTCTTCGTCCGTGTCTTCGGTTCGTCCGCGTTCGTAATCAGCCTTGGAAATCGGCATGGTCCGACGGACCCACTTCCCAATAGTTGCGTCTTTCGGGGTCGTCCTCCACCGAAGGGAGAAGCCAGCCAACCCGTTCGGGCCCCGGGGCAACCCGGAGCGCTTTTTTCTTTAACATCGTCCGACTGTCCGAAACACCGGAGACGAAGCTCCGGATGACGCGCTCGACCGCCGTCCTGACTGTACGAGTTACGGCAGCGATTGGATCCTGAACGGGCGCGTCCCCGACGGGGTCCGGCTTTAGCCACTCGCGCCGGACCCGGATCGCATCCACGGGGTATCCTGTATCAGCATCCTCGTACTGGCGGGCAGCTCAATGTTCTAGACAGCGGGCTTATCGGACCGAGGTTGTGATACCAAGCGTGAAGCCCTCTCCTCTGAGACGCTTCGAACTCGTGATGCTGTCGGCTTCATGCGTTCTCCTCTTGTCTTGCGGGGGGTCCCTCTGCGGACTTGGATCGGCGCCACTGATTGGACCAGTAGGAATCTCTCCTTCATCCGGGATAATGGCCCACGCCATTGACATGACGACGGACGGCAGTACGACCGTCTCGACCTCCTCCGCAGGATATCCTGGTGTCGTAGCCACGATTCCGGTCGGCGACAGCCCCTACATGCCGGCGTACAACAGTAACAATGGGTACGTCTATGTGCCGAACTCCCTCTCGAACTCTGTCAGCGTCATCAGCGGCACATCAGTGGTGGCCACGATTCCAGTCGGCCCGTTCCCCGAGTATGCGACTTATGACAGCAGCAACGGATACGTCTACGTCACCAGCTACCTTAGCCACGGCACTGACAATGTGAGCGTTATCAGTGGCACCTCAGTCCTGGGCACGGTGCCGGTCGGCGCCTACCCGCAATTCCCGGCATACGACAGCGCGAATCAATACCTCTACGTGCCGAACGAAGGTTCGCGCAGCGTCACCGTGATTCATGGCCTCTCCGTCGTGGGAACGGTAAGCGTCGGCTTCGCCCCGAGTTCGGCCGTCTACGATAGCGGCAATGGATACGTCTACGTGCCGAACTATTGGGATAACAATGTGAGCGTGATCAGTGGCACGTCGATCGTCGCCTCGGTCCCGGTAGGCGCCGAGCCTGTGAGCGCGGCGTTCGATAGCGGTAATGGATACGTTTACGTGATGACACACGGAACAAGCCAAGTCAGCGTGATCAGCAATGTCACTGTCGTGGGCACAATCAGCATAGGTTTCGGCCCCGGCGATGGCGCCTACGACGTGGTCAACGGATTCGTTTACGTTCAGGGGGCGGGCAAATTGGCAGTGCTCAGCGGCCTGTCACTCCTCGCCACCTTATCCGTCGGGGGGAACACTCCAGAGTACAATAACCGGACCGGGTACGTATACGCCATGAATTTCACGCCATCCGGCGTCGTGACAGTGATCGACGGGGTGTCGGTCGTCGCCCGTCTGCCGGTCGGATCTTACCCAAGCTTCGCGACCATCGACAGCGGAAACGGATACGTGTACGTATCGAACGGGGGTTCGAGTAGTGTTACGGCGATCGCGACGACCTACACTGTAGCGTTCGCGGAATCCGGAAACCCCTCAGGTTTCGCCTGGTCGATCACGCTTAAGGGAACCACTCAGAGCTCGACGAGTCCGCAAATGATCTTTTTCGAACCAAACGGGAGCTATCCCTTTACCGTCGCCACGGCCTGGGGTTACGCTGCCCGCCCCTCGTCGGGGTCAATTGCTGTGAACGGCACTCTCACAACGGTCGCGGTTGCGATCGGACCAACTGCGACGCTCTACTCGGTCTTCGTTGCTAGCGCAATCGCAGGGGCCGGAGTTGTCGCGATTGGAATCTCTCGGCGCCGTGCTCGCCGGAGGCCCCCCTTCTCGTCCAACGGTGGGCCTTTTCAGGATCCCAGCGTCTCGGGAGTCGACAAGTCCACTCAAGCCCCGCCGCCTTTGAAGTAAAACCCGTGGGACGGGCCTATCGCTGCTCCCCGCCGCGTCACCTGGTGGGGCAAAAGCCCGTGGAACGTCTCCCCGCCTCCGAAGACGGGGCGTGAGGGAACTTCCCCCGGAGCCAAGGTTTTGGCCAGGTGACGCTAGGGGAAGATTTCGAACCGACCGACAGGGTTCCTTTGACCTTCCCGCACAACTATTCAGGCTTCAGCGCGGGCTGCGGAAAACCCCTAACCGCAATCATGCGACACGGAACCGTTGGGCCCGGGAGACCGGTCGGGACGCGCATCCCCCGACCAGGTTGCCTAGCAAGCGCTCCAGACGGTTGCTAGACCGGTCCCCGGGGCGTCTGGGCCGGGATTGAGGTCGTCGACCAACCATACTCCGGAGTTGGCATCAAACGTGTAGTTCACGTAGAGCTGCACTGGGACGCTCGCTTCAACGAGCAATGAGTTGTTGGCCACCACAAACGGGACCTTCACGGTCAGTAAGCGAGATGCGAGGTCCATATGGCTCGCCAAACCGCCACAGGTGTTGATCGTCCCGGCGTTGTTCGCGTGATAGCTAACGTCAAAAACCACAGAACTCTGGTTCTGGTCTGAAATAGTGGACGGTGAAGCTATGTCTGACGGTCTAGATGTAGCTCCCCACAAGCCCCCGTCTAACCCGAAGCCACCGGGAGAGCCCCCTCCAAGGACTGCACGCCATGGACTGGGGCAGGCCTGACTTGGACCTGGACCTAGAACATAGTCGGTCACCGTCCGGTACAGAGACCAATTCATGAGGTTGAAACCGCCCACCATAGCGTTCGAGTACGGGGTTTGGAATGTCCATCTTCTATCGGGGTGCCACGGGTCATCATAGATCGCCGTGTAGTTCACGTATCCGTGGAATGGGGCATTGGTCACGCCATCTGGGGTAAGAAGTTCGCGCTCGGCCACGAGATTCGTCGTGTTGCATACCGCATGGACAAACAGTAGGGGGTTCCCGGGGGAGGCAACAAGACCAACAACCACGATCCCCAGAAGAGCACCTACGACAAAGGCGACGCGTTGCTGACGAGCTTTCACGTTCTCTGCTCCTTCGTTAGGTTTCGATCAACGGACAAGAGGCCGGAACCGCGACGCTAACCGGTTCCGGTAGGGGTCTCAGCGCATGGAAACAGAGAACTCGCTCGAGGTCCGGTCAGCTCGCCCATCATTCATCACCGATCAGCTGGTTCTAGGCTTCATCATTCCGGACCGAATCGTGAGTTGGAACGCCCGCTCGGGTTCGGTCGGGGAGCTCCCCGGGCCAGGAACCCACCGGCCAGTCTGTTGCAGATTTCCGACACGGAAGCTACCCTTCGACATCCGAGCCAATTAGGACTCCCCGCGAGGCGTCGAACAGTCCCCCGGCGGCCCCCGCCGTCACGAGACGTGATTTCATCCCAGATTCAGCCCCATCTCCGACCCACAACGGACCTTCCTGGGCAAGTTGGTTCACCAGCGACCAATCAGTGAGGGAACCCCGACTCCGGAGGATCACATCCACGACACCGATGCTACGAGCATTCGAGACGGCGTTGGACACCGGCATTCCATCCCACTCGTTGCCGCGCCGTCGGACGAGCACCCCCTCCGTTTCGACGGCGAACAGGACTTCGGGCGAAAGTCGCCAGGCCCGCTTGAGTTCCTTCGGTCCGACCAAGTACGCAGTACTCAGCACTGCGCGCTGGGCTCCGGTAACCAGGACATCGATCATCTGATCTCCCGTGCGCACGCCAGCGTCAACCCAGAGCTCCCCACTCCGCGACAGTTCCTGCAGATAATCGAGCTGCGGCCGGTTCCGCCGGATCCCTTCGAGGTCGACGACACAAAACCGGCGGAACTTGGCCGCGAGCCGGTCGGCCGCGTCGAACGGGTCGAGTGGTTTCCCGGCTAGGTCGAGCACCGGCTCGAATTCGGCGGGCCCCGGAAGAACGATACGTCCAGAGTCCAGGTAGAGGTAGGGAACCAGAACAGGGCGCTCCTCGTGGTCGGCAAGAGCGCGGTGGGTCTTCACCTCTGCCCGGCCCATGTGAGAGAGAACGGAGGGACCCCTCTTGGCGTTTGGCGGGGCACTCCGGAGGCTCGGAGGGCCTGAGCGAACTGTTATCGAGTCGGCACGTGATCGCCCGCCCGCCAGGAGGCGGAGGGCAGCTGACGGTGGTCCGTGTTGGCAACAACCGACCGCTGAGGAAAGTCCCCTCTCCGGAAGCCATGGGGGTGGGTGGGAACCCGCCGGGCGAGAGCGCGAGCAACGGAGCAGAAACGACGCAGTCCAAGGGCACGGTGAAGACGTGGCGTCGGAGGATCCCTTGGAATATGGTGAAACGGCCGACTCCCCAGGAGCAAGCCCTAGGAGACGGGAGGAAGAAGGCTTCCCGACCGTCGAGGAAGGCGCGCAGTCGAATGCTGCCTGAAACAGAAAGGGGCTTACTACCGCGACCTGGCCGTACCGGCGAGAAATCGCCGGTACGTATGCCCCTCAAACGCCCCTTTTCCATTGTTCAAGCTCCCATGTAGTTCTCCAGCAGCGCGACCGCGGCGTCGACGCGGTCCCTTTTCCGAGGATCATGACCGGTACCAACCCCGGAGAGGCCGCAACGGCCATCCGCGTACTTCTCGGGCAAGTCGCGACTCATCGGGGCCGGCGGAGGGGGTCTGGGGTGGGTATCGGCGCGGCTGGCTTCGGGATTTTATTGGAGCTTGCTGCCTTTTGGCGGTGCTCCCTTCCGATCCCTCCCTCTCCGTCCGCTCCGCCCGTGCCCGTCCGCCTCTGCAAACGGGTAGCGGGGCCTCATCGCATCATGGGAGAGGGCGTCGAGGTCAAGTCGAAGACCTCCGAGCTCTGCGACGTCTCGCAGAGCGGTTCTTCCGACATTTAGACCGGCGTTGAGTTGCCGGTCCATGGTCCAGCCGCAGTGTCCGCACGTGAACGTCGGTCCCACCCTGCTTCGGGGTCGTGTAATCTCCCCACATTTCGGGCAAGTAATGGACGTGCGAAAGGGATTCACCCAGTAGACCGGGATCCCCCGGTCGGCGGCCTTGTACTCTAGTTGGCGATGAAGTTCGCGGCGGGGCCAGCTCGAGAGACGACGACGAGTTCGCGTATTGACTCGGCGGCGGGAAGTCGGCAACCGGGAGAGATTCTCCAGGGCGAGAGCCCCATGGTGTTGGACAACGATGTCGAGGAGACGGGTGGTCAGATCATGGAGTCGGGATCGGACCCGGTGTCGTTCGCGCGTCCCTTCCTTCCTTAGCAATCGACGGGCGACGCGCCGGTCACGGGCCTTCTTCCGGACGAGCTCCCTTCTTCGGACAAAGTGGGTGGCTTGGATTCGACGGAGCTCCGGAAAGGGGACTTGGACGAGGCGAGACCCAGAAGGGCTGACGGAAACGCCGTCGAGGGAGGATTCGTTGGTGTCGAGGGCGAGTAGAGAACTGGCGGCGTACGGTTTGGGAGCCGGTCGCTCGAGGAAGAGGACGGCCTTGTCGGGAGACACTTGGAGCTGCTTGATCCGGACTCCCTCCCCGCCGAGTCGAGCCCGATGGTAACGGGAGAGCTGAGCGACGAAGGAACACCACTCGCCATTTCGGAGCGAGAGTCGGACTTTGCCAGAGTCCGGGTCGAGATGGAAGGTGTGGGGGTTGGTGCGAAGGAAGGGACGACGGATGTAAGGGACGCGCGGTTTCAGGTGCTGTCGGAGGCGACGACGATGTCCCTTGACGAGGGTGCGGGCGATGTCGGCGGCGACGACGGCGTGCTGGCCGGTGAGCTGGTGGACTAAAGCTCGGTCTCGGGCGAAGCGAGAGAGTGCCCCCCGAGAGGTCTTACCGGAGGCAAGGGCCTCCCGAACGATCTCGTTGGTGAGGAGGCGGTAATCGGCGATAAGGGACAGGAGAGGGGCAGGAAGTGGGGAGGCGAGGGGAGTAACAAGGCCTCGGAGGACCGGCATGGGTATGAAGCGGCGCGCATGGAGAACGAGTTTCCGACTCCCTTGAAAGGTGAACGATGAAGAGCAGGCCAGACGGAGAATAAAATCCCAAAGCAGGCGCAGCTGCGGGTTTTAAAGCCTAAGACGTATATCCGCGCCTCCCCCGGGACGCCGGGTCGCGCTTGGGGGACAAGGGGTCGCGATGTTTGCCGAAGGTCCTAAGCGAGACAGCGAATCGATTGAAACGTTAATGGCAGCTCTGCCGAGCGAGCCAAGGGTTCGTGGGGGAGGACACCGTCCCTTGGGACGGGGTCGCGCCTTCCTCGTCATCGGATTGGTAGCATTGCTGCTCTCGGGCTTCGCCCTGGCCGTACAGACGCCGAACGCCGGCGGGGGACAGAGCGGCGCCCGACTTCTGGTGACGCCCGCAATCACGGTGGGCCCAACGCAGGGTCCTGTGAACTCGACTGTGGCGGTGTCGGGGGCTGGCTTCACAGTGTCGAGCCTAGTCGGGTTGGTCTTTGATGGAGTGACGATCTCGAGCTGCACGAGCGGTTCCCTGACGACGGGTGGGACGGGGTCGTTCAGTTGCACGTTCAAGGTGCCGAGCGGGACATCGGGGACGACGGTCACGGCGACGGACGTGAGCAGCCTGACGGCGATCGGGAAGTTTACGGTGACGACACCCAAGATCACGGTGAGCCCGAAGCAGGGCCCGGTGGGCGCGACAGTAAC